>NZ_CP011102.1:1525000-2725000 GCF_003534205.1 Listeria weihenstephanensis | reverse complement strand
CGTCATGGTCGTACGCCAAGTCAAGATTTGATTGATGATCTTCGTTCGCGTTATCATGCGATTGGTGGACTTTCACCGCTAGCTAAAATTACGCAAGCACAGGCTTATGGTTTGGCGGAAACACTGAATAATATGCAGTCAGATATTGAATTTAAAACGTACATTGGCTTGAAACATATTGAGCCATTTATTGAAGATGCCGTTCAGGAAATGAAAAATGATGGCATAGAAGAAGCGATTTCAATCATTTTGGCGCCGCATTATTCGAGTTTTAGCGTGAAGGAATATAACGGTCGTGCGCTTAAAAAGACGGAAGAGATTGGCGGACCAACGATTAAGACGATTGATAGCTGGTATGATGAGCCGAAATTTATCGATATGTGGGCGAAGCGAATTAACGCGGTCGAGATTCCAAAAGATGAGCTGGATCAAACGGTTCTTGTTGTTTCTGCGCATAGTTTACCTGAGAAGATTAAAGAGCACGGCGATCCATACCCTGACCAACTAGCGGAAACGGCAGAATTAATTTTTGTGAATGTCGATGTACCGCATTATGCTTTAGGTTGGCAAAGTGAAGGCAAGACTGGGACGCCATGGCTTGGTCCTGATGTGCAGGATTTAACGCGCGCACTTTTTGAAGAGCATGGCTACAAACATTTTATTTATACGCCAGTTGGTTTTGTGGCGGAGCATTTGGAAGTATTGTACGATAATGACTACGAATGTAAAGTTGTGACGGACGAAATTGGAGCGACATATCACCGTCCGCCGATGCCTAATGACGACAAAGAGTTTTTAGATGTCTTGGCAACGGTCGTTTGGAAAAATTGGAAGTAATAAGATAAATATAAATAAAAAGGTGAGTGTTTCCTGTGGTTAAGAAAAAAATAGTTGTAATCGGTGGGGGGATTACAGGATTATCAAGCACATTTTATTTGAAAAAAGAACTCGAAAAACAAGGTTTAGATTATGAATTGGTGCTACTGGAAGCTGGAACGAAAGTCGGCGGAAAGATTGAAACGGTACGGCAAGATGGCTATGTGATAGAACGGGGACCGGATTCATTTTTACGTCGGAAACCAGAAATGAAGAAACTGGTAGCGGACTTGGATTTGGAGGATCAGTTGGTCGAGAATGCGACGGGAGATAATTATGTGCTCGCGAAGCAAGGTCTGCACCCGATTCCCAAAAGTTCCATTATGGGGATTCCAGCGCGCTATCGGCCATTTTTTAAAACGGGTTTATTGTCGGCAAGTGGTAAAATACGCGTGCTCGGAGATTTATTTGTAGGAAAGCAACAAGTGGATGGAGAAGATATGGCACTTGGAACTTTTTTGAGAGCACGTGTTGGTGATGAAATGGTGGATAATATTTTAGAGCCATTGATGTCGGGAATTTATGCTGGTGATCTGGATGAGATGAGTGCCGAGGCAACAGGTGAGCGGTTTTTGAATTTGGAACGGGAGTACGGGAGCCTGATTAAAGGGGTTCGCGGGATCTATGATAAAACGACGGCGCAGCAAAGCACGACATCTACTTTTCTGACGATGCGTGGCGGTTTAGCAACGATTGTTGAGGCTTTAGAACAAGAACTTTCTGCAAAAATTATTAAAAAAGGCAAACGTGTGCAGAAGATTACTAGGCAAGCGCGAGGTTATGAGCTGACGATTTCGAATCAAGAGAAGCTTCAAGCGGATAGTATTTTTATTGCATTGCCGTATCATGAAATTGTACCGATGTTCCGAGATGATTCGAATTTTGAGGAGATTGGTGAAGTTCCTGCTGCAAGTGTGGCGGCGGTGTCGATGATTTTTCCAAAAGATGCGATTGAGAAAGATATTAAAGGAAGCGGATTTGTCGTATCGCGAAATGAAGATTTTTCGATGACGGCGTGTTCGTGGATTCACCAGAAATGGCCTCACACTGTTCCTGATGACAAGGTATTGCTTCGCGCATTTGTTGGTCGTAGAAAAGAAGAATCTATTGTAGACTTGGCGGATAAGGCAATAGAAGAGACTGTTTTGAATGATTTGAATCGGATTATGACAATTAATCGAGCGCCAGATTATACGATGGTTACGCGGTGGCGGAATAGTTTGCCACAGTATACAGTTGGCCATGTACAGCGAAGAGAAGCGATTTTTGAGGAATTCAGGAAGTCGTATCCAGGAATTTTTGCGGGAGGTGCCTCTTTTGATGGCGTAGAGTTATCAGAGTGTGTGCGCCAAGGAATAGATGGAACGACCGCTGTTTTGAAACACTTGGAGAGTATTGAAATATAGAATGAAATAACAGTTATGAGTAAAGCTTGTTTATTAATGTCGTAGTTGGCATCGATAAATAAGCTTTTTGTTTCTAACGGACAAAATCTGTTGGGGCTTATATGAGGCATCATTTCTGGTGATATGGAGTTTTCAAAATGCATGGAAGTGGAGTGGTATGTAATCTATCGGCGGGTGCTATGGGCTGGATTTGGAGGTGGGTTGTGTTTTTTGTTGAAGTTTAGAATTTAGAGAAGGTGGGATCTCGAAATTCATGTGATTGTTTTTGTTTTGTGCCTTTGGATCCAGCTCCAGAAGCCAGCCCCTCGAAATTTTCGTAGCCTCCGAAAAATCCAAAAGATGGATTTATCTGCGCCTCCTAACAAATTTTTTCGGGTCTAACGGGCTTCTTCTGCTTTTCAGGTGATCCAGCTCCAGAAGCCAGCCTCTCGAAATTTTCGTAGCCTCCGAAAAATCCAAAAGATGGATTTATCTGCGCCTCCTAACAAATTTTTTCGGGTCTAACGGGCTTCTTCTGCTTTTCAGGTGATCCAGCTCCAGAAGCCAGCCCCTCGAAATTTTCGTAGCCTCCGAAAAATCCAAAAGATGGATTTATCTGCGCCTCCTAACAAATTTTTTCGGGTCTAACGGGCTTCTTCTGCTTTTCAGGTGATCCAGCTCCAGAAGCCAGCCCCTCGAAATTTTCGTAGCCTCCGCAAAAACCAAAAGCGGGTTTTCACTGCGCTCCCTAACAATTTCTGTCGAGGCTAAGCGGGCTTCTTCCGCTTTTCTTAATTTATTACCAGAATACTACCCAGTTTTAATCATATTCTCATTTTTCTCGGGCATAATAGCATTATAGACAAACCCACTACGGGAGGAAAAAACAATGAATAGATTAGAAAAGAAAAGAATTGCTGAGAATGTCAATTTATATATAAGGTTGAACGGCTTTACGAAACGCTCTTTTGCGAAGGCTACTAATTTTTCTCAAAGTACGGCGGAAGCGATTTTGAATGGCAAAGTCATAAGTAATGCGAAATTCAATAAATACATAGTGAATATAACGGAAACGCTAGGTTTGGATGCTCATTATTTTAAACAGGATAAGGAAACTATCTTGTCCATGCCGATTCATTATCAAGAGGAAGAAGATAAGATTCATATTGGTGACGAGAAGTACAATACGATTAGTGCAATGCTAAAAATTGGCGATGTCTATTATAGTAATTTGTAAGTGAGAACCGGTTGGTGTCCAAATAGGATGTCAATCGGTTTTTTTGATTGGAGAAATGAGGTACTGCAATCGTGTGCATGATGATCGAACTTGTGGTATTGTGAGAGGATATATTGTTTGAAGAAGGGATTTGATGAGTTGAAACCAGCAGCGATTTGTTTTTTTGATTTGGATGGGACGCTATTGACGAGTGAATCTGTTGTGGCGGAGAGTTCTGTGCGGGCGCTTAAGGAATTACGCGCGAAAAATGTTATGCCAATTATTGCGACGGGGCGGACGTTGTGTGAGATTGAACATGTTCTTCTGGCAACGGAAATGACGTCTGTGATCGCGATGAATGGGCAATATGTTTTATATGATGGGGAAGAAGTTTACACGAATCCAATTGATGTCGATGAGATTACGGCGCTACATGAAGGCGCAAAGTCTCAAGGTGTGGAAATGGCATTTTATACGGAGGCAAAAATTCGGGCAACGGTGCAAAATGATGTTATGGAGAAGCATTATCGTTTTTTGGGTGAGGAATCCCCTGAGGTCGACGGGGAACTTTACTTGAAGGAACCGATTTATATGTTATTGCTATTGCTTGAAAGTGGTGATGATTATTTCCCAGAGCGTTTCCCTTATTTTCAATTTGTGCGGAATACGCCATTTAGTAATGATGTGGTGCCAAAGGGTGGTTCTAAGGCGCAGGGCATTGCGAAACTTTTGGAAGTGATGGGTTTTGAGGATGTGCCGACTTATGCGTTTGGAGATGGCATGAATGATTTGGAGATGTTCGGGGCGGTTGACCACGCGATTGCGATGGAGAACGCGGTGCCGGCATTAAAAGAGAAAGCGGAGTTCGTTACTGCGGATAATAATAGCGGTGGGATTGAAAAGGGACTGCGATTGTGCGGTTTGCTTTAAATGCAGACATGAAAAAGCCAGATGATTGCTCATCTGGCTTTTTCTAGCGCCCTTAAACTGCCTTCCACAAAGCATTGATGTTTAAGGGGTTGGCAGTGGAATCTTCACACTGCTTGTAGGCTCATCGCATGAAGTAATCTTAACACGCGACTCTTTGAATGTAAAGGTTTATTTTGATAGAGATCTTAAATACGCTAGCGTGCGTTTACGATAAGTGGATCATTAGAGCTTCGTATGGTTGTAATACTAAGTTGGTTGTTATATCTTCACGCGGATAGTTGGATTCAAGAATTTGTAATGTTTTATCGTGGTGACGTGCAGGCAATTCCCAAGCGACTTCCTCTGCGCTAAAATTACCAACAACGATTACTGTTTCGCCATTCCATTGACGCTCGTAATCATAAATAATTTCGCTTTTTGCATCGAGTAATTTAAAATCACCATTTGCAAAAATATCACGGTCGCGACGCAGGGCAATAAGGCGCTGAT
This sequence comes from Listeria weihenstephanensis, assembly GCF_003534205.1. Lineage (NCBI taxonomy): Bacteria > Bacillati > Bacillota > Bacilli > Caryophanales > Listeriaceae > Paenilisteria > Paenilisteria weihenstephanensis. Next base: position 2,720,104 of record NZ_CP011102.1, on the reverse strand, counting down.
ATGTGTAGAAGATCGAATCAGGGTCAGCGAGTGCTTTTTCGACGGTCCAGTTATCCTCGTGAATGGGCGCTAACCATGGTTCTCCGTCTGTAAAACCGTGATGCTTTTCGTCATTCCATTGCATCGGGATACGGGAGTTTTCACGCGATTTTTCACGTAGAATTTGTAGTGCATCAGCTTCTGAAATGCCGTCTGTGAGCATTTGTTTATAGGCATTGCGAGATTCTGCGTCGTCATACTGCGAAATATCCGTGAAATTCGCATCGGTCATCGCGATTTCCTCGCCTTGATAAATATAGGTCGTTCCTTGTAAGCCGAACAGTATAATCGCTAAAAGTTTCGCGCTCTTTTCTCGGTAGGCTTGGTCATCTGCAAAACGTGCGAGTGCCCTTGGCTGATCGTGATTCGTCCAGAAAAGCGCGTTCCAACCGCCACCCTCTGCCATTTTCAACTGCCATTCTGCCATCACGCGTTTCAAGTCAGTGAGTTTGTATTTTGCGCTGGCCCATTTTTTACCGTCGGGATAATCGACTTTCATATGGTGGAAATTAAACGCCATGCTAAGTTCTTGACGCTCGGGATTCGTGTATTTAATACATTCTTCTGGTGTAGTGGAGGACATTTCGCCAACTGTGACGTGATGATACTTATCAAAAACGCGACGGTTCATTTGGTGCAAATATTCGTGAACGTGTGGCCCGTCAACGTAAAATTTACGACCATCATCTTGCGCGGTAGCAAGCGAATCATTTGGGAAATCAGGATTCTTGGAGATGTTGTTAATGACGTCTAGACGGAAACCATCGATGCCTTTTTCGCCCCACCAAGCCATCATTTGATAGATTTCCTCTTGTAGTTTTGGATTTTCCCAATTGAGATCAGGCATGCCGACTTCATATAGATGTAAATAGTACTGACCAGATGCGGTATCTAGTTCCCATGCGGAGCCGCTGAACTTAGAAAGCCAGTTATTCGGTGGTCCGCCGTCTGCCGCGGGATCTTTCCAAATATAGTAATCGCGATACGGATTATCCTTTCCTTTTAGCGCTTCTTGGAACCAGCGATGTTGGTAGGACGTGTGATTAACCACCATATCCATCATAATTTTCAAATCACGGGCATGAGCTTTTTCTAGGAGTTCGTCAAAATCGGCCATCGTTCCGTATTGGGGGTCCATCGCGTAATAGTCCGCAATGTCATAGCCATTATCGCGTTGTGGTGATACGTACATTGGTGTTAGCCACAGCAAATCAATGCCGAGTTTTGCTAGGTAATCTAATTTTTCTATAATGCCACGGATGTCACCGATACCATCACCGTTCGTGTCGTTAAAACTACGCGGGTAAATTTGATATACTGTTCCTTTTTGCCACCATTCGTTATTCATGTTTAAAATCCTCCTAGAATCCTGTATTTCCTTGTTTTCGTTTTGCCATGCCGATGATGAATGTTAGTACAAATGGTACGCCGATTGCGATAACCATGCCGATTGCGTAAGCGCCCCAGCCAGCTCGTGTGATCGAGAGGATTGAGAATAATCCACTGACACCGATAGATTGTGAGATGACGCCGTTGTAAGCGATGAAACCGCCTGCGAGTCCTGCGCCGATCATTGAGCAAACGAAGGCGTATTTGGCTCGTAAATTGACTCCAAACATGGCGGGTTCGGTGATGCCGAGATAGGCTGAAAGCGCGGATGTGAGTGCGATGCTGCGGTTCTTTTTATCTTGCGTTACGAATGCCATTGCCAGAGCTGCCGAACCTTGTGCGGTATCGGAAAGCGCCTGGATAGGCCAAAACATCGTTCTACCAGTTGTTGAAATAAGTTGTAAATTGACAGCAAGGAAGGCGTGATGCATGCCTGTGATAACGAGTAGGGCAAAACAGCCACCAAATAGGACGCCTGTAATGATCGGTGATACGTTTGATAGGCTTACAATACCGTCTGTAATCCAATTGGAAATCCATAATGTGATCGGACCAATCGCGATTAACGATAGGGCGCTCGTCACGAGAAGTGTCACGGGAGCAACGACGAGCAATTGGAAGGCATCGGCAACCACGCGACGGAGCGCTTTTTCAATGGAAGCGTATACCCAAGCGGCCACAAGAACTGGCAATACTTGACCTTGATAGCCAATTTGCGCGATTTCAAGTCCGAAGAAATTCCAATAATGAGGTTCTTTCACGCCAATATCATAAGCACTCATCAGCGCTGGATTCACGAGGACAAGCCCTAAAACGATCCCCATCAGCGGGTTTCCACCAAAATATTTCACGGCAGACCAACCGACAAGTGCTGGTAAGAAGGCAAAAGCGGTTCCGGCGATCATACTAATCATGCCAGCAATACCAGCCAGATTCGGATACATATCAACAAGCGATTTACCTTCCACAAAAATTCCTACACCAACGAGGACATTATTAATACCAAGTAAAAGACCACTAGCTACAATCGCTGGCAAAATTGGAATGAAGACGTCACCTAGCATTTTTACGATTTTTTGAAGCGGATTTAATTTCTTAGCGTTCTCATTTTTGAGTTCTGCCGTTGTAACTTCTTTGACATTTGTTTGGCGAACGAGTTCTTCGTAAGCTTTATCTACCGTTCCTTGTCCAATAACGACTTGATATTGACCGTTGGAGCTGAAATTTCCGCGAACGATGTCGATTTCTTTCAGCGCGGCTTCGTCTACAATGGATTCATCTTTGAGTTGAAAACGGAGACGCGAGATACAGTGCGTTGCCATGCTAATATTATCTTCGCCACCAATCGCTGCTATAATCGCCGCGACGTTCTTTTTTGTCACTTTTACCATTTTAAATTCCCCTCTTTCTGAGCTAACTATAAAATGTAATCGATTTCATTTTCAATAGGTTTATTATAAGTTGTTTAAACAACTTATGCAAGCCTTTTCTTTAAATTTGTTTAAACAAATTTAAAGAAACCCCGCCAAGGCGAGGTTTCAGGGTTAAAAAGTTTCGATTCATTGTTTTTCTTGCAGTGTTAACGTGATATCGGATTGTTTTGCAATGGATTTATTGGATGCTACTTGATGGCACATTTTAACGAGTGAAAGTGGAGTTCGTGGATTACCCTTTTAACCGCTGCGCAGAATCGAAAAATACAAACCGATCTGGGCGGTGTCTCGATTCGGTATATTCAAACATCGTGCCATTTGCATCGTACGCGTAATTTTTCACGACGGCAAGGCAATCATAGCCTGCTAAATCAAGATATTTTTTATCATCTTCTTGTGCTTTTTCAACGACGATATAGCGCTTCGAAGTTACGATTTTCACTTTTAGCTCCTCTTCAATATATTCATAAATCGATGCGGCCGCTTTTTCAGGTGTTAAATCGCGGACAACGGAACGATCAAAATAATTCACATCAAGAATCAGCGCCTCATCTTCAACTAAACGGAGCCGCTTTATATAATAAACTTCGGTACCGACCGATAGCATCGTTTTTTGAGCCAGCGCCTCATCCACCGTTAACTCCTCAAAATGAACGACCTCGGTCTGAAACGTTTTATGGTTGCGAACGAAGGATTCTTTCATGCTTTCCACGCCGCCAAACATGAACTCAATCGACTCATGTCGGTGAATGACCATGACCCCTTTACCGCGCACACTTTGAATATAACCATCTTTTGCAAGTTCGGAAATAGCTCGACGAACAGTGTTGCGACTGCAATTGAAGCGCTTGATAAGCACTTGTTCTGTTGGCAACATTTCTTTAAAAGCATATTGGTCTTCCTCAATGTCTTTTTTCAGCTCTAAATAGATATCATGATAAACAGCTTTTCCCAATGTATGTACCCCCGTTTTTGCTTATTTGTTTAAACAGCTTCATGTATGTATTGTACTAAAGATATTTTGATAAGGGAAGAGGATGCTTCTGTTGGATGTATTTGTAAAAAAGTGATATATTAGTATTGAATGGAAACAATCAAGAGGGGGATAGGGATGAGACTTAAAATTAGTTGCGAGTTGACGTCGGATAAGATTCCGGCAGATTATAGACGGAAAGTCGTCAGCGTGATGAAAGCGGGTTTATCGAAGTCAAATGAGGAAAAGTATAAAGAAATGTATGGCGGTAATAAACAGAAAAACTTTACATTCTCCGTATACCTTCCAAAACCAGTATTTAACGGGACTGTTATTGAGTTAGAACAGAAAAAATTAGTGATCAATTTTGCTACGGCCGATGCGGAGCTAGGTATTAATTATTACAATGCACTCATGAACGTGCGGAATAAATTACTGCCATTTTCAACAATGAATCAAATTCGAGTGAAAGATATTAAAATTGTGCGTGAAGAACCGATTGTTTCCGACCGAATCGCATTTAAAACGCTGTCGCCAATTGTATGCCGAGACCATAATAAAGAGACGAGAAAAGACTGGTTTTATTGGTGGGAAGAGGATGCTTTTGAAGCGATTTTAAAACGAAATCTATATTTTCAATTACGTGATAAATTTGGCGAATACGTAAAAGATGATATCGAGGCATTACAATTTAAAAAAGTAGCCATTAAAAAGACTGTTGTTGTATGTTATAATCTTCACGTTGCTTGCTCGCTCGGTAAATTTGAGCTTGTCGGCCAACCTTATTTATTAAATCATTTTGTCCAAGGCGGTATCGGCTCAATGCGCGGTATGGGTTTCGGCATGATCGAAACGATATAAAAAGAACCTTAATCTAATCAACATGAACGTGTTTCTTTACTACTTTACACTAATAAAATACGCCAACATTATCTTATTAATAATTGATAATGTTCATTTGCATGTCCGAAAATCCACAAAAATATATTATGTTGCCATGTTTGGTCTTGGCAGTGCGATTTTATCTCAATTTGGTTTATAGGTAACGGGGAATTTGTAAATGAAAGGTTTTCAAGCAATTCTCGTCATGGTATACTAAATTCATAATCCATGGATGGGAGAGAATTAGATGAATGATACGTATAGCAGTGCAGAACAAACAGTGACAGGCGCCACGAAGGCAGAAATTATGCAAAAGGTACTAAACTGGTTTGTCATTTCTTTAGTAATGGCGACGCTTGGGACGGTGATTGGTCGCGGGATTCCGATGTCGTTTTATATACCGCTTGTTGTTTTAGAATTTGCGTTATTGATCGCGATGATCTTTGTACGCCGTAGCAAGAGTGCCTCGAAAATAGGCTATGGTTTATTATTGGCATTTGCCTTTGTAACAGGTTTAGTTTTAGCGCCAACATTGCAATGGTATTTGGACGCAGGAGCTGGTAACGCGGTTCTGATGGCCTTTGCAACGGCAACGGTTACTTTTACGGTACTCGGATTTGTCGGTGCGAAGATGAAAACTGATTTATCTTTCATGGCAAAAGGATTATTCGCGGCATTGATTATTTTAGTTGTTATCTCGCTAATTTCGATCTTTTTCCCGCTAGGTTCGTTGATGTCAACGATTTTTGCAGGAGCAGGGACGTTATTGTTCTCGCTGTATATTTTATTCGATTTTAATCAGATTATGAAACGGGATGTTACGATGAAGGATGTGCCGGTACTTGCGCTGAGCTTGTATTTGGACTTCTTGAACTTGTTCTTGTTTCTTTTAAGGCTTTTCACCGGCCGCAACTAATTCATCAAAAGCGTGCCCGCCAAACGATCATTTCCGTCGTTAAAAGCTGTGCTCCGATGCTCATGTACAAATCGTACATTCCGCTTCGGTGCTCGCTTTTGCCTAGGAACTAATCATTTGGCGGGCACGCTTTGGTTTACTGGTGAATTCTGGGTTTTGGAGGTTTAGAGATTTAGGGAACATGGGCGCTTTGCTGCATGCTTTTATCATCGATGTCGAATTTTGGATTGAAGTAGGAGTTTGTTAATCCGTACTACTACATCATAATTTCTGCTATTTATGAGGACATCACAATAAGACTGTACGAGAGGTATACCAAGGAAAAATGCTCAAAATCTAGCTTTTTTGTGTGGACAAATATGTAAAAAGGGTCTATAATAATCATATGGTCAGTAAAGGTCAGTGATTCGAAAACTCCTTCTTAAAGCGGAGGAATTTTTGCGGCTGATCTTTTATAATAGAAAGAAACTAGAAAAGAGGTGCGTTATTCTATGGAAATGCAAAAATTTACACAACAGGTCCAAGAAACAATCGCGGCAGCTCAACAACTAGCTATTGAGGGTAAGCAACAACAAATAGATACGGCACATATTTTCGCATCATTGCTTGAACAAAGTGATTTTGCGAAGCGAGTATATGAGGTCGCGGAAGTCGATGTCAAAAAACTACAAGCTGTCGTGCAAGCGGAAATAGAGAAGTTACCGAGTGTAACGGGAAGCAATGTGCAATACGGCCAAGCGATGAGTCCATCTTTATACGAACTTATTGCGGATGCTGGAAAAGAGCAGCAAAAGCTCGAGGATGACTATATATCAACCGAGCATTTATTGCTTGCGATTATGAATCAGAAAAAGAATCCAATCACCGAGGCAATCGGGATTTCGAAAAAACAATTGAATGAAGCAATACTACAAATAAGAGGAGGAAAACGAGTGACAACACAAAACGCAGAAGAACAATATGAAGCACTATTAAAATATGGTCGCGATCTAGTTGCCGAAGTGCGCACTGGAAAAATTGATCCAGTCATCGGTCGTGACGCTGAAATCCGTAATGTAATTCGCATTTTATCACGTAAAACTAAAAATAACCCAGTTCTAATCGGAGAACCAGGTGTTGGTAAAACAGCGATCGTCGAAGGACTCGCACAACGGATTGTCAGAAAAGATGTACCAGAAGGCTTGAAAGATAAGACGATTATTTCATTGGATATTGGTTCTTTACTTGCTGGGGCGAAATATCGCGGTGAGTTTGAAGAACGTTTGAAAGCTGTTTTACAAGAAGTAAAAGACAGCGATGGCGAGATTTTACTATTTATCGATGAAATCCATACGATCGTTGGCGCTGGTAAAACAGATGGCGCGATGGATGCGGGAAATATGCTAAAACCAATGCTTGCCCGCGGGGAACTTCACTGTATTGGCGCTACAACACTCGACGAATACCGTCAATACATTGAAAAAGATCCAGCACTTGAACGGAGATTCCAAAAAGTGCTTGTTCCTGAACCAACCGTCGAAGATACAGTTTCCATTTTACGGGGACTAAAAGAACGTTTTGAAATTCATCATGGGGTTAACATTCACGATAATGCGCTTGTTGCAGCAGCGACACTTTCGAACCGCTATATTACCGACAGATTTTTGCCAGATAAAGCGATTGACCTTGTGGATGAAGCGTGCGCAACGATCCGCGTGGAAATTGATTCGATGCCAAGTGAGCTCGACGAAGTAACGCGTAAAGTGATGCAATTAGAAATCGAAGAAGCCGCGCTAAAAGAAGAGAAGGACCCAGCGAGTGAACGCCGTTTGGAAATACTCCAAAAAGAGCTCGCAGATTATAAAGAAGAAGCCAACAAGATGAAATCAAAATGGGAATCTGAGAAAAATGAAATCGGCAAAATCAGAGAAGTTCGTGAACAAATCGAACATTTACGTCATGAATTAGAAGAGGCCGAAAATAATTATGATTTAAATAAAGCCGCAGAACTTCGCCACGGACGGATTCCAGAAGTGGAGAAAGAACTTGCCGCTTTAGAAGAAGAAAATCGGGAAAAAACAGAGAATGAGGATCGACTTTTACAAGAAGAAGTGACCGAGAATGAAATTGCAGATATCGTCGGCAGATGGACAGGAATTCCAGTGAATAAACTCGTAGAAGGCGAACGTGAAAAACTGTTGAAACTCGCTGATTCGCTAAAAGAAAAAGTCATTGGTCAAGAAAACGCAGTACAATTAGTAAGTGATGCTGTGATTCGTGCACGTGCCGGAATTAAAGATCCGCGTCGCCCGATTGGTTCCTTCATTTTCCTAGGCCCAACTGGTGTCGGAAAAACCGAACTGGCCAAAGCACTAGCCTTCAATCTTTTTGATGCGGAAGATCACATGATTCGAATCGATATGTCGGAGTACATGGAAAAACACGCCGTATCAAGACTTGTCGGTGCTCCTCCAGGATATATTGGCTATGAAGAAGGCGGTCAACTAACTGAAGCCGTTCGACGCAATCCGTATTCGATCATTTTACTTGATGAAATTGAAAAGGCGCATCCCGATGTGTTCAATATCTTACTCCAAGTGCTGGATGACGGTCGTATCACCGATTCCCAAGGACGCCTGATCGATTTTAAAAATACGGTGATCATCATGACGTCGAATATTGGCTCCACAATGTTACTCGAACGCACGGTAAATGGCGAAATCTCCGAGAAGCTAGAAGAGGACGTGCTAGAAGTTCTACAAGCATCCTTCAAGCCTGAATTTTTGAACCGTGTAGACGATATTATTCTTTTCAAACCACTCACTCTTGAAAACATCAAAGGCATTGTTGAAAAAGTGGTTGCGGAATTGGAAGCGCGTCTTGCTGGTCAAGAAATGAAAATCACGATGACAGACGAAGCGAAAGAATTCATTGCTGAAGAGGCGTACGATCCAGTTTACGGCGCTCGTCCATTGAAACGCTATATCACACGCCAAATCGAAACACCACTTGCCCGTGAAATCGTTGCAGGAAACATCTTGCCACATTCCGAAGTAGCAATCACACTAAAAGATGGTGCATTCGATTTTGATATTGTGAACAACTAAAAATTCCACGCGGAGGTTTAGCGAGGATATCGCTGAAATTAGTTTTTCAATAGTTATGCTTAGCGCTTTGCTCAGACTTTCTTTTCCGAGCAAAGCGTTTTATACTTAAGAAAATAGGGAAAAATGCAAGTGGTATGGAAATGAAATGCGGAGAGGATGAAAGAAATGAAATTAGTATTAATTCGTCACGGACAAAGTGAGTGGAACAAGTTAAACCTATTTACAGGTTGGCATGATGTCGACTTATCAGAACAAGGCGTTGAAGAGGCAAAAAGAGCAGGCGAGCTAATTAAAGAAGCAGGACTTGAATTCGACGTGGCCTTCACATCAGTCCTAACCCGCGCTATCCGAACACTGGATTTCGCCTTAGCAGGTTCCGATCAATTGTGGGTTCCCGTGTACAAATCATGGCGCTTAAACGAAAGACATTACGGCGCATTACAAGGCCTAAACAAAGAAGAAACAGCCAAAAAATACGGGGCAGACCAAGTCCAACTATGGCGTCGTAGCTATGACACATTACCACCATTACTAGAAGAAGGTGACGAACGCCAAGCAAAAAATGATCGCCGCTATCAGTTATTAGATACGAGCACAATTCCAACAGGCGAAAATCTAAAAGTAACCCTAGAACGCGTTATCCCATATTGGATGGACACAATCGCACCAGAAATAAAAAGTGGCAAACGCGTCGTCATCGCAGCACATGGTAACAGTTTACGCGCTTTAGTCAAATTTTTAGAAGGTATCAGTGACGATGATATCATGGAAGTTGAGATTCCAACCGGCGTACCATTAGTGTACGAATTGGATGATGAATTAAAACCAACGAACAAATATTATCTAGGTGAATAAATAAAAAAAGTATGTTGGCCAGTTTTTTGGTCAACATACTTTTTTTATTTGATATCGTAAGTTTCGCTTTCTTTGGGCATCAATACAGGAATAATGAAAATCGCGATGGAAATAGCGACCGCCATAATAGTTCCCATTGTGAAATCGTAAGTCGTTGCAATAACAGAAGCAGCAACATACTCAGACATTTGAGCTAAAATAAACACCCAGAAAAATGTCACAATATAACGCATGACACAACACCTCCATTCAAGGATTCCTGTCATCATTCTAGCATAAAAACGATAAATTGAACAAGTATTTGTCTATATATATGAATATATTGTAAAAAAACGTTTACAATAAATCGAGTCCGTGATACCATATTATAGGAGGGCTGTTCTTGACTATGATTTAGGATATGATAACTATGTGAGTGTCTATATTGAATGTTCTAGCATTCTTTAAGCGTAAGTTTTAATAGAGTACAATATAGAAGATATTACATAGAGATAAAAGGAGAATTTACATTGAATATATTTTTAGTTGTACTATTAGTAATTATATTATTCGTTATCGTTATTTCAGGAGTTCTATTTTGGAAATTTAATTTAAAGAATGTTAATAAAAAAGAGCAAACTACGTTGGGAATTATAAAAGATTTCTCACCTCTTCTAGTTGCTTATGCTGGTATCGTTATTGCAGCATTTCCTTATCTAGGCCCTGAAGAGCGAATTCCGGTCATATTCCCAGGATATGAAGAAAAGATATCCGAAATTGAAAAATTAAAAAAAGAAAATAGTGAATTAAAATATACAATAGCTAATCAAGCACAAGAACAAGGTAAATTATCTGAAAAAAATAAAGACTTAGCACAAAAGAAATACGCAGAATTAAGCAAAATATCTTTAGTTGTAGATGGTTTGCCAACTAACAAAGGTAATAATGTAATTGCAGCTGTTAATGATTCAATCTACTATAATGAAGATATATTGAAAAGTCTCATTGATCAAGAATTAAACTATGATGAAGATGCTAAAACCATTTACATTGGATCTAAATCTGATCAAAAGGTTACAAAACAAGCTTTATCAGAACAATACAGTATATTATATGGTGGGGAGAACTATACCTCGCTTGAAAATACTGACGAAGACTACCATGTAGGTGGGAAAATCATAAATGATGGCTTTATTTTTAAAGAATATAGTTTCGGAGATAATATAGCTTTATTAAATACGGATACAAAGTTTACTAAAATGGAATTTGATATCGGTAAGTTAGACGAATCCACAAGCTCTCTAGAAGACGCTAAAATGAAAGTTGAATTGAGTGGTGTGCAAAAATATCAAGAAAATATACGTGCTGATATAACTTCACATCATTATGAGTATGATATTACTGATGCAACAACTGTTAAATTTCTAATTTCAGATAGTCGGTCAGGGTTTGGAATTTATAATATTATTTTTACTAAGTAATACTGTTACTTAGATGACATACGTAAAATATGCTGAGCCAACTGTTGAGGCTCGGCTTATTTACTTGTGAGGAATGCAATTTGATAATTTCTATTGTTAAATAAGTGATTGTCTGTTAAAATTAGGACCAGGTAATAAAAAAAGCTGAACATGCTGGCTCATCCCTGACAGAAATAGTGACAAACATGGTGCAAGCCATCACTTAGACTTTTGCCGTGTTTGTCACTATTTCCGAGGGGATGGCGTGTAAGGCTGGATTGGGAAAGCTACAAACCAAAAGCCTCGCCAATTCACCAAACAAAATACGCGAGGCCAGAAAACCCCAAATTACCACCTACTCATTCGCAAAAACAGCAATTATCCTTTTTTTATATGTACGACCCCGAAGCGAGTTAAGGCGCTTCACCACTAATTTTTCTTGGAGGAATACAAAAATGAATGCAGGTATTTTAGGTGTTGGAAAATATGTACCAGAACGCGTATTAACAAATGCAGATTTAGAAAAAATGATGGATACATCCGACGAGTGGATTCGCTCGAGAACAGGAATCGAAGAACGCCACATCGCGCGTGAAGATGAATATGTACACGATATGGCTTACGAAGCAGCAAAAGCAGCGATCGAAAACGCAGGATTAACACCAGCGGACATCGATCTAATTATCGTGGCAACAGTAACACAAGAATCCAATTTCCCATCCGTGGGTAACATTATTCAAGACCGTTTAGGCGCAAACAATGCAGCAGCAATGGATCTAGGAGCAGCATGTGCCGGTTTCACATTCGGAACGGTAACAGCCGCACAATTCATCCAAACAGGCGCATACAAAAATATCGTCATTGTTGGTGCAGATAAACTATCAAAAATTACAGATTGGGATGATCGCAGCACAGCGGTCCTTTTCGGCGATGGCGCTGGAGCAGTTGTTATGGGGCCAGTTTCTGATGGCCGCGGTTTGTTATCTTTTGATCTAGGTTCAGACGGATCAGGCGGTAAATATTTAAACTTAAACGAAAAACGTAAACTATACATGAATGGCCGCGAAGTTTTCCGTTTTGCCGTGCGTCAAATGGGTGAAGCATCGTTACGCGTGCTTGAGAGTGCAGGTCTAGAAAAAGAAGAATTAGATTTATTAATTCCGCATCAAGCGAACATTCGTATCATGGAATCGTCTCGTGAACGCCTAGGCTTACCGGAAGAAAAATTAATGAAAACCGTTCATAAATACGGAAATACATCGGCATCTTCTATTGTCTTAGCGCTAGTTGACGCTGTTGAAGAAAATCGCATTAAAGAGGATGACAATATTTTACTAGTAGGTTTTGGTGGTGGCCTTACATGGGGTGCTCTAATCCTAAAGTGGGGTAAATAAATAGAATTTATGTCTACCTTGGATAAATTGGCGACAAACGCTCGCATTCTGCAAGTTTGGTGGACTTCCGGTTCTCATGTACAAGTCGTACACTCCGCTTCCGGCTTCCACCAAACTTGCAGAATACAAACGCTTTCGCTCAATTTGTTTAAATCAGAATAAGTAGGCTACCCAGATACCAATTTAATTCCAAATTCTCGGTAGCTCTTAATTTTGTTGTAAGTTTAGTAGTTTGTTTACGCGCAAATGCTAACTTTTTAAGAAATTGACTTTCATTTATGATATAATGAGGGTGTCTTTTTATATTTTTGTTATGTGGTAATAGTAATTTTTCGTAGGACCAACTACTGCTAATATTAGTGGAAGTTATTTTGTATGTGATAATGGTAGAAGAGGAGATGAAATGATGGAGAACAAACGTGTCGTAGTAACGGGTGTTGGTGCTGTTACTCCAATAGGTAATGACGCCAAAACAGCTTGGGAAAATGCCAAAAAAGGTGTGAATGGTGTTGCTGAACTTACACGACTTAATCGCGATGATTTCCCAGTTAAAATAGCTGCGGAACTGAAGGATTTTGATATTGAGAAGTATATTGAGAAAAAAGATGCTCGCAAAATGGACCGCTTCACGCATTATGCGATTGCAAGTTCGGATATGGCGGTTGCCGATGCTGGTTTGACAATTGATGATTCGAATGCCGAGCGCGTTGGTGTTTGGATTGGTTCAGGAATCGGTGGTATGGAAACGTTTGAAACGCAATATGAGGTCTTTTTAAATCGTGGTCACCGCCGCGTTAGCCCATTTTTCGTGCCAATGATGATTCCCGATATGGCGAGTGGTCAAGTGTCGATTCGTCACGGCGCAAAAGGAATCAATTCAGCGACAGTAACGGCTTGTGCTACAGCTACGAACTCGATTGGTGATGCTTTTAAAGTCATCCAACGCGGCGATGCTGACGTGATGATTACCGGTGGTGCTGAGGCGCCAATCACGAAAATGTCCGTTGCAGGCTTCGTTGCCAATAAAGCCTTGTCACTGAATCCAGATCCAGAAACAGCTTGCCGTCCATTCGACGTGGATCGCGACGGTTTTATCATCGGCGAAGGCGCTGGGATCTTTATTTTAGAAGAGCTAGAACATGCCAAAGCCCGCGGTGCTAAAATTTATGCCGAAGTGGTTGGTTACGGCGCGACTGGTGACGCCTACCATATTACTGCTCCAGCTCCAGGCGGAGAAGGTGCCGCTCGTTCGATGCAAATGGCGCTAAATGACGCTCAAATTGGAATCGATGGCGTAGATTATATCAATGCCCACGGTACAAGCACGCCATACAACGATGATTACGAAACACAAGCAATCAAAACAGTTTTTGGCGAGCATGCTAAAAAACTAGCGATTAGCTCTACAAAATCAATGACAGGTCATACACTAGGCGCATCTGGCGGTATTGAAGCGATCTTCAGTGTACTCGCAATCCGCGACAGTGTAGTGCCTCCAACGATTCATTTAAATAATCCAGATCCAGTTTGCGATTTAGACTACGTTCCAAACGTAGCCCGCGAAATGAATGTGGATGTGGCAATGTCCAATTCCTTTGGTTTTGGTGGACATAACGCAACACTTGTTTTCAAGAAATATCAATAATACGACAAAAGGAGATATCTGATTTTGAGATATCTCCTTTTTTTGAGCAAAAAAATAGCTTTTTCATAATGAATAGCTTACAATTAAATTGCGCACAAATTAAATAGGAGGAAGAATCATGGCCAGCCAAAAACGAATCCTAGAAGAACAACTATGCTTTTCTATTTATACTGCCTCACGCGAATTTACAAAATTTTACCGACAGGCATTGGAACCTTTTCAACTTACTTATCCACAATATCTAGTTCTCTTAGCGCTTTGGGAAGAGCCAAAACAGTTAGTTAAAGAACTAGGAAGCCATCTCGCGCTCGACAGCGGAACCTTAACGCCGATGTTGAAACGAATGGAAAACATGGAATGGGTCAAACGATCACGTAGTAAAGACGATGAACGAAAAGTTTACATCGAACTTACCGAGAAAGCAAAAGACATGAAGCAAGCCGTTTTAGAGAGTGTGGATGACTGTATTGCCAAGCTCGCCTTCACGCAAGAAGATTACTTACAGATGCTTCAGGGAGTACAGGAATTGACGACCAAAATACAAGAAAATAATGGAGGAATAAAAAATGAAAAAATTATATGAAACAACAGTAATCAATACCGGCGGACGTAAAGGGGAAGTACATTCTCCAGATAATATTTTCTTCCAAGATATCGTATCACCAAAAGAATTAGGCGGAGAGGGCGGTTCAGGCTCAAATCCAGAACAATTATTCGCAGCCGGCTACTCAGCGTGTTTTAACAGTGCATTAGAACTTGTCATGTCCAAACAAAAAATAGAAGCACCAAGCACAGTCGAAGGAACAGTATCTTTATACAGCGATCCAGAAGACAATGGTTTCAAAATCGGTGTAGTGCTAGACGTTCATATCGAAGGCGTAGACAAAGAAACGGCGCAAAAATTAGTAGAAACCGCACATCAAGTTTGTCCATACTCGAAAGCAACGCGTGGCAACATCGAAGTAGAACTAAACATCATCTAAAAATCAAAATCCCGTCACAGCTCAAAGTCGTGACGGGATTTTTCTGCGTATTATCTTCTTTTACGACCCAAACCGATCGTATTCTCCATTTTCTTCAGCGTTTTATTAGCAACACGGGCTGCTTTTTCTGCGCCTTTATCTAAAATATCATCTAGTTCAGGAGACTTCAAAAAATGCTCATAACGCTCTTGAATCGGCGCTAGTTCATTCACGACAACCTCAGCAAGATCCGATTTAAAATCACCATATCCCTTGCCTTCATATTTTGCCTCAAGTTCTTTGATGGACTCACCAGTAATCGCAGAATAAATCGTAAGCAGGTTTGACACGCCAGGCTTATTCTCTTTATCAAATTGAACGATCCCAGAAGAATCCGTCATCGCGCTCTTAATTTTTTTCGTAATCACATTCGGCGGATCAAGCAAGAAAATCGCGTTCTTCTTGTTATCGTCCGACTTACTCATTTTACGCGTCGGGTCTTGAAGCGACATCACACGTGCGCCTTGTTTCGCAATATAAATATCAGGAACAACAAAAACATCCGTATCCGCATTTTTCTTATTAAATCGCTCCGCTAAATCACGCGTCAGCTCAATATGTTGCTTCTGATCATCGCCAACAGGAACCAAGTCCGTTTGATACAACAAAATATCCGCTGCCATCAATGGAGGGTACGTCAACAACCCAGCGCTTACACCAGCCTTACCAGTCGATTTATCCTTAAACTGCGTCATTCGCTCAAGCTCACCAATATACACGTTACACTGTAAAATCCAAGCCGCCTGCGCGTGCGCTGGAACCTCTGATTGAATAAATAACGTCGACTTCTCTGGATCGAGTCCAACAGCCAAATAAAGCGCTGCTAAATTGCGAATTCGTTGGCGTAACTCCAGGCGGTCCTGCGGTACAGTGATCGCATGCTCATCCACGATACAATAAAAACACTCATATTCCTCTTGAAATTGGCCAAACTGCTTCAAAGCACCAATATAGTTTCCTAAAGTTAAATCCCCACTCGGCTGAATCCCTGAAAAAATAGTCTGTTTCATCATTATTTCCTCCTCATAATCAATAAAAAAACGCCCATCCCAATTATAAAAATAGGGACGAACGTTATATCCGCGGTACCACCCTAAGTATCTCTATTTAAAGAAATCACTTAGCGAAATGAAAAATCATCTCTAAAGATAACGGTTTAACCCGTCATTTGCTACTCCAATGTTCACAAATGATGCCAAAGAGTCCATTCCAAAAAGGTCGCTATCTGTTTTCACCAACCACAGATTCTCTAAAGTAAACGAGCCTAAATCTACTAATCTCTTTGCTAACACATTTAAATATATACCCTCATAATAGCAAGAAATAGACTAGCCGTCAATGCTTTAACTATAGTAAAAACCGAGGGCAATAAAGCTCGTAGCAAGCACGACAAGCGAGCTATACAACAAACTAAGATAACCAACATTCACCAATTTCGACAAAGGCACATCAGCAAACTCATTTTCCTCTTCCCGACGCATTCTCCGAGTCACTTTTCGCATCCCAGTATGGATCAAGTCAAAGAAACCAGATTGCATAATATACAGTATCAAACCGACGAGAAATACAATCGCAGCTACGATAAAGGAAACGTTGATGTAGTAAAGCAGTGAAACTTGCCAATAAAAAGTAAGCATAATAAAAAATATTAAAATCTCTTGAATGACTGCAAAAATTGTTACACGCTTGAGCAAAAATGTCACCTTCCAATCAAAAATTCTCTCTCCACTTTATCATAAATAAAGTAAAAAAACTATTCAATCCAGCATAATAGCGAAATAAATTCAAAAAACTTTAACACAGCAAAAGACTAACGCGCGCAAGGTATTTGCATTTATATAATAAAATTAAATTAATCGAATTTATAAAAACTGCTTTATTTTTCTGAAAAAATAGTATATAGTAATTCTACACTTGAAAAAGGGAGAGGGTTATTTATGAAGTTGAAGAAAAATTGGGGCTTGCTATTGATGCTCACTATCATGACCGCAGTACTTGTGGCATGTGGAGGCGGAGATACAAGCAAAGATGAAGTCAGCACATCAGGCAAGAAAACGGTAAATCTAATGGAATCAGCTGAAATTCCATCGATGGATTCTAAAAAAGGAACAGACGGTGTTAGTTTTACGGCTCAAAACACGGTGTTCGAAGGCTTGTATTATTTGGATAAAGATGATCAAGTACAACCAGGTGTAGCGAAAGCAGATCCCGAAATTAATGATGACCAAACGGTTTACACGATCAAATTACGTGATGATGCTAAATGGTCAAACGGCACATCCGTTACCGCGAAAGATTTCGTATATTCTTGGAGAAAAATAGTAGATCCGAAAACAGCTGCAGAATACGCCGTTATTTTCAGTGGTGTAGTTAAAAATGCAACAAAAATTACAAACGGTGAAATGAAGCCAGAAGAACTTGGCGTAAAAGCAATTGATGATAACACACTCGAAGTAACGCTAGAACAACCAGTTCCATATTTCCATTCGCTACTAACATTCCCAACATTCTATCCACAAAATGAAGAATATGTTGAGAAACAAGGTAAAGACTACGCCAAAGATAGCGAGCATATGATTTATAACGGTGCGTTCACGATGAAAGACTGGAACAACACCAGCAAATCATGGTCGTATGAAAAGAACAATAAGTATTGGAACAAAGGCGATATTAAGTTAGATAAAATCAATCTGCAAGTAATCAAAGATCCAGGAAGCGCTGTAAACTTATATACAACAGGCAAACTTGACCGCGCGACACTTTCCGGTGATTACGCGAAACAAAAACAAAGCGATAAAGATTTCACGTCCAATCTAGATGCTTTCGTTTATTTCCTCAAATTTAATCAGAAGCTAGATGGTAAAGCGACCATTTTTGCCAATGAAAATGCACGTAAAGCTATCGCAACTGTGATAGACAAAGAAACGATGGTGGATACTGTCCTTGCCAACGGTTCTGAACCAATTGACGGGCTCGTACCATCGAAGTTCACCTTTAATCCTGAAACAAAAGAAGATTTCCGCAAAGAAAACGGCGATCTATTAACGTATGATAAAGCTAAAGCACAAGAATACTGGAAGAAAGCAAAACAAGAACTAGGACAAGACAGTATTACACTTGAGTTCCTTAGCGACGACCAAGAATTCAGTAAAAAAATGTCCGAATACATCCAAAACGAACTTCAAACAAGTCTAGATGGCCTAAAAATAAACATCAAAACAGTGCCATACAAATCACGTTTGAAATTGGATGAAACACAAGATTACGAACTACAACTAGCACGTTGGGGCCCGGATTATCAAGATCCATCCACATTCCTTGGCGTATTCGAAACAACAAGTAGCTATAACCGTTCAAGCTATTCGAACCCAGAATACGACAAATTGCTAAAAGAAGCAGCAACAACACTAGCAACAAAACCAGAAGAACGTTGGAAAGCACTTCTACAAGCAGAGAAAATTCTCATCGAACAAGATACGGGCGTAGCACCACTTTATCAAAATGGCGTAGCAGCACTACAAAATCCAAAAATGACAGGTTTCGTTTCGCATCTATTCGGCGCACCGTATTCTTATCAGTGGATTGAGATTAAATAAACAAGGGCTTAAAGGCGAAGTATTTCTCCTATTATTAGGGAGAGGTACTTCGCCTTCCTTCTATAAAGAATAAATGGAAATGAAACCCTCATCAGCGCGAATATCTAACAAAACTAGTTAAATTTTCTGTCATTGAGAGATAGCTTGGAAATGGCTTATATAAACACTTTGTAAATTTTTTGTTAAAGTTTTTTTATTTTTTAGTGTATTTATGTAGACAGATGACGAAAAAAAGTATATAAATAAATATAATCCTACTAAAAGTTAGTGGATTGTATTTCGACTAAATATTATACATTCAAAAATAAAATTGTTTTCGAGTACATAACGTGTTTGAAACAGTGGAGCATTGGATCATATTATTTTAATCGATTTATTTATTCAGAAAACTTAATAAAAGGGAAAAGATAATTGCTAGATTCACACAAAGTGATAGATTACCAGAACAATGTTCATTTGGCATTGGGATAGGCTAATTGTGTCAGTTTGCGGAAATTTTGCAATAACTTATAACTTTCATCCTTGTTTTCGTATATTTCGAAAAAATAATTTACAAAGCTCAAATTTTTAGAGTATAATAGTAAGCGGAATGATTTTTCTGAAAAATAAAAAAGGGAGGTTTACTAATGAAAAAATCTAAATTGTTTTTAGTTTTAGGATTAACATTAGTACTAAGCGTGGTACTAGCAGCATGTGGAGGCGGAAGTGATTCCAAATCTAGTGGAGGCTCAAAAGATTCGGAGCAAGTATTGAACTTGATGGAATCAGCACTTATCCCATCAGCGGATAGTACCAAAGCAGATGATGCAGTTGGATTAAACGTAATTAACCAAACAAATGAAGGTCTGTATGCACTTGATAAAGATGGTGTAGCTCAACCTGCAGGCGCTACTGAGAAAGCAACAGTTAGTGACGACAAAAAAGTTTATACATTCAAACTTCGCGATGATGCAAAATGGTCTAATGGAGATCCTGTAACAGCGCAAGATTATGTATACTCATGGCAACGTGCCGTAGATCCAACAACAGCAGCAACTTATTCTTACTTATTTGATGGATTAGTTCAAAATGCTTCTGAAATCATCAAAGGTGAGAAAAAACCTTCTGAATTAGGAATCAAAGCAGTAGACGATAATACATTAGAAGTAACATTGGTTCAACCAACGGCTTACTTCGATTCATTACTAGCATTCCCAACATTCTTCCCACTTAACCAAAAGTTTGTTGAAAGTAAAGGCGATAAATACGCTTTAGATAGCGATAGCATCCTTTACAACGGACCATTCAAATTAACTGATTGGAACGGAACAGGTAAAACTTGGGCGTTCGTACCGAATGATAAATATTGGGATAAAAAAGCTGTTAAACTGAAGAAGATTAACGTACAAGTAGTTCAAGATCCAGGAACTAGCGTAAACTTATATAATACTGGTAAATTAGACAAAGCTCTATTATCAGCTGAATATGCAGCACAAAACAAAGGTAAAGACGACTATAAAGTAGAAGAAGAGTCATCTGTATTCTACATTAAATTTAACCAAGAACGTAATGGTAAGAAAACACCACTTGCGAACAAAAACATCCGTACAGCCCTAGCGCTTTCTATGGACAAACAAAGCTATGTAGATACTGTTCTACAAAACGGTTCTATCCCAGCAAACGGTTTAGTTCCTAAGAAATTCACTTTCGATCCTAAAGATAACAAAGACTACCGCGATGAAGTTGGCGATGTTGGAACTTATGATTTAGATGCAGCGAAAAAAGCTTGGACACAAGGTTTGAAAGAACTAGGCGTTACTTCATTAAACCTTGAATTTACAAGTGATGATACAGAAAATGCGAAAAAATCAAGTGAATTCTTACAAAACCAATGGGAGAAAAACCTATCTGGCTTGAAAGTAACGCTTAAAAACGTACCATTTAAAATCCGTTTAGCAAATGACCAAAAACAAGATTATGATTTCTCTATGAGTGCTTGGGGACCAGATTATCAAGATCCATCTACCTTCTTGAACTTATTCACAACAGGCAATACACAAAACAGAATGAGCTATTCTAACGCAGATTATGACAAGATCATGGATCAAGCGTCAGGTGCTCTTGCTGGTGATTCACAAGCTCGTTGGGACGAAATGCTTAAAGCAGAACCAATTCTAATCACAAAAGATCAAGCGATTCAACCACTTTACCAACGTGCGAAAGCATTCTTGGAACAACCATACGTGAAAGATCTACAAAAAAATGCGTTTGGTCCTGATTATACGTTCAAAAACACGTATATCTCTGGAAAATAAGTTTAACGCATATGATTTAAGAAATGCTTGACTTTGATTGAGAGAGTATATTCTATATACTCTCTCTTTTGATGATGAATAAGGATTAGTTACATATCCGAATGATAAACAATGAAAAAATCAGTTTATTATGCTTGAGTTGCAGAATACTCGAAATGAATTTTTAGACAGCTTGATGTGTTTGTTACGAAAGGGATTTGTTCTAAACTTAATGAAATAAGCATCGCTGGAATCTCTTTATAAATCGAGCCATTATGAAAAGCTAGAAAAAAACAGTTAATTAGAAAACAAAGCTCGCTATGGTTGCAGGCTTATGATAAAATAAGAAAATATTCTATAAAATAAATTGTATCGGGGGGTGTAGAGATGATTAAATATGGATTAAAAAGGCTAATGTATATGGTAATTACGATGTTCATTATCGCGACAGTGACATTCATTTTAATGCAATATCTACCGGGTTCACCGTATCGTAATGAAGCAAAAATGTCACCAGAGCAAATTCAGATTATGAATGATCAATATGGATTAAATGATCCAGTGCCAGTACAATATCTTCGCTACATGGGGGATTTGTTACACGGTGATTTAGGGGTATCTTTCCAGTTGGACAATAGACCGGTATCTGAAATTCTAGGAAATCTGATAGGGCCTTCGATAACGATTGCATTAGAAGCTATTGTTTTTGGACTATTATTTGGTATTATTCTTGGTGTTATAGCCGCAATGTATCAGAATAAATGGCCCGATTATACGAGTACCTTTATAGCGATATTAGGGAAATCTATTCCTTCATTCGTATTCGCAGCACTCTTGCAGTATTGGATTGGTGCAAAATTGGAATGGCTACCCGTTGCTGGTTGGGGTACATTTGAATACACGATACTACCAGCTCTGGCACTCGCTATGTTCCCACTCGCCACAGCCGCCCGTTTTATGAGAACGGAGCTTATCGACGTGTTTGGTTCGGATTATGTGTTACTGGCCAAAGCCAAAGGGAATAATCGTGTGGAAGTTGCATGGAAACACGCGATTCGTAATGCACTGATTCCGCTTATCACAGTTATTGGCCCGCTTTCCGTTGCGCTAATGACAGGTTCACTTGTTATTGAAAATATCTTTGGTATTCCAGGTATCGGAAGCCAGTTCGTTTCAGCTATACAAACAAATGACTATCCTGTAATCATGGGGACAACGTTGCTTTTTGCAGCTATGCTTGTTTTCGTTATTCTAGTGGTAGATATTCTTTACGGATTGATTGACCCTCGAATCCGTGTGTCGGGAGGTAAATAATAATGACGGAGCCAAAAATTTCAAAAGAATTATTTCAACCCGCACATATCGATGCCTCAGAACATGAGAAAATTCTTCGTCCAAGTCTTACTTTTATGCAAGATTCTTGGATTAGAATTAGAAAAAATAAAGCGGCACTTGTCAGCATTATTGTTTTAGTTTTGATTATCATTATGTCTTTTGTAGGGCCGTTAATTTCGGGTTATACATTTGAAGAACAAACAACAACGGAAGCATCTTTACCGCCGAAAGTACAAGGTTTTGATAATATGCCTTTTTGGAATGGTAAACAAAATATCAATGGTGAAGAAGTAGATGTTTATAAACAAAAGAATGTACCAGCAGACACGTATTACTGGTTTGGGACGGATACGCTCGGTCGTGACCAATTCACTCGTGTTTGGAAAGGAACGCAAATATCCTTATTCATTGGTTTAGTTGCTGCCTTCTTTGACTTAATTGTAGGTGTAACTTACGGTATGATCTCTGGTTTCTCTGGTGGTCGTGTCGATAATTTCATGCAACGTATCTTGGAAGTTGCTTCGGCGATTCCAAACTTAGTTGTCGTTATTTTAATGCTACTCGTTCTCGATCCTGGTATCATGTCGATTATTATCGCGATTGCGATGACCAGTTGGATAACGATGGCCCGGGTTGTTCGTGGGCAAGTTTTGAAATTAAAAGATCAAGAGTTTGTTTTAGCATCTAAAACGCTCGGTGGTTCTACGCCAAGTATTTTATTTAAGCATTTACTGCCTAACTTATCAGGCGTTATCATTATTAACGTTATGTTCAGTATTCCGAGTGCGATATTCTTCGAGGCTTTCTTAGGATTTATCGGACTAGGTATTCCAGCGCCACAAGCATCTCTTGGAACGCTTATTAGTGAAGGGTACAAGACCTTGCAAGTTTTACCGTACATGGTTCTTTATCCAACGCTCGTACTATGTATTATCATGATTGCATTTAACTTAATTGCTGACGGCTTACGTGATGCGTTTGATCCGAAAATGCGTGATTAAAGGTGAGGTGAGGAAGAATGGAAAAACTATTAGAAG
Source organism: Listeria weihenstephanensis (assembly GCF_003534205.1). Lineage (NCBI taxonomy): Bacteria > Bacillati > Bacillota > Bacilli > Caryophanales > Listeriaceae > Paenilisteria > Paenilisteria weihenstephanensis. Next base: position 2,696,790 of record NZ_CP011102.1, on the reverse strand, counting down.
TAAAAGACCTGCATATTTCGTTCCACACGTATGCTGGTGAAGTACAAGCAATTCGTGGCGTGAGCTTTGACCTAATTAAAGGAGAAACACTAGCAATTGTTGGTGAGTCTGGTTCGGGTAAATCCGTAACAACAAAGTCTATCATGCGTTTATTGCCAGAAAGCAATTCCAAAATTAAATCAGGAGAAATCCTATTTAACGGTATAGATATCGCGAAAGCATCTGAAAAACAAATGCAAAAAATTCGTGGTAAAGAAATTTCGATGATTTTCCAAGATCCGATGACCTCATTAAATCCAACAATGACTGTCGGCAAACAAATTGCAGAGCCAATCATCAAACACCAAAAGATTGGTAAAAAAGAGGCCTTGCAAACAGCGCTTCGTTTACTGCAACTTGTTGGTATTCCAAATGCAGAAGAACGTTTGAAGCAATATCCGCATCAGTTCTCTGGTGGTATGCGTCAACGTGTTGTTATCGCGATTTCGCTCGCTTGTAATCCACAAATCCTGATTGCCGATGAACCAACAACGGCACTCGACGTGACGATTCAAGCGCAAATTTTAGATTTGATGAAGGATTTACAGAAAAAAATTGATACATCGATCATCTTCATTACGCATGACCTTGGTGTTGTTGCGAATGTTGCGGATCGTGTAGCTGTTATGTACGGCGGTAAGATCGTTGAAATTGGAACGGTTGATGAAATTTTCTATAATCCGCAACATCCATATACGTGGGGACTTATTAGTTCGATGCCGACTTTGGATACGGAAGAAGAAGAGCTTTTTGTTATTCCAGGTACGCCTCCTGATTTACTGGATCCTCCAAAAGGAGATGCCTTTGCTGCGCGTAATCAATATGCGATGCAAATCGATCTAGAACAGGAGCCACCAATGTACAAAATCTCTGACACGCATTATGCAGCAACGTGGTTATTGCATCCAGATGCACCAGAGGTAACTCCTCCTGATGCCGTATTACGTCGTCAAGAACAATTTGCAGCGACACATCCTGGTATGCAAGCTGTTCATGCGAAGGGGGTTGAAGTAGATGGCTGAGAAGGAAAAATTACTCGAAATTAAGAATTTAAAGCAATACTTCAATAAAGGAAAATCAAGCGAAGTTCGCGCTGTAGATGGTATCTCTTTTGATATCTATAAAGGCGAAACACTTGGACTTGTAGGCGAATCTGGTTGTGGTAAGTCAACAACTGGACGCACAATTATTCGCTTATACGATGCCACTGATGGTCAAGTTTTATATGATGGTGTTGATGTGCATGGTCGTAAATCACGTACAGAAATGCATGAATTCCGTCGCAAAATGCAAATGATTTTCCAAGATCCATATGCATCATTAAATCCGCGTATGAAAGTGAAGGACATCATTGCAGAGGGTATTCGTATTCATGGTTTAGCAAAAACACCATCTGACTTAACGAATCAAGTCTATGAATTGCTTGAAACAGTTGGTTTGAGCAAAGAGCATGCTGGTCGTTATCCACATGAATTCTCTGGTGGTCAACGTCAACGTATCGGGATTGCTCGTGCGCTTGCGGTTCAACCAGAATTTATCATTGCCGATGAGCCAATCTCAGCACTCGATGTTTCGATTCAAGCTCAAGTAGTCAATTTGCTAAAACAGTTACAAAAAGAAAAAGGCCTGACATACCTATTTATCGCGCATGATTTGTCAATGGTTAAATATATTAGTGATCGTATTGGTGTGATGTACTTCGGTAAATTGGTGGAATTAGCACCGGCTGATGATTTATATCGCGCACCACTACATGCTTATACCGAATCACTACTTTCTGCAATCCCACTTCCTGATCCTAATTATGAACGGACACGTATTCGTAAAACATACGATCCAGCGATTCATAATTATACGGGAAATGAAGATTTGCAGATGCGTGAAATCGCGCCAGGACATTTTGTACTATGTTCTCCTGAAGAAGTAGTAACATATCAAGAGAAACATGCAAGATTAACGGCAGAAGCAGCAGTTCCAGCAGAATAAAAATTTTCAGAGCCGTTCTCTATTTTTGAGGACGGTTCTTTTTATGGCGGACAAATTCCAATAGTTATCTCATATTATTCTCATGAAATTCTCATTTTAGAAGCTCTATTTTCATCTTATTCTAGTTTTAAAGAGGTATAGTGAGGGTACATACATATAACGAGTTAATTTCAATAATTATTTCACTTGGAGAACTTTTTTTAAAATAGTGTATTGCTTTTTGCTATTTTGGTGTATAATGAAAGTAGGTCTTAAAAGAGATCGTTTCCAATAGATATATTGTTAGGAAATTCGTTACATTGAATGAAACAATAAACCAATAAGGAGTGTGAATGTCTAATGGTAACGTTATACACTTCACCAAGTTGTACGTCTTGTCGTAAAGCACGTGCATGGCTAGAGGAACATGATATCCCTTACAAAGAGAGAAACATATTCTCTGAGCCACTAAGTTTAGGGGAAATCAAAGAAATTTTAAGAATGACAGAGGATGGTACGGATGAGATTATATCCACACGTTCTAAGACATTCCAAAAATTAAATGTGGATTTAGATAGTTTGCCACTTCAAGAATTATTTGAGCTAATTCAAAAAAATCCAGGGTTGCTAAGACGTCCGATTATTATTGATGAGAAACGTCTACAAGTGGGCTATAACGAAGATGAAATTCGTCGTTTCTTACCACGCCGAGTTCGTACGTATCAATTACGTGAAGCTCAAAAACTGGTTAATTAATCTTATTTGGACTACCAATGCTTTTCTAGGTATTGGTAGTTTTTTTGAGCAAATTCATGTTTTTAGGGTTATTCACATGATTTTATTATAAAATATAGCGCTTTTTATGGAAATAAGGAGTTTCTACTCTTGAATTATGGGTAAATATAGGCTAAGATAGTATTCTTCAATAAAATAGTGGCTTTTGTGAGAATCAATTATTAGCCCTTTTTTTTGAATTACGCTACAATGATACTAACAACAAATGAATTACCCTTCATTGTCAATGTTGAAGATGGAAGGGAGAGTGTGTGACGATGGAAATTGAACGTATTAATGAGAATACAATAAAGTTTTATATCTCTTATATGGATTTAGAAGAACGCGGCTTTAATCATGAGGAAATATGGTACGACCGCGAGAAAAGCGAGGAGCTTTTTTGGGATATGATGGATGAACTTAAGTATGAAGATGAGTTCTCTCCGGATGGACCACTCTGGATTCAGGTACAGGCTTTAAAGCATGGATTAGAAGTGCTCGTAACGAAAGCGAATCTAGGAAAAGGCGAAACTGGTTTTGAGATCAACATGGATCAGGCCGATGAGCTTGCTGAGGAACGTATTGAGAAGCTACTAGAAGAGCATTTTACTCCGTCCACAATTATTGAGGGTACGGAAGAAGATACGTTAGAGTTCATTCTGGAATTCCGTGAATTTGAGGATTTGATCACGTTGTCTAAGGCGACGGGACTCGATCAGCTATCCACGAAGCTTTACCATTACAAAGATAAATACTATCTATATGTAGAGTTTCCAGAAGCAAAATTTGATGAAAAGAACATTGACAATGTTGTCAGTATTTTATTAGAGTATGGGGATGAAACGAATTTAACTGGATATGTACTTGCCGAGTACGCAAAAGTTATTTTCGAGGATCCTGCGTTACCGCAAGTGAAGAAATTTTTTAACTAAAAAAGCTTTTTGGCTCGATTTACGCTGTGAAAAACACGTGAATCGAGTCTTTTTGCGTTTTTAGAAAAAGAAGAAGGAACTGGCGAACTTTGGGCGAATATAGTTAGTATACAGACCAAGAGAGGCAGTGAAAGCAATGTTTACCGCAAAGGACCAAACTGGAAAAATAATTGTCGTGACGAGAGGAAATATAGAATTTTTAAAGAAAAAACGAGCGCAGTATTCGTGTAGCTGTTGCGAGGAACGGGTAATCTTGAAGGCTGGTGAGATTAATACGCCTCATTTTGCCCATCTGGCGTCAAGTAAATGCAAGTTTGCGTCGGAAGGTGAGTCTGAACGACATCTGAATGGAAAAAAGTATTTTTTGGAATGGCTTATTCTGCAAGACCACCAGACGGATGTAGAGGTGTATTTAAGCGAAATAAAGCGACAGGCGGATATTCTTGTGGATGGGCATACTGTGATCGAGTATCAATGCTCTACTGTCCCTGTGAAGGAGTTGCGCCAACGAACCGAGGATTATCTTATGGCGGGGCTTTGCGTACATTGGATTCTCGGGCAAGACATACGGATGGTGAAGGGAAGATATTATTTGACGGCTTTCCAACAGGCTTTTATTAAGAAGGGTCCGAAACTGGGGTATTATTTGATGCAGTATTTACCAGAAAATAACCGCTGGACTTTGTTGTATCATATTACGATGGATACGACTAATCGGTTTTATGCGCGGGCAATGACGTTTGAAGGGCGAGTCCAGCTAGGTGTTATTAAGCGTGCGGTACAGCGGATCAAGTATGCTAGTTTTTATGTGAAACGAGATGTTGCTTTTGAGCGGCAGAAGCAATGTTATTTCTATACGCGATTTAAGAAGCAGAGTACATTTTTGAGGGATGTATATGAGCAAGGCTATCATCTGCAGTACTTACCGATGGAGGTGGGGGTTGTTTTACCAATGCAATTTAGAGTGAAAACACCTGCGATGGAGTGGCAATTTTATTTGTGGAAATCGTTTTTGCGGATGTTGGATCGTGGTGATTCCTTTGAAGTGACGGGGGTAATGACTTTATTTGAGAAACATGTGGTTTTGATGCCGCTTATTTGGGATGAATACCGCGCGGAGCTTTGCCTGGAATACTTGCAATTCCTTTGTAAACAGGGAATTTTGCGGGCGGATGGGGTGGAGCGATATGTTGTGTTACAGCAGATGAAGGAAGTGGTGAACGAAGAGGCTCGCTTTTTGGATATCTGATTTTTGCAATTTCATTTGGATTAGCTCATAATGAATGAAAAAGTAATTATTGGAGGTATAAGATTTATGAGTGAGAAAAAAGTAGCCGCACTACCAGCACGTGAAGAAGTGCCCGTAGAACTAACATGGGACTTAACGACAATTTTTAAAAGTGATGATGCGTGGGAAGCATCTTTTGTAGCATTAAAGGAAGAAGTGAAGGAGGCGCAGGCATTTCAAGGAAAGCTGGGCGAGAGTAGCGATATGTTGTTGCAAGCAATGCGCTATCGTGATGAGCTCTATGATCGTTTAGGGAACTTGTATGTCTATGCTCATTTGAAACAGGATCAGGATACGACGAATACGACATATCAGGGATTGTATAGTCGTGCTGGTAGTTTATTGACGGAAGCTTCGGCTGCTATTTCTTATTTTGAACCAGAGATTTTAGCGATAGATGAGGCGAAATTGAAAGGCTTTATCGCGGAGAATGCTGATTTACGATTGTATGCGCATTTGTTGGAAGAAGTGAACTTGAACCGTCCGTTTGTTTTGTCGGAGAAGGAAGAAGCTTTATTGGCGCAGGCTGGGGAAGTTTTGGGAAATGCTTCGCGAACGTATAGTATTTTAAATAATGCGGATATGAAGTTTCCTGAGATCGAGGACGAGAATGGGAATATGGTGGAAATTACGCATGGTCGTTATGGAAAAATGATGGAAGGTAAGAATCGGGATGTTCGTAAGGCGGCATTTAAAGGTATGTATGGTGCTTATGAGGGCTTGAAGAATACAATCGCTACGACGCTAACGGGGCAAGTGAAGAAGGGAAATTTTTATGCGAAGGTTCATGGGTTTGAATCGGCGCGACATGCGGCTTTGTTTGGCAATCATATTCCAGAGGCTGTGTATGACTCGTTGTTGGAGGCTGTGAACGATCAGTTGTCGTTGCTACAGCGTTATGTGGGTCTTCGCAAGCAGTTGCTTGGATTGGATGAATTGCGGATGTATGATATGTATACGCCGCTCTCAACGGATGTACATTTGGCGTTCACGTATGACGAAGCGAAAGATATTGTTTTGAATGGACTAGCGCCTTTGGGGGAAGAATACCAGGGGATTTTGAAGGAAGCATTTGAGAGTCGTTGGATTGATGTTGTTGAAAATAAAGGGAAACGTAGTGGTGCTTATTCATCGGGTGCTTATAGTACGAGTCCGTATATCTTGATGAATTGGCAGGATACGATTGATAATGTGTTTACGCTGGCGCATGAGTTAGGTCATAGTGTGCATAGTTACTATACGCGTGAAAATCAGCCATTTGTGTATGGGGACTATCCGATTTTCTTGGCAGAGGTTGCTTCGACGACGAATGAGAACTTGTTGACGGATTATATGTTGAAGAAATATGATGATCCAAAAGTGCGTGCCTATTTGCTGAATCATTATTTGGACGGTTTTAAAGGAACGGTATTCCGTCAAACGCAATTTGCTGAGTTTGAGCATTTTATTTATCAGGCGGATCAGAAGGGTGAGGCGTTAACGGCTGAATTCTTAACGGAGAATTATTTTGCTATCAATGAGAAGTATTATGGCAGTGAGATTGTATATGATGAGGAGATCGGGCTGGAATGGTCGCGGATTCCGCATTTCTATATGAATTATTATGTGTTCCAATATGCGACAGGATTCAGTGCGGCATCAGCGCTTAGTGATCGGATTTTACATGGTAGTGCAGAAGACATTGAGCATTATTTGGCATTTTTAAAAGCTGGAAGTTCTGATTTTCCAATTGAGGTGTTGAAAAAAGCTGGGGTGGATATGACTACGTCTAAACCCGTGACGGATGCGTTGAAAGTTTTTGAGCAGCGTTTGAATGAGCTGGAAGAATTGGTGAAGTAGATTTGGTTTTTTGTTTATCTTTGTGAAAAATAGTGATGTGAATAAATAAATATTATTTTTGTTATTGATAAAATAGGGTTCTTCATTGAGAATCCTATTTTTGTTTTTTTATGAAAAATATTCTGGATTTTGGAGTATAAAGGCTTTGTTAAATGGAAAACATCTGATTTGAGATGAAATAAGCATGATATTATGACTTATTATTTGTTTAGGGATATTGTTATATACGAATGAAGATTATCTGGTAGGATGAGTCGATTTAGATCACTAAAAAAAATCTTTGTGAAACATTGAATTATTATCTTAGATGTGGTATATTATTGACGTGAAATAAATCACAATACAAATACCCCCTTTATTTGATTGTGTGAATTTCTCCTTTTGATTGCGCTGAGAAAAGCCGTGGCCTTGTGTTGCGGCTTTTTTCGTTAGTATTGCTAATAAAAATGTTGAGGTAGATTATTTCCTACCCCAACATTTTCTATAGAACCGAATTTATAGCCTCTATTTATTTAATTTGCCACATGATAATTCCAGAACCGAATGCTTTTCCAACAGAAACTCCACCATAATAAGCATTTCCATATAATTGAGCTTGAAAAGTGCTTCTAAGTAGTGGTTGTGATATGTGCCCAGCAAAGCTATTAACAGGAGTGTTACCGTGTAATAAACCAGAATTCGTATTGGTCACACGTATTGTTCCTTTGAATGAGTTTGCGGATACGTACATAGTGGTTCGCCAGTTGATGTAGTTTGGTTTGAATGTAACCCAAAGTTTCAATTGTCCGACTAATTTAGTACTTCTTAATAATTTTACAGGACTTTGTAAATTGGGCTCAGCCATTATGTCTACTGTTGCTGAGTCTTGCCCTAGACTAACTCCTTCAAAAGCTTCAGCTGCTTCTTCTGGTGTAATTTCTGCATGCGGATTACTAGGTGATATAAAAAATAATCCCCCTGAAATTAGTAATAAGGCTCCTAGATATTGAACTATATTTCTTGTTATGTTCATTTTATCCCTCTTTTCTTTGTTGTTTTATTCACATTGATGGTATCATTAGTTTTGTAGGAAATCAAATTATTTGTAAAGGAGTGAACAAATTGTTCGATGGAACTATTCAATCAGGAACTGCTATTTTAAAAGATAAGTACGGCCTTACAGAGAAATCGGTCTCAAAGCTGTTAGGTATAGATGTAATAAATCTGGACGAGGATTATAGGTCTAACCCTGACAGCCGAACTACTCATGCGGAATATATATTACCTTTTTTGGTAGGATCTCTTGATGCAACAAGTGATGATGAAAAATTATTAGGAGTTATTGATGGATTGATTCATTATTTTGATCTGAGTATTGAAACGTTGGCTTTGTATGCAGAAATAACACCAGATGAGATGAAAAATTTTATTAGCGATTCTAATTCTCTTGTAGTAGAGAAAAAATATCATATGGGAATGCGAATTATGTTAATTCACTTTGTTTTAAAGGAATCTTATCGCTTAGAAATGGATAATTAAAAATGATGTTTCTAAAGTAGTTTAAAATAAAAATCCAGGGTAACTCATGAAAATGAGTTACCCTGGATTTTATTTTTTTAACCGAGTCCTGAAAGGGTTTGGATGATTAATTGGATGTTCAGTACGCTGAGCACGATGGTTATGATCCATGCTAGGCTAGTGACCCATAAGCGGTTTCGGAATTCGCCCATTAGTTTTTTGCTACTGGTGAAAATTGTGAGTGGGATCATGGAGAATGGTAGCGCAATACTTAGGAAAACTTGGGTGTAGATTAGGAGTTGCTCGACTGCGTTCTCTTGGTCGCCGTAAATCACGATACAGATAATGACTGGAATGATAGCGAGTATTCGTGTGATTAGTCGGCGCATCCAGACGGGTAATTTCATGTGGATGAAGCCTTCCATGACGATTTGACCGGTTAATGTTCCTGTGATTGTCGCGTTTTGCCCTGATGCGAGTAAGGCGACTGCGAAGAGAACGCTTAGGGCCGGACTCGCAATGGCGCCAACAATGGCATTATTTTGCAGAGCATCGTAGAGTTGGGTGAACTGACCTAGGTTGCTGGTATCTTGTCCGAAAAATAGGGCTGCGCCTAGAATAAGAAGTAGGCAGTTGACGATGAATGCTGCGGTTAGCTGAATATTGGAATCAATTGTCGAAAATTTGATGGCTTCTTTGAGTGATTTTTTATCGTTACGATCGTATTTTCGAGCTTGAACGATCGATGAATGTAGGTAGAGATTGTGTGGCATAACGGTCGCGCCGATGATGCCGAGTGCTAGGAATAGTGCGCCTTTGTCTGTGATAACTTCTTTTTGTGGGACGAATCCGCCGAGTAGGTCGGAAACGTTAGGTTGAGATAGTATGACTTCGTATAAAAAGATCACAAGGATAGTTAGGATGAGTGTTACGACGATGGCTTCTATTTTGCGGAAGCCGAATTTTGCTAGTACGAGAAGTAGGAAAACGTCGAGCACTGTTATGATAACGCCGAGTATGAGTGGTATGCCGAATAGCAGGTTTAGGGCTACGGCGCTACCGATGACTTCTGCAATATCGGTTGCCATGATGGCGAGTTCGGCAATAATCCACAGAACAAATCCGCCTTTTTTTCCGGTTTTTAAGCGGGTGGCTTGGGCGAGGTCAAGGCCGGTAACGATGCCGAGTTTGGCACACATGCTTTGGAGTAACATAGCGATAAGGCTGGACATCAGGATGACGCTTAGTAGTAGATAGCCATATTGTGATCCACCTTGAATCGAGGTGATCCAGTTACCAGGATCCATGTAGCCAACTGCGACGAGCGCACCAGGGCCTGAGTAAGCTAAGAGTTTACGCCAGAAGCCGCCGTTTTTTGGAATGCTAACGCTATTATTTATTTCTCCTAAACTGGAACCGTTTGGAGGGGTGTGTTTTATTATTTTTTTATCGTTTTTTTTATCAGTCATATTCAAAATCCTCTCAATGTTTCCTTAGTGCAACAAAATTAGTTTAATGCAATGAGAGCGAAATTGCAAGTTTTATGCTGTTTTTTGGTAATAAAAATTTATTTGGAAACGGAAGGTATTTTCAAATCTTGCTTTTATGTTGGAAAACGGTTATTTTTTGGTGGGAAAGAGAGTATAATGGTTGTATGGATATGGAAAGAGGAGTTGGGTGATTTGATGACGGTGGAGCAGTGGCGTGCAATTTGTGAGAATGATGTGGCGTTTGATGGGCAATTTTTTTATGCGGTTAGTTCGACGCGGATTTTTTGTCGGCCTTCGTGTAAGTCGCGGACGCCTAAGTTTGAAAATGTCGAGGTGTTTTTGGATGCGGCGGATGCGATTGCTGCGGGATATCGGCCTTGTAAACGGTGTAAGTCGGGCGGGGAGCGATTGCCGGATGTGGAGTGGGTCGCGCAGGTTGAGGCGTTTGTGAGAGAGCATTATCGGGAGCATTTGACGCTTTCACGGATTGCGGATGGGTGTCATGGCAGTGCGTATCATCTGCATCGGGTTTTTAAGGCGCAGACGGGGATGACGCCGCTTGATTTTGTGCATGTGGTGCGGATTCGGGAGGCGTGTGTGTTGCTGGAAACGACGGAGATGCGGGTGATGGAGATTGGTGCTGCGGTTGGGATGCCGAATGCGGCGCAGTTTGCGACGTTGTTTAAGCGGACGCAGGGCGTGACACCGAGCGGGTATCGGAAAACGTGGAAGGGGTTGGATGGCGATGAAGATGGTGTATTATGATCGGCTGGATGTGGCTGGGATGGCGCTTTATATTGGGATTAGCGAGCGTGGATTGGCGTTTGTTGGCTCGGATGGGGCGGATATAGCTGAGTTGGAAAAGTGGGGCGAGAGGGTTCGCGTGGATTTGATAGTAGATGAGATGCGGGTGAAGCCTTATGCGGAGGGGATTGCGGCGTATTTGACGGGGGCGCGACGGGATTTTGATTTGCCGCTGGATATTACAGGGACGCCTTTTCAGGAGGCGGTTTGGCAGGCGTTAGTTGCGATTCCGTATGGGGAGACGAGGACGTATTCGGAGATTGCGCAAGTGATTGGGAAACCGCAGGCGGTGCGGGCAGTTGGGACGGCGATTGGGGCGAACCCAGTTTTGATGGTGGTGCCGTGTCATCGTGTGATTGGAAAAAATGGAAAAATAACGGGGTACCGTGGTGGTATCGCGATGAAGGAACGATTGTTGCGATTGGAGGCTTAACCTTGCCAAAAACAGCTTTTTAAGCGAACGTTGCCATTTGGTGTGAAGGGGATGCCTTCTGCTTTTAGTAGGTCATATTGGGCGGACCACCCCGGAACGAGTCGGCCTTGGGAGTTGACAACGCGGTGGCTTGGGATGCTGGCGTCGCTCGGTGTTAAGCGCATGGCTTGGCCAACAAGTCGCGAATTTTTCGGACGTCCGAGCATATACGCGATTTGACCGTATGTTGTGACTTTTCCGTGTGGGATTTGGCGGACAAGATTGTAGATGTCTTGCTGAAATTCGGCGTGTTGCATAACGTGTTTCCTCCTATATATAGATAGTAAAAGAGAGCAATGAGGAAAACTGCTCTCTTTTTTGCGTGCTCATTAGCGATTTTGGATGACTTCGGTTTTGTAGCCGTCGGGATCCATTACGAAGAAATAGGTTGGTTTTGTTCCCGGTAGGCCTTTTAAGTCGGTGACGCTGTAGCCGGCTTTTTCGAAGGTTTCGTGTGTTGCGGATAGGTCATCGACGCCAACTGCGAGGTGTCCGTAGCCGTTTCCAAGATCGTAGGCTTCTGCTTGATCGTAGTTGTACGTTAGTTCCAATTCGAATCCGCCTTCTTCAAATGCAAGGTAGACGAGTGTGAATTTGTGATCTGGGAAATCTTTACGACGTGTTTCTTTCAGGCCAAATGCTTCGGTGTAGAAAGCTAGCGATTTGTCTAAGTCCTTGACGCGAATGCACGTATGTAGCATTTTGATACTCATGATAAAATTCCTCCTAAATAGCGATTTTCTCTCGTTTTCATTGTAATATATCCACGCATTGATTACAAATTTTGTTGTTTGTAGGAGTCGGTGATGACGTTTATAAACGCGCCGAGTAGCAGGATAATCGAGACGAAATAGAGCCAGAGCATGATGACGATCATGATGCTGAGACTGCCGAAACCGAGAATTTTATCACCTTGAAAACTGACATAGGCGGAAAGTAGTTCGGTTGCAGCAAGCCAGCCGACTGTGGCAAATAGGGCACCGATGACGCTTTTTCTGATTTTCCATTTGACGTTTGGAACGAGCCAGTAGATGATGAGGAATAAAATGAATAGGAAAATTGGCGTGATGAACCATTTTGCAGCGCCTAAATTAGCGAGGGCATCAAGATTCAGATCGAATTGGTCTTGCAAGAAGCCTACGATTTGTTCGCCGAATGCGAAAACAAAGACGACGGCGCCGAGGATTACGATGATAACGAGCATCATAACGAATGACATGACGCGGGTCACGATGAAATTTTTGCGATCTGGGGCTTGGTAGACGATGTTTAGGACTTCTTGTAGGGCGCTGAAACATTTCGAAGCGGACCAAATCGCGGTGATTAAACCGAGTGAGATGGCGGTGCCGCTTGCGTTGGTGAGCATGCTTTCGATGACGGGATGCAGGATATCGTACACTTCTGGTGGCATGAATGTTTGGAGCGTGGAGTATACTTCTTCTTTTGGAATTGGCAGCAACGGAATTAGATTGCCGAATACGAGCATCATTGGCAAAATCGATAGCAATATGTAAAAGGTGAGTTGGGCGGCGTGGGCGGTGATTCGCGCGCTTTTCCAGTTTGTTTTGGCGAGTTCTGTTACTTGTTTTAATTTTTCCTTGTTTAATGACATATTAGTGACTTCCTTTCATGAAATGGCTTCCTATATATAGTTTTCCCCTTCGCTTGTTGTTTTTAAACGTCAGCGCCATTTTTGTGCCAATAAAACGACAAAATCAAGAATTTGCGAGGCTTGAAAAATTATATACTTGTATTTGTAAGCAAGAGATGACAGACACCCCAAAATTTGAAGGAGGAATTACAAATATGAATATGGTTAAAAATGAGTGGAAAAAGCTATTTCGCAACAAGGTTTTATTAATTTCTTTTATCGCAATTTTATTTATCCCAATTATGTATGCGAGCTTTTTCTTGAAATCAGTGTGGGACCCATATGGTAAGGCAAGTCATTTGCCAGTAGCTGTTGTGAACTTGGATGAGACGGTGGATTTTCAGGGACAGAAGATGGATGTCGGCGATCAACTGGTCGCTAAACTGAAAAAAGATGATTCGCTTGACTGGCGCTTTGTTTCAAAAGAAGAGGCGCAGCAAGGAATGAAGGATTTGAAGTACTACATGATCGTGACGTTGCCAAAGGATTTCTCGAAAAACGCAACGACACTTCTAGATAAAGACCCGAAGAAAATGGAGATTGGTTATGAAACGAATGGATCACTTAATTTTATCGGGGAAGAAGTAACGAAGATGGCGATTGAGGATTTGAAGGCGCAAGTGAGCACGAGTGTAACGAAAGGTTACGCAGAAACGATTTATGGACAGGTTGGTAAACTTGGGAATGGTATCGAACAAGCGGCAAACGGTGCTGGCGAAATTGCGACAGGTAGTGGAAAACTAGAAGCTGGTAATGATAAAATAACGGCAAATCTGAATAAACTAGCTAGTAGTACGTTGACGTTTGAAGATGGCGCAGATACGCTGAATGTTGGATTAAATGAGTATATCGATGGTGTTGAAAAAGCAAATAACGGCGCAACGCAACTGGATGCTGGTACGAAGAAGCTTTCTTCAAGCGTTGGTCCATTAACGAACGGTGTTGCGGCACTTGACGCTGGTGCGAATCAACTATCAAGTGGTGTTGGTCAATATACTTCTGGTGTGAACGAGTTAAATAAAGGCACGAATACTGCTCTTGCTGGTTCATCTAGCTTAACGCAAGGTTTAACTGATCTAAATGGCCAAATCCCGAATTTACAAAAAGGTGCTGGTGAACTACAAACTGGTCTAGAAAAACTGAACACGGGAAGCGCGCAACTGAAATCTGGATTGGAAGAGCTAAACACGAATCTTTCAAGCCCAACGAGCAAGTCACAAATCGCGGAATTACAAAGTGGTTTGAATCAATTTAAAACAGGACTTACGGAATTAAATCAGCAAGTAAACAACACGACATTGACGAGCATTGTTAATAAAGGAAACGCGATGGAGCCAACGATCAATAGAATAGAAGAACGTTTGGCGGCATTGGAAGCTTTAACGAGTGGTACGCATCACGACCAAATTCTTGCAAAAATTGAAGGTTCAGCCTTAACTCCAGAAGAAAAAGCGATTTTAGTTAACGATATTACGCCAATTTTGACTGATCAAGCGCAAAAGCAAAACGAAGTGATTCAACTGATGCACAAAGATTTAGAAGAATTGAGTCAATTAATTGCGGATATTCCGGATAGTGTTGGCGAAATCGAAGCGCTACAATCTGGTGTGAGCCAATTGAACAATGGTTTCAACGGCAATCCTGGAATTTATAGCGGGACGAATGCTCTTATCGGTTCGATGTCTGATATTCAAAAAGCAGTCGGTAGTGCGAACGATCAGAATACACTACTTGGCGGCGCGACGGCACTGAACAACGGTATTGCAGACGCGACAACTGGTGCGAAAGAATTGAACGCAAAAGTACCGGCTCTAGCAAGCGGTGTGAATCAATTAACAGACGGAAGCCAAGCGCTAAACAGTGGCTTGAAGAAAATCAATGATGGTACATCTGAATTAGGTAGTAAATCGTCAGCTCTAAATAATGGTGCAACAAAACTTGCTGGTGGCATGAATACTTTCTCTGGCCAATTACCAGCTTTGACAAACGGTGTAAATGCGTTAAATAACGGCGCGGCACAACTTGCAGATGGTACGAATCAACTAGTAGCCAACGCTCCAAAACTACAAAATGGCGCAGCAGCACTAAGTAACGGCGCAGGAGAAATTCACAACGGATCAGCACAGTTAGCAGCAGGTTCGGGACAACTTGGATCAGGAATCAACACACTAAATACAGGCGCAACAGAACTTTCGACACAATTAGCAGCTGGAAGTCAACAACTTGGTCAATTACACCCGACAGATAAGAATTTTGAAATGTTCGCAAGCCCAGATAAAGTTAATCACAAAAATTATAGTACAGTTCCAAATTATGGCGCAGCTTTAGCACCATATGTCATGTCACTAGCACTATATGTTGGTGCTCTAGTATTCAACTTTGTATTCCCTATCAGAAAAATCTCGATGCGTGGTCAAACAAGCACAGCATGGTGGGCAAGTAAAGCATCGGTTGGCGCAGTTGTCGCAATCGTGATGGCACTTATCCAAGCAACAGTGATGCTGGTACTCGGATTACATGTAGATTCTCTGATCGAATTTTATGCCATGGCAATGACGACTTCACTCGCTTACATGTTCATCATTATGTTCCTAGCGATGACATTCGATAATCCAGGTCGCTTTGTAGCAATGATTCTACTGATCGTACAACTTGGCGGTGCAGGCGGAACATTCCCAATGCCACTAACAAACGGATTCTTCAACGCCATCCACCCATTCTTGCCAATGACTTACTCTATCTATGGGTTCAGACAAGCAATCACAGGTGGAATCGGCATGAACGTTTACTTGCAAAGTATCTTCGTTCTTCTAGGAATCTTCGCAGTATTCGCAGTGTTACTATGGTTCGGTATGAAACAATTGCAAAAGAAACATCTTGAAGGCATATCTCAATTAGATAATAATCAAGAATTACAAGCTTTAGAAGATTAATAAGGATGGCCCTGTATTCAAAAATGGATGCAGGGCCTTTTTTATGGGGAAAATTTTGAATGAGAAGTATGAATGGAGGGTATAAGTATTGGGAAGCATCGAAAAGTAGGATAAGGCATGACTATAGATATTTTTAAAGGGGGTATTTCTTTTGAAAAACGATATTTATCGGGCGATTGACCAGAGTACAACGAATAGTATGATGATTTTGCGGATGATTTCGGAGGAGTCGCGTTGGTATACGGTGAATGAATTGAGTGAGCGCTTAGATATGATTCCGCGGACGGTTCAACGCTATTTGGTGGATTTATTGGAGAAAGTGGATGGCTATCAGGATGATAAAATTCAGTTGCATACGGCTAAGAATAAGGGCGTATTCCTTGAAATAACAGCTGGTGCGGATGTTGTTGGTTTTGAATTGTATCTTTTAGAGGATAACGTGACGTTTATGTTGATGAAAGCTGTTTTTTTCGAGGAATTTACGTCGGTGAAGAGATTTGCGATGGATAATTTTTTGAGTGAGACGACGGTTCGGCGGACGTTGAAAACTTTTCAGGAATTGCTGGAACCGTATGGGATTTCTTTGAAGCGCGAAACGTATGAGCTGGTGGGGACGGAGACGCAGATCAGGATGTTTGCTTATAGTGTGTTTTGGCGGATTTATCGGGGGGCGTTGTGGCCGTTTGATATTGTGGATCAGGAAACGATTGAAGACGCGACGGAGCGGGTGAGTACAAGTTTGCGGTTGAACTTGACGCATGTGCAGAAGAATCAGATTGGTTATATTTTGGCGATAAATATCATTCGAATCCGCAAAAGGCATACGGTGGACATGAATCCGAATTGGAAAAACTATCTGGATTTGGATAATGATTTCAAAAGGTTGAACAAAATGAAAGCCGTTTTTGAGTCGCTGAATATTCAAAAGGAGGGCGAGATTTATTTTTTCTATTTGTTGATGGAGACGCGTCCAAAACTTTATGAAAATAGTGAGCTGGCGCAGCGAATTATGGCACCTCATCAGAAAAATGAATCGGATATTTATTTGGCGACGGAAGCTCTGATGCGGGATTTCTCGTCAGAAATTATAGATATACCGGAGAAAAAGAAAGAAACCTTCTTCAACAACAGTTTTTGTGCGCATCTTTTCTGTACTTTGTTTAAGCGTTTTTCAGTGGATATTAATGGATATGAGTATTTACATCGGGTGGCGGAATATTATCCGAACTTGTTTGGAAAGTTGGATGAATTGTTGGATAAGTTGTATGAGGAGACCCAGAACGAGTTATTTTTGGAGAAGCAGTTTTTATTGACGAGGTATGCTTTGTTATTTTCTTCTATTAAACCGCTGACGTATTTTGAGGAGCAGGTTCAGATTGTTTTGGATACGGATTTGCCGAAATTGGCGGAGAATAATTTGCGTCACCAGATTGATGATACGTTGAAATATCGTTATAAGGTTCATTTTTTGAATAAGAATAGTGCGCATCAAGCGGATGTGATTTTGACAACTATTTCGACGCCGATGATGATGGAGCAGTATCATCGCGGGAAGATACTTTATATTGGGCCAGAGCTGTCTGCTAGGGACTTCGCGAACATATCGAATATTGTGATTGAGACGATGGGGAATAAATGATGGAGGGAAGCTGCTGAATTTGGCGGCTTTTTTTAGATGGTTAAAAATGTGCGGATAATACGACAAAATTGCGAATTTGCAGCACGCTAGATTCGATATAATAGGTATTGTAAGTGAGAGAGACACGAGGATGTGGCAACGTTTTAGAAGGAAAAGCAAGACAGTCAAAAATGAACCGCTAAAACGACAAAAGAACAGAATCAGTCGAACAGAAACTCGCTATAATAGGTAGTATAGTAATTAAATAAAATTTTGAAGGAGAGAATTAAATTATGTGCACAAGCTTTGTATTAGAAACGTTGGATGGGAAACATGTATTATCAAGAACGATGGATTTCGCTTTTATCTTGGAGGCGAATCCGACGGTGAGCCCGAGGAATTATGCGTGGGAATCTTCGACAGATGGCGTGAATTACACGAATGAGTATGCGTTTGTTGGTGCTGGCAGAGAGTTAGATAAGTACATTTTCGCAGACGGGTTAAATGAGAAGGGCTTGAGTTGTGCGTCCCTTTATCTGCCAGGCGAAGCGGTTTACGCGCCGGAAGCGGTGGATGGGAAAATTAATTTGGCACCGCAGGAATTCTTACTTTGGATGTTAGGTACGTGTGCGACGATTGAGGATGTGGAAGCGAAGTTAGCGGACATTAACTTGGTGGATCAACCGGTTGCGTTACTCGGGATTACGACGCCGTTACATTGGATTTTCACCGATAAGAGTGGACGCTGCGCGGTGATTGAGCCGACGGAAACGACGCTACGTATCAAGGAAAACCCAGTTGGCGTCATGACAAACACGCCGCGTCTCGAATGGCATATTGAGAACTTGCGCAACTACACAGGTTTACAAGCGCAACAACTAGCACCAGTGAAATTCGGAGATTACATCGCGAAACCTTTCTCACAAGGAACGGGGACAAGTAAATTACCAGGTGGATTCACGCCTCCAGAACGTTTTGTCCGCGCAGCATTCCTGAAAGAAAACGTGGTTCCAGCGAAAAATGAGGAAGAAGCAATCACGAATGTGTGGTACATCTTGAATAGTGTCCGCATCCCGAACGGCGCGGTGATTAAAGAAAACGGCGACCCAGATTTCACGCAATATGTGGCATCGATGTGTTCGGAAAGTAAGACGTACTACTTCACTTCCTACGAAAATAATCAAATCAATAGCGTCACGTTGACGGATGCCCTTTTAGAAAATACGAAAGAACCGATTACCTATGTGGTTGAAACGACGCAAAATGTGAACAAGTTAGTCTAAATAGCCTTTTTATATAACGGAATATTCAAAATAAAAAAATAATTGGAGGAATTAATATGTTTAAAACAAATGTAGAGCAAAGTAATGTACCGGTGTTTGGATCTTTTGAGTCAGGTCAAGATTTACCAGATAAACGCATGAATAAGGAATCAGTGGACCCGCGAATCGCTTATCAACTTGTGAAGGATCAGCTGATTGATGAGGGTTCTGCGAGACAAAACTTGGCTACTTTCTGCCAAACGTATATGGAGCCGGAAGCGGAGCAAATCATGGCGGAAACGATGGAGAAAAATGCGATTGATAAGTCGGAATATCCGCAGACGGCAAAGCTTGAGTCGAGTTGTGTGAACATGTTGGCGGATCTTTGGAACGCGGATGAGTCGGAGCATTACATGGGAACGTCGACGGTTGGTTCAAGTGAGGCTTGTATGCTTGGTGGTATGGCGATGAAATTCAGATGGCGCAACGCTGCACGTAAATGCGGTCTAGATATTAATGCGAGAAAGCCAAATTTGGTTATTTCCTCCGGATTCCAAGTTTGCTGGGAGAAGTTCTGTGTCTACTGGGATATCGAAATGCGTGAGGTTCCGATGAGCGAGGAGCATTTGAGTATCGACACGGATATCGTGATGGATTATGTGGATGAGTACACGATTGGAATTGTTGGGATTCTAGGCATCACCTATACTGGGAAATTTGATGATATCAAAACGCTGAATGATCTTGTGGAAGACTACAATCACACGCATGACAATGAAGTCGTGATTCACATTGATGGCGCGAGTGGCGCGATGTTCACGCCGTTTGTTGATCCGGATTTGGAGTGGGATTTCCGTTTACCAAATGTTGTTTCGATTAATACATCGGGACACAAATACGGTCTCGTTTACCCAGGCGTTGGTTGGATTTTATGGCGTGACAAGGAATATTTGCCAGAGGAATTGGTGTTTGATGTGAGTTATCTCGGTGGACACATGCCGACGATGGCAATC
Organism: Listeria weihenstephanensis; assembly: GCF_003534205.1. Lineage (NCBI taxonomy): Bacteria > Bacillati > Bacillota > Bacilli > Caryophanales > Listeriaceae > Paenilisteria > Paenilisteria weihenstephanensis. The sequence continues at coordinate 2,677,213 of NZ_CP011102.1, read as the reverse complement.
AATTTTTCACGGAGTGCTAGTCAGATTATCGGTCAATATTACAACTTCCTTCGCTTCGGTTACGACGGTTATCGTCAAATCCACATGCGCACAAGAGATGGCGCTTTGCAGTTATCGCAAGCAGTTGCCGACGCAGGGTTGTTCGAAATTTACAACGACGGCGACAATTTACCGATTGTTTGCTACAAACTAAAAGACGATGCAGATGTGGAGTGGACGCTTTACGACTTGGCGGATCGCTTGCAAATGAAAGGCTGGCAGGTTCCGGCGTATCCACTTCCAAAAGAAATGGGTAACACGATTATTCAGCGCTACGTTTGCCGCGGCGACTTAGGTCAAAACATGGTCACAGCTTTCAAAAATGACCTGAGCGAAAGTATCAAAGAATTAAACAACGCACATATTTTATACCACGATGTCAATACGTCAAAAACGCATGGCTTCACACATTAAGAAAAATTGGAAAGCCGCAAGTCATAGTTGTTCGCAGCTTTCCTCTCTTTTCTAACTACTTAATTAAATTTTAGGAGGAAATAAATAATGAAAAAACAAGCTTCAGCAAAAACGTTATCGCTATTCGGATTCTTCGCTATAACAGCTTCCCTTTTTATCACCGTTTATGAATACCCGACATTCGCCACTTCTGGATTTTCCCTCGTGTTCTTCTTGCTACTATGTGGTTTCTTATGGTTTTTGCCAGTGTCACTTTGCTCTGCGGAACTCGCGACAGTAGACGGTTACCAGGAAGGCGGCATATTTGGCTGGGTAAGTAAAACGCTCGGTGAAAAGTACGGATTCGCCGCGATATTCTTCCAATGGTTCCAAATCACAGTCGGCTTTGTCACGATGATCTACTTCATTATTGGCGCACTATCTTACGTTATTAGTTTCCCAGCACTCGATTCCAACCCGATGTATAAATTTATCGCCGTCCTTGTTATTTTCTGGGGCTTGACATTCCTACAATTAAAAGGTACAAAAGTGACAGCTATCTTCGCAAAATTAGGCTTCGTAGTTGGTATTACGATTCCAGTCTTAGCACTATTTTTCTTAACTATTTTCCACTTAAAATCTGGTCATCACGCTGCAATTTCGTTCACAGCATCGAGCTTCATTCCGAAATGGACAGATATGTCATCGCTAGTCATCTTCATGCTCGCATACATGGGCGTTGAAGCCTCTGCACCACACATCAATGAAATGAAAAATCCAAAACGCGATTATCCGTTAGCCATGATTCTACTCATTTTTGTCGGAATCGCACTCAACACAATCGGCGGGCTATCTGTAGCTTCTGTCGTACCATCACACGATTTATCCTTAAGCTCTGGCGTTGTTCAAACGTTCAAAGCACTCATCATGCAAAATGGAAACAGCTTGGAGTGGGTCGTTAAATTGATTGCCTTCATGATCGCGTTCGGCGTCATGGCACAAGTCAGCTCATGGATTGTAGGTCCAACAAAAGGCATGCAAACCGTTGCAGATAAAGGCATCATCCCGTCCGTATTCCGCAAAACCAATAAACACAACGTTCCCGTGCCGCTTATCATGGTGCAAGGCGTTATCGTTTCCATCTGGGCAGCAGTCCTAACATTCGGCGGTGGCGGCAACAACGTATCATTCCTAACCGCAATTTCACTAACTGTAGTCATCTATTTAATCGGATACGTCCTATTCTTCCTAGCATATTTCGTTCTCGTTTTGAAAAAGAAAAATCTAGAACGCACATATCAAATCCCAGGTGGTAAAGTCGTGAAACTAATCGTTGCCGGCGTTGGTCTACTCATGTCAATCGCCGCAATCGTATCCGCCTTTTTCCCACCAGCGTCCTTGACTAAAAGCAGCGACATGTCCTATGAGATTATCCTAGCAGTTAGCTTCATCATCACAGCAACAATCCCATTTGTCATCTACGCTGTTCACTCTAAAAAGAAAGCCAAATCAGCTGAAAAAGAAGAAACCGTACTATCCGTGGAATAAGAGGTCCTACACATGAAGCATGCAACTTGGAAACCTTTTTTAAGCTAAATCACGTGAGTCTGTGCTCCACATCTGCAAAATTCTTGGTTCTGTTGCATCTCATCACATGGGATATAGAAAGAGAGATGCAACAAGTCGAGGCAGAAATGCAATACTTGAAATACCATGAAACTAGGCAAGAAGAAAGGAACGAATCATGAATAAATTAGTCGCACTTATATCGGTTATTGTCATTGCTAGTATGATAGCGCTTGGAGGTTGTGGTAAAGCATCCGCAAGCTCCGATATCAACAGAGAACTGGGGACCAAAGATTTAAAAATAAAGCCCATAAAAATAACGCGCGAAAAAGCGGTTTCTGATCGGAAAGTCATTTTGAAAGTTGAAGTAGCGGTGAAAAACAAGTCAAAAGCAGCACAAGGAATCGGAGCTGGCAATTTCAGCTTAAAAGATCCAAACCATACGAATTATCGGATGTACGGCATGAAAGAAGATAGTTTGGGGCACACGATTGCGCCAGGACAAGAGATGAACGGGAATATTTATTTTGAGATTCCGGTCGATTTGGAAGAAGGTTGGATGAGCTATACGCCTGAACCTGGTCACGACAAAGCGGCAGAATGGCTGATTGTATTCCCTAAAGATTAGGAGGGTTTCAGATGAAAGATAAAGAGACTAATATGGGGCTACTATACGGGGAAGCCAGTATTAGCGAAGGTTTTAATGAAGTAAAGTTCCGTGAATTTATACAAGACGATTTAATTTTTCCGACCAAAGGCGTGAAGAAAAACTATCTGAAACAAGAGATCCTCATTCAAGATGGGACAGATGAAAATGATGTTTATTTTATCGAAAAGGGCATTGTAGCAGCAACATTGGACGGGAAAATAGTCGTAGATTTTTTTGCTGAAAATGATGTTATCGGCTTGTCTAATTTAACACTTGGAAGTAGTCCAGATTATATTTTTACAGTGATATCCGATGAGGTGGAAGTGACGCGCTACCGAAAAGAGGACTTGATTGAGAAAATAATGAATACGCAAGAGGGCTATCTCTATCACTATGTACACATGAAAAATATGACAAACAGGTTGCTTGCTCGTCAAGAACTATGGAGATTACCGACAGAAGAGAGAGTCATTCTCGTGTTGCTAGAGCTCGGCAAAAAATACGGAAAAGAAGCGGAAGATAAGGATGTACTCTGTTTTCCAAAACAAATAAGCAAAGGCATGATTGCACAATACACGAACTTTAATCCAAACACGATTACGACCGTCTTGCAAAAACTCCACGAAGAAGACTGCATTTACCCTGTTCGGAGCTCCATTTTTGTCAATACAGAAAAACTAGAAACAAAGTTAAGAGCCATTTCATAAAGTTAGAAGGAGAATCAAATCATGAAAAAGAAGAAAATTCAAAAAGTAGTAATAAATACAGCCGTGATATCCGTTATAGGAGCGAGTCTCATCACGCCGTTCAACACATCGGTAAGCCCAATTCGAGCGGCACAAGGCGTGCGAGGTGTATCCACTGATGACTATAATGCGACACAGCGAGAATTGAACAACGTCACGGATGATACGACGCTTAAAATGGATGATTAAATGAATAAGGGCATAGAAAGATCCATTGAAAGTCAGTGGATCTTTTCACAGACTAGGCATACGCAAGTGATCAATGGTATACCGTTCCGGCATCCGAATAAAATGGACTTTATAGATCAGTGTTACGGATAAAGTTAACATCTTTCATCACTAGTCACAAAATATTCGAAAATACGTATATATTTTTCTGCAAAATAGAAAACAGATTTACATTTAAATTATATACTGAAATCTGGCAGTGAAAAGAGCTAAGTCATAACAAAAGCAAGATCCAAAAAATGAATGAGGACACAAAAAGATATAGCTATTTCAAATTTCATAAACCATATCATATCTGTAAAGGAGGAGTTGCCCTGATATCTAAGACGAGATCAATATAGAGCTGTCCATTAGGTGTGAGAGCGAAAGGATTTGTAGTTTTTAGTAAGTGTAAAATAGCGATTAAAAATAAAAAATTGGAAGAGGTAATTATATTCATGAAGAAAAATCAATTCAAGAAACTAGTAAGTACGGTTACAGTAGCATCGATTTTAGGAACAAGCATAGCAACTCCATTTAACGTTTTAACGGAGCAAGCACAAGCGGCAGAAGGCATCCAAGCAACAGCAGCACCAGTATACACGTTACAAAATACGAATGAGTTTGCTGATTATAGCGCCAGTCATTCAAAGGAAAACGTATATATTACTTGGGTTACTGTTTCGGCCAATACAATGTGGATAGATATGACGAAGTTTTATAAGAATTACGGTATTCAAATTACAATGCCTGATGGGGAAATAATAACGAAGTATAAAACAATAAACACAGGAGTATCGGACAGTATTTCAGTAGACTTGAAGGGCCGAAGAGCAGGTGTTGTTCAAATTAGAACATTAACGCCTTCTGGTGGTTTTGAACGACCAGGAATTGCAAAAGTAACGTTGACAGCAATCGATAACTCAGCATTACTGGCATATGGTCAAGCAGTCTACGGCCTTTTCAGCGACGCAACGTTTACTAAAATTGGGACTGGAATTACACAAGCGAATATCGATGCTGCAAAAAGCAAAGCAACAAGCGTACCGACTTCTACAGAAAAAACAAGATTAACGAACCTAATCACTACGGCACAAACACAGCTAGATACAACAACACACACAGACGCACAAAACGCGGTTAATGCTTTGTTCACGAACGATACACCAAGTTCCGGTTCGATTAAAGCAGCGACCAATCAACAAGCAATCAACAATGCACAAGCACTTATAAACAAAGTAACAGATGCAAACAAAAGAGCTGCATTGCAAACGAATTTAAACAAAGCGCAAGAATTGTTAAATGCAAGGCTAGCAGCGGAATCCGCAGAAGCAGCCGCAACAAATGCAGTAAATAGTTTATTCACAGGAGGCAATCCAGCAGCAAGCTCTATTTTATCTACAACGAACCAAACAGCAATCAATAACGCGCAAAATCTTATAAATAAAGTAGCAGATCCATCGAAAAAAGCAGTATTACAAACGAATCTAGATAAAGCACAAAGATTGTTAAATGAGCGTACCGCAGCAGAAACAGAAGCGGCCGCAGAAGCAGCAAGACAAACAGCAGCGACAAATGCAGTAAACGGCTTGTTCACATCAAATAGTCCAGCAACAAACTCGATATTAACCGCGACGAACCAAACGGCGATTAATAACGCGCAAAATCTTGTGAATCAAGTGAAAAACACAACGAAAAAAGCAGAATTACAAGGCAATCTTGATAAAGCACAGCAACTTCTAAATGATAGAAATGCAGCATCAGAAGACTTGGCAAGACAAACAGCAGCGACAAATGCAGTAAACGGCTTGTTCACATCAAACAGTCCAGCAACAAACTCGATATTAGCCGCGACAAACCAAACGGCAATTAATAACGCGCAAAATCTTGTGAATCAAGTGAAAAACACAACGAAAAAAGCAGAATTACAAGGCAATCTTGATAAAGCACAGCAACTTCTAAATGATAGAAATGCAACATCAGAAGACTTGGCAAGACAAGAGGCAGCAAGAAAGGCATTTAATGATTTATTCGTAGGTAATAATCATACATCAAACGTGCTTAAACCAAGCACAGATTTTATGGCTATTTTTAATGCGTATCAATTAATTAAGGATGTAAAAGACCCAGCAGTAGTAGCGGAATTAGAATCTATTTATGGGAAAGCAGTTAATTTGCTTAACGCAAGAAATGAGGAAGAAGCAGAGGCAGCAAGACAAGCAAATGCGGAAAAAGCAGTCAATGATTTATTTACATTGAGCAACCCAGCTACAAATTCTATTTTAGCAACAACGAACCAAACATCGATCAATGCCGCACAAAACTTAATCAATCAGGTGAAGAATGCAACAAAAAAAGCAGCATTGCAACTAAATCTAAATAAAGCACAACAATTACTAAACGACAGAAACACTGCCGCAGCCGATTTGCCAAATCAAGAAGCAGCAAGAAAAGCACTAAATGAGTTATTCCTAGCTAATAATCCAGCCACAAACATGCTTAAACCAGCTGTAACCCTTGCTGATATTACGATTGCTGGAAATTTGCTTGATAAAGTAAAAGACCCAACAGTAAAAGCAGAATTACAAGGACTTTATGATAAGGCAGCGAATTTGTATGTTGCAAGACAAGAAGCACTGGCTGAACAAGCAAGACAAACAGCCGCCGAAAAAGCAGTCAATGAGCTATTTGTAGGTTATAACCCAGCCATGAACGTTATTTTAGAGGCGACGGATCAAGTAGCTATTGATAAGGCACAACTAGCAGTAAATGCTGTAAGAGACCCACTTAAGAAGGCTGAATATCAAGCTAGCTTGGACAAAGCAAAAGAATTATTGAAACTTAGAGAAGAAGCTTTGGCAGACCTAGCAAAACAAACAGCCGCGGAAAAAGCAGTGAATGAACTATTCACAGATAATAAACCAAGTACAGGAACAGTGAAAGATACGACCACACAAACAGCAATTGATAACGCGCAAAAAGAAATTAACGAAGTGAAAGACACAGCGAAGAAAAATGAGTTACAAACAAACTTAGATAAAGCACAAGACTTACTAGACGCAAAAAATGAAGCAGCAGCAACAGAGAAGGAAAAACAAGAAGCAGCTGAAAAAGCAGTCAACGAATTGTTCAACAATAACAACCCAGAATCAGGTGCAATTAAAGACACAACAAACCAAAAAGCAATCGATGACGCGCAAAAAGCAATCGACGCAGTGAAAGATACAACGAAGAAAAACGAATTGCAAGCAGATCTAGATAAAGCGAAAGAATTGTTGGCAGAGAAAAACGAAGCAGCAGAAGAGAAAGCAAAAGAAGAAGCAGCTGAAAAAGCAGTCAACGAATTGTTCAGCAATAACAACCCAGAATCAGGTGCAATCAAAGACACAACAAACCAAACAGCAATTGATGACGCGCAAAAAGCAATCGACGCAGTGAAAGATACAACGAAGAAAAACGAATTGCAAGCAGATCTAGATAAAGCGAAAGAATTGTTGGCAGAGAAAAACGAAGCAGCAGAAGAGAAAGCAAAAGAAGAAGCAGCTGAAAAAGCAGTCAACGAATTGTTCAACAATAACAACCCAGAATCAGGTGCAATCAAAGACACAACAAACCAAAAAGCAATCGATGACGCGCAAAAAGCAATCGACGCAGTGAAAGACACAACGAAGAAAAACGAATTGCAAGCAGATCTAGACAAAGCCAAGGAATTACTAGACGCGAAAAATGAAGGCACAGCGACAGAAAGAGCAGCCGAAAAAGCAGTCAATGAACTGTTTAAAAATGATAACCCCGCATCAGATGTTATTAAAGACACAACAACTCAAACTGCCATTGACGATGCACAAAAAGCAATCGATGCAGTGGAAGATACAGCGAAGAAAGCAGTATTACAAGCAGATTTAGACAAAGCACAAAGCTTGCTAACAGCGAAAAATGAAGAGGCAGCAGAAAAAGCACGTCAAGAAGCTGCTGCAAATAGCGTCAAGGATCTATTCAATAACAGCGATGTCAACGGGACAATCAAAGATGCAACGAATCAAGTAGCTATCGGCAATACCCAAAAAGTGATTGATGCTGTCAAAGACCTTGCGAAACGAGCAGAATTACAAGCACAACTAGATAAAGCCCAAGCACAGCTTAATGCGCGTAACCCAATTTCTGGCGTAGTTACTAAATATACAGAAGGCAATCTTTACATTACAGGAACTTACACTGGCGCTGTCACTGGTCTAAGCATAGACATCAATGGCAAACGATACTACGGCGGCGAAGCTAAAGACGGCAAAATCAAGTTTTACGTTGGCGATAAAAACCTTAAAGCAGGCGATGTCGTTGTGGTAAACTTATACGACGCAAGCAAGCAAATCCAAAAATCACTTCCAGTTCAAGTTGTAGCACCACTTAAAATAACAGTTGCTGACTATAAAATCGGTGACAACTACGTGACAGCAACCTATAACGACCCAGAAATCACAAAAGTTGGTATTGTAGTAGATGGCACGAAATATTGGGGCGGCGATGTTAAAGATGGCAACGTGAAATTCTTCGCAGCAGATAAAATCAAAAACGCAAACGCGGAAGTTATCATCAACTTCTATGACGCCAATAATAATCTAATCGGATCACAACCAGTTAAAATCACAACAACGTTATCTGAAATCACAGGAGCAAATTACAAACTTGGTGCAAGCAACATCACAGGAACGTTTGAAGGAGACATGAGTAAACTAGCAATTTCTATCAACGGTACAAAATACTATGGTGGAACGATTGCGGCAAACGGTACGTATAAATTCTACGTACTAGATAAAAAAATCCAAACTACTGACACAGTTATCGTGTACGGCTACGATGCTAAAAATGTATTACTAACGCAAAAAACAGTAACAATCACAGAATAATAATAGCCTCCATACATGAAATATCCACCCGTGTGAACGGGTGGATATTTTGGTGTACATAGAATAGAGTTTGATTGATAGAATCGGTTTGCATGGTCTAATCAAATTTTGCATGATCGTATTTATTTTTCTAATCCTTGTAGCTCCTGATTATTATCCAACTGCGAGATACCATCGAGATGTTTTTTCTGAAGAATTCTCATCGCGAGCCACAGAAGCGCATTGAAGACGATGAAGATAATGAACAAAATCGTGAGGCTTTGCGTGAAGAGGTTCGTGCCGATTCCGCCTGTGATTGCCTCCCGGAATGCATAGATGGAGTAGGTCATTGGTAGGAATGGATGAATCGCTTCAAAGAACGAGTTCGTAAGTTGGATAGGGAATGTTCCTCCCGCACCGGCAAGTTGAATGATGAGTAGGATCATCGCGGCGAAGCGTCCTGGATTATCGAACGCCATCGCTAGGAACATGATGAGTGCCATGTAAGCGAGGACGGTGACGAGTGCCGTCAGATAGAACTCGAAGACATTATCTACCTGCAGTCCTAGTAGGAGCATGATGCTTACTTGGACAATGGCCATTGCTATCGCGGCAAATAATCCGATGCTTACTTTACTGGCCCACCAAGCTGTACTTGTTTGCTCCAACATCGATACTTTTCGAATTGGGAAAACAAAGTTCAGAACGAGACAGCCAACATATAAAGCGAGGGACATCACGTATGGCGCTAATGCCTGACCGTAATTTTTTACGACGCTGTATGGTTTGGAGTCTAGTTTAACCGGTGAAGCGAGCATGTTGATGTTGTCTTTTGTAATGTTTAAATCACTGAAATCAGTTGCTGCTGAGCCTAATTTAGTTGCCAATTCACCAGAACCATTTTCTAGTTGGGTGATGCCTTGCCCGAGTGTTTGGGAACCAGTGGCGAGTTTCGCTGAGCCAGATTCCAATTCATCGGAGCCAGTTGCCAGTTTATTCGCACCGCTTAAAAGTTCTGGGCTGTTCTCGTTTAGTTTATTCGTTCCAGCGACAAGTTGTGCCGTGCCGCTATTTAGTTGCTTACTTCCGGAATCTAATTTGCCAACACCGGCTGCTAAAACGGGAACTTTGGCATTTAGTTCGTTTACGCCGCCAGCTGCTTGAGTGATGCCAGCATTTAAGGCTGTTGCGCCGCCTAGTAAAGTATTTTGATTTCCGGAAGTTCCTACCGCGCTTGAGATAGTATTAAGGGAACCGACGAGTTGATTCGTTCCATTTTGGATTTGCGGGAAGTCTGTTGTGAGTTCGGATACACCGCCCTGCAATTGTTGCACAGCCGCTAAGCCTTTCGGAATTTCTTCTAAATCATTTAACACGAGATTGATATCGCTTCTCATGTCGGTGAGTAATCCTTGATGATCGCTCACTTGTTGATTGAAAATTTGAGTGATGTTGTCGATCAATGTTTGCTTCTCGGCTGGCGTAAGGCTCGTACCGTTTACTTGCGCAGTCATTTGGTCTAGATATTGTTGCTGACCACTGGGACTAAGCGCGGTTTCAAGGTCTGAAAGATTATTCTCAATCCGATTTAAAACAGGGGAGAAGCTCTTAATTTTTGCTTCCAAGTTATCGATTTCGGGATTATTTACTTTACTGTTTAGTAAATTCAAACCTTGCTCAAATTCGTTCATCCCGCTTTGGAGTTCCTGAATTTTTTGCTTGGCAGTGGGTGCATCGAGATTTTGTTGTAGTTCACGGAGTCCTTGTTCTAATTTTGTAGAACCTGCAGAAAGTTGTGTCATCCCGCTTTGGAGTTGCGAGGTGCCGCTTTCAAGGGCTGGGATATTACCGTATAGTTCGTTGATGCCGTTCTCAAGTTGGCTGGAACCGGTATACAGTTTATTGGCGCCAGTATCGAGTTCGCTAACGCCGTTTGTGTAGGTAACTAGGCCGTTTTGTAATTGATTCATGCCGCCTGAAAAAGTAACTGTGCTGGAAGCGAGTTTATTTAAATTATCAGTAATTTCGGTGTTACCAGCGCCAAGTTTCTTCGTTCCTTGATCAATTTGGTTCGCACCGCTCGCAGCTTGTTCCATACCGCCGCCAATCTTATCTGCGACTTTTACAAGTGCTTCGCCGTAAGCTTCCGTCACTTGGTTACTGACTTGTGATTCGACTTCACGAATGCCGATTTCCCCGATTTCCTCTGCGATAAAGTTAAGCGAGCCGTTTGTTTCGTATGTGAGGTTCATTTTTTTAGGTTTTTGGTCGACTAATGTAACGGCATTTGCTGAAAAGTCTTTCGGGATTTTGACGACTAAATAATATTTCAAATCTTTCATGCCTTTTTGTGCCTCATCTGCAGAAACGAAATCCCAGTCTAGGTTATGATTCTTTTTTAGTTGCGCGGTAAGCTGATCACCAACATCGACTTTCTGACCTTGATACGTAATGGTTTGATCTTCGTTCACAACGGCAACTGGTAAATGGCTCGTTTGTTGATACGGGTCCCATACGGATTTCAAGAAGAAGCTGGCATAGAGGATTGGGATCGTAAGGATGGCGATAAAGGATATGAGCAAGACTTTATTTTGCAATAAGTTTTTCCACTCCGCTTTTATCATTTTCATGTTACTCACCCCCAGTTTTTTCTTTTTTACTGAACTCGGTTCTCACACGTCCTATTGGATGCGTGAATTTATCGATTTTTGAACTATCCAAGTGTTTCAATTCTTTTAAATGGAGTTGATTGTCCGGCGCGGTGAACATGTAGATGACGAACGGTAAAACGGTTGTTAAAACAAGGCTGATGGATAAAATATGTTTATACGATTCGTATTCATCGGGTTTTAAGCTGGAAGGTGGTACGAATGAATAAGCGATTGCGAGTACGGAGATGGCTAATCCGATACAAGCGATGAGTATTTTGACAAATGGACCGCCACCAATTTCGAAAGTACGCTCCAAGTTCTTTTTCTTGAGTACTAAGACGAGGTAACCTAGGAAAAAGAGGACGTAGCCGACTAAATAGATGACAACGGTTAACGAGATGGCAGTTAAAAAGGATACATTATTTCCACCGCCGCCAAATGTTAGGACTGCTGCCCAGCCAGTTACGATGATACCTTGGATGCCGATGAGGACAACTGGTACATCATTTTTATTGGTTTTAGCTAGTTTTTTAGGAATAACGCCTTTTTGAGCGACCGTATACATACCCGATGTTGGTCCGACAATCCAGGAACTCACTTGTCCCATAACGCCGAATGCAACTAGGAAGGCGAGCACTTTTACAAGCCACGTCAAGCCGTCTCCATTTTGCAAAATCAGTTTTTCGAAGGCTTGCACGACACCAGAACTTAGGCTCAACTCGTTTGCTGGAACGACCGATGCAACGGAAAGACCGCCGAGTGTGCTGAGTCCGATACCAACGATGACAATTAAAATCATGGCAATTGGATAGTCACGTTTCGAGTTTTTCATCTCATTGATATGCGGTGCGGAAGCCTCAACGCCCATGTATGCGAGGATAAAAATCGCAAGCGCTGAAAAATCGGTAGCCTTAGGGATGAAATTATCCATCGTGAATTTCACTTCAATCGGATTTCCATTTGCAAAGTAAAAAATAGCGAGGATAAACATTAAAATAACGGGAAGTGTGATACCGAAAATAAAGCCAAGTTTGGTGATTTTCGCCGTTCTGTTTGTTCCTCCGAGTGAAATGAAGGTTAAAATCCAAAATATAATAACAACACCTAAAAACTTGATTAAGGGGTCGGATTCTAAAGCTTTATAGTCAAAAACATAGGATAGCGCCCCGAGAATAAAATAAATCATTGTGACAAATCCGACGGTCACTTGAAACCATTGGAAGAAAATCGCCGCGAAACCGTAGCGTTCACCGAGCGTCTTCCCCACCCAAGTGAAAATACCTCCTTCTTGCCAGCCTTTAACGGTTGCCATTTCTGCGGAACAGAGTGCTACCGGCAAAAACCAGAGTATGCCACAAAATATGAGAAAGAAGGCTAGTTTAAATCCAGATGTAGCAAAGGTTGGATATTCATAAACGGTTATAAACAGCGATGCGGTGATTGCGAAAAAGCCAAATAGTGTTAACTCCTTTTTCCCAGCCATTTGAAAAACCCCTTTCTAAATTTTAAAAAGACCACGAAAAGCGTGGATGCTTTTCGTGATCCATCACAATTTAATGCGTAAATCCTCTTGTTTCTTTCTTACCGTCTTTGGAATCATCTTTTGGCGCCAAAATTCTTGCTTTATCTAATTCTTCAACGGCTTCATTTAAATCTGCAACAAATTCCTCTGCTACGTTGAAACCTAAGTCACCCCGGCATACATAGCGTTGGATTAAAACATCCTCCATATCTTTTGGTAGTGGATAAGTCGGTACTTGCCAGCCTTTCATTTGCAAGCGATCCGTTAAATCGTACAGCGTCCATTCCTTGTCGGTATCAGCTTTTAGCGTATAGCAGACGATTGGAAGGTTCGCGCCGTCATTATAAATTTCGAAAAGTCCTGTTTCTTCAAGCGCTTTGGCTAAGAATAGTGCTACTTTCTTTGTTCTTTCATGAATGCCACGATAACCATCGAAGCCGAGCCGTAAGAAGTTGTAATATTGTGCAATAACTTGACTGGCACTTCTAGAGAAATTGATCGCCATGGTTGGCATGTGACCGCCGAGATAACTCACATCGAAAATAAGTTCTTCTGGTAAATATTTTTTATCTTTCCAAAGTATCCAACCAATACCTGGATAAACAAGTCCGTATTTGTGACCGGATGTATTGATAGAAACAACATGTTTGAGACGGAAATCCCAAGGTAATTCAGGATTCACGAACGGTGTAAACATTGCACCACTTGCGCCATCGACATGGATAACGAGTTCGTGCCATTTGCTCTTCTTATTGTACGCATCCACTAAATGATTGATTTTTTCGATATCATCGAATTTACCAGTATACGTGATACCTAAAATACCAACAATACCGATTGTATACTCGTTGACGTAATCCATCAGCGTGTCGGTATTGATGCTCATGTGTTTCGGATCAACAGGAACTTCAATCAAATCCACATCCCAATAAACACCGAATTTTTCCCAACAAACTTGGAAGCCGGAAGAGATGATGAGATTTGGTCTTTGCGTGTTAATATCTAAACCGTTTTCAAGAGCCATTTTGCGCCATCTGAATTTCATCGCCATACCAGCCAGCATACACGCTTCACTCGAGCCGACGGTAGAGGTCCCGATGAAGTCATCGCCTGTTTGGACACTCCATAAATCAGCTAAAACGTTGACGCAATAGTTTTCCAGTTTGGCCGTTTGTGGATACTCAGATTTATCAATCGCATTCTTTTCTAGCGTTTCACTCATCAATCTCACGGCTTCGGGTTCCATATACGTTTGACAAAAAGTGGCGAAGTTTTGGCGTGCATTTCCTTCATCCATCAGTTCATCAGAAATTAGGCGATAAGCTACTTGTGGATCAATCGGCTCTCTCCTCAGCGTCGTTTTGACAATAGCAGAATCCTCCGCGTAGCTTCCGTAAATCGGCATTTTAGGATTATGTTTCTCTTCTCTACGATCATGTAACATAATTATCGCTCCTTATATAAAATATCTTCGGTTTGCAATACATCCCACTCGTATGGGGTCTGTGCGTTATTGATAAAATCATCGTCCAACTTGCATCCAGTAATGCGTTGATTGCCATATGGCGTGAAATAATATGTTAAAGAACTCACACACATGGATGATGTATATTGCGTTAAGTCTGGTGTGCCATCCGATTTGATAACGGCGCCTTTAGGTATCGTAACGCTTTTTAAAACGTACCAAACATTCGTAACGCCTTCTTGCTCATTGTTCGCTTCTTGAATCGTTTCTTTTAAGTATGCAGCTCGGACAAATCGCTCAGGAGGTGTGTATCCACCGGGGAGCCCCAATGTTCCGCCACCTTGTGAAAATGGATGTGCTTCAAAATCACCAAATTTTGTAGAAGATTTTTGCTGTGGTGCAATGTGGAGGTAATTACTTAAATTGTGGAAATGCCACTCTAAGGAAGGTGTATTCGTCATGACGCCAACTGGGTTTTCTTTGAGCGTTAATTGGAAGGAAGTATCTGTTGGCTCAATAACCGCAACGTTCCCCGCTTTATCATAAAAAATCCAATGTAGAGGGGTCGTGATACCAAGAAGGTCCACTTTTTGATCTACTAAATGAATTGTTGGAAGTACATCTCTTAACTCGTCGATATCTTTACAAAAGGACAGCGCCCAAAGTAAAAATTCGTGTGGAGCCAGATTTGTTTTACCCGGTTCTTTATCTTTTGAGTAAATCGCTTCACTTGGCAAATATAGAGAAGCACAAGCTAGGCCATGTTCGTTAAGCCCGTCTGCTAAAATATATTTCCCTAAATTTCTACCAGCTCCGATTAACGCGTATTTTCCCGAGTAACGCGCGCCATCGACATCCGATTCGAAAGTATAACCTCGAGGTAAAGACACTGGTTTTGCATCCAGCGTAAAGCCAAAATCCATGGTTCGAGATAAAAATAGATTGTCGCCGTTCGTACGATAAACAAAACTTGTACACATACTACTTCCTCCTTTTTATAATGGAATGACTAGCTAATTTACATATGTGTCAAAATAATGATGTATATAACAGTCATAATACCCTTCGAAAAGTAATTAAAACAAAATAAGTAAAAAAATTTACAAATTTAGATATATTGATATCAATATATTAATTAATTATTATGTTCTCTATTTTTCCTAGTTGTTGATTTCTAGCGTCCTAACCTAATAACCAAAAAATGATAAATGGAACGACAAAATTGCGAATTTGCAGCGCACTAGATTCGATATAATAGGTATTGTAAGTGAGAGAGACATGAAGATGTGGCAATGTTTTAGAAGGAAAAGCAAGGCAGTCAAAAATGTACCGCTAAAACGACAAAAGAAGAGAATCAGTCGACAAGAAACTCGCTATAATAGGTAGTATAGTAATTAAATAAAATTTTGAAGGAGAGAATTAAATTATGTGCACAAGCTTTGTATTAGAAACGTTGGATGGGAAACATGTATTATCAAGAACGATGGATTTCGCTTTTATCTTGGAGGCGAATCCGACGGTGAGCCCGAGGAATTATGCGTGGGAATCTTCGACAGATGGTGTGAGCTACACGAATGATTATGCGTTTGTTGGCGCTGGCAGAGAGCTAGATAAGTACATTTTCGCGGACGGGTTGAATGAGAAAGGCTTGAGTTGTGCGTCCCTTTATCTGCCGGGCGAAGCGGTTTACGCGCCGGAAGCGGTGGATGGGAAAATTAATTTGGCACCGCAGGAATTCTTACTTTGGATGTTAGGTATGTGTGCGACGATTGAAGATGTGGAGGCGAAGTTAGCGGACATCAATCTGGTGGATCAACCTGTTGCGTTACTGGGAATTACGACGCCGTTACATTGGATTTTCACCGATAAGAGTGGACGCTGTGCGGTGATTGAGCCGACGGAAACGACGCTACGTATCAAGGAAAACCCAGTTGGCGTCATGACAAATACGCCGCGTCTCGAATGGCATATTGAGAATTTACGAAACTACACAGGTTTACAGCCACAACAATTGCCAGCCGTGACATTTGGAGATTATACTGCGGAGTCCTTTTCACAATCTGGGACGAGTAAATTGCCAGGCGGATTCACGCCACCTGAGCGTTTTGTCCGAGCTGCATTTTTGAAAGAGTCGATTCAGCCTGCAAAAAATGAGGACGAGGCGATTACGAATGTTTGGTATATTTTAGACAGTGTTCGCATACCAAATGGTGCTGTCATCAAAGAAAACGGGGACCCGGATTTCACGCAATATGTGGCATCGATGTGTTCGGAAAGTAAGACATACTACTTCACTTCTTATGAAAACAATCAAATCAACAGTGTCACGTTGACGGATGAACTTTTAGAAAATGCGAAAGAACCAATCACATATGTTGTTGAAACGACGCAAAATGTAAAACAGTTAGCATAGTATATCGATTTTTTGACGAAATATTCTGTTTTTAATATGATGGACTGGAATAAAATGTATCTTCCTTCTATACTATAAAGCCACTAAAAGAACAAGAATAATAAATGTAACAGCAGATGTAAGATAAAAAGAAATAGGCCTAAGCCTTTTTCATAAGTGATAGATGTACATCGAAAAGTCATAGAATGTTCAAAATACTATCTATTTATTCTGGATTTTAGAAAATGGATTCCCTTTTTTATTCTATACTAAGTTCCGTTCACTACCAAGAGAAAACGCATATTAATTATCAATAATGTGGAAGGAGAATGTTTAGATGCAGAATAAAATGATAGATATGAACAGTTTGTACAGTGAAGCCTCCATAGCAAGCCAGTTTAGTGAGCGTAGATTTCGCCAATTTATAGAAGAAGATTGTATTTTTCCAGTGAGAGGTGTGAAAAAAACCTTCAATCGAAATGATGTTATTTTGCAAGCAAGCCATGATTTAAATGCGATTTACTTCATTGAGGAAGGCATTGTGACTGCGACTATTGGAAAAGGAATCGTTGTTAATTTCTATACAGAACGAGATGTACTTGGATTTTCTAATTTGATGCTTGGAAGTACTCCTCTGTACACATATCAGGTCTTATCCGATGAATTGGTTGTGACCAGATATGCAAAAGAGGACATCATTGAAAAAATAATGAACACGCAAGAAGGTTATTTTTATCACTATGTGCACATGCAAAATCAAGTGAATCAAATGGTGAAGAAAGAAGAATTACTCAGACTACCGACGCGGCAAAGGATTAGCTCTGTCCTGCTGGAGCTAGGTGAGAAATATGGCGAAAAGACATCAGAAAAAAATATCATCAGCTTTCCGAGACAAATAAGCAAAGGTATGATTGCTCAATATGCGAATTTAAATCCTAACACCATCACAAACGTGTTACAAAAACTTCAGGAAGAAGGATTTATATATACCATTAAAAGTGCGATTTATATGGATAAACCTAAGCTTGAAACGAAATTAGAAGTTTTTTTGTAAGTTGTCACAAAGTATTCGAAAATTATTATTTTAATTCTAAATAGTAGAAAACAGACTAAGATTTCTATTATATACTAAGATTCGACAGCAAGTGAAATAATGCCAAATAAACGAGCAAGGAGAGATACGAATTTATGAAAAGGAATCAATTCAAGAAATTAGTAAGTACAGTTACGGTAGCATCGATTTTAGGAACAAGTGCAGCTACGCCATTTGACGTTTTAATGAATCCGGTACAAGCAGCTGAAGGAAAGCAAACAACGAATAACTTAGCTAATATACAGGAACGATCTAGTCAACAGGGAATGAATTTTTTATACACATTTAGAGGCTACTCAGATATCATTTTTTCCACAATGGAAGTCTCTATTGAGAATATGAAGGCTCAAATAGCGACAAGGGCAGTGCAACCACATAATAACTTCTCGACTATGTATGCAAGTATGAATATTCAAAGTCCAGTTGGCGTTAATAAATATACTAAAACGATTGCTGGAACTACAATGCTTTCGGCAAACACAGAGCAAGTCGACTTAAGTATTGGTGATTTTATTACTACGTATCATCGGGAGTATAGCGGTGGTACTGGGCGTTTGAAAATCGAAAATACGACAACGAAAGAAGCATTAGCAACGAAAGAAACAATCATATACATGGTTACAGCGGACGGTTTAGTTCTTGTAAGTGGAGCAGAAAAAGCAACGATTATTACTGAAAATAAAGCACGCGATGCAGTTAACGGTTTATTCGAAAATCACGATCCAAACGCTAATATCATGGGAAATCTAACACAAGAAGACATCAATAATACAAAGAAACTAATTGATGCAGTAACAGACACAACAAAGAAAGCAGAACTACAGGCAGATTTGAACAAGGCCCAAGAACAGCTAGACAATAATAAAGCAGAAGAAAAAGCGGAGCAAGAACGCCAAATAGCGGCAGAAAAAGCAGTGAACGAATTGTTCCAAGACAACGATCCAATGACAAATACAATCAAAAATACAACAACAGAAGCATTCATTGACGACGCTCAAAAAGCAATTGATGCAGTGAAAGATACAGAAAAAAAAGTAGAATTACAAGTCCAATTAGACAAAGCAAAAGAATTACTAGCAGAAAAAAATGAGGCAGCGGCAGAAAAAGCAAAGGAAGAAGAAGTTGAACAAGCAGTAAACGAATTATTCAAAGATAACGAACCAGCAACAGGTGAAATCAAAGATATAGCGACGCAACAAGCAATTGACGACATCCAAGCAGTAATCGATACGATGGCAGATTCCGCAAAAAAAGACGAATTACAAGCGAATCTAGACAAAGCGAAAGAATTGCTAACAGAGAAAAACGAGGCAACAGCTGAAAAAGCTCGTCAAGAAGCAGCGGAAAACAGCATCAAAGATCTATTCAACGATGAGGATGTCAATGGAACAATCAAAGAGACCACGAGCCAAACAACGATTGATAATGCGCAGAAAGCGATTGATGCTGTAACCGATCAAGCGAAACAAGTCGAACTACAAACACAACTAGACAAAGCCCAAGCGCAAGTTGATGCACGTACTGCTATCTCTGGTAATGTAGCGGCATACACAGAAGGCGAGCTTTATATCACAGGAACCTACACAGGCGCAGTAACTGGTTTAAGTGTAGACGTCAACGGCAAGCGCTATTATGGCGGCGATCTAAAAGATGGAAAAGTCAAGTTTTACGTCGGAGATAAGAGTCTAAAAGCAGGCGATGATATCATTTTAAATTTATATGACGCCAGCAAACAAATCAAAAAATCACTTCCAGTCGAAGTAATAGCACCATTAAAAGTAGCTGTAGCAGATTACAAAATCGGTGACAACTACCTAGTTGCAACGTATAACAACCCAGAAATCGCAAAAGTTGGCGTTATAGTAGCTGGCATGAAATACTGGGGTGGCGAAGTCAAAGATGGCAATGTGAAATTCTACGCTATCGATAAAATCAAGAATCCAAATGCAGAAGTCACCATGAACTTTTATGATGCCAATAATAATTTGTTAGCATCGCAACCCGTCAAGGTTTCATCCACCTTCCTCGAAATCACAACTGCAAACTACACAATCGGTGCAAGCAACATCACCGGAACATTCGAGGGCGATGTGAAGAAAATCGCAGTCTCCATCAATGATACGAAATACTACGGTGGAACACTCGCGGCAAACGGTACGTATAAATTCTACGCACTAGACAAGAAAATTACAGCTACTGATACAGTTATCGTCTACGGTTATGATGCAAACAACGGATTATTAACACAAAAAACAGTAACTATCACAGAATAATCATCATCTAACTAAACGGAAAAGGGGGAACTATCTCAGTAAATTACACCTATTTACGATAGTTCCCCTTTTATAAAATAAAGGAAGGTAATTATATGAAAAAAACTATAATGGCAATACTCGTAACGCTACTTATCGTCACAACATTAGTGGGTTGCAACGGTAAAAAAGAAGACACAGATCTAAATAAAGCACTAGGAAACAAAGAAGTCACCGTAACTCCAACCAAAGTCACACGCGAAAAAGCAACAAGTGATCGCAAAGAAATTTTAAAAGTCGTTGTCAAAGTAAAGAATAACGCTAAGAAACCGATGGGGATTGGCGCTGGTAATTTTACGCTAAAAGACGACAACGGTAAAAACTACGAGATGTATGGTCTAAAAACTGATAGCCTCGGTCAAGAACTAGCCGCAGGTGGGACTGTTTCCGGCAATGTCTATTTTGAAATACCCGCTGACTTAGAAAAGGGTTGGATGGATTATGCCGTTTCAATAGGTCAAGAGCCTGCAGCAGAATGGCTACTATCATTTCCCGAGAAATAAGGAGGAGTAGCAAGTGTTCTATTCATCACAAGAAATCAAAAAAATACAAGAAAACAAAAGACATGAGCTGCGTTATCGCATCCTAGATATCATCATCGCAACATGCGCTTTAATAATCAGCGCCCCCGTTCTACTTACCATCATGCTTATTATTAAATGCACAGAGTTCAAAGCCCCTATCTTTTTTCACCAAAAACGAATCGGACGCGACGGTCAAGCTTTCAATATGTACAAATTCCGAACCATGGTCGTAGATGCCGAACAACAAAAGGCCGCGCTAGCAGCTCAAAACGAAGTCGAAGGACACATGTTCAAAATGAAAGACGACCCACGAATCACTAAAATAGGTAAGATTTTGCGCAAAACGAGTCTAGACGAATTTCCGCAATTGTTCAATGTTTTGCAAGGTCACATGAGCGTTGTTGGACCTCGTCCGCCGCTACCTGATGAAGTCGTTAACTACACGAGCTACGATATGGCACGCCTTAGTGTAAAACCAGGCTGTACAGGACTTTGGCAAGTCAGCGGTCGTAATAAACTATCCTTTCAAGAAATGGTAGAACTCGACTTGCACTATATCCGAAACCGGTCTCTCAAGTTCAACTTCCTTATTTTAATGAGGACTTGGCGCGAGTTAACTGGCAAAGGAAGTGGTGTCTAATGTCTAGACGAATTCGTTTCTTAGACGCTAATTTAGACACGCTTACTTTTAACGAAACGATTGAAAAAATAGAAGCACAAATTAAGAAGCGTGAACCGATACATCACACTGGCGTCAATGCCGACAAGATTAACCTGATGAAAAAAAATCCACGCTTTCAGAAAATCATCAATGAAGCAGCGTTAATTAATCCCGATGGCATGTCCGTTGTACTAGCCGCTAAATTATGTAAGCAAGCTCCATTGGAACGCGTGGCAGGCATCGATATCATGGTTCGTTTATTAGAAATTGCCGCAACAAAAGGCTATCGTATCTATTTTCTAGGAACAAGCCAAGCCATTCTTGACAAACTGATTGCCCGTGTCAAACAAGATTATCCAACACTCGTTATCGCTGGCTTTCATCATGGCTTTTTCCAACCGGAAGAAGAAGCGGATGTTGTCGCAGATATCAAAAAGCAACAACCTGATTTGCTATTTATCGCATTACCAAGTCCGCAAAAAGAGTTTTTCGTAGACAGAAACATTGCTGAAATGGGCGTACCAGTATCGATTGGTGTCGGTGGAAGCTTCGATGTCATCGCAGGAGAGCTGAAGCGTGCCCCGCAGTGGATGCAACGCTTGAACCTCGAATGGTTTTATCGAATGATGCAAGAACCAAGACGTCTAGCAAAACGGTATCTCGTTGGTAACCTTATTTTTATCAAACACGTTTCACAAGAAAAATTCGCACAGAAAAGAGAGGTGTAGCCATTTGAGAATTTTAATGTTCGGACCTAATCACGAGACAAAGGGCGGTATTGCAACAGTTATCGCGAATTTTAAAGGTCATTTTCACTCCACTACTAATACTGTATTTTATTTGGAAAGTTGGAAAGAAGGTAATGTTTTCCAACGTGTGTTCTACTCTGCACGTGGTCTCTTGTTATTACCCTTTCAAGTAAAACGCAAAAAAATAAAGCTCGTTCATCTCCACATAGCGCAAGATGGTAGCTATTTTCGTAAAGCGTTGGCTACTCGATTAGCTAAATTATGCGGCGCTAAAGTGTTGTTACACGTTCACGGCTCCCATTTTGATCAATATCACAAGGAAAGTATGCCGCGGTTGCAAAAACATATTTTACGAACATTGCGAAAGGCAGATAAGATTATCGTGCTAAATGAGGATGTTAGAACTTACTTTGCTAACTATGATATCGAAATGGATATTGTTTCAAATGCAGTACCGATATTAGAAACAGCGCCCATGTCTGATGAGCGCACACAGATTAGTTGTTTTGGACAGCTTGGTGAGCGTAAAGGCACGTATGACTTGCTTCGCATTGCCAAAGTATTATACGCCAGGCATCCAGAAGTCATGATTTATTTGTATGGTGATGGTGATTTGAAGGAAGTACAAGAACTCGTGATACAGCAAGAACTCAAGAACATTCGCATTGGTGGTTGGATTACAGCGGATGAAAAAGCGCTAGCCATGCGTAAGACAATGATTCATGTTCTACCGTCTTATCAAGAAGGACTGCCGATGTCAGTTTTGGAAACGATGGCTTATGGTATTCCGAATGTCAGCACCTACGTCGGCGGTATTCCAGACGTCATTGAATCAGGAAAAGACGGCTTATTAATCAATCCTGGCGAAGAAGACGCGCTAGCAGAAGCACTGATTTCATTAATTGAACAAGAAACTATTCGCAAAAAAATGGGCACAGCAGCCGCAGCAAAAATTAAAACACATTTCTCCATGCCTGCCTATATTCATAAATGGAATCAAATCTATACAGAATGGGATAAATGACCAATGGGGCAAGTTCAGAAAACAAATCGTGATTCCGTAGCAACATTCCTATTTTTCGCTTTTATAACAGGAATTTTATTTTCACCAGTACTTGAAAATATCTCTGTGCTCTCCGTTTTAAACGTGGATAACACGATTACGTTCCTATGTCTTGTCGGAATCATCTTATTTCAGTTAAAACAGCCAAAAGCTTTAATGAAAAAGGAATATCTGATCATTGCACTCCTACTCATCATCATTTGCCTCGGCATTTTTGGAAATATGGTGTCTGGTATTCATGGTGTGAAGTTCATCGTGCTTGATATTTGGAGTATTTCAAAATGTTTTATTGCCTACTTCTTCGGTCGGCTCGCTTTTAAAAAAGGTTTTTTCTCCTCACAAATTGATCGTTTAGCGCTATACGGAAAATGGGTTATTGGTATCCTCTTTGTCTTGTTACTCGTGAATCTAGTCTACCCAATCTGGCCTTCCACAGAGGTGAGAATGGGGATTAAAACACAATATCTTGTATTCCCCCACGCCACGTATTTAAGTGCCACAGCATTTTTCTGCATGTTATTCCTCGGTTTAAAAAATGTACGACACAATATTCCATTCCTCGCAATGGGAAGCATTTTGATATTTTTTGCAGCACGAAATAAAGGGCTGATTTTTATCGCGATTTATATTTTCATGTTGCTATTCCAACACTATGCTAAAACGAAAAGATTCAAGATAAGTTATCTTATTTTACCAGTCGTTGTTTTAATCGCTGCTTTTTGGGAGGTTATCGATACGCGGTTACTTTCTTCTACAACATCCGCGCGAAGCTTACTTTATCAAGCTGCCTTTAAAATTGCCGACATGTACGCGCCATTTGGAGCTGGATTCGCTTCATTTGGCTCTGGAAGTTCCGTAAAAAATTATTCTTCACTCTACGATATGTTGCGCTTTTACGACTATTACGGTTTTACCAGAGACAATCCGCAATATTTAAATGATAGCTATATTGCGATGTTTCTTGCCCAGTTTGGTTACATTGGAACGCTTTGTTTCGCAGGCATCTTAGTAATTTTTTTGCTGATGATTAACCAACTTTCCGGCTCTATTCAGGTATTTACACTTGTTTTGTTCGTATATGCCGTTACATCGTTATTCACGGAACTCTATTTAACAACAAATCTTGGCATCATCACCTTCTTTTTCATTGGCATCATTTTTGGTGACGAAGGGACGCGCTCAGATTTAAGAAAGGAAGAACTATGGAAGAAACCATTTCACTAAAAGAAATTGCAGAAACACTCAAGAAAAATATATTGATTATCTTGGCTTCTATGATTTTTTGTGCCAGCGCAGCATTTGGCTATTTGCAACTATACGTGACGCCGCAGTATGAAGCAGTCTCACAAGTTCTCATTACCCAAAATGCCCAAGATCAAAATTCAGCGGTACAAAACTCAGAAATCCAAGCAAATATTCAGATGGTCAACACCTATAGCGTGGTCATTAAAAGCCCTCGTATTTTAAAAAATGCGGCGCAAGAGATTGATCCAAACCTAAGTGTAGAGACGCTCGCAAGTAAAGTATCTGTCGACAGTGTCCAGAATTCGCAAGTCATCAATATTCATGTCGTCGATGACCAGCCAGAAGAAGCCATCGAAGCTGCAAAAAGTGTCACAAAAAGCTTTTTGAAAGAAACGCCAAGTATGATGAAGGTTTCTAATGTCGAATTGCTCGCCGATCCTTCTACCGCACATAAAATTAGTCCTAACACGAAGATTGGTATGTTAGCAGGCTTGGTCGGTGGACTTGTATTAGGTATAGTCATTGCTTTGGCTAGAAGGATTTTCGATGAACGTTTTAAGAAAGAAGAAGAAATTGTCGCGCGGTTGCAGATTCCGGTTATCGGTACAGTTGGCAACATTACGGCAACAGAAAGCGTGAATGATAAAGGCTCAATAAGGAGGAGGAAGAAAAAATGATGAGACGTAAAATAAAAAATGCACAACGCGATGATCAGAAATTAGTCGTGCAAAATAAACCACTATCTTCGTTAGCCGAACAATTTCGAATAATTGTCGAAAATATCGAGTTAATGAGTATTGATAAAAAAATCAAATCGTTATTGATTACCTCCGCCGATCCTAGCTCTGGAAAATCGATTATTTCAAGTAATTTAGCGGTGGCCTTTGCTCAAAAGGGAAAGAAAACATTGCTAATCGATGCTGATTTACGCAAACCGACGATTCATAAATATTTTCGGAATGGTGTTTCCTTAGGCTTGATGGGACTAATAAAAAAAGAGTCAACTGTTGAAAGTGCCGTTTTTGAAAGTGATAGTCCGAATTTATTTATTCTTCAAGCTGGAATTATTCCTGCGAATCCGACTACGATTTTGGCTTCGGAGCGGTTGAAAGAAGTTTTTGCCGAACTAGAAGCGCAGTTTGATCATATTATTGTAGATACGCCGCCAATTTTAGCGGTTGCGGATGCCCAAATACTTTCCGGTATGACCGATGCCTCGGCTTTAGTTATTCGCAATGATTATACGGTAACAGAACGTGCCAAGAAAGCGAGTACTCGTCTAGGGCAGAGTTCTACATTATTTTTAGGTGCCATTTTTAATAATCAAAAACAAAAACAAGATCATTATTATTATCAGGAGAAAGAGTAATGTCACCGTTAGTTAGTGTTGTTATCCCTACGCGAAATCGGGTGGAGATGCTAGAACGAGCTATCGATAGTGTCTTGAGGCAAACGTATTCGAACATCGAAATTTGTGTGGTTATTGACGGCCCAGATACTGTATCCAAACAATTAACACGCAAGTACTCCCAAAATGATGCGCCTATTAGAGTACTAGAAACAGCAGGAGTTGGCGGAAGTGCAGCGCGGAATATGGGTGTTCAGGTGGCGCGTGGGAGTTGGATTGCTTTTTTGGATGATGATGATGAATTTTTACCTACAAAAATTGAGAAACAATTGCAATTATTGGCGTTTGATAGCGAAAAACGACATCTCGCATTTACGTCTGTTTCTACTTACGAGCCTGGCAAACCGCAGAACGAGTTCGATTTGCCTCACGTTCACTGGAAAGATGCGGGAGTTTCTGTGGGGGAGTATTTATTTTGTCGAAAAGGTCGAAAAACAATGGGGTTTATCCAGACGTCGACGTTATTGATTCCGCGAAAATTAATGTTAGAAATCCCGTTTACAGATGGGCTGCAGAAACATCAAGATTGGGATTTATTACTACGAATGGAGGCAGTAGGAGTCCTAATTAAGCAAGTAGAGAGCGCAGAAACCGTCTATCATCAACATGTCGCTCATGCAGGACGCGTTGGCCAGTCTAATGTGTGGCTTTTTTCAGAGGAATGGGTAGAGACGATGCCCGTGAGTCAAGCAGCTAGGGATTCCTTTGCATTATCGATTGTAAGTCGGGGGATTGCGACAGACAAAACAAGGACAAAATGGCAGCGACAAAAAGATATTATACAGCGGTTTTCGCAAACAAAATGGAGTGCTAAGTATTTTGGAAGTTATATATATATGTTAATGATGCAGTCAGTCAGAGTTTATTCGAACTAGAAATGAGGATGGTATAGTATGAAAATTGCAGTAGCTGGAACGGGATATGTTGGGCTAGTAACGGGGACATGTTTGGCCAAAATGGGTCAATCTGTCGTCTGTGTTGATAAGGATGAAACAAAAATAATACAATTAAATCTTGGCAAGTCACCGATTTATGAGCCAGGACTTGAAGCGGAGATTGTAAAAGCGAAAGAAGCTGGGCGGTTACGTTTTACGATGGATTACACACAAACGTATCGTGAGGCGGACGTCATTGTGGTTGGCGTAGCTACACCTGAAAATGCAGATGGTTCGGCCAACTTGCACGCTTTATACCACGTTTGTGGACAGATTGCCGATGCGATTGAGTCACCTACTTTGGTGGTCGTGAAATCCACGGTTCCGATTGGGACCAATGATAAATTAGCGATTTATTTCGATCAAATACTCGGTGAAGATCGAAAAAACTTGGTGGAAGTAGCATCCAATCCTGAGTTCTTATCGCAAGGAACAGCATTACGAGATACGCTTCAAGCAGAGCGAATTGTGATTGGGACGGAAAATCAGGAAGCGGAGGACATGTTGACGGAAATATATGCACCTTTTGGACAACCGATTTTGAAAATGAATCGTCGGAGCGCAGAAATGGTGAAGTATGCGTCGAATGACTTTTTAGCATTGAAGATTTCGTTTGTCAATGATATTGCGAACTTATGTGAAGCAGTTGGTGCGGATATTGAAGAAGTGACGAACGGGATGGGTGCGGATTCACGCATTGGTAATCGGTTCCTATCACCTGGCATCGGTTATGGTGGCTCGTGCTTTCCGAAAGATACGAAGGCGTTACACTGGCTTGCAGAAGAAGCGGGTTACACATTAAAAACAATTCGAGCGGCGATTGATGTCAATGAAAAACAACGATTCAAGCTCATTCAAGCCGCGCGTAAAGATATGAGTCAGTTCACTGGGAAGAAAATCGCGGTGTTGGGCGCAACCTTTAAACCTGGAACGGATGATTTACGTGAAGCACCTTCGATTCCGAATTTACAGTTGCTTTTGGGAGAGGGCGCGGATGTCCATGTGTATGATCCAGTTGGTTTGCCGAACTTGGAGAAAGTATTCGGCGATCGCCTTCATTACAGTGAATCGGTGGCTAGTACGCTACAAGACGCAGATGCCTGTTTCATTTTTACCGAATGGGCCGAAATTAAGGAGATGGATTTAGGGCTATTCCAAACTATGCGAGAGCCTCAAGTGTATGATGGGCGAAATTGTTTTTCTATCAAAGCTGCGGAGGCGGCTGGCATGAATTATTATTCTATTGGTCGTGCACGTGTGGGAGGGGTTGTCTTTGCCTAGCATTTCGATTGTTTTACCGGTCTATAATGTGGCTCCTTATTTGAAAGCGTGTCTGGATAGTTTGTATTTGCAAAGCTTTCGGGATTTTGAAGTCATCGCCGTTAATGATGGCAGTAGTGATGATAGCTTAGCGATTTTAGAGGCGTATGGTGCTTTTTTACCCGAGTTACAGATTATTTCACAGACGAATCAAGGATTATCGGCAGCTCGAAATACGGGATTGCAATATGTCACGGGGAAATATGTGTACTTCCTCGATTCCGATGATTATTTGCAAGAGGATACATTGGAAACCTGCTACACGCTTGCCGAGCTAGACCAAATCGATCTGATAAAATTCGATGCGGAGCCATTTACGGAGGATAATATCACAATTACTAATTCCTATGACTCGAGGCAATGGCTTCAAGAAAACAAAATCTACTCGCAAAAAGAGTGGCTTCGTGCCCAGCAAAAACATTTCAATTCACCGGTATGGTTATATTTTGTTCGGACAGAGTTACTAATGAAGCATCAACTTCGATTTGTAGATGGTATTTTGCATGAAGATGAGATTTTCACACCGCAGTTATTCACAAAAGCGACTTCTTTTAAGTACATCGCACAACCTTTTTTCAAAAGAAGATACCGCACAGGTTCGATTATGCAAAATAATATTTATCAAAGTCAGGCTTCGTATGACTCTAAGTTGCGCATTGTTCAAATGTTGGATCAAGAAAGCAAAAATGCAACATCTGAGGAAGCAAAACAATTTCTAGAACAGCGGCGGAATACATTATACATGGACAGTCGTGGCTATAATGAAGCACTACGTAAAGCTTCGCCGTTACCTATATTGTTAAGCAAGCGGCTAGAGTTACGCGCAGGGATACGATATATCAGGAAAGGCTGGAAACGATGAGAGATAAGAATAAACAACGATTGCTGCATAATACACTATTTTTATACATCCTAACTTTCTCTGGCTATTTTTTCAGCCTAGTTACCGTTCCATATCAAACACGGATTTTAGGACCTGAATTTTACGGGAAAGTTGGTTTTGCGGTAGCGATGATGACTTATTTTCGCTTAATTATCGATTTTGGCTTCATTCTTTCTGCCACCGCTGATATCTCAAAAAATCGAGAAGATAAGCAGGAAGTTGCAAGAATATACACAGCTGTTATGTACGCAAAGGGACTTTTGACGGCAGTTAGCTTGGTTGTCCTACTAGGAATTTGCTATGCGGTTCCGATGTTCCGCCAAGATATATTTTTATACGTGTTGACTTTTGCATCCGTTGCAGTGAGCGCGTTCTTACCAGATTTTTTATATCGCGGATTGGAGACAATGAAACGAATCACCATTCGAACGGTAGCGATTCAAGCATTTTTTGTATGTATGATTTTCCTCTTTCTAAAAAACCCTCAACATTATTACTTCGTTCCACTATTCACGCTGATTGGTAATGCTGTTGCTCTGTTTTGGGTGCAAATGCATGTCTTTCGCACATTAAAAATCAGATTCGTTCCGCTTGAAAAAGGCTATTTGAAACATACGATTCGCAAATCGAGCTCGTTCTTCTTCTCTCGAATCGCCGCGACCGTTTATCAAGCAACAAACACGTTTTTCCTCGGCTTAATGTATACACCTGGAAATGTAAAAGTTGGGATGTATGTGGCTTCAGATCGTCTTGTCGGCACCGCAAAAACCGCATTTTCACCGATAGCTGATAGTTTATATCCTTATATGGTGAAGAATCGCGACTTTAAATTATTGAAAAAGATTATGTTAGTCATCATGCCGCCAGTCATTATCGGTTGCATCGTGCTGGGTATTTATGCAAAACCATTTATGGCCTTGTTTCTTGGGTCAGCTTTTTATGAAGCTGGCTCGATTTTACGAATATTGTTGCCAATTATCGCTATCACACCACTCGTTTACATGTTAGGTTTTCCAACACTTTCTCCAATGGGACTGGCTAAACACGCCAATTTATCTACTATTGTTTCAGCAGTTGTCCAAATCATTGGTTTATCCGTTCTCTTCCTAACAGACATTTTTACCGTCCACACACTTTGCTATATTACAGTTATTTCCCAGTCTACAGTGCTATTTTACCGCTTTATTATCGTCTGGAAAAACCGCCATATCTTCACCACAAAGGAGCTAGTATCAGATGTTCTCGAAACTTAAACAAGCAGTACGCCTATTCAAACAGCGCATTCAATTTGGTAATTTTACCTATCAATATTGGTTTTTACCGATTCAAAAAAACAAAATTGTCGTCTCTGCACATTACGGTCGAGGCTATGGAGATAGCCCAAAATACATGGTTGATGCGCTGATGAATCAAGGGCTCGACATTGTTTGGCTCGTCCAAAAAGGGCAAGAAACGAGCTTGCCAGAAGGCGTTCGACCGGTCTCATATGGCACGAAACAAGCATTGCGCGAATTGGCTACAGCCCAAGTCTGGATTGATAATTGCCGTCAAAAATATAGCCCGCCAAAACGAAAAAGCCAGCGCTATATCCAAACGTGGCATAGCCCACTCCGCCTCAAAAAAATCGAAAAAGATGCAGTAAATTATTTACCGCAAGCCTATATCGATCGCGCGAAACGAGATGCCAAGAAATGTGATTACATGTTAGCTGGTTCCGCCTTTAGTCAGGAATTGTACCGAAATTCTTTTTGGTTTCAAGGTGACGTATGGTTAACCGGCACCCCAAGATGTGATGTGTTTTTTCAAGATAGCACCATCATTAAGCGACGTGTAACCACGGATTTGGATATCCCATTTGCTACTAAACTCGCTTTATATGCCCCAACGTTCCGAAAAAACATGGAAGCATCGGTTTACTTACAAGAATTTACGCATGTCAAGCTCGCCCTACAAGCTAAATTCGGTGGGTGCTGGAAGGTACTTATTCGCCTACATCCCAATGTTGCCCATCTCGCTACGGAATTCAGCACAGACAACGATGTTCTACAAGCAACGGATTATCCAGATATGCAAGAACTTCTAGTGGCCAGCGATTTACTCATTACCGATTATTCATCCAGCATGTTCGATATGGGCATCGCCCGAAAAAAAGTTATGCTCTACACACCAGACCTAGCCGAATATTTAGCAACAGAACGCGAGTTTTATTTCGATATAAAAGAACTACCATTCCCACTTGCCAAAAAGCCAACAGAATTAATCAACCAAGTCCTTCACTTCGATGAAATCACCTATCAGCAACTATTAGCCACTTTTAACGACAGCATTAAGCAATGCGAAAATGGCGAAGCCGCCAGCGCCGTTGCAAATAAAATCAAGGCAATATGCCAATAAAGGAGTCACTAAATCATGCGCAAAAATTACAAAATAGGCTATACCACAGGCGTTTACGATATGTTTCACATCGGTCATCTTAACCTATTAAAACGAGCGAAAGAACAGTGCGAATATCTTATTGTCGGAGTCACCATAGATGAACTCGTTTCCTATAAGAAAAAACGA
Organism: Listeria weihenstephanensis; assembly: GCF_003534205.1. Lineage (NCBI taxonomy): Bacteria > Bacillati > Bacillota > Bacilli > Caryophanales > Listeriaceae > Paenilisteria > Paenilisteria weihenstephanensis. The sequence goes on along the minus strand of NZ_CP011102.1, from coordinate 2,645,945 downwards.
GCGATTATCCCATTTGAAGAACGCATGGAGATTGTCAAACAAATTAGCTATGTGGATGAGGTTGTTCCACAAATTAATATGAATAAAATGGAAGCATGGCAACGACTTTCTTTCGACACTATTTTTGTCGGGGATGATTGGAAGGGCAGCGACACGTGGAATCAATTCGAAGTTGATTTTAACAAAGTAGGCGTTACCATTGAGTATTTACCTTACACGAAAGGCACCTCTTCTACCCAACTGCGCAAGACACTCCAAATGATTAACGGGAGGTAATGTATGACGAAGACAAACCGCATTGATTGGATGGATACAGCGAAAGGAATTGGCATTTTTCTTGTTGTTTGGGGTCATTTTTATGCTAGCGATACCTTGAAAATAGTCATATACGGCTTTCATATGCCCCTTTTCTTCTTTTTATCGGGTTATCTTTATAAAGAACGCGCGATGTCATTTTTAGCCTTTGTGAAGAAAAAAAGCAAACAGTTGCTGCTCCCATTTTTGATGTTTCAAGCTGTCACTTTCCTAATCGTGAATGGATTGACTTTTGTGGCGTCTAAACAGTTAGACGCATCTCCAATCAAGTTGGTGTCCGAATTCTTTTTCCTCAATGGGGATTTAGGATTTAATAGCCCGCTTTGGTTTTTAGTCGTATTATTTAGTGTCGAAATTCTTTTTTTCCTATTTATGCGCTATATTCCAAAGGGACAAGGCCTTGTTGTGTTGGCATTCCTTCTGCTAGCTGTCTTATTAAGTACGCAAAGCGGGGACAGATTTACATTTGGTCTGCATATTGTTCCGCTGAGCTGGTTATTTTACTATGCAGGCTTTCAATGCCACGCGTGGTATTTTTTAACATGGCATTTATTAAACAAATGGTATAATATCTTACTAATGGGATTTTCCTATTTATGGACATTATTTTATCTAAATCAAGGACAGGTTGTTGGTTTTCGAAGTAATAACTTAGGCAATTTCTTGATATTCGCCGTTGCCTCTATATTAGGTATTCTCGTTTTCTGCCTTATCTGTAAAAAAATCGGAAAATCTAAGTTATGGGGGCAATTTGGGAGACAATCTCTTTTCATCATGGGAACGCACTATTTTTTCCTCATTTTCTTCTCGAATATCTGGAAAATCATCACCGATAACCCGCTAAACGCAGCCTATCCAACTTGGACAACGTTTCTTATGACCTGTTTTGCATTCACCATTTATTACCTGTTCTTCCGTATCCAAGCGTTCATGTATAAATCAAAATAATAGAAATCACGTAAAAAAGGGGTCTTTCTAGTGAACACGTTTATAAAAAAAAGTATTATTTTATTCATCTTACCAATGGTTTTATTAAGTCATTTTCAACTAACAACGATTGCAGCGGAACAAGAATACAGAATTGGGGACTTATTTCCCGATCCAATTCTGGCTGAAACAATCGCAACTACACTTAAAAAAAGTCCAACTGATCTAGTCACCAAAACGCAACTCACCAAATTCGGTTCTCTAGTCATCAAAAATCAAAAAGTACGCGATTTAACAGGACTTGAGTACTTAACAAACATCACAGGTCTCCAACTCACCAATACAGATGTTGCGGATTTAACGCCAATCAGCAATATAACAGCTTTAAAAACTATTACATTGACTTATAATAAAATTAGGGACATCTCACCACTGAAAAAACTAATAAATACGAAAAACTTACAGCTACAAGGGAATCAAATAAGTGATATCGCAGTTCTAAGTAGCTTAACGAACCTAACAAGCCTTAATTTATACAGCAACCAAGTATCAAATATTAGCCCGCTTTCCATGCTAGCAAAAGCTACAACATTTGATCTTGGCCTAAATCGTATCCAAGATGTTGCGCCACTTGCACGCTTAACAACGCTACAATCTTTACAATTAAATTCAAACGAAATAAAAGACATTGAACCATTACAAAACCTAACTGCATTATCGGTACTAGGTCTGTTCGCAAACAACATCAGCGATATTACGCCGCTTCGAAACTTAGTGACATTAACCAGTCTAGACTTTACGCGAAATCAGATTACAGACATAAGTAGTCTAAATCAACTCACGCATCTAACGTACCTCAAAGCAAATGAAAATAATATCAAAGATGCTAGTATCGTTCGTCAATTTCCAGAATTAACATATTTAAATTTAGCCGATAACGAGCTAACAAACATCATAGACTTACAAAATCTCGTTTTACTGCAACAACTAAACATATCTGGAAATCATCTGACAAATCTCGAACCTTTGAAAAATTTAACAAATCTAATCAGTTTTTTTGCGATTAATCAACAGGTTACAGCACCCGTGACAAAATTGGGCGAGAGCGCATCTGTTTTTTTGAAAGATAAAGATGAGCAACCGCTTGTTATCGATACATCGGCGGCATATCATCTAAGCGATAATTTCCTAGTCTGGGATGAAGCTGGGAAACACCAATTAACTTGGCAGAACAACGAAGGCACTTTTAGCGGCAACTTGACACAAGACGTACAGAAAGTTACGCAGGTCTTTTTAGACGATTTCATGTTGGGAGATAAATACATAACAGGAATTTACAGTAATCCTGATGTCACTCAAATGAGCGTGCAGATCAACCAAAAAGTATACTATGGTGGCGACGTGATTAATCATAAGCTTAAGTTTTATATTGAAGGGAAAATAACGCAAGCAACGGACGTGGTGATCATTAAAACGTATAATAAGAAAAGCGAAGTACTAGAAACGACCGAGCTTACGGTAGAACAAATACCTGCTAGTATCGCAAAATGGAAGTCTGCCAATGTCCTATTTTTAGGAGACAGCATCACGGCAGGACTCCGGGCGAATATTGCTTATCCGAATATTGTAGCGAAACAATTACGTTTCCCAACGCTACAAAATGAAGGAATTAGCGGTGCAACAATTGCGCAAAACGATGCTTCTTCCGTGCAATCGTTAGTACAGCAGCTAGAAGCGCTCGATACTTCTAAAATCACCGATGTTGTGATTTTCGGTGGGACGAATGACTTTTACTATGAGACGCCAATGGGAACATTAAATAGGAGCGATAAAAACACTTTTTATGGCGCGCTAAACACGATAGCAGCTAAACTAAAAGCGCAGAATAAAAAAATATACTTTGTCACCCCGATGTGGCGTTCTCGGCAATTAGCTGGAGATGGGAAGGATTCCGATAATTTCTCGAATAATAATGGGGTTTATTTGAATGATTACGCGACAGCTATTAAAAATGTAGCACAAAAATATCAGGCACCTTGTTTGGATTTGTATAGCGAAAAAGAGATGTATGATTATTCATTAATTGATGGCGTACATCCAAATGACGAAGGGCAGTATTTTATAGGAAATGAAATAGCCGCGTGGATGAATGGTGATGCGGCAAACTGGAAGTAATAATTCGTTGATGCGATGCTCCTCCTTGGTTAATCTTTTCGTTTGCGATATACTTTAAGAAATGAGAAGAAAAAGGTGGCGCATAATATGGTGGGAATTAGTGGTTTAGCAACGGGTTTGTTGCAGGAGAATTGTTACGTGATTTCGGATGATAAAAATTGTTTAATTGTCGATCCAGGAAGTGACGCAGAAAATATCATCGCAAAAGTGGAAGAAACGGGGACGAAGCCGGTCGCGATTTTGTTGACGCATTCTCATTACGATCATATCGGGGCGCTGGAGGAGATTCGGACGCATTACGGGGTGCAGGTTTATGTGAGTCCGCTAGAGCAGGAATGGCTCGGGAATCCGGAGTTGAACGGTTCGGTTGGTATGTCGCAATATAGCAAAGAGGAAATCATTTGCGTGCCTGCGGAGAACGAGTTTGAGATTCGCGACTATACTATAGAAGGATTCGAGTTCCGTGTAGTACCGACACCAGGGCATTCAATCGGCAGTGTGAGCTTTATTTTCGATGATTTTGTGGTCGTTGGGGACGCGTTATTTAAAGGAAGTATCGGGCGTTCGGACTTGTACACGGGCGATTTTGATACGTTGATTCAAAGCATTACGAGTCAGTTGTTGGTTCTGCCTGATGAGACGCGTGTGTATTCGGGGCACGGGGACGCAACGACGATTGGCCATGAAAAAGCGACAAATCCATATTTAACGTGAGGGAGATGGGGAAAAATGAGGATTAATTTAGCGAGTATTTTTGTAGATGATCAAGAGAAAGCGTTGCGATTTTATACGGAAATTTTAGGATTTGTGAAAAAAGAGGATGTGCCAGTAACGGAGAAATTTCGCTGGATTACGGTCGTGTCAAAAGAGGAGCCGGATGGTGTGGAGCTGGTTTTAGAGCCGGATGAGAACCCCGCGGTGGGACCTTTTAAAGCGTCGATTTATGCGCAGGGGATTCCATTTACGTCGTTTGCGGTCGATGATGTTTACGCGGAACATGAGCGGTTGCGCGGGCTTGGCGTCGTGTTTACGAAGGACCCGGCGTCGCACGGACAGGTGACGATTGCGGTTTTTGATGATACGTGTGGGAATTTGATTCAGATTATGCATATGAACGAGGCGGCGTAGCGACGTGGGACTGTATTTGGAGTTTCCAGCGCTAGATAAGGATTTTCCGATGCGGAGTTTTACGAATGAGGGTGGCGTCATTGTGTATCCTCACTGGCACAAGGAGATTGAGCTGATTTACGTGATTGAGGGGCGTTTGAACCTTGGCGTGAATGATGTGCCGATTCAGATGGCGGAAGGCGAGATTTATGTGATTAATGGTGGCGATGTGCATTATTTTTTGGCATCGCCGAACAGTGAACGGATTGTGTTGCAGTTTGACTTGAATGTTTTTCAGGAGTTTTCGCTCACGGAGGATGAGGGCAAGCGGTTGCGCGATTTGTTTTTGCATGTGTCGCCGTCGAGTGCGGATTGGAATCCAGATGTGGCGAAGCTAGTTGCGGAATTGATGCAGGTGATTCATCTGGAGAGTTCGCAGCGCAAGGCGGGTTATCGCTATGTTGTGAAGGCGAAATTGTACGAGATGTTGGCGGTTTTGGAGCGGGATGTGCGGAGACTTGTGCGCGATTCTACGGAGGACGCGACAAGTAAATCGCAGGAAACGCTTGAGAAATTGCAACAGATTTTTGCGTATGTGGAGGATCACTATCAGGAGACCATTACGTTGCAACAAGTCGCGGATCATGTCGGCTTTAGTTCGTATTATTTTACGAAGTTGTTCAAGCGCAATATGGGGATTACGTTTATGGCTTTTGTGAATGATTACCGACTAAGCAAGGCGAAATGGATCTTGATGAATGAAGAGACTCCAGTGACAGAAGTGGCGGAACTGGCGGGTTTTAGTAGCGTGAAGACGTTTCACCATGCGTTTAAGCGAGCGATGGGTGTATCGCCACTCAAATATAGGAAGACAATATTCGGGAATAATTAAGCAATAAAGTAGGAAGAAAAACTTCTATTTGTTTTGTATCATGGAGATAACAAATCAAATGGAGGTTTTTTTATGACGTTGAAAATTGGAATTATAGGTTGTGGCGGTATTGCAAATGGGAAACATATGCCGAGTTTGGCGAATGTAGCAGAAGCAGAAATGGTCGCGTTTTGCGATATCGTAGAAGAACGTGCGGAGAAAGCTAAGGTAGATTTCGGTGTGGATAATGCAAGCGTATACACGGATTACAAGGATTTACTAGCAGATAAAACGATTGATGTGATCCATGTTTGTACACCGAATATTTCTCACGCGGAGATTTCGATTGCGGCAATGGAAGCTGGAAAACACGTGATGTGCGAGAAACCAATGGCGAAAACAACGGCGGAAGCGCAAGCGATGATTGATGCGAGTAAAAAGACTGGCAAAAAGTTAACGATTGGCTATCAAAACCGATTCCGGAAAGATTCGCAGTACTTGCATACCGTTTGTGAAAATAATGAACTAGGCGAGATTTATTATGCGAAGGCAAAAGCGATTCGTCGTCGTGCGGTGCCAACTTGGGGCGTATTTTTAGATGAAGAGGCGCAAGGTGGCGGACCGTTGATTGATATCGGGACTCATGCACTTGATTTAACGCTTTGGATGATGGACAATTACAAACCGAAATATGTGGTTGGAAATGCGTATCATAAATTATCGCAACGTGAAAATGCAGCGAATGCTTGGGGACCTTGGGATCCTTCGAAATTTACTGTAGAAGACTCAGCGTTTGGTTTTATTACGATGGAAAACGGCGCAACGATTGTGTTGGAATCTAGCTGGGCACTAAATACGTTGGACGTTGGTGAGGCGAAAACATCGCTTTGTGGAACGGAAGGTGGCGCAGATATGGAAGACGGTTTGCGGATTAATGGTGAAGCGCATAGCCAAATGTTTGAGACGGAAATTCAGTTGGAAGCGGGCGGTGTTGACTTTTATGATGGTGAAGGCGATGATCCTGCGGTACTTGAGGCACAGCAGTGGGTTGATAGTATTTTAAACAACACGGAAGCTACTGTAAAACCGGAACAAGCACTTGTTGTGACGCAAATTTTAGAAGCGATTTATGAGTCTTCACAAACGGGACAACCGGTATTTTTCAAATAAGAATGGGGGACTTCGGATGACAAAACCAATTGCGATTCAGTTATGGAGTGTGCAGGAGGCGTGTCGGGAGGATTTCTTTGGGACGCTTGAGAGGATCGCTGAGATGGGCTATGACGGCGTGGAATTTGCGGGATATTATGATCGTTCAGCGGCGGATTTGAAGGCGAAATTGGCGGAGCTGGGACTTGGGATTGCGGGCTCGCATATTCCGTACGAGAAGTTGCGCGATGAGCTGGACACGGTGATTGCGTTTGAGCAGGAGCTGGGCAATGACTATATCGTTTGTCCGTGGGCGGATTTTGAGACGGAAGCGGAGTGGATCGAATTTGCGAAGTCGCTGCGTGTGATTGCGGAACAGGTTCGGGCGAGAGGGCTTCATTTTGTTTATCATAACCATGCGCATGAGTTTAAACGCCTCGGCAATGATTACATTTTGGACGTGTTGCTCGCGGGTGTTCACGGGTTGGAAGTGGAGCTGGATACGTATTGGGTGCATCACGCGGGTGTTGACGTGGTGCCATATATGGAGCGTTGGGCGGACCGGATGCCACTCGTGCATTTAAAAGATATGAAACGCGATCCTGTTGTGGAAAGCACGGAGATTGGCAACGGCGTACTTGCGGTGAAGCGGTTTGCTGAGCTTGCCGAGCAGAACGGCGTGAAATGGCTAATCATTGAACAAGAGGCATTCGATAAAGATCAGCTTTTGAGCGTCGAAATCGGCCTGAAAAATTTGAGAAAGATGGTGGGCAAATAATGACGAAAGTAACAGTATGGAATGAATTTCGCCATGAAAAAGAGAGCGAAGAAGTTGCTGCGATTTATCCAGATGGTATTCACGGTCAGATTGCGAGCTTTTTAACGGCTTCAGGGCTTGATGTCAAAACGGCGACGCTTGATGAGCCAGAGCATGGTTTGACGGAAGCAGTCTTAGCCGAGACGGATGTCCTTGTTTGGTGGGGCCACATTGCGCACGATCAAGTCGACGAGGAAATAGTAAACCGTGTTCATAAGCGAATTTTGGAAGGAATGGGCTTAGTCGTGTTGCATTCAGGTCACATGTCGAAAATTTTCATGAAGTTGATGGGGACGAGTTGCGATTTGAAATGGCGCGAGGCGGATGAGAAAGAACGGCTTTGGGTCGTGGCACCGAATCACCCGATCACGGATGGCGTTCCAGAATATATTGACCTTGAAAAAGAGGAGATGTACGGCGAGCATTTTGATGTTCCAGCTCCAGAAGAATTGATTTTCATAAGCTGGTTTGAAGGTGGACATGTTTTCCGCAGTGGGGCTACATACAAGCGCGGCAACGGCAAGATTTTCTACTTCCAACCGGGGCACGAAACATATCCAACCTATTACAATGAATCGATTCAAAAAGTGATCACGAACGGCGTCAACTGGTGTGCCCCGACTTCTTGGGTGTACCCGAAATACGGTAACGCAGAACCACTAGAAAAGATCGGAGGAAAATAACATGAAATTAGGCGTATTTACACCACTATTTGCAAATTTAAGTTTGGATGAAATGCTGGATAAGGTGGCTGCGGCAGGTCTTGGAGCAGTAGAAATTGGAACAGGTGGGAATCCTGGAAACCATCATTGCCCAACCGATGAATTACTCGCAAGCGAAGAAGCACGTTTGGCGTATTTGAAGAAGTTTGACGATCGTGGAATCATCATTAGTGCGTTTAGTTGTCATGATAATCCGATTTCACCGGATCCAGAAGAAGCGCGCGCAGCCGATGAAATTTTGCGAAAAACGATTCGTTTGGCGTCGATGATGGGCGTTCCAGTCGTGAACACGTTCTCAGGGACAGCGGGTGACAGTGATGAAGCGAAAGCTCCAAACTGGCCAGTAGCGCCTTGGCCAACGGTTTACAGCGATATCAAAAAATGGCAATGGGAAGAAAAGTTAATCCCTTATTGGAAAGAAATCGGGCGTTTAGCAGAAGAATATGACGTTAAAATTGGCATCGAGCTTCACGGCGGATTCCTTGTTCACACACCACATACGATTCTAGAATTACGCGCAGCAACCAGTCCAGCAATCGGCGCAAACCTTGATCCGAGTCATTTATGGTGGCAAGGCATCGATCCCGTCGGAGCTATTAAGATTCTCGGCAAAGAAGGCGCGATTCACCATTTCCACGCCAAAGACACGTATCTTGATCAAGATAACATTAACCGCTACGGCCTGCTCGATATGCAACCATATGGCGATGTCCAAACACGTGCGTGGACGTTCCGTTCGGTCGGTTGTGGGCATAGCGTGAACGAATGGTCAGACATGATGAGTGCCCTGCGCACGTTCGGCTATGACTACGTTGTCAGCATTGAGCATGAAGATCCGCTCATGTCGATTGACGAAGGTTTCCAGCGCGCGGTGACTAATTTGCAATCCATTTTGATAACAGAAGAACCGCTTGACATGTGGTGGGCGTAAGGAGGAGTTTCGATGAAGAATTTAGTTATAGTAGGTTTTGGCGGCATGGGAAGTTATCATGTGGAGCTCGTTGGCGCGGCTAGCGGGATTACGGTAACTGGTGTTTACGATATTGCGCCAGAACGGATCCAAGCAGCCAAGGATAAAGATCTCGAAACATATGCGAGCTTTGAGGACGTACTTGCAGATGAAAAAATTGATGCAGTACTGATTGCAACGCCAAATGATAGCCACCGAGAACTTGCGATCCAAGCACTAGAAGCGGGTAAGAACGTAGTTTGTGAGAAGCCGGTCACCATCACGAGTGCGGATCTAGAAGCGATTCTAACCGTTGCAAAAAAAGAAAACCGAACGTTCATGGTTCACCAAAATAGACGTTGGGATTCCGACTTCCTAATCGTACGCGACATGGTTCAAAAAGAAGCTCAAATCGGTAACGTATTCCACATCGAATCTCGTGTACAAGGCGCAAATGGGATTCCTGGCGATTGGCGCCATCTGAAAGCACAAGGCGGCGGCATGGTCCTCGATTGGGGTGTACATTTACTCGATCAACTCCTATTCATGACCGACAGCAAAATCAAGACCGTATCAGCGAACTTAAGCTACATTCTTGGCGATGAAGTCGATGACGGATTCACAAGTTTTATCACCTTCGAGAACGGTGTTACAGCCCTTATCGAAGTTGGTACTACAAACTATGTGAAGCTACCACGCTGGTACGTCAAAGGTACAGATGGCACCGCGCTCATCCAAGATTGGGATTTAAGTGGCGAAATCATCGCGCCAGATCGCACCGTTGCTAAAGTTGAGCCAACGCCAATTCAAGCGGGGCAAGGCCTCACAAAAACAATGGCACCACCATCTGAAGAATCCACAACAAGAAGTCCAATCACGAAAGTAGAGGCGGATATGCCAGGTTTCTACGACAATTTTGCAGCAGTTCTAAACGGCGAAGCAGAACCAATCGTAAAAAATGATGAAGTGCATCGCGTTCTCCGCCTAATCGAAGCAATTTTCGAAGCAGGCGAACAGAATAAAGTAGTCTATTTCAAAGAGCTATAAATGAGGCAGTAGGTACGTTTACCAATGTTCAGGTAAGCTTACCTACTGCTTTTATCAATCATTTTGATGTAATATCACCATTTGCATGAATCGTTGCATTTGGAGATATCGATTGTAAATAATTTAATTGCTCCGTCTTCGCGCTATCTTCTAGAAAATGCACTTGATTCCCAGAAATAATCCCTGGCTCAAAATTCCCAATCACTTTCCCATTATCAAAATTCATTCGATAAATGCCAGTTTCAGCGGCATGACCCTTCACGTAATCTGGGAATAAAAAGTTGCCGGGCGAATAAGCAATTGGAACCCCTGTATACACTTCAAAACTTTGTAGCCAATGCGGATGACTCGCGATGATTGCATCTACAAGGCCTTCATCGACCAATTTTTTAACGTATTGCTTTTGATATTCAACAGGTGTATTTGTTTTCTCACCCCCCCAATGAAAATAAACGACCATATAATTGATATCCTTTATATTGCGACGAATTCTGAGTTTTAGGGAACTGAAAAACATCATTAAGAAAGCTCAATGGCTTGCTAATACGCGCATAATATACTATAATTATACTATTCAAAATCAGTACGCCCGATAAGGGGAGTAGCAGTATAGCAATGTCGTCAGTACGGGATAAAACCCCGGCATTGTTAGCAATTTTTGTCGATTGTTTGCGAGACCTTACGTTTATTCGTGAGGTCTTTTTTCTGCGCATAAATGGCGAATCAGCTCAGGCAACTTGATGCGAACAATCTAGTAAAAACAGGAGGAAATCGATTGAAAAAGATACTATTTTTCGCTATGTCTATGATGTTAATATTTTCACCACTAGGCACGGTGACATTCAACACGATCATGCCCGCAAAATATGAACAAGTAAGCGAAGCGCACGCTAAAGGTTATCGATCACCAAGCCGTTCTTATCGACCAAATAATAACCAGGTGAAGCGCAACAATAACACGAATAAAGCAACAAACAATCAAACAGCAGCAAAGAAATCGAACCGTGGTTTCTGGGGCGGATTAATGTTTGGTGGGATTGCAGGTTTATTATTCGGAAGTATGCTAGGTAATATGGGAGCATTCGGTGATATTTTAGCCCTGATTATTAACGTGATCGCGATTATCTTAGTGATTCGTCTACTCATATATTTCTTCCAAAAATGGCGTAATCGTAATAATCCGAAGCCACAAGCGCAAGTTTTCGATCACCAGGGAACAACGAGTGGTGCGGAAAATACAACTAGTAATACGATTGTTCTTGACGAAGGAAATATTTCAAACGCCGTGATTCATTTCTTCACACACGAAAAAGGCTTGCAACTAGACGATGTAGAAGTAATTTTGACCTATGATGAGCAAAAAGGATTTGGCGCGGATGTCATGAAAAACGGCAGACTCGTTCAAGCGTTGGATCATTTCTCATTAATTCAAGCGATTAGATATTGGGCAACAAAAGAAGCTCATTTTGATCCGAACTGTGGTTTAGATTTACGATTCTCTGAAACAGAAGGAATAACAGCAATCGTAACGGAATAAAAGTTAGAAGTGCCCTTAAAACAGGCGCTTCTTTTTTATGTATTTTAGCTAACGGGAATATTACAAAAATAGTGCTACTAGATAGTTTCGGCCTGGGTGTATTCGCCTGATTTTGCTCTAGTTTAGTGAAAATCATATAGTCTTATAGACATGCGATTGGATACAAAGTATGAAAAATGATATATATAGTCTAAAAATTTCCCTTCAATAGTCTCATTTCGTATAATAAAAGGGAAGATACGAGGAGGGATTGTTATGTTGTTTGAGAAGATGGAACAGTATGATTATGAACAGGTTGTTTTTTGCCATGATAAGGCTTCTGGATTGAAGGCTATTATCGCAATTCACGATACCACACTTGGTCCAGCGCTTGGTGGATGCCGGATGTGGCCGTATGAAACAGAAGAAGAGGCGCTAGAAGACGTACTTCGCTTAGCTCGCGGAATGACATATAAAAATGCTGCGGCAGGACTTGCACTTGGTGGCGGGAAAACAGTAATCATTGGAGATCCAAAGAAAGATAAATCTGAGGAGATGTTCCGCGCCTTAGGTCGATTTGTGGAGCGCTTAAATGGAAGTTATATTATCGCAGAAGATGTTGGTATCACAGTGGCAGACATGGATTTAGTGCATGAAGAAACGAACCATGTCACAGGAATTTCTGAGCGTTTTGGTTCATCAGGGAATCCGAGTCCCATGACAGCATTTGGCGTTTACAGCGCGATGAAGCGTACGGCGTTGGAGACTTTTGGCTCAGATTCATTGCTAGATAAAACGATCGCAGTACAAGGCGTTGGAAATGTTGCTTTTGCTCTTTGTAAGTTGCTTCATGAGGACGGTGCCAAGCTAATCGTCACTGATATTAATGCCGATGCGGTGAATCGAGCCGTTACGCAATTTGGAGCGAAAGCCGTTGCCCCCGCAGAGATTTATGATGTGGAAGCAGATATTTTTGCCCCATGCGCTCTAGGCGGTATTTTGAATGGGGAAACGATCCCAAGGTTAAAAGTTGCGGCTATTTGTGGTAGCGCTAACAATCAACTTTTAGATGCAACAATACACGGCGAAATGTTGGCGAGTAAAGCGATATTATATGCGCCGGATTATATCGTGAACGCTGGTGGAGTTATCAATATTGCCGATGAGCTGAATACGTATAACGAAGCCCGTGCACAGCAGAAGATCGGCAAAATTTTTGATCAGATTGGTAAAGTTTTCGATATTGCCAAAATGGAACAAGTGACTCCAGCAGAAGCGGCGAATCGAATGGTAGAAAACAGAATGGAAGAGTCTAAAGCTAGGAAAATAGGATAAAAGAGGCAAGTCAATCATTTTTTTCAATCCTCAAAATATGGTATAGTGAAGGGAGTACATACCGATTTGGAGGGAAAAAGAATGAAAAAACCATTATCACTGTATTTTGTGCGTCACGGCCAAACGTATTTGAATAAATATGAGAAAATGCAAGGTTGGGCAGATTCACCATTGACTCCGGAGGGCGTAGAAATAGTAAAAGCGAGTGGACGAGGCCTTGCCGACACAGAGTTTGTTGCGGCATACTCTAGTGATCTGCACCGGACGATCGCGACGGCAGAGCTTATTTTAAAAGAAAATAAACATGGTTTTGGTTTAACGCTGGAACCGCGCAGTGAATTCCGCGAAACGTTCTTTGGTTCGTTCGAAGGGGATGCGAGTGCAATGACCTGGGACCGCGTGGCAAAATCGATGGGCTTTGCATCAAAAGCCGAACTTTATGCAAATGCAAATGTTCGTGAGACGATGAATGGAACAAAAGTAGCCGATCCAAAGCATGATGCCGAGGACTTTATGACATTTTGGCGTCGCGTTGAAGAAGGTTTCCTGCATGTCGTAAATACTCATCGCGAAACTGGCGGGAACATATTAATCGTAGCGCATGGCAATACGATTCGTAACATTGTGCACGAACTCGAACCATCCGTAAAAGCTGATTTCGTGTTGGATAATGCGAGTGTGACGGTGTTAACTTATGAAAATGGATTATTTAAAATTGAACGCTTGAACGATACATCTCATTTTAGCGAAAATGTTTAATACGGATAAAAAAGAAGCGATGACTTACAACCAAAATGTAAGTTAGAGCTTCTTTTTTCATAGTTTAACCAAAAGCAATCGTGACAACACCCAGGGCTAACATTCCTAGTAAGATGAGTGCTGTGACTGTAATATGCCATCCTTTATACATCACAATAATCGCAATAAATTCGCGCATCAGTGCATTTGGTAAATAATAAAGTGCTGTTTTAGAGCTAATACCCTGACTTTTTAATCCAGCTTTCCGCGCGTAAAGGCTAGCTCGGAACAGGTGGAAATTATTCGTGACGAAGATGCTACGATATTTCGGCTTTAAATCATCCATTAAGGTTTTTGAAAAACGCATATTTTGCAGCGTATTGACTGATAAATCTTCCATTAAAACATGATCTTCCGGAATCCCCTTATCAAGAAGATAGTTTTTCATCGCAAAAGCTTCGGATACGAATTCGTTAGGGCCTTGGCCACCAGACACGATAATCTGTGCTGCAAATTTTTTCGCAGTTTGTTTATGATAAAAAACAATGGCCCGGTCCAATCGACTAGCAAGCAGTGGAGGGACTCTGGTTCCATCGATCAGTCCGCTACCTAGTACAATGATGAAATCCTGCTTTAAGCGCGGCCGATTGTATTGATAAATATAGGAAGAAATCAGAAAACTGAAGAGTAGAAATGAAAAATATCCTAAAATCAAGAATAATGCGGTAAAAAAGATACTTAACCAAATAGAGTGGAATATCGTGACCTGCAATATGATGAGGACGATGAGCACAAGAATCATGATGCCGACAAATAGTGTGAGTAGATTCGGTATTTTCCGACCTTCGCGCTTCACCATAAGCCGCCCATTATAAACTAAACCGATGCCCAAACCAATGATAAGAAATGGGAAAAGTGCTAAAATCAAGAAGAAGACACCGATGACGATGAGTGCTATCAAGTTGCTATCCGTTGACATTAAACCATAGGCCACAGCAAGGATGGTGAAAAATAAGGCGAGCGTGAGAAAAATCCCGTTGCTCACTCTCCGTTTATCAATCATGAATAATATCAAAAATAAAATAATAAAAAATCCCGCGATATAAGCGAGTACCATAACTATAACCTCTTTTCTGTATATCAAACTCTAGTATACTGGGTATGCTTTCCAAAAGGCAAGTCAAAATTTTTTTATAGTGCTTCAAAATAGTAAGATTTACGATGCAGATAATTAGTTTATGCCGAATTTGTGAACAAATGATTAATAGGATTGAGTTCCTCTATCTTTTATGATAAGTTTAGATTATAAAAGAGAGCGAGGGAATATTTATATGAAAATGAAAAAGCTTACATTATTAGTTTTAACCTTAGTGATGGGACTTGTTCTAGTGGCGTGTGGGAGTACACCACAGGAGAAATTCACAAAAAGCGTTGAAAAAACATCAGAACCAGCAGATCAATCGACAACTACAATCGGATTTAAAATCGATGAACTACCAGCCACATTAAAAGCACAACAAAGCGCGGCGATGCTGGAAGGCCTGGCTGTCAAAATGACGGTAGCTAATGATCAAAAAGCACAAAAATCTGCGGCTACAATTGCGGTTAAAACGGCAGGATTAGTACATATAGATGCATCACTCGATTTATTAGTCGATTCGAAAGCAGAAAAAGTGTATTTCCCATTGAGCGATTTATACGATGATAAAGGCAATTTAACAACATTACTGGATCAACTTACAGGCGGTATGTTCTCACAAATCAAGAAAGAAAATCCAGATTTAGCAACGAAATATGTGGAACTGACAGAAGTTGCGAAAGATTTAACAGACGAAAAAGTGAAAAAAGAAGCAACAAACACGAAAGAAGTAGAAAAAGCAACGAAAGATTTGAGTAAAAAAGTTACCAAAACAGTAACAGATTATTTCAATAGCTTACCAGAAGATCGTTTTAAAGAGGGCGATGATGGTGAGTTAACAGTGAAATTAACGAAAACAGACATTACAAAATTAGCGAATCAATTAGTGAAGTTAGCGGATGACAAAGATGTGAAAGCTGATTTGAAAGTTATTGTAACAGCACAAGGCGTTTCGGAGAAAGACTTTGATGAGCAGTACACATCGTCTGTAGAATCCGTAAAAGAGGCAATTAAAGATGTAGAAGCTGAAAAAAATGCTAAAATTACAATCGATGCTACAATTAAGCCAGGTAAAGACGATACGATTGATAGCATGAATATGAAAGTGAAGATTACGGATACGCAAGATAAGGAAAACCCTGAAACAATGGCATTTACAATTACAATGAAAACAACAGATTCAGCCAAACTTCCGAAATTCCCAACTAAATCTGATGTGATTTCTACAACAGAATTACAAAAAATTATTGAAGAAGCAACATCTAGTTACTATGATTCGTTGTACGGTGATTCATTAACTGATACAGATACAGTACAATAAAAATAGCAAAAAACGAGATGTCCGAAAAACCGGGCATCTCGTTTTTTGTGTTGTTAATTCTTTCTACGCAAGAATAGTGCGCCAAATGCGGCTAGCAAACCACCAAAAAGAACAGTGGAAGACGTACTGCTATCGCCTGTTTTTGGTAAGGCTTTCGTTGGGCTTTTTTCTAAAGATGGTACGGTTTGCACGGGGACAACTGGATTTGTCGGTGGTGCTGGTTTTACCGTTGGAG
This sequence comes from Listeria weihenstephanensis, assembly GCF_003534205.1. Classification (NCBI taxonomy): domain Bacteria; kingdom Bacillati; phylum Bacillota; class Bacilli; order Caryophanales; family Listeriaceae; genus Paenilisteria; species Paenilisteria weihenstephanensis. The sequence goes on along the minus strand of NZ_CP011102.1, from coordinate 2,629,583 downwards.
CTGGCGTGACTACTGGTTTCACAGGGGTAACCGGAGTCACTGGTGTTACGGGCGTAATAGGATCCACAGGTAGAATCGGTTGTGCACCGACGATAACTGTAATCGTGAATTGTGTTTCATTTCCATCACTATCTGTCACACTATACGTCACGTGATAGATGCCTGCTTGTTGCGGATTCACGTCGTTACTAACTACTTGGATCAGGCTTGTTATGTCGCCATCTTCCAGGTCTTCTGCTGAAATACCTGCCATTGGATCAAAAGATTGACCGAAAGCGAGAGCTACATCACTCGCATGAATGACTGGTTTTTCATTCGTCAACACTGTGATAGTATAGGTTTGTTCGGTGGTGTTACCATCCGAATCAGTGACGCTGTATGTCACGTGATACACACCTGGCGCATCTGCATTAACGTCGCTCGAAATGACTTGGATATTGGCTGTGATGTCGCCGTCTTCTGTGTCATTCGCCGTGATGCCTGCCATTGGATCGAAGGCGCGGCCTGCTTTGAAGCTGCTATCTTGTCCTGCGATAACGGGTTTATCATTGCTCAGAACGGTAATTGTGCTTGTTTTTTCTGTCGTATTACCATCCGAATCTAGGACACTATACGTTATGTGGTAAGTGCCAGGAGCATCGATGTTTACGTCATTCGCAATGATTTTAACGACGCTACTAAGATCGCCATCTTCTAAATCACTCGCGGAAACACCTGTCATCGGATCAAATGCGAGATGGGCTTTGATGGTGCGATCAGCTGCTGTGATCACTGGTTTTTCATTAGTAAGAACTGTGACGGTAATGGTCTTGGTTGTCGTATTGCTATCAGAATCGGTCACGCTATAGGTGATATGATACGTACCAGCAATAGTTGCGTTGACATCATTTGTTGTAATTTTGATATCTTTTGTCACATCACCATCTTCCAAATCACTCGCGGAAACAATCGCCATTGGATCGAACGCAAAACCTGCTTTGAAGGTTTGATCCGCGACGTGAATTTCAGGTTTGTCATTCGTGCGTACATATACATGGCGCGTAGCTTCGGTCGTGTTGCCATCCGAATCAGTCACACTATACACGACAGTATACAAACCTTCTGATTTCATATTGACGTTAGTAGTGACTACTTTAATCTTTAACGTGACATCGCCATCTTCTAAATCACTTGCGGTAATACCACTGAAAGGATTAAAGGTATCGCCAACTTTCAAATAGACATCTTTCGTGCTGATAATCGGTGCATCGTTAGTCAAAATAGTGACTTGAATCGTCTTCGTTGTCGTGTTACCATCGGAATCAGTTACGCTGTAAGTCACATGATACATACCTGCTTTTTCTGTGTTAACATCGTTTGCTGTTACGGTGATTTTACTTGTGATGTCGCCATCTTCGGTATCGTGCGCGGTGACTGCTTTTTTCACATCATAGGTCGTATGAATACGTTGAACGATATCTGATGCGGCAATTGTTGGTGCATCATTGCTCGTAACGGTTACAGTAATTGTTTTTGTCGTGGTATTACCATCTGAATCCGTCACGCTATAAGTCACGTGATACGTACCGACTTTGCTTGTGTCCACGTCATTTGATTTGACAGAAATCTTGCTTGTCACATTGCCATCTTCGGTATCGCTTGCCGTTACGCCAGCTTTTGGATCAAAGGTTTTGCCTTTTTTCACGGATTTATCTGTTGCGGAAATGACAGGAGCATCATTGCTTGTGACCGTCACAACGATCGTTTTAGTTGTTGTATTGCCATCTGAATTGGTCACCGAATATGTGACATGATAGGTGCCTACATGGCTTGTATCTACATCATTCGCGGTAACGAGTACCTTCGCGGTAACGTCTCCATCATCTAAATCACTTGCTGTCATGCCAGCTTTTGGATCGAAGGTTTTGCCTTTTTTTACGGTTGCATCGGTGGCTAAAATTGTCGGTGCATCCTCACTTGTTACAGTTACGGTAATCGTTTTTGTGGTCTTGTTACCATCTGAATCCGTCACGCTATAAGTCACGTGATACGTACCGACTTTGCTTGTATTGACGTCGTTCGCAGTGATCGTTATTTTCGACGTTACATCACCATCTTCTAAGTCGCTCGCAGTCACACCCGTCAATGGGTTGAAACTACCACCTTTTTTCACAGACTTATCTGTTGCGGAAATCACAGGAGCATCATTACTTATCACAGTCACAGAGATCGTTTTCGTCGTCGTGTTACCGTCAGAATCCGTCACGCTATAAGTCACGTGATACGTACCGACTTTGCTTGTATCAACATCATTCGCAGTGATCGTCATTTTAGACGTTACATCACCATCTTCTAGATCGCTCGCAGTCACACCAGTTAATGGGTTGAAACTGCCACCTTTTTTCAAGGACTTATCTGTTGCGGAAATGACAGGAGCATCATTGCTTGTCACGGTTACTGTGATTGTTTTTGTAACGATATTATCATCAGAATCAGTGACGCTATATGTTACATGGTAGGTGCCAACTTGATTTACGTTCACATCATTTGCTGTTATAACAATTTGGCTTGTTAAATTGCCATCTTCCACATCATTAGCGCTGACACCAGCCAATGGATTGAATGCAGTACCTTTTTTCAGAGAAGAGTCACTAGCTGTAATTACGGGCTTGTTTCGAGGTGTAATCAATCGAATGGAATTTTCAGAAGTATATTTTACACCATTGACGCTTCCGATACCATGTATATTCAAATTAGTTCCTTTTGGCGCGGCATCAGATTTTACATTAATTTCATAAGACAATGTGAAAACATCGGTGCCCTTAGAAAAAGGAAGCTCGACCGTGTGATCTAGCAATGCGCTTTTTGAAACAGTAAATGTTTGGCCATCATTACGTGTTAGTACGATGTTTTCAATGGAAGTCTCGTCAAAAAGAGGGTCGATATCTGCGCCGTACTTCATGGTAAAGGCATTAGCGTTTGCAGTCTCATTAGAAATAGTATCATGAACGTATACTTTTTCGGACGGTGCTGCCGTTTGGATGTTGTTATTTGACTGGTCGGTGATAGCTAGTTGTAATTTAGGAGAGATACCATTGATTTGGAGCTTCGTGATAGAAAGTTCCTGAAGGTTACTTTGACCACCTGTTGATCCTACAAAGCCAAATTGTACCTCAGTTCCTCCAAATGTCGTCTGTAAATCAGCAACTTGATAACTTCCTGTATACCCCATATATTCGTATCTTAATGTTTTCGTGGCCGCATCCCATTCAATCGTCAACGGATGTTTTTGACCATCTTCGAAATAAGAACCTGCTGGTAGTACGTTCAGAGCATTGTGCTGAATAACAGGTCCTACACCAGGTACAGTTATGGCCATATGTTTATTTTTAGGGAATACATCAGTATCCCATGTTTCATTATATCCAGAGCCATCATTAATGTACGTATCAAATTCTACTGCGAGCGCATTCTTGATATAGTTAGTGCCATATATCCCTAGGGCCCCACCAGCAGTTGCGATAGCTACATTAGCGCGAGGATCATTTTGCATGACAAAAGCCATTCCGTCAGCACCAAGAGGATCGGTGCCCATGTATAACTCGGCTTCCAAATGGAAATTTTTAGTTAAATCAACTTTATTAGCACTATCTGACCACATTCCACCAACTTGAGTCGTCTGATTTGGTGTAATCGTAACGTTATTTTTATCGATACTTGATCCTGTGCCAGGTACAACTGAGAAGTAATCTGTTACATCGAGAACGTTGTCGTTACTCGTTTGTAGTCCTTTCAACTTGTTCTCCGCTTTATTTGCATATACGGGTGCTGCTTCTGATGCTAGAACAATTGTTTGTAGTGGTAACCCAGCGCATAAAACAAATGCAGCGGATGCTACCCCAATTTTTTTCATAATCATTGTATTTTTCCTCCTTATATTCAGCGCATATATTACTAGTCATTCTGCACTTCTAAACCAAGTCTAGCAGTATTTTGACAAGGAAAAAATACAGTATTTCCAGTAATTTTGAAGCCAGAGCAAATTAATTATGTCCTTTTCGACATATAATTAGATATTGGTTGAAACGACTCATCAGCGAGTATTGCTGACCAGTCCTATTTTTTATGGTATGATATGTACAGAAAATGATAAAAAAGGTGAAGCTATGAAGTATAAAATAGAAACGACAAATGAATCAGTAACGCGTGAGCTGGCTAAGAAATTAGGCACAAAACTGGAGGCTGGCGATGTTATTTTGCTTGAGGGCGATCTAGGCGCTGGTAAAACAACTTTTACTAAAGGACTCGCGGAGGGCCTTGATATACCGCAAATGGTTAAAAGTCCGACGTTTACGATTGTGCGTGAATATACGAAGGGCCGTTTACCGCTATATCACATGGATGTATATCGCTTAGAAAATACAGAAGATGATCTAGGTTTGGATGAATATTTCCTAGGTGACGGCGTTTCTGTTGTGGAATGGGCTCATTTTATCGAGCAGGATCTCCCAACAGAATTCATCCGCATCACGTTAAAGCATGTCTCAGAAAATGAGCGTACGATGCAGATTGAACCAGTGGGAGCAAGATATGAAGCACTTTGTTCGGAGGTTTTTGAGGAATGACAATACTTGGAATTGATACATCGAATGACACATTAGGCGTGAGTTTGTGGCGCGACGAGAAGGTCATCGGTGAACTCGTAACCAATTTGAAAAAAAATCATAGCGTTCGTTTATTACCCGCAATCGCAGAGTTAATGAAGGAATGCGACACAACACCACAAGATTTAACGAAAATTGCTGTAGCAGAGGGTCCGGGCTCTTATACAGGACTCAGAATAGGTGTGACGGTTGCTAAAACGATGGCGTGGGATTTACAAATTCCGCTTGTTGGGATTTCAAGTCTCACTTTAATGGCGCAAAATGGGCGCTTTTTTGATGGCCTTGTCGTACCAGTGATGGATGCGCGACGTGGCAATGTATACGCAGGCATTTATAAATCAGAAGCGCAAGAACTAGATATTTTTGAACCTGATCAACATCTTGCTTTCGCGGATTTGCTGAAAAAACTAGACGCGGAATCAAACATCTTATTTATCGGTGATGGGGCAGTGAATTTCAAAGAAGAAATCACAGCAAAGCTGGGAGCACGGGCTACGGTTGCAGATGCCGCGCTTTGTTATCCACGCCCAGCTTTCCTCGGCGAATTAGCGAATCCAAAAGAGGGCGTTCCTGCACACACCTTCGTTCCGACCTATTTAAAATTAGCAGAAGCAGAAAGCAAGTGGCTCGAGGCGAACAAACATGAATGAGATTACTTTCCGTCAGGCCACTGTAGACGACATTAAAAGCCTACTTCGCATTGAAAACGCCGTGTTCACCTCCCCGTGGTCCGAAAAAGCGTTCCGAAACGAATTTTATACGAACTCTTATGCGTACTATATTGTGGCGGAGCAAAACGAAGCGGTCATCGGATATGCTGGTGTCTGGATGATTTTGGATGAAGGGCATATTACGAATGTCGCGATTCACCCAGATCAGCAAGGAAATGGTTACGGCAAGGCATTGTTCACAGAATTACTGCGGATCGCCCAAGCAGAAAATGTAACCAGATTAACGCTAGAAGTTCGCGTTTCTAATTTGAAAGCACAACAACTGTATCAAAAATTTGGATTTAAAAATGGCGCGATTCGGAAAAAATATTATCCGGATAATCAGGAAGACGCGCTAGTTATGTGGGTGGAACTATGAGTTGTGCAAACTGAATATGTTCAGATGTTTCATTAACTTATATAAATACACTATCAAAAGTAACATAGAAATTAGGGCTCTATGTCAATTGTAGGGTCAAAAAATCAAAACACGAGCTAGGGATTCAATGGCTCGTGTTTTTTATCCTATAGAAATGTCAAAATCTCTAATAAAGTGTTGCGCAAGTATCTTGGCCGGAATCGTGAAAAATTTCGATATGCATTGGAAGTGCCAATAGCTTTTGTGAATTCTGATAGCCTATTGTCTTGTACGAGTTGTTGGAAAGTATGCAATGTATGTCGAACATCTTGGTATTCTTTTGCTTGTTGGAATCAGCCCAAGTCCAATAAGCTTCCTTAAATGATGAAGCAGATTAATTTCCACCCTAACGCTTATCATAGAATCAAAAACATTGTCATTAAATCTCCACAATATTCTCAGATTATAGTGAAATAATGTATTTCCTCAAGCGATCTAAATGATATCCTTAGGTAGTCACATAATTATAGGACTAAAATAAATGGAAGTAGTTGTTATGTAACTACAAAGAAGGGATAGGTATGAAAAAAATTCAGGTAGTATTATTAGTAGCAGTTTTAATTATGTTAGGAGGCTTTGCGCAACAAGTACATGCAGATTCTATACAAACAAAGGCCCTATATGTTTTAGAAAGGCCGACATGGCTAGATACAGCAGGTGTTTCAAAAGGTATTTATCATGATAAACAAGATCTAGGTATTATCCTACCAGCTAATGTGCAACTGGAGATTAGACAAACAAATCCGAATTTTAAAGAAAATTTAACAATGGAGTTACTAAATGACGATTCTCAGAAAGAGAAATCAGTGAACGTTACCTCTACATGGCAAACGATTAGTCATGGATACACAACAGTACCATTCATTGATACGACATTTGGAAAAGAAGCACCTATTCTTGAATATAAAGTAACGAATGCAATGAAAGAATTACCAGTATACCATAAGGGAGATAACGAAACAGCATTCTTTCAAAAGTGGGATAGTTCCGATGCGGAATTTGCTTTAATCTCTACCCCATATTTTCAAACATTCGCACCGAAAAAAGATAAAGCATTCATGAAAAATATGAAAGATTTCAACTCTATTGATGCGCTTATTAATTACTATACAGATGTTTTTGAAACGTATAACGAGCTAGACGGTTTATCGTTTACTCCTGAAAATCCAACCGATAAAAATATTCCAAACAAGTACTTCATGAAAGCAAATGTCCACGGATCCGGGGGTGCTTATTATTCTGGGAACCATACTGCACAGACTGGTGACACATTGGCAGGCTTTTATTTATCTAAAGGTTGGGGTGGTCTCCACGAAATCGGTCATGGATACCAGGGAGCATTTATGAAAGACAGCAGTTTTGACGCGGGAGAGGTTTGGAACAATCTCTATGCAGCCGCCTATCAGAAAAAGACAATGGGAACAGGTATATATCAAAATGGCTGGTTATTTGCTTATGGCGATAAATCAGGTGTTGAGAGGACGGTTACAAATTTGTGGCAGACGACACATACTCCCGTTACGAAATGGGATCATCGTTCAAGACTTCTTGCCCTTGTTACATTGCAAGATAAAGCTGGAGACAAAGGTTTCACGCTTTTCAATAAAGAATATCGAAAAATTGCCAATCAACCAGGTTTTGTGCCAAGTAATCATTACCTAATGGATTTAATTTCACAATACTACGGACAAGCTAGCGGTTTTGACTTCACTCCTACTATCTTATCACTCGGAGGAACAATGTCCAAGAAGCAACAAGATGACAATCGCTTACATTTCTATAAACCAGTAGCACCATTAACAGAATTAGTACCAGCTGACCAGTTAACAACTATTCAAAATAAACTGGGATTGGAAACTCCTTTTTCATTAGTGGAAACAGAGCAACTAGCATTTAGCGGACTTTCTGGAAGCGCAACGATTCATCTGAAAATAGATGATTTTTCACAAGTAGAAGGCCAAGATTTAATCTTAACGAATGGCTCTAAAGAAATCAAACGTATGAAAATCACATCGAAGGATATGAATATTGGCACGTTACCAAATGGTATTTACACGATTGTTTTACCAACAGGAAATACGACTAAATATGATTTAGATACACATTATTTGCGTGTGAAAGAAGCAACAAATGACGTAACAATCAATTACACAGTAAAAAAAGCAAGTTATTTAACAAGTCAGACAGTCCATTTTTTAGGTTTAAGTGATTGGGAATTTGCAACAGCTATTGTCGATTTAAATACAGGGAAATTGACGATGGAAGTAAAATATGCTAATCCTCATTCTTACTTCGTGGCTACAGAATATGCTAAATTAGAAGTGCTGGATCTAGATAATAATGTTGTGTACACGAAATCAATAGTTGGCTTGGGTGCAGTTCCTAGTATAGATATGCCTGATATTAAAATAGGCTACAAGTTAAGAATTTATCATGCGGAACCAGGTAGATTGAAAGTAGATAATTTACCAATTGTAGATACCTCACAAAAAACGAACACATTTATTATCACAAAATCAGGCTTAGTGAATGAAAAACTTAAGAATAACGCAGAAGCAGAACTAACTGTTAAAATTGATGCCTTGGCTAGTAAAATTCAAGGGGATCCTATTTTAGTAAATAGCGATTATGTGGAGTTAAAGGATGATTTACTTCTCGCGATTGAAACTTTGACTGAGCCATTAAAGGGGACACTTCTAGATAAATATGAGGCTTTATTGCCAAAAGAGGCTGCAACATCCATCGAAGTAGGCACGAATCAAGTTCAAGCCAAGAATGGAGCTACGGGTCATGTGACGACGACTATTTCCCCTTCTAGAGCAAATCAAGCTGCTGTTTACCATTCTAGCAATACAGATGTAATAACAGTAGATGCACTAGGCAAATGGGAGGCAGTAGGTGATGGAGAAGCAGTCATTACGGTAACCTCGGTTAATAATCCAAGTTTGGTTAAAATGATCTCAGTTAAAATAACAACACCGCTATCGATGGACGGCTTGACAGCAAAACCTTATAAAATAGGCGACACGAAGTTAAGCGGAACATTTGGGTCAGCAATTTCTAAAGTCAGACTTTGGATAAATGGTAAGGCGGTGACACAGGCGACAGTGAATCCGGATGGCAGCTATGAATTTTTAAATGCTACAAGCTATATCTTTAAAGCTACAGACAAAGTAGAAGTTGTTGGCGTTGATTCAAAATATGTAGAGAAAAACCGGATAACAGTTAAGGTATCTGGCACATCCATTTTTGATGATAAACTAACTGTAGCCGCGTATCAAATGGGGAGCAATAATCTAACTGGTACATTTGGTAAAAATATTGCGAAAGTAAGGTTATGGGTGAATGGAAAAGCTGTTGCACAAGCGACACTGAATCCAGATGGTAGTTATACCTTTGCGAATGTCGCAAGTTTTATCAAGATGACAGGTGATAAAGTAGAAATTGTCGGCGTGGATGCGCAATACAACGAAATGAACCGTATTGCCGTTTCCATAACAGGAACATCGACTTTTGATAATACAATTACAGTGCCAACAACATTCAGAATTGGAGACGGAACGCTATCTGGTGACTTCGGTAAGGATGTGTTCAAAGTCCGTCTATGGGTGAATGGAAAAGTGATAACACAAGCAAGTACTTCTTCTGGGAGCTACTCATTTGCTAACATTGCGTCTTATATTCAAAGTCCGCTAGATGTTGTACAAATTGTTGCAGTAGATAAACAATATAACGAGATTAACCGTGTCGATGTTGATATCACGGGAGTTGTAGTGTATAACTACCTGTTAAGTGCAGAGGATTATTCACTGGGAGAACAAACAATCACAGGTATATATGGTAAAGATATTACAGAAATCAAGTTATCCGTGGGAGGAAATATTGTTCAAACGGCAACATTAAATAAAACAACAAGACAATTTACGTTAAAAGATGTAGCATCACTTAACCTAGACAAAAATGCAAGTATTCGTATCATTGGGTACAATGCTCAACATCAAAAAATCAATCAAATTATGGTAAATGTTAAATAATTGCATAAGTAGAGCTGATTTAGAAAAAGTTGAGTATCTGAACTTTTTCTAAATTGGTTCTATTTTTTGGTGCCTTTACAAAACATAAGACATCCAGCAATGTCTAAAATGATAGCATGCACGGTTTTGGAAGTGTTAGCCATGGAGTATCAGTTAAATTAAAAACATTGCCAGAATCACGAGGTTGCTAGATATTTCGAAATATCTTTTGCACAAGTTATTAAAAAAGATACCTAGATGCTTGTCTAGGTGTTATTTTAAAGTTTCACAAAACAAAATAAAACTAAGCAAGACACGTATAGTACAAAAAGATAAATCGCGTTATATCAACATATTTGTTATAATAAGTACTAGTAAGAATCACATATTTAAAGTGGGTGGAATTATGAAAAAAGACATCTTAATACTCGGCATTGAATCAAGCTGTGATGAAACCGCAATATCCGTCGTCAAAAACGGGACAGAAATGTTATCAAACGTTATCGCATCACAAATTGAAAGCCATAAACGCTTTGGCGGTGTTGTACCAGAAATCGCATCCCGTCATCACGTCGAACAAATCACGATCGTACTAGAAGAAGCACTAACACAGGCTGATGTCACAATGGACGATATCGATGCGATTGCCGTCACAGAAGGGCCAGGACTTGTAGGCGCACTCCTTATTGGCGTCAACGCAGCAAAAACATTAGCCTTCATCCATAACAAGCCGATTATCGGGGTACATCATATTGCAGGACACATTTACGCTAACCGTTTTGAAACCGAGATGACATTCCCGTTACTCGCGCTTGTGGTCAGCGGTGGACATACAGAACTCGTACTGATGAAAGAACATGGCAAATTTGAAATCATCGGCGAAACTCGTGACGACGCAGCGGGCGAAGCTTACGATAAAGTGGCGCGAACACTCGGCTTAACCTATCCCGGAGGCGTCCAAATTGATCGCTTAGCGGCAACTGGAGAAGATAGTTTTCACTTCCCACGCGCGATGATGAAAGAGGCCAATTATGACTTTAGTTTCAGCGGTCTAAAATCTTCTTTTATCAATACCGTTCACAATCTGCGCCAAAAAGAAATGCCGATCAATGAGGCCAATTTGGCAGCTAGTTTCCAAGCGAGCGTTGTCGATGTTCTCGTGGCTAAAACCATGCGAGCAGCGAAAGAATTCAACGTGACGCAATTATTGTTAGCAGGAGGTGTTGCGGCAAATCAGGGATTACGCGAACGTCTCGTCACAGAAGCAGCACAGGAAATTCCAGATGTGAAACTAATTATCCCGCCGTTATCTCTATGCGGGGACAACGCAGCCATGATCGCAGCAGCAGGAACGATTTTATATGAAAAAGGAGTCCGCGGTGATCTAACAATGAACGCCAGCCCTGGATTGCTTTTTGAAGATACGTATTAAAATTTAAAGAAAAATCCCCACCTCAGCGTGGCGATAAGTGTTTAGTGCCTAAGCAAAAGTGAGTACCGAAACGCAGTAAGAAAAGCGTTGGAACAGAGCTTTTAATGGACAGTGATAAATACTTCTCGCCACGCTGAATTCATATTCGTTTTTTTTCGGGAATGATGGTATAATACGTTCATTATAGAAGTGCGGTTAAGAGGGGGATAGACATGGAAAAAAAGGATAAAATCAGGCTTGGTCTTGCAATTGGAACACTCGGCATCGTCTACGGTGACATTGGAACGTCGCCACTTTACGTTATGAAGTCTATCGTGGCAAGCAATGGTGGGCTAAACAGTGTATCCGAAGACTATATCATCGGTTCTTTATCGCTTATTTTCTGGACACTCACATTACTAACTACTATTAAATACGTCATCATCGCCTTACGCGCAGATAACCATGGTGAGGGTGGTATTTTCTCGTTATACGCGCTGGTTAGAAAGCGCGGTAAATGGCTGGTTATTCCCGCAATGATCGGTGGTGCAGCACTACTCGCTGATGGGGTCTTAACACCCGCCGTAACTGTCACTTCCGCCATCGAAGGATTAGAAGAAATTCCAGCATTTAAGACACTATTCACTGGGAATACAACATTAATTATTATCATCGTTATCGTTATTCTTAGCGGTATTTTCTTTATGCAACGCTACGGAACCATGTTTATCGGTCGTATTTTTGGTCCAACGATGTTCCTCTGGTTTTCAATTTTAGGCGTGCTCGGGATCATCAATATTCTTGGCGATCTCTCGATATTCCGTGCTTTTTCACCGTATTACGCAATCGAATTACTTTTTAGCGACCAAAATAAGGCGGGATTTCTAATACTCGGCAGCGTTTTCCTGGCAACAACTGGTGCTGAGGCATTGTACTCCGATTTAGGACACGTCGGTCGCAAAAATATATACATCACATGGCCATTCGTCAAAGTTTGCCTACTACTCAATTATTTCGGACAAGGCGCGTGGATCATCTCACTCAAAAATGTAAAAGACCCAACCGTGAATCCGTTTTTTCAAAGTATGCCAGAACCGTTCATCATGTACGGCGTTTTAATTGCGACCTTAGCCGCGATCATCGCCTCACAATCCTTGATATCAGGCGCATACACACTTGTTTCCGAAGCAATCGCGCTGAATTTATTACCGCGACTTAGCATTCGCTATCCATCCGAAACAAAAGGACAAGTCTATATTCCGACTGTGACGACCGTGCTTTGGATCGCCTGCGTCGGTGTCGTCCTCTACTTCAAAGACTCGACCCACATGGAAGCAGCGTATGGCCTATCCATCACAGTAACGATGCTAATGACGACCGTTTTACTTTTCCAATTCTTACGTAGAAAAGGATTCTCGATACTCGTCACAACCTCCATTTTAATGACATTTGGCGTACTCGAATTCGCTTTCTTCGTCTCGAGCGCGGCTAAATTCATGCACGGTGGTTTCGTGGCAGTCATCATGGCAGTAGTGATCATGGCGCTTATGTACATCTGGTTCACTGGATACCAACTAAAAACAAAGCTAGTCAAAAACGTACCACTGAAAAAATTCGTACCAACCCTTACAAAATTAAAAGCAGACACCGCCTATCCCAAATACGCGCACAACTTGGTGTACCTAACAAGTAGCCGCAATCCAATGCGCGTTGAACATGAAGTTATGGCATCCATCCTCGATAAGCGACCAAAACGCGCCGATGTATATTGGTTCGTGAACGTCCAAGTGGTTGATGGGCCTTATGCCGCTTACTATACCGTCGAAAATTTTGATAGCGACTTCGTGATTCGCGTGCAACTGAAACTCGGATTCCGCGTCGAACAAGATATCAACGTCTTCCTCAAGCAAATTGCGAAAGAACTCATTGCAAAAGGCGAGCTCGCACAGCAAAAACGGAAGTACAGCGCGAAAACTGGTCGAAAACTCGGCGATTTCTGCTTTGTTATTATTAAAGATGAACTGAGTACAGAGGCCGATTTAACTAACTGGCAGCGGTCAATTATGCAGAGTAAACTATTCATTAAGCATTTTACAACATCACCAGAGCACTGGTTTGGCTTAGAATATAGCGATGTCCAAACAGAAAACGTTCCGCTATATCTCTCCAAGAAAAAAGTCATTAAGATACGTAAAATAGATTAAAAAAGAGATTATATCGGGGAATGATCTTGCCTTACAGGCTGTGGAGTATCGTATTGTCCGGTACCTGCAGCTTTTTTTAATTTGATTCAATTTGTGCAAAACTAGAATATTAATGTGATCTCCTTAAGTGTATAAATAAAAAAGATATAAAAATTACAAATTTGCAATTGACGTTCTTGTAATAATACTGTAATATGATAAATGTAAGCGGATGCAAAAAAAGAAAAGTAGCATTTAATAATATTACTTTTGAGTCGGGATTAGAAGTGATATATATTTGCGGCTATTGATTATTCGGAGGAGGACAAACATGAATAGAAATATAGTGTTTTATGGTATTTTTACTATTTTAGTAGTCTTATTACTGGTATCATTTCTTATGAATTGGATTTCGAGTGTGTTGCTAATGGTCGGTGTCTTAATTTTGATACTGATCAATCTTTTATTCAGGCATTTAGAAAAAAAAACTACATAGTGGAGGATTGAGAGAAAATGAAAAAAATAATTACGATTATACTTGTAGGGGTACTTGTTGGTTCAGTGTCAATGCCAATGGGAGCGCGGGCGGATAATTTAAATGAAATCATTTATTCAGATTCAGATATCTCTATATCACAGGAAAATAAAGATACTTTTGTCGTAATAGACAAAGATACTAAAGAAGAAAGTGAAATAGCTGTGGATATTGAAAATAAAACTGCGGAGCTAACTGATGAAGACGGTTCAATAACTGATGTCAAATATCAGCAAAAGCAACTTGATAATACTATTAAAACAGATATTATAATAGATGGTGAAAAAGCAGGAACGATCAATGTGTCAACAGAAAATGAAGTGGCTCCTAGGTTATTAATGGCAAGTTCAAGTAGTGCTATGAAATTAGTTACAACTAGGAACGTCACGACAACAATGACTCAAGTTAATAAATCAAGTGCCGCTCTTGTAGTGATTGGTTTAGGTTTAGTGCCAGGTCTAGGATGGGCGGCTGCAGCTTTTTCTGTATATGGAATTGTTAGGGAGTTCAAAGGTAAAACGGCCTATGTAACAATCAAGCAATACGCAAACAATTATCAATATAGAAATGATTTATACGTTTACAAAGATAGTAAGAGAACAAAATTACTAAATAAGCAAACTGGTATTCCACAAAGACATTTTTCTTAAACAGAAGAATTTGTTTTTGAGCTTGAGTCATGATAGAAAAAACAGGATTTTCCATCTATTTATAATGGGAAATCCTGTTTTCGTTATTCCTCGAGTTCCTCACTCAAATTCGTCCATTCTTCCATTAAATCCTCGCTCGATTGCTTCAACAAATCAAGTGCTTCCGTTCGTGCATAAGCAGCTTCATGATCTTGATAAACAGCTGGATCCAGAAGTTCTTGCTCAATCTCGCTAATTTTGAGATCCGTCTTTTCCATCTGTTCCTCGATCTCGTCAAGCTTGCGTTTCTTTTGGCGCATCACTTTTTGCTGCTCTTTATCGAGATGATAGGCTTGTTTATTCGTCGCGAGTTGTTTTTCTTCAGGATGTGTTTTCTGCTTTTCTAGCGCATCTAATCGCGCATGCTCCTTCTGTTCCGCCAATTTTTCTTGATAATAATCATAATCCCCAAGATAAATCTGTGCATGTTCAGGATGCATTTCCACAATTTTAGAAGCAATCCGGTTGATAAAATACCGGTCATGCGATACGAATAAAATGGTGCCTTCAAAATCGATCAACGCGGCCTCGAGAACTTCTTTGCTCTCAATATCCAAGTGATTGGTAGGCTCATCCAAAATGAGTAAGTTCGCGCCGACCAAAGTTAATTTTGCAAGTGCCACACGGGCTTTTTCGCCACCGCTCAGCGTATTCACGACTTTTAAAACATCGTCATCGGAGAATAAAAAATTACCGAGCGTCGTGCGGATCGCTTGTTCATTCAAATGCGGATAATCATCCCAAAGCTCATGCAGAACCGACTTATTCGAATTTAACTTCGCCTGTTCTTGATCATAGTACCCAATCTGAACATTAGCACCAAAACGATACTCCCCAGAAAGCGCGGGAATATCACCAATCAACGTTTTGAGTAACGTCGATTTCCCAATCCCATTCGGCCCAACTAGCGCGATACTTTCATGCCGCTTCATATCGAATGTCAATTTCTGTGAAACACGTTTATCCACCGCATAGCCAATCGCCAAATCCTCGACGAATAACACATCTTTACCACTATCACGATCAAATTGGAAACCAAAATGCGCCGTTTTTTCACTGCCTTGCGGTCGATCTAAGCGATCGAGTTTCTCCAATTGTTTACGACGACTTTGCGCGCGTTTTGTTGTAGAAGACCGAACGATATTTCGCGCAACAAAGTCTTCCAATTTCGCAATTTTATCTTGCTGTTTATCGAATTCTTTCCATTGCTGTTCGAGTTTTGCTTGCTTTTGAACAAGGTAACGCGAGTAGTTGCCGACATAGCGATCGATCTGCGTACGGCTAATTTCGTACACTTGATTCACGACCTTATCCAGAAAATAGCGGTCATGAGAAACAATAAGAAGCGCGCCTTTATAGTTTTGCAAATAGCTCTCCAGCCAAGAAAGCGTGGCGATATCTAAATGGTTGGTCGGCTCATCGAGAATGAGAATATCGTGTTTAGCGAGAAGTAATTTCGCCAAAGCAAGACGCGTTTTTTGCCCACCGCTAAGGGAAGCAATCAATTTCTCATAATCCTCTTCGAAAAAGCGTAAACCGTGCAAAACCGAGCGAATATCCGCTTCATACTGGTAACCGCCTTGCTCTTTAAACGCGTGCTGCAATTGATCATATTCCTTTAACGTCTGTTCATATTGCTCCTTGTTATCATAAATAGCAGGATTACCGAGCTGTTCCTCCAGTTTTCGCAAATCCTGCTCCATCGCTTGAAGCCCGGTAAATCCAGACAACATCTCATTCCAAATCGTTTTCGTCGACTCAAGCCCAGTATTCTGCGCTAAATAGCCAATTTGAACATGTTTTGGCTTTGAAATCGTACCGCCATCATAACTAATTTGCCCCGCAATAATTTTTAAAAGCGTTGATTTTCCCGCACCATTACGGCCAACCAGCGCGATTCTGTCATTTGTCTGAACCTCTAATTTTATATTTTCTAATATCGTTTCAGCGCCAAAATTTTTGACGATCTGCTGTACTTGTAAAAGTATCATTGTATATTTCTCCTTCATCATATCTCTATCTTCCTAGTTTATCGTAAAGGAGCTATAGAAGCAATGATATAAGAAAGGAACCGCTTACTATCATTGAATTCACAATCTCGACCTTGTGAAAATACTAGCAATATTACATTTGTTGCTGTATAATTGTATTTGAAACGTTATGTCACAAAATAGTAACATAATATGTGAGCAAAAACATTGTGAATCCTATGTGAAATGTTTATAGTAAATAAGCAAGCATGTGAAATAAACAACGATAGAAAAATGCGCAATCATTTTTTACTGTAGGAGCATGTTTTGTCACACAAGGATAAGGTTTTAAATTTGATCGTTGTCCAGTTAAAATCAAAAGGAAGAAGGGAAACAAACATGATCGAAGAAACGGGCAAGATCCCACAAGCAACAGCAAAGCGTTTGCCACTGTATCATCGCTACTTAAAATATTTGCATGAGTCAGGCAAGGAACGAGTATCATCAGCTGAATTAAGCGAGGCTGTGAAAGTTGACTCAGCAACCATTCGTCGTGATTTCTCCTATTTTGGAGCACTAGGTAAGAAAGGCTATGGCTATAACGTGTCCTACATTTTGGATTTCTTTAGCAAGACACTTAGCCAAGACAAACAGACAAACGTAGCTATTATCGGTGTTGGTAATTTGGGGACTGCACTTTTACACTACAATTTCATGAAAAATAATAATATAAAAATCGTCGCAGCATTTGATGTTGACGCCAATAAAGTTGGAACAGTGCAACAAGATATTCCGATTTACCATCTTAATGACATGCAAGATCTATTGAAGGAAAATAAAATCGAAGTCGTGATTCTAACGGTACCATCCGATGAAGCGCAAACGACGGTGGATCGCCTGCTTGAAGCTGATGTCAAAGGTATTCTAAACTTTACACCAGCGCGTATCAGCGTTCCAAAACATGTCCGCGTGCATCACATCGATTTAACAACCGAATTACAAACATTGATTTACTTCCTAGAAAACTATCCAAATAAATAATAAAACGAGGCCAGACATCATGTTTGGTCTCATTTTTTGATAAGGGGGCAGATTAGATGCTAACAGAAGTGTTGAAGAAAATAAGAAAATGGCTCTTTGTCAATTGTTGGGGTGAAATATCGAGGTACAAGCTAGGG
Source organism: Listeria weihenstephanensis (assembly GCF_003534205.1). NCBI lineage: Bacteria > Bacillati > Bacillota > Bacilli > Caryophanales > Listeriaceae > Paenilisteria > Paenilisteria weihenstephanensis. Next base: position 2,611,833 of record NZ_CP011102.1, on the reverse strand, counting down.
AAATAGTGGCTTGTACCTCTTTTTAGCCTACAGAAATGTCAAAATTTTTGATAAAGTGCTGGGCAAGTATTTTGGCGCGGAACCGTGAAAAGTTTTGATAGCCATAAGAAGTACGCTTGATGACCTTGGTTCGGTTGTTAATTCCTTCTACGAAACCATTGGACAGATGTGGGTAAATGAAGGCATTGATGATTTCTGTTTCCCAGCGTCGGAAAGTACCGATAGCTTTTATGAATTCTGGAAGCTGTTTGTCTTGTACGAGTTGATAGAAATCGTGTAAGGATTGACGAACGTCGCGGCGTTCTTGTGCTTTATTGGCATCAAACCAAGCCTGATAGGCTTCCTTGATGGTGTAGGCGGTTTGTAGATCAGGGTGCAAGCTTAAGTAACGGCGAATGATGCTTTTTTGCGCTGTATCCAGCTTATGAGATCGCTTGAAAAGGAGTTTTTGTATCCGTTTCCCGTGTTTTCGATCTTTTTCTGAAAAACGCTGTTGGACACGAACGCGGACTTTATTCAGCGCCCAATAGATGTAGCGAGAGAAGTGGAAAGAATCGGCAATAATAACTGGTTTGTCAAGAGCTTGTTGCACAGCGTTTTTGAAGGTCGAGCTCAAATCCATGATAACCATCTCTACCTGATGCCCGCGTTCTCTTAAATAACGTTGAATGGTTTTGGCGCGACGGTTTTCTAAGATATCAATGGGGCGACGAGTCATGGGGTCAGCGATAATGAGTTGGAATTTGCCTTTGTCGGTATCTCCCTTGAACTCATCGATAGCGATGACTTTAGGAAGAGCGACGGGAGGCGTGGAAAAGGCTTCTGTACGCGCGTCGAATAGGCGCATAATTTTAGGTGCGGTGGTTCCAAACGTTCTGGCAGTATAGGTAAAGGAGGGGGCAGAGATACTATGGAAAAGGGCTGCTTGATGCCAAGATGTCGAAAAACGCTGATAGCGTGCCACAAGTCCTTGATTTTTTTCATCAAATGATTTTCCGCAGGAACAAGCATATCTGCGTTTTCGATAGTGCACATAGACACGTTTTTCTGCGACTTTTAGATGTTGGAAAGTGTGCGTACGATAGTCTTTAATGCGATCTGTCCGTGTTTTACAAGAGGGGCAGGCATGTTTTTTTCGTTTTAGTTGGATATGAATGTGGCAGATATGATTTTCAATCGAATAATCAAGAAGTTGGATGTTTTTATTTTCTAAACCGATGAGTTGTATGATAAAATGGTCTGGCATGGTAATATCGCTCCTTTGGATTGGGTTTCGTCACTTTTATCTTAAAGGATTTTGATATTACTGTGTATTTTTTTGTCTTGAAATGAGAACAAAAAAATGCGGAGATAGATTATTTTCTACCCCAACATTTATTATAGAACCAAGAAAATAGTGGCGTGGGGTAAATCTCAGCCGAAAGTAAAGGCATTGGTGTTAGAAGGGTCACTCGCAAAGCAACAAGATGTGGATGATTTATCTGATTTAGATATCAATATTTGGTATGACGGAGATGTCCATTACGGCAAAAACCGAGATTGGCTTGTTGAAATTGGCGACGTACTCATCGATACCCAACTACATATGGAAACTCCCGCTGGAAACATCGCGACACAATTAGTTCTTTTCCAAAATGGCGTGAAAGTCGATTTTTCATTTTGGCCAATTTCTTTGCTTGATAATCCCTTTCCCTACTATGAAAAGTTAGAAATCCTGCTTGATAAAGACCAATACGCAGATAAAATCCAATTATGTCTACTTGAAAAGAAGTGGGAACCGATTACAAATGCCACGTTCGATCAAATTGTAAATGAATTCTGGTTTGAATTACACTACGTGGCGAAGTTTATAAAACGCGAAGATATCTGGTTCGTTCAAGACATTCAAGCAGGAATCCGTGAAAATTATTTATTGCCATTGCTAGAAGAAAAAGCAAGAATAGAAGGACAAGAAATATCATTTTCAGGACGTAAAATAGAGAAATGGACATCGAAACCGATTGTTTCAAAATTCCCAGCTATTTTCGCAGATTATACAGTTGCGTCGAATTGGCAAGCAATGTGGGAAGAAATCACGTTATTTGAAGAAGTTTCCCATTTTATTGCTTCAACATACCATTTTAGGCTACCAACAGTTAAAATAGAAGGCATGAAGGCGCTACTTTTGAAAATACAGGAGGATTAGGATGCTTACAAAAAAAGAAATAACAGAAATCAGATTACAGAAACTTGGGATGAATCAGCCATATAAAGATCCAACCGCATTTATGCAGCAGGCGATCGCACTACAATCGCAAAATCATCAACCGGCGCTTGTGAATTTTTTGCAGCACGTGGATATGACTTGGGAAGAAGCAGAAGCGTTTTTTGAAGAGCAACATGTGATTAAAATATGGGCAAACAGGCTGACATTACATACTTTTTTAATCAGTGATTGGGAGCTAGTTTTTCGCGTTTTTGGTACGAGAACCAATATAGTACATCGGATTTGTAAAAAAGAGGGCGTTGATCTAGCGGCAGTTTTAGCTCAGATGGATGCGCTCGGACGGAAACAAGAAATCGTTAGCCGTAAAGAATTAGAAGCGATTATTGGCGATTATTCCGCGCAAGTGACCTCGTCGATCATTGCCCAAGCGGCGATGCAAGGTATTTTCCGATTGTTACCATCGAGCGACACGATTCGAAATTATACCCACCGGATTTGGCTGGGAGATTTTGAAGAGTGGGAGGCGGAGCAAACGAAGGATCTGGAAGCGATGATGACGCTGATACGCCGTTATTTAGCAGGTTATGGCCCCGCAACATGGAACGATTTCAGGCATTGGAGCGGACTAAATGTTGGTGAAATAAAAGCAGCGACACTGAAATTAGAGGATGAATTAGATACATTTACTTTGGACGAGGAAACCTACGTGATGCTAAAAAATGATAAACCGCTGATTCAGGAAAGCCGCGTATTTCTAACAGGAAAATTCGATCAGGCGGTAATAGCGTATAAAGATCCGACCTGGATTATGACAGAAGCCCAGCGTAAATCAGCTTGGACGGTGAACGGGCATTGTTCCGCCATTATAGTAGCCGAAAATCGGGCTGTTGGACTTTGGAAATACGAATGGAAGAAAAAAACGTTAGTATTCACCGTTTCTTATTTTGAAGAAGCGTGTTATGAGGAACTTGTGAAGCGAGAATTAGAACGATTTGCCATGCGATTTGGGAAACAATCAATAGAATTTGAATATAAGGGTCTGCAAAAATAAGATTCTGCTTGGGATAAAAGGTTCGAAAAGGAAAATAAATAGTTGTTTCTTGTTCTGCAAAAATGTGCTATAATTAGTTATATTTTAGAAAGCGGATGGGAGGTGTTTTATGTGGATTTTGAAAGATTTCTTTTAACTGACACTAGTGAATTTTTTAAGTTTTCTATAGAATTTGAGGATATAGCTTATCTTTTGTTAGTTGATACTTTTGCAAAGGCTGAAAAAAGCTTCGGAGAAAGAATTTTTGAGGATGATTTTGTACCTAATGATAATCATATTCTTGTTAAGTGTGGTATTAGACGTGAACTGACGATAAAAGAAAGAGAGTACATACTTTCTTTTGTTGAGGGGCTACTTAGTTTTAAGCCCAGTATTGATTATCTAGTTGATTTCTTTGATGTAGATGTTGATTTGGAATCTGGTTATCCAGAAGGCGATGGTATCATTGATTTAGTAGAAAGAATTAATGAATTATTTGAATCAAATATCGTCATTAAGGATGCGTCAACGATTAATAATATCATACAAAAATAAGGGGGAAATATATTATGAAAAAATTTAATAAGATTATTTGTGTATTGGCGGCTGTTATTTTGTTGTTTTCATTTGGAAATGTAGCAGAGGCAGCATCTAGTGCTACTGTGGATTTGGGAGATGGCTATAAAGCTCGTATCGATCGACCGCACGATACGAAAACAGGTAAATGGCACGGGCATGTGTATAAAGGAAATAAACAAATAGGTTCAGAAAATGTTGATGGAACTAAACATGATGGAAAGACATTTAAAGATGTTCCTAAAAAGAAATTAAGTAAGCTTAAGGATTCTAAAAAATGGAAAGAAGCTAAATCTAAAAATGATAAATTGGTGAAACAAAGAAATAGTCAATCATCGTTTAGTAATTTTTTGAAATGGTTAGGCAATAACTTAGTTATTTTAAGTATATAAATTTACATTTTTTAAATACGCGATAATCTAGTACTCATGTACATAAATAATGATTTATAGTATTTTTATGTAGAGATATGGTTACTTAGATAGGTTTTTATCATTAGAAGGCTCTTTCAGTAAATGAAGGAGCCTTTTTTGACTGATAGTGAACTAATTAGGAAAGACCTTTGTTTTACAAAAGGTAATCGTATTTTCATTTTATTACCATGATTAATTAATAGATCCTAAAGAGTGTTAGAATTATATTAGTAATAGAATGAGAGCAACCTCTTAGGTTAGAGATGTAATATTCTAAAAGTGTTTTGAGATTCATGTTTAAAGTTTTATTTTTTCTTAGATAAGCCAATAGAAATAAATTTAATTCCAGTTACAAAATTGACGGTAGACATTGCAATCATTAGATAAGTCAAAATTGTCCAGCCATTATTATTTACTTGATTTACTGCAAAGTACACGAAAACAACAGCGAGAACTAAATAAATAAGTCCTTGCAACGATAATGGTTTATTCATAACAGACCTCCTTAGGTGAGTTGAGGAATCATTACAATAATGTTCATCAAAATATGGGCTATAATGGGTATGGCAATTCTTTTTGTTTTTGTGTAAAGATAACACATAATTAGTCCAATCACAACATATACAAGCAAATATGCTAAATCTATATGGGCCAAGCCGAATAAGACAGAACTTATGACAGCAGCCATATGAATATTTATTCGGGAAGCTAATTCCCCAAATATAATTTTACGAAATATAATTTCTTCAAGTATAGGTGCCAGAACTGAGGTGAAAATAATCATTATGGGAACCATACGAGTTAATTCACTCATAAGTTCTGTATTTTGAGAAATGCCAGTGATACCAAATATACTCATAATGAAAAGAGCTATATATTGACCCAAAAATAAAAATATTACACCAACAACCGCATAGCCGATACTTGTTCCAACCGGCAGTGGCTGTCCCTTCTCAATTTTTGTCGAAGGTGCTTGTTTACGAAGGAGGAGCCAAATAATAATAACCGCTAAAAAGTTACTAAAAACACTCCAGTAAACCGCGGAATACGTGACGATTTGTTGTCTTGATAAATCAGTAACCGCTCGTAAAATCCCCATTACAATTGGGGCGCCTATTAAAGAAGAAAAATAAGCAGCAAAGTATGTTAAGAGCACATACCAATAACGTCTATTCAAACTAACACGACCTTTCGATTGAGGAACTACATTTTTGTATGAAAAGATAAAGCTGTAAAGGATATACTTGAAAATAATCAATCCCGTCCTTATGGATACTTTCCCATTGTACTAATTATTAAGGTAACAATCAACACAGGGGATATTGATAGGTGTAAATACTTGCATTTCTCCCGTATTTTTTATAATATAAGAAGTGGGTTAGCACTCTAATGCTATGAGTGCTAAAAATCATAAACATAGACTTGAGGAGGTTGTTTTAATTGTTAAAACCATTAGGAGATCGCGTTATTATCGAAGTTTTGGAAGCAGAAGAGAAAACGGCAAGTGGTATTGTATTACCAGACGCAGCACAGGAAAAACCACAAGAAGGTAAAGTGGTAGCAGTCGGAAGTGGCCGCGTGCTTGATAATGGCGACACAGTTGCACTTGAAGTAGCAGAAAATGACCACATTATTTTCTCTAAATACTCAGGCACAGAAGTAACATACGACGGAAAAGACTATTTGATCGTACGTGAGTCAGATGTGCTTGCAGTCATCAAATAAATAATACGAAAAACAACAAATAGAGGAGGAATACAAAAATGGCAAAAGATATTAAATTTAGTGAAGACGCACGTCGCGCAATGCTTCGTGGTGTTGATCAATTAGCAAATGCTGTAAAAGTAACATTAGGACCAAAAGGACGTAATGTCGTTCTTGAGAAGAAATTTGGTTCACCTCTTATTACAAATGACGGTGTAACAATTGCGAAAGAAATCGAGTTGGAAGATCGTTTTGAAAATATGGGTGCAAAATTAGTATCCGAAGTTGCAAGCAAAACAAATGATGTTGCTGGTGACGGAACTACAACAGCGACAGTTTTAGCACAAGCAATGATCCAAGAAGGACTTAAAAACGTAACAGCTGGCGCGAACCCAGTTGGTATTCGTCGCGGAATTGAGAAAGCGGTTGGAACTGCTATTGAAGAACTAAAAGCAATCTCAAAACCAATCGAAGGTAAAGAATCGATTGCACAAGTTGCCGCGATTTCCTCAGGAGACGAAGAAGTCGGTAAACTGATCGCAGAAGCTATGGAGCGCGTTGGTAACGATGGCGTTATTACAATTGAAGAATCAAAAGGCTTCGCCACAGAATTAGATGTTGTCGAAGGTATGCAGTTTGATCGCGGTTATTCAAGCCCGTACATGGTTACAGATCCAGACAAGATGGAAGCTATTTTAGAAAATCCATATATCTTGATCACGGACAAAAAAATTAACAACACGCAAGAAATCCTGCCAATTTTAGAGCAAGTGGTACAACAAAATCGCCCACTTCTTATTATTGCAGAAGACGTAGAAGGCGAAGCACAACAAACTTTAGTTTTAAATAAATTACGCGGTACATTCAATGTTGTGGCTGTAAAAGCACCAGGATTTGGCGATCGTCGTAAAGCGATGTTGGAAGATATCAGTATCCTAACTGGCGGTCAAGTGATCACGGAAGAATTAGGCCTTGAGCTTAAATCGACGACAATGGAACAACTTGGTAACGCTGTGAAAGTAATGGTAACCAAAGAAGCAACAACTATCGTAGAAGGTGCTGGAAACAGTGCTCAAATCTCCACTCGTGTGAACCAATTACGTGCACAAATGGAAGAAACAACATCAGAATTCGATAAAGAAAAATTACAAGAACGTTTGGCTAAATTAGCTGGTGGCGTTGCAGTCATTAAAGTTGGCGCAGCGACAGAAACGGAATTACAAGAGCGTAAATTGCGTATTGAAGATGCTTTGAACTCTACTCGTGCAGCTGTTGAAGAAGGAATCGTATCCGGTGGTGGTACAGCCCTTGTCAACGTCTACAACAAAGTAGCAGCAATCGAAGCAACTGGCGACGAAGCAACTGGAGTTAAAATCGTTCTTCGTTCACTAGAAGAGCCAGTTCGCCAAATCGCGCACAATGCTGGTCTTGAAGGATCTGTCATTGTAGAACGCTTGAAAAATGAAAAAATCGGTGTTGGCTTCAATGCAGCTAATGGCGAATGGGTAAACATGATCGAAGCCGGCATTGTCGACCCAACTAAAGTAACACGTTCCGCATTACAAAACGCATCATCCGTTGCGGCGTTACTTCTTACAACAGAAGCAGTCGTAGCTGACCATCCAGAAGAAAACGCTGGTGGCGGCGTTCCTGATATGGGAATGGGCGGTATGGGCGGCATGATGTAAGGTTTCTATAAACATCGGAAAGAAGCTTTTGACCAGAATCTTAATCCTGGTCAAAAGCTTCTTTTTCATATGTATAACGCAATATGAAAATTCATTCGCATAACATTTGATAAGTTTTAAATTTAGGTATATAGTGGTAGCGATATCACAAATAGGAGGAGACAAAACGATGACAAAGAAAGTCTTTATTACAGGCGCTAACAAAGGAATCGGCAAAGAAATCGCATATCAAATGGGGAAAAACGGCTGGACTGTTTTGATAGGCGCGCGTGATGAGAGTCGCGGGATTGCAGCTGCAGACGAGCTTAAAGCGAAAGGTATTGACGCAACGTATGTGAATGTTGATTTACAAAGTCATGAAACAATCACAGCCGCAGCAAATACGATTAAATCACAACATGCGGACCTTACCATGCTAATTAACAACGCGGGAATTCCAGGAGACATGAGAAAACCGGGTTATGAGTTTACGGTCGATGAGTTGCGACCAGTTGTAGAAACCAATGTTTTCGGTACGTTCGATCTTACGCAACAATTGCTCCCTGTCCTTGAAGCCAACAGCGGACGAATCTTAAATATGACGATACCAATTGGCATGTCTGATTTCTTTAATCCCTTTGCTTATAAAACGAGTAAGGCGGCACTTAACGCGATGACACAGAGTTTTGCGCAGAATTTTATGCAAGCAGGAAAAGCCGTTGAAATCTTTGGCATCATGCCTGGTGGTGTAACAACCGATTTAAATGATAACATGACAGGCGATTTCATGAAAACTGTTCCTGAGGCTGGTAAATTAATTACAGATATTATTTTTGATGGGATAAATCATAACGGCGAGATCATCAATTTCAACGGTAAAGTCGCGGATTATAATAACGGCTTGTTTTAAATCGACAATTAAAAATTGGGAGCTTTTAGTGAGATAAGACGTCTTGCTGGAAGCTTTTTTGTTTGTAGGGATGCTAATTAAAAATAAATGTCATTTTTTCATTTAAATTTAATCTTGCCATGTTAGACTAATAAGAAAACTGATTGGAAGTGCATTCTTTGCAACGCAGATTATCATGGTTATTTATTGGCCTAGCTTTGGTCATTATTGTTACTCTCTTTATTTCATCATCCCAAACGTATGAACAGCAGTCATTAGTATCTAATTTAGACAAAATATTGGCGAACAAGCCATTTGAAAAGCAATTATCGGCCATATCGTTCCATTACGCAGGTTCTGAGATTAGCATCGCAGCGAAAGGATACAGTTCTTTTGTCGAATTTTTCATCCGGAAAGGTGCGCATTTCTTCTCTTATGCTGTGCTTGGTTTTAGTTTATTTGTAGGACTCGGTGCATGGCTCAAGAAAAGTTGGTTAATCCTAACGCTCAGTGCAGGAATCCCGTTAGCGTATGCAGCTCTAGACGAATTCCACCAAATGCTGACTGGCGGCAGGACACCACTTGTACAAGATGTTATGCTAGATTTCACAGGAGCCCTTTTTGGCATTTTGATTGGATATGTGATCATCAAACGCGTAAATAAAAGTGCAGCATGAAAAAGGTAGCTTCTTACAAGAAAAAAAGTTATACTAGCTAAAAGGAGTGATTTCATTATGTGGTTTATTATCATGCTTGTCGTTCTCATCATTGCAATCATGTTTTTCCTCCCAAGCTTAACCGATCGAAAGAAAAAAAGTTCGGATAACCAAGAACAGACGCTCGGCGAAATCCAAACGCGTATCAATCAAAATAAAAATGGTCCATTATTGTAATACAAACAAAGCTTAGGCGCGAAATTCCTAGGCTTTTTTATATGAAAATACATAGAAAAAGGAGAATTCAAATGCAAAACGATTGGCAGGTACTTTTAAAAGAGGAGCAAGAAAAATCATATTTTAAAGCATTGCAGGATTTTATAGAGGAAGAATATGCGACAAAAACGATTTATCCGCCGCGTGATGCAATCTATCATGCGCTGGATCTCACCAGTTATGCGGATACGAAAGTCGTTATTTTAGGGCAAGATCCATATCACGGACCGAATCAGGCGCATGGGCTCAGTTTTTCTGTGGCATCCGATGAGGCGAAATTTCCGCCATCTGTTCGCAATATGTTCAAGGAATTGGAATCGGATCTGGGTGTAACGCGGGCAGATATTAATCTGACGGACTGGGCGGAGCAAGGCGTGCTACTACTCAACACGGTTTTAACGGTCGAAGCTGGAAAGGCGGCATCTCATCGTAAAAAAGGATGGGAAACGTTCACTGATACGATTATAAAACGACTAAATGAAAAAGATGAGCAGGTTATTTTTGTGTTGTGGGGAAATGACGCGAAAAAGAAGCAGGTGCTCATAACAAATCCGCAGCACAAAGTAATAACAGCGGTGCATCCAAGTCCATTATCGGCGTACAATGGTTTCTTTGGAAGTAAGCCCTACAGCCAAATTAATACCTATCTAAAAGAAGCTGGAAAAACACCGATTTCTTGGTAATATCTGATTATTGTCATTTTATGCATACGTATGATGAGATATTTCTCCCGATTTGTGGTATGATTTACGTGATCAAAGAGGCAACGAAATCCCATGAAGGAGTTGATTAAAATGGCTTTATCAGCTGCACGGTTTGAAGAACATGAAGGATTTTCTGCGGTTGCTCTTGTTTGGAAAGGCACTTTTGAGGAAGCGTTTCACGGTGAAGTGCACAAGACGATCAAAAAAATGCAGAATTGGGCGGAATCTCAGGATAGCCTGAAGTACGATGGGACTTTATTCGGGATGTCTGTTCATAATTTAGAGGATGGCTTTACGCATTATTCGGCTGTCAAGGCCAATTGGAAGCCAGAAAATGTGCCAGATGATATGGAATGGATTGAAATTCCAGCACACACTTATTTTGTTTGCGATCATCTTCCTGGTACCGATATTAATGAAACATACACAGAAGTCGCAGAACGCATTAAGGCGCGCGATTATCGACCATATATTACAGCGGAATATCCCGTTTTTGATGCCTTACCATTTAAAATTGAAGTATACAACATGATTGATAAACCGCGACATGAGCAGGGGTTCCACATTATGATTCCAGTAGTGAAGCATTTAGAATAAACGTAGAAACCAAGTGAACAGCTTTTTCCTAGAGTTGTTTATTTGGTTTTACATAGAAAGTACCTTGATCTGTCTTATGAAATGATTCATATGCAACATTTTGTGATCTGTTGAGCATTTTGTACTACAGCAAGTTTGCCAATATATGAAATAGAAAAACAGACGAAAGAAGGGATTTTTGTGGGCGCATACTATACACCACAAGAGACAGTAGATGAGACAATTAAGAAAGGGGTCGCAAAAGCAGAAACTTCCACATTCGCACTCGTTATTTTGGGTTTTCTCGGTGGTGCGTTTATCTCGCTCGGCTATTTACTCTATATTCGCGCGGTTGGAACGATGCCACATGAATGGGGAAGTTTCGCGACATTTATCGGAGCTAGCCTGTTTCCGGTAGGCTTGGTCTGCATTTTGTTAGGTGGTGGCGAACTGATCACAGGAAACATGATGGTCGTTGCGCTGGCCTGGTTTGATCGCAAAATTTCGATGAAGCAGTTATTGCGTAATTGGGGAATTGTGACAATTATGAATTTCGTGGGAGCGATCGCGATTGCCTTTTTCTTCGGGCATTTTGTCGGTCTCACAGAAGGCGATTTTTTGGCTAAAACCATTGCTACGGCGGGGGCGAAAATAAAAGATCCGTTCTGGGTCGCCTTTGTGTCAGGAATTGGCTGTAACTGGTTTGTAAGTATTGCGGTTTGGCTTTGCTACGCGGCGAAAGACTTCACTGGCAAAATTCTAGGGATTTGGTTTCCCGTTATGGCATTCGTAGCTATCGGTTTTCAGCACGTTGTCGCCAATATGTTCATCATTCCAGCGGCGATTTTCGCAGGAAGCTACTCGTGGGGTGACTTTATTAACAACGTGATTCCAGTTTATTTTGGGAATGTTGTCGGCGGGGCTGTGTTCGTTGCCCTATTTTATTATTTGGCTTATAAGAAAAATTTAGCGAAAGAAAAAGAGTTCGAAGCTAAAATTCCAGCAGAAGAATGAAGGTTTACTTTTTGTGAAGAATGAGCTATAATGAAACCATTAAATGCGAAGGGGTGTCTTTTGAGCCGATGAAAATGTAATCCTATTTTATAAGAGAATTCGAATAAGCGTTAAAGAAAACGGGCTGTGTGCCTGATTTTTTAGCGAACGAAATTTTCTAGAATGGGATTGCTGTGCTCAAAATGACGCAGCGCGAATAAAGATGAGTTTGTGTGTTGGCAACGGCTAACAGGCTTGTTTTCTGACTTCCTATTCTAGAATGAATAGGAGGTTTTTTTATGTTACTAGAGATAAATGATGTGAAGAAAGAAATCGCGGATCGGGTGTTGTTTGAAATTCCGCACTTGACGGCGAATCGTGGTGAACGGATTGGGATTGTTGGGCGCAACGGACTTGGAAAGACGACGTTGCTTGAAATCATGGTTGGGGAACAAACCCCTGATCAAGGCAATGTCACGCGAAATGGGACGGTGGGATATATCCCGCAAATTTTGCCCGAGGATGCGAAACTTTCTGGTGGTGAGAAAACGCGGAAAGCGGTGCAACGGATTTTAGCGGAACAACCGAATTTACTTTTTGCGGATGAACCGACATCGAATTTGGATGTGGATAGCGTGAAACATTTGGAGCGGCAGTGGAAGCGGTTTGCTGGGACTCTATTCGTGATTTCACATGATCGGATGTTCTTGGACGCGATTTGTACGACGATTTGGGAATTGGATCAAGCGCGAATCACGGTTTATCCAGGAAATTATAGCGCGTATGAGGCTGCGAAAGGGCTGGAACGAGATAGAGCTGAGGCAGGCTATGAGCAATACCAAGCTAAAAAACGGCAATTAGAGGAGTCGCAAGAGCATCATGAAAAAACGGCGCAAGGACTCCGAAAACCGAACAAACGCTTCTCCTCAAGACAGATCCGAGCAGCGAAACCGGGAAAGGGTGTCCAGGAGAAGAAGCAACATAAGACAATTAAGGCGCTCGAACAACGAATAGACCGTTTGGAGAAAGTTGATAAGCCATTTCGCCAAAAAACGATTAAAATTACGTTGCCAGAAGGAAGTCAAATTAAGCAAGGAAATACGGTGCTGCGGACGAATAAATTGAGCGCGAAAGCAGGCAAAAAAATGCTGTTTTCAGACGCGACTTTTAGTTTGAAAAGTGGTGAGAAAATAGCGCTAATCGGGAAAAATGCGAGTGGTAAAACAACATTTTTACGTCAAATTATGAACGAAAATGATGCTGTTACGCGAGGAGATAAGGTTAAAATTGCTTATTTTGATCAGCAGTTGAAACAAGTGGATCTTACAAAAACATTGTGGGAGAACATCAAAGAAGTCAGCGTTCATGATGACCAAATGAATCGGGATTGTCTTGGTAGTTTGCAGTTTGTTGCGGATGATTTGGTGAAAGACACAACGGTTTTATCTGGTGGAGAGCGCGTGAAGTTGTCGCTGGCGATGATTTTACTGAGTGATGCGAACGTGCTAATTTTAGATGAGCCGACAAATTATTTGGACATTAACGCGATGAAGGCATTGGAAGAGCTGATTGATGGCTATTCTGGAACGGTTTTATTTGTATCACATGATCGGACTTTTGTGAGGAAGGTTGCGACGACACTTTTGGTTTTGGAAAATGAGAAATTGCAGCTGTTTGCTGGTAGTTATGACGAATGGGAAGACGCGAAAAAGACGTCTGAAACGCGTATAGAAGAAGATAAATTATTGATCGAAATGGAGATGTCGGCTATCGCGGCAAAACTGATGGACCCGCAATTAACGGCAGTGAAAAAAGCCGAGTTGGAAGCGCGTTACCAAGAAGTGGTTGCAAAACGAAAGTAAAGGGATTGCGAAATAGGGCGGTTTCCATGTACAATAGAGAGGTATATTGTGAAAATCGATATTGGTAAAATTCGAGGAGAGAGGTAGAAAATATGGGACAGCAAAATGTCCAAGATCGCTTAGAGATGAAAAAATTGGAAATGGAGCATTTATCGCAGTTTAATGAGTTGTTACGCTATGTGTTTCAGGTGACGAATCAGGAGCTTCACGAAGTTGGCTGGGCGGAGGATGAGATTGAACAAGCAAAACGTCCGGTCTTGCGAAAAGCGGATGTGATTGGCTGGTTTGACGGGGATAAGTTGATCTCGCAAATGGCAGTCTATCCAATGCATGTAAACATCTTTGGTGAAATTTTTAAAATGGGCGGTGTGACTGGAGTTGGAACGTATCCAGAGTATGCTAATTTTGGTTTGATGCACCGTTTAATGCGACAAAGTTTGAAGGAAATGCGTGATCGGGAACAGACGATTTCGTATTTGTATCCATATTCTGTGCCATACTATCGTCGAAAAGGCTGGGAAATTATTTCGGATGTGATGACGTTTACTATTAAAGATACGCAACTTCCAGAAAATGTGCCCGTTCGTGGTATGGTCGAGCGTCTTGATATTGAGCATGAAGATGTGCTGAAAACATATGATCACTTCGCTAAAACGCAACATGTGGCGATGATTCGTGATTCGCTTGCTTGGGAAGAATATTGGCGCTGGGAACGCGAGGAAATGATCGCGGCAGTGTATTATGATGAGAAAAACGAACCACAAGGCTTTATGTATTATTGGATTGCAGATGATGTTTTTCATATGAAGGAAATGGTTTATTTAACGCAAGAAGCGCGACATGGTTTGTGGAATTTTATTAGTGCGCATTTTTCGATGGTAACGCATGTGAAAGGGAAAATGTACACGAATGAACCGATTGCATTCTTGATGGAAGATAGTGATATTACGGAGACGATTCACCCGTATTATATGGCGCGGATTGTTGATGTGGAAGGATTCTTCAGGAAGTTTCCATTTGCGGAAAAACAGGCTGATTTTCATTTTGTTGTGACGGATAGTTTGCTGGAATGGAATCAAGGCGTATTTGCGTTTGAGTGGGATGAAGACGGTGATTTTAAAATAGTGAAGGAAGCGCGTGGTGAAGCGGTTGAGATTGATATACAGACGTTGACAACGATGTTCTTTGGCTACAAACGTCCGAAATATTTACGCAAAAATGGACGCTTGATGGCGAGTGACGCGGTTATAAAGCAGCTGGAGAAAATGATTCCGAATGAGACGCCTTATTTCTCTGATTATTTTTAAGTAAGGAGCTAGGGAGATGCTAGAAAAACCTATTTTTGCGTCATTAGCGGATTTCCGAGAGCAGTTGGAATGTGCCGAATTTTGGTGGCCACATGCGAAGGAAGTTTTGATACGACATGATTTGCTCGTTGGTGAATGGGAGCCTGTGGCAGGAACTGGCGGGACGTATCCAACGATCATTCATGGTGAAGTCGTTGTTAAGTTTTTTGGATACACGAAGCAATGGCGTACAAGTTTTGAACAGGAAAAAGTCGCACAAATGGTGTTGGCGCAAAGGATAGAGATAGCGGTGCCGACGATTTTGGCGTCTGGTATTTTGTATGATGATGCGTGGGGATATCTTGTTATGAGCAAGATGTCGGGATTATCATGGGAACATTCGGATCTGACAGGGCTAGAAAAACAAGCGGTTGCGATGGATTTAGGTCGCCAAATTGGGCTTGTTCACGCGCTTGCTTTTTCAAAGGATTACGAGACAAGCCTTCTTGAACTGGATCTTATTTCGGCGGCGCAACAAAGCTCATTTCCTGCGCATTTGATACCGCAAATTGAGGCGTATGTTGATAGAGTGCCACCGCTTGATACTGTATTTGTTCATGGTGATTTGATGGAACGCCATGTTTTTACGGCGAACGGCAGGTTAACTGGTATCATTGATTGGGGTGACGCAGCTGTTTTTGATCGGCATTATGAGCTTGCTAAACTACATCTGGATTTATTTGATTGTGATAAGCAGTTATTACGTTTGTTTTTGGAGGCTAGTCATTGGCCGGTGACGGAGGATTTTGCGCATAAGGCACTTGTACTTGCGATTTATAGACAAGCATATGGACTTACGCAACACCACACGATGGACGTTTTTTACAAGCTGCCACAGTTATTTAATTTGGAGGAATTTACGAGCATAGAAGAGCTTTCTAAAGCCTTATTTAAGGTTTAATAGATCAAGGAAATACCTAGATTTTATGGGTATTTTTTTGTTCTTCGAGAAAACATACTGGCAATTTCGCAGATTTTCAGTATAATAAAAAGAACATAAAAAAATAACTTGAGGAACTATTCACGAAATATTTGCATAATAGGGGTTACAAAATAAAGCGCAAATTTTTATGAAAAGAGGAATGATGCATGACAGAGCCACTTGTGAAATGGTCCTATGAAGGGGAAAAGGGACCGCATTATTGGGGACATATTTGTGAGGAGTATGAAATCGCAAAGTCTGGAAAGAGCCAGTCACCAATAGATATTCATATGGAGAAAGTGATGGAAGTACAGGGGGCTGCACCGCTAGAACTGAATTATAAGCCAACAAAATATACAGTAAGACGTGTCGAGAATTCGGTGCATCTTTTTCCAAAGGACAAGGAACAAGGATTGACGTTTGATGGGAAAAGATATAATTTGATCGCGTTTCATGGTCATATACCGAGTGAGCACACGCTAAACGAGCACTATTTTGCGATGGAATGGCATTTGGTGCACATGAATGAATTAGGAGAGCGTCTTGTTCTAGCCGTTTGGATGGAGCAGGAATTAGAAGGTAGCGATTTTGGCGAGCTAGCGGAGATTTTTCCACAAGTATTTGCTGATTTTGGCATTGAAAAAGAGATTTCGTTAGATGTTTCTGGCTTTTTACCTGAAAAAAGAGCATACTTTAAGTACCAAGGATCGTTAACGACACCGCCGACATTCGAAGGAGTGACTTGGATCGTGATGAGAGAGGCTACAAGCATTGCTGAGGAAGATTTCGTGGCTTTCCAGGATATTATCCAGGATACGAATCGACCGCTGCAAGAGCTAGGTGATAGGCAAATTCATCACAGCGCGTGACGACAGATGGTATAAATTTAAAGAATTACACTCAAACTGGGGCTATTTCATTTTCTTTAGCCCTGCGTTTGAATTAAAGGAGAATGGAAATGTACCAGCAAGCGAGTGCTTTTGCAGCGAAGGCGCATCAGATGCAGCGTCGTAAAATAACCGGTGAGCCGTATTTTTCGCATCCGCGGAATGTGGCTAATTTGTTGCGCAAAGCGGGGTTTCGCGAGGAGGTTGTGGCAGCAGGATTTTTGCACGATGTGGTGGAGGACACGCCGGTAACGTTGGATGAGATTCGGGCGCTTTTTGGTAATGATGTGGCAAAGCTTGTGGAATCGCATACGGAGGATAAATCGCAAACATGGGAGGAACGCAAAAGTCATACGATTGACGCGGTTCGAACGGGGACTTTGGAGGAAAAGGCAATTATCGTAGCGGATAAATTGGATAACTTGCAGTCTATTAAATATGCGCTGAGTTCAGAAGGAAACAAGGTCTGGGGCTATTTTAAACGCGGTTATGAATTGCAAAAATGGTACAATGAAGGTATTGTGAGCAATATGTATGAGGGGCTTCGAGACGAGGAAATTCCGGCTTATTTCAAGGAATATGAGCGGTTGTGTCGCTGGATATTTAGAAAGTGATTTTTTAGGTTTAAATATCTGTTAAATTAGGTATTTAGAATCTAAATGATGAGTTTTTAGACAATAGACTTTTAAAATAAGCTTTTGTGATGTAGAATGAAAACGAATACATAAATGAATGAGGAGTGAAGCGAATGGTTTTTGGAGCGATTGAGGCTGGTGGTACGAAATTTGTTGTGGCGGTTGGTGATGCGTCTGGTAATGTTTTAAAACGGGAGACTTACCCGACAACGGAACCTGCGGAAACAATGCGGTCTGTGGAGCAATTTTTTAAGCAGTATGAAGGGGAATTAGAGGCGATTGGTGTTGGGTCGTTTGGTCCGATAGATGTGCGTAAATCGAGTCCTACGTATGGTTATATCACGTCTACACCGAAGTTGGCATGGCGAAATTATGATATTGTTGGTGCGCTCAAAAAAGCTTTTTCTGTGCCGATCGGATTTACAACGGACGTGAATGCGGCAGCGCTTGGTGAGGTGACGCTTGGTGCGGCAGAAGGGTTATCGAGTTGTATGTACATTACGATTGGTACTGGAATCGGTGCTGGCGCTGTGGTCAACGGTAAGATATTAGAAGGATATTCGCATCCAGAAATGGGGCATATTATGGTGCGACGCCATAAACACGATCGCTATCAAGGGAATTGTCCGTATCATGATGATTGTCTAGAGGGTCTAGCAGCGGGTGGCGCGATTGAAAAACGTTGGGGTAAAAAAAGCATAGAACTAGCTGAAAATGAAGAAGTTTGGAATTTAGAAGCGCATTATATCGCACAAGCCTTGATGAACTATAGCTTAATTTTGTCACCAGAGCGAATTGTGATCGGTGGTGGCGTAATGAAACAGCGCCAAGTATTCCCGCTAGTTCGTAAAAAATTAAAGACGTTGATCGCAGGTTATATCCAATTACCGAATTTGGAAGAATATATTGTTCCGCCGAAATTGGAGGATGATGCTGGGATTACGGGCTGTATTTTGCTGGCAGTGAAGGCGAAAGAAGCGCATTGATATAAAGCGGAGAACAACCATTTTTTGATGAGGTGGTTGTTTTTTGAATGCCATTGTGAGAAAATATACATGGAGTAAGGATCTTATGGAAAACTGTATCGGAGGAGAAAATCATGTCAATAACGGAATTATTACACATCAAATATCCTATTATGCAAGGTGCGATGGCACAAATCGCGAAGGCGCCGCTTGTTGCAGCTGTGTCGAATGCTGGCGGACTCGGAATTATCGCATCGGGCGGTATGAGCGGAGAGGAACTGCGCGCCGAAATTCAGAAAACAAAAGCGTTGACGGATAAACCGTTTGGCGTTAACTTGATGCTGATGATGACGAATATCGAGGAATTAACGACGGTGATTATTGAAGAAGGCGTGAAAGTAGTCACGACAGGCGCGGGAACACCGAAAACGTATATGCCAATCTGGAAGGAAGCAGGGATTACTGTGATTCCAGTTGTTCCTTCTGTGATGATTGCACGCAAAATGGAGCAGCTTGGCGCTGACGCTGTTGTGGCGGAAGGTACGGAAGCTGGTGGACATGTTGGCGAAACAACAACGATGGCGCTTTTGCCGCAAGTAGTAGACGCTGTGTCGATTCCAGTTATTGCGGCTGGCGGGATTGGTGATGGACGCGGGATTGCCGCAGCTTTTGCGCTTGGAGCCCAAGGTGTTCAGATTGGAACCAGGTTCCTCGCAACGGATGAATGTCCTGTACACGAGAATTTCAAGTTAGCTTGTTTGAAGGCGAAAGATCGCGATACAGTTGTGACAGGACGTCGTAACGGCGCGCCAGTCCGCAGCATCAAAAATAAAATGATTAAAGAATATCAACGACTAGAAGACGAAAATGTGGATCGCGATGTGCTCGAAGAATTGACACTCGGCTCACTACGCAAAGCTGTGCAAGAAGGCGACACGGAAAACGGTTCGGTTATGGCGGGGCAAATTACAGGCATGATTACCGAAATTAAACCTGTTGACGCGCTGATTCAAGAAATGATGACGCAAGCAACAGAAACGGCAAGTGCTTTAACCATCAAATAAAAAATAGGATTGGACGTCAAATCATTATGCTGACATCCAATCCTATTTTTATAGTGTTTGTTTTGCTTTTTCAATCATCGCTTTAATCTGGTCGAAACCTGTACCACCATAGGAATTACGTTTCGCAACGGCGGTGTAGGAAGCCAGCGCGTCATAAATATCTTGCTCAATAACGGGCTGAATAGATTGATAATCTTCGAGCGCCACATCCTGCAAGTAGATCCCTTTTTGCGTACAATCGAGCACGAGTTTCCCAACGATTTCGTGGGCTTCGCGGAATGGAACGCCTTTTTTAGCAAGGTAGTCGGCAAGTTCAGTCGCATTAGAAAAATCTTTTTGCGTCGCGTTTTCCATCACGGTTTCGTTCACCTTCATTGTTTCAATCATCCCCGCAAAAATATCGAGGCTCGTTTTCACCGTATGAACCGTGTCAAACATGCCTTCTTTGTCTTCCTGCAAATCCTTATTATACGCGAGAGGTAAGCCTTTAAGCACCGTCAAAAGTCCGAATAGATTGCCGTAAACACGCCCAGTTTTCCCACGAATCAACTCCGCCATATCGGGGTTTTTTTTCTGTGGCATAATGCTGCTTCCCGTCGCAAACGCGTCAATCAACTCGACAAACTGGAACTCATGGCTCGTCCACAAAATCAATTCCTCACAAAAACGCGACAAATGCGTCATCAAAAGGGCGCTATTACTCAAAAATTCGATAATAAAATCGCGATCACTAACGCCGTCCAAACTATTATCATACATCGCGCTAAAACCAAGTTGTTCAGAACTAAACGCCCGATCAATCGGAAAAGTCGTCCCGGCGAGCGCCGCACAACCAAGAGGGGAAATATCAATCCGCTTCATGCTCTCCGTCAAACGCTCCAAATCACGGCTAAACATACCGTAATAAGCCAATAAATGATGCGCGAAAGAAATTGGCTGCGCGTGTTGCAAATGCGTATAACCAGGCATAATCGTCTCGACATGACTCTCCGCTTTCACCACAAGCACCGTCCGCAAATGCGCCAAAGAAGCCATAATCTCGGTCACCGCTTCCTTCAAATACAAATGCATATCCGTCGCGACCTGGTCATTCCGACTCCGCGCCGTATGTAATTTCCCAGCCACAGGACCTATTTCTTCATGTAGCAATTTCTCGATGTTCAGATGAATATCCTCGTTCACCACGCTAAATTCCAATTCACCAGCCGCCAATTTTCCAACCAGAACCTCAAGTCCAGCCGTGATTTGCGCCGCTTCATCCACCGAAATAATGCCACATTTCCCGAGCATTGCCACATGCGCCAAGCTTCCCGTGATATCTTGTTTTGCCAGTTTTGCATCAAAGGAAATCGAGGCGCCGAATTCATCGATCCACGCCTCACTTTTTCCTTGAAAACGACCGCCCCATAATTTTTCCATTGTTTACACCTCTGTTTTCGCGTTTAATTTTGAGTTGACTTCTGCGCTAACTTTCGTTGGCAAGCCCCAAAGTTTGATGAATCCAACCGCTGCATCTTGGTCGAATGTATCCGCCGAAGTGTACGTGGCCAAGTTCTCGTCATACAATGAATTCGGCGATTTACGACCTTCCACAATCGCATGACCTTTGAAAAGTTTCATCCGAATCGTACCGTTCACATATTTTTGCGTATCTTTCAAGAAGGCTACGAGCGAACTTGTAAGCGGTGAGAACCAAAGCGCGTTGTAGATAACTTCGCTGATTTTCTGCTCGATTACCGGTTTGAAATGCGCGACTTCACGAACAAACGTCAAATCTTCTAGCTCTTTATGCGCCGTAATTAGGGCAACCGCAGCAGGGCACTCGTAAACTTCGCGTGATTTAATGCCGACAAGACGATTTTCAATATGATCAATCCTACCAACACCGTGCGCGCCGGCAATCTTGTTTAATTTTTGAATCAGAACAGCTAGGCTCAGTGACTCACCGTTCAAAGCAACCGGAACCCCAGCTAAAAACTCGATTTCGATGATTTCTGGTGTATTTGGCGTATCTTCTAGGGCAACCGTCAAGTCATACGCGGCTTCTGGCGGTGCAACCCACGGATTTTCTAGAACGCCACACTCATTGGAACGTCCCCACAAGTTTTGATCGATAGAAAACGGATTATCGAGGTCAATCGGAACCGGAATATTATGTTTTTGCGCGTATTCGATTTCTTCTTCCCGCGACCATTTCCAGTCACGAACGGGCGCAACGACTTTCAAATCAGGTGCTAGGGCGTTGATTGCCACTTCGAAACGAACTTGGTCATTTCCTTTTCCAGTACAACCGTGAGCGATAGCGGCTGCGCCTTCTTGTCTAGCGACTTCCACGAGTTTTTTCGCAATCAACGGACGAGAAAGTGCTGAAATCAGCGGATACTTTCCTTCATAATAAGCGTGGGCCTGCAGAGCGATTAAAGCAAAATCTTCCGCAAATTCCTCGCGCGCATCAATTGTATAGGAGGCAGAAGCACCAACTTGAATCGCCTTTTCTTTAATAAATTCCAAGTCTTTTCCTTCGCCAACGTCTAAACAACATGCAATCACGTCATAATTTTCTTCGGCCAACCATTGAATGGCAACGGAGGTATCTAAACCACCAGAATAAGCAAGAACGATTTTTTCTTTTGTCATCTCTACATCCCCTTTTATTAATAATTATACATTTCGATAAAACTAATAATACCATCATACGAATAGAAATTCAACTATTTTATTTATATTTATTCATAAATATGTTTAAATATCCGATATCTAGAAACGGAAATCGCATCAACTTGCGTGTTTTCCCGACCTATAAATTGGTTAAAATTTTTCAAAACTGCTATACTAAAAGGGTGAATTACTGAGAATATATATGAGGAGTGAGTGTCATTGAAACAGATATTAAAATGGATTGGTGTTATTATTGTCAGCGTCGTGTTATTACCACTAGTTGTGATTTTCTTCATCTATAAGAAAGCAGTTGGTAAACGGGAATACGATCCTAAAGTACTCGACAACTTAGAAGAAGCAGCGCAAGATTATGTGAAAAAGACAGCGCCACTTTCGGATGTAGATTCGCGTTATAAATACATTCGCTTAGCTCAAAAAGCACTTCCAGCAGCTAAAGAAATTGAAGTTGGCGAAATTGAAAACAAAAAAATTGACGGTCCAGGCGGCAAAATCAACCTGCGTATTTATTCTCCAGAAGTAGACGGCCCATACCCATTGATGGTTTATTTTCACGGTGGCGGTTTCGTTACTGGTAGCGTACAAACAACAGATGGTATTGCGCGTAGATTAGTGCAAACAACAGGCTATCGCGTTATTTCAGTAGATTATCGTTTAGCACCAGAAAATCCTTTCCCAGCAGCGATTGAAGATGCATATGCGACACTTGTCTGGATTTCAAAACACTTAACAAGCTTGCGTTCTAAATCCAATGAAATCGTTGTAGCAGGTGATAGCGCTGGTGGTAATATTGCTGCCGTTGTTTCTCAATTAGCTAAATCAAAAGGAACACCAAATATCACGAAGCAAATTTTGCTATATCCACCAGTTGATATTTTCTCACGAGATGCTTCGGTATTATATCCTTCGATGGACGAGTTTGCAGAGGGCTATGTTTTGACAAAAGAATCGCTTGATAAATACTTCAAGCTTTACTTATCTGGCGCAACAGATCGTAAATATGATCCACTAGTTGCTCCGATCCGTACGAAAGATGCATCGGAATTACCAGCAGCATTCATTGCAACCGCTGAATACGATCCATTGCGCGATCAAGGCGAAGGATATGCTAAAAAGCTAAAAGATGCTGGCGTACCAGTGTTTGCTAAGCGCTTTGAGAAGGTACCACATGATTTCATGAATACACCTTCCGCTGCGACAGACGAAACGTTTGAATTAATCAGTGAGTTCTTAGAAGAGAAAATATAATCAGAAGAAGGTAGTGGTGTTTTTCGCATCGCTATCTTTTTTTGCGATTTTAGGATAATTATGAGAATATAGAGGAAAGAAGGGGCGTGAATTCATGAACTTAGGAAAAATTTTGATTGCAGAAGATGACAATGATATCAACCACCTTATTTCAGATGTGTTAACGCGCGAAGGCTACACGGTCACACAAGCGTTTTCAGGCACCGAGGCGAAATTATATTGGAATAGCGAAACATTTGACCTGTTACTGTGCGATTTGATGCTCCCAGGAATGACAGGCGAGGAGCTCATTGCGGAAATCACCGCCAAACAAGCCGTACCGATTATCGTTATATCAGCTAAAAATACAGTGATGGACAAAGTGGAGCTATTAAAACTCGGAGCAAGCGATTATATGACAAAACCGTTTGATATAGAAGAATTACTGGCACGAGTAGAAGTACAGTTGCGCAAAGCGGGGACAGCACCAGTTGAGGAGAAATCGTTAACTTGGAAAGGATTATCGTTATCAACAGATCGTTATAGCGCACAATACGAAGGAACAGAAATAAGACTGACAGCACGTGAATTTGGTATATTACAATTATTGATTAGCAACCCAAGTAAAGTTTTCACAAAAGAGAACATCTTCGCATCCGTTTGGGGCGAGACGGAGTTCATTGATGAAAACACTGTGAATGTACATATGAGTAATATTCGCGGAAAGCTAGGAAAAGTGGCGCCAGAGCAAGAGTTTGTGGAGACGGTTTGGGGGATTGGGTTTAAAATGAAAAATTGAAAAGCGGAAACAGCCCGTTAGATCCGACAAAATTTGTTAGGGGGCGCAGATAAATCCCTCTCCTGGATTTTTCGGAGGCACCGAAAATTTCGAGGATCTGGCTGTTGGAGCTAGATCCGAAGGCGGCCAAACATGACCCAAACCAAAACCAGAGACAGCACAAATCCATTATACGAAACAAAGCCGAGAAGAGAGCAACCATCTTTTCTTGGCTTTATTTGTACTTAGCTTAAAAAACTTAGAGAAAAAATCCCTCCATCAAAAATCCAGCTAATTCTAAATTCTTTGGCTCGTTTGCTACTTTTTTCTTAGTTTTGCAATTGTTCACACCACTCATCACATCAGCGGGAATTATCTGTTCAGTTGTGCATCCCAATCTCGCGATCCAGCTTCGACAGCCAGTCCCTCGAAATTTTCGTGGCCTCCGCAAAAGTCAAAAGAGGACTTTTACTGCGCCCCCTAACAAATTTTTTCGGGCCTAACGGGCTGTCTCAGCACTTCTTAATGTTTCCTTAAGTTTTCATTCATAAAAACTTGAGACTTCCAAGTTATAGTTAGGTTATCGAAAAGAAGCAATCAAATACGCAATCAAAAACCAAGAAGGGAATGAATAATAAAATGAGAGAAATAGTTCTAGAAACAGCGGCACTTTCAAAGAAATTTGGTAACAATTATGCAGTGGATCATGTCAACATGACGGTTCAAAAGGGGGATATATACGGCTTCATCGGTAAGAATGGCGCAGGTAAAACAACCTTTATTCGTCTAATTACAGATTTAATGCATACAAACGGCGGGGACATCGCGTTATTCGATTCCAGCCACCCGAAAGACATTAAACTCGCACGCAAACGTATGGGAGCGGTCATTGAAGGCCCGTCTTTATATCCAAATTTAACGGCCTATCAGAACCTTAACTATTACATCCTCCAAAAAGGAATTCCAGATAAAAAACGTATCGACGAAGTATTAGAATTTGTCGGCTTAGAAAATACAGGACGCAAGAAATATCGTAATTTTTCAATGGGAATGAAGCAACGTCTTGGTATCGCACTTGCTATTTTGCACCAACCAGATTTCCTCATTCTAGATGAGCCAATTAACGGTCTTGACCCAATGGGAATTATCGAAATTCGTAACATTATTTTAAAATTAAATGAGGCATACGGAACAACTGTTTTTATCTCAAGTCATATTTTGACAGAATTAGCGCTAGTAGCCAACCGTTACGGTATTATCAATAATGGACGACTGGTGAAGGAGCTTTCAAAAGAAGAATTAGAATCGGAAAGCAGACGTTATCTTGTTCTGAAAACCGTGAATAAAGAGGCAGCGGTCATGCATTTGGAGAGTTTTCTCGAAGTGCATCAATATGAAGTGCATAGCGACGGCAGTATCCGAATTTTCGATTTTATCGATCACCCAGAGCGCATTAGCCAAGTGATGTTTGACGCGGGGATTATTATTACCGAACTAAAAGTCGTAGAGGCGAATTTGGAAGAATACTTTATTGATTTAATTGGAGGAGAAGACAAATGATGGGATTAATGAGAGCAGATACGTATCGATTAACAAAAGGGAAGATGTGGATGCCGTTCGCGACACTGATCATCATCGCGATAGCTGTCTCAGGGCTGATATACCTTGCGCTAAATGTGGATTGGATTTCTTTATCGGCAGAAGGCGGAACGGAGCTTACCACGGCAGACAAGGATATACTTACTCAAATGCTTACTGGAACACAGGTCGCGCAAATTATGTTGTCATTTACCATTGTACTAGCGATGGCGTTCATCTCGATATTCTCGAACCTATGGAGCATTGAATTCTCGGCAGGCGTAGCAAAGAATGTACTCGTATCAGGCGTATCACGCACAACTTTCTACTTTTCAAAATTGGCAACAGGTTGGGCAGTCGGAGCATTAATGTTAGTCGTATACACAATGGCGATTGGAATTTCCGCACAGCTTTTTGTCGGACATCTTGATTTTGGCGCATTAGTACTTAGCATGTTGGCTCAATTACCGCTATATCTGGCGCTAATCACAATTGGTTTTTTCCTATTCATCATCATTCCAAAAGAAAGCATCGCAATCGTGACGTACATTCTTGTATTTTTATTCAGCGAAACGATTATTAAGAACCTAGTCAATGTTTTCCTACCAAAATGGACGATCATTAAAGACATGTTCCTATTCAGCAAAATTGGCGTGATGTCAGATCTATCAACCTTAAGTCAGCACGCGATCACAACGAATATACTAACAGGAATCGCGTACATGGTCATATTTACGATTTTAGGTTGGTTGGTTTTCCGCTATAAAGAGATCAAGTAATATGTTAAAATAAAGGCAGAGAGGGGAGTGGAGCGCTGTGGTTTATATTTTAGGAGTTGTTATTGTCATTTTGCTCGGTTGGATATTTCTAATAAAGAAACAACTGCGAACAACAACCGCAAAAATTAAAGATATCGCGAGGCGACGAGGCTCCAATGAGCAGCTAACCATGGACATTGCTTCACCAGAAGTTAGGCAACTACTCCTCACTGTCAACGAATTATTAGACGCAAAATCGAAAACGGAACGTAAATTCCAAATGTTAAATAAAGAGTTGCGGGAGACAATTGAAAATGTTTCCCACGACTTAAGAACACCGCTAACCTCTTTATCTGGCTATTTACAACTCATGGAGCGCGACACATTGACACCAGAAGAACGCGAGAAGTATAGCCTCATCATCAAAAATAAAATCCAAACCCTGACCGAACTCGTTGAAAATTTCTTTGTTTTATCGAAGTTATCAAGCGATGAAGGGAAGTTACACTTAGAATCGATTGATTTATCTAATTTTGTAACAGAAGCAGTGGCCTCTTATTATGAAGATTTTTCGAAAAAAGGCGTCCAACCAGAACTTGAGATGGAGCCTGGTATTAAAATAAATGCAGATTATAAGGCGTTACAACGAATGGTGGACAACTTTATTTCGAATATGCTGAAACACGGAGAAGGCCCGATGAAAATATCGCTCACAACGCAACAAGGAAAAGCTAGGTTATCATTTGCCAATCAAGCCAGTCATTTGACGGACGCAGATATACCGCGATTAATTGAACGATTCTATACAGCAGATCGCGTTCGAAGTGGTAACAATACTGGTCTTGGCTTAGCAATCATCGACTTGTTAGCGAAAAAATCTGGCGCCAGTTTTGCGGTGGATTTTGAGGACAGCATTTTGACGTTTACAGTGGTATTCAAATAAGGGGGATTTTATGAAGAAGTTAGGGGAAGTTAGTGGAAAGATAGCTCTATTACTGGTGGGTATGTTCGTGTCAACTGCCCTATTGATCGGTGTCATGTATGTGATAGCGATCTTTTTGGGTACAACGGATGTTATCATGGAAATGGCAGAAATATTTACACCAGTGGCGATGATTATTCCGGCAATTATTCTATATTATTCGTTTAAAGAGAAACGGTATTTTTCATTAAAGCTGCGTCATGCACATAGTTTTAAAAATATGGGAATCGGTGCTTTACTTGGTATTCTTGCAATAACCGCTAGTTTTCTTATTATTTGGTTGTTCGGTGGCGTGAAGGTCGTTGCGATACATCACATATTAGCCGACGCCTCGTTTTGGAGAGCAGTTGTCCTATTTTTGCTCGTTGCCCTTGGGGAGGAACTTTTTTCAAGAGGATATATTTATAATTTAGTCAAAACAAGGTACACGATGCCAATTGGTATTATCGTATCTTCCATCTTATTCGCACTGATGCACGCGGCAAATCCAGCAGTTTGGGGCTCTCTATGGCCAATGTTGAATATCTTTTTAGCAGGAGTCGTATTGGCGCTCATTTATGAAGTATTTCAATCTCTATGGGCCGCTATCGGATTTCATTTCACATGGAACTTACTTCAAGGGAATATTTTTGGCTTCGAAGTTTCCGGTGGATCGTTTGGAACGAGCTTGCTTGAAATAAAAAAGAATAGCAGTTCGGGCGATTGGCTAACAGGAGGCGCTTTTGGAATAGAAGGCAGTGCCGTTAGCGTTTTTATCCTGATTATTTTCACCATTATATTAGTAATAAAAATACGAACCGCCAAAAATTAAAAAAAGCGCTGGTGCAAGGAGTTTTTAAATAACTCTTTTGCCTCAGCGCTTTTTCTTATTTTTTAGACGACCGGTTTCTCAACATTTTCAGCCTTGATACCTTCACGCCTTAATTTTATCAGTCGTGATAGATTCACGATTAACGTTTTAACAACGGCATACGTTGGTACACCGAGAATCATACCCAAAATCCCAGCTAAGTTACCCGCAACGATCAGAATAATAATAATCGTAAGTGGGTGAATAGATAGCGATTTACCCATGATGTAAGGCGACAGTAAGTTAGAGTCGATTTGTTGCACAATAGTTACCACGACAATAACGAGAATCGCTTGTAGTGGCGAATCGAACAAAGCCACGATAACAGCAGGAGCTGCACCAATAAATGGCCCAAGATAAGGAATGATATTCGTTACGCCAGCAATTAGACCGAATAAAAGAGCATACGGTTCACCAATAATGAAGTACCCAATCATCGTAAAGATACCGACAAACATACAATCAATGGCCTGACTTGAAATATAAGTCGAGATCGTTTTGTTCATCGCTTGAATCATTTCACGAGCTTCCGTACGAATACCTTTTGGAAAAAAATTCTCACTTGAATCGAGGAACTTGTGCCCATCTTTAAACATATAGAATAAAATAAATGGAACCGTTACGAGAATCATAACAAAGCTTGATACAAAGCCAAAAATTAAGCCGATGCTACCTGTTAAGCTACCAATAACCGTATCTAAAATCTTTGGAATAGAGATATTGAGTTTTTCCATCTCCGCTTTGATATCAATATTTTTTATGTTACTATTTTGTACTAAATTATCCCACCAATGCTGGAATTGCGTCCAATATTCAGGTGCTGCCTTCACAAGTGATGCGACTTGATCCGCTAAAATAGGTCCAAGTTGAACAACAGCTAAAACTAAGAGTACGATAAAAACAAGAAAAATACTCAAAACACTTAGTATTCTTGGAACTTTACGTTTTTCTAAAAAGATGACAAGCGGGTTGAACAGATAGAATAAAAAGCCAGCGATCATAATGGGAAGGAAAAGCGTGGAAACAATCGTCCCAATAGGCGCAAAAATAAAGCTCATCTTGTTCAGTACGAATAAGATGACTACTAAGGCCAGAATTTCTAACGTCCAGAAAAATAATTTGGACTCTTTAAAACGTGCCATTTTCATATGGTTCCCCTTTCGTTGCTAGAAATTGGAGTCATCTCTAGCGTAATAGTATGTAGACTAGTCTTAATAGTACCATCATCTGGCTCAAAAAACCACTGTAATCCTACTTGACTTATTTTGTATAGTTGTTATACTATATGTATAACAGTTGTAGGAAGAAGGGGTGCGTATGCTACTCGAGATTGATTTACAAGCAGAGGAGCCAATTTACACACAAATTATGTATCAGATTATTGAAGGAATCGCTAAAGAGGAACTAAAACCAGGTGATGATTTACCATCCGTTCGTAGCTTAGCAAGCGATATAGGTATCAATTTTCATACGGTAAACAAAGCATATCAACTTTTAAAGCAAGAAGGATATATTTTGATTCATCGCCAAAAAGGAGTCGTCATTCATCCAGACGGGATCGAAAAAGCGACGGAAGCTTTCTATGCGAAACTAAGAAAAAAAATACGACCGCTTATTGCAGAGTCGATTTGTCGATCGGTATCGAAAGAAGAATGGGAAATTATTTGCGCTACAATCTATGATGAAATTGAGACCAAGGAGGAGCAATAATGGAAATATTATTTTTTATCGCGATGATGCTTGTGGTGGTCGTGCTCCAAGCAATAACACCATATGTTATCAGACGTGGAGAGAGCTTTGGTGTGATGGTTGGCGAAAAGGCCGCAAATGACCCGGCATTACGTAAAATGAAGCGACAATTTTTAAATTGGAATCTAATTGTAGGTGGCTTAGTGACGGTATTTGCAGCTATTTTATTACTGGTATCGACTAGCGAGAATGCGCAGGCAACGATTTTGATTTCTGCGATTCTAATTGTTATTATCTTGTCACTCCTCATTTATGTACGTTTTTATAAGGCGAGTCTTGCATGGAAGAAAGCGAATTTGCAAGTAGCGTCGGATAAGGCTAATATCGTGATGGTAGATACGACATTTCATCGCCAAAAGTTAACGATTTCCTATGCTTGGTATTTGATTCCGCTGGCACTTATTTTTATCACAATTGGATTGACCGTGATTTATTATGATCAAATTCCAAGTATGATTCCGATGCAATATAACTTCGATAATGAGGTAACAAGAGAGGCAGCCAAAAACTACCGTACTGTCATGATGATGCCAATGATGCAAATTGTCATGCTAGGATTGTTCCTTTTTATCAATTATATGATGTCCCGGAGTAAACAAGTGATAGATAACGATAACCCAACGGCTTCTATGCGACGAAACGTGCTATTTAGATATATTTACAGTAAATTTAACTTAATCATGGGTACGTTGCTTATAGCGCTGTTTATGGTGATACAATTATCATTCATATTTTCTATACCGCAAATATTCATTACCGTGATGCTAATTTTAGTTTTGGTGATTATTTTCGGTGGACTGATATTCTTAATGGTACGTGTTGGTCAAGGTGGTAGTAGATTGAAGTTGGAAGAAGATACCCAAGCGGACACTACAAAACCAATCCGTGATGATGATGCCAATTGGAAGTTAGGCGTATTTTATTTTAACCGCCAGGATCCCGCCGTTTTTGTTGAAAAGCGATTTGGTGTAGGTTGGACGATAAATATGGCGAGACCAGCTGCTTGGTTGTCCTTCGTTGCAATCATCGCTGTTATCGTGATAATAATCATCATATTTAGTTGAATTCAGACGCAAAAAAGGTAGAAGAAATGTATATTTCTTCTACCTTTTTTGCGCTTTCTCGATGAGCCGTGATGGGCTCGAACCATCGACCCTCTGATTAAAAGTCAGATGCTCTACCAACTGAGCTAACGGCTCTAAAAATGGCTGGGCTAGCTGGATTCGAACCGGCGCATGACGGAATCAAAATCCGTTGCCTTACCGCTTGGCTATAGCCCAATAAATGGTGGAGGGGGGCAGATTCGAACTGCCGAACCCGAAGGAGCGGATTTACAGTCCGCCGCGTTTAGCCACTTCGCTACCCCTCCATATAAATAAATCTTAAAAATGCCAACTGCAGGAATTGAACCCGCAACCTACTGATTACGATTCAGTTGCTCTACCAGATTGAGCTAAGTTGGCGAAACAGGTAACCTGTCTGACCGCTCAAATAGAACTTTCCAAAACAATAATGGTGGGGGCTAACGGGATCGAACCGCTGACCCTCTGCTTGTAAGGCAGATGCTCTCCCAGCTGAGCTAAGCCCCCTCTAAAATCCAAGATACTATTACATGATATAACAAAATTTCGCTTTTGACTAGTACTTTGCTGAAAAAAATAAAAAAAGTGACCCGTACGGGAATCGAACCCGTGATACCGCCGTGAAAGGGCGGTGTCTTAACCGCTTGACCAACGGGCCATGTCGTAATAAATTTACTAGCCGAAAACTATTATATAAAGAGAATGGGTGGTTTGTAAATACTTAAATTAAAGTCTTTATATTCAGAAAAATAAATAACATGTTTGAAGCTTAGAACAAGAAGGGAATAGAGGATTATGTAAGTTTTTAGTAAAGGTTAAAATAGTACTTCTTTTTTGGATATTTTTCGGGAATAGAGTGCAGAAAAATTTTATGACCCTTTGTAAAAGCCTATTTCTTTTTAAAAATGCTGTGTTATAATGTGACGTATGCTATTTTTAGCACGAGGATTTCGTAAAAAATTTAGTTAAAAAGGTAGGGAGTAAAATGGCATCTCCATTAAAAAGGTTATTGATTGGGAGGCCTCTAAAATCAACGGAGGCTGGGGATCAAAAATTAGGCAAACTGAAGGCTCTAGCTGTATTATCATCTGATGCATTATCTTCTGTTGCTTATGGTACGGAGCAAATATTATTAGTACTAATCACTGTCGGAGCAGCTGCAATGTGGTATTCTTTGCCGATTGCACTTTGCGTACTAGTATTATTATTTGCCCTTAGTTTGTCATATCGACAAATTATATATGCCTATCCGCAAGGGGGCGGAGCATATGTCGTTTCACGAGAAAATATAGGGAAGAATGCAGGTTTAATTGCAGGTGGTTCGCTACTAGTAGATTACATGTTAACAGTTGCTGTTAGTGTCTCATCTGGTACGGACGCTATTATCGCGGCGATACCTTCTTTATATCAATTTACGGTACCACTAGCGATCATACTGGTTATTATTGTTACTATCATTAATTTGCGTGGAGTAACAGAATCAGCTACGATACTAGCTATTCCAGTTTATCTGTTTGTACTTTCAATGATTGTCATGATTGTTACTGGTTTGGTAAAGCTCGCCATGGGACAAGACGTGACGCATGAGACTGCATCAGTTGGGACGCATGTTTCTGGTGTAACACTTATTTTGTTATTGCGTGCCTTTGCATCAGGTTCTGCTTCGCTTACTGGTATCGAGGCGATTTCTAATGCAGTACCGCTTTTCAAAGATCCTAAGGCTAAAAATGCTTCTCGAACACTTATTATGATGGCCTCTATATTGGGATTTTTCTTTGTAGGAATAACGCTACTAGCCTATTTCTATGGCGTTGTGCCAGAACTTAAATCTACCGTTCTTTCACAGATTGCTGAAAATATATTTGGACGTAATTTCTTTTATTACTTTATTCAAGCAACAACAGCACTTATTCTAGTTTTAGCAGCAAATACGGGCTTCTCAGCATTTCCGTTACTTGCTTTTAATTTATCAAAAGACAAGTATATGCCTCGGATGTATTTAGATAAGGGTGACCGCCTAGGCTATTCTAATGGTATTATTACATTAGCATTAGGATCTATTTTCTTGATTATTCTTTTTCAAGGTAAGACAGAGTCGCTTATTCCACTTTATTCGGTAGGGGTATTTATTCCGTTTACGCTTTCTCAGTCAGGAATGATCATTAAGTGGCTGAAGGAAAAGCCTCAAGGTTATATGAAGAAGTTGTCCGCGAATTTGCTCGGAGCGCTGATTTCATTTACAGTTCTGATGGTTCTATTTATTACAAGAATGAGCGAAGTTTGGCCAGTGTTTATTTTTATGCCAGCGATGATCTATGTGTTCCACAGAACGCGTAGTCATTATGCCAAGTTAGCACCACAACTTCGAATTGATGAACAGATGGATCTACCTGAGTTCGAGGGGAATGCCGTCATCATTTGTGTATCTGATACAACGAAAGTCGTGGAAGGTGCTCTTCGTTATGCGAAATCTATTGGTGATACTGTTATTGCGGTGCATGTCTCTTTAGATAAGCAAGAAGGAAAAGAGTTCGTGGAAAGATGGAATAGAATACATCCTGAGGTACGGCTTGCAGATCTTTATTCGACGTACCGATCGATTACCGAGCCTCTAATGAAATTTATTGACACAGCACAGCAAAAAGCGAATCAAGATAATTATTCATTGACAGTATTAATACCGCAATTTATTCCTAAAAAGGGTTGGCAAAATATTTTGCATAACCAAACAAGCCTATTGATTAGAACGAAATTATTATTTAAAAAAGATGTTGTTGTAGCAACTTATCCGTATCATTTGAAAGAATAGAAAAGACAAAGAGATGCCATATTTAACCTATAAAAATTCTGGGGGAACTCCTAGGGTAAAGGGGGGAAGTATGCCATCTCTTTGTCCGTTTCTTGCAATTCACAACTACACAAAAGTCTGTATAGGAGGATTAACTACATCCTAACAGAATTGCCACAACGTGTAAAAGTCATAAAAAGCGTTTTTAAAGCTTTATTTTTGAGTGAAATCATTTTTTCTCTAAGAAGAAAAACCTGTTTTCGAGGTATAAAATGTTTGGGAAATACAAATTTAGCTATAAATGAAAAAGTTTTTATTTTAAAAAAGGTCGTTGTTTGTGGTAGAATGTAAGATAATATATATAGAAAAGGTGAATGTGATGGAGAAAATAGGAATACTCGGTGTGCCGTGGATGTTTCATGAAGAACGACAAGGTGTTGCTTTAGCTCCATATGCGATTAGATACACTGGAATTATTGATACACTGAAAAAATTAGTTAGTGACGTGACGGATTATCATAATATGGCGTTCTTCACGGATATGGAACAAGAAGCCATTTTGAAGTCGAAGGATTTGAAAGCGATTACATATAAGGCGAAAGAGCTAAGAGATATTGTCGCGGATATGAGGTCTGAAGGGGGAATGCCGATTATTTTTGGAGGGGATCAGTTTATTTCGCTTAGTACTATTGCCGGTATGAGGGATGATAACGAGGAGCAAACCGTTATTTGGATTAACGCTCACGCAGATATGGGAGAGGATTTGAATCGGGAAAATCTATGTCATAATGTGATGGCTACGGTTATTGGAAGAGGTCCAGAAGAGTTAGGAAATATTATGGA
This sequence comes from Listeria weihenstephanensis, assembly GCF_003534205.1. Taxonomy (NCBI): domain Bacteria; kingdom Bacillati; phylum Bacillota; class Bacilli; order Caryophanales; family Listeriaceae; genus Paenilisteria; species Paenilisteria weihenstephanensis. The sequence goes on along the minus strand of NZ_CP011102.1, from coordinate 2,577,151 downwards.
GCAACGATTTGTTTCAGGTGATAATGTGTGTATTATCGGTACGAGGCGCATTGAAAAAGATGAACAGCGGTTAATCGAGGAGGAGCAAATATTGCACTTTGAGATGACCAAAATAGATCGAATGGGTTTTGGAATGGTAACGGATGAGGTTATTCAATGGTTGGCTAAAAAGAGTGGACATGTGCACATAGTACTCGATGTCGATGCAATTGATCCGGAGTTTACGCCGGGTACGGACTTCATTTCTCAAGGGGGAATTTATTGGCGGGAGATCAGGTACTTTATGAAAAATTTGGCGCTTAGTAATAAGATAAATGCGATGACATTCACAGGAATTAATCCTTTACATGACGATAAGAACAAAACAGCCCAATTTATTTCATCGTTATTAGAAGAGTTTTTTCAGGCGAAAAGTATGAACGTAGACCAGTTTTAAGGAGCATGTAATTGTTACAGTTTATCTACAATTGTTTCTTTTTTGTAAACTTGTACACGGTAGTACTAAAGAAGTGAGTGGTAGCAACAATTTATCTAAGTCATTGATTTAAAATAATTTGAAAATGAAAGCGCTATACGTATTGAAAAAAGCTTAGTATGGGAGTATACTAGAACTATGATTTAGGTATAAAAGTCTAGTGTCGTATTATTTTTTCAAAGGAGCGTTTGACGTGGGGGATCATGAGGTACGGTATTTTGTTATTCCGATGATTATTGTTTTTATTTTGGGCATTGCTAGTATTAATGAACCTGCTTTTCCTGTGTTTAGTTTTATGATAGTTGGACTTGTCTCGATATTGGTGGGAACTGTATTTGGCTGGCTCGCTTTCGGGATTAAAATACTTTTTAAATTTTTTCATACTTGGAAAGAGCACCGTGATGTAAAAAAAGTTGTATCGGTGTCAAAAAGATAATTTACATACAAGTAGAACATTTTCCTAAGGGGAAGATGTTTTTTTGTGCCTTATTTCCTATTTTATCGATATAAATCACAAATTTAAAATGCTACCTTTTTATGAAAAAACTGCTACAATAAGCTTAGAAGTTTTAAATAAGGGAGGATATGAATGGCTACATTAGCTGATGTTGCAAAAAAAGCAAATGTTTCTAAAATGACTGTTTCGCGTGTAATTAATCATCCTGATCAGGTTTCTGATGAACTGAAACAATTGGTATACCACGCGATGGAAGAGTTAGAATATGTCCCAAACTATGCTGCAAGAGCACTCGTTCAAAATAGGACACAAGTTGTAAAATTTTTGATTTTAGAGGAAATTGACACGGTGGAGCCTTATTACATGAATTTGTTGACGGGAATAAGTAGAGAATTAGATAAGTATTCCTATTCGTTGCAATTGGTGACGCAGAAATCAAAAAACATTGGTGCGTATGATGGTTTAATTATTACTGGTATGCGAGATAGCGAGGTCGAAAAAGTGATGGCGGGGCTTGAAAAACCTGTGATTGCATATGGGGAGAATAGGCGAGATGTGGATGCGATTGATGTGGATAATCGACTAGGCGCTGAGCTCGCAACGACACATGTGTATGACGTGGGATTCCGCCATATTATCTTTTTTGGTATTAATTTAATTGAAGAGGAATTTATGCGTTCTCGGTTGACTGGATATTCAGAAGTGATGAAGAGAAATGGCCTGATGGAAGAAAGTTATTTTATGAAAAATAGTTCTCGAGTTGCTGAGAAGACAGCCCTAGATATTTTAGATAAAGCAACGGAGCCAGTTGCCATTATTTGTGCATCTGATCGGATGGCGGTCGGTGTGGTCAGAGCTGCGAATTCACTAAATATGAAGTTTGGTGAAACGATTGCTGTGACAGGATTTGATGGCGTATTTTTAGATCGAATCTCTTCTCCAAAAATCACGACTGTTCGTTCACCCGTGATTGAAATGGGTGAGACAAGCGCGCAAATGTTACTGAAGAAAATCAATGAAAATGGTGCGAAACAGGGATCGACTTTATTTCCGCCGAAGTTAATTGTGAGAGGTTCAACGGTAGCAGGAAAAGAATAAGATTAATTTTAAAACATATTTTGTAAGCAGAATCGACAACTTTCCTAAAAAAATGGGATAGTTGTGTTCTGCTTATTTTATTGAGCCAAAATTTGATCGTGTTTAATTTTGTTACCGTTAACTTTCAGAAATTGATTGTAAGTGTTTTCAAAGCGTGCTAACTTGAAGAGAGATATTTAGGAGGAGGTTTTTATTATGGAGAGAGCAGCAATTTACCATCAGCCATTTAGTTCATATGCGTATGGTTATGATGGAGAAACGCTACATATCAAGGTTCGGAGCAAGAAAGATGATGTAGAGGAAGTCGTGATGATTGGGGCAGATCCTTATGTTCACACGGAGGCTGGTTGGCAATCGGAGGAGTATGCGCTTCGGAAAGTTGCTACGACAGAGGAGCATGATTATTGGTTTGTGGCTATGAAACCGGAACAGCGTAGGTTGCAGTATGCTTTTGTATTGAAGGATACAGAGGGGGAAGAAGTATTTTATGGCGGACGTGGTTTTTATGAGAATACAAAAGCGAATCGGGCTGTTATGGATTATTATTTCAAATTTCCTTTTCTACATGAAACGGAGGTTTTTAAAGCGCCTGAATGGGTGAAAGAAACGATTTGGTATCAGATTTTTCCAGAGCGATTTGATAATGGGGATGCATCGATTTCGCCAGTAAACGTGTTGCCGTGGGGAAGTAAAGATCCAGGTCGCGATGACTTTTTCGGTGGCGATATCGCTGGAATTATAAATCATTTGGATTATTTGGCGGACCTTGGAATTAATGGTATTTATTTAACACCCGTTTTCGAGGCGTCGACGAATCATAAATACGACACGCTGAATTATTTTGAAATTGATCCTCATTTTGGCGACAAGGAAACCTTCCGTAAGCTTGTTAAAGAAGCGCACAAACGTGGAATTAAAATCATGTTGGATGCGGTTTTCAATCATATTGGTGATAAATCTCCTGAGTGGCAAGATGTACTTCAAAACGGGGAAGAATCGAAGTTTGTAGATTGGTTCCATATTCACTCATTCCCTGTAACACCAGGCGAAAATGGGAATATCGAAGGCCAAAATACGCTTTCTTTTGATACGTTTGCTTACACGATGCATATGCCAAAATTGAATACGGCTAATCCTGAGGTTCAAAAATATTTATTGGATATTGCGACTTATTGGGTAAGGGAATTTGATATTGATGGCTGGCGGTTGGACGTTGCAAATGAGGTCGACCATGCTTTCTGGAAAGAATTTAACAAGGCGGTTCGCGCTGAAAAAGAGGATATTTATATTTTAGGTGAAATTTGGCATGACTCTTGGTTATGGCTACTTGGTGATGAATTTGACTCGGTGATGAACTATCCATTCACGCAAACGATCATTGAGAATTTTGTGGAGGAACGCATTCAACCTACGAAAATGGTATCGGGTATCAGTGAGCAATTAATGCGCTATCAAGAGCAGGTGAATCATGTGATGTTTAATATGTTGGATTCGCATGATACGGCGCGCTTACTGACGCGTTGTGATGGGGATAAAGAGAAGGCGAAGTTGGCACTGGCGTTTATGTTTGCGCACACTGGCTCCCCGTGCATTTATTACGGAACAGAGATTGGCATGGATGGCGCTGACGATCCGCTTTGCCGTAAATGTATGGAATGGGACGAGGAGAAACAAGATAAAGCTATGCTGACATTTATGAAAAAATTGATCGCATTCCGTAAAGAGCATCAGAAAACATTGACGTATGGCGATCTAGTGTGGCACAAAGTTGATGATGAGAATCGTATCGTTGCTTTTTCGAGAACATTTGGTGATGAGACATTGACGTTTATCTTTAATCAAGGAACAAAAGCAGAAGAGCTTCCAAAAGAGGAGCTTGCAATCACTGCTGCAACACATGACGTATGGGCGGATAAAGCTGTAACAAATATTATCGTACCAGCTAAATCATTTACAATTTTAAAAGGATAAATGGACAAGTGTAGCGCTTTTTTAAAGAGCATGTGATTTCAGATTTTCACATACTAATTATGGGGCGCTGCATATGGTTATGGTGAAAAGGATTAGAGCAATTCGCGTTATACCAATAATCTTGTTATCGGTAACAAGGAAATAGTTCTTGAAAACGTTTTCGGTATTCGCCATAATAGCGTTATAGGTTAACCTGTTTCACAATGCTTTACCAAGAATAAAAATAGGGTCTGAAGAAGGACCGCGTAAAAACATGGTTGTGGGAGTTTACGCAGGAATTTTTCAAAAGAGGAGGAAAAAAGGTAATGAGTTCATTCAAAAAGTTTAGCTTATTAGCAGTTGGTTTGGTAGCGGTAGTTAGTTTAGCAGCGTGTGGTGGCGGGAGTTCATCGAAGGACGACGCTTCGGATGGTAGCAAAAAAACGTTAACGGTTTCTGTGGATGAAGGCTATGCAAAATATATTGATAAAGTTAAATCTAAATTTGAAAAAGATAATGACGTAACAATTAAAGTGGTTAAGAAGGACATGTTTGAAACACTAGAAGCATTGCCACTAGACGGTCCAGCAGGAACTGCGCCTGACGTGATGATGTCAGCATACGATAGAATCGGTAGCCTTGGTCAACAGGGACATTTAGCCGAAGTGAAATTGGGAAATAAAGATCAATTAGATGATAACGATGTGAAGCAAGTAACGATAGACGATAAAATATACGGCGCACCAGCAATTATTGAAACGCTTGTGCTGTATTACAATAAAGATTTACTAGACAAAGCACCAACGACTTTTAAAGAGTTAGAAGCTTTAACAAAAGATCCTCGTTTTGCTTTTGATACCGAAAAAGGAAAATCAACAGCTTTCCTAGCTAAATGGACAGATTTCTACTTCTCTTACGGCCTATTAGCAGGTTACGGTGGCTATGTATTTGGTGATAATGGTACGAATCCAAAAGATATTGGACTAAACAATGCGGGTTCTATTGAAGGTATTACGTACGCAACAAAATGGTTCCAAACATATTGGCCAAAAGGTATGCAAGATAATAAGAGTGCCGACGACTTTATCCAAGATCAATTTGTAAAAGGTAAAGCTGCTGCAATCATTGGTGGACCTTGGTCAGCTGCAAACTATAAGGAAACAAAAGTGAACTACGGTGTGGCAGAAATTCCAACACTTGATAATAATGAGCCTTACTCTCCATTCGCTGGTGGTAAAGGTTGGGTTATCTCAAACTACTCTAAAAACAAAGATGTAGCACAAAAATGGGTCGACTACTTGACGAATACAGAAAACCAAAACACACTGTATGACATGACAAGTGAAGTACCGGCAAATCACGAATCACGTGATGCTGCAGCTGCTAAGAAAGACGAACTAGCAACAGCGGTTATTGCTCAGTATGCGAATGCACAACCAATGCCAAACATTCCAGAAATGGCGGAAGTTTGGACGGGCGCCGAGAACTTGATGTTTGATGCAGCTTCTGGTAGCAAAACACCGAAACAATCAGCAAATGATGCTGTGAAAGTTATTTCGGATAATATCGATCAAAAATATCAAAAATAAATAAAAAGAAGTTTGGAAAGAGGCTGAGACGACAATGCTTTCACGCCTCTTCCAGGCTTACATAATAAAAGGTAGAAATGGGGATAACACGATGAATAATGAACAACCGATTAAAAATGTTCGGAAGGCGACGCTGTTATCAATCATTCCAGGACTGGGACAATTTTATAACGGGCAAATTTTTAAAGGTATTGTTTTCATCGCCGTGTTTATTGCTTTCGCTATTGAATTTATCGCAGTCGGTATTAATGCCATTATGGGTCTTATCACGCTGGGCTCGGTTCCAGGTGTAGATCATTCGCTTTTTCTAATGATTGAGGGGACGCTTCAATTAATTGTTACCGCCTTATTTATCGGCTTTTATATTATTAATATATTTGATGCGAGACGTGTGGCGATAACATGGAATTTAGGAGAAACCGTTAATACGAAGATGATTGATATCTTAAAAAACATGGTAGAAAAAGGATTCCCGTACTTATTTACATTACCTGCTTACCTCGTGATGACTTTTGTTATCATTTTCCCAGTATTAGTAACGCTTTTCATGGCGTTTACCAACTACGACTTTTATCATATTCCACCAGCGCATCTCATTGACTGGGTCGGATTTAAAAACTTCTTTAGTATTTTCTTCCTTAGCTCGTATCGCGATACATTCCTGAGTGTATTCTCATGGACGCTGGTGTGGACACTTTGTGCGACAACGTTACAGATTGTACTCGGTGTGTTTACAGCGGTTGTTGCGAACCAAAGCTTTATCAAAGGAAAACGCCTATTCGGAGTTCTGTTCTTACTTCCCTGGGCGGTACCAGCTTTCATTACAATCATGAGTTTTTCGAACATGTTTAATGACAGTATCGGTGCTATCAATATGCAAGTTATCCCGTTGTTGAACCACTTACCGTTTGTTGATATCCCGTCGCTTGCTTGGAAAACAGATCCTTTCTGGACAAAAGTAGCGCTAATATCGATTCAAGGTTGGTTGGGATTCCCATATATTTATGTGATGGTGACTGGCGTACTCCAAGCAATTCCAGGCGAGCTTTACGAAGCAGCTAGGATGGATGGGGCAAGCGCAATGGCTCGTTTCCGCAAAATTACAATGCCGATGATCCTGTTCGTTACAGCTCCAGTATTTATTACACAATATACATTTAACTTCAATAACTTCTCAATCATTTACTTATTCAATGAAGGTGGACCAGGTAGTGTAGGTGCTGGTGCGGGTTCAACGGATATTCTGATTTCGTGGATTTACAAACTGACGACAGGGACGTCGCCGCAATACGCTGTTGCCGCCGCCGTGACGTTACTCATATCGGTCGTCGTAATCTCTGTTTCGATGATTGCATTTAAGAAAACCAATGCCTTTGGTAATGAAGGGATGATGTAGGATGAAGACCTTTTTTAGAGATCAGCGAACCACGACGTTCTTAACTAAGTTTTTCACATATTTATTCTTAATAGGCTTATCGATTGTGGTTATTTATCCGATTTTGATTACCGCATCATCTGCTTTTAGACCGGGTAATATTGCAGCATTTACGCTAGAGTGGAGTGATAGTTGGACGCTTAATAATTTCACGAGACTATTTAATGAAACGCTATACTTAGATTGGTATCGAAACACACTTATTATTGCTGTGGCAACGATGGTTTTCCAAGTAGCGATTGTGACGATTGCTGGGTATACGTATAGCCGCTATCGTTTTAAAGGACGCAAAAACAGTTTGATTTTCTTCTTGATTATTCAAATGGTACCTACGATGGCCGCGCTAACTGCGTTTTATGTTTTGGCGATGCTTCTTGGTGCGCTTGACCAGTTCTGGTTCTTAACATTGATCTATATCGGTGGTGGGATTCCAATGAATATTTGGTTAATGAAAGGCTACTTTGACACGGTTCCGCGTGATCTAGATGAATCTGCAAAACTTGATGGCGCAGGACATTTCCGGATTTTCGGACAAATTATATTACCTCTCGTTCGTCCGATGATAGCAGTGCAAGCTTTATGGGCATTTATGGGACCTTTCGGGGATTTCCTACTTGCTAAATTCTTATTACGGTCACCTGAGAATTTGACGATTGCGGTTGGTTTACAGAGTTTTATTGCCAACCCACAACAACAAAAAGTAGCGCTGTTTGCAGCAGGAGCCATACTAGCAGCTTTACCAATTTGTTTGCTATTCTTCTTCTTACAAAAGAACTTTGTATCAGGACTTATGGCTGGTGGTACGAAAGGTTAATGATTTCGAAGTTATTATAAAAGGAAAACATGTTTTGAGTGTAAATGTTTTCCTTTTGATGCTATGATAATTGTAGAAGTTTGGATTTTATAGATTGATGGATTGTGATGTGATTAGGATGAATCGTGGTTTTCCAATGAGTTATTTTTGGGGGATGTGCACACCAAAACGAATGTTTGCTAGTAGAAAATTGTTTGGGTGGGGAAAATTAGTTTTTATATTTGTGTTTTTAACGGCTTGCTTGTTGATTCCGGTGTCGTTGCATTTTGCAAAGCAGGATTCCTTTGATTTGAAGTCGTTGATGCCTAATATGATGAAGCAGGTAGATGACACATTTGTGAAAGAGGTCACGGCAAACTATTCGCTTGAAAATGGTGTGCTTTCTGGGCAACCTGATGTGATGAAAACGGATACAACGAGTGGTGTTGCGATGGTAAGTTTGGCTGGTGGCGCGTTACCGAATGCTAAAAATATGATCGCTTTGCAAAAAGATAAGATGGAGCTTCGAGATAATTCGGGCTACGCTTTTACGGTGAAGTATACGGATGATGCGAATTTTGCGGATATCCAAACTTCAGCAGACATGCAAAGTTGGATCAGTGGACAGTGGTATGTTCAAAATAAAGCATTTGTATTCTTGACGATGTCGTTGATGCTTGGCTCGGTACTTTTTGCGAGTAGCTTGATGCTAGCCTTGTTTGCAGCTCTGTTTATTTGGTTCACAAAACGAAATAGCATGTCGGAGATTGGCTCTTATAAAGAAGCGCTATCATTGACGTTGTTATCGCTTGGTTTACCAACTATTTTTGCTACAATCATTGGAACGATTTATTTCGATGTCACAGTAATGATGGCCGTTCAGTCACTTGGAATGGTGCTAATAATTGCATTTGTCTTCATTAAAACACGATTTAGACAGACGGATAAGATTTTGGAATTGGGGGGACAAGCAGAATGACGCAACGTTTATTTGAAATAGATGAATGGAAATTAATATCTAAAAATGTTGAAAAAGAAGCAAAGCGGCTACAGGAAAGTCTGACTTCACTTGGGAATGGTTATATGGGGATGCGTGGGAATTTTGAGGAACGTTATTCTGGGGATACACATCCAGGAACGTACATCGCGGGCGTTTGGTATCCTGATAAAACACGTGTTGGCTGGTGGAAAAACGGCTATCCAGATTATTTTGGAAAAGTGATTAACGCGTTGAACTTTATTGGTATTGATGTTGAGCTGGATGGGGAGACATTGGATTTATTTCAAGATGATACGACGGACTTTACGTTGGAATTAGATATGGAGACTGGAATTTTGCGACGATCGTTTAAAGTTGTGAAAAACGGTAAGACTTTTCTAATTGAAACGGAGCGTTTTCTCAGTATCGTGAAACAAGAGCTATGTGTGATTCAGTACCATGTGACAGCGCTTGATGGAGACGCATCGGTTACTTTGACACCTTACATTGATGGTAATGTGACGAATGAAGATGCGAATTATGACGAGATGTTTTGGCTTGAAGTAGAACAAGTTGCAAGTGCGAACAAGGCGACGGTTGTGACAAAGACGATCGAAAATAATTTTGATATTCCACGATTCACGATTGCTGCGTCGATGGAAACACGCGCGGAGAATCCACAGAAGAGCTCAGCTGATGCCAAAAAACTTTATGTTGAAAATAAATATGCTTTTCAATTAGCAAAAGGCGATACGGCGAAATTGGAGAAACGTGTGGTAGTCGTGACTTCTCGCGATTATGAAGAGCATGAGTTAGCACCTAAATCACAGCGGATTTTGGATGATTTAGAAGGTTTTGATTATACAGCACTGCGTACAGAACATGCAGATGCTTGGCGTAAACGTTGGCAGAAAGCGGACGTTCTAATCTCTGGGGATGATGAGTCACAACAAGGAATTCGTTTTAATATTTTCCAACTATTTGCGACCTATTATGGAGAGGATGCGCGTCTTAATATTGGACCAAAAGGATTTACTGGGGAGAAATATGGTGGCGCAACGTATTGGGATACAGAGGCATTTGCCTTGCCGCTCTATCTATCGTTAGCAGATAAGAAAGTATCGCGCAATTTACTACAATACCGTCACGATCAATTGGATGGAGCTAAAGTAAATGCTGGGGAAATCGGCATGAACGGTGCGCTATATCCGATGGTTACTTTTACAGGCATTGAGTGTCACAATGAGTGGGAGATTACTTTTGAGGAAATCCATCGTAATGGTGCGATTGCGCATGCTATTTATAACTATACCAATTATACGGGCGATCATTCCTATTTAGAAGACAAGGGGATGGATGTATTGACCGAGATTAGCCGTTTTTGGGCCGATCGCGTGCATATGTCCGAGCGTTTGGATAAATACATGATTCATGGTGTTACTGGTCCGAATGAGTATGATAATAATGTCAGCAACAACTGGTATACGAATTATATTGCGACATGGACGTTACGTTATACGATCGAGTCACTCGCAAAAATAACGCCAGCAAAGAAAGCGGCTCTACAAATTACGGATGCCGAAATCGATCATTGGCAAGACATCATTGATAATATGTACTTCCCATACGACGAAAAGTGGCAAATATTTGTGCAGCATGACACATTCCTCGATAAAGAATTACGTTCGACGGATACATTAACGGCAGCGGATAAGCCGATTAATCAAAACTGGTCATGGGATAAAATTTTACGATCTTGCTTCATTAAACAAGCCGATGTATTGCAAGGAATTTATACATTCGGAGATGAATTTGATTTTGAGACAAAACAGCGGAACTTTGAGTTTTATGAGCCGTTGACTGTTCATGAATCAAGCTTATCGCCTGCAGTTCATACTGTTTTAGCGGCGGAAATTGGGCGTGAAGACAAGGCAGTCGAACTATATAGCCGGACAGCGCGACTTGATTTGGATAACTATAACAACGATACAGAGGATGGCCTGCATATTACCTCAATGGCAGGAAGTTGGATTGCGATTGTACAGGGATTTGCTGGTATGCGTACTTTCAATGAACGTCTGTCGTTTGCGCCATTTTTGCCGAAAACATGGGACAAATATGCTTTCAAAATTAATTACCGCGACCGATTGATTGAGATTAGTGTGGATGCGAAAACGGTAAGTCTAGAGTTACTGGAAGGCACGCCGCTTGAGCTAGATCTATTTGGCGAAGCAGTGGAATTGAAAGACAAGCTAGAAAAACACAATTATCACAAATAAATATAACGGGGGAACTCCTTTTTAAGGGGTTTCTCTTTTTTGCGTTATTTTTGGGATAAAAAGTTAAAACAACTAGATCATCACAATAGAATTCTATCTTGATTTGAAAGCTGTGTTCAATGCATGAAATAATGTAAGGGTTATCATATAAAATAGAATGAAAGGAGGGATTCAAAATGGAACGCGGCACAAAGGAGCTCTTGACGTATTTATTACTGAACCATCATGTCGATGTCGCCCATGTTTCTAAAAATTTCGATCAGACACCAGATATGATCAAAATGCGTATTGAAGAAATAAACCAATCCTTAAAATCCGAGCCAATTTTGATAGAGCACCAGATGATTTCACTGACAGAACGTTGCCGAGAATACTGTTATCGATTGCTAACTGAGAAGGAGCAACAATTATTTTCCTATTATGAAGCAAGTTTAAGACGTCAGTTGATTATGATTCAACTACTTATGGATGGGCGCTATTTATCATTGCAGGCGCTAGCTGATTATGTATACGTTAGCAAAAATACGATGTTAACCGATTTTAAAAGTATTAAAGAACAGCTACATCACCACCAAATGCAACTTGAGTATTCACGCAAAACTGGTTACGCGATTTCAGGTTCTGAATTTCTTATTCGTAATTTACTAGGTAAGCTCATTCGAGATGTAATTAAAACTCCCTATGGAAAATTTATACTTGATGAAAAAAAGTTGATTACAGTCAGTGAAGTTTTTTTACTTAAAAAGAGGCTGGAAAAGGTTGAGCAAGTGCTGCAGGTTGCATTCACAGATGAACAATTAGAGGAGTTGCCCTACATTCTCTTTGGAATTATAAGACGCGCTGAAATCATGAATGTGACATGGTCTTTTAAGATAGAAAAATATGATATTAAAAATACGCGCGAATATCCAATTATTAAAGAAATGTTTTGGGGATATGACTTCTTGAATGAAACGGATTTGCTTTATTTATCGCTTCAAGTGTTAGCCTCAAACCTTGTGGAATCAGCCCTTCACTTTTCAGATAGTGAGGAGATTGCTTTTGCAGTAGATGATTTCACAAAACGTCTTGAGAATTATTTTGCCACAGAAATCGTACGAAAAATCGAGTTTAAAGAGAAGTTGATGTTGCATATTCGACCCGCCATTTATCGTAATTTACTAGGATTCCAAATCAATAATGTGTTGACAGAACAATTTATCGCAGAGCACACAACCACATTCCGGATGGTCGAAAAAGCTTCTGCACCGTTTGCAGTATTAGTTGGACATAAGTGGTCAAAAGAGGAGACCGTTTATTTATCGATGATCGTACTTGGCTGGATGTATCAAACCGAGGAAACGGAGCAGAAAGTATTCAAAGCAGCGGTTCTATGCCAAAGTGGTACCTCGATTTCCAAGTTATTATTGGAGAATTTGAAAGTTATGTTTCCGACGATTGAATTTCGTGGCGCGTTTGCCGTACGTCAATTGGCACAGGTGGAACAGGATGTCGATTTTTTATTCACGACGGTCCCGATTCAAACAGATGTGATTGTTTTTGTAGTGCCGTCTATATTAGATAGAACAAGTCGCCAACTGTTACGTCGTCAAGTCGAAAAAACGATTGATATGGATAGCCGTAAAAAGACTAAGGAGCTTGTAGCGATGCTTCGTGACTCGATTCCTTCTGAAAACATTCCGCATGTGACCGCTCAATTGGAGCGATTTTTTGAACAGAAAGAATTATTGGAGGAACCTGTGGAGCCAATGGAGGACTTGCGGATGGGAGAGCGGAATATTTGTATTTGGGAGGAGCAGACTGATTGGAATAGACTGGTTGCAAAAGCTTTTATACCGCTACTTCATCGTGGGAGTGTGACACAAGAATATGTGGCGATATGCGAAACTATTTTTTATGCCAATTATCAGCAGATGGTGATTGGACCAGGCATTTATTTGCCACATGCAAAACCGCAAGCAGGCGTCCAAAAAGCGGATATTCAGCTTCACATTATGAAGCAAACATTAGTCAATCCAGAAAAAGAGCGAATACAGATGGTTGTAGCGCTTGCGCCGTCTGAGCAAAATCGACATATTCCATTACTTTTAAAATTGAACGATATTTTTTTACACGAAGAGAAATTACAGCTTATTTTAACATCAGAGAACCGAGCAGAGATTGCAGAAATGATTGAAAGGGGTTGATTTACTTGGATTTTGATGATTTATTCCAGAAGGAAATCACGTTGATGAACGGTGAGTTCGAAGATCAAGCAGCTTTTTTTACTGAGGTGGCTGCGATTTTAGAACAGGCAGATTACGTTGCGCGATCGTTTCGTGAGGCGATTATAGAGCGGGAGAGCGCTTTTCCGACTGGACTTGAAATGAATGGGATGATTATTGCAATTCCACATACGGATACGGTACATGTGAAGCGACCGTTTGTATGTGTAAGTCACCTGAAAAAACCACTCCAATTTATTCAAATGGGTACGACAGATAAAGTGATTGAAGCTGAAATAATTTTTGTGCTAGGCATTTGTGATACGGCTTCACAAGTACCATTACTCGCGATGATCATGGATCGGTTTGCACAGAAGACTTTCACAGAGGAGCTTAGAAAGAAGAAGGATTTAGACGAATTAACGCTGTTTCTAAAAAAACAATTTGGAAGGATGATAGAACGATGAAAAAGGTTATTGTAGCATGTGGATCAGGCGTAGCAACGAGTCAGACGGTAGCGTCAAAAGTGGAACGGATTTTGAAAGAGCGTGGCGTACGCGCGAATGTGGAAGCTGTAGATATTAAATCACTGGACCAGCATATCCGCACAAGTGACGTGTATGTTGCCATTACAAAGGCCAGCAAAGATTACGATATTCCAACACTAAATGGGATTGCGTTTTTAACAGGGATGGGCATGGAAGAAGAAATTCAGAAGTTGATGGATGCTCTAAAATAACATATTGAAAACAGGGAGAGTGCAAAATGGGATCATTACAATCTGTTGTAGAATTTATTTTGAATTTAGGTGCGGCTGTTTTTGTACCGGCGTTGATGATTATTATCGGCTTGATTGTGAGAATGAAGGTCAAGGATGCAGTTAGTGCTGGAATTATCTTAGGTGTCGCATTTCTTGGTATGAATATTGTTATCGGCTTTATGATTGAGGCGTTAACCCCTGCCGCACAAGGTTTGGCGGAGCGAACAGGGATTGAGCTGACAATTTTAGATGGTGGTTGGACATCGATGGCGACGCTTGCTTGGGCTTGGCCGCTCGCATTTCTGATGTTCCCATTGCAGCTAGGAATTAATGCGATTATGCTTGCATTTAACGCAACGAAGACATTGAATGTGGATTTGTGGAACGTATGGGGTAAAATTTTGACGGCGGTCCTTATTGTCGGTGTGACGCATAATGTTTATTTAGCATTTGCCGTAGCGGCGGTTCAGGTCGTGACAGAATTAATTTTATGCGACGCGAACCAACGCCAAATACAGGAGCTTAATGGGATTCCAGGTGTGACAGTTTCGCATAGTATGATGATTTTCTGTGTCGTGTTGATGCCGATCGATTGGTTACTTAAGAAGATTCCTGCTTTACGCAAAAATATGGACGCGAATGCGCTGAAGGATAAGATTGGGATTTTTGCCGAGAATCATGTGATGGGCTTTATCGTTGGGGCATTGCTTGGTATTGCGGCGGGTTATGATATTGCGAAAACCTTGATGCTAGCGATGCAAGCTGCAGCTGCTTTAACGCTGTTTCCGATGGTTGCCAAATTGTTTATGCAAGCTTTATCACCGTTATCAGATGGCATTTCTGATTATATGAAAAGACGATTTAAAGACCGCGAGCTCTTTATTGGTCTCGATTGGCCGATTTTAGCAGGATGTAGTGAAGTATGGGTTGCCATAGTTATCATGGTGCCAGTCACGCTTATTTTTGCACTCATCTTACCAGGAAACGGCGTCTTGCCATTTGCGGGAATTTTGAATATCTCGCTTTGTGCACCGGCACTCGTTGTGACTGGAGGCAACTTGTTGCGAATGATTATTCTAGGTGTCGTCACCACGCCAGTTTTCCTATATGTAGCCACCTTTTTCGCGGGAACCATCACGGATTTGGCGAATTCAACCAAAGCTATCTCACTGCAACCTGGGCAAGAAATAACGTGGAGTACACTTGAATATCCTGTTTTCCGCTATATCATGGCCGAAGCAAGTAAGTTCTCGATAATCGGGCTTTTAATGCTCGCTGGTTGGCTCGTATTACTTGTTTTCTATGTGAAAGTTATGCGTAAACGAACGGCTGAATTGGAGCAGTTAGGATGATTTATACGATTACATTGAATCCTGCGATTGACCAACTCTTATTTGTAAAAAATGATATTGAAAAACGCCAAGCTAACCGCATTATTCGAAGTGAGTGGGATTGTGGCGGAAAGGGGCTTCACGTTTCAGGGGTACTAAGTAAATTTTCTATTAAAAATGAAGCATTAGGCATTGTCGGCTCGCAAAATAGGGCAGCGTTATACAGTATTTTGTCCGAAAAGCAGATCGCGCATGATTTTTTAGTTCAGGACGGGGCACGAACAAGAACTAGTTTTGTCATCATTAGTGAGGAATCAAGTGGTAGCATTATGATGCCAGAAGCCGGATTTCCAACGAGTGAAGCTAATAAAATCGCATTATTGGAGCAGATTCGCCAAAAAGTGACACAAGAGGATATCGTTGTCATCGCTGGTTCACCGCCACCAAACTTTACACTTGCCGATTTTGGAACACTTTTAAAAGCAGTAAAGGCCACGGGTTGCTTCGTAGCATGTGATGTATCGGGCGCATATTTGCATGTTGCCGTAAAAATAGGCGTTGATTTTATCAAACCAAATGAACATGAGATAGAAGAAATTTTAGTGGATAAAACAAAGACGCTTGTAGAAAACATAAATCTGTTGGCGAAGAATATTCGCTATTTAATCGTATCGCTAAGTGGCGAAGGTTCTTACTGCGCGCATCAGGGAAGGGTATATCGCATCATAGCACCGCAAGTTTTGGAGAAAAATGATACTGGAGCAGGTGACTGTTTTGTGGGGGCTTTCATCGCAGGTATTTCCGATCAATTACCGTTGCAGGAAATCTTAAAGCGCGCGACGGGTTGCTCGGCAAGTAAAGTAATGCACGCTGACAGCTCTACATTTAGCATGGTGGAAGCAGAAATTTTGAAAGAGCAAGTGACAATAATTGAAGTTGAGGAGATGTGAGGAAATATGTTATATCAAAAAGAACGTGAAGATTTAGCAAAAGTAGTAAAGGTGATGTTTGACCGGTTTGAAACGAACGCCGCGGGTGGAAATGTATCGGTGCGTATGAATGAAGAACACATTATCATGACACCAACGTTGATGAGTCAAGCCCGGTTATGCGACTTGTCGCCTTATGAAATTCTGGTGGTAGATAACAATAATGAGGTAGTGGAAGGCGATGGACGGGTAACGCGTGAGATCAATTTGCACCGGGCTTGCTACGTTGAAAATCCAGAGATCGGTTGTGTGCTTCATGCGCATCCAAAAGAATCAATGTTGTTCGCGACGCTCGGAATGGAGCTGCCAAACTTAACAGAAGCTACGCAAAAATTAGGCGTCATTCCAACACTTGATTTTGCACCAGCAACAAGCCCCGAGTTAGCTGAAATTGTTCGTAAGCATGTTATTGCGCTCGGAAAAGACGCTGTACCAAGCGCAAGTCTGCTTAATAAACACGGAATCGTCGTTCTAGATACTAGTTTACACAAAGCATACGATCTACTAGAACGCATCGAGTACAACGCCTATATCGCCGAAAAAGCGCTTGTTTTTGATGCTTTAAATATCAAGAAATTAGAACAGGATATGGCTCTGAACTACAACTTAGAGGAGTAGATAGATATGGAAAAATGGTTATTCAATACAAGCTTATTTACGGGTGCACTGCTACTTTCGATAGGTATTTTGAGAAACTCGCTTCTATTAACAGCCATTGCTTTAGTTTTAGCCGTGATAGCTCAATATTTCTATCGTAAAAAATATCCTAAGCGTAACCGAAGCTTCAAAGAAATAGTAGCAGAACAAAAAAGTGCTAGAAAATAAAACGATAGAGCCAGCGAAGTCGAGAATCATTGATTTTGCTGGCTCTATACATAGAACACAATTCTTTATCAATTCTTAAACAAATCTTTCTTATTTTTGCTATCACAAATCTTTTTCCACCTCTAATTCTGTGCTATAATGGCAAGTATAAGCAATTTTCAACAGCTTAGGAATGAAAAAATGGCAAAGTGAACGTGGGCTTGCTTTTGAAAATGGAGGCGGATTTATGAACTTCTCAGACGGATCAATTTTGCACTATTTAGCAAATGTTATTGATATTTTAGTAGTATGGTTTGTCATATATAAATTAATTATGTTGATCCGTGGGACAAAAGCGGTACAGCTTTTAAAAGGTATTTTTATTATTGTCATTGTTAAGCTTGTCAGTAGTTTCTTAGGACTCCAAACAGTGGGGTGGATTACCGATCAGATTTTAACATGGGGCTTTTTAGCTATTATTATTATTTTCCAACCAGAATTGCGTCGTGCTCTTGAAACACTTGGGCGTGGTAGTATTTTCACGAAAGCAGGTTCAAAGCGTGAGAAAGAACAGCAACATTTGATTGATTCTATTGAGAAATCGGTTAGTTACATGGGTAAACGTCGTATTGGCGCACTTATTTCGGTGGAGCGTGGAACAGGGCTGGACGATTATATCGAAACGGGGATAGCGCTTGATGCGGATATTTCTTCTCAACTTTTAATCAATATCTTTATTCCAAATACGCCACTTCATGATGGTGCCGTTATTATAAAAGGCAATAAAATCGCGGCGGCGGCGGGTTACTTACCGCTTTCAGACAGTCCATTTCTTTCCAAAGAACTTGGCACAAGGCATAGGGCAGCACTTGGTATTAGTGAAGTAACTGACTCCATCACCATTGTTGTTTCCGAGGAGACGGGTGGCATTTCTATTACAAAAGGTGGGGAACTTTTCCGTGAAGTCACACCTGAGCGCTTGCATGAAATTCTCGAACAAGATCTCGTTGTACCAATGCAAAAGAAACCGTCTATTTTCAGCAAATGGAAAGGAGGCGGTAAAAAATGATGGATCGTATTTTAACAAATAAATGGTCAGTACGGATTATATCACTCATTTTTGCGGCCGTTCTCTTTACATCCGTAACATCGACTGGGGATAAAACGTTGAGTATGACAGATGCTACCTACGTGGATGTTATTAACAACGTGCCCGTGGAAGTATATTATGATAAGGACAATATGACCGTTAGTGGTGTGCCAGATACAGTCGATGTGACAGTAACAGGTACAAAAGGTCTGGTACAACTGGCCAAATCTCAGGCGAACGTTATCGCATATATTGATCTGACTAATGCCAAAGCCGGAACACAAAGCGTCAAAATAGAGGTGAAAAACTTATCTGATCGCCTTAAATCAACAATTAATCCGGCAACAGCCAAGGTAACGTTATCTGAAAAAGTCACTAAAAAATATTCGGTAGATGTGGAATTAAATAAATCCGTTATTGCAGATGGCTATGAGGCTGGTGACTTAACGACAGATCCGAAAAAAGTCTCCATTACTGGTTCACAAGCGACATTGGATCAAATTGCTTACGTTAAGGCGACAGTTTCCGATGAAAAAGATCAGACGAGCAGCTTTACGACCAAGGCTACCGTTAGCGCTTTTGATGTGAATTTGAACAAACTAGATGTCGAAATTGATCCTGGGGAAGTCGAAGTAAATGTACCTGTAAGTAAGATTGGGAAGACAGTACCGTTACGCTTTACACAAAGTGGCAGTCCAGCAGATAAAACAGTAACGATTTCTAGTATAACCTCAGATGACAGAAGAGTAACCATTATTGGGCCAGACACTGTCACAGATAAAATCGAACAGATCACTATTCCGATTGATGTAACACAAATCACAGCTGATAAAACGATTGAAGTGACCGTTCCTGTTCCAACTGGTGCAACATCGGTTACGCCGTCAACGGTGAAGGTTAAAATAAAAACTGGAAAAAAGCAGAGTGACCAGAGTTCTAGTGAGGTAAATGAGGACACTGGTCAACCAAGCGAAGAGGATACAACAACTAAGGTTCCAGATACGAGCACTGATAAGAAAGATACAGCAACAGATGATAGTAAAGAGGATACAACCGACGACACGGCCGACAAAGAAGCCTCTACAGAATTTAAGCAAGTTCCTATCAGCATCGTCGGATTAACTAATTCCAGTACGTTTAATACCGAATTTTTAGATCCGACCAGTGGAAAAGTAGATATCACGATTAGCGGATTGCAAAAAGAGCTTGATGCCGTTGGACGTAATGATTTCAATGTTGTGGCAGATTTGACAGGCCTGCAAGAAGGAACGCATACAGTTACGCTAACCGTGCATGGCTTAGCAACCAAACTAACCTTTTCCTTATCCCAATCTAAAGCAGAAATACAGGTTATCAAAAAAATTGCAGATGCAACCGACACGGCCTCAACTTAAGCTATGGCCTGGTGGATAATCGCATTAGGCGGTCATTCATCGGGTTCTTACATACGATTAGGTGTAAAAAAGTTTAAAAACAGTTATAATAGAAGTATACATGAAGAAAAAGTAATGACATAAAAAAGTTGGTCTAAATCCATAGATGCTTGAAGCAAATGGAAATAGGGAACAAAACAGCTGTATGGCCAACCTCTTAATTAAGAAGGAGCGAATTATAAAATGGGAAAATATTTTGGTACTGATGGTGTTAGAGGTGTCGCAAACAAAGAATTATCTCCAGAGCTAGCTTTTCGTTTAGGAAGATTTGGAGGATATATACTAACAAAACACGTTGGTGAACACCCAAAAGTTTTAGTAGCAAGAGATACAAGAATTTCAGGTGAGATGTTAGAATCCGCCTTAATAGCAGGACTTGTCTCAGTTGGAATTGAAGTAATGCGTCTAGGGGTGATTTCGACACCAGGTGTTGCTTACCTAACGAAAGCACAAGGTGCCGCAGCGAGTGTTATGATCTCAGCTTCGCATAATCCAGTTGAAGATAACGGTATTAAATTTTTCGGTTCAGATGGCTTCAAGTTATCCGATGACCAAGAATTAGAAATCGAAGCACTGCTTGATGGCGTAAGCGATGATTTACCTCGTCCAAGTGATGATGGCCTTGGAACAGTAAGTGATTATTTTGAAGGCAAACAAAAGTATCTACAATATCTGAAACAATCAGTAGAAGGAAACTTTGCTGGACTGCATGTTGCGTTAGATTGCGCGCATGGTGCGACGTCTTCACTAGCAACACATCTATTTGCAGATCTAGATGCGGATACAAGTTCGATGGGAGCTTCACCAAACGGTCTTAACATCAATGCCGGCGTTGGATCTACACACCCAGAGAAACTAGCAGAATTTGTGAAAGAAAAAGCAGCGCATGTTGGTCTTGCTTTTGATGGCGATGGCGATCGTGTTATTGCTGTGGATGAAAATGGTGATATTGTCGATGGCGATAAAATCATGTTCATCTGTGCTAAACATTTAAAATCACAAGGTCGCTTAACAAATAATACCATTGTATCTACGGTTATGAGTAATCTAGGGTTCTACAAAGGTTTAGAGGAACTAGGTATTAAAGCTATCCAAACTGCCGTGGGTGACCGCTATGTTGTGGAAGCGATGCGCGAAGGAAGCTACAGCCTTGGTGGCGAACAATCAGGACATATCGTTTTCCTTGATTACATCACAACAGGTGACGGGCTTCTAACAGGAATTCAATTAGTAAATGTTATGAAGGAAACTGGTAAAAAATTATCAGAACTAGCGGCAGAAATGCAGACCTTCCCACAAAAATTAGTAAATATTCGAGTGACCGATAAAAATCATGTTACTGAAAATGTAAAAGTACATGCAGCGATTTCAGCAGTAGAAGCAGAAATGAATGGAAATGGCCGTGTATTAGTGCGACCTTCTGGTACAGAACCACTTGTTCGTGTCATGGTAGAAGCTGCATCAGCAGAAGACACAGAGCGTTTCTGTGATAGTATCGCGAATGTTGTCATCTCCGAAATGGGGCTCTCGGCGGAGTGATAAGCGCTTATCTCCGTCGTTAAAGCCTGTGCTCCGATGCTCTCGTACAAATCGTACGTTCCGCTTCGGTGCTCGGCTTTGCCTAGGATCTAAGCACTTCTCACTCCGCCGAGGTTCAGCGGTGAGTTCGAAGGAGCGGGGGATTCAAGGTTTTTGATAAGTATGCTAGACAAGATATTAATAGAGACGGGCATTTTTGCTCGTTTTTATTTTACTTTATAAGGGGGGATTTCTATTCGGAGGTATAAAGTGATTTTGCTGACTGTGGTTGCGTTAGCGCTTTTTATTCTTGGGGTGCAGTTAATTATTGATACGCATACGAAGAATTTGGCGGATACGAAGGCCGAGGCTAATGAGCAGCCTTTAAGAGCGATTGGGAACAGTGGCATGAAAGCGATTTTTGAGGATAAGAAAACAGGGTATGTGTATATTGGGCGGCCGACTTGTCCTGATTGCGAGCCATTTCAAAAGAAACTTGTGAAGGCACTGGAAGCAACGGATCGGCAGGCTTTTTATTATAATACGGATAAGGCTAGGGAGGCTGACAAGAACTACACAGCGATCATTAAGCAGATGGGTGTCAGAGTGGTTCCGACGTTGATTTATTACACACGCGGCCTTGAGACGGATCGTTATAAGGGTGATTTGGATGACCAAGCGGAAATGGAAACATGGTTGAAGAGTCAAAAATAGAGTGCAAAATATAGACTGAGTATTTCAGCTATATTTTGCACTCTATTTTATTTGGCTTTATGAATTATTACGAGGTGTGCGGTGGATTTCTAACTGTTCACGAAGTTTCAGGATGTCCAGAATGACAGTTGGTTTTGGTTTTAGTCGGATGATGTCAAGTTCTCTTAGTTTTTGTAGCTCGACATTGGCTCTAGTTCTTGGTACTTGCGAAACTAAGGCTAAATGATTTTGCGTAATGCCACGTGGAAAGCTAATGCCATCGTCCGTTTTGATTCCCACCGTATTCGCTATGTAAAGCAAAGCAGAAATAAGGCGGCGTCTCGGGTCATGGTGGGCAATCTCAATTAAAGCATTTCGTTCATGCACTTGGTTGTACCCATCAAAATAAAGGAACCAAAAACCATCAGAATCCGTTTGGAAAAGACGTAGGATATCATTGCGGTTGTAAATACGTATCTTTGTGTCTCGTAAAGCTGTTACATTAAATTGAAAAGGAGAGTCTAACAAAAAATTAGAACTTCCAAACCAATTGTTACTATTCATAAAGCGAGTAATAACTGGTAACTTATCAGAGTTCGTCAAGCTGAATGAAATAAGGCCAGATTCGACGACGTAAAAGTGAGTATCAATTTTTCCTTCCTCGACAATTAACTCGTTTTTCTTGAAACTCGCTGTTTTGTGTGGAATTTCCATTTCTGTAATTTTTTCAATTAATTTCTCACCATTAAAATTTTTTACTAAATCAGCAACATACATAATTTAATTTCCCCTTCTCTAAACGATTGGTCTTACTTCTATTATAAAGATTTTTTGAAATAAAAATAGTCATAAATTATACTTTACCTAAGAAAAATTAGTACAATATGTTACAGTTTAGTGAATTTGTTAAAAAAACGTAATAAAAACATATTAAATTTCCTGTTTTATTCAAAATATGGAAAAACAACTCACAGTTTATGTATCGATTAATCGAGATAAAACAATTTGATCTTGGGCAAGAATTCCATTTTCCCAAATCGGATCAGAATAATGCTTCGTAAAAAAGTCTGGAATAATAGCAATCATTCTAAAACCTAGTTTTTGATAAAAAGCCAAAGCTTGGATACTGGAATTAGCTGTTTTGGTGATAATTTGATCTTTGTGTAAGGATGTGACGTGATGGATGGCATGTTCCAAAAGTTGTGTTCCATATTTATGGCCTTGATATTCAGGCGCGATGGCAATATTCATAATTTCAGCTGCTTTTTCTTTGCTTTTGATACAAATAACACCAGAAACATAGGTGCCATCTTGCAACAAAAAAACATCTGACTCAAAGAAGTAACGATCGATGGTAGGGATATCTGGATCGGCTAGAAGTAAGATCTCATAAGGTATTATATCATACTTTAACCACTGTTTGATCTCCATAAAAACACCTCCACCTCCATATTAGCAAGGAAATCAATAAAATACAATGAATATGGAAGTAGTGAAATATGGGTCATTTTAGTATAATAGATAACTTTTCAATGAAATTAATTAGCTGTTTAGTAATAAAATGAAGAAAACGTTCACAAAAAATTCACATTTCAAAAGAACAAATTCTAGTTCTTTTTTGCTATAATGAAAATATAGCCAATATGAGCTATAAATTAACAAGCATTAAAAAGAAGAGGAGATGAAAAGAATGTCAGGACAAATTAGAATGAGTCCCGCTGAGTTACGCGATCGTTCAAAAACATACGGACGTAAGGGACAAGACATCGAACAAATTTTAAGAGAATTAGAGCAATTGCAAGAACAATTACGTGGTGAATGGGAAGGGGAAGCGTTCCGTAAGTTTGACGATCAGTTCCAACAACTGAAGCCAAAAGTAACGGATTTCTCCAATTTAATGCATCAAATCGAGCAACAATTAGCAAAAACAGCAAATGCAGTGGAAGAGAACGATGCAAACCTTTCACGCAATTTCGGCTTGAACTAAAGCATTTCAAACGGATTGCATGAAGTACATAATACATCTTTGTGCAGTTAGTAATGTGGCCGTGCAAATTCTTGTGCGGCCTTTTTGAATGCTTAAAACAAGAAAGAGGAGATGAAAAGAATGTCAGGACAAATTAGAATGAGTCCCGCTGAGCTACGCGATCGTTCAAAAACTTATGGACGTAAGGGACAAGACATCGAACAAATTTTAAGAGAATTAGAGCAATTGCAAGAACAATTACGTGGTGAATGGGAAGGGGAAGCGTTCCGTAAGTTTGACGATCAGTTCCAACAACTGAAGCCAAAAGTAACGGACTTCTCGAATCTAATGCACCAAATTGAGCAACAATTAGCAAAAACAGCAAATGCAGTGGAAGAGAACGATGCAAACCTTTCGCGCAATTTTGGCTTGAACTAAGGTTGACTAGAAGCTGAGATATAGAGAGATATTAGATAAAGTAGTTTTTCTGCGTTACGGCTGAGGCTTTTATAAGCCTCAGTACTTATTAATTTGGAAATTCGAAGTTGGGAGACTTCTTACATATAAAAAACAACGGGAGTGATATAAGTGAAAAAAATAAAGTGGAGTGTGCTGGCTTTTTTTGTGCTGGCTTTGCTTCTGTCCGCAGGAACGTCGTATTTGGCGTTGGAACAAACGACGGCGAAAAAGGAAAATGGACTGGAAACGAAGAAAATGTCAATTGCGCTTGTCAATGAAGACGCAGGTGTTACAACAGCGGATGGAGAACGAATTGACTTTGGTGATAAATTTACAGCTAAGGTTTTGAAGCAAACAGATCATAAATGGGCAACAACTTCCAGTGGATTTGCGGATAATGGTTTGAAAAATCGGGTGTACGATATGATTATCTTTATTCCAAACAATTTTTCAGAAGCGGCGATGTCTATGACGTCAGAAAATCCGGAGAAAGTGAAGATTACGTATCGTATTAGTGAGACCGGAAATAAGGATGTAACAGCTGAGGCTGAACGTGCGGCTGCGAAAGTGTTGGAAGACTTTAATAAAGAAATTATCGATGTTTATTTTGCGAGCATTCTTACAAATCTTCATGGGGCGCAAGATAGCATTAAGAAGCTGGTGGACAAAGAGGAAACGTATGGTTCTGTGTACAATACGAACGTGAATTCACCGTTATCTAACTATACGCAACAGTTTAAAACGGTGCAGGATTATACGGGTATGTCTAAAGATAGTTTTAAAGGATTACAGGATATTCTAAAAGGATTCGGGACGGGCTTGGCGGAAGGTACCAAGGTAAACGAGACTTATTTCCAGTCTTTAGAAAAGCTTGCGAAGAGTCAGGAAAGTAATGCACTTGTTTCGAAATCTTTTGCTGAACAAATGTCGAATAATGACACGGCAATGTCAACAGCTGATGTATCAGAACAACTTTCTAATCTGAAGAGTTCTAATGATGCCATTTATAAGCAGTTTCAGAAGATGGAAGAAGAGCGGACATTATCGGTGCAGGTGGATAGTGTGCAGAGGTATTTGGATGCGGTGAACGAACAGGTTGCTATGATAAATACGGAAGTCACAACAAAGATGGGTGAAAGCTTGCGTGGAAGTGTGGAAGGCGATTTGCAGCAATATATTTCGAACGAGGGAAACCGAACTATTACGCTGAACGAATTGACGGATAAGGCGCTAAACGATCGATTTAATAACGAGATACAAGCGTTACTAAAAGAGGTACCTAACTACGATGCCTACCTATTAAAAGATGACGCAAGCGCTGAAGAAAGAGCAGTTTATAAGGAATTGCGCAATGTCATTGAAATAGCTAAAAGATACATTAGTTCCAATTCAGGCGATTGGTCTGAGGACTTGCTGAGTAAGTCAAAGGAATTTCCAAAATATGAAGCTGTCGAAAATGCTATTGACAAACTAAAACAAAAGAAGATAGACGAGCTTGGAACAAGAACGATTGATGGGGAAGATTACCATACTTATGAATTCAGTCAAGATTTTCAAATGGAGAAGTCACAAGAAGTAGACAACGAACAAAGATTGGTTTTTAAACTGCCTGATGGTTTTGTGATGCCTTCTAGTGTGGCAGATTTTGCGGCTAAATTGACTAGGGCTGATGGGAGTTATATTTCCAACACGGTTACGTATGATGAGACCGATGAAACATGGACGATTAAAATAGAAACTGATGAAACAAATCCAGATGCATTGAATCCAAATGAAGCGCCACTGGATTTGAAGTTGGCTATGGATCTCTATATTACAGCCGACTCTATTACAAATACGGAAGGTGCAGCGTTTGATATGTTTGCTCCGATTGGTCTTGAAATGACTAATATTGAGGATGGGGAAGAAGTGACAGATCCAGGAAGTCCAGGCGATCCAAATGATCCGAATAATCCACCTGTTCCGCCTACTGTTGAACCGAAAGTAGTAAAGGAGAGTAAAATTGAGCTGGGTCCAGAGTACATTATTACAGCTGAAGAACGCGATGAGGCCATTAAATCTGTACAGGATACAATTGGGGCAATCGAGAAGGATACGACGGTTCTTGCGGATAATGTGGCAGCTTATGTCAAGCCTTATTACAAATTATCAGAGCTGTTCAAGACATATTACGGTATTGATGCTCGGGTGACACCTTTAGATTTAGATGGGAAGTCATTGACAGAATATGCTGCTGGGAAGAAAAATTCTTATTACTATCAATTTAATATAGAAGATCGAATTGCGATGATGGTAGCTTTGATTACGGATAATGTGACAAGTTTTATCCATCGGGATTTGGAAGTTTTCCAACAACAAGTTGCTGAGTCACAAACGCGTACGGCGGTTACGAAAGAAAATGCGGATATATTGACAGAGCGATTGAATGAGACGACGACGCAAGCAACGACGATGAATACGAGCGTTGCGGAAACACTCAAAAATGTGGAGACATGGCGTCAAAAGAGTATGGAGCTGCTTGATAAGGGCGGTATTGTTATCACGAATAGTGGGGATGAGAAGTCTGCAACCCTGTCTTTAGGAAGCGAATTTAGTGGATTGCTTTCACAAAGTAAGTCGCTGGCGGATTCTTCTAAAACAAATTTAAATTCAGCTGATAATGTATACAAAACGTTTGATGCCATCGACCAACAAGCGAAAAATATTCAAAATAGTGGGCTAGGAATTGTAACGCAAGCTCAAAAACTGTCAGCGAATATGGCAAATAAATTAGTAACGGATCAGGATTTTGCTACTAATTTTGCAACAATGATGGAGAATAGTCGTGTTGGTGATAATCGTACAAACGAGAAGTTACTGAATTTCTTGAGTAGTCCGGTGGAGAAAGAGAAAGGGCTAACGATTGCGGCGGGGGATACTTTTACGCCATATTTAATTGTTTTAGTTTGTTTTATAGTAGCTTTATTTACAGGCTATGTGATTGCAGCGCAGGAGCGAAAACGCAAACAAGAGGATGATTTTGCAGAAGAGATGGCGTTGGCATATGAGAATACACCAATTACGTTAATGATTGTCGGAATCGGGTTGATTGAAGGCGCGATTATTGGTGCGATTTCGGCTTACTTCTTGGAAATGAAGAGTGTTGTTTTCGTATCTTGGATGGGAGTTATTATTCTGATTGTGTTGGCTTTCGTATTGGTGGCAACGTACTTATTACGCCAATTACGCATGATTGGGATGTTCTTATTGCTCGTTATTTTAGCGATGTACCTCTTCTTAACGGAGGCAGTTGGGCTTAAAATTGACCAAGATTCCATGCTAGCGATGGTTCGTTCGTTCTCACCATTGCAATACATTGAAAGTTTATTAATTGGTTTTGTGAGTCGGACAGATGATTGGCTTGTGATTATGTATAGTTTGATCGGTGTTGCGATTCTTGGAATAGTTGTGAATTTGTTCGTTTGGCACCGGAATAAACAAGAGGGAGGAAATGATGATGAAGCGTAAAGACAGAGTTATTTCTATGCTTGTTTGTACTTTTGTGGGAACGATTTTCATTGCGCCAGTTGGTGTTTTTGCAGTGGATAATGAAGAGTCATATCTTGGTGATGATGGAAAAATGGAAATGCAGTTAGACCGGGTTACGAAAACGAATGACGAGAAAAATGCAGATACGGATACGGAAGAGACGGAGCTTGAAAAATTAGGAATTACGTTATTTACGCCGGAAGCCGAGAAAACGGCTGCGGAGATAAAGGCGCAGAAAAAGAAAGAAATGGATGATGTGAAGAATTCATTGTTTACTGACGAGTCGACAAAAGATAACTCTGTGCAAGTGATGAAAGCATCTTTGTTTACGATGCAAGAGGATGTAGCGAAATCAAGTGAAACGACGGCGTTAAGTCAGGATGAACCTGAAAAAAAGAGCAAGACAATTTGGTGGGTTTTATCGGGTATTGTTTTGGCAGTGGCTGCGTTGCTTTATACGGTCGTTCGAAAAGTATGGGAATAGAAAGAAGGAGATAGAGATGGCACAGGATACGCATATTAATGTCACGATAAATTTTACAAAATGGGGCGGACGGATTCATGATTTGCGAATCCCAAAGCATCAGCCGGTCAAGGCGTTGTTGCTGAATTTGGTGGAGACGCTGAAATTGGCACAACCGAACATGTCGCATTGCGCGATTAAAGTGGCAAATAAGGAATTATTGTTGACAGATGATGATAAGTTGACGGATTTTCAAATTACAGACGGGGACATCATTGAAATTTTATAAAAGGGAGAATGGATACACATGATAACGAGAAAGATAATGGTAGATGCGATGGAATATAATTTTCAGATAGATGGGACAGCTTGGCAGGTTGATTTTTCGAAGTCGCAAACGAGAGTGAAAGATGTTCGTCAATTGGCTTTGTTGAAGGAGAACTCGACATTTTTTGTGGCGGCGGATTACGCGGATAAGGGCGATGCGTTGTCGTTTACATTCGATACGACTGGCAAATCGACATGGGATGAGTTACGCGGACTTGAGCGGAATGAGCAATTGCGAGCGATTGGTAATGTGGCGCGATTTTCAGAATTATTGAAGACGCGATTCACATTTTTCTTACATCCAGAAAATATGGTTTTTGATAGAAATCAGATGCCGTTTTTGGTGTACCGTGGGATTCGTGATGTTTTGCCGCCGTACATGATGACGGAAGAGAAGTTTTTGAAGCAGTATAAATGTTTGATCGTGGCGCTGTTTTCGAAAAAGTATTCGTTTGATGAGCTGATTTCGGGGTCACTGGATAATGCGAAGGGGACGAGTTTTGATCGGAGCATTATTGAGGCGAAGGATTTAGCGGCGATCGAGGAGATTTTGGCGGAGAGTTATACGAAGGAAACGGCGGCTGTGAATCGTAAAATGACGCTGGTGCAACGGAAGAATTATCGTTTGTTTAAAGGGCTTACGATTGGATTTATTATTGCGACGATTGTTTTGGCGGTTCCAGTTGCTTATTTTGCTTTTGTAAAAGTGCCGTTTCAGGAGACGTTGCTTAGTGCGAATGAGGCGTTTATCGCGGATGACTCTGGTAAGGTGACGGAGACGTTGCGCGATGTAGATCCGACGAAATTGCCGCAAGCGAGCAAGTATGAATTGGCGAAATCGTATGTGGAAAGCGCAAAACTAAGTAAAGCTCAGAAGGATACGTTGTTACAGAAAATAACATTGAAATCGCCGGAGGAATATTTGTTGTACTGGATTTATGATGGACAAGCGGAACTTACGAAGGCCAATGATATTGCGCTGACGATGAAAGATAATGATTTGCAGGTTTATAACTTGGCGAGACAGATTGAGAAGTTGGACGCAGATACGGAAATGAAGGCTTCTACTAGAAATGAGAAACAAGAAGCGATCAACGAGAAAATTAAAAAGATAAAAGATGATGAAGCGAAGGCGAAAGAAGAGGCTGCAAAAGCGGAAGCCACTCAAAAAGCACAAGATAAAGCGCAAGCAACTTCGGAGGTAGAATAAGATGGAGAAGCAACTACTGACGATTAGTTATGGCAATCAGCTACATAAATGCCAACTTGATCCGAAAAAAGAGGTAACGATTGGCGGAAACTTGGATCACACGGTGACCTATGAGAATTTGGCGGATTCGTTGCAGGTGGTCTGGAATGAGGACGCGGGTCAATGGTTTTTGGGTGATTTGCCGCTTGCGCTGAATGAGCGTCTGAATTTGGAGACGTCTGACGGGGAGAAAATCCAGTTTTATTTGACGGAGGATGTGGCGTCGCAGGTTTTTGATACGACGACGAAATATGCCATTACGTTTGGTGAGAAGGATTTTAATGATGTTGTGATTGCGGGCACGACGGCGGATTTGTTGTTTATTCGTGAGGAGCTTGGCGCGGCATTTAAATTGAATGTGTATGGTGGAATTGTTTACCACAACTATTATCGTGTGGAAAAGGAGTGCCTATTAGCGGCTGGGGATCAGCTGTATTTTGACGGTGTGACGATTCGGGTCGGTAAGGAGGACATCGAGGTGATCGCGGGAGATGGTCGGGTTCACGCGACGCTTGCACAGCTTGTGGCGCCGGACAATGCGTTTAGTGCGGATTATCCGGATTATCACCGGTCGCCGCGGATTATTTATCGTGCGCCGGAGTCGAATTTGACGATTGCGAAGCCGCCGGGCAAGCCTTCGAAACCAAGCGAGGAATTGATGAAAATTCTGATTCCACCGCTGATTATGATTGCGATGTCGATTGTGATGATGTTTTTACGGCCAAATCCGATTTTCGTGTTGATGACGCTTGGGATGACGGGCGCGACGGTGATTTTCTCGGTGATTACGTATGTGAAAAATCGCAAAAAATATAAGGTGGACATGAAGGAACGTGACGCGAGCTATCGTCGTTATTTGAAGGATAAGACGTCGGAACTTCACGCAGCAGCGGAGGAACAGGCGCATGCGCTACATTATCATTTTCCAACAGTGACGGAAATTCGCGATATGGCGCTTTCTGTGGATTCGCGGATTTATGAGAAGACGATGTTCCACCATGACTTTTTGCAGTATCGGGTTGGTACTGGGGATGAGAATACGTCTTTTAATGTGGAATTCCAGGAAGAGGAGTTTTCGCAGGACGAGGATGATTTGATCGATAGCGCGAAGAATTTGAAGTCGCAGTATTATTCGGTGAAGGATGTGCCGATGGGGACGGATTTGATGAACGGGCCGGTTGGTTATATTGGACACCGCGCGCTTGTGATTGAGCAGTTGCAGTTGATGGTGATGCAGACGGCGTTATTCCACAGCTACTATGATTTGCAGTTTATTACGGTATTCCCGGAAGAGGAAAAGGAACAGTGGGACTGGATGCGTTGGTTGCCACACGCGAGTTTGCGCGATATTAATGTGCGTGGCTTCGTGTATCATGAGCGTTCGCGGGACCAGGTTTTGAACTCGTTGTACCAAATTCTGAAGGAGCGCAAGATGGCTTTGGAGGAAAAGGGCAACAAGTCGGAGCAGATGTACTTTTCGCCGCATTATGTGGTGCTTGTGACGGACGAGAAACTGATGATGGATCACACGGTGATGGAGTTTTTCAATGAGGATCCGAGTGAGTACGGGGTTTCGCTTGTGTTCGTGCAGGACGTGATGCAGAGTCTGCCGGAGCATGTGAAAACGGTTATTGATATTCGGGACGCGAAGAACGGGAATGTGCTGTTGGAGCAAGGCGAGCTTGTGAATCGTGGCTTTACGCTGGATCATTTCCCTGCTGATTTTGATAAAGAGAGTGTGAGTCGTGCGTTGGCGCCGCTTAATCACTTGCAGAATCTGAAAAATTCAATTCCAGAATCGGTGACATTTTTGGAAATGTACGGTGTCGATCGCGTGGAAGAGCTTGGAATTAGCGCGCGTTGGGAGAAAAATGAGACGTATAAGAGCTTGGCGGTTCCGCTTGGTTTGCGTGGGAAAGACGATATTGTCAACCTGAACTTGCATGAAAAAGCCCATGGTCCGCATGGTTTGGTCGCGGGTACGACGGGTTCTGGTAAGTCGGAGATTATTCAATCGTACATTATCTCGCTTGCCGTGAATTTCCATCCATATGAAGTCGCGTTCTTGCTGATCGATTACAAGGGCGGCGGCATGGCGAATCTGTTCCGAAACTTGCCACATTTGCTCGGTACGATCACGAACTTGGACGGCGCGCAAAGTATGCGTGCGCTAGCTTCGATCAAAGCCGAATTGCAGAAGCGTCAACGTCTATTCGGCGAGCACGATGTCAACCATATTAACCAATATCAAAAATTATACAAATTAGGCGAAGCATCAGAAGCGATGCCGCATTTATTCCTGATTTCCGATGAGTTTGCCGAGCTAAAAAGTGAGCAACCGGAATTCATGAAAGAGTTAGTTTCAACAGCGCGTATTGGGCGTTCGCTCGGTATCCATTTGATTCTCGCAACGCAAAAACCAAGTGGTGTCGTGGATGACCAAATCTGGTCGAACTCGAAATTCAAACTGGCGCTGAAAGTACAAAACGCGTCGGATTCCAATGAAATTTTGAAAACACCAGACGCCGCGGAAATCACGCTACCCGGCCGTTCGTATTTGCAAGTCGGGAATAACGAGATTTACGAATTGTTCCAAAGTGCTTGGAGTGGCGCGGATTACGTGCCGGATAAAGACGATCAAGAGCAAGTGGACACGACGATTTACGCGATTAACGATCTCGGTCAGTATGAAATTTTGACGGAAGATTTGAGTGGTTTGGGCGATAAAGAGGATATTTCGAAAGTGCCGTCAGAGCTGGATGCGGTGATCGATTATATTCACGATTATACGGAGGAAGCGAACATTGCGATGTTACCGCGTCCGTGGTTGCCGCCTTTGGAAGATATGATTTTCTTGCCAGAGCTGCATCCAATCGATTACAAAGAAGCATGGCAAAAAGAGAAATCCGAACTCGCACCGATTATTGGTTTCATGGATATTCCTGAAATGCAAGATCAGCGTGCCGTCGAAGTAAACTTGTCAAAAGACGGTCACATCGCGGTTTACTCAAGTCCTGGTTACGGAAAATCAACCTTCCTGCAAACTGTCGTGATGGACTTGGCACGCGTGCATAATCCCGAACACCTGCACATTTACCTGCTCGATTTCGGAACCAATGGTCTTTTGCCGTTGCGCGAATTACCACACGTCGCCGATACGATTATGCTTGATGAAGAAGAAAAAGTCAGCAAATTCGTTCGTCGTTTTGACCGCGAGTTAAAGGATCGTAAACGTAAATTAAGCCAGTTCGGCGTCGCGAATCTTGACATGTACGAAAAAGCGAGCGGAGAAATTTTGCCAAATGTCGTGATTATTATTGATAATTTCGATCCAGTCAAAGAATCGCCGTTCCAAGAAGGATTCGAGAAGATTATGACGCAAATTGCGCGTGAAGGTGCCGGTGTCGGAATCAATCTCGTCATCAGTGCTGGCCAGCAAAATGCGATGCGCACACCGTTACTTTCCAATATTAAAACGCAAATCCCGCTTTACCTAATCGAGGCATCCGACGCGAGAAGTATCATCGGGCGCACCGACTTAACGAGCGAGGAATTACCAGGTCGCGGCTTGGTGAAACAGGACGATATCGCTGTGTTCCAAACAGCGCTTCCAAACAAAGGCGAAGACACGTTACAAATCATTAGTGCGATTCAGCAAGAGGCGAAAGAAATGTCTGATGCATGGACTGGCGAGCGCCCACTTCCGATTCCAATGGTTCCAGAAGTGCTCCCATTCCAAGATTTCGTATCATGGAAATCGACGCAAAACATGCTCGCAGCTGGCCATTTACCGTTTGCTGTTGATTTTGAAAATGTCGAACCTATTCCATTACACTACAAAGAAAATCAAAATACACTCGTGATGAGCGATCGCGTCGAATTGATTGAGTCAACGATGGTGACACTGCTTGACGTTATGGTGGTCAATCCGCAAATCGACATCATTCTGACCGATAATCCAATGCTACGTTTCGCGGCTTACAAACCGAACGTCAACGCATACGGCAACGACACCGAAACCATCACGATGATTTTCAAAGAACTTCACGGTTTGCTAGAAAGTCGTCAAGACGGTTTTGCAGCGGCTCAAAAAGAAAGCGGTGGGCTAACAACGACTGCCGAATTCCTAAAAGACGCCCGCCCAGTTCTTGTTGCGATTGCCGATCTCGACTTAATCGTCAATGGCATCAGCAGCGACCTCGAAACCGATTTTACCAATCTGCTTGAAAATGGCGCAAGGTTCGGCATCTACTTCATCATTGCAGGCAACACAAGCACGATGGGACGAGGCTATGACAAAGTTAGCGGCGCGATTAAGAAACAGAAAAACGGAATTGCCCTTTGCAAAATCGGCGACCAAAACGTTATCGACGTCAGCAATAAAAACTACAAAGAACCGAACTTACTGCCATTTGAGGCGTATTACATCCAAAACGGCATAGCAGAGAAAATTAAAGTTGTGAAACCAGCGAAATAAGGAGGGATTTGATTGGCTAGAATTTTTGGGATAGATATTATGTCCACAGAATTGGAGAAGAAACGCGATGATTATGACCGGTTGCACGATAGGCTCAAGGATGCGATTACTGAGCACGACAAACTAATAGGGGAAGCGAGGAGTTCGCTTTCCTCCTACAAAAGCGCGCATCCGAATTTCAGTAATTCTGTCATTCCATCCAAGCATTTCGATTCCAAACGAGAAGAACTGACAACACAGCTAGAAGGCTACATTAATGACGCGAGCGACAAGCGTTCCAGTTTAACAGCGGCGCGCGACAAGGCGTATGAGCGGTACGTGCATTATAGAGACGCCGCAGCAAAGGAGGGATGAGCAAATGGCTGATAAAGTTACGATATACGGAGATAAAGTGGGAGAAGCCAGAACGATAGCAAAAGAAATAGACACAGCCTTAAAAAACAGCTACGATCAGGCGACTACTCTGAAAAGTTATGTCAATGGTGTCACGTGGAAAGGCAAGTCCAAGCAAGCCTTTGTTGCCTACTTGGATATCATTGTTCAATATCACGAAGATGTGAAATCCGCGATGAAAGAACAAACGAAAGCCCTAGAAAATCTAGAGAAATACATCGAAGCCTACGACAGCGAATCCAAAGTGCGGGAGGTCAAAAATCTATGACACAACAACTTGATCCTAATGATTATTTTAGCCTTGAAGAAATGTATCTCCTTCTTGCCGCAACGGATGGCAATGTCCTATTCGGTTTTCCCGGCAAAGAAGTATTCATTTTACGAGACGATGACCCAATGGCATACGCACAGCAACAACTCATCGCAAAAGAAATCCTAACACCAGAAGGCGCTGTCACCAAAAGTGGCGCCTTCGTTATCAACAAACTATCCGCGTACCATCGAAGCAAGAAATACGTACGCTGCAACAACATCATGTTCTCGTTCCAAGAAGACAACACCGAAGAAGTCGTCCTCATCATCGAAGCCGAGAAAAACAAATACTACCGCTTACTCGTTCTGTCCAAAGCCCATGCCTTAAAAGTGCTATACGACGGTTTCCCGTTAATCGCACGCGAACCAGGCATTGATGAGAAAACTTTCCTTACTACCGAACTCACCAACCAAGAAAAAAACGAAATCAAGGCGATGGAACTAAGCGAACCAGTTTTCAATTTCGAAGTGTTTCATTTAGACAAATACCCAGCCGAAATAACCGAACCAAGCTTCTATCAAAACTGGCTATTTTTCTTATACGGCGACAAACTGATTTCACTAGATGTCGCGCGTCAGCAATATCAGCAGGTGAGCCAATATTGGTTGATGAAAGTCGTGTTTGACGAAATGGAATTCCCTTACAAGGAGGTGGCGCAACATGGCTAACGTAGCAATGGACGGAGCAGGTGCTGGAGGCGGTGCCGCAGATATATCGATTAGCGTGGATGAGATTTCAGAGATTTTTAATCGGATTAACAAGATTATTTTAGAGCTTGAGAAGCTGGGAAAATCAACTGAATCTATTTCTGCAATCACGTTTTATGAAGATGGCAAGGCGAAGAAGGCACTGGAAGTTTACGATAAGGCGAATAAAAAGGCGATGGATTTGTATGATAATTATGCGCAAATCGCGGGGCTTGTCGCGTATACAATCAATACGATGATGGAGCAAGACGAGTCGCTTGGCCAAGAATTCTATACAAAATTAGACTTACCAGAGTAGGAGGGAGGCGCGAAAGATGGATGTAAAATATAAAGAAAATGAGTGGGATAAATCGCATAATGCACTGAAAGGCTTGATTAATTCAGGCATGTTTTCAGGAAAAGGCGTGACGGATTATTTAAAAGACATCAATCGCAATTTTGAAGATGCACAAAATGATATTCGTAAAGATGACCAAGACGGCGTGATTTCGTTCTCTTTCACCGATAAGGAAAGCAAGTATCAGACCATGTTCGAAAAAATGGAGACACTGCAAGATTACGCGGGAGATGCGGGAAGTATGGTCGAACGCGTGATTGATGAGCCGTTTTATAAGGATATCGATAAGTTTGTGGAGAAGATGGAAGCTTTGTCAATTGATGATTATGAGACGAAAAACACGATTGGCGCGACGACGATTGTAACGACGGGTTACGGTTACGGATATGGCGCGACGCCACAAACGACGACGGTGCCAAAAGACAAGATAAATTTGAGCGATATCATGGCAGGCGATAACTTTTTTGCGGATAATTTGAAGGCGCAGTTTGCAGAGTATAGTAAGCAAAATCCCGACCAAGAGTTTACATACGAGCAGTACCAATCCGCGGTGTCGAGTTCGCGCGCGTTTGAGTATGAATCGATTCGGGATGAGCAAGAGAGCCGTGAATTTTGGCGTGATATCGGGATTGCGGTCGTGATTATCGGCGTGAGTATTCTGTGCCCACCTGCAGGATTGGCACTCGGCGTTGCATATGGTACACTGGAATTGTCTAGCGCCGCGACCGGTAAAGACTGGATGACTGGACGCGAAATGGACGGGACCGAGCGCGCGACACGTGGGGCGTTTGCGTTGTTGGATATCATTCCGGGCGTGAAAGGATTACGTGCGTTTAGCCAAGCGACGAAAGCAGGAAGTTTGGCCGTCGATTCAGTTCAAGCAGGCAGTAAGTTGACGCTGAGGCAGAGCATGAAACAAGGATTGTCGAATTTGGACGCGATGGGAAAACAAGCATTGCGTGAGAGTGCGGAGCGGATTCGGAATGTGCCGCGGGTGCTCGGTGATGTGGCGAGTACCGTGAAGAATACGGCGCAGGAAGGCTTGACTACCGTTAAGAAAATGACGGCGAATTTCGGAGATAACATGCGGAATTTGAACTTTGGCGGCGAGCGTTTGGTTGCGGATGGGTTTGGTTTTGTTGATGATGTAGCTGTGAGCTCTGAAAAAGCAGCTTCAACTTTTAATAGGATTATTAGTAACGGATCTGATGAAACACTTGAAATGGTAACGAAAAAAGCTGATGATATTACTCCTATGGGGAAAGATGTATATGGTCCATACTATGATGATGCCAAGAGATTACACGAGGAAAATCCGAGTTGGTTCCCTGATCCCGATGAATCAAAAATTGTCGCTGGAGATGAATTAAAGGCAGCGAGAGATGAGTATACATCTATGGTGAGTAGAGGTGAATTGCCTAAGGGACATCATAGGCAGGGATTGTCATTTGGTGGAGAAAATATGGAGAGCAATATTCAATTTACTGGTGAGTCAACGATTCGGCGAAGTGAATTAGAAGGATTAGATTTAGATTTCTATCATACTGAAGGACTTGGTAAAGAGAATGCTAAAATACTTAAGATACATCAAACTGAAGGTGGTTTGTTTGTGTTTGGAAATAATCCTAACCATACTGAAGTTACGACATTCCAAAACAAAGTATTGAAATGGCAGAGAGATAGTGGATTAAGGTGAATCGAAAGGAAGTGGAGATCGGTTGGTTGAAAACAATAATTTGGTAAGTGGCATATGGTATGGCCCGATTTTAGATAACGAATCTATTGCCACAATAAAAGATAATTTTGCTTCAATAACTAGCGAGCAAGAATGCATTCTTAGCATTATGGAAATTCTTAAATCAGGTGACTTTACAATAAAAAATATGCTTATTGATCTAATGAATAGCACAAGAGATGAGGAAGTACTGAATTTATGCATCAGATTATTTTGTTCGGTCGCAACGCATGAGGATTTTCTGATTGATAATAATATGGTCTTTCTTTCAACTGTATCCGATTCAAATGCTAATACTTTTGCTGCATGCGCCCCAACGGCATTATCATATAATGTTGTGCCGTATTTATTAGCTTTACTTGAAGAATGGGAAGATATATATGTTGAGCAAACGATAAGAGATGCTTTAGATACAATTCTTGCGTATACTGAATTGTTACCCGAAGACGCATCAGTTAATCAAATTGGAGAATTTTATCTAGAGAAGATAGAAGGAGTAGAGCCTGACTATTACTATGCAGGGCAACCAGTATTTCCAGGAAATGAAGCAAAACAATTAATAAACCAAGCATTTTTATCTTTGAAAAATGCTACTAAATTAAAAATGAGTATAGTACCCTCATTGCTTTCAATTTGGAGTGGGATTAAGTGCCCTGTTGACTACCAGACAGAGATGAATCAAGATAGCTTGAATTCTGTCACTAGCTACGTGAATGAACTTTCCAAGAAGAATTGGGAGATAGGAGCTAAGTATTTTTATGGGCATAAGATTAGATGAAGCCAGATTCTATAATTAATCCATTACCAGATAGCCAATTGTTATTAGAGAGGGAAAGGAAATGGCGCATAGCCTTGCCAGAATCGTACAAACAATTTATCCAGAAATTTAGTGGAGCTATTCCGATAAGGGATACTTTTACATGTAATAATCATGAGTGTTCAATAGATAGATTTTTATGCATCTTGAATGTCACCGGGACGAGAGAAGATGAATATTATGATATAGGTGTAGTCAGAACTCAGCTTGATGAGAGAATTATTACGGATGAGGATTTAATTGGAACTGAATTATTGCCGATTGCAGCATTATTTGCGGGGGATTTGGTTTGTTTAGATTATCGTGAAAACGTAGATGAACCGACTGTCTGTGTTTGGAACCACGAGGAGTCGGTTGAGTTGGAGCCAGTAACTTGTCTTATCAGTGAGAATTTTAAAGAGTTTTTGGATATTCTTAAAGCGTAACAAAATATACCTTGTAACATCCATGTAGTAAAAATTTGATAGCTCTTAATTAATCCTGATTAAGAGCTATTTGGTAATAATACAGCGGAGGATGACAATGTTTGAAAAAGAACTAAATAAAATTTATGTAGAGATTGCTCAACAAACCAGTGATATGATTCCTTGCGATTGGAATAGCTTTTATCTGAATGGTGATGTATATGATTCATAAAAATAGAAATAAAATAATCACTTGGCAAGAATTAAGAGAAACAATTAAAAGAAATAAAAAATGATAGATTTAGACTAAGACGTTCCTAAAACTGGATTGTCTTAGTTTTTTTATTCCTCCAAAACCTCTGCTATAATCACAATACCCCACCAAAAACCCAATCACGCCTCCAAATCCACCACACACTTTGTACTCAAATCACCTAGCTATCTTTATGTAACCGCTTTAAAATGAAAAGTAAGGAGGAGGCAATCATGTTTGATCAACGTGCATTTCGGCTTTTTGAGCAGATTATTCGGTATGAGAAAATGACGAGCGGGGCGCTTGTTCGGAAAATGGGGCTGTCGGAGAGGCAGTTTCAATATGATTTTGAGAAGATGAATCAGGCTTTGCGGCATGTTGGGAAATCGGAAATTGGGATGCGAAATCAGTGTTTTATTATCGATCCTGGGCTGAAAACGGCTTATTTGGAGGGATCGGAGTTATTTATACGGCAGGAGGAGCTTTTTCTCGGGGAGCAGGATCGGGTCTATTTACTTTATTTATACACGTTTATGCGGCAGGAGGAAATTTCGAATTTTCATTATCAGCGGGTGTTGCATGTGAGTCGGAATACGGCGCTGAGTGATGTGAAGAAGGTGCGTGGGTTTTGTGCGGAGGCGGATGTTCGGCTGGTTTATTCGCGGCTTTCTGGGTACCATTTGGTTGGGGCGGAGCGGGATAAGCGGGTGCTGGCGGGGCGGTGTGTGAATGCGCTGTTGGTGTTGCCGCTCGGTGAGGTCGCGCTGAAATTCGTTTTGGAAAGCTGGGGACTGCGCGCGTGGTTGGACGAGACGGAGCGGATTCTGCTGGATTGGCAAAAGGTGAATCGGGTGGAGCTGGTACAGGATCGGCAGCGGGAATGGCTTTATTTGGCGGCGTTTCTGAGGTGTCGCGGGAAGCATGCGGGGCTTGTGTTTTCGGATGTGGAGCGGGAGTTGATTGGGCAGCAGTCGGTGTATCGGTTGACGGAATCGCTTGTGGCGGCGTTGTTCGGGATGCAGGACGGGATGGAGCGACTTTATGTGACGGTGCAAGTGATTGGGGCGCAGCGGACGGCGGAGATTGGGGAGCATGTGGTGCTACTGGATTTGGCGGATCGGATTATTGCGGCTTTTGAGAAGCTGACGTTGTTGACGCTGGATAATAAGCGCGAGTTGCGGCGGAGTCTTTACGATCATCTGGTGCCGGCGTATTTCCGAATTGTGTTTTCGCTGCCACTGGTCGCGCCGATGACGGAGCAGATTAAGACGGCGCACCCGGAGTTGTTCGCGTTTGTGAGGCAGGCGTTGTCGCCACTTGCAAAACTGACTGGGAAAACCGTGAGCGCGGCGGAGATTGGTTATTTTACGATTCATTTTGGTGGGTATTTTGAGCGGAAGCGTGAGGCGCGGCGGGATTTTGAGGCGCTGTTGGTTTGCCCGAATGGGATTAGTACGTCGCTGATGATGAAATCGCAGTTGCGCCAGTTGTTTCCGGAGTTGCGGTTCAGGATGGCGGACGGGGCGAATATTCCGGAGTCGGGATACGATATGATTTTTTCGACGGTGTATGTGCCGACGCGCAAACCGGTGTACTTAGTTCAGCCGCTGCTCACGTCGCTTGAGAAGAATTACTTGATTCAGGCGGTTGCGGCGGATTTCCCAACGATTGATCACCGCCATATTTCGGTGGATGCGCTGCTGGAAATCATTGAGCGGCACGCGGTGATCGAGGATGAGCAGAAGTTATATGATGCGATTTTTAATAAGATTTACGGAAAAGTGTTGATAGAGAGGGGATACGCGCCAATGCTATCTGAATTATTAACGAAGGACATGATTCAGTTTACGGATGAGGAACTGGATTGGAAAGAGGCGATTCGGCTTGCGGCAACACCGCTTGTGACGGCGAATCGTGTAAAAACGGATTATGTGGATGCGATGATTGAAACGGTTGAGGAAATGGGGACGTACATCCATATCGGAAAAGGGATTGCGATTCCGCATGCTAGGCCGGAAAAAGGCGTGAATCAGATTGGGATGTCGTTTTTGCGAACGCGGACGCCGGTGCATTTAGTGGATGCGTCGGGACCTGCGATTGATATTTTTATTTGTTTGGCGGCTGTGGATAACGAGGCGCATCTGAAGGCTTTGTCGCAATTGACGAAGTTTTTGACGAATGATGTGGCTTTGGAGAAATTGAAGCAGGCGGAAACGGTGGAGGAAATTACGAATTTGATAGAAGGAGAGGAACGGGAATGAGAATTTTAGCGGTTTGTGGATCTGGTCTTGGTACGAGTTTTATGGTGGAGATGAATATTAATCAGGTGTTGACGGAGCTTGGCGTGACGGATGTGGAGGTGTCGCACTCGGATTTGAGCTCGGCGACCCCGGACAGCGCGGACGTGTTTTTCCTCGCGAAGGACATTGCGGAGGGCGGCGAATCGCTCGGTGAGGTGATCGTGCTGGACAGTATTATCGACATGGATGAGCTGCGCGCGAAGGTAACGGCGGTCGTGCGGGACAAGGGCTTGATTTAAAAAATAGGGAGGGTAAGAGATATGAGTGACTTTCTAAAAGTGTTAGTGGATATTATGAGTCAGCCGGCGATTCTGGTGGCGCTGATCGCGTTAATTGGCTTGATTGCGCAACGGAAAAAATTATCGGACACGTTAAAAGGGACGACGAAAACATTTGTTGGATTCCTCGTGATTTCGGCGGGGGCTGGGATCTTGTCGGCTGCGCTCGCACCGTTTGGAGAAATGTTTAAGGCGGCTTTCCATGTGACGGGAGTCGTGCCGAACAATGAGGCAATTGTGGCGATTGCGTTGACGGATTACGGGACGAATACAGCGTTGATTATGTTTTTCGGGATGATGGTCAATATTTTGATTGCGCGGTTCACGAAGTTTAAATATATCTTTTTGACGGGGCATCATACGCTTTATATGGCGTGTATGTTGGCAGTAATCATGACGGTGGCAGGCTTTACGTCGGTTCCGCTGATCATGGCGGGGGCTGTGGCGCTTGGCATTATCATGTCGCTATCTCCGGCGATTGTGCAGCCATTTATGCGAATTTTGACGGGGAATGACAACGTGGCGCTGGGCCATTTTAGCGCGGTCGGTTATGCGGTGAGTGGACTTGTCGGCAAGGCGGTTGCTGGGAAAAATCCGAAATCAACGGAGAAAATCAATTTTCCGAAGGGTTTAGGATTTTTGCGGGACAGTACAGTGAGTATTGCGCTGACGATGATGGTGATTTATGTGGTCGTGGCGTTGTTTGCTGGGCCTAGTTATGTGGAGGCGAACTTGAGCTCCGGAACAAATTATATCGTATTTGCGATGATTCAAGCTGGGACTTTTGCGGCGGGTGTGTTCATTATTTTATCTGGAGTACGGTTGGTGTTGGCGGAGATTGTGCCAGCGTTTAAAGGGATTTCGGAGCGTTTGGTGCCGAATGCAAAACCTGCGCTTGATGTGCCGATTATTTATCCATATGCGCCGAATGCTGTGTTGATTGGGTTCTTCTCAAGTTTTGTCGGCGGGATTTTCAGTATGGTGATTATGACGTTTACGGGTGGCGTGATTATTTTACCGGGCGTTGTGCCTCATTTCTTCACAGGAGCTGCGGCCGGTGTGTTTGGGAATGCAACGGGCGGCGTGCGTGGCGCGGTTCTCGGGGCGTTTGTGAACGGGATTTTGATTAGTTTCTTGCCGGTTTTCTTGATGCCAGTGCTTGGAAATCTCGGTTTTGCGAATTCGACGTTCTCGG
The DNA here is from genome assembly GCF_003534205.1 of Listeria weihenstephanensis. NCBI lineage: Bacteria > Bacillati > Bacillota > Bacilli > Caryophanales > Listeriaceae > Paenilisteria > Paenilisteria weihenstephanensis. The sequence goes on along the minus strand of NZ_CP011102.1, from coordinate 2,534,073 downwards.
ATACTGATTTTGGCGTGAGTGGGATTTTCTTCGGAGTGCTCGCGAATCATGGCGGTACGATTGCGATTGTAGTGAGCTTGATTGTGATTCTGGCCGTGATGTTTGGGCTTAGTGTGAAACGGAAAAAAAATAAAGCGTTGGAGGAGGAAGTATGATATTATCTGATAATTTAGAGATGGCGGCACGTCAAATCAGGCTCTACACATTGAAAGAGTTGAAGAGTCTAGGCTTTGGGCACTTTGGTGGGAGTTTATCGATTGTCGAAGCGCTGGCGGTGATTTACGGCAAGCATTTGGCAGTGGAGCCGCAAAATCCGGATGATCCCAATCGCGATTACTTCGTGTTGTCAAAAGGACATGGTGGACCTGCGCTTTATGCGACGCTATTTTTGAAGGGATTTTTCACGGAAGATCGGCTGTATACGCTGAATCAAAATGGAACAACTTTGCCGTCACATCCGGATCGGAACTTGACGCCGGGTGTGGAGATGACGACGGGATCGCTTGGACAGGGGATTTCGGTCGCTGGCGGGATTGCATTCGGGAACATGTTGGCTGGGCGCGATAATTATACGTACGTGATTGTCGGCGACGGTGAACTTAATGAGGGCCAGTGTTGGGAAGCGTTTCAGTTTATCGGACACCATCGTTTGGACCACCTGATTGTGTTCATTGATGATAACAAGAAGCAGCTCGATGGCTTGACGGCGGATATTATTGATCCCCTCGATTTGGAAGCGAAGATGCAAGCGTTCGGTTTTCACACGGAAAAAGTGGACGGGAAATCAACGCAGGCAATTGATAACGCGATTCAGAAGGCGAAAAATAGTTCGGGAAAACCATACACGATTGTGCTTGATACGGTGAAAGGTCAAGGTGTGACGCATATTGAAGAGAAGGCCGATAATCATCACTTACGTCCGAATGATGCGGATTGGCAAGCAATTAATGATGCAATTTTAGAGTTAGAAGATGACTTGAAGGGGGTGCGGGCATGACACACATACTTGAAAAAGACCAGATAGAAATGCGTCAAGTTTACGCGGATACGATTCGAAAATTGGCGGCATCGGATTCAAATGTGATTGCGCTGGAGGCTGATTTAAGTAGTTCGATGTCAACTGGAAGCTTGAAAAACGAGCTACCAGGACAGTACGTCAACGTCGGAATTATGGAAGCGAATATGATGGGAGTCGCGGCGGGATTAAGCATACTGGGACGCAAACCGTTCATCCATTCGTTTGGGCAATTTGTCACACGACGCGCTTTCGATCAAGTTTTCGTATCACTAGGCTACGCGCAACTTTCGGCAGTAATTGTCGGCTCTGACGCAGGCGTTTCGGCCGAACATAACGGTGGCACACACATGACTTTTGAAGACATTGCCTTGATGCGCGAAATTCCGAATGTGCACGTCTACGAAGCAAGCGATGCAACACAGTTCGGCTGGCTTCTAGAAAATTCCTATCAAAAAGGTGGACTTCATTACATCCGAACCATCCGTAAAAATGCAACACGGCTTTACGATGAAGGGACAACGTTTGACAATGCGAAAGTACTAACCACTGGTTCAGACATCACTATTTGCGCGACGGGAATCATGGTCACAGAAGCTCTAAAAGCCGCCCAAATTTTAAAAACAGAAGGAATTTTCGCTGAGGTTATTGATATGTTTTCCATTAAACCACTAGATGGCGCGACATTGCTGCAATCTGTTCAAAAAACTGGATGCGTCATCACCGCAGAAAATCACAATATCAACGGCGGTTTAGGAAGTGCAGTGGCCGAATTTCTTGGCGAGAATCATCCGGTACCACTACAACGAATCGGTGTACGCGAGCAGTTTGGTCAAGTTGGTCTGATGCCCTTTTTACAAGAATTCTACGGTTTAACAGCAGCGAATATCGTTACGACAGCTCAAAATTTGAAGGCATAGAAAGTCATCACTAAGATTCGAGCTAGGCAATTTGTCTAGCTTTTTTTACGCGTCATCTATGTTAAAATAAACAAGAGGTGAATTATACATGGCAATGAAAGAGCAGATTGAGGCAGAAGTAAACGAATATTTAGCAGATAACGGCATGGCAACAAGCTACCACCGACTAATGTACGCCGGCCCATCGATGCGCACGAGACACAGTTTAGTACTAGATTTCACAGAAGTTGGCTTGATTACATTCTCATTTTCCATCGTTGGTAAATCCGAGACACAAATGTTTTTTTTACCAAAAGAAAAAATCAGAGCAATCCGGCTAGATAAAAAAAGGTTTGTACATAAGCTATCAATGGAAGCAGAAAATGAAGAAGGGGACGTGGAACGTGCCGAATATTTCGTTAGTAAACGAGTCTTTGGAAGACCGTGGCATACGGAAACGCTCCAGCTTCTCTTTGAAAAAAGGATCTTTTCGTGATTTTCATCGTCCAAATCCCTTTTTTCTGGTAGAATAGTAAAAAGGGTACTTTTTATGGAGGGAACTACTATGGAACTAACTTGGTCACTTTATGATTTGCAGAAAAGAGAAATGGTAAAGAGTTTTCCAACATTGGAAGATATTTCAGTGAGCGAAAGAATTTCAGAACAATTAAAAGCAAATAGGGATCCGCGTTGGGAAATGGAGCTTTTCCCGTTTGGTTTGGAGATAACGGAGGATACGATCAATTTCAATATTATCCTTGCTAATTTTCTGGATGTTCAAGTACAGCAAGTCGTATTTTCATTTAACGTGACAGTTGGCGGCCGTTCTATCGGCACAGCGTATTTCGACGCTGGAAAAGATGATATTGGCATGATGGAGCCAGAAGTGGGAATTATTCAGTGTTTCGCATTTGAGAATCCTGGCTTTCCAATTGGCGTGACCGATGATTATGTTTTCAATGCCACCTATCGTTACGTATATAAAGAAGCGGAATACTGGCGTTTATCAGAGTTAGAATATATCGTTGACGGCAAAAAAATGACGCTGCTCTAAGCGTGAAAATGACAACTTCAGATATTTTTATGAAGATAAACAAAGAAGGAGTTGTAGGATGAACAAACAAATAAATGGTTTTATCATGTTATTTTTAGGAGCTAGCTTGCTTCCAAACGCAGGTAGTTTCCTTTATAGTTGGGCATTAAATGGCTCCGACTTTGAGCTTAACTGGATTGTTTGGGTAACGCTAAGTTGGACCGTTTTATTACTCGTATTTGGCGTACTTACGTTACTTGGAAAATCATTCGTCCTGATTAATCTCATTATTTTAATCGGAACAGGCGTTTTTCAAGGATGGATGCTTTGGCACAATCAAATAGGTTCGTGGATTGAATCTGGGAAACTAGGTATCATCGATTACTCGAGAATAGTTTCGCTCGTTGTCATCATTATTGGAATCATGTGTCTGTTCATAAAATGGAAACCAAGAGCAGTGAGCATAGACACCGATTGGCAAAAGAAATGGCGTTTGACAGGCGTATTTTTTGCACTACTTGGCTTAGGAACATCGATCACATTAGCCATCATCGTCCTATCGGGTAACGAATTCTTTCTCACAACGGCATTTGATGCGTATCTCGGAATCGCGATCGGCATTTTCTTCTTACTCGCCATCGTCATCGGTTGGAAACGACCAAACACGTTCATCACGGCCCCACTTTTAGGAATGTCCGTCAATTTTCTAACAGAATATCTCTGGTTGGACAAACTACTAAAAGAAATCGGTAGCCAAATTGGTTCGCAAATTGGACAAGAAGAAGTTACAATTGTCGCTTTGAAGCTAATTATCGGCACATTGGGAATCTTCGCCAGCTTATTTTTGATTATAGCAAGCAAAAAAAGAAGTTTGAATTCTAACCAAGATTAGAGTTCAAACTTCTTTTTTTTTCACCATTTTTTCCGAAAAAGTAGTGCAATCGCAGCAATAATTAAGATGGCACCAATCACAATCGTCCAAATTGAAAAACTATCACCCGTACTAGGTAGGCCATTCATATCCATCGCATTGACCGTTTGAAAAGAACCAAATTTCCAAAAAACAGTCCATGCTACAAGAAGAATTGTAAATCCGGCAAGTATTTTCTGAAAAAATTTCATCTGTTAGCCTCCAAATTTCATAATGTAAATCATCGTATCTAGTCGATGCCAAAATGTGATGATACTAGCAATCGACGCCTCCTATCCATTATCAAATAAAACCTGTATTTTGTCAACAGCTATACCAATTTATGAATTGGTACTATATATAAGGCTTGACGAACTATACAACTATGATGTATGATAATTTTGTTTCCTAAAAAAATAAGCAAGGGAGGATAGCTACAACTAAATAAAAGCGCCAGAACTGAGTAGATACTTAGTTGACGAGGAAGGGATTAATCGAAATTTCGGCGGGAGTCCCTCGGTTGTACATGCAATCGTGATGCCTTTGCTACAAACCACTTGGGTGACCAGGTGAACAGAGCGCAAAGGAATATGTGTAAGAACCTCTATGGAAACGAAACAGGAAAATAGCAGGCAACGGAAATTAGTCTGTCTTTTTTCAAAAAAGAGGGTTTGTTAGACGGGATAAGTCTGCCCTCATAATCATTGGAGGATATATAATATGTGCGGAATTGTAGGATTTATAGGAGAAAAGAATGCGAAAGACGTTTTACTTGAAGGATTGGAAAAATTAGAATACCGTGGCTATGACTCAGCTGGAATCGCTTTGAAATCCAAAAATGGCGTTGTTGTCGTAAAAGAAAAAGGACGGATTGCGGATTTGAGTCGCGAAGTACCAGCCGACGCGTTTGGTGAAATCGGTATTGGACATACACGTTGGGCAACACACGGCAAACCAAGCCATGCCAACGCTCATCCTCATCAAAGTAAATCCGGGCGCTATACGATTGTTCATAACGGCGTCATCGAAAACTATTCGCTTTTAACAGATCAATATTTGGCAGACGTCGGTTTTGCGAGTGATACAGACACAGAAGTTATCGTTTTGCTCATCGAAATGTTCGCAAACCAAGGCATGACAACGAAAGAAGCCTTCACAAAAACGCTTAGCTTACTTCATGGCTCTTATGCGATTTGCCTGATTGATAACCAAGATAACGAAACGCTCTACGCAGCGAAAAATAAAAGCCCGCTTCTTATCGGAAAAGGCAAAGATTTCAATGTAATTGCAAGTGACGCGATGGCAGTTATTCGCGAAACAGACCAGTTTGTCGAAATCATGGATGAAGAAATCGTTCTAGTCAAACGCGACGGAGTAACGATCGAAACCCTCGAAGGCGAAGAAATCGAGCGCGAACCTTACACGGCAGAACTCGACGCATCCGATATCGAAAAGGGAACGTACCCACATTATATGCTAAAAGAAACGGATGAACAGCCCGCAGTTATTCGCAAAATTATTCAAGCTTACCAAAATGAAGACGGCGAAGTAACCGTAAATCCAGTTATCATAAAAGAAGTCTTGGCATCTGATCGCATTCATATCGTTGCTTGCGGAACCAGTTACCACGCAGGATTGGTTGGTAAAAACCTGATCGAAAAACTAGCTGGAATTCCAGTCGAAGTGCACGTTTCCAGTGAATTTGGCTATAATTTGCCACTATTATCAGAAAAACCGCTATTTATTTTTATCACGCAAAGTGGTGAAACAGCGGATAGCCGCCAAGTTTTGGTGAAAGTCAAAGAACTAGGCTACCGTTCGTTAACAATCACCAATGTACCAGGCTCAACGCTTGATCGCGAAGCTGACCATACGATGCACTTGCACGCTGGTCCAGAAATCGCAGTAGCATCAACAAAAGCCTATACCGCACAAATTGCAGCCCTATCGATTTTAGCGACTGTTGCAGGACGCGCTAAGGGCCTCACAATCGCAAAAGAGTTCGATCTTACCGTAGAACTAGGAATTGTCGCTAACGCTATGGAGACGCTTGTAGATAGCAAAGAAATCATCGAGCACATCGCTGGCGAATATTTAGCAACAACACGCAACGCCTTTTTCCTTGGTCGTCATATTGATTACTTCGTAGCAATGGAAGCCGCTCTAAAGCTAAAAGAAATCTCTTATATCCAAGCAGAGGGTTTTGCAAGTGGAGAATTAAAACATGGTACGATCGCATTAATTGAAGAAGGTACGCCAGTTCTCGCTCTAATTACACAAGAAAATATCAACTGGAACATCCGCGGTAACGTTAAAGAAGTACTAGCTCGAGGTGCCAATGCCTGCATCCTATCAATGGAAGGCGTGAACCAGCCTGGGGACCAATTCGTCATTCCAAAAGTACACGAACTCTTAACACCGCTCGCAAGCGTTGTACCATGTCAATTACTAGCTTATTATGCTGCTCTTCATCGCGGTTGTGATGTAGATAAACCACGTAATCTAGCTAAAAGTGTAACTGTAGAATAAAAAATAAGGATGTAGAAAGCGTATCGAGTACGTAATCTACATCCTTATTTTTATTTATTTTCTTCCTTTTTGGGAGGGAGAGTTTGTTTAAAGTAGAACTGTTTTGGCGTTTTCTCGTACTTAGGTTTTGCTGTATCTTTCATAAACTGATCAATCTGCTTATCGATAACAACCCAACCCCGCCAAGATAAATGAATCGTATCTTCTAAAAAGTAAGGCGTATCGCTATAACGTGACATGTCTAGGTAATGGAATCCTTGATCTGTCACTTGCTCACCCGACTTATCATAGTATGTCTGCAATTTCTCTCTAGAAGAACCGATATAGTCATACCAAGCACCGTTCACTGGCGGATTGATAAACAGAACATCAGCCCCTACGTCTTTAAAAGCGTCCATAACCAATTGTAAATCACTATATTCAGGAGATTCATCATAACTTAAGTTCGTCCGACTATCTTTTAGTTCATTGATGGTGGGCTCGATTTTTTTCTTATAATAAGACTCCTTAATGAAAAATGGATTCGCACCAACTTTAGATTCACCCATTTTTGTTGCAAGTTCATCAAGTTTGGCATAATCAAGTTTATCAGGAAGTAGCTTTAACTTATCCGTTACTTTTTGCTCACGAGAACCTTGGATAATTTTCGATTCTAAGTCATCTTTACGTTGCAAGATTTTGAGTTCAGCATCAGCAGCTACTCGAGTAAAAGCGTCCACCTCTGTTTTAGGCCCAGGGGAGGCGATATTTTCAAGTAATGCAGACAAGGTCGAGTCATTTTTTACTACTTTATAACTCAACAATCTACGAGCAGCATATCTTCGTTCACCTGTGGGTGGTTCATCAGCCATCGCAAATTTATAAGCTTGTAGCGGCGAAAAATTCCCGCCAAAATGCCCATCGTCGACACCAGCTGGCTGGAACCATTGTGGTGACAAGATAAATACCACTTTCTTGCCTTTTAACTCGCTCCCCATCGCTTTAATATCCAAATAATGCGAAAGGGATTGTGTTCCAGGACGACCAATTAGAAATGGCGTATAGCCACGATTATATTTTTCTGCAAATACATTTGGATGAAATTGATCTACACGTGAAAGCTCCGATGATCCAAAAATAGGTAAGTATGTCTTATCTGTCGCAAGCATTTTTTGTTGAATGGCAACCCCTTGCACGACAGTAGGATTCATAGAAGTAGCACTTTTTTGGATTGTACTTTTTGAAACCCCACCAAAGATGGAACTTGGGCCAAACAGGATGAATAAGAACACGGCCCCTGCAATAAGCAAAGGCCCAAATGTCATCCAAAGTTTCTTTTTCATTTTAATTCCTCAAGCTTAGCGATGATCTGATCTGGTGTAGACCACTCGTCACGATCAAATTCAGATACTGGAACAGTGATGCCTAAGCGTGATTCTACTTCAATTAATAGTTGTACGGTTGCCATTGAATCCAAAAGACCTTCATCAAATAAGTTCACAGAAGTGTTCTCTACAACTTCCTCTGATTCTGTAATTTCCTCTAAAATTTCTAATACATCTTCGCGAAATGCCATATTAATTACCACCTTATATTATTTTTAGTTAAAAGCTGATTTTGTCTAAAATACCTGAGAAAATCAGGAAGCCGAAACAGACAAATTGGAATGTAATCACGATACCAATTACATTTGTTACTTTATTTTTAGGATAGAATTTCTTTTTCTTATTCCAACGTTCAAAGAGGTCAAAACCGACAATCAGCGTTGCCTGATAGAGCCCGTAAACGATGTAGTACCAATGGAGCCCGTGCCACATACCCATGATTAAAAAATTCACAAAATAGGCGATATAAGCAACGGTAAACTTACTCTTAAAAATTTTCTTCTTTGTCATCCAGAAAACAAGACGCATAAAGACAAAATCACGGAACCAGAAGGACAGTGTCATATGCCAGCGATTCCAGAATTCTTTAATGTTACGACTTGCGAATGGTTTGTTAAAGTTCATCGGCGTTTGGACACCCATCAAATAACTAACCCCAACCGCAAAAGCACTATAGCCCGCAAAATCAAAGAACAAATACATACTGTAGGCGTACATATAACCAACCAAGCTCCAGCCGAATTGGACATGGTGATGGAGATTATATTCAAGGCCAGTGATCGCATTATTTTGAATCAAATAGGCGATAATAAATTTGTATAGGAATCCCAAGAAAATAAGGAAAATACCACGATTAAGTAAATTTGCATACTTATCAGGATCTATCGGTGCATCAGCTTCTTTTTTAAAGCGACGGAAGCGATCGATTGGGCCAGATGATAATGTTGGGAAGAACAACAGGAAGTTAATGAAGTCCCATGAGTTTAGTTCCTTAATCAAGCCATCACGCGTTTCCATGATCATTTGAGCTGCTTTAAAAGTCAGATAGGATATCCCAAGAAAACCTATCATTGTTGTGTGTGCCGCAAGTAATGGTTGTACTTTTACAATAAATAGCGGCAAGATGGAGAGAATAAGCGCGAGTACAAAGATGCCTCCGTGATTACTTTTTTGCCGATAATTAAAATAGAGTCTTACGAGCGCTAATTGCCAAAATACGAATACAATTAAGGCAATAGCTTGGATCGGATTGCTAGCGAACATCATGTAAATGAAGACCAGTGTTACAAAAGCATTGTATACCGGCATTCGTTTGCCAAGTAAGCCAGCAATCACAATCGGTGCTAAAAATGCGAACAATACTGCAAAATAGAGTATTGATCCGTATGGCGTTGTCATGTGTTCACCTCACTGGAAAGCTGCTTGCGGTCAATTTTGCCATTCATCGTTAGTGGGAATTCCTCTTTATACACCCATTTACGTGGAATCATGTAGCTTGGCATCGATTCTGCGAGTTCTTTTTTGATAGCGGCACTTAGTTTGTATTCTTTCTCAAATTCATGCGCAGAAGGGACGACAAAAGCTACTAAGCTGTCTACTTTTCCTTCACGCGTCTTTGGAACGACGACACAAGAGCGAATATAACTTACTTCTTTTAAATTGTTTTCAATATCTTCAAGCTCGATCCGATATCCATGAAGTTTAATCTGAAAATCAAGACGGCCTTGGAAAAAGAGCATCCCATCAATGATCGTGCCACAATCACCGGTTTTATACGCTTGGAATGGATTATCATAGTAAAAAACGGCATCTGTTTTCTCGGGCTCATTTAAATATCCTTTAGAAACACTAGGTCCAATCAAGACGATTTCGCCTTTTTCACCATCTGGTACAGGTAAACCATCTTCATCTAAAATCGCAAGTCTCGTATCAGGCTTAATACGACCAAGTGGTAAGCTAGGATATTTATTCACATTCTGTTCATCGATAATGACATTTGTGACAGCAACTGTTGCCTCAGTAGGTCCATACGTGTTGTATACAGTAGCGTTCGGGAACCGAGTATTAAGTGTGTAAGCCGATTCTTTCGTCAAAACTTCACCACAGAATAGGAAATGCGTAATCGATGGGTTATTTTCTCCATTGAAATTTGGATCCATTAAGCAAATATCTACAAAAGAAGGCGTTGATACCCAAACATTCACTTCCAATTTAGGAATAGCTTCATACAGACTCTTTAAGTTAGCGCTAATAGTCTTATCCAGCGGTACCAGCGTTCCACCAGCAAGCAGGCACGGATAAAGATCCATCACAGATAAATCAAAGGAGTAGGGCGCTTGATTCAAGAAACGCGTCCCTTCGCTAATTCCAAAATCTTGTAAAATCCAATTCGTAAAACTAACGAGGTTATTATGGCTTATTTGAACCCCTTTTGGAACACCCGTGCTTCCAGATGTAAAAATAATATAGTAATTATCATCAGCTTTCACAAAATGAGATTCATCAGGTTTTTGACCAGCATGATCCATCGTGATTTGTTTCAATTGTTCTGAAGTAATAATGCTAATACCATTTGTTTTAGCGTCGTCTGGGAAAACATCTGTACAAAGAATGATGCTAGGCTGCGCCACTTTCGTAATTTGTTTGATACGATCAGCGGGCATTGACACATCGATCGGAACATACGCACGACCAGCTTTAGAACAAGCTAGAAAAGCAACAATTTGCGAAGCTGCCATATGTCCATACACCAAGATAGGAGCGCTAGAATCTAATTCGTTTAGTAAAAAGACAGCCAATGCGTCTGATTGTTCCTTCAGCTCATGGTATGTCAAAGTCTCGCCGTTATAATCATAGCAAGCCTTATTAGGTGTCTTCAGTGCCCATTCATCAATACGCTCATTAATGGAAGTGGTGAAAAAAGATACACTCATTCGTAATCGCCTCTCTTCTTTTAAAATTCATTGTAAATAAATGTCGTGTCATTCGGATTCTTAAAGCCATAAAACCACAGCAAGCCGAGTAAAATAGCGAGATAAAATAAAGTTTTCCATATAAAAATCGCCGTTGGATGAAACATTGCTTCTTTCCATTTCTTCATGTCACGTATCACCTCTTAATGTTTCTTTAATATTACAATTGTTAAAAACAAGTGTCATGTATTTATATAATGTATCTCATTTACGATAAAATGTCCAATTACATTTTTGTAAGGTTGTGTAAGGAAGCGCTTCTGACGATGAAAATAGCACTTTCGAAAAGAATTGAAGTCGAAAAATGCTTTTTGAAAGTATAGAAAAGTACATCTGAAAAATATTTTTGTATGGAAAATGGCACATGGAGTCGAACTAAGGCCATTTATAGATCTAATTTATGAACATTTTGTGAATTTTTTCAGGAATTTTATTTTCTAAGATTAATGAGTCTTTTGAACTTATAATTAGGTATTAAAATGCTGTATTATGTCAATGTGTAATATTAATAATGAAAGCCTTTTTAGGATACGACTATGCGAACCATTGGAAATTATATATAATGAAAGAGTATGGATTTTAAAGAGGGGGTTAAGTGCAGATGAATAGTAAACAAATTGCAGGAGAAAAAGCATGTGACTTTATTCAAGACGGCATGATTGTAGGATTAGGAACGGGATCAACCGCTTATTATATGATTCAAAAACTAGGAGATCGAGTAGCTGAGGGCCTTAATGTGACAGGTGTTGTAACTTCAAAAGCAACCGAGAAATTAGCGGTAGAGCGCAATATTCCTTTAATGGAGCTAAATGACGTGACTGAAATTGATTTAACAATTGATGGAGCGGATGAAGTGGATGAGGAGTTTCGCGGTGTAAAAGGTGGAGGCGGAGCGCTATTATTCGAGAAACTTGTAGCGAATGTGTCGAAAAAAAGTATTTGGGTTGTTGGTGAGGACAAGGTTGTTGCAACATTAGGCGCCTTCCCATTACCGGTAGAAGTTGTGCCATTCGGATACAAACAAGTAGAACGGCAATTAGAAGCGCGTGGCTATAAACCAAAATTACGTCATCACGAAGATGGAAGTCTTTATTTAACGGATAGTCAAAATTATATTTTGGATTTACATATAGGTAGTATAGCCAACCCAGAAGATCTAAATAATTGGTTAAATAATTTGCCAGGTGTGGTTGAAAATGGGTTATTCCTGAATTATGCCTCCACTATCGTGATTGGATTTTCTGATGGAAAAGTAGAAGTGCGAGATAAGTAGTGTAGGAAACAAAAATAAACAAAGACCTTTTATCAGCTTAGTTTGATAAAAGGTCTTTGTCTTAGTAGATAGGTAAAAGTAATAACAATAATAAATTAAAAGTCCAATGCGATATAATTAAGAGCGATAGACTTGGGCGTTTTACATATATGAAGCCCCAGAATATAGATGCTAGTGCTGCGGCTAAAGCGATGATGAAATTTCCACTAAACAACATTAGTGCTCCATTTAGCACGGACATAATAAGAACAGCTACCCAAGGAATTAAATCATGTTCTAATCGTTTTAGTACGAAGCCCCGCCAGAAAATTTCTTCTCCTGGCACGATGGCGACTACGAGCAATATCCAGATAAGCAGGGAATCTGGTTCGTATTTTCCATATCCTTCTGCAACAAGTGCGTCCATATTTCCTGGAATAAATTTCAAAAGTAGTGCGCCTATGTAAAATAAGATATAAAGGACAATACCACTAAAAATACCTGGAACTACACTTTTTAAGATTGAATAATGTTTTTTTAATTCGTCATTTAAAATAACCCAACTAATAAGAAATAGCATGGATGCCCCATACAAGTACCAGAATACAGTAGCATAGTCAAACGTGACATACATAAGTCCTGCAGCTAGTAAGATGCCTAGAAATAGGCGGTAATCTATCTTGTTGCTTTTCAATTTTTACACCTCTTTACTCCATTACCATCTATGAATACTTTAATGGAAAAGAACATATTTAGCAACAAGTAACTCTTTTTATGATGAAATTGTTTATAATTATTTGTAGTTTGATTAAAATCATTTATAATTAGAAAATAGGAGTTGATTTATTTTATGGTAGAGAAGAGATTTCGCTTTTTTGTATGGCTCTATATGGCGCTGTTTTTCTTAGCGGTAGTACTTATTGTCTTAAATATATTGCCTGTGCGTCTAACTGCCATTCATGCTCTATTTTTTATGGTATCAGGTATTTTTGCAATCATTTTTTTGATTCTACAGTATGGTAAAGGTTTAGGTTCAGCCATTACGATTCTGATTTTTGCGGTCAGTACAAGTATTGAATGGATGCAAACGAGTTTAACGACAAATGGTCCATTAGCAGGTGTTGCATCAGATTTTGGACTTGTTATTAAGGGAATCCCTGTTGCGTTCGGCTTTATTTGGTTAGTTTTGATTGTTGGAACACACGTTATTGCCCGGGAAATAACGATAAAAATTAAGATAGATTGGATTCGTGGTGGTATTTATGCCGTTATTGCAGCTACGATGGTCATGGTTTTTGAAATGTTGATAGAGCCTGTAGCAATGCAAGTGAAACAACTAGCAACATCTACTCCAGCCTTAACGGTTGTTCAAATGACAGATGCTGCGAATTGGTGGATGCTTGGATTGATTCTACATCTGATGATTTATTTCATGCTTAGCTTGACAGATCAATGGGGCGTTTTACATTTTCCAACACTAAAATCGGAACTTGTTCTTGTTTATTGGATTGTGCTCTCTTTTTTCCTCGTACTCGGTTACTTTATGGGGCTGTGGAGCATCATAATTATTGTGCTAGTTGGAAATATCCTATTTACGATTTGTTATTACTTGAGTCTAGAAAACGATACAAAGAAAAACCTGTTGCAGGAGTAGTTGCAACAGGTTTCTTATTTTTGCTCATTAAATTTACGAACGGCAATATTGGCGCTTTCTAATATAAATGGAAGACTATTTGCTGGATGTGCAGAGCCACCAACGATTTTCATATTCTTGATAGATGGTGTTTTATTTGGACGTAGTGGACCAAGCTGCGACCACTGATGCGATAAATTGAAAATGGCACCTTTAAAAATATGATAGTCGTCTTCCCAATCAAAAGGGGTAATAATTTTTTCTGTGAGGATATGGGACTCTAAATTCTCGATATTTAATTTTTCTTCTATCGTTTTTATAATTCGTGCTCGCATTGCGGGGCGTTCTTGTTCCCAATCGATGCTACTCATATTGTTGGGTACGGGGACAAGAATGCGAAGGGTAGACATGTCTGGTGGGGCCATCGTTTTATCTACAGCAGCAGGATAGGTAATATGAATGGACAAGTCTTTTGGAATGATAAGTTGGTGCATAATTTCATCCATATGAACACGGAAATCCTCAGGGAAAATGACAGTATGGACGTTGAGTGGTAGTGTCGTATTAAGTCCGATATACATAGCAAAACCTGAGCAAGAATATTTCTTCTTAGATAGTTTTTTTAGACTGATGGGCGCTTTTGATTCAGAAAAAAGATGGCTCATCGTGTAAGCGTAGTCTGCATTTAGGAAAAAATAATCTCCTTCCACGATTTCTCCGCTTTCTAGTGTAATAGAGGTTATTTCTTTCGACGCGGTATTTATCTGCTGAACGCGTTGCCCCAAGTGAATTTCACCGCCATTTTCTCGTACAATCTCACTCATCGCGTTGGTCAGGCGGTTAATACCACCGATGATATGAAAAACACCGAAATAATGCTCGGCAAACGGAATAACAGAAAAAGCACCAGGTGTTTCCCATGGCGACATTCCAAGAAATTTTGTTTCAAAAGAGAACGCCAGACGTAGCCGCTTATCCTCGAAATATTTAGCCAGCTCATCGACTAAGTGATTGCCAAGAGTGAGGCTAGGCAATGCTCGCAACGTACGCAATTGGAATACGGACCAAAGAGATGTAAAGGATTCTTGCCACAATGGGAGAAGATAAATCATTTTTTTCGCGTTATCTCGCATAAATCGGTCATAATGCTCTTCTTCACCAGGAAATAGACGGCTGATTTCTTGCTTCGTTTTTATTGGATCAGGTGAGGGATTGAAAATAATATCATCTATATATAGGCTGTATAAAGGATCTAAGGAAACAAGTTTAATGTAATCTTGAACATTACGATGACACTCTGTGAAAAGCGCTGTAATAACATTGGGCATATTTAAAGCAGTAGGGCCTAGATCAAAAGAAAAGCCATCTTGTTTTAATAGAGCCGTTCGACCACCGATCTCAGCTGCTTTTTCATAGATATGTACCGTGTGACCTTGTTCTGTAAGTTGCATCGCCACGGCTAGACCGCCTGGACCAGCTCCAATAATGATAATCTTTTTTTCCGGCATAGTTGCTCACTCCAAATTAGTATGATTAGGTTATTTTTTATCACAAAAAAGCACAGAGGTTTACAATGAGCCATGTGAAATGGGATTATAGACCTTTGTGCGAATGGATAGTTATAGGACTTTCTGTTCTGTGGAGTCTATGATGCGTAGCAATTTTCTTTTGTTCGTGTTTATTTTTCATCATCTACTGCATGGATAACTTTATAATTTTTATGGTTGACCACTGTTTTTTCTTCAATGGCTAGATTTTTGAAATTTTCCATCAAGGTTAAATCTACGATGACAGAGTTTTCGTTAATCTTTTCAACGACCCCAGTGAGGCCATCTTTGAATTCAATTATGTCTCCTACTTGTGCTTTTGCCATGTTTATCACTCCCAATTCATAGAAACGTCAATAAAGCAATTCACTAAATATAGAACTTTGTTTTCATTTTGCCTGAATTATAGATATAATGCAAATAAAAGCCCTTGTAAGCGCCACTTAAAATGTCTTAAAATGGGCGTATTTCCCTGTAAATAGAGCGCTTTCGAAATAAATTGCCTAAATTCGTGATAAATTTGCATCAAATAGTTGTGCAAGGTGCGAAAACATGGTAATCTTTTTAATTGAGGGATAGTCTTTTTTTGCTGAATTTATTTTTAGTGAGAAGAGTCACAATAAAATTTCTTATATGAAGGAGAATGTAAATTATGGAACAAGCAAGCTTTGTAGTAATCGATGAAACAGGAATCCACGCACGCCCAGCAACTCTTTTAGTTCAAGCGGCAAGCAAATACAGCTCAGATGTACAAATTGAGTACACTGGCAAAAAAGTTAACCTGAAATCAATCATGGGCGTTATGTCTTTAGGTATTGGTAAAGGCGCTGACATCACAATTTACGCTGAAGGTAGCGACGAAAAAGACGCAATCGTTGGCTTAACAGAAGTGCTTAAAAAAGAAGGCTTGGCTGAGTAATGGTTAAGGAATTAAAAGGTATCGCAGCATCCGATGGTATCGCTATCGCGAAAGCTTATTTATTAGTGGAACCAGACTTGTCTTTTGACAAAACGGAAGTTGCTGATACAGAGGCTGAAGTTAAACGTTTTCAGGATGCAGTTGCAGTTTCTGGATCGGAGCTTGAGAAGATTCGCGACATCGCGAAAGAAAGCTTAGGCGAAGATAAGGCTCAAATTTTTGATGCGCATCTTTTGGTTTTAAATGATCCTGAACTAATTACACCAATCTCTGAAAATATTACCAATAATAAAGTAAACGCTGAATCGGCGTTGCAAGAAACGACAGATATGTTTATCGGTATGTTTGAATCAATGGATAATGAGTACATGCGCGAGCGTGCTGCTGATATTCGTGATGTTCGTAAACGTATTTTGTCTCACCTTTTAAATGTAACGATTCCAAATCCAGCGCTTATTGATGAGGAAGTTGTTGTAGTTGCTAAAGACTTGACACCTTCTGATACAGCGCAATTGAACCGTAAATTTGTTAAAGGTTTTGTAACAGATATCGGCGGACGTACTTCTCATTCGGCAATCATGGCGCGTTCACTTGAAATTCCTGCTGTTGTAGGAACTGGTGAAATCACGCATGACACGAAAGAGAACCAAATTATTATTGTTGATGGCTTAGAAGGTAATGTTATCATCGAGCCAACAGCAGAACAAATCGCTCATTACGAAAAAATTAAATCTGATTTTGCAGCACAACAAGCAGAATGGGATAAATTGAAAAATGAAGCGACGGTTTCTAAAGACGGTCATCATGTGGAACTTGGCGCGAACATTGGTACGCCAGAAGATTTGACAGGTGTTATCGCGAATGGTGGGGAAGCAGTTGGACTTTATCGTACAGAATTCTTGTACATGGGCCGCGAAAACTTCCCAACCGAAGAAGAGCAATATGAAGCTTATAAAGCCGTACTTTCTGGTATGGACGGAAAAGCTGTCGTTGTTCGTACACTCGATATTGGTGGCGATAAAACGTTACCGTACCTTGATTTACCACATGAAATGAATCCATTCCTTGGTTTCCGTGCGATTCGTTTATGTTTTGCGAATAAAGATTTATTCCGTACGCAATTACGTGCGTTACTGCGCGCAAGTGTTCACGGCAATCTAAAAATCATGTTCCCGATGATTGCAACAGTTAATGAATTCCGTCAAGCTAAAGCACTTTTAGAAGACGCTAAGAAAGAACTTGTAGCAGAAGGTGTGGCAGTTTCTGACACAATCGAACTTGGTATTATGATTGAAATTCCAGCAGCAGCGATTCTAGCGGATCAGTTCGCGAAGGAAGTTGATTTCTTTAGTATCGGAACGAACGATTTAATCCAATATACAATGGCAGCAGACCGCATGAACGAACAGGTTTCCTACTTGTATCAACCGTACAACCCTTCAATTTTACGCCTTGTGAAGATGGTTATCGACGCAGCGCATAAAGAAGGCAAATGGGCTGGTATGTGTGGCGAAATGGCTGGAGATCAAACGGCTGTACCATTATTACTTGGCATGGGCTTAGATGAGTTCTCTATGAGCGCGTCAAGCATCTTGAAATCACGTTCTTTAATCAAACGATTAGATCGCACAGAAATGGAGAAATTAGCGGATGAAGCGTTACAACAAGCAACAGAAGAAGAAGTTGTAGCACTAGTTAATAAATATACAGCCGAATAATTGGACTGTTGATGAGCCCGGGGATGATTCCTCGGGTTTTTTGCGTCAGATATGGAGATTGGAGGACCTATTTAGAGTATGTAAGCACCTAGTTTTTAGGAATTACATAAGCCTATCATGATGACGTTTGTCCCAGCTATTCTAAGTTGCATTTTCCTTCGGGCAGATGTAAACTTTGTTCTATAGGTGAAATGATAGTTTAAAGGAGGAATTTAGCGATGAAAAAAATAGGATTTGTCGGTGTTGGGGTTATGGGCGCCAGTATGGTGCTGAATTTGATGAAGGAGGATTATGAGGTACATATTTATACGCGGACGAAATCGAAGGCGGATGCTGTGATTGAGGCTGGCGCGATTTGGCATGAAACCCCGCAGGAATTAGCTCCAAATGTGGATGTATTAATAACGATGGTTGGCTATCCGACTGATGTGGAACAACTTTATTTAGCGGAGGATGGATTTTTGAAAACGCTTCGTTCAGGAAATATTGTGATCGACATGACCACGTCGTCGCCGAACCTTGCTAAGCAGATTTCAGAAGAGGGCAAAAAAGCGGGGATTGCAGTCCTTGATGCCCCGGTTTCTGGTGGTGATATTGGTGCGAAAAATGGAAAGCTTACGATTATGGTGGGCGGTGAGGAGAAGGACTTTTCTGAGGTTGAGCCAATTTTGAAAGCGATGGGACAAAGTGTTATTTTGCAAGGTGCCGCGGGTTCTGGTCAGCATACAAAGATGGTGAATCAAATCGCGATTGCGTCGAACATGGTTGGGATTACCGAAGCGATCGTTTACGCGAAAAAAGCTGGATTAGACCCTGAAAAAGTTTTAGCCTCTATATCAGGTGGCTCTGCAGGAAGTTGGTCGTTGTCAAATCTTACGCCGCGGGTACTTAAGGGGGATTTTTCACCAGGATTTTTTATCAAACATTTCGTGAAAGACATGCGAATTGCGCTCGATGAGGCTAAAAAAATGAATTTGGAATTACCAGGACTTGTCTTAGCAGAGAGCATGTATCAGCAACTAGAAGAAGCAGGATTTGGCGATAACGGGACACAAGCACTTATTAAATTTTACGAAAAGTGATTCATCGACGTGTTAGAAAGCGAGTCTGGGATAAAACGCGAGATAGAGTAAAAACGCCTTTCCCTTTACTTCGGGTAGGACGAAAAATTTTGCTTTACACAAATCGAGCGAAAGCGTTTGTATTCAGGGAGTTTGGTGGAATCCGGAAGCGGAGCATACTTGTGTATGTGATGACTGAAAACAGGGAGAGGGTAGTTTCCTCGACCATGTAAGAAGTTATGCGAAGCGCAGTGTAGCAGAACCTTAAAGAAGTAGCACAATCCTTGTTCTACAAACCTTGAATGACCGCCTATTCGCGTTGTTCATAGGCATATTGGGGCTGTAACTCACTTTGTTTCGAACAGCCCCAACAATGCGAGCGCTTCTCGCCGATTTATCTGGGTTATGTCATATACCCTTTTATGCGTATTTTTCCATGAAGGTTGCCATTCGTTGCATCGCTTCGGCTAACTGGCTAAATGAGGCAGCGAAGGAAAGTCGGAAGTAGCGGTCTCCTTTTTCTGAAAAAGCAGAGCCAGGAACAACTGCGACTTTGGCTTCCTCAGCGAGTTCTGTCGCCCAATCAAAGGAATTTTGCGAGATATGATCTGGTAGTTTTGCAAAGAAGTAAAAAGCGCCATCTGGTTCGACGATGGAGAAGCCCATTTTAATGAGCCGCTCCTGAACGAAACCTGCACGCGTGTTGTATTCTGTTCGCATTTGGACGGCGTCGTCTTTGCCGTTATGCAAGGCTTCTTCAGCGGCCTTCTGAGAGATCGATGAGGCACATGTGACCGAATATTGGTGAACCTTCAACATTTGGCTTGTGATCGCTTCTGGAGCCATTAAAAAGCCAATGCGCCAACCAATCATGGCGTGGGATTTAGATAAACCGTTTATCACGATCGTCTGCTCGCGAATCATTGGTGCAATCGACACATGCGTGCCAAAGAATGTAAGCTCGCTATATATTTCATCCGCAACAACGAAAATTCCAGTTTCCCGAACAACATCCGCGATTTCTCGTAATTCATCAATGGTCAACGTCACACCAGTAGGATTCGATGGATACGGCAAAATGAGTGCCTTGGTCTTAGGTGTAATTGCTGCGCGTAAATCTTCAGCAGTCAGTTTAAAAGCAGTCTCTGTCGTATCGATTTTGACTGCTTTGGCATCCATTAAATGAATCAAGGGCTCATATCCAGGATAAATTGGATCCGGTAGTAAAACCTCATCATCAGCCTCTAAAATAGTTTGCAAGGCAACGCTAATAGCTTCTGTCGCGCCAACCGTCACAATAATTTCTTTCGTACTATAAGAGAGATTATATTTATCGTAGAAATAATCAGAGGCAGCTTCTAAAAGACTAGGCGTACCAGCATTCGGTGTATAGTTTGTAAAATCATTATTAATAGCGTCAATTCCAGCCTGCTTCACATGCTCAGGCGTTGGAAAATCAGGTTCACCAAGCGTTAGGCGAATGATGTCTGGAATTCCAGCAACATGATTATTAAATTTGCGAATCCCGCTGATCTCGATTTCCCGAACGGACTGTCTTATTTTTTTTTGCATAGATAAACTTCCTTTCCAACTTAGGACCAGATGTTAAGAAATCACAAAAATTGATTTTTCAACATGCTGTCACTTTAATACATAGCTCTATCATAGCATTCTTAGCGGAAATAAGGGGAGGCATTATCATAAAACGCAGATTTTTTAAGAGGATCTGGCTTCACACCAGTATAGTTTTCGAGTGTCGTTTTAGCATGTGATAAAGACATTCTAACTTGGTTCGTGGTTTTGATCGGTTGCATTGTTCCGAGGTGTGGCAAATCTTTCATATCTTGTTTTTGCGGTGGAAGATGAAACAGAAAACCGTGGCAATCAATAAGAAGATTAGAATGTTGATAAGACTTTTTTGGATTGTTTGAAAATTGTAGACCTAGCTTTTTTGCGTAGCCTTCTTTAATTAATTTCTCGATCGCGGCCTTCTTTAATTGATAAAGATAACGCGGATCAGTTGCGGCCTTGCTATGGCGATTGACTATAAAGATCGCTTCAGCAATTTTTTTGCTCGCATTAGACATTAGTATCCCTCCTTTCCAGTTATAACTAATTATAACGGAAAACGTGAAGGGAAAAAAGGGGAATTACTGAAAAAAACAAAATATATCGTAAATGTGTCGGCGATTTCGGCGATTTTAGCTAATAATGCAACATTTCTTGAATTGTCGGATAACTTTTTCTTGGAGAGGCTTGTAATTTAGAAAAAATTCGAGTATACTATCAATAATGATAATCATTTTCAATTAGAAGGTGATAGGAGCGATTTGGAAGGGGCTTGATGGAAATTGAATAAGACAGGCAAAGTAGAATCATTTTATTTCCCGACAAAAGACGGGATGTTGAAATTGCATGTATATGGTTTTAATCCAGTTGGTTCCTGGGGTGAAGTTTACACGACCCTAAATGAGCAAACAGTATGTGTCAAAGGATTCCATCGTCACAAAACAATTATGCGTTCTGTGAAAATGATGTTGGATACTACCATCAACAAAAAACAAGGCTAGTCTAGCGCGACGACAAACGCTCATCTCCGTCGTTAAAAGCTCTGTTCCGATGCTCACGTATTTTAATACGCTCCGCTTCGGTACTCGCTTTTGCCTAGGATATGAACATTTGTCGTCGCGCTGGGGTTTGGACACGATTTTTTATATAGGCTGCAGAATTTGAGCATTTGGCTTGGGTTTTGCAGTTTTTTTTGCATTTAGAAGGGGAAAATAGGTTTCAAAGGAGAGGATTGGAGGAAAGCAGTAATAACGAGTCATAAATTATTTGTTTATTATAAATTTAACAGAACGCTTGCTAAATAGGTGTAAGATGCGATAAAATCTGTTAGTACGGTTTTAAACAAACGATAATCGAAAGTTGAATAGAGAGGAGAATGTACAATGTCTCAGTTATTGGGAATTATTCAACGTTTACAAGCAATGCAAGAGGATGAAACGGCGGATACACAATCAAGAAGGTTCGAAAAAGATGGAGAACCGTTATGTGAAGTGAAATATTTCCACGCTTCAAATTCATATGAAATTGAAATCTATGGAGATAAAAATAAATATCAATTCGATGATATTGATATGACAACACTTGAAATCTTCGAAATCTTGCAGTAAGCGACTAATACGAAACAAGATCAGCCTCCAATGCGAAAAATCGAATAAGTAACGGAAAGATTACCAAAGACGACAAACTCTGTTGCTTTTGGTAATCTTTTTGTTAGAAGAAAAGCCGAAACAGCCCGTTAGCTCCGAAAAAAACTGGAGCGGCCGCAGTAAAAATCCGTTCTTGATTTTTATGGAGGGCGTGAAGTTTTCGAGGAGGTGGCTGTTGAGGCTAGATCGCGAAACAAGGATAAGTAAAAAGAACCAAGCGTTCCCGCGCTCAAGATGGCCGAGCATGAACAACCGCCACACAAAGCCTAAGTAAGCAAGAACCATTTCACATGGCTTCACACAAATTCGTCAGCAAGCCAATCCGTTCTTGCTTTTTATGGAGGGCGTGAAGTTTTCGAGGAGCTAGCTGTTGAGGCTAGCCCACGAAACAAGGATAAGTAAAAAGAACCAAGCGTTCCCGCGCTCAAGATGGCCGAGCATGAACAACCGCCATACAAAACCTAAGTAAGCAAGAACCACTTCACATGGCTTCACACAAATTCGTCAGCAAGTAAGTCCTCCATTGACTTTTGCGGAGGCCACGGAAATTCCGAGAGGCTGGCTGTTGAGGCTAGCCCACGATCCCTCATAAATACCTCAAAAAGGACACTATACTTGCTCTAACTCGATCTCTTTTCAGAGACTTCCAAACTCGGCGTGCATAACGAACCACTGGTGGGTTACATATTGAATCTCTAAATCATTCCAAAATCCCTCCTAATCCTCTCAACAATTTCCCAATCCCCAGCATCCTTCCCTTTGGAAACGCAACCCTTTATGGTAAAATAGACATGAGCAGGTTTGAACTATTCATTTTTAGGATAAACATACAAAGGATTTAGAATAGTAATCGCTATCCTAAAAGTTTGAAGCCGGTTTTCAAACAGCCAATAAAGAATAGAGATGAGGGAGATTGTATGATCTCTAGTAGACTAGGAAACTTTTTGAATGACAAATTAGAAAATTATATTATATCCGCCGAAAAAGTAGCACACGTACAAATGGGAAATAATTTAGAGCACGCACTACTAGTTTTAACAAAATGTGGATATTCTGTAATACCCGTTCTGGACTTTGAATTTAAGTTACACGGATTAATCAGTTCCGCGATGATAACAGATTCGATTCTCGGGATGGAACGGATTGAATATGAGCGCTTGGAGGAATTGAAAGTAGAAGATGTGATGCAGACGAAAATTCCTGTATTGACAAATTCGCATGATATTGAAAAAATAGTAAAATTACTTGTGGATAATCCGTTTGTCTGCGTCATTGATGAAGCGGGCGTTTTTGAAGGAATTATCACGCGCCACGTTATCCTAAAACAAGTACAACGTTATATACACGAGTAGATTGGAGCGAGCCAAGTGATTGTCACAGAGTATGAATTATTAGTTTGTTTAGCAGCAGAACTCAACATGCGCAAAAGTGCCGAGAAGCTATTTTTATCACAACCAGCACTTTCACAACGGCTGCAAACGATTGAAAGTAGATGGGAAACGAAAATAT
Organism: Listeria weihenstephanensis; assembly: GCF_003534205.1. NCBI lineage: Bacteria > Bacillati > Bacillota > Bacilli > Caryophanales > Listeriaceae > Paenilisteria > Paenilisteria weihenstephanensis. Next base: position 2,510,497 of record NZ_CP011102.1, on the reverse strand, counting down.
TTTTACGCACGCAAAAAGGGTTACTGCTAACACCAGAAGGCGAGGCCATCGTTCAGCATGCAGAGCGTGTCATAGAACGGGAGCGCCAGATTCAGGAGCGTTTAGAAGCGCAAGACGGAATTGTGCGTGGAACGTTAAAAATCGCTTGTGCGAGCATTGTCGCCCAAATGTGGTTACCGCGCGTGTTGAAGCAGTTTATCGAAGCCTATCCAGATGTGCATATTTCTGTGGTCACTGGTTGGAGCAGCGAAATTCATCAAGCGCTTGTTGATGGTTCAGCGCATGTTGGGATTGTCCGCGGGAATGTCGCTTGGAAAAGTATTCAAAAACCGCTATTCCAAGACAAGCTATTTCTCGTAGATAAAGAAATTACAAGTCTCGATGATGTCCTAAAATCAGAGCGCCCGTTTATCCAGTTTCAGAGCGACTCGAATTATTATCAGGTGATTCAAGACTACTGGCAACGCAATTTTGGCAAGATGCCACGGCAGGCGATGGTGATGGATCAAATCGAGACGTGTCGCCAAATGGCTTTTAACGGCATTGGTTTTGCGATTTTGCCAGAGGTGACCTTGATTGGGGCAAGCGAGGATATTAATAAGATTCCGCTCGTCGATAAGTCAGGTGAAATTTTAAGTCGAGATACGTCGTTGATTGGCTATGAGCAGTCACTCGAACTGCCGCAAGTGAAGGCATTTCTCGAAATTGTAGATAAATATCTTGAAACTCACTACTAGCTGTGGCACTATTAGAATTAGCAACATATTTGAAAGGGGTTTTTCATTCATGAAACAAATGGACGCGCATCAGATTATTTCATTCATTCAAAATAGCAAAAAGGCAACACCAGTCAAGGTTTACGTTAAGGGAGACCTGGCGAACATCACATTCCCAGAAGATGTTAAAACGTTTATCACCGGAGAAGCTGGAACTATTTTTGGTGAATGGGCAGTTGTTAGTGAACTGCTTGAGGCGAATAAAGATAAATTAGTAGATTATGTCGTAGAAAATGATCGTCGTAACTCAGCGATTCCATTGCTCGATATGAAAAATATTAACGCACGAATCGAGCCTGGCGCAGTGATTCGCGATCAAGTAGAGATTGGCGATAATGCGGTTATCATGATCGGAGCAAGTATCAATATTGGTGCTGTAATCGGTGATAATACAATGATCGATATGAACGTCGTACTTGGCGGCCGGGCAACAGTAGGTAAGAACTGCCACATCGGTGCTGGATCTGTTCTAGCGGGCGTTGTTGAGCCACCATCGGCACAGCCAGTTATCGTGGAAGATGATGTTGTGATCGGCGCAAATGTTGTAGTATTAGAGGGCGTACGCGTTGGAACTGGATCTGTTGTAGCGGCGGGCGCGATTGTAACGAAAGATGTTGAACCGTATACGGTAGTAGCGGGAATTCCTGCAAAAGAAATTAAAAAAATTGATGCGAAAACAAAATCAAAAACAGAAATCATGCAAGAACTTCGCCAATTATAAAAACGAGAAGCATTTGTTTGCCGCATGAGTTTAGACTTTTGCGGAGGACAAATGTTTTTTTAGGAGGAAAAATAATGACAGAACTGAATCCGTTTATTAAATTACGTCGAGAGTTACACCTGATTCCCGAAATAGGCTATGAGGAAGTAAAAACACAGCATTTTCTGTTAACTTACATAGCTTCATTACCGCAAGATAGATTGGAAATCAAGAAATGGCGCACTGGTATTTTGGTACGCGTTGCAGGTCTTTCTCCCACGAAAACAATCGGTTACCGTACGGACATCGACGCGCTACCGATTTTAGAAGAAACAGGGCTAGCCTTTGCGAGTACTCATCCTGGCAAAATGCATGCATGTGGTCATGATTGTCATATGAGTATAGCGCTAGGCTTATTAACTCATTTTGCCTCTCAGCCAATAAAAGATAATCTACTATTTGTATTCCAGCCAGCCGAAGAAGGACCAGGCGGCGCGAAACCTACCATGGAAAGTGAAGAATTCCAAGCGTGGTGGCCAGATATGATGTTAGGTTTACACATTGCACCAGAATATAAGGCAGGCGAAATTGCTGTGAAACCAGGACTTCTTTTTGCGAACACCTCCGAATTGTTCATTTCGTTTAAAGGGAAAGGCGGGCATGCGGCGTATCCTCATTTAGCAAACGATATGGTCGTGGCGGCAAGCGCTTTTGTAGGGCAGATGCAGACAATCATTAGTCGCAATATCGATCCACTTGATTCGGCGGTTATCACAATTGGCCAAATCCGCGGTGGCGATGTGCAGAACGTTATTGCTGAGAACGCGTATCTAGATGGCACCATTCGAACACTTAGTACAGAAACGATGGATATTGTATGGACTAGGTTGAAACAACTTGCAAAAGGTTGGGAAGAGGTATATCAATGTGAGGTTAGCTTTACACCTGGATCGGATTACCGTCAAGTCGATAATGATGAAGCAGAAACGTTGCAATTCATTTCTTACTTGCAGGAAAACTATCCTGAAAGTTATGTCGCGTGTAAAGAAGCGATGACAGGCGAAGATTTCGGCTACTTCTTAGAAAAAATACCGGGCTTTATGTTCTGGTTAGGTGTAGATTCAGAATACAGTTTGCATCACGCTAAGTTAAATCCAGATGAAGCTGCCATTCCATTTGCCATCGACGTTTTAACTGGATATTTAGAAAGTCTATAGAAAAATAAGCGTTAAAGGCATCGCGTACAAAGCCTTTAATGCTTATTTTTTTATTTTCCAGGTTCCAAAGGTGCCAGATAAGAGAGTGGGAGTTCCACGTTATTGGCAACAAGTTCTTCTCGAATGTCCTTCAACAAGGTACGTTGAACTTCAAATTGTTCCCCGTTCACGGCTTTACCAATCACGCGGATCACCGTGCTTGTCGCGGTAACCTGTTGTACACCAATGACAGTTGGGCCTTCGACGATATTTTTGCTGGCTGTTTTTTCCCGTTCACAAACCTGCTTCATAATTTCCATCGCGTATTCGGCATCAGCGGTTGGTGCAATTTGAATATCCACCAAAACGCGCATATTACCTCGCGAATGATTACTTACAATCATGATTTGCCGATTCGGAATAAAATGAAGCGTACCGTCGAAATCGCGCACTTGCGTCGTCCGAAGCCCGAGCGCCTCCACATTTCCATTCACCTGCTCCAACGTAATGCTGTCTCCAACATCAAGTTGCCGTTCCAGTAAAATGAAAAATCCTGTGACAACATCGCTTACAAGGCCTTGCGCACCGAAAGCAATAGCAAGACTGGCAACCCCAGCTCCCGCAATAATCGCCGTTACATTTATAAAGTTCTCCAGTATCAATATCGCAAACGTGAAAAACATCAAATATCCGAATAGATTCAGAATGAGGCTCTCTAACGTCTTAGCTCGACTTTCAGAAACCATTTTCTGTGTACGATACTTTTTAAAAAAGCTCCGAATAAGTTTTCGTCCAATCCACCCTAAAATAAAGTAGAGGATTAGCAAAATAATAATGCTAATCATTTTAGAAATACCGATAGACAAAACTTTGTCCCAGTCGATATCATTAAACCATCGTGTTATAAATCCGATTTTGTGTCACATCCTTTGTAAAGAAAGACTTTCCTCTATCTTAACAAAAAAAAGAGAAGAATGCGAAACAAAGAAAAAGGTTGTTTAACAATTATTGGAATAGGAAATGGCCTTGTGCCACTGTTTTTTCTATGAGATGTTAGTTCTAATTAGTTGCTGCTATTATAATATCTGATTACCGATTTGGTGAGTATGGGGGATGTACATGAATCTGATTTTAGGCTCCATTGGACTTTTCTCAGTGCCTTTTTATGTGTATTAGGGTACAATGAAAGGGAGAGAAATTTTAGGAGGAATCAATTATGTTTAAAAAGATGTTCAAAAAAGATAAAGAAGAAGCAGTTGTCGCACCAGCGACAGGGCAATTTGTGAAACTAGAAGATGTTCCAGATCCAGTCTTTAATCAAAAAATGATGGGCGAGGGCATTGCTGTGAAGCCAACGAGTGGAACGATTGTGGCGCCAGTTAGCGGTGAAATTATCCAAGTTGCCGATACGAAGCATGCATTTGGAATTAGATCGGAAATTGGTCAAGAAATCCTTGTTCATATCGGTTTAGAGACGGTTGCACTTAAGGGTGAGGGGTTCCAAGTGCTTGTATCTCTAGGTGATAAAGTAACCGTGGGCCAGCCGATTGTGGAAGCGGATCTTGATTTTATTGAGAAAAATGCGAGCAGCACAGTGATTCCAATGGTCGTAACAAATAGCATGGAAAATAAATACGACTTTGACTGGAAAGCTGTGACGGACGTTGTTGCAGGACAAACGGTTGTATTTGAATCGAAAACTAAATAATTGTAGAAGAGAGGCATTGTTCTGTGGAGCGATGCTTTTCGTTTCATTTGACGTGGAATTAAGATAGAATAATACATAGTTATAGAAGGAAATGGAGTGGGGATCATGGTACTTGAGGTTATCGTTGAGAATATACGGGAAGCATCACAAGCGGAGCATTTTGGGGTGGATCGTTTAGAGGTCGTTTCGGCTATTAGTGAAGGTGGTTTGACGCCGAGTTATGGTGTAATGAAGCAGATTACGGAGAATATTAAGGTTCCAGCGATGGTGATGATTCGCCCGCACAGCCATTCGTTTCATTATGATGATTACGATATTGCAATCATGCAGGAAGATATTTTGATGGCGCAAGAGCTTGGTGCGCACGGTATTGTTTTTGGTGCATTAACGAAATCTGGTGAGATTGATCGTGATTTACTGGAGAACGTGATTGATTGGAAGGGGGATATGGATTTGACGTTCCACCGAGCGATTGAAAGTGCGCGAGATATCGATAAGGCGTACGCGGTTCTTCGTGAATACGGTAATAATATTACGCAAATTTTGACCTCAGGTGGCGGAGCTAAAGCAACAGACACGATCGATCGCCTGAAAAAATGGGTCGCGGATAGCCAAGCGGACATGACTTCTTTTGAAATTTTAGTGGGGAGTGGTGTGACACCAGATAACATCGGAATGTTGCATGAAACGCTTCGTAATACGCAATATCATGTAGGTGGTGGCGCGCGTATTGATGGTGATTTCAGTAAAGGACTTGATGTGGCGAAGATTAAAGCCTTGCAAGAAGCGATTAAATAAGATAGAAAAGTCGAGCTGATGGCGGCCCGGCTTTTTTATTGGATTGGGGTGTACCGACTTCTTGATTTAAGATATAATAGGAAGAGAATAACTAATGAGGTGGAAAAGTTGATAAATATGATTGGAACGGCACAAACGATGACCGTTGTTGAAAAAGAGGAAGAGTATTACACTTTGGAAAAACGTGGGGAGCGCGTGAAGCTGCCATTTACAAATGCAACTAATTTAAAATTAGAGATTGATGATACGGAAACGGTATTTATTTATCGTGACTATGATCATGAAATTGTGGCGACGACAATTATCCCGAAAGCGCAAGTTGGGAAATTTGCTTGGGGAACGGTGACAGATGTACGCAAGGATTTAGGCGTATTTGTAGATATCGGAATTCCAAAAGACGTCGTTGTTTCCATGGATGACATGCCAGCGCTGAACCATCTGTGGCCAAAGAAGAACGACCGCTTGATGATTATGCTACGCGTGGATGAAAAGGAACGGATTTGGGGCGTGCTTGGTGAAGAGCATGATTTTAAAGCGATCTCAACAAAAGCGACACAAGACATGTTCAACCAAAATGTAACGGGAACAGTGTACCGTTTATTGAAAGTGGGCACATTCGTGATCACCGAAGATGGACATATTGGCTTCATTCATGAAACGGAACGAACATCAGAACCACGTCTAGGTCAAAAATTAGACGCTCGTGTTATCGCTGTAAAACCAGATGGCACACTGAATCTATCTTTACGAGGTCGTGTACATGAGGTTCTAAGCGACGATGCCGAAATGATCTTAACCTACCTGCGTAGCGTAGGTGGCAAAATGGCATTCTGGGACAAATCAGAACCAGACGCAATCCGAGCAAAATTCGGCGTCAGCAAAGCCCAATTTAAACGAGCCTTAGGAACATTAATGAAAGAACGCCGTATCAAACAAGAAGAGGGCTTTACTATTTTGGTAGAAGAAGAAAAAGAAGAACAACCGGAAGCGAGTACAGAAGAATAAAGCTCTGCACTAAAATTTAGGTTTGTGCCCATCTCGGAACGAGAAAATAATAAAGCCGGCGCAGGGGAACAAGAACTGCCTAGTTTCTAGGCAAAAGCGAGTACCGGAGCGGAATGTACGATTTGTACATGAGCCTGGAACGAAGCTTTAGTGATAGAAATGAACGTTGTTCATCAAAAACAAAGAACAAACGAAAAACAAAGCCAGTCCCGCGAAACCTCAGGGGGACGAGAGTTGCTTAGTTTCTAGGCAAAAGCGAGTACCGGAGCGGAATGTACGATTTGTACATGAGCTTGGAACGGAGCTTTAGCGATAGAAATGAACGTTGTTCATCAAAAACAAAGAACAAACGAAAAACAAAGCCGGTCCCGCGAAACCTCAGGGGGACGAGAGTTGCTTAGTTTCTAGGCAAAAGCGAGTACTGGAGCGGAATGTACGATTTGTACATGAGCACCGGAACGGAGCTTTTAACGACGAAAATGAGTAACTCTCGTTCCCCTGAGAGATGGAGTAGGGCTAGGGGTGTAGATGTTTTTAAAACTCAGGCAACTGTCATAATGGCGCGGCACTATTTATAATGGGAGCAGAAGATATATTTCTAGTAACCCGTTTTTGAGTTTCGAGCTCAATAATATAACAGGAAGGGGGTGTTTTCAGATGAAAAAATTAGAAGGCTCATTTATTTTCTTATTTCTCGTATTAGTTGCAGTTGGTATTGTCTTTGAGATGCTTTTCAGATGGGAGTTACTCGTGTTATTCGCAGTCGGGATTTGTTTTTTATTCACTTCGCGCAAAGAGGGTATTCCTAAAAAGAAAGCTCGGACAAGACTTTTTATTGCAGCGGTTTTTATATTGATTTCAGTACTTTTGACTGCGACGTTTAAAATTGGGCTTGTGATTGCAGGAATTTTTGCGGTGTATTTTTATGTTAGTCGAAAGCGCGCACCACAGTTGTTGATGGTGAAAACGAATGATAAGGCGGAGAACGGTAATCCACGGAATACGTTTATTCGCAATCAGTGGTTCGGCAATCAGCGGGTGCTAGATGTGGTATATGAATGGGATGATATCAACATCCAAACGGGGATCGGTGATACGATTATTGATCTTGGAAATACGGTTTTGCCTACTGGCGAGAGTATGATTTTAATTCGGAGTCTATCGGGTAAAATTCGCTTGTTGGTACCGTTTGATTTGGGGATTTGTCTGGAGCACTCCGCGATCTTTGGAAATCTTCAGTATGATAAAGAAAGTACGGTCGTGCAAAATGACACGATTAAGCTTTATTCGGACAATTATGAAACGGCACCACGTAAGGTGAAAATTATAACTTCTGTTGTGCTCGGCGATTTAGAGGTGATTCGATTATGACCTTTACGCGTGCTTCGATGTTAACGACAGCGGGACTTTTACTCTTGGCTTCTCTTGGAACAACAGTTATTTACCAATCGGTAGGCCATATTTCTTGGTATGAACTTTTGATTGGGCAGAAGATCTTTTACTTGCCGTTTATCGTTTTTATCGTTCTAACTTCGATTTCGGTGGGCCTTATCGTTGGTGCGATTATCGGTTATATTATTAAGCGGAAATTTGAGGCCATTGATTTTTCTTTGCGGTTATTGGAGCAAGGGGAATATGAGAAAAAAACAGCGGATGAAGAGGAAGCTTATCTCGAGATTCAGCAGGTTTATAAGCAAATTGAGCGTTTACGTGATAAAATGAAAGCACAAACAATCATGACCCAAGAGATTGCGAATGAACGTGCGGAAACAACGGGTCAGACGAAGGAAGCTATTTTGGCGGAAGAACGGCACCGGATTGCTCGTGAATTACATGATTCGGTGAGTCAGCAGTTGTTTGCGGCAATGATGTTGTTATCGGCACTCAATGAGCAGAGTGAGAAAAATGCGACGCCAATGATGCAAAAACAGCTGAAAATGGTCGAGTCGATCGTGAATGAATCGCAATCGGAAATGCGTGCGCTGTTGCTACATTTGCGCCCGATTCAATTAGAAGGAAAATCGTTAAAAACTGGGATCGAGCAACTTTTAAAAGAGTTGACGACGAAATTACCGATTCAAGTGGAGTGGCAGATCGAGGATATTTCGTTCCAAAAAGGCATCGAGGATCATTTATTCCGCATTGTGCAGGAGCTACTTTCCAACACATTACGGCACTCAAAGGCGAACTTGCTTGAGGTACGGATGATTGAGATGGATAATTTGGTTGTTTTAAAAGTGGTCGATGATGGTGTCGGCTTTGATATGAATAAACCGCAGACGGGTTCCTATGGTTTGCAAAATATGCGTGAGCGGGTGGCGGAGTTTGGCGGCTCGATTAAAATCATTAGTTTTCCTAAGAAGGGAACGAGTGTGGAGATTAAAATACCTCTGATGAAGAAAAAGGATGTGGACGGCGAATGATAAAAGTTTTACTAGTAGATGATCACGAAATGGTGCGAATCGGTGTGTCTGCCTATCTTTCGGTGCAAGATGATATGGAGGTCGTTGGGGAAGCGGAGAATGGTCGTGAAGGTGTCAAACTTGCGATGGAACTGCGTCCAGATATTATTTTGATGGATTTAGTGATGGATGAAATGGACGGGATTGAGGCTACGCAGGAAATTATGCGCCAGTGGAAAACTGCGAAGATTATTATTGTGACGAGCTTCATTGATGACGAGAAGGTTTATCCAGCGCTTGAAGCGGGTGCGTCGAGTTACATGTTAAAGACATCGACGGCAAGCGAAATAGCGGATGCGATTCGTGCTACATATGGCGGGGACTCTGTGTTGGAGCCGGAAGTGACTGGCAAGATGATGCAGCGTTTGACTGCGAAACCAGAGAAAAATTTGCATGATGATTTGACCAATCGTGAAAACGAGATTTTATTATTGATTGCGGAAGGTAAGTCGAATCAGGAGATTGCGGATGAACTTTTTATCACGTTAAAAACGGTGAAGACGCACGTGAGTAATATTTTATCGAAGTTGGATGTACAAGATCGTACGCAAGCCGCGATTTATGCGTTTAAACATGGGATTGTTGGTAAAGAGTAAGGAGGCGAATGTTTGCGATGAAAGAAGGATTTGCAGTTATTGGTTTAGGTCGATTTGGCGGTAGTATTTGTAAGTCGCTTGTCGAGCAAGGAATGGAAGTATTGGCGATTGACTCAAGTGAAGAGCGTGTTAACGAGTTTATGTCGATTGCGACGCATGCCGTGATCTGTAATTCAACCGATGAGAATGCATTGCGCCAGCTCGGAATTCGTAATTTCGAACATGTGATTGTATCGATCGGTGAGGATATTCAGTCGAGTATTTTGACGACGCTGATTCTGAAAGAGATGGGCGTGAAGTACGTGACGGCTAAGGCAACAAACGATAAACATGCGAAATTACTTGATAAAATTGGAGCGGATCGCGTGGTTCATCCTGAGCGTGATATGGGTCGCCGAATCGCGCATTATATCGTTTCTAAAAACATGCTGGATTATTTAGAGCTTTCGGATGAATATAGTTTGGTCGAGATTTCTGTTTCGAATCGCCGTTTTCTGGGGAAAAGCTTGCATGAACTTGATTTTCGGAATACGTATGGTGTGAATATCGTTGGAATTAAGCGTGATAAGCAGATGATTATTACACCAGAGGCGACAGATGTGCTGCAATCTAGCGATATTCTGATTGTTATTGGTAGCGATGACGACATTGAGCGCCTACAAGAACAAATTCAATAGATGAGTGAAAGTTAGGCATGGCATCGATGCTTAGCTTTTTTATTTTGATCCTATTCCAATGTCTATTTATCTGGAAACTGGGGTATATGATATACAGCTATCCGAATGGACCAATTTGTGATAAAATTTCTATATGATACTAAACTTGGGAGAAAAGGGGACAACGCAGAATGAAAAAACTAATTTTAGCGAAACTAGGAACGAAGGGCTTAATACATATGTTGCAAGTTTTTATCTTTGCTCTTATTTGTGTAGGTTTCCATACGCTTCTGATACCACAATTTATTGGCATACTTCCAATCGCTTTGTTGATGGGGATTATTTCGATTCAACCGACGAGTGGGTTTACAAAAAAAGCGATGTCAAAAATAGGCGTGATGTTCGTATTTGCCTGTGTGATTGTCGGAATATCCTCTGTCTTCTTTGATATGAATGTATATGTTTATTTTGTGGTGATGGTTGTGGCGTTATTGGTCATTAACTTTATGATACCTCAAAAATATATGGTTATCACGATGGCGATAGGAACGGCGTTATTTTTCTTGGATACGTCAGATATGAATGCCCCTTATTGGGTTGTTTTAATTATTATGATGTTGGATGTTGCCCTCTTTTTTATCGTGGTACGTTTGATTGTACGATTTGTACATATTCCGGTGGAGAAATCGATCCAGATCATGATGAAGCAAACGATGGCACTGTTGCAAAAAGAACTACACACGATGTTAGTGAAAAAAGAAGCAGGGAAGCCGAAACCATTGTACGGGATTTTTGTACAATCACAGATGTTGATTCATGAATACGGGGCTGGGAAGCAGAAAGACCCGGCACATGTGGAGATTTATAAGAAAACATTGGCGTCATACTTACAGGCTTATTTCAGCTTATTGACGATTTCCGAGTTGGGTGAGTATAACATCGATGAAGCTGCGAAGGAAGAATTGCGTACGATTGGTATGGATGATATTTCTGTCGTTGCGAATGGAGATCCAATATTGACATTTCATATTAAAGAGTTTGCGAAAGGTATAAAGGGGATACGTGGCAGTATTGAGACGCTTGACGGGGGTGAAATCGCATGAAGACGACATTAAGAGAACGATTAACCTTGGATCCTCGTGTTGCTAAAGTACTGATCAGTATGCTTATTTGTATCCTGCTGTATCCTTTCTTCGGTAAGTATATTGTGTATCCGACCTATGTATTTAATGCGATTTATATTACAGCTCAGTTGACGAAAGGCGCGACTTATAAATCGAGTATGGAGCGTATTCTAGGTACGCTTGTTGGTGGTGCGACGGGTGTTCTTTTCTACTTTATCGTCCCAGACCATCATTTTTTGATGATACCAATCGCGGCTACAATTGCCGTGCTATGGGGCTATCTTTTTGTTGGTAAATTTACGCCTGTTATTGCTGTTATCACGGTCATGATTCTGGTGGGTAAGGGTGAAGGACAGCCGGTGCTCTATATTAATAATCGGATTATCGACACGTTGATTGGTCTTGCTATTGGTTTGCTTGTCTACTCCCTCTATCCGAAAAAGAAAACAGAGATGAATCGGGTATTTTATGATCATGCAAAAGCTTGTTTGACACAAATTGAAAAAATCCGCGTGAAATATCAAAATAAAGAAGCGTTGCATGATGATTTAGTAGGGGCATGGAAGGCTTTGCAGGCTCTGAAACAAGAAAGAATGACGATTGTTAATGATAGCAGTTTTGTGCCTAAGGTAGAGGATGCAGAGCCAATGCTGTCCCTCATTCATGATTTGGAACAGATGCTACAAAATTTGGAGGTTTTATACCACCATCCACTTTCAGAAGTTACGGAATCTGGGCTCAAAGAAGTTATTGCATTCCATGAACAGATGATAGATAAGCTGTATGAAAAGACGAATATGGAGATACAACGACTATAAATGGCTTTGCTCATCAAAAAAAAGCAGGAATCTTATATGTTCCATTTCTACAATGGCTGCATACAAAGATTCTTGCTTTTTTATTTAAATTGAATTTCAGTTATGCCTCAGCTTCATTGACTCAATCCTAAATGTTCTCGGAAAGCTTTTGTTGCGGCTGTTTTGGATTTGGCTTCGGGTTCGTAGTAATACAGGTTGAAGCCATATGCTTCGCTGTAGATTGAGACGCCTTCACCTTCCATTTTGAGTGTATCGACATTGTTTCGGACACTCGAGTAGTTTGTGGCAATTTCGATGATGTCGTCCATTGCAAGGTTTGTTGTGAAATTATCGCCGACTGCTTTTAGAAGCTTGTTGAAATGCGTAATAGAAGTGGTACCAGCGAGTTCGTTGCTTATTCCCATGATGACATCGCGTTGACGGTCTTGGCGGCCGAAATCTCCGCGGGGATCTTCATGACGAATGCGCACGTATTGGAGTGCTTCTTTTCCGTTCAAGTCGATTTTACCTTTCACAAAGCGTTTGTTGACTTCGGTTAGATTGATATCATTCGTGACACGGACACCGCCCACAGCTGATACGAGATCGCTGAAGCCTTTCATATTGATGGTGACGTAATAATCGATTGGAACGTTCATGAGCTTTTCTACGGCGTTTACAGTGCCTTCTGCGCCGCCTTTTGAATAGCTACCATTTATTTTACCAATATCGCCGTCATCATAAGTCACTTTTGTATCACGAGGGATACTGAGCATTTTGACGGAGTTCTTTTCTTTGTTAATCGTTGCAAGAATCATGGAGTCAGAACGTCCGGTTTTCTCGCCAGCTCGAGCATCTGTCCCAATCATCAGGATAGAAAAAGCGTGGCCGTCTGTTAGCGTACTAGTGGAGGTCTTGTCTTTAGATAGTGGTACATGAATACTGTTCAATGTTTGTTGGATACCGTTATAATAATGAATGGCGAAGCCGCCTAATGTGAAGGCGATTCCGAGTAGGATAACGAAGGAAATTTGAAGTCGATGCATGAGTCTGGATGGCTTTTTCTCAAAAGGTTGAAAGCGAATTGTATCCATATTTTGTCCTATCTTTCTGTGTGTGTTTAACACGTCTTATTTATTAGAAAATGGCTATAGGTAGTATAAATACTGCATTATTGTTAAAATTAACACTATCACAATGTTATCACTCCAAGGAGTATAAATCAAATTAGAATTTAATGATAATTTAGGAGGAATTTTGCCATGAAAGATGAAGAAAAGGTTTTAAAAATGGCTCGAGGGTTGATTGTTTCGTGCCAAGCATTGGAGGATGAGCCATTACACAGCCCATACATTATGGCCAAAATGGCGCTTGCTGCTAAGGTTGGTGGAGCGGTTGGAATTCGAGCGAATACAGCTGTGGATATTGAGGCGATTAAAGCAGAAGTGGATTTGCCAGTTATCGGGATTTATAAGAAAAATTATGGTGAGTGTCCAGTATTCATTACGCCGACGATGCAAGAGGTAGATGCGATTGTGGCAACGGGAGCGGAGATTGTTGCGATGGACGGGACGAATCGGCTTCGCCCAGATGGCACGTGGATCGCGGATTTATTCCCTGAAATTAGGCGTAAATATCCAGAGCAGTTGTTTATGGCGGATGTTGCGACGCTGGAAGAGGCGGTTACAGCGGAAAAATTAGGATTCGATTTTGTGGCACCGACTTTATTTGGCTACACGGAAGAGACAAGTGGGAAGAAAATAGCAGATGATGATTTTGCTCTCTTACGCCAAATTGTGCGTGAGGTTCGGATGGCACGAGTGATAGCAGAGGGGAATGTTTTAACGCCAGAAATCGCGAAACATATTCAGGATATTGGTGTTTTTGCGATCGTAGTTGGTGGTGCGATTACACGGCCTCAGTTGATTACGGAGCGGTTTGTGGATATATTGCAATGATTTTGAAAAAGTAGGTGCTGATTGTAGGCATCTGCTTTTCTTTAGTTTGTCTATTTGACATGATAAATTCCTATGTTATATTTTATGAATGAAAGCGTTTAACTAACGGAAAGGTGTGATGGTATGTTTTGGACGAAGGAAAAGGTGCAGAATCGGAATGTGGAGGTTAGTGGATATCGGTATGTGAAATCGGAGGTTATCGCGGAATTTGGTATCTTAGAGGATCAGGAAGGTGCGATTGGGAGTTACCCGGATGGGCTTGATTTCACGGAGACGATTGGGATTGGTGAGGATTGGCGTGGACGGGATCGCTATGTTTGGTTGAAGGCAAGTGTGGTGTTGCCTGCGAAACGAGAGGGTTGCCGGATTCTGGGGTTCTTTGATTTCGGGAAGACGGGGGACGGGAATAATGCTGGTTTTGAATCGCTGTTGTTTGTGAATGGCGAGCCGTATCAGGGCGTGGATCAGAATCATAAGGAAGTGTTTTTTGATGATGCGCTTGCTGGGACGCGGGTGGAGCTGATTTTTAGGCTTTGGTCGGGGCTTGAGGGCGGCGGTCAGGTGAGGACGCAGGAGCATCGGTTGAACGAGGCGTTTATTGGGTATTTGGATGTCGCAGTGGACGATCTGTATTATACGGCTTTTGCGGCTTTGCAAACGCTCGATTATTTAGGGGAGAATAGCACGGAGCGTTACGGGTTGATGCAGGCGCTGGACCATAGTTTTCGCGTGATTGATTGGGCGAATCCTGGGAGTACGGAGCATAGGGCGTCGCTTTATGAGGCTGGACGGGTGCTTAATGCCAAGATTGACGCGATGCCGAAAAATTTTGATGTGACGGTGACGTGTGTCGGGCATACGCATATTGATGTGGCGTGGTTATGGCGTTTGAAGCATACGCGTGAGAAATCGGCGCGGTCGTTTTCGACGGTGATGCGTTTGATGGAGCAGTATCCGAATTATGAATTTTTGCAGTCGCAGCCTCAGTTGTATGCGTATATTAAGACGGATTATCCGGATATTTATGCGAAGATTAAGAGTCGGGTTGCAGATGGGCGTTGGGAAGCGGATGGCGGGATGTGGCTGGAAGCGGATTGTAATATTCCGTCTGGTGAGTCGTTGGTGCGCCAAATTTTGCAGGGGACGCGATTTTTTAAGGAGGAGTTTGGCAAGGAGAGTAAATTCTTATGGTTACCGGATGTGTTTGGGTATAGTTGGGCGTTGCCGCAGATTTTGAAGAAGTCAGGGATTGAGACGTTTATGACGACGAAGATTAGTTGGAATCAGTTTAATCGGATGCCGCATGATACGTTTTGGTGGCGCGGGATTGATGGTTCGGAGATTTTGACGCATTTTATTACGTCGCCGGATGTTCATGATCTTTATTATACGTATAATGGGAATATCACGGCGCGGACGGTGAAAGGTGTTTGGGACGGTTATCGGGATAAGAATTTGAACAATGAGATGCTGGTTTCGTATGGTTTTGGTGATGGTGGCGGTGGTCCGACGCGCGAGATGCTGGAAATGATTGAGCGGTTTGACAAGATGCCAGGCATGCCAAAAGTGGAGATGGGACTTGCAGGACCTTATTTTGAGCGCTTGCATGAGCGGGTGGAGAATTCGGAGGAATATGTACATACGTGGAATGGCGAGCTTTATTTTGAGTATCATCGCGGGACATATACTTCGCAGGCGTATAACAAGAAAATGAATCGAAAATTGGAGTTGCTGCTTCGGGATGCGGAATGGTTCCAAGTTTTGCAGGCGGCGCAGACGGGTGATTTTGCGGCGTATCCGAGTGATTTGTTGCAGGAAAGTTGGCGTATTGTATTGCGGAATCAGTTCCATGATATTATTCCGGGTTCTTCGATTCACGAGGTTTACGAGGATTGTGTCGAGGAGTATGAGGAGGCGGAGAATTTGGCGCTGATGGCTTATGATGAGATGAGCGCGATGGATGAGGAAGCGCCGAATGCGATGA
This sequence comes from Listeria weihenstephanensis, assembly GCF_003534205.1. Lineage (NCBI taxonomy): Bacteria > Bacillati > Bacillota > Bacilli > Caryophanales > Listeriaceae > Paenilisteria > Paenilisteria weihenstephanensis. Next base: position 2,494,737 of record NZ_CP011102.1, on the reverse strand, counting down.
CGCTACTTAATAGTTCTATTTGGGAGCGGCCGCGCTTGGCGGAGATTGCGATTCAGGAGAATGAAGCAGTCATATGGAAGGATGCAGACGGGAAACGACTGGATGCCCAACGGAATTTAGCAGGAAGTTGGCTTGTAGCGGTGGATTCCTTGCCTTCAATGGGGGCTGCGACGCTTACGTATGAAGTTACCGAGGAATTTGTTCAGGATAAATCGCTAGCTCAGGTTGATGACGGGGCGCTTGAGACGAATCGTTATCGTGTGACTTGGAACGAGGCTGGTCAGTTTACTTCGATTTTTGATAAGATACAGGTACGTGAAGTGCTAGCAAAAGGTGAGCGTGGGAACGTATTGCAAGTTTTTGAGGATAAGCCGCTGAACTTTGATGCCTGGGATATTGATATTTATTATCAGGAAAAAATGCGTGAAGTGACGCAACTGGAAAGTGTGGGGGTAACTCAAAATGGGACGCTACAAACAACCTTACAAATGAAATGGATTTACGGTACTTCGACGATTTCGCAAGCGATTCATTTCTATCGTGATAGTGCGCGGATTGATTTTGAAACAGAGATGGATTGGCATGAAAAGCAGCAACTGCTGAAAGTCGCGTTTCCTGTAGATGTGATGGCGACGGAAGCGACGTATGATATTCAGTACGGAAATGTGAAGCGGCCGACCCATTGGAATACAAGTTGGGACTATGCGCGTTTTGAGACAGTTGGGCATCAATGGGCGGATTTGAGTGAGGCAGGGTATGGTGTTAGTATTTTGAATAATTGTAAGTATGGGCACGATATTAAGGATCATGTGATTCGCTTGACGTTGCTAAAATCGGCGACATATCCAGATGTGACGCAGGATCAAGGTGAGCACGCGTTTACGTATGCATTACTGCCGCATGCGGGCGATTTTGTGCACGGAGATGTTGTCCAAGAAGCCTGGGCGTTGAATAATCCGCTTCGTGTGGCACTTGGCTCTCATGATAACCGCTCCTTGTTGAAAACGGACTGTGAGCAAATTCAGGTTGACGCCGTGAAGAAAGCGGAGGACGAAGATGCAATCGTTGTGAGGTTACATGAATTTACAGGAGGCCGATGTCATGTGAAGATGGTGAGCGATTTCCAAGTAGCGTCATGGCAGGAATGTGATCTGATGGAGCGCCCAATCGGGGAGAAGATGACAGACTCATGGGAATTCCCGATCCTTCCATATGAATTGAAGACGTTTAAGCTGAAATTAAAATAAGCTAGCAGAGCAGAGGTTATCATAGCCTCTGTTTTTTTATGGTCATTTTCTTCATTACTTAAAAACGTCATATAACTGTCACAAATTATATCTAAATACAGGAATTTTAAGGTTTTTTGTACGAAATAAGAATGCTAGTATAGAATGTATAGGCTTGACAGTGGGAGCTATGTAAAAATAGATAGGAAAGTAGGAGAAATATGAAATGAAGAAGAAACAAACGTTATTATTTTTAATCGTATTAGTAGGTATTATTATGGTAGGATTTGGTCGCCCAATTTATGCCGATGAATTGAAAACGAAACAAATAAATTCATTAGAAAAAACACCGTGGTTCCAAAATGCAGGCCTTACAAAGGGGATTACACAAGATAAACAAGATTTAGGAATCATTTTACCAGCCAACATGGAGTTAGAAGTTCGTCAAACTAATCCCATTTTTACAGATAGCTTGGTATTAGAATTATTGAATGATGATCGCCAAACGGAGAAGGAGAAACCCGTAACTTCAGCTTGGCAAACAATCAGTAGCAATTATGTTACTGTTCCATTCATCAGAACACCACGAGGCGAAGTTAGACCAGTGCTAGAGTACCGGGTAAAGGGTGATTCTAAACCGTTACCAATTTATACGGATGGTAGTAAAGAATCAGAATTTTTTGGTAAATGGGATAGTACTAATGCTGAATTTGGCTTGATTACATCGAAATATTTTCAGATGTTGGTTCCGAAACTAGATAAAGTATATGTGAGAAATATGCCAGATTTCTCTTCTATAGATCAGTTGTGTGCATATTATAGTGATATATTTGAGACTTATAATAAATTAGCAGGGATTTCTTTTTCTCCTGTAAATCCAACAGATAAGAACATTCCTAATAGATATTTTATAAAGGCAAACGCTCATGGGGAAGGTTACGCCTATTACGGTGTTTTGGAGACAGGTCAAAACGAGTCTTCTATATCTGCTTATCTAACAAAAGGATGGGTGGTATTGCACGAAATTGCGCATGGATATCAAGGTGCCTTTATGGAGCGTTCTTCATTTGATGTTAACGAAGTGTGGAATAATATTTATGCAGAATCGTATGAACGAAAATATTATGGAGCTGACTATTTAACAAAAGGAACACAAACGAAAAATGGAGAAAAAGAAGTAAGAGAAGCTTCTTTTAATAAAGTTTGGCAATTAGAACACCAAGCATTAAATAAGTGGTCAGGTAGTGACAAAGAACGACTCTTCTCTCTATTCATGAGAAAGGGTGGGGACGAAGGTTTGACTAATTTCAATCAGCAATATCGAAAATTAGCTAATATGCCTAATTTTGTACGAGAGAATTATGATTTGCTGGATTTAATGTCTAAATACTTTGGAGAAACAAGTGGATTTGACTTTACACCGGTGTTGGAATCTGTACGAGGAACAACGGAAGAGAAATTACAACAAGATATAGAGTATAAGGATTATAAAGCAGTTGCCCCATTAAAAGAATTAGTTAGTGCTTCTGAATTGGAGAATGCACAAAAGAAATTGAATTTGGAATCATATTTGTCTTTAGTAGACACGGATCAAATGGCAGAATTGAAATTGACAGGAAACGCTACAATTAAACTAAGTATTGATGATTTTTCACAAATTAGTGGGGGCAATCTAGTTATCAAGAATGGTGCTAAAATCGTAAAAACAGTGAAAATTACATCAGAAACAATCAATCTAGGATCACTGCCTAAAGGTATTTATACGGTATATGTACCAACTGGAAACTCGCAAAAGTACAGTATAGATCAACGGTATTTAAAAGTTCAAAATGATGAAAATACATTAACGATGAAATATACACCTAAAAAAATGAGTCATTTGATAAACCCAGTGAACATCTCCATGCTAGGATTAGCGGAGTGGAAAATCGGTTATTTGGATGTAGATATTGAGAAGGAGCAGATGGTAGTTAACATCAACAAAGCATATCCCAATTTCTTATTCGGTAATAGTCAATATATGAAAGTGCAAGTTATCGATGAAAAAGGAAAAGAGACCTATAATAAAGAGATAAAAGGCGACAATGAGGCTTTATTTTCGGATAAGGTAGTAATAAAAGAAGGCTATAAAATAAGTATTTTCTATGCAGAGCCAAACTTCTTAAGATTTAATAATGCTGGATTTATGGATAAGAATATAATTTTTACAGTCACTGCTTCAGGACTTCAGGATGGATCGCTTGGAGCAAACGGTTTGGATTGGGTGAAGGTGAAAATTGATGATGCTGCGAAACAAATTAGAAATAACCCAACGATGTTCGCGAGTGACTATAGCACGCTAAAAGACGATGTACTACTGGCAATTAAGGGTTTGCCTGAATCAGCGCGTTCAGAGCTAATGGAAACTTACAAAGATGTACTACCCAAAGATTTATCACAGCCAAGCCCAGCATCTATTGAGGGGCCTTCTGTGTTAAATGTGGAGCAGACGAACACGGGGACTTTGACGACGCAAGTATTACCAGTAGCCGCGGATCAAGGCGTGAATTTTGAGTCAAGTAATAAAGGTGTCATGACGATTGACGCGTCTGGAAATTGGCATGCTGTTGGAAAAGGTGAAGCTGTTATTACGATAACGTCGAAAGTAGATAATCATATCACGAAGAAAATCACTGTAAAAGTAACAGAGAAAATGGATTACAGCTTGGCAGTGAATGCTTATAAACTTGATAGCGGCACGTTAACAGGCAAGTTCGGCAAGCATATTTCAAAAGTACGGTTATGGATAAATGGGAAAGTTGTGACACAGGCAACGACGAACGCAGCTGGCGAATATGTATTTGATAACGCGAGCAGCTTTATTCATTCTGCAACAGATGTGGCAGAAGTTGTTGGCGTTGACTCGGCTTATGTAGAACGAGCAAGAATAAAAGTACCTGTGACAGGACAGTCGGAATCCAATACGAATTTGACGCAAAATCCATATAATATTGGAGATATGGCGTTAACAGGCCAGTTTGGTAAAGCTATTTTTAAAGTGCGTTTATTTGTCAACGGTATTGTTGTAACGCAAGCAACGACGTCTGAAGATGGAACATATACCTTTGCGAATGCCTCGAATTTCATTAAATCATCTACAGATAAAATTGAAATCGTTGGTGTGGACACGCAGTATAAAGAAGTGAAACGAATCGTAGCAACCGTAACTGGCAAAGCTCCAGACACATCTTTACAAGCGAAAGAGTTTACATTTGGAGATAAAACAATTACGGGAACTTTTGGAACGGCGATTTCCAAAGTCCGCCTAGCCGTAAATGGTACCATTGTTCAACAAGCAACGACCGTGGATGGAGGATTTACCTTCACAAGTACCAACTATCTCATCAAAAATCCAACTGATAAAGTAGAGATTATCGGTGTAGATGCACAGTATAAAGAAATAAAACGAATTGTCCTCAACTAAATTATGTTACAGCGCTTCTTTCTTGCCTACCTAGTAATAGTGTAAGCGGAGGGGGCGCTGTTTGTTGTTTTTTAAGGAGAGATTGTGTTGTAAGTCTTGTTTTGTTTTGCTACAATAGTAGGGAAAGTTTAAAACGCTTACAAGAGATGCATAGGAGAACATAATGGAAAAAGGGAGGCTTTTATCAACGTGAAGAAATTTTATAAAAAGGGCTTGAAAGTGGTTTTGGCTGCTGGGCTGGTAGTAGGAATTGGGAGTACTGCATTTAGCGGAGAAGGGGGCGCAGTCGAGGCTGCGGTAGATCCGAATCTTGTACCAGTGCAAATATTAGGCGTCAATGACTTTCACGGGGCGCTCGATACACCTTCCAGCTCACCACTAGGAAAAATTGGTGGGGCGGACTACTTGGCGACAAACTTGAACAACACAGAGGCGGCATTTTTAACAGCGAACGGTTTAGCGGATAATACAGCTGGAAATTCGGTGCGTGTACAAGCTGGCGATATGGTTGGCGCGAGCCCAGCGGTTTCTGGATTGTTGCAAGATGAGCCAACGATTAAAGTGCTGAATCGGATGAAATTCGAAATTGGAACGCTTGGAAATCATGAATTTGATGAGGGATTAGCGGAATATAAACGCATTTTAGACGGTGGGGATACGACAGGTTTCAATGAAATCACGCAAAATTACGATCATGAGGCGTCGGATATGTCGATTGTTGTTGCAAATGTGGTGAATAAGTCGGATGGCGCGATTCCGTATGACTTCAAACCGTACGAGATTAAAAATATGGGTGGCGTGGATGTTGGATTTATCGGCGTTGTGACAACTGAAATTCCGTCTTTAGTACTCGCGAATCATATTCAAGATTTTAACTTCTTGGATGAAGCGGAGACAATCGCGAAATATTCAGCGGAGTTGCAAGCAAAAGGTGTGAAGGCAATCGTTGTATTGTCGCACGTTCCAGCGCTTACTCCAGGCAACCCGACGAATGGCGAGGGCGCGGTTTCTGGCGCTGCGGTTGACATGATCAATAAAGTAAACCAAATTGCGCCAAATAATAGTGTGGACCTTGTTTTAGCGGGGCATAATCATCAATATACGAACGGTAAAGTTGGCAATACTCGTTTGGTGCAGAGTTATAATAATGGGAAAGCGTATTCCAACGTAACTGGCGTACTAAACAAAACGACAAAAGATTTCGAGACAACGCCGAGCGCGGAGATCAAATATAATTTACAAGATGTGACGCCAGATGTGGCAGTTCGCAGTGTCATTGACGAGGCATATGCGCTTGTAAATCCAGTCATTAGTAAGCCAATCGGGCAAATGGACAGTGCAGTTATGACGCGTGATACGAATGCAGATAACGAATCTCCGCTCGGTAATTTAATCACGGATGGTCAACGCGAAATGGCGAAACAAGCTGGGATTGCGGTTGATTTTGCGATGACGAATAACGGTGGAATTCGCTCCGATCTAGTTGGAACTGCCGCGAATGGTTCGTTTGCCGTGACATGGGGCGCAGCGCAAGCCGTACAGCCATTCGGAAACATTTTGCAAGTGGTAGAACTGTCTGGCGCGGATATTATCGAAGCGCTAAATCAGCAATATGATGAATCTGAGAAGTACTTTTTACAAGTGTCTGGCTTGAAGTACACGTATACAAAAAATGATGCTGGCGAAAAACGTGTGGTGGATGTGATGAAGGAAGATGGCACTAAACTAGATGCGGCGGCAACTTACCGCGTTGTCATCAATGATTTCTTATTTGGCGGCGGCGATTCATTCTCGGCCTTCACGAAAGGAAAACAAGTCGATGTTATTGATCCTGACACGGATACGTTTATTAATTATATCCAGTCGCAAAGCAAACTTGTAACGCCAGAGCTTGGTCGTAAAACATTTAAAACAGAAGCTGAAATAGCGAAGGAAAAAGAAGATGCGGCGATTCAGGCAATCACGGAGGGCACGGTTTTCGTGTCTTATAAAGAAAAAGACGCTGTGTTCAAAGGGAAAACAGTTCCAGGCGCAACGGTTACTGTGGATACGCTAGCGGTGAATGCGAAAGCAGCACCAATTGTAGCGGATGCAGATGGTAATTTTGAAATCGATATGAGCGGTGAGAACTTGAAAGAGGGCGATACGTTCGGCGTGACGATAACAGATGCGGATGGCTATAGTAAAGCATTTACGGTAGCAGTTATGGCGGCTGATCCGATTGATAATGGAAATGGTGGCGAAGAAGTTCCTTGTGATGGTAACGGTAGTGAGGTAATTCCTCCTATTGTGGATAATGGAAATGGAGGTACAACAACGCCTGAAGCTATTATACCTCCAACAACAGGCAGTGCGGAGACAGGACAAACACCATCAACTGTGGTACCAGTGCAAGATCAAAATAGTAATTTACCTCAAACTGGTGACGAAAACCAAACAGGCGCAATGCTTGGCGGTCTAGTATTAGTTGGAATTGCAGTTCACTATTTGAGACGCAAAACAGCATAAAATACGAAAAAAAGCACCAGATCGGATGAGAGCATTAAACTCTATCTGATTCGGTGCTTTTTTGGTAGGGTCAAAACTATGATTTACTAAGAGTACGAATGTTACTTAACTTCCATGATGATTGGTAAGATCATTGGACGTCGTTTTGTTTTTTCGTATAAGAAAGGTTGTAATGTGTCTGTGACCTCGTTTTTAATCTCAGACCACTGTGTTGCCTTATTATCCATCACTTTGTTGAGATGACGGCGTAGCAAGCCTTGTGCTTCATTGATGAGGTTGCCTGATTCGCGCATGTAGATGAAACCACGTGAAATGATATCAGGGCCCGCCATTACTTTGTTTCTCGATGCGCTGATGGAAACAACAACGATGACTAAGCCTTCTTCGGACAAGACGCGGCGATCGCGCAATACGATATTGCCGATATCGCCAATTCCGCTACCATCGATATACACGTTTGCTGCTTGGATTTTACCGGCAACGTGCGCTGTATCGGCGGTTAGGGCTAGAACGTCTCCATTTTCCATGATAAAGCTATTTTCATGAGGAACGCCACAATAAAACGCGGATTGGGCATGCATTTTTTGCATCCGGAACTCACCATGAATCGGCATGAAGTATTTTGGCTTCATCAGACGAAGCATTAGTTTTTGTTCTTGTTGGCCACCGTGACCAGATGTATGAATGTTGTTTACTTTACCGTGAATAACCTCTGCACCAGCTTGGAAAAGTAGGTTGATCGTGCGGTTGACACTGATCGTATTTCCTGGGATTGGTGAAGACGAGAAGACAACGGTATCGCCAGGTTGAATTTGGATTTGACGATGGGTACCGTTCGCAATACGCGAAAGTGCTGCCATCGGTTCACCTTGACTACCAGTACAAAGAATCGTAACTTCATTTGCAGGAAGCTTATTTAGCTGACCCCACTCAATGAACGTATCTTTTGGTGCTTGAATGTAGCCAAGTTCGATACCAATTGTAATCGCAGAATCCATACTACGACCGAAAACTGCAATTTTACGTCCAGCTGCGACCGATGATTCAACCACTTGTTGTAAACGATAGATATTAGATGCGAATGTGGCAAAAATAATCCGACCATCGACATCTTGGAAAATTTGCTTGATGCTTTCACCAACGATACGCTCACTCATTGTGAATGTTGGTACTTCAGCATTGGTAGAATCGGATAGTAAGCAGAGAACGCCTTCTTTACCGATTTCAGCCATTTTAGTCAAGTTCGCAGGTTCGCCAACAGGTGTGAAATCAAATTTGAAATCTCCTGTATGCACGATGTTCCCAGACGGTGTTTTTACGACAATCCCGTATGAATCTGGAATACTATGCGTCGTTGCGAAGAAGGAAATACTCGTTTTGCGGAATTTGAAAACATCTTCTTCCTCAAACTCATAAATCTTCGTTTGGCGCAATAAGCCGTGTTCTTCGAGTTTATTACGAATAAGAGCGGCTGCTAGTTTTCCAGCGTAAACTGGGATATTTAGTTCGCGAAGCAAGTAAGGAACGCCACCAATATGATCTTCGTGACCATGTGTGATGAAAAGTCCTTTGATTTTTTCTTTATTTTTAATTAAATACGTGTAGTCAGGAATAACGTAATCAATGCCTAGTAGTTCGTCCTCTGGGAACTTGATACCAGCATCAATGAGAATTATTTCATCCTGGAATTGCACGCCGTAAGTGTTTTTTCCGATTTCGCCTAGACCACCGAGTGCGAAAACAGCTGTTTCATTATTTTTTACAAATTTCATAGCGGATTACTGCCCCCACAGTTGGAAATCTTCATTTTGTTTTTCGTATTGTAGGTGTGCCTCGCTCAATTCTTCTACTAGCTCGATATGGAAAGGTTGGTCTTTAAGGATAACGCGCACTTCTGGCACGTCATTCGCTTCCACATAGATCGAGTGTGTTTTTTCTCTTACGGGTGTCTCTGTTTTTGTTGCTTGATAATAAACTTTAAAAATCATCTTTTTCTCTCCTTTATGTTTCATTAATATTCATTGTAAAAATAGCATTGCTTCTCACTTGCAATCTATTTACATAACTATTTCATGGATAAAGAGGTGCGGCTCGCGAAAAAGGCAAAAGGAAATAATGATAGCCGTACATAATGAACGATGTAATAATGGGCTACGATTAATAGAATATAACATGACATTCTGCGCTTTTTCCCCTACTCCAATTGAATACCATTATTCTGCACATTTTAAACAAAATGAACAGGAAATAGTTTCAATTCACGGCAGGCTTAACGAGTCACTAGTATTGTGAAAATAAGATCCGAACTTTTATCCTTGAAGTCTAATATACCATAAAAACGAATAAATGCTACTACTATATCCTAAAATAGCGTTAAAAAGTATTGGAAAGTGGGAAAAATCGTTTTTTGGTGGTGGAATTGATTTTTTTAGTAGCATGATTTTTTTTTGAAATTGTACAGTTTTGAAAAAGGAAACATTATTGGAACAGTTTTTGCCCGCTAAAGCACTTTTTTTGGTATACTGAGGGGGAGATTAGTACTGGGTGCATTTTTTCCCGCAAATTCGGTCTGAGGAGATTTTAAATGATGAAGAAAATTGTATTTTTTGATGTGGATGGTACGTTGGTCAATGATAACAAGGAAATTCCAGATTCAGCACGGAAAGCAGTGAAGGATTTGCAAGATAAGGGCGTTTACGTGGCGATTGCATCAGGTCGAGCACCGTTTTTGCTTAAAGATATATGTGAGGAATTGAATATTAATTCATACGTGAGCTTTAATGGGCAATATGTGGTTTTTGAAGGGGAAATGGTGTTTGATAACCCGTTGCCACAGACGTCGATGGAGCGTTTGATTGAGGTGACGGAGGAGTTGGATCATCCGCTTGTGTTTATGAATGAGGAGACATTGCGTACGAATATTCCAGATCATCATCGCGTGCATGAGGGCATGGGCTCGCTGAAGCAAGATTATCCAGAACTGGATGCGACCTTTTATCAGGGACGGACGCTTTATCAGTGTTTACTTTTTGCGGATGAGAGTTTTGATGCTTTTTATAAGGAGAAGTTCCCTGAATACGGATTTTTACGCTGGCACGATGTATCGATGGATGTGGCGCCGGCGAACGGTTCGAAAGCAGTTGGTATTCGCGAAATGCTGAAGCGCTTGGACTTCAAAATTGAGGATGCCTATGCGTTTGGCGATGGTCTGAATGATATTGAAATGCTACAAGAAGTCGGCACGGGAGTCGCGATGGAAAATGGTCGTGATGAAGTGAAGGCGATAGCTGATTTCGTGACGGATTCCGTAGATAATGATGGAGTTTTGAAAGGATTACAACGATTGGGATTACTATAAAAAAAGAACATTAAATGTTAGCTGGCTGTTTGATAGAAAAGCGCTAAAAAAGCTTGATTTGATAGCTTTTTTAGCGCTTTTGATGTTGTGTAAGATAGGTATTATTCTTTACGTCAAACCAGGTATATCAGCTGCTTTACGTCTTTTAAATATGCTTAAAATCAGACCTAATGCAATCATCTCGAACAATATGTGTGTACCTCCAAAGCTCATGAATGGCATGGCCGCATCAGATAAAGGTGAGAAGCCTAAGTTTGTCAGTATGCTTAGTATAAATTGGCTTGCAAAAGTTACCGCCAATCCTATAACCAGCATTTTGCCATAAATGAAAGGAATGTTTTTTGCAGCACGCAATATTCTACAGATAAAAAAGACAATCAATACGACAGCAATAATCGCGGCCAACCAGCCAAATGAATAGATGATGTACATGAATATTAAATCTGTATGTACCTCAGAAATTAAATTTGGTGTCAGATGAAGACTACTTCCGATAACATTAGATGCGCCTAGATTTTTAATGTCCACGGTATTGATCAATGTATAATTTTGAGATAGGATCACTAGGTTGAAGACTGGCCATATAAAAGTAGCAGCTGCGTACGCTACAGTTTGTTTAATGCTGGCTTTAGAACTGAGCATAATGGCTATGCAACCAATAATACAAATGATAGAAGTTGCTAAGGCACTTGTTGTAAAGAGCAACAAAATCGGAAATGCCAAGATACCTACTCCAAGCCAAGATTTTCGAGAATCGTTCCAGTTCCAAGAATGAAAGATTCCAGCAAAGGATATAACGAGGAGAAATGGAGTAATCTCGATAAAATTAACATTAGCAAAACCTAAGATTAAAAAAGGTAAACCATCTACTCTAACGCCAAAAATAACCGTTATTAATAGAATTAGGACTGTCCCCACGTAGAGGTGTTTGGAGTATTGTAATAACTTTCTATAATCAAGCCAAGAAAAGCCTAGCATCAGCAGAATTCCCACCAAGTAAAAGATAAGACTTTTATTAAATACTTTCAAATTCTGAAGCTCTGTAAACGTAGAATGAAATTGTAAATAATACATGACTAGTAATCCAAACAGTGAAGCTATCATTACTGGAATTAGGGTTTTGATATCCATTGGGGCTTTGTGTGTTTTGTTAAGCTGTTTTCCGAGCATCTTTACATCTCCCATGCGAGCCAACGCCTGAGCAGTAGCCTCTTCTTCTGAGAGTCCCGCAAGTAAGGCTTCCTCTTTAAGCGTTTGAAGATGATCACTTATTTCCAGTTTTAGACTAGCGTGTACATCTTTATTTCTTATTTTTTTACACAATTCTTTCGTATATACTTCAAAATCATCTTCTAATCGCATACCGTTTTCTCTCCTTTCAACACTTCGTCCACTGCGGTTTTAAAGATGGACCATTCCTCTTTTTTTTCCTGTATAAATTCCTTGCCTTTTTCATTGATATTATAGTATTTTCGCTTTCTCTTACCCTGGCCTTCTCCCCAATAAGAGATAATAAATCCTTTATCTTCAAGGGTGTGCAGAATGGGATAGATCGTTCCTTCTTTCAAACTAAAAATTCCCTCAGACTTCATTTCCAACTCTTTAATAATTTCATAGCCATACATTGGTTTTGAATTCAGTAGGCTTAAAATAAGAGTGGTGGTACTACCTTTTAGCAACTCTTTACTAATCTTCATAACAGTCTCCTTCCGATGCATATGTTTTATATGCATAGCAATCATAGGTATATGTTACATTATATATTTATGGTGTGTCAAATCTTTTGATAGGGCTTTTACGAATGCATTAAAAATGTTTTCAGACGCAAAAGAACGATCCTTGATAAGGTAGTGATGTATCAAGGATCGTTCTTTAAATACGTTACGAAAAAAGTTAGAAAACGATGATTTATAGAATAATCTTTATTTAAATATATTGGAAATACCGTGGTATAATAGTCGTGTAGAGTAAGGTGTGTAAAGGATGGTGGCTTTCTGATTGAAGGGAGTGATGCTTATGTATGTAGGTTATCAAATCTGGAGAAAGGAAATGCCTGATGTCAGTTGCAGAATCGATTATGATGGCACTTGGGTTTGGAATGTTTATTCTATCCTTCCTCAAGCTCGTTATCGTAATGGTGCAAGCAATGAAAAACGACAAATAAAAAACCATCTGATTATACCCTGACCGGAGATTAGATGGTTTTTACAACATGTAAACGAAAGTCACCGTCTTTGAAGCGGCTTACGTCATTCTATATTAGGGAGTTGTGGTGGAACACGACTCTCTTTTAATTTACCCTAATTATAACATAGCGATGCGTCATTACTCAAGCAGTGATTGTACATTTTTGTTCTTTTGTCCAGATTTCCTTTGCGAAAATAATAAAGTAGCGTTAAAATAGATACTGAATCTTTGCTTTAAAGGAACAAAGATTACACAAAACATAAAAGGAGTAGTTACAAAAATGAGTGATAAAATGGGTAGCAAGAAGTTTCAGCCTTACATACCTGCTTCCAAATCACTGCCGGAATTGACAGTTACAGCCATTGTTCTTGGTATTATTCTTTCAATTTTGTTCGGTGCGGCAAATGCTTACTTGGGACTCAAAGTAGGTTTGACGGTATCGGCGTCGATTCCAGCGGCAGTTATTTCGATGGGAATTTTGCGTGGTATTTTTAGACGAGATTCAATTTTAGAAAATAATATTGTACAAACGATGACGACGGCGGGGGAAGCGCTCGGTGCTGGTGCGGTGTTTACCATTCCTGCGCTATTCATGTTGGGCGTCGATATCAACCAAATTATGCTGGTATTTATCGTGCTAACTGGGGGATTCCTAGGTGTGTTCATGATGGTTCCGCTGCGTAGAATGTTGATTGTTAACGAACATGAAACGTTGCCGTATCCCGAAGGAACGGCCTGTGCGGAAGTTCTGAAAACGGGTGAAAAAGGTGGCGGTGCACAAGCGAAACTCGTCGTATTTGGTTTCGGAGTTGGTGCGCTTGTAAAAGTTCTTACGGATGGTTTCAAAGTGTTCCGAAGTGATGTGCAGACGGGGATTTATAACTTCCAGAATGCCTTTATCGGGACGCAAATTTATCCGGCCTTGCTCGGTGTTGGTTTCATTATCGGGCCGAAAATTGCGGGTCAGATGGTGGCCGGTGGTTTAATGGCATCGCTCGTTTTGATTCCGTCGATTGCGTTTTTCGGTGGTGGGAGTTCGGATGTGATTTTCCCAGCGACAGAAGCGTTGAAGAATTTAGATGCGAGCATGATTTGGGATAACTATATTCGTTATATCGGTGCGGGTGCGGTTGCTGCGGGTGGTCTGATTACGCTTGCGAAAACGATGCCGGCGATTATTCAGACGCTTCGAAGTACGATGGTTGGTCTGAATAAAAATAAAGGTCAGAAAATGCTTGAAATTGAGCGTACGGATAAAGATATTCCGATGAAATGGGTTTTGATTGGGATTACTGTACTGATTGTTATTATTGCGTTTGATCCGTTCACGAATGTGGGGATTATTGGTGCTTTGGCAATTGCGATTTTCGGATTCTTATTCGTTACAGTGGCATCACGGATCGTTGGGATTGTCGGCAGTTCTTCGTCACCGGTTTCAGGAATGACGATTGCGACGCTTTTAATTGTGGCGATTGCTTATAAATCGTTTGGTTACAGCGGCACAGAAGGTATCGTGTTGACATTGACGGTTGCCGCGATTGTCTGTACGGCGCTCGCGGTTGCGGGTGATATTTCACAAGATTTGAAAACTGGGTATCTCGTTGGTGGGACGCCTTGGAAACAGCAAGTTGCGATGATGATCGGTGTTATCGCCAGTGGTCTTGTCATGGGTTATATTTTGACGTTGCTAGATAACGCATATGGCATGGGTTCTGAGGCTTTGCCAGCTCCAAAAGCAGCGTTGATGAAAATTCTCGCAGAAGGTATTTTGAATGGTAATCTGCCGTGGACGCTCATCTTTATCGGGGTTTCGATTGCCGTCGTGATTGAATTCCTAGGCATGAACTCGCTTGTTTTCGCAGTAGGTCTATACTTGCCGCTAAACATCAGTGCGACGGTTATGTTCGGTGGATTTGTACGCTTGATCGTAAACCAAGTAATCAAGTTGAAAAAGGACAAGGAAAAAGCAGAACGAATCGAGCGTGGGACATTGTTTGCGTCTGGTTTAATTGCGGGGGAATCACTGCTTGGCGTTATTATCGCGTTTGTGATTTCGATTAACCCGAACATTATTCCGACCGAGTACCTGCTTTCGAATCAGTGGTTGCCATTCCTAGTATTCTTGATTGTGTGTACGCTACTTTACTTCTCAACGGTACCAAAAAAGAAAAAAGCGTAAGATGAGGTGCTGAATATGCGGAAAAAAGAACGGCGCAATATGTTGGAGGAAATTCCAGTTTTGAAGGATAATCTTGTTTTGGAAGTGGCGGAGCAGGAGAAGTATTTGATTGTGCCGCGTTCGGCTTGGCTCGAGCGCGTGGCGACGAAACTTTTGAAGCAACCGACGCAGCGACGGATTAAGTTGGATGAACATGGGTATTTTATTCTTTCGCAAATGGACGGGGAGACGACGATTCCAGAGATGGAGGAGCGGTTTTCGCGGACGTTTGGAAACGAGGATGGGATGAGTTTGTCGAGGTTAGTCAGGTTCTTGCAAATCATGGATTCGTATAGTTGGTTGCAGTGGAAAAGAGGATAAGGAGAGCGGCGGAGATCAGTTTTTGGTCTTCGCTGTTTTTTTATGATAAAGTGGAATGGGATAGTTTTACATAGGGAAATGGCAGAAAAGAGTGAATTCAGATGATAAAGAAATTAGTTGGTAGTTTGAGTATATTGGCGCTGGCTGGCTGTTCAGGGGCTGGTGATTATGAAATTGCTGTGAATGATAAGTATCAAATCGTAGCGATTAACACGATGGAACACGATTTTGTGCGGAGATATCCTGATGGGGCGATGGATAATGTGTTTAAAGTTGTCGTGGATGATACGGAAGAAATGATTGGGAATATTGTGGAAGTGGATTGGGATGAGGCGTATTTGATCGCTAAATCGGAGGACGCGGAGGAAGTTGGGGAACGCCGTTTGAAGCATCAGAATCCGCAGTATTGGATTTTCGATTTGGAGTGGGAGAAGCCTTTTGGTCCGCTTGATCTAGATGCATTCACGAAACTTAAAGCGCAAAAGGGTATAGATCTGGAGTTAGTTCCTTATGATAAGCGAATGAAGGGCGAGGAGCGCGTGTATGACTAGAAAAGTACGGCTGAATATTTTAGGGTGTATTATTGCGGGAGGCGTTGGAATTTTGATTTTCGTTCCGAATTATCCCTTTCCTGATATGTATCGTATTCTTATTTTCATGGCACTTTTTATGATTAATTTTTATATTAATAGGTATCTCCGAGAGCGAAAAGAGGGGAAATAGTATGAGAAAAACCACCGAATAGATTTTGAATCGGTGGTTTTTTGTTGCGCTATATAACAGAGGATGTTCCTGAATTTACTAATGTGTTTATCAAATGAAATAATTGATCGGGGGGCAAATCTTTTTGTCGGCGCTGCCAAAGACGAATTAATGAGAACGCGGTTGAAATGTTGAATTCTACTAAATATGGTGTCATAGAATTATCTTTCGGGACACAGTAATCAAGTCCGTCGGAAAAAAATTCACGTTTTAGCTTTTCCATAAATCGAATGCTGCCGTAATCGCCTAATAAGGCATTTAGATATAATTCTTTCTCTTCAAAGAGCAGCAGGATACCTTTTGGCTTTGCGTCTATTTGCTCTGTATTTGTTACTTTTTCTCGAATGTAATCCAATATGTCATTTTCGATGAAGCTTAGTAAATCGTAGACATCGGTAAAATATTGATAAAAGGTACTGCGATTATAGCCAGATGTATTAGCGATTTTTTGCACTGTTATCTTCTCTACGGGTTTCTGGCTATATAGTTCGCAAAAAACGTCGACTATTGTTTGTCTTGTTTTCTTGGTTATTTCAGGCTGTTTTTTCATTTTTATCTCCTCCTTTCATCGCCCAACAAATTTAGAAAAATTGTTGGTTGATGAATGTTGATTAGCGCCGTATAATTCATTATACAACACGTTGTTGTATAGTCAATGTATGGAGAGGAGAACTTTTATGAAAATACTTATTTTTGGTCGTGGCGCTATAGGAGCACAGTATGCGTGGGCATTTGAAAAAGCAGGGCATACCGTTGAATTTTATGTTCGAGAAGGTAGGAAAGCGGAATATGGTTCGCATGTAGACTTAGAAATGTGGGATACGAGAAGGGAGAAGAAAGATAGGCTCGTTAAAGAAAAATGGCCGATTGTAATGCATGAAGAAATGAAGGAAGATCACGATTATGATCTTATTTTTTTGAGTGTGAATCCAGAGCAAGTGTCGAATGCTGCGAAGTATATTGCACCGCGAGTTGGACAGGCCACGGTTCTTTTTTTTAGTAACTTTTGGCAAGATCCAAAGGAAGCGCTGAGTCCGATTCCACCAAGTCAGATTGTGTATGGCTTTCCTAGTGCTGGTGGTGGATTTGAAGGGAATTCGCTTTATGGCGGGCTTTACAAAACAGCCGAGTTAGGGACATTTAACACAGCGCCTACGAAGCGAGACTTGGAGGTTCGTGAGTTGTTTTCTAGTGCTGGTTTCAAAGTCAAAAGTAATAAGGATTTTCAAAGTTGGCTCTGGAATCATTTCGCTTTCAATGTGGCGATGGAAGTGGAGGTTTTGAAAAGCGGGAGTTTCAAAAACGCGGTGTCTTCGTCGGAATCGCTGGCTGGAATAGGCAGTAACATGAAGGAGCTTGCTAAAGTTTTGGAGGCTAAGGGGGCGAAATTGGGTGCTTTAACGAAAGTTTTAAGGATTTTACCGCCAAAAGTTGTTGGCTTTTTTCTGAGTAAAATGGTGTTTTCGCCCAACGGTATGAGCTACGCGCTTGTGGAACATAATCATTATAAGGTTGGTCCTTCTGTGCTGGAGGTTATCGCTGACGCCAGAAAATACGGGATAGATACACCTCGGCTTTATGATGTGGAAAGGCTTATTACTTTATAATACTGAAAAACCACCGAATTAGTCTCGAATCGGTGGCTTTTCGTTGTTTTCTTGGGTCCCTTTTTTTAAGAATTTCAACTCAGCGATAATCATGATACTGATGATGATAAGTAGGTACCAGCTCGTGATTTTGCCGAAGCCGACGAGTTGCCAGGTGACTTCTTGATTGGGATAGTACCAAGCGCCGAAGAAGCTGGCGATGTTTTCTGCGACCCAGATGAAGAACGCGATAAGCAGGAAGGACAAGGATAGTGGCATGTGCAGTCGTTTGTCGCCAACCGTGAAGAAGACGACGGTACGCAAGAACAAGATGAGGACGGCAAGGATGAGTATGTAGCGGAAATCCCAGATATAGTGGTGGGTGAAGAAATTGAGATAAATCACGGTACATAATGTAACGACGTAGATGCTTTTGGGCCAGTTTTTGACGGTAAGATCGAAGCGTTTCCAAGCTTGGCAAATGTAGCTGGCGACGCTTGAGTACATGAAGCCGCTGTAAAGTGGGACGCCGAGAATTTTCGTATAGGCATCTTCTGGATAGGCCCAAGATCCCATCTGAATTTTATAGATTTCAAGAACAAGTCCAATAACGTGAAAAAGCATGATGACTTTGAGCTCGTCCCATGTTTCGAGGCCGAATTTAATGAGAAGTAATTGCGCGATGATGCAGATGATGAGAAGTAAATCGTATCTTGGGATAAAAGGGATGTTGATATATTTGGAGAAGGCGAGCGATAGAAAAATGATGGCTGGGAAAATGCAACAGAGCATTTGTTTCCACGTAAATTGCCAGAGTAAGCTTAGAAAACGCATGGAGACCTCCTGAAAAAGCGGTTATTTAGAGTTTTTATTTTCAAATGGGGCTTCGGTGTCAAAAAGCTGTTCGTTCACGTCAAGCGTTCTTAGGAGCTCGCGAATACGTAAGTTGTCAGCGCGAAGCATTGTTTCAAGTTCCGTTTTGCAGTAAGGAATGCAGGCGGTGAGGTAGTGCTTCGCTGTTTTTGTCGTGGCATAGGTATTTCCCTGAGCGATCAGATCGGCAAAAATTTCGGTCGTGATGTGTGGTGTATCGGTTGGAGATAAGAGATAGCGATCATATGTTGCACCGCTTTGCATAGCTGCGTAGATGCCGCCGAGTGGTCCTTTGTCGAGATATGGCGCTTGATCGGTGATTATTTCTATGTTTGTATTGGCAAATAGGGTTTGGATATTTGGGAACAGACGCGCGTTGGTGACGACGAAAACGTGATCGACAAGTGGCATCATTTTGGCGGCGGTTTGCTCCACCCATGTGGAGGTTTCGCCCGCTTCTTTGTAGAGCGCTTTATCTTCGCCGAAACGTCGGGAATTTCCACCAGCAAGCACGATTCCAGCGATTGATTTAGTTTTTGACAAGACGACCATCCTTTATTTTTAAAATTTCTCCGGTCAAGGAGGCGGCTTCTTGGTGATAATGGGTCACGAAGATGACGGGAATGTCGAAATCGCGCACCATTTGGCCAACGAGGTCGATACAGATATTGCGAGTATCTTCATCGAGACCATTGAATGGTTCGTCAAGCAGAAGCAGGTTTGGATTCGTGATCATTGCTCGAGCCATTGCCACGCGCTGTTTTTCACCGCCAGATAATTTTTGAACGGAGGAAAAAAGCAAGTGCGAAATTTTGAGATAATCACTTATTCGGCGGACTTGTTGTTCGATTTCAGCGGGAGGTATTTTGTTTACAGCAAGGCCAAACGCGATGTTATTAAAGACATTCATATTTGGAAATAGGGCTAGATTTTGAAACAGGTAGCCAACTTTTCGGTCAGCGGTGGGAACGTGAATATCACTATATGTATCTTCCCAAGCAGTATTGTTAAATTCGATGATGCCCTCGTCAATTGTTTTCAGGCCGCTAATACATTGAAATAGCGTGGATTTCCCAGAACCACTGCCACCCATAATGGCGGTAATTGGGGATACGAGGTCGTAATTAATATCTAGATCGTGAAATGGTAGTTTCTTTTTGAATTTTAAGCGAAGAGCCATAGGTTACATTCCTCTCGTTAAGTTAGTTTGGCGAACGGTCAGGATATGGATGGTCAGAAGCGCGATAATACCGATAATGACATTGATAATACCGAGATAAACCGCAGTACGCATGTCGCCTTGTTGGACCATGAAATAAATACTGGAAGCAATCGTGTCGGTCTTGCCTTCGATGTAACCTGCAACCATAAGACTCGCGCCGAATTCACCCATCGCACGACAAAAACTGAGCAGAATTCCCGCTAAAATTGGTTGCCAACAGTTGGGTAAAATGACTTTTATGAAGATCGTTCTGGCGTTAGCGGACAATGTTTGGGCCGCCCAGACAAGATCGTGGTCAATCGAGAGGAAGGCACTTTTTAGGCCTTGATACATGATTGGCAGGATGATGATAGTCGTGGCGATGACGGCTCCAGCGAGTGTGAAGATAAAGCTGAAATTAAAGGTATCCCAGAGAAATGCGCCGAATAGATCGTTTTTCCCGAAGAGGTTCAGCAGGATTAGGCCGACGACGGTTGGTGGTAAAACAAGTGGGAGCAGGATGATGATTTCGATGATGAGTTGGAATCGTGACTTACGGTTGGAAAAGTAGTAGCTGAGCGGTAGCATGGCTAGAAATGCGATGAATGTGGATATGATCGCGACTAAGAGCGAGTGTAGGACTGGTGTTAACATGGATAACCTCCGAATTTTATATGTATTTCGTTGTGCAGGTGTTTATGATATAAAAATAAAAACGCCACAATTTGAGTGATTTTGTCCATTCGATTTGTTATAATATAAGCAGTAGAAAAGTGAACGATGGTGGCTAACTGATCAAAAAGGTGGTGGTGCTTATGCGAATGAGTTCTAACCCTTTTGGAAAGGACTAGCCCTATATCTGTTGCAGAAGCAATGGCACTTATGCTCGGTTTTGGAAGTTTTATTGTTTCCTTCATCGGCCTAATTGTCGTAATTGTGAAAGCGATGCAAAAGGACAAAGAATAACCATCTATTAGCTTTTGGCAGAGTAATAGATGGTCGTAAAAAGCCTATTTAATTAACTTGAGCTACCATCTTCATTGGTTCTACTCTTAAAGGGAGTCATGTATCGAGCATGGCTCTCTTTTCGTATTTATTATAGCACTATTTGAAAATGCCGTCAAAGAAGATTCGTCGGTTAAAAATATAAAATATAGGGATTCTCCCGATGCGGAAAAATGGAAGACATTGTACTATCGACTTAGATAGGAATTTTACTGTTTTTCTTTGTGAATATAATAACAAAAATGAGGTGGTACATAGTGAGGAAAAAAGGTTTGCGGTTCTTTAAACGGACGGAGAAATTTAATGGAAACTGGACGGTGATGGAGGAGAAAAGCCGGGCTTGGGAGAAGATGTATCGGGATCGCTGGAGTCATGATAAAGTGGTTCGCACGACGCATGGTGTCAATTGTACGGGGTCGTGTAGTTGGCAGGTTTTCGTGAAAAACGGGATTATTACGTGGGAAAATCAGGCGACGGATTACCCAAGTTGTGGGCCGGATATGCCAGAATTTGAACCTCGTGGCTGTCCGCGTGGTGCGAGTTTTTCGTGGTATGAGTATAGTCCTCTGCGTGTGAAATATCCGTATGTGCGCGGGAAATTGTGGCGTCTATGGCAAAACGCGTTGAAGCAGTATGGTGATCCGATTAAGGCTTGGGCGAGTATCGTGGAAGACCCTGAGAAGGCGGAAAGCTATAAGAGTGCGCGTGGTAAGGGTGGACAAATTCGGGTGACTTGGCAGGAAGCGTATTATATGGTCGCGGCGATGCTGATTTACACGATTAAGAAATATGGTCCGGATCGCTTGGCAGGCTTTACCCCGATTCCAGCGATGTCGATGATTAGTTATGCGGCTGGGTCGCGGTTTTTGACGCTGCTCGGTGGTGAAATGCTGAGTTTTTATGATTGGTATGCGGATTTACCGCCTGCTTCTCCGCAAATTTGGGGTGAGCAGACGGACGTGCCGGAGTCGAGTGACTGGTATAACGCGGGTTACATTATGATGTGGGGCTCGAATGTGCCGCTGACTCGGACACCGGATGCGCATTTTATGACGGAGGTTCGTTATAAGGGGACAAAAGTTGTAGCGGTTGCGCCGGATTATGCGGAGAACGTGAAGTTTGCGGATAATTGGTTGGCGCCGAATCCTGGGACGGATGCTGCACTTGCGCAAGCGATGACGCATGTTATTTTGAAGGAGTTTTATGTGGAACGCGCGGAATCGCAGTTTATTGATTATGCGAAACAGTTTACGGATTTGCCGTTTTTGCTGTTGCTTGACGAGACGGATAAGGGCTTGACGCCGGGCCGTTTCTTGCGTGAGGATGATTTGCATGCGGGTCTTGAAAAGGCGGCGCACGCGGATTGGAAAACGTGTCTGATTGATGAGACCACGGGCGAGATTGTGGTTCCGAATGGGACGATGGGTCAGCGTTGGGAAGAGGGCGTGAAGTGGAATCTGTCGCTTGAACGTGAGGATGGTTCTGTGATTGCGCCTGCGATGACGGTTGGCTTGGATCGGATTGATACGGTTGCATTTCCTTATTTTGATAATAATGGGAATGGGATTTTTGAACGGGAATTGCCGGTTCGGGAAATTACGCTTGCTGATGGTTCGAAGCGCTTAGTGGCAACGGTCTATGATGTGATGTTGAGCCAGTATGGTGTGGCGCGGCATGATGGGGACAAGTTAGCTGCTCGTGGTTTGGATGATGCGGATAGCTTGTATACGCCGGCTTGGCAGGAACCGATTACGGGTGTGAAGGCGGATATCGTGACGCAGATCGCGCGTGAGTTTGCGCAGAATGCGATTGATACTGGTGGTCGTTCGATGATTATTATGGGCGCTGGGATTAATCACTGGTTTAATAGTGACACGATTTATCGCTCGATTTTGAACTTGGTAATTTTGACGGCATCACAGGGTGTGAACGGCGGAGGCTGGGCGCATTATGTTGGTCAGGAGAAATGTCGTCCAATTGAGGGCTGGCAAACGGTTGCTTTTGCGAAGGATTGGCAGGGCGCGGTGAGACAGCAGAATGCGACGAGTTTCTGGTATTTTGCAACGGATCAGTGGCGCTATGAGGAAATGGACACGGATGCTTTGAAATCTCCACTGGCACAAAAAACGAGCTATAAACACCCAGCAGATTACAATGTGTTGGCGGCGCGACTTGGTTGGTTGCCTTCGTATCCGCAGTTTAACAAGAATAGTTTGCTGTTCGCGGCGGAAAATAAGGACAAATCGGATGCGGAAATCGTGTCGGGGATTGTCGATGATTTGAAATCGGAGAAATTGCAGTTTGCGGTGGAAGATCCGGATAATCCTGTGAATTTCCCGCGTGGCCTTTTTGTATGGCGCTCGAACCTCGTTTCTTCTAGTGGAAAAGGGCAGGAGTACTTTATGAAGCATTTGTTTGGGACGACGAATAATTTGTTGTCGACGCCAAATGATGAGTTTAAGCCAGAGGAAATGGTGTGGCGTGATGAGGAGACGGAAGGAAAACTGGACTTGATGGTGACGCTTGATTTCCGGATGACGGCGACGCCAATTTATTCGGATGTGGTGCTGCCTGCTGCGACGTGGTATGAGAAGACGGATATTTCGAGTACGGATATGCATCCTTTTGTGCATCCATTTAACCCGGCGATAAGTCCGCTTTGGGAGTCGAAATCGGATTGGAATATTTTCAAGGATTTGAGTCAGACATTTTCTGAGATGGCGAAGGATCACTTACATGAGGTGCAGCGCGACGTGATTATGTTGCCTCTGAATCATGATACGCAAATGGAGATTTCGCAGCCTTATGGTGAGATTAAGGATTGGAAAAAAGGCGAGGTTGAGGCGATTCCAGGCAAGACGATGCCGCATTTCCAATTTGTTGAGCGGGATTATACGCAGATTTATGATAAGTTTGTGACGCTTGGTCCGAATGTTGGGACGGGCAAGGTCGGCGCGCATGGGACGCAGTTTTCGGTGAGTGGCGAGTATGAAGAAATGAAGAGTATCAACGGGATTTATGAGGATGATACGATTAAGAATGGGATGCCAATTATGGAGTCGGAACGGCAAGCGGCGAACGCGATTCTGCACATTTCTAGTGCGACGAACGGGAAGGTTGCGGTTCGAGCTTGGGAAGTGGCGGAGGACGCGACGGGAATGGAGCTTAGTCATTTAGCGAAGCCTCGCGAGGCAGAGCGGATTACGTTCCAAAGCATTACGGCGCAACCGCGTGAAGTGATTCCGACGCCTGTGTTTACGGGCTCGAATACGGACGGCAAGCGTTATTCGCCATTTACAACGAATATTGAGCATTTAGTTCCGTTCAGAACGCTTACTGGACGTCAGCATTTTTATATTGATCATGAGATGTTTTTACAATACGGGGAAGCTTTGCCGGTGTATAAGCCGACATTGCCACCGCAAGTTTTTGCACCTCGTGATAAGGAAATTGTGGAGACGCCGGATACGATTGTGTTGCGCTATTTGACGCCGCACGGTAAGTGGAATATTCACAGTATGTACCAAGATAATCAGCATATGTTGACGCTTTTCCGTGGTGGTCCGAACGTGTGGATTAACCATGAAGACGCCGAAGCTGGCAAAATTAAAGATAATGACTGGCTCGAAGTTTATAACCGAAATGGTGTGGTGACGGCTCGTGCGGTCGTTAGTCACAGAATGCCAAAAGGAACGATGTACATGTATCACGCGCAAGACCGTCACATCAATGTTCCGGGGACTTCGATTACAGGAACACGCGGTGGTAGTCACAATGCGCCGACGAAAATCCACGTGAAACCAACGCAAATGGTTGGTGGATATGCACAACTTAGCTACGGTTTTAACTATTATGGACCAATTGGAAATCAGCGGGATCTCTATGTTGCTGTCCGGAAACTGAACGAGGTGAATTGGCTTGAAGATTAAAGCGCAAGTAGGAATGGTAATGAATCTGGATAAATGCATCGGCTGCCATACGTGTAGTGTGACGTGTAAAAATACGTGGACAAACCGCCCTGGTGCTGAGTATATCTGGTTTAACAATGTCGAAACGAAGCCGGGTATTGGCTATCCAAAACAATGGGAAGACCAAGAACGCTACAAAGGTGGCTGGAAACTGAAAAAAGGGAAATTGGAACTCGCGGCTGGTTCGAAGTGGAACAAAGTCATGCTTGGAAAAATTTTCTATAACCCGGATATGCCGGAATTGAAGGATTATTATGAGCCGTGGACGTATAATTACGATACGCTTTTCACGCCGAAAGAGAAGAAAAATCAACCGGTCGCGCGTCCGAAATCCGTGATTACAGGTAAAAACATGGAAATCGAATGGGGTCCAAACTGGGAAGATGATTTGGCGGGAGCACCAACAACGATGCCACTCGATCCGAACATGAAAAACATCGAAACGGAAATAAAAACGAATTTTGAGACAGCGTTTATGATGTATTTGCCTCGTTTGTGTGAGCATTGCTTGAATCCTTCCTGCGTGGCGTCGTGTCCAAGTGGCGCGATGTATAAACGAGATGAGGACGGGATTGTGCTTGTCGATCAAGAGGCGTGTCGCGGATGGCGTTATTGCATGACTGGTTGCCCGTACAAAAAAGTGTACTTCAACTGGAAAACGAATAAGGCGGAGAAGTGTACGTTCTGTTTCCCACGTATCGAGGCAGGTTTGCCAACGGTTTGTTCGGAAACGTGTACAGGTCGGATTCGCTATCTTGGTGTGATGCTTTATGATGCGGACGGCGTGAAAGAAGCGGCTTCTGTGGAGGACGAAAAAGAGTTGTATGAGAAACAACTTGACTTGTTCCTTGATCCACATGATCCGGCCGTGATTGAGCAGGCGCGTAAAGATGGTATTAAAGAAGATTGGATTAAGGCAGCGCAGAATTCACCAGTTTACAAAATGGCGAAGGAATACAAAATTGCGTTCCCACTGCATCCAGAATACCGCACGATGCCAATGGTTTGGTACGTGCCACCACTTTCGCCAATCATGAACTATTTTGAAGGAAAAGATTCGATTAATAATCCAGATATGATTTTCCCAGCGATTGATGAAATGCGGATTCCGGTTGATTATTTGGCAAGTTTGCTGACGGCGGGAAATACGGATGTTATTAAGACGTCGCTACAAAAAATGGCGATGATGCGGACGTACATGCGCGCGGTGAGTTCCGGTAAAGATTTTGATACGACAAAATTGGAACGAATCGGGATGACGGAGCAGGAAGTGAAGAAGATGTATCGTTTGCTTGCGATTGCGAAATATGAGGATCGTTTTGTGATCCCGGCGAGTCATAAAGAGGATTATATCGACACGTATAAAGCGCAAGGCTCATCTGGTTTTTCTGAGGATGTTTGTGGCGGTTGTAGTTTGGCGGATCAGATTAATAAGCCGGATGTGACGAATACGCCGATGCCGATGGGAAATAGTACACAGCAGCCTTCGAAATCGACGCAGGACATGTATGAAGAAAGTTTTTATGGGGGGATTTGGCGTGATTAATTATGCCTTACTAGACGAAAAACGTGCTGTTTTTGGCGCTATTTCTGCAGTGCTGTCGTATCCTGAAAAACGCTTTATGAATGATCGGTTTTTGCTTGAAGAAACATTTGCGAATCCTAAAACGCTGGAATTAATCACGGCGTTTTGGGAGGAAATTTCTGCGCTGACGTTTGGCGAAATGACGGAAACCTATGTGGACACGTTTGATTTTAATAAAAAGACGACGCTTTACATGACGTTTTATAAGTTTGAAGATGCGCGGGAACGAGGGCAGATGCTGGCAAAGTTGAAAGTTTTGTATGAGATGTTCGGTTTGTTGCCGGATGATGCGGAGTTGACGGATTATTTGCCGCTGATGCTTGAGTTTATTGATGCGGGCGACTGGTATATGGACGAGCGTTCGGGGGATAGCATCGAGCTTTTGATTGGTGTGATTGAAGATGGCTCATATCACTTGCTTCAGGCACTTGAAGAGGCGGGAAATCCGTATCGTTTTGTGATTGAGGCGATGCGGAATGAGTTGCGCGTTTGCGTGAAACAGGGAGAGGAGAAGCAGCATGTGGAATAATTTTTTGTGGGTTGTTTTGCCCTATCTTGTTTTGGCGAGCTTTGTGTTTGGCCATATTTTCCGCTATCGGTATGACCATTTTACGGTGACCTCGAAGTCTTCGGAAATGATTGAGAAAAAGCAATTGATGGTTGGTAGTATTTTGTTCCATGTCGGGATTATTTTCGTAGTTGGCGGGCATTTCATCGGCCTAGTCATTCCGAAAACGTGGACGACTTCGATTGGGATTAGCGAGCATATGTATCATATTGTAGCTGTTGGGATTGGTAGCGTGTTCGGGATTATGGCGTTTGCGGGGATGTTTTTATTGACGTTCCGACGCTTGTCGAATGATCGCGTGCGGATGACGAGTTCGATTATGGATATTATCGTGAATTTGGCGCTTTTGGTGACGCTGTTTCTCGGAATGGCGAGTACACTGTTTGCCAATCCGGCGAATCCAGGCTTTGATTACCGCGAAACGATTTCGATTTGGTTCAGACAGCTGTTCGTATTCCAACCAGACGCGAGTTTGATGGCGACTGTACCGGTGTTTTTCCAACTGCATATCATATGCGCATTCATCATTTTCGCGCTGTTCCCGTACACACGATTAGTGCATGCGTGGAGCGTGCCACTGACGTATTTGAAGAGGAGTTATATTATTTATCGTCGCTAGAAATTTTTGCAAGATAAGGACATCACAAGAGTTTGGATTAAATAACTCATCAAATTTCTAATGGGTAGGACGTAAATTTTGCCGCCAATTTATCTGATCTATGCACCAGATAAATCACTGAAGGGAGAAATAAATTATGCAACAAACATCTAAAAAAGACGCGTATATCGCGCTCACCATTGCTACGGTTGCGATGGCGATTTCATTCATGGTCTGGGCTTCATTATCCCCAGTTTCCAATCAGATTGCCGCGGAATTTGGTTTATCTGCTTCACAAAAAAGCTTACTTATTGCAACACCCGTACTTTTAGGCTCTATCATGCGGATTCCAATGGGGATTTTAAGTGATCGGTACGGTGGAAAGAAAATATACATTATCACGATGCTTTTCACGCTGATTCCACTTGTTTTGATACCTTTTGCGACAACTTATTTATACTTGATGCTTTGCGCGTTTTTCATTGGTATGGCGGGGACAACTTTTGCCATCGCGATTTCTTACGTGTCGACCTTTTTCCCAGCTGAAAAACAAGGCTTAATTCTTGGTATTGCGGGGATGGGTAACATTGGTAATGCGCTTTCTGGTCTTATTATTCCGCGTATAAATGCAAACTGGGGATTCGACTGGATTTACTATTCCCTAATGATTGCGATTGTGATTATTGTCGCTATCTTTGCCATTTTCGCGAAGGAAATGAAGCTATCAACGGAAAAGAAAACGTTGAAGCAGTCGCTATCGGTTGTGAAGGATAAAAACACGTGGTACTTATCGCTGTTCTATTTCCTCACATTCGGTTCTTTCGTAGCGCTTAGCAATTATTTGCCAGCATTTATGGGGGACCAGTTCTCGATTGGCGCGGTTAACGCTGGTTTATTCTCTGCTGGCTTTGCTGCAACGGCCACATTCATGCGTCCTGTCGGTGGGATTTTGGCGGATAAATTCAATCCAACGAAATTGCTGACAACCGGCTTTGCACTCGTTTCTGTGGCCGCGTTCCTGATTGCGTTCTCACTGACGCAGTACGGCATTTTCACGACGCTTATCTTTATTACCGCGCTGATTGTTGGGCTTGGTAACGGGATTATTTTCAAAATGGTGCCAATGGTTTCAAAAGGAAATACTGGTGCAGTGACGGGATTCGTTGGTGCAGCTGGTGGACTTGGTGGATTTTTCCCGCCGCTTTTACTCGGTATTATTAAACAAAATACAGGTTCTTATACGCTTGGATTTGTCTTGCTCGGCGTGTTTGCACTCGTTTGTCTTGTGACAGTCTGGGCTGTTTATTTACGCAAACCAGCTGTAACGACCTGATTAAAAAAGGAAGGCAGTGGAATAATTTCGCTGTCTTTTTTTTAGGAAATTCCGTACAATAGGGGTAGACTTAATTAGGGGGGAGAATAGATGAGAATGTGGATAAAAAGCAGTTTGGTTTTGGCGGTGTTATTTTTAGTTTTGGCTGGATGTGGCACACAAGAACCGCAAACGATACATATTTCTGTGGCGGCGAGTTTGAAAGATGTGATGGATGACGTCAAGCCGCTGTATGAAAAAGAACATGATAACATAAAATTAGAATTTGATTTTGCTGGATCTGGGCAAGTTCGCGAGCGTGTGGAGAATGGCGCGCCAATTGATGGCGTGGTACTTGCAAGCGCGGCGGATGCGGATACATTGTTGAAAAAGAAATTCATTAGTGAAAAACAGGAAATTGCCTCGAATACACTGGTTGCTGTGATGCCGAAAAAAAGTGTTCCAACTGGCGATATTAAAACAGAACTTGCGAAGGCGCGTGTGATTGCGATTGGTGATCCAGCTTCTGTACCAGCCGGAAAATATGCGGCGGAATTTTTGACGAAAGAGCAGTTGATGGCGGGCGTGAAATCGCGTTTGGTGAAGGCGAGTGACGTGCGTCAAGTGTTGGCATACGTGGAATCTGGAAACGCGGATATTGGTTTTGTATATCAAACCGATGCGATGATTTCCAAAAAGGTGCAGACGGCTTATAAAATGAGCAACTCGTCGCACAGCCCGATTGGATATTACGTGGCGACAGTAAAAGATTCTGATGTGGCTGATGAGGCGTCGAAATTTATGGATTATATGGAAGGAGCGCAAGCGCAGAAAATTTTGAAGAAGTATGGATTTGGAGCAGCGAACTAACGAGAAGTGAGCGCTTACACTGTTATTTTCACAGCGCTTGATGTATAGTGGAACTAGCTGAAATTTGTGGGAGAAGGAAGTGTTTGGCATGTTGGATAAACGAGTGGCGATTCGGGTGGAAGAGGCGCAGAAAAGGTTGTTAGAGAACGCGGTCATGCTTGGCGCAGAGCAGATTCAAACCGCAGACGCGAATGGTCGAATCTTGGCAGAAGAAGTCACCGCGACGATGGCGATGCCGTATTTCAGGCGTTCAGGATATGACGGTTTTGCGATTCGCGCGGAGGACGATTCAAATTACCCGCGAACCTTCCAAGTCGTGGCGGACGTTCCCTGTGGCGCCGCGTACAATCACGATTTGCAGGAAAATGAGACCGTGCGCATCATGACCGGCGCCAAAGTTCCAGAAAACGCCGGCAAAATCATCATGCTGGAGCAGTCACGCGAAACCGGTGACTCCGCGACAATCACACTCATCAACACGCATAAAAATACAAACATCACAGAGCGCGGCGAAGAATTCGAGTCAGGCGCACCATTACTGCAAGCACATCACCATCTGAATCCCGGCTCCATCAGCTTGCTCGCAGCATTCGGCATACCGACTGTGACCGTTTTCCGCAGGCCGCGCGTGGCGATTTTATCCACCGGTTCCGAGCTTGTCCAACCAGGCTCCCCCCTACCAGACGGGAAAATTTTCAACAGTAACCATCTGATGTTGGCGGCGCTCGCGGCAGATGCAGGAGCAGAAGTCATTGCGGTGGAACAAATCGAGGACGACCTAGCGTTGACGAAAAACCGGCTCACCGATCTTGCAAAACAGGCCGACCTCATTCTCACAACAGGCGGCGTTTCCGTCGGGGACTTCGATTTCATGGCGATTATCGCAAAAGAGGACGCCGAACTGCTATACAACAAAATCCAAATGCGACCCGGCAGCGTCACGACGGCGATGCGCTACGAAAACACGCTAGTCGCAGCTTTATCAGGCAATCCAGGCGCTTGCTTCACGGCGTTTCACCTGCTCATCGCGCCAGTACTCGCTAAAATGAGCGGCGACATCGAAACCCAATTCACTTTTCAAACGGCAAAAATGGGCGCAGATTATTCGAAAAACAACGCTTACGATCGCTTTTTACGTGGGCAATTATTGTACGAAGCCGGCGAATTAACCGCCGTTCCCGTTGGCAGCGACATGTCGAGCGCGCTTGGCAATTTACACTTAACTGAATGCCTTATCAAAATCCCAAGTGGCAAAACAGGCAAAAATAAAGGAGAGGAGATAGAGATATGGCGATTATCCTCCAAATAACAGGATTCAAGAAAAGCGGCAAAACAACGCTCACGAATTGCTTTGTGCAGCAACTAAAAGCGCAAGACTACACGGTGGCAGTCATCAAACACGACGCCCATGCGTTCACCATCGACCACCCAGGCACGGATTCCCACTCGTTTCGTGAGAGCGGCGCGGATGTTGTCGCCCTATCTTCCTCTTCCCAACACGCGATTATGGTGGATCAAGGCATCACACTGCAGAATATGATTGCCCAATTACCGCCAACCGACGTGATTTTAATCGAAGGCTACAAAGAAGCGCCGTTTCCAAAAATCGTGATGGTGCGGGACGAGGAAGATATCGCGACACTTGAAACGCTCCCAGCAATCCATACGATGGCGACATTGCGCGACGATTTACCAGCCAACATTTTGAAAATAAGCACGCAAGCCGCACAAGTTGCCTTATGTCAGACGATAATCGAGGAATTTTTACAATGATAAATGTTAGATTACAGCAGGAGCCGATTGATGTCGGAGCCACATACCAAGAGTTAGTCAATGCCAAATTTGGCGCTGTGAACATGTTTGTCGGCACGATTCGCGAATGGACTGGCGACATTCAAACCGAGAAGATTCGCTACACAGCCTACAAAGAAATGGCGATGAAAGAATTATCCAAACTAGCACACGAAGTCGAGGCAAAATACGACGCCGATGTGGTCGTGATTCACCGTTTAGGCGAGTTAGAACTGACCGATATCGCCGTTTTCATCGGAGTCGCCACACCTCACCGCGCCGCCTCTTATGAGGGTTCCCGTTTTATTATTGAAAACTTGAAAAAACGCGTTCCCATTTGGAAAGAAGAAGTCGATACCGATCGTGTTCGTTGGGGAGGTGAGCGAGATGACGCCCATTAAACTATTCGCTTTTCTCGTCCAGAAAGCAGGGTTTTCACAAGTAGAACTCGACCTTTCTGATTGCAAGACTGTAGCAGATGTGAGACAGTTAGTAAGTAAAGAAATCCCAGCGATTAAAGCCGACGTGGCGAAATGCATGATTGCGGTGAACATGGAGTTTCAGCCAGACGATTGCCTTTTAACAGACGTTTCAGAAATCGCGATAATCCCTCCAGTAAGCGGAGGATGAGATGAAGGAGCCGATAAAATGACTGATGAACTATCCCATTTTAATGACGAACAACGCGCCCACATGGTAGACGTGACGAAGAAAAGTGAAACACAACGACGCGCGATCGCTGAAACGACGCTACATATGGAAGAAGCGACCTTGACGCGTATTAAAGAAGGGCAAATCGATAAAGGCGATGTGCTGGCCGTTGCGCAAGTAGCAGGAATCATGGCTACAAAAAAAACGAGCGAACTCATCCCGATGTGCCATCCAATTATGACGACGAAAGTTAACATTATGTTCACAGACGACGGTAAAGACCACCTAACGATTATCGCTGAAGTTGTTACGATTGGCAAAACTGGCGTCGAGATGGAAGCTCTGACCGCTGTATCCGTTACCGCGCTAACCGTTTACGACATGTGTAAAGCGATAGATAAAAAAATCGTCATTGAAAACACCCATCTTGTTGAAAAAACAGGAGGCAAAAGCGGAAAATTCCGTTTCGATAAATAACGAATAGGAGGCAGGAATCATGCAACTATTAACCGATCGCTTTGGACGCGTCCATGATTATATCCGTATTTCCGTCACCGACCGCTGTAATTTGCGCTGCGTATACTGCATGCCTGACGAAGGTATGACATTCCTACCTCACGAACAAGTGCTTTCCAAAAACGAAATTGTAGACTTCATGAAAATTATGGTTGGCTATGGCATCAAAAAAGTCCGGATTACAGGCGGCGAACCACTTTTGCGGACAGATATTGTGGATATTATCGCAGGAATTAGCGCACTACCCGAAATCGAGGATATTGCCGTCACGACAAACGCGATGTATCTCGTCAAAAAAGCAGAAGCCTTGAAAGCCGCTGGATTAACACGTGTCAATATCAGTCTAGACTCGCTACAAGAAGATCGTTTCAAAACAATTACGCGCGGCGGTCGATTGCAAAAAGTACTAGATGGAATCGCAAAAGCCGAAGAAGTCGGTTTTTTTCCAATCAAGCTCAATGTTGTCTTGATAAAAGGCCAGAATGACGATGAAATTCTAGATTTTCTGCAATTCACAAAAGACAAAGATATCAACATTCGCTTCATCGAATATATGCCGATTGGTCACGCTGGCGATAGTTGGAAAAAGCAATATTTATCGCTAGAAACCATTTTTGATGCCTGTAAAGAAGCTGGCTTAGCGTATCAACCAGTCGATTCGGTTCGCGGCAATGGCCCGTCAGAGAACTACCGATTAGAAGGCGCAAAAGGGACATTCGGCTTGATTCACCCAGTCAGCTCCCATTTTTGCGCAAGTTGTAACCGATTGCGCTTGACCGCGGATGGCTACATTAAAGCGTGCCTGTATTGGGATGAAGAAATGAATATCCGTCCGTTCATCGATGATCCACAAAAATTAATGGACCTCGTGCAAAAATCAATCGACAATAAACCAGAAAGTCACGAGATGGCGATTGCCCTACAAGACGAAATGCAATCACACAAACCGACGACACGGCGAATGAGCCAAATCGGAGGATAATTAAAATTAAAAGAAGTCTGCGCCCCCGTTTTGGAGGATGCGGACTTTCTTTTCATAGGAGTGAAGAACATGTCAGAAAAACCAAATATCGGTCTCATTATCGGAAGTAACCGCCCGACACGTGTCTGCCGGACAGTGGCTGAATGGGCGATGAAAGAAATGGAACACGACAAGCTGAATCTGAGTCTCATCGACCTCGCGGAAATAAATCTTCCATTTTTAGATGAGCCAGAAATTCCAGCACACCATAAATACGAGAAAGCCCATACAAAAGCGTGGAGCGAATTAATCAGCGGCTACGACGGTTTCGTGTTCATTTTTCCGCAATATAATTGGGGTTATCCCGCAGTCTTGAAAAATGCGTTGGATTTCTTATATGATGAATGGCGCGGGAAACCAGTGAGCATCATGTGTTATGGCGGGCATGGTGGCTTCCAAGCAACGCTCAGCATGAAACTCGTAACACAAGGCTTGCATATGTATAACATGGCGACGAACCCACCGCTCGATATTTCGGATGAGATGTTCGATGAGAAGGGCCAATTTAAAAACATCGAAAAAGACTTCGCGCGATACAAGGGGCCATTACAAGCTGTCTCAGCAGAATTTGCTGATTTACTTGTAAAATAAAAAGGAGACACCTGTTATCTCGATTTTTTCGAGCGAGTAGGTGTTTCCTTTTTGTTTATTTTCTGCGCTCCGCCAAAAAATGTGGCAACTCAGGAATAATAAGTTGATTAATCGCGAGTCCGCAAGCGTTAGACGAGCCTGGAATCACAAACAGTAACACATTATCCAGCGTAAACCCCGCAAAAGCCCGCGACAACATCGCCCGAGTTCCAATTTCTTTGTAGCTAAGCATACGGAATAGCTCGCCGAAACCAGGAATCTCCTGCGAAACTTGATCCCATAACGCCTCAAATGTCACATCCCGCACCGCAATGCCTGTACCGCCATTTGAAATCACACAATCACAATGTGGCTTTAATTTAGCAAGCCCCTCATTAATTAAGAAATCATCATCCTTCACAACAATGCGCTGCGTTACAACATGTCCCGCTGCTTCAAGCGCCTCCACAATCAATTGCCCACTTTTATCCGTATCTAAATTCCGCGTGTCACTGATGGTTAAAATCCCAACTCGAGCCTGAATAAATTCCTTCTGTTCCATTTTCGCGCCTCCTCAAATTTCATTAAAAAAGTGCTGATACTGCTTCTTAGCGACCATTAAATCATCGGTTCCGTGCACCAACACACGTCCATTCTGAAAAACCGTAAAATCATAATCTTGAAAAGTAAAAGTAAGAACAAATCGATTCGCGTTACTCATGATGTCTTGCCTACGAAGGACCTTCTCGAACTCGTCAAAATGAATCGCCGAACCAATCTGAAATTGTACGGTATCACGCCCGCAAAGCAACATCGGCTGTTTTGAAAAGACCGTCTCTGGCTTCTCCCCATGAACACAAACGGCACAATCCAGATTCCGCGTCACACCAAACTTCTGAAATGTCATCTCCCAATTATCCAACTGATAATAAGCCGTGTGACGCTCCCCGAGTAATAATTTCGTCAAAAGTGAGACTTGAAGCCCTGCCAGCATCGGAATAAGCGCCCCGTGAACTCCGATAATATCACAACTCGTTTCATTAAAAAGTGGCATCTTCTCCATTAAACAATGCAAGCAAGCCGTCTCACCAGGAATAATCGGCATCACATTCGCAAACGTCCCCGCACACGAAGCAAAAATCCACGGAATTCGCTGCTCCAAGCACCATTGATTCAAAAAACGCCGCGTCGCAAAATTATCCGTACAATCCAAAACCGCATCCACATTTCCCGCATAAGGCACCAACGACACCGCATTGGCATCATCCACTAAAAATTCAATCTGAATATCCTGATTAATCGCGCGCAACGCCTTCGCCGCCGCCCACGCTTTCGCCTCTTTTTGCATCGCGTCCTCTTCCGTAAATAAAGTTTGCCGCTGTAAATTAGAAAGCTCCACAAAATCCCGATCCACCAAAATTAGCCGTCCAAAACCCATCCGCGTCGCAATTTCTGCGGCGTACGTGCCAATTGCGCCAACTCCAATAATAAGAATGCTACTCGCTTGCAATACTTTCTGACCAGACTTTCCAATCTGCGCAACCCGCATTTGCCGATCATAACGCTCCATCTGAAACACCCGCTTTCTGCTCTTCTATTTTACCAGAAAAACGCTGTAGAAGCTGTAAAAATGATAAGACAACTCCTTCTAATCAGCAAAAAGTGCTTCAACAGAGAACATAGTAATCGTTATTATTGGAGATTTTACCTTTTCGTATTTCTTAGTAACAAGATACCACTGGCGAGAATAATCCAACCAAAGAGGATGCCCATCCATGAGAAATCAATTATGCGCAAATAAAAAAGCAATTCGAGCCTACTGAACAGCTCAAATTGCTTTTATTCTGTACTATTATTCGTAAATCGTCACGTCTGGTGGCAAATACGATGGGTTCTGCTTATTAATATGATCGTAAAACATAACCCCGTTCAAATGATCGATTTCATGCTGCACAACAATCGCAGGATAATCTTTCAATCGCAACTTAAAGGGTTTCCCGTTTTCATCAAAAGCTTCCACCGTCACACGAGCATGACGAACGACATAACCTGGAACCTCACGATCAACCGAAAGACAACCTTCGCCGCCGCCTAAACACGCATTTTCGACGGAATGACTGCGAATCTTTGGATTGTACAAAATGTGGCTGTATAAACGATCATTATCATCATGCACATGAATCGCGATATAGCGCTTCGAAACAGCAATTTGCGGTGCAGCAATACCAACACCACCACGTAATTCATGTTTTTCAGCAATTTCGGGATCTTGACTATTAATCAGAAATTCTAACATCTTTTGACCTGTTTTCTTATCTTCATCCGATAGGGGAAAAGTGACAGGCTCTGCGACAGCGCGCAAAACGGGGTCCCCCTCACGGACTATATCATCCATTGTAAGCATTTTTTTCGCTCCTGTTCTTATAAACTTATCTTCATTTTACCAAAAAAAGCGCGTGTTGTGAATGGATTTTACTTCCGATTATAGCAAGCATGAAAAAATAACATAAAAATTGATGCGAATAAAGCAGTAGAGAAGGGGAAATGATGTCATTGAAATAAATTTTATGTTAAAATATAGACAAGAGAAGACGAACATTTAAAACAATATAAGAGATATTGTTCGCTATGTTGAACTGTTACATAAATTCTTTTGTTTGTGAATTCACAAACAAAAGAACGCGTATTTAAATAAAAATTGAAAGAGCAAGCCTAAGCCATCTTTGCTTTATTATATAACAGTTTACATTTGAAAATACGATTTCTAATACAGTTTTCGAAAGCGAATGATTTGATGTAGAGGGTTGTAATTGCAATAAAATAAAGTGAGCTTAAGTTATTGACGAAAATAGAATGATGGTGTAAATTAAAGAGGAAGATTGGTGTATTAATATTAAGGCGTACTGAAAATATAACAGCAAAGCACAAATCCTAACAATCGCTATGAAGCAAGATGAATTTGTGAATGTGAAGGTATTTCGTATCTTTTTTCACAAACTCATCCCAAAAGCATGTTTTCAGTTCCTAGAGATGGGAATAAAGAAGAGGATACGGCATTTTGCTGAAACTATTTTTTGGAAATAGCCGAATAATACACGGATCCAGTTAGGAAAATTGAGGAGCGAACCAATCATTGTATTGCTTGCTTGACAAGCCCAAATTTTGCTACAGTAGCTGTAGTAGAAAATATCAAATGATTGCGCATTCAATTCTTAAAAATATTTCAAACCAGAAGGGAAGAGATTACACGATGGCTTCTAAAACAAAGAAGACTGTAGTAAACGTGAAAGAGCAGTTTCAAGCTGTTGCCGATCAATTTGAATTGGTACAAATTTTAAATGAAAAAGGAGAGGTTGTTAATCCTGACTTGATGCCCGACTTAACTGACGAGCAATTAGTAGAATTAATGACACGCATGGTTTGGACTCGTGTGCTTGACCAACGTTCGATTTCCTTGAACCGCCAAGGTCGCCTAGGTTTCTACGCACCAACAGCTGGACAAGAAGCATCACAATTGGCAAGTCACTACGCGCTAACAAAAGCAGATTACGTACTTCCTGGTTACCGTGACGTTCCACAAATGATCTGGCACGGACTTCCATTAACGAAAGCTTTCCTATTCTCACGTGGACATTTTGTCGGAAATCAATTCGCAGACGACTTAAACGTTCTATCTCCACAAATCATCATCGGTGCACAAATCGTTCAAGCTGCCGGCGTTGCTCTTGGACTTAAGAAACGTAAAAAAGACGCAGTTGTCATCACATATACAGGTGACGGTGGTTCTTCACAAGGTGATTTCTACGAAGGTATGAACTTCGCCGGTGCCTACAAAGCTCCAGCCATCTTCGTTGTTCAAAATAACATGTTCGCGATCTCAACACCACGCGAAAAACAATCAGCAGCAGCAACACTTGCTCAAAAAGCAGTTGCAGCAGGTATCCCGGGCGTTCAAGTAGACGGCATGGATCCACTAGCAGTATACGCTGTAACAAAATTTGCGCGTGATCGTGCAGTTGCAGGCGATGGCCCAACACTAATCGAAACAATGACTTACCGTTACGGTCCACATACACTTTCAGGTGATGATCCAACTCGTTACCGTACAAAAGAGCTTGATGGCGAGTGGGAATTAAAAGATCCAATCGTGCGTTTCCGTACTTTCCTAGAAGCTAAAGGTCTATGGAACGAAGAAAAAGAAAATGAAGTAATCGAACAAGCGAAAGAAGAAATCAAAACATCTATCAAAGAAGCTGACGCTACGCCAAAACAAAAAGTATCAGATCTTCTTAAAAATATGTACGAAACACCAACAGCTCCAATCAAAGAGCAATTGGCAATTTTTGAAGCGAAGGAGTCGAAATAATCATGGCGCAAAAAACAATGATTCAAGCGATTACAGATGCGCTTGCAGTAGAACTAAGAAATGACGAGAACGTATTAGTTTTCGGTGAAGATGTAGGTAATAACGGCGGGGTTTTCCGTGCTACTGAAGGACTTCAAGCAGAGTTTGGCGAAGATCGTGTATTCGATACGCCACTTGCAGAATCAGGTATCGGTGGTCTTGCTATCGGTCTTGCGCTAGAAGGTTTCCGCCCAGTTCCTGAAATTCAATTCTTCGGTTTCGTTTTTGAAGTAATGGATTCTGTTGCTGGTCAAATGGCACGTATGCGTTACCGTACTGGTGGCACACGTACTGCACCAATCACAATTCGCGCGCCATTCGGTGGTGGGGTTCATACACCTGAACTTCACGCGGATAACTTGGAAGGCCTAATGGCACAATCACCAGGTCTAAAAGTTGTTATCCCGTCAACACCATACGATGCAAAAGGTCTTTTGATCTCAGCAATCCGCGATAACGATCCAGTTATTTTCTTAGAGCACATGAAATTATACCGCTCATTCCGTCAAGAAGTTCCAGAAGGCGAGTACACAATCGAAATCGGTAAAGCAGCCGTTCGTCGTGAAGGTACAGACGTTTCTGTCATCACATACGGCGCAATGGTTCAAGAATCTGTGAAAGCAGCTGAAGAACTAGAAAAAGAAGGCGTATCCGTTGAAGTTATCGACCTTCGTACAATCAGCCCGTTGGATGTAGACACAATCATCGCTTCTGTTAAGAAAACAAACCGCGTAGTAGTCGTTCAAGAAGCGCAAAAACAAGCAGGAATCGCTGCTAACGTTATCGCTGAAATCAACGACCGCGCCATCCTTTCACTAGAAGCACCAGTGATGCGTGTTACAGCACCAGACAGCGTCTTCCCATTCGCACAAGCAGAAACAGTTTGGTTACCAAACCATAACGATATTGTTGAGCGTGTGAAAGAGGTACTTGCTTTCTAAATTAGAAAAGTGGAAAGAGCCCGTTAGCCTCGACAGAAATTGTTAGAGGGCGCAGTGAAAACCCACACTTGGTTTTTGCGGAGGCCACGAAATTTCCGAGAGGCTGGTTCTTGAAACTAGATCCGAAGGCGCCAAACATGACGAACGCAGTACATGGATTACATGTTCGCTACGTTCCCATGTATAATGAGGCTTTAAGCCAGCAAGTTACGCTGACTAAGACCCACATCAAAATTAACAGGAGGCTTTTAAAAAATGGCATATTCATTTAAATTACCGGACATTGGTGAAGGTATACATGAAGGAGAAATCGTCAAATGGTTCGTTAAACCAGGCGATAAGATCGAAGAAGACGCGTCCCTTTTTGAAGTTCAAAATGACAAATCTGTTGAAGAAATTACTTCTCCCGTAACAGGAACTGTCAAAGAAATCCTTGTCGGTGAAGGCGTAGTAGCAACAGTTGGACAAGTTTTAATCACGTTTGATGGTGTTGAAGGCCACGAAAACGACGCTGAAGAAGCGCCAGCAGCACCTGTATCTACACCCGCAGCGGCTCCGGCAGCACCAGCAGGCGGAAAAGGCAGTTACGAATTCAAATTACCAGATATTGGTGAAGGAATTCATGAAGGCGAAATCGTGAAATGGTTCGTCAAACCAGGCGACCAAATTGAAGAAGACGCGACAATTTTTGAAGTCCAAAACGATAAATCTGTCGAAGAAATTACATCTCCTGTAGCGGGAACTGTAAAAGACATCTTAGTTGGCGAAGGCGTAGTAGCAACAGTTGGTCAAGTGCTAATCACGTTCGAGGGCGACTTTGAAGGCGAAGCAACAGCCGATCACTCTTCTACTCCAGAATCTCCAGCCGACACTGCGAAACTCGAAAACAATAACGCAGCACAAGCTCCCGTATCAGGTGGAAACGGTACACCATCATCGCAAAAAGATCCAAACGGTCTAGTTATCGCGATGCCATCTGTACGTAAATATGCCCGTGAAAAAGGCGTAGACATCCGTCAAGTTGCAGGATCAGGCAAAAACAACCGCGTTCTTAGCGCAGACGTTGATGCATTCCTAAATGGCGACACAGCAGCAGTAGCAAGTGAAGCAGCTCCAGCAGCGGCATCACAAGAAACTGCAGCGGCGAAACCAGCAGCAAAAGCAGCACCAGTTGTTAGCGGCGGAACATACCCAGAATCACGCGAGAAATTAACACCAACTCGTAAAGCTATCGCGAAAGCAATGGTTAACTCGAAACACACTGCTCCGCACGTAACGTTGATGGACGAAATCGAAGTTTCTGCTTTGATGGTTCACCGTAAACGTTTCAAAGACGTAGCAGCTGAAAAAGGTATCAAACTTACTTTCCTACCTTACATGGTAAAAGCGCTAGTAAACACATTGCGTGAGTTCCCAGTGCTCAACACGACACTTGACGATGCAACAGACGAACTAGTTTACAAACATTATTTCAATATCGGTATTGCAGCGGATACAGATCACGGTCTTTATGTACCAGTTATCAAAGACGCTGACAAAAAATCGATTTTTGCAATCTCCAACGAAATTAACGAATTAGCTACAAAAGCACGCGACGGTAAATTGACAGGTGAAGAAATGCGTCACGGTTCTTCTACTATCTCAAATATCGGATCAGCTGGTGGACAATGGTTCACACCAGTTATCAACTACCCTGAGGTTGCCATTTTAGGTGTAGGTCGTATCGCAGAAAAAGCAATCGTTAAAGACGGTGAAATCGTAGCAGCACCAGTACTTGCTCTATCACTAAGCTTCGACCACCGCGTAATCGACGGCGCAACAGCTCAAAAGGCTATGAACAATATCAAGCGGTTATTAAATGACCCAGAACTTTTACTAATGGAGGCGTAAAAAAATGGTAGTAGGCGATTTTCCAGAAGAAAGAGACACCATCGTAATCGGTGCAGGACCCGGCGGATATGTTGCGGCAATTCGCGCAGCACAATTAGGACAAAAAGTAACAATTATCGAGAAAGAACATTACGGCGGCGTTTGTTTAAACGTTGGTTGTATCCCTTCCAAAGCTTTGATCACAGTTGGTCACCGCTTTGCTGAAGCGAAACATTCCGATAACATGGGTATCACAGCAGATGGCGTGAACCTAGACTTCACAAAAGCGCAAGAATGGAAAGGTTCTGTCGTTAGTAAATTAACAACAGGCGTAAAAGGCTTGCTTAAAAAGAATAAAGTGGAAATGTTAGAAGGAGAAGCTTTCTTCGTTGATGAGCACTCCTTGCGAGTTATCCACCCAGAATCAGCGCAAACTTATACGTTCAACAATGTCATTATCGCAACTGGTTCTCGTCCAATCGAGATTCCAGGATTCAAATTTGGCAAACGTGTTCTTAGCTCAACAGGCGCGCTAGCTCTTACAGAAGTACCGAAAAAACTTGTCGTAATCGGCGGTGGTTACATCGGTACGGAACTTGGTGGCGCATTTGCTAACCTTGGAACAGAGTTAACAATTCTTGAAGGCGGACCAGAAATCTTGCCAACGTACGAAAAAGATATGATTTCCCTTGTAAAACGCAACCTTAAAGGTAAAGGCGTGGAAATCGTAACAAAAGCTTTGGCGAAATCTGCCGAAGAAACTGAAAACGGCGTAAAAGTAACGTACGAAGCTGACGGCGAAACAAAAACCGTTGAAGCAGACTACGTATTAGTAACAGTAGGTCGTCGTCCAAATACAGACGATATCGGCTTAGAACAACTAGGCGTGAAATTAAGCGAACGTGGTTTGATCGAAGTTGACAAACAAGGGCGCACAAATATTTCTAACGTTTTTGCTATCGGCGACATCGTTCCTGGTGTTCCACTTGCCCACAAAGCAAGCTACGAAGCAAAAGTTGCCGCTGAAGCAATCGCTGGCGAAGCATCTGAAAATGACTACACAGCTCTACCAGCAGTGGTTTTCAGTGATCCGGAATTAGCAACAGTTGGTTTGACAGAAAAAGAAGCAAAAGAAAAAGGCTTCGACGTAAAAGCTGCTAAATTCCCATTTGGCGGTAATGGTCGTGCCCTATCCCTTGACGCTCCAGAAGGTTTCGTACGTCTCGTAACACGTAAAGAAGACGGACTTATCCTAGGCGCTCAAGTTGCTGGAATGAACGCATCCGATATCATCTCTGAAATCGGACTTGCAATCGAAACAGGCGTAACAGCGGAAGACATCGCGCTTACTATTCACGCTCACCCATCATTAGGCGAGTTAACAATGGAAGCCGCAGAGTTAGCGCTAGGCCGCCCAATCCATATGTAAACAGTTATATATTCCTGATAAATCGGCGACAAGCGTTCGCATTCAGGAGATTCAGCGGACTTCCGGTTCTCACGTACAGTCGTACGCTCCGCTTTGTTGAGATTCTTTGAAGCAAAGCGAAGTAGAACCTCAATATGCAAAGGAATGTAATGAGTTTGCCACCCTTTGTTCCACTGAATCTCCTGACTACAAACGCTTTCGCTCGATTTGTTGGAAGCGGAATGTACGTCTTACCCAGTTGAGGGTTTGGCGTTCTTTTGTTTGATGCAATTAACTATTGTGAAATCAAAAACAAAGTAGTATGATATAAATATAAAAAACTAAAGAATCCAGGTGTAAAATTGAAGAAACAGATGGAAAAAATTATCTTCGGTGTTGTCTATAGCTTCTCAGCGATTTTCTTTCTCGGTTTTATTGTTAACATTGTTCACGGTTTTATCATTCATATGCATGAGACCGACAGTTGGCGTGCAGTTTTGCGAATTTTAGCTAGTCCAGTAACAGATCCAGCCATTTTTCAAGTTCACATAGCAAATCCAGTGTGGTCCATGTTCCTAGCGATTATTATCTGTTACGTGATGCCAGCATTTTTCTGCGTTTCTACCTATTTCTTGAAGAAAGATTATCTTGAAACACACGAAAATAGCCGCTTTATTCATTAAAAAGGGCTTTTGTGTGATTTTACATAGTAAAAGGAGTAGAATGAGAAAGAAGACTTTAGTGTGACACAAAATACGACAGGTGGTTAGCTGAAAAAATGGGGACAACGAAGCGAGCGCTCTTTTGGGTGGCGTATGTTATATCAGGAATTTGCTTTGTACTGACGATTATAGCCTTTATTATTGGCTTCATTCACCACATGCACGATACAGGTGGCATCAAATCAGTCATACAAATTCTCGAAACACCAATCACTGGTTTTATTAAACTGACCAATGATAATATCCAAAAATCTGTGTTGGAAGTCATTTTACTGTGTATTGTTAGTTATGTTTTACCAACATTCTTCTGCATCGCAACACACTATTTACGAAAAAATAAACGTCTAGCCTTAGAGAACGACGAGGACTAGCGAGCAAAAGCATTGATTCTGCTAAAACGGAGTCGATGCTTTTTTTAAAGGCACAATATTTCTATCGCTATAGGATTCATGATAAAATAAAGAAGGACACATCAGAGAATAGGAGGCGTGCATATATGGCTACAGATCATAAGAAAATTGCTATTATTGGAACGAATAAGCTAAGTACAAACTATGCTTTCGCACTTATGAATCAACAACAAAATGTAGAGGTTTGCTTTGTGGCTGAGAAAAAAGCATTACCGCTAAAAGATCTGCATTATGGCGCTTACTTCAAGCCTAAAACACAACTTACAACCGGAAACTTCACGGAATGTCGCAACGCAACGATGATTGTTTTTACACATGACCCATTCGTCGCAACGGAGGATATGCAACAAGCTTCATCTGTAGTTCGCAAATACGTGAATCAGTGGATGGAATCAGGTTTTCAAGGGATTTGCGTCGTTGCGACACCGCAAAGTGAAATCGTCGCGCATTGGATTATGAAATTCTCAGGACTTGCCGAAGAGAAGATTATCGCGCTTGGGACGATGCTTGATACAGCCTATTTACGATCGGAGCTAGGTCGTCATTTTCAAGTGAATGCTAGAAATGCGCATGCCTATATGATTGGTAGTACCCTGGAGCTTGGTGTACCCGTTTGGAGCCGCGCTTATATTGGTGGCCGGCCGATCATGAGTTACATCATGGAAAATCCCGAGCGTTATTCTTTTGAAAAATTGGAGCCGATCACCAAACAAATACGCGAGTTGCCAAGTGAAGCACTAGCGGAAGATCGCTTGTTTGATTATAGCATCGCACTTGGGCTCGTCGAACTAACAACGACCATTTTACATGATGAGAATATTATTTTAACCGTGGGCGTGTATGTAGAAAAGCAATTTGGTATGGAGGCTGGGTTCATGAGTGTACCAGCCATTATCGGTGCTACCGGCGTTAAATCGATTGTTCCGCTAACGCTCTCAGACAACGAGCAAAAACAGCTGGGAGTTGTCG
Organism: Listeria weihenstephanensis; assembly: GCF_003534205.1. Lineage (NCBI taxonomy): Bacteria > Bacillati > Bacillota > Bacilli > Caryophanales > Listeriaceae > Paenilisteria > Paenilisteria weihenstephanensis. Next base: position 2,449,855 of record NZ_CP011102.1, on the reverse strand, counting down.
TGGCATCACTCGAAAAAGCGGCACAAGCAGGTTTACCAAACGAAGGAGGAAAGACACGTGGAGTATAGTTATCCGATCAACTTAGATTGGTCAACAGATGAGATGGCAACAGTTATTAACTTTTACCAAGCGGTTGAGAAAGCCTATGAAACAGGTATCGAAGCCGCAGAAATAAAAGCAAAATATAATGATTTTAAGCAAGTCGTGCGTTCGATTGGCGAAGAAAAAAGCCTCGGTAAAGAGTTTGAAAAAGCGAGTGGCTATTCGGCATATCGGGTCATGCAACTCGTGAAAAATGCAACGACAAGTAAAATCAAAATGCAACCCTAGGAGGAATTAGAAAATGGATATTAGTGAAATTATAGCAGGAAATGTAGGAACAGAAGCAGGAATTCATATTGGGAAAAGCGACGCACCGGTAAAAGTGATCACGTTTGTGAATGTACGGTGCCCATTTTGCCGCGAATGGCATGAGAAATCACGTGATATTTTAACGCGTTACTTGGAATCGGGGCGCATCGAATTAATCGTGAAACCATTCGACAAAGAAAAAGAATCATTGCAGCGCGGTAACGTATTCCATCATTATTTAGATTATTCGGCGCCAGAACAAACGCTTGAAATTCTGGATGAAATATACGCAAGACAAGATCTTTGGGGCTCTCTAACATTGGAAGAAGTCGCTAATTTCGCACAAGATGAAATCGGCCTTTCTGAGCAAGATAACAAGGAACAAGCGGAGAAAATTATTGCAGAAGCAAACGCTGCGAATATCCGCCTGGTACCAACCGTTATTATCGGCGAGCATATCTTTGACGAACATATTTCAGCGGAAGAGTTGGAACAGTTGATCTTAGAAGAAGCCGGAAAAGAATAAAACAAGTCTGGGACATAACCCAGATAAATCGGCGGCAAGCGCTCGCATTCAGGGAGTTTGGCGGACTTCCGGTTCTCACATACACGAGTATGCTCCGCTTCCGGCTTCCACCAAACTCCCTGAATACAAGCGCTTTCGCTCGATTTGTGTAAAGCAAAATTTTTCGTCTTACCCTAAAAAAGGGTGAGGCGATTTTGCTTTATCTTGAGTTTTGTCCCAGTCTCGTTTTGTGTGTATCCTATTTTTCATAACTAGTCGCAATGGAAACACCGTCTAGCGGATCGGCAAATTGACTCACAGAATAAACGGTTTTCTGATTCTGCCAGCGAATGCTGTTTCCATCTGCTCTATTCGGCTCAGCTTCCAATTTTACAGCGCCTAATTGGTGCGGAATCGGCAACGTTTCTTTCTCTAGTTTCGCGACCACTTTTTTAGCAAGATCAATCGAAACCTCCGGATCCGCGCTTGTCGTATTACGAACGCCTAAACTATAGCGACCTTCCGCCCAATTTAGAAAAGTAGAGCCCGCGCCAGCATCGGAATAGCCTGTGATGCCCGAACCGAGGTCAACGCCATTAACCCCAGTATTGACGTTATTCAAATGCCCCGTTGCCTCGCCAGCTTCCTCTTCGGTTTCGTAGTTCTGCCCAGAAACGGTGGCGATTGGCGTGGCTTTAGATGTATCCTTTAAGTCTGGACTATTCACAGAAGTTGGTTGCTTCGTTTCGTAAAATACAACGTCATATTTGTTGTCAGTAGATGTCGTCGCAGCACTGAGATAATGTTTATCAGAAGAAAGGGGAATACTCGTTGGTAATATAACGACAACATTAGAATCAAGCTTCGATTGCACCGTGGCTAAAACATCTTTTTGCGGCAATGCGTCCACCTGTGAAGTATCATCCTTACTTTTCGTCTCGGCTTTATCCATCGTTTTACCATAGTTATTATTACTGCTACCATATGAATTTGTTTTATCCGAAGTATCACTGACGCAACTTGCAAGAAGCACCACACTAAAAACGGCAGGAATGATCATCCATTTAAGATTCATCACTTTTCACCTCTTTGCTAAGCTTTTCCCGATTTTCACATAAAAAAACCACCTTCCATAAAAGAAAGTGGTTGGAGTTCAGAAAAATTTTCGCTTCCAAAAAACAAATCCGAGTAGGCTGGCAATCCCAAAGGAAATACCGATTACTAAAACCCAAGCCATTGTTGCACCTGAGAGGGGTAACTCGACGTTCATTCCGTAAAAACTAAACACCATTGTCGGTATCGTCAAGATGATCGTAAACGACGTCAGAAATTTCATCACGATATTCATGTTGTTCGAAATAATCGAGGCATAAGCGCCCATCATCCCGCTCAAAATATTCGAGTGAACTTCCGCCATCTCAATACCCTGCTGATTTTCAATGATAACGTCTTCCAGCAGATCTTGGTCTTCCTCATACATCTTCACAATATGTTGGCGCATCATTTTATCAAGCACCAGCTTATTTGATTTAAGGGCGGTCAAGAAGTAAACCAAGCTTTTCTCAATCCCCATCAAATCATAGAGTTGCTTATTTTTCATCGATTCATGTAGCTCTTTTTCGATATCATCCGTTTGGCGACTCATCCGTTTCAAATGACGGATAAATTGCGTGGAGATCGTATATAAAATTTGTAAGGCAAAACGCGTCTTCATATGCGTATGGAAGCCTCGAATGCGGTTTTTAATGAAAGACTGGACAATCGACGAATCAATCGAGCAAACCGTCACGAAATAATCTTTCGTCATAATAATCCCGAGTGGAATCGTTTCAAAAGAAGCATAGTGAATATCATCTTCATCCACGATCGGAAAGTCACAAATAATCAGAACGGCATCGTTATCGTCATCCCGCTCAATCCGCGCACTTTCATCTTTATCTAGTGGATCTTCCAAGAACTCAAGTGGAATATCGTATAGCTCCGAAATCTGGTTAATTTCCTCCGATGACGGCACCACAATATTAATCCAACAATTGCGCTCAGGTGTCTCTAGTTCTTCCAACTTACCCGCTGGATTCGACTTGAAAATTTGATGCATGGCGATTCCTCCTTTTTCTCAGGATTCAGCCATATGGAGTGCAGGTGCAAGCCATGTAGACGAATCCTCTCGTATTCTCTGATGCGGATCTGGTTCACTCGGCGCGATACTCGTTTTCATGGTGCTCAACTCCTTTTTCTCAAATAATCACAACTTCATCATTATACAGAGGTTTTACGCGTTTGTACATGCCAATTCATTAAATTTCTTGCATTTCAAAACTCATCTTATAAAGTGGTAACAATAAATCAACAGTGTTTTCGAGTTCTTTTGTAAATTGAGCATCATTTTTCAATGCCGCATCGCCTGGTTTAAAAATACGACCGACCATAAATTCGCCCTTCTTCACATCGCGGAATCTTTCCAGCACCTTGGTTACATCCGTATCTTGAATGAGACTTGTCGGTTTTTCGGTATGATCAGGCGAGATCGAGAAGTTTGCCGGCAAATTTTCTAATTGATCGAGATTTTCCAAGAAATTATGCACGACGATTTGGCGATTTTCCGTTTCGTATATAAAAGCAAGCCAGATAAAGACGTACTCATCCCAAATCCCAACTTGAAAATGAGGATGCTTCTTATATCCACGCTTATTATTTGCTACCGCGAGCCACGTACTATCAGGCGGATTTACCGAACGGCGCGCGTGACGAGCAATATGAAGGAACATTTCGTCGCCTGTTTTTGCGCTTAAATAAGTAGCAAGACCTTCACCAATCTCACGAAACTTCGGTTGAATCTGCGTTTGAATCGCCTCCATCCGATTTTCCAGACCAGGCGCTTGCATTGCTTTAAAATCTTTTTCAGTAAAAGTCATTCTGATTCCTCGCTTTCGTAAAAATAGACGTTAGTTTCATTATAACGTAAAACCGATCTTAGAGGCTGAATTTAGCTTGAATTTATGATAAGCTTGGAAAAATAGGAATGACACGAAGGAGTGAAGGCGAAGATGGTACTTGAGAAAATAGATCAACTAGCGCGAGAATGGTTAGAAGAAGCTGGAAATCGAATTTTTATGGCACTTGAACAAACGAATATTGAGGTAGAAGCAAAGTCGGATCGCAATGATTTAGTGACGAATGTGGACAAATCGACAGAACGTTATTTTGCGGAAAAAATTGCGGAACACTTTCCTGATCACCGTTTGCTAGGCGAAGAGGGGTATGGCGAAGAAATCACGAGTTTAGAAGGTGTCATTTGGGTGCTCGATCCCATTGATGGCACGGTGAATTTCGTGGAACAGAAGCGGAATTTTGCGATCTCGCTTGGCATTTATAAAGAAGGTATCGGCGAACTGGCGTACATTTACGATATCATTGGCGGGGAGTTTTACTTTGCGAAACGTGGCGAAGGAGCTTTCGTAAACGATGTGGAAATTCCAAAGCTTAGCGCAGATAAGAAGCTCGAGGATGCGCTCGTGATTATCAACACAGCCGCGATGCACAAATTCCCACAAACGCTGGCAATAATTAAAGAAGCGCGTGGATTGAGACTTTACGGTGCCGCGACGCTAGAATATATGGCGGTAGCAACAGGAAGAGCGGACGCCTACATTAGCGCCAATTTAGCACCATGGGATATCGGAGCAGGAAAAATCATCGCCGAAGAGGTTGGCGCGATTGTGACACGTGTGGATGGGACTCCAATGACTATTACAGAAAAAGGAGCCTCCTTTGTTGCAAGCCCAGGCGTTCATGCAGAGATTTTGCGCGATTATTTGGGTAAATAAGCCACTTTACAATAAATTGGATAAAAATTGTTCGGATGGAAGTGGTTATATAGCGCGTAGGCGTAAAGGTTCAGCAGCACATGCAAACCGTTGAGCCAACCCATTTCGTTCAAACGCTTCCAACAAAAAGATTCATTTTTTGGAATAAAAATCGTGCTAAACCGAAGAAAATGTGCTATAATTGGAAAGTTGATTAAAACTAAACGATCCAGAAACGGGGAAAATGAACTAATTTTCCTCTTTCTTTTGGCTCTGGTAGCTAAGTCGTATTACCATATAAGAAGAGCGCTTGACTTTAGTTAGGCCATTTTTGAGCAACTGAGCAAGGTTTCACATGCCAGTTTCGAGAAGGTAATTTAATATTAGGAGGAAATATTTTGAAATTAAGAGAAGATATTCGTAACGTAGCAATTATCGCCCACGTTGACCATGGTAAAACAACTTTGGTGGACCAACTTTTACGTAAGTCAGGAACATTCAACGATCATGAGCAGGTAGCTGAGCGTGCGATGGATAGCAACGCCATTGAAAAAGAGCGTGGCATTACAATTCTTGCGAAAAATACTGCCATCAATCATAATGGTGTGCATATCAATATTTTAGATACTCCCGGACATGCCGATTTCGGTGGGGAAGTAGAACGTATTATGAAAATGGTTGACGGTGTTGTCTTAGTCGTTGATGCGTATGAAGGTACAATGCCACAAACGCGTTTCGTATTGAAAAAAGCACTAGAGCAACATTTAACACCACTTGTAGTAGTAAACAAAATTGACCGCCCATCAGCGCGTCCAGCAGAAGTTGTAGATGAAGTTTTAGAATTATTCATCGAACTTGGTGCAGACGAAGATCAATTGGAATTCCCAGTTGTATACGCTGCGGCAGTTAACGGAACTAGTTCATTAAGCGATAAAGTAGAAGATCAAACAGAAACAATGGACCCGATTTTTGATCTAATCATCAATAACGTACCAGCGCCTGTGGATAACAGCGACGAGCCTTTGCAATTCCAAGTATCTTTACTTGATTACAATGACTACGTTGGTCGTATCGGTATCGGTCGTATCTTCCGTGGAACAATGGAAGTTGGTCAATCGGTTGCCTTGATGAAACTAGACGGTAGCGTGAAGAAATTCCGCGTAACCAAAATGTTCGGTTTCTTAGGTCTTAAACGCGTTGAAATTACACATGCAAAAGCCGGCGATCTAGTTGCCGTTTCCGGAATGGAAGATATCTTCGTTGGGGAAACAGTAACACCAGACGATCATCAAGAAGCCCTGCCAATTTTGCGTATTGATGAACCTACTTTGCAAATGACTTTCGTAACGAACAACAGTCCGTTCGCTGGTCGTGAAGGTAAACACGTAACAAGTCGTAAAATTGAAGAACGTTTACTATCTGAGTTACAAACAGATGTAAGTTTACGTATTGATCCAACTTCTTCACCAGACGCTTGGGTTGTATCTGGCCGTGGTGAGTTGCATCTATCAATTTTGATTGAAAACATGCGTCGTCAAGGGTACGAATTACAAGTATCTAAACCAGAAGTTATCATCCGCGAAATTGATGGCGTGAAATGTGAGCCAATGGAACGCGTACAAATTGATACTCCTGAAGAATATGTTGGTAGCATCATGGAATCTATCGGTTTGCGAAAAGGTGAAATGGCTGATATGGTCAATGACGGTTCAGGTCAAGTTCGCTTGATTTTCCTAGTACCATCACGTGGACTTATCGGTTACACAACCGAATTCCTATCGATGACTCGTGGTTACGGTATCCTAAACCACACATTCGATTCTTACCAACCAATGCAAAAAGGTCGTGTCGGTGGACGTAGCCGTGGTGTTCTTGTATCGATGGAAACTGGTAAATCAACTACTTACGGAACAATGCAAGTAGAAGATCGCGGTACTATCTTTATCGAACCAGGTACTGATATTTATGAAGGTATGATCGTTGGGGAAAACAACCGTGACGGCGATATCGCAGTAAATATCGTAAAAGCGAAACAAATGACAAATATTCGTTCAGCGAATAAAGACCAAACAAACGTTATCAAAAAACCTCGTACATTAACACTTGAAGAATCACTAGAATTCCTAAATGATGACGAGTATTGTGAAGTAACACCTGAAAGCATTCGTTTGCGTAAGAAAATCTTGAACAAAAACGAACGTGAAAAAGCAGCAAAACGTACAAAAGTTTCTGAGTAATATCATCTTAAGCCGTCCTTCATTGGGCGGCTCAGCGTGTCGACAAACACTCATTTTCGTCGTTAAAAGCTCTGTTCCGATGCTCAGGTACAGTCGTACATTCCGCTTCGGTACTCGCTTTTGCCTAGAAACTAAGCATTTGTCAACACGCTGAAGTTTAGCGGAGTACCATTTTAAGCCGTCCTTTATTGGGCGGTTTTTTCAATTCCCTAAAATATTACAGAATAAAATATTTTGTAACATGATTGTAATATGACGGTTTTTTTGGTATACTTGTAGGTAAGAAACAAGGTAAGAAAAGGAGGGATTTACATGAAGAAATTACTGATGGTAGGCACAATGAGTGTAATGATGTTAGGACTAGCAGCGTGCGGTTCAGAGGCAGATTCGAAGAGCGCTGAATCAGACAAAGCAACACCAACAACCGAAGAAAAACAAGTGCAAAAAGAAGAGGTAAAACAAGAAGCAAAGCAAGATGTAAATTCTGATGACTCGACAACAAAAAAAGAAGATATAGCAAAAGATGAAGAAGCAACCAAAAATACAGAAACAACAACAGATGCACCAGACACTAAGAAAGAGACAGTAACTGTAAAACCAAAAACGGAAACACCGAAAACAGAAGAGAAGACAACTGTGGAACAAAAACCCGCAGCAACCACGACGGCAGGGTTTTCTTTGACGCCAGAAGGCTTTAAACAATCAGCAGTTGCACCGAAAACAGGCGGAACAGTGGCACTCATTAATTTGAATACGCAACCTCAAACAGCCGATTTTGGCCCGCTGAAAGTAACCGTGAAACAATACAAAGTGGAAAGTGTCACAGGCGCTAACAAGAAAATGGATCCATACAGCCCAGAATCATATTTAGCGAATCAGGATGGCTTCGTTGTAACAGCAGATGTCATTATCGAAAATACGACAACGAGCAACATCAATTATTTAGCAGAACGAATTCAAATTAACGGCGGTGGCGTTTCCAAAGGGGCTAGCTTAGAAAACTTCGTGCCAACAGCCTATCAATTATCAGGTTCTACAGCATCACAAACGACCTTCCCAGCCAAATCAAAACGAGAAGGTGCGATAACGTATATGCTAAATAAAGAGAATTACTACACACTTGTACACTTAACAAAATTAGTCGTTCCAAACCCAAATGACTTTGCAGAAAAGCCGTTACAAACGAAAACAAACAAGGCGATTGATTTAGATTTTATTATCACCGAATAGGAAAAACCGGCTAAATCACAATTTAGCCGGTTTTTCGATGAAACTTTTTGTTTTTGGTTTATGGTATTCAAACTTACCAGAATTGATTCGAGCTACCGTTTTTTCAGCAATACGACCTTCACATTCAGGGCAAAGATACATTCGAATGGGCTTATTGCGTAGTTGTTTCGTTTTAAATTTCCTATCATCTAGTTCATCAATTGTTTCACATAAAATACATTGTGCCTTCATTGCGTTCACCTCGTGATTTTATTATAGCATGAAAAAAATGAAAGATAAACATTGGTATATCTACGGGAGGTTTTAGAAATGGTGAGAGAGAAAAAAGCGGGACATAAAGAGATGGTACTTACATTATTGGCATCAGTAGTAGCTTTTTTAGCGTTGGTATTTGTTCAGCAAGCGGTTTATTGGTTTGATAATTTTTACTTGGCGTTTGGCATTGCGTTTGTTCTGATTATTGGTTACGTTATCATGACGATGATTGCCTTTTTCAGATCGTTCAAGAGGCATTTTCAGTTTTTTGACATGATTATTATCTATTTTTCTATCCCGCTGAGCCTATGTTTCCTCGTTTTCATGTATCTAATGACTGTCATGTGGCTATCTTAAAAAATGTTAGGATATCAGGTTACAAGGCGAAAAAATTGTGATATACTTAAGAGGATAAAATTCGCAATATTATAGTTTTAGTGAAATAGATTAATTAAGCGCATACTGGTGTGCTTTGAATGGGGGTTCTGTGATGACAAAAGAGCAAATAGATCACAGAGAAGAGGCAATCACTCTTCTTAAAGAAGATGCGAAAAGAATTTTACAGTTAATTAAAGTGCAGATGGATAACTTAACTTTACCTCAATGTCCAGCATACGAAGAAGTCTTGGATACACAAATGTATGGGTTATCACGTGAGATAAACTTTGCTGTAAGACTGGGTTTAATTGATCAAGCAGAAGGCAAGAGCTTACTTAGCACACTCGAGAAAGAACTATCCGTATTACATGAATTATCGACAAGCAAATAGATAAAAGACCAGCGTGATGCATGCGTTGGTTTTTTTATTCGCATTTGTAATAGTTGAATTGTGATGCCATGTTTACGTTTAGGATTTCTTTTCAAGTCGATTTCATTTATAATGGGTAATATAATAAAGTAGGGACCTTGTAAACGAAGAGGCTCGAAATGATTGGAAGATGTATATGTTTAAAAAAATGTTGAAATCCTATGACTATCCTCTTTTGGCGGTATACATCATTGTATGTCTCTTTGGATTGATCATGGTGTACAGTTCCAGTATGTTTGTGGCGATAAATAAAGGCTATGATCCAGCCATATTTTACAATTCACAACTAAAAAATTGGATTATATCGCTCGTATTAATGGTTGGTTTTGCGGTATTTCCGTACAAGATTTTCCGAAATAATAAAGTTTTGATGCTAATTATGTTCGGCTCGGTAGCCTTGTTAGTGCTCGTTTTGATCTTTGGTGATGAAGCGAATAACGCGCAAAGTTGGTTAGTACTTGGACCAATTCGGATTCAACCGTCGGAGTTTATCAAGGTATCGATGATTGTTTATATGGCTGCCATTTATTCGAAAAAACAACGCTATATTGATGATTTTAATCGAGGCGTTTTACCACCAATCTTATTTTTAGTATTCATTTGTTTTCTGATTTTGTTACAGCCGGATATCGGAACAGCTGCGATTGTCTTTTTGACAGGTTGTGGGATTATTATGGCGTCAGGAATGCGACTGAAGACGATTTTAAAAATTGTCGGATTGGGTGTTTTGATTTTAGCGGTTTTGTGCGTTGTTGTATTCTTATTGCCAGAAGATGTTCGATCTAAACTGATTACGGAGAAGCGGATTGGGCGGATTACAAGTTTTCAAAATCCATTTACCGATCATGGTGCTAGTGGGTATCAGCTTGTGAATTCGTTCTATGCGATTGGTTCGGGTGGTTTCTTTGGGCAAGGTCTTGGTGAAAGTGTGCAGAAATTGGGATATTTGCCAGAAGCCTACACGGATTTTATTAGCGCGATTATCGCGGAGGAGCTTGGCTTTTTCGGGATTTTGATAACGGTTGGAGGAATTTTCTTTATCGTGTTACGTTCGATCACGAATGGGATGCGCTCAAATGATTCTTTCGGTTCACTGCTTTGTTATGGAACCGCCACGCTGATTGGGATTCAGGCTTTTATCAATCTAGGCGGTGCATCAGGAATGATCCCGCTGACCGGGGTGACGCTACCGTTTACTAGTTTTGGAGGCTCGTCGCTGATGTCGATGTCGATTTTGGTCGGGATTGTCTTGAATGTGTCGATGATGAATAAGTTTCAGAAGAATTACGGGTCGGAAAAGGATTTGGAAAAACCACCAAAACAAAAAATATAATAGTTAAAACTGGGAGGACGAGCTGTGAAATAGGGCTCGTTTTTCTTATAGTTGATAGTGGTTCAGAGGGGGAGATTATTGTTGCTGTAACTGGCTTTGACGATGACAAAACTAATAAATACAAAAAAATCAGCGAAAACAATTTACATTCGGGGTACTTTAATACTATAATTGACTGATATACCGTTTTTCTCCATGACGGTAAATAAGTTTAGCAGCTATGTGTATATAAAATTTTAGGTAGTGTAGGTTAGGAGGAAAAAAAATGAACAACATTAAAAAGGTATTAGTAGCCAATCGTGGCGAGATCGCGATTCGTGTACTTCGTGCGTGTACCGAGTTAAACATTAAGACAGTAGCGATCTATTCGCAAGAGGACACGGCGGCGTTTCACCGTTATAAAGCGGATGAGGCTTATCTCGTAGGGGAAGGTAAGAAACCAATCGATGCATATCTTGATATCGATAACATTATCGAAATTGCTAAAATAGCAAATGTTGATGCGATACATCCTGGTTATGGCTTTTTGTCGGAAAATATTGACTTTGCCAAGCGCTGTGAAAAAGAGGGTATCATTTTTGTAGGACCTAAATCGAAACACCTAGATATGTTTGGCGATAAGATTAAAGCGAAAGAACAAGCTTTACTTGCCGGCATTCCAGTTATCCCAGGTAGTAACGGACCTGTTGCGTCACCTGAGGAAGTAGCTGCTTTTGGAGAAGAACATGGTTATCCGTTGATGGTAAAAGCTTCTCTTGGTGGGGGCGGACGTGGTATGCGTGTCGTTCAAGGACCAGCAGATGTGAAGGAAGCGTTTGAGCGCGCCGGATCAGAAGCGAAGGCTGCTTTTGGTAATGATGAAGTGTACGTGGAGAAATGTGTTGTCAAACCGAAACATATTGAAGTGCAGATTTTAGGGGATTCTCACGGCAATATCGTCCATTTATTTGAACGTGATTGCTCTGTACAACGTCGTCATCAAAAAGTAGTGGAAGTAGCACCGTGTAACGCGATTACATCGGAATTACGTGAGCGTATTTGTGATGCTGCCGTGAAATTAATGAAAAATGTTAATTATTTGAATGCTGGAACGGTCGAATTTTTAGTTGCTGGCGAAGATTTTTATTTCATTGAAGTAAATCCGCGTGTTCAAGTAGAGCACACGATTACGGAGATGATTACGGGGATTGATATTGTTCAGTCGCAACTGTTTATCGCTGATGGCTGTGCGATGCATGACCAAATCGTTGGAATTCCGCAACAAGAAGATATTCGTATCAATGGTTCGGCGATTCAATGTCGGATTACGACGGAAGATCCTTTGAACAACTTTATGCCAGATACTGGTCGTATTAATACATACCGCTCAACTGGTGGTTTTGGGGTGCGTCTGGATGCTGGTAACGGTTTCCAAGGTACGGTTGTAACGCCGTTTTATGATTCTTTACTTGTAAAATTATGTACGTGGGGCATGACGTTTGAACAAGCGTGCCGCAAAATGATTCGTAACTTAATCGAGTTCCGGATTCGTGGCGTGAAAACGAATATTCCGTTCTTGCTAAACGTGGTACAACATCCTGATTTCATTAGTGGAAACTACAATACATCGTTTATCGATACGACGCCTGAATTGTTTGATTTCCCGAAAGTGCGTGACCGTGGTACGAAGACGTTGCGTTATATCAGTAACGTGACGGTGAACGGCTTCCCAGGTATTAAACATCGCGAGAAACTGGTCTATGATGATCTGCGAATTCCGAAGATTCCTTTCGACGCAAAAATCGAACCAGGAACGAAACAAATTTTGGATGCAAAAGGTCCTGCGGGAATCGTGGAATGGGTTAAATCGCAAAATGAGGTATTGTTGACTGATACAACATTGCGTGACGCGCATCAATCGTTGTTGGCGACGCGTGTTCGTTCGAAAGATATTTTCCAAATTGCCGATCCAATGGCGCATTTATTGCCGAACATGTTCTCCTTTGAAATGTGGGGCGGGGCAACGTTTGATACGGCTTACCGCTTCTTGAACGAGGATCCGTGGGTGCGTCTGGAAACGTTGCGTAAACAAATTCCAAACGTGATGTTCCAAATGTTGTTACGTGGAGCGAATGCTGTTGGTTACAAGAACTATCCGGATAACGTGATTCGCGAGTTCGTGAAGCAGTCTGCGCAAAGTGGCGTTGACGTGTTCCGTATTTTTGATAGCTTGAACTGGTTGAAAGGCATGGAAGTGTCGATTGAAGCGGTTCGTGATGCTGGTAAAGTTGTCGAAGCTGCGATTTGTTACACAGGCGATATTGAAGATGCCACACGTACGAAATATAACGTGGATTATTACAAAGATATGGCGAAAGAACTTGTGGCGCAAGGAACGGATATCTTGGCGATTAAAGATATGGCTGGACTTTTGAAACCGCAAGCGGCGTATCGTCTTGTAAGCGAACTGAAGGAAACGATCGATGTGCCGATTCATTTACACACGCATGATACGAGTGGTAACGGGATTTATACGTATGCTGCGGCGGTTAGTGCGGGCGTGGATATTGTCGACGTATCGTCAAGCGCGATGAGTGGCGCGACGTCTCAACCGAGCATGACTGGTCTTTATTACGGTCTTGAAAACGGGAAACGTCAAGCGATTCTTAATGCGCACAATTCGCAAATCGTTAACCACTATTGGGAAGATGTTCGTAAATATTATAAAGACTTTGATAACGCGCTGAACTCACCGCAAACCGAGGTTTATATTCACGAGATGCCAGGTGGTCAATATACGAATTTGCAACAACAGGCAAAAGCAGTAGGTCTTGGCGATCGCTGGGACGAAGTGAAAGACACGTACGCGACGGTAAACGAGATGTTTGGCGATATCGTGAAAGTAACTCCATCATCGAAAGTTGTCGGTGATATGGCGCTGTTCATGGTGCAAAACGATCTTTCGGAACAAGATGTCTTCGATAAAGGTGAAACGCTCGATTTCCCTGACTCGATCATTGAGTTCTTTATGGGCGAGATTGGCCAACCTTATGGCGGATTCCCAGAAAAACTGCAAAAACTTGTCTTGAAGGGCCGCACGCCTTTGACAGAACGTCCGGGAGCTTTGATGGAGCCTGTTGATTTTGAGGCAGTTCGCGCTGAACTTGCTGAGAAAATGACGACGGGAGCTCCGACAGACCACGATGTGATGTCTTATATTCTATATCCGAAAGTATTCCTTGAGTACTTGACGATGATTGAGAAATATGGTGACGTGACAGTGCTTGATACGCCGACCTTCTTTAAAGGCATGCGTTTAGGCGAGACGGTTGAAGTAGAGCTTGAAAAAGGTAAAACACTGATTATCAAGTTAAACTCTATTGGTGAGCCAATTGCTGATGGTACACGCGTGATCTACTTCGAATTAAACGGTCAACCGCGTGAAATCTCCGTGCAAGACTTTAACGTTCAATCGACAGTTGTGACGCGTCGCAAGATTGATACGACAAATCCAGAACATGTCGGCGCAACAATGACCGGTTCCGTGATTAAGATTGTCGCTGAGAAAGGCCAAGAAGTGAAGAAAGGCGATCCACTTATAATCACCGAAGCTATGAAGATGGAAACAACAATCCAAGCTCCATTCGACGGCAAAGTCAACGCGATTTTTGTCACAGACGGCGATGTGATTGAGTCAGCAGATCTATTAATGGAAGTAGGAAGAATTTGAAAAGCTGAAACGGCCCGTTCAGCTCCGAAAAAAACTGGAGCGGCCACAGGAAAAATCCTCACTTGATTTTTTTGGAGGGCGTGAAGTTTTCGAGGAGTTGGCCGTTGGAGGCTAGATCCGAAGGCACGAAACATGAGAAAAAGTCGGGATATCCAAACGCCCGACTTTTTCCATTTTTGAAAGGGAGAAGAATGATGAATTTAAAAAAAATAATCTCGATATTTAGCTTAGCCTTCATCCTTGTTTTAGCAGGCTGTGGTGCGCAAATGACATCTGAAAAAACAGCACAAAATCCAGAATACATAGCAAGCGACGCGACTGGTGCCAAAATTGAACTAGATGCGAAACCGAAAAAAATCGTCTCACTTATCCCGAGCAACACCGAAATCCTATACCGTCTTGGCGTTGGCGAAAACGTTGTTGGAGTCACATCGAGCGATGATTATCCAGCAGAAGTCAAAAACGTCCCGATTGTTGCGACGACAGAAATCAACGTTGAGAAAATTATCGGCATGAAGCCCGACTTAGTTCTCGGACACGCCTCCATGATGAGCTATAATAAAGATGCCTACGACCAAATCAAAAAAGCAAACATCCCGCTGTTCGTTGTGGCAGACGCGCAAGACTTCGATGCGGCCTACAAAACCTTCACACAAATCGGCGACCTAACCGGCAAAACAAAAGAAGCGGAGAAGCTGATATCGTCTATGAAAGCAACCGATAAATCAAGTCGCAAGGAAGCCGCAAAGAAAGTGCAAACAAAAGCAAAAGTCTGGCTTGAAATCAGTCCAGATCTCTACACAGCAGGCAAAGATACATTCATCAACGAAATGCTCACTAACATCGAAGCAACAAACATCGTCTCCGAAACAGGCTATCCGCAATACAGCGAGGAACAAGTCATAAAAGCCGCACCCGATGTCATCATTACAATCTATCCAAACGCCAAACAAGAAATTGCGAAGCGTTCCGCGTGGAAAAACATCCCGGCCGTTAAAAATAATCGCATCTATGAGGTCGATCCATCCATTGTCAGCCGACCAGGACCACGCCTTATCGAAGGACAAGAAGCCTTATTTAATGCAATCTATCCGACGAATAGATATATTTTGAATGAAACTATTGCTGATTTTTCTTTTTAAGTCGATTTTTTCTGCTATAATATATAAGATAGGCATATAGATTAAGTTTGGGATATAGCTATGATGAATTGGCGATATGAATTCTGCTTGTGGTTCTGTTTGAAACATAGGCTAGATGGAACCTATGGTATATCATTAGGGGTTCTTTGTTGTATTGGGAATTTCGCCTATCCCTGACTACTTAAATTATGAGAGTGAGTCGATTGAAATTGAGAAAAATAAAAGAATTAATTACTAATTTTAGAAGAGCGCATAAGGAATTGTACAGTATTATGATGTATATTATAATGGGTGGTTTTACTACGCTTGTGAATATTGTATCATTTTGGTTGTGTAACGATATTTTAGGGATTAATTATGTTGTCTCAAATACGGTAGCCTGGATATTATCGGTTATATTTGCTTACGTGACAAATAAGCGATTTGTTTTTGATAGTTATACACCAACATGGAGAGACCGAGTACGTGAAGCCACTTCATTTTTTGGTTTTCGTTTTTTGACATATTTAGTTGATATAGCAGTTATGATATTATTAATAAGTGGCTTAGGAATTGCTCCACTTTGGGCGAAAATTTGGACAAATATCATTGTTCTTATTTTAAATTATATATTTAGTAAATGGATTATATTTAAAATAAGAAATTAGAATAGATGAATAGACAGACGGATAGACTAAAGAAATTTTAAACAATTCAAGGATCTTACTTTACAAATGCCGGCTTTTGAGGTAATTTAACATAAGGTGAGTTTAAAAGTATTTACACTTACCACAAAATATAAAGAAATCGACTTACATTTATGGAAGAATCGACGGAAAGCACCCAGAAAAATCAGCTAGACAAGTAATTAAACATCAAGATGTAGCTTTTTCTAAGGAAACGAGGAGTGGGGCCTATACGTTATATGAAAGTGATTATCGGTTGCTGACTTCAAGTTAACCGTATTATTATTTCAGAAAGAAGTGTTTTTGTGAAACAAGTATTAGAAGTCCTAAAAGAACAATTTAAGTACGCGCCAATGATTTTTCGAATTGCGCGTTATGAAGATAAAGCCACCTACCAAAGCCATTACCTTGGGCTTGCGTGGCAAATTTTAAATCCATTAATTCAGATTGCAATTTATTATTTTGTATTTGGATTTGCGATGAGTGGTAATTCTGGAGTAGCAGGAGCAAGCTATATAGAATGGATGCTAGCTGGTATTATACCATGGTTTTTCATTAGCGCAGTCATTTTACAAGGAGCAAATAGCATATACAATAAGATTCATATGGTTTCAAAAATGAAATTTCCAATGAGTGTAATGCCAAATATAACAATCGTCTCTAATTTGACGAGTTATTTCACAATGATGGTAATCTTTTTCATTCTTCTATTTGTCAAAGGCGCACCAGTTACGATGTATTGGGCTCAATTTTTCTATTATTTCGTGGCGATGATAGCATTCTTATTCAGTGTCACATTATTGAATGCCACAATCAGTGTACTAGTTCGTGATTATTATGTGATGTTACAATCTGTCATGCGTGTTTTATTTTACGTTTCGGGAGTAGTTTGGAATTTAAATACCAAACTACCAGAATGGGTTGTTGACCTTTTAAAACTAAATCCCTTAGTATACATTATAAACGGCTTTCGAGATAGTTTTGTTGGGAATAAAGGGTTTTGGCAAGAACCTTCCTATACAGTTTATTTTTGGCTTGTAACACTAGTTTGCCTTTATGTGGGATCTGTATTACACATGAAATTCCGCGAACGTTTCGTGGATTATTTATAGGAGGTAAGGGCAAATGAGAAAAAATATAAAAGTAGCATTTAAACATGTATCAAAAGAATACGACCTATATCAAAATAAATCAGACAAAATCAAAAGTTTGTTCTTGCCTAAGAGCAAGCAATTACAGTCTTTTTGGGCTTTGCGTGATGTTAATTTTGATATCCATGATGGTGAAACAGTGGGATTGATCGGGATTAATGGATCAGGGAAGTCTACTATTTCAAATATAATGTGTGGTGTTGTTCCACCAACGCAGGGCGAGGTTGTTATAAAAGGTGAGACTTCTTTGATTGCGATAGCGGTGGGGTTAAAAGGGCCACTTACTGGTTATGAAAATATACGCCTAAAACTGTTGATGCATGGCTTTAAAACTTCTGAAATTGAGACAGTGTTACCTGGAATAGTTGAATTTGCAGATATTGGTGATTTTATGAATCAACCTATTCAAAACTATTCTAGCGGTATGCGTTCGCGATTAGGATTTGCTATCTCTGTCCATACAGATCCAGATATCTTGGTTATTGATGAAGCTTTGTCAGTTGGGGACTCTACTTTTTACAAAAAATGTGTTGATAAGATTACAGAATTTAAAGAAGCTGGTAGAACGATAGTATTTGTGAGTCATTCATTGGGGCAAATGAAAGGCCTATGCGATCGCATTATTTGGATGCATTATGGTCAAGTTCGAGAAGTTGGTGAGGCTCAAGAAGTTGCTGATAAATATGATGAATTCGTACGCTGGTTTAATAGTCAATCTAAATCATATAAAAAAGAATATCAAAATGACTACAAACGCAATCAAAAGTTACCACAAAAAGTAATATATCCAAATCCTAACGCCAACAAGTATAAGCTTAGTTGGTTTGACAAAATTGCACTTACAGTTATAATAGCGATGATGATATTTTTTGGCTACTGCATTGGAACTGGACAGTCTGTGTTAGGAATGTTTCAGGCAGGCAACGACGGACAGCATGTTATAACACAAGCACTTAATACTGCACCGAATAATCAATTTGATAAAAAATAAGTAAAGAGCTGTCGTATGTTTTCGGCAGCTCTTTACTTATGTGTAGGTTTATTTTAAAGAAGTGATATAAATAAGCTCTTTCAGAAAGTCTTTGTAATAGGTAGATTCAAAATGAGAAAAGGAGTGGCCAAAAGGGTAATAGAAATCTCCAATATATGGTTTTTTGGAAAAATCGATAACCCTAGCTTCTGGTAGTTGAGATAAGAAATAATTATTCAGACGATCCCAAAAATAGTTATTCCTCTCAATAGCCATCTTATTTGGATATTGAGTTACAACTCTATTCTTATCGTAATAAGAAGTTGTAAAGCCACCTAAATTTAAAATAATATGATCTGCGGGAATTATCTCGGTTAGTTTTTCAATAAATAAGTCAGCATAGTTTTTCCATTCATTAAAGAAAGCCTCATTATCAATATGGTCTATAATTCGTTCATAGGATAAATCATTTAATAACTGGCTCTGCTCAATAACATAAGAAAGCGTTATTGCCGATTTAGAATCTAACCAAATAACAGGTCTAACAGCATCAGGATATAAATCTATCAAGAAGTAGTCAGAGTTAGAATTTTTGAGATTGGTAAAGAAATCTTTTTTCACATCTTCTGCAACTGTCGTTTTTTCATTAGGAGACATGTCATCATATTTTTTTAAATTGATCGCACTATATGTTTCTGTCATAACACTAATGATTGATGAATGAAATTGAGTAAAGCTACACTCAAAGAACAATTTATAATCTGGATTAAAAAATGGAGAAGAATTGAAAGCATTACGACTAAAACATGTGCCCATGACGGCGACTTTTATAGGTTTTTCACCAATTTGAGGCGCAGCGATTGTATAACAAGAAAGCTTATTTGAGTTGTTCTTCTTTACTTTAGCTTTAAATTTTTTGTTATCTATTTCGAAATACTCCGTGTCGCTCAGGCTAATTTCATTGGATACCTCAATAGGCACATCAGGCATATCATTAGAACGAACATAAAAATCCCATACTGTGTTAGCTTTATTCAAAGGCCCCGAAAGAAAATCTTTTTTATTGATACTAGCAGTATATTTAGCAAGCCCTTTTTTCAGTAACCAAGATTGTTCGACAGTTGACTCAAACATGTTAGCCTTTTTATCCTGCCTTTTAGCTACCAAAAAAGGAACTGTCAAATTGCTATTTAGCCTCAAATGAAAGCGAAGGCTCGTATTATCTTCGTCAAATTTAGTTAGCGTAGCATGTCCTTGACGAGCTTTTTTTAAGTAAAAGGAAAGTCTGTTGGATCCTGTAACATAAGAGCGCAGTGAAGCCCATAGAGGAGACTGTATGCTGGCTTCTGATGGGATAGATAGCTTCAAATCAGGAGTTATTGATAGAAAAGCAGGAATACTTTGCTTTAGCTTCAGTGGCGAGATTTCAATAACTGCATCCAACACATTTGTATCATCAACTATGAATTCAGCTGATAAGGAACTAAGTGGAATAGAAAAAGTTAATTTATTATTATTTACAGTACCTAGTTGAAACATTTGCTTTTGTTCGTGGAATAAATAGAAACTTGCTGTAGGACGACGTTTTAACAGTAACGAACCAGTAAACAAGTTATCGGGAATAGCTGGTTGAATTTGCAATGTTCCAGATAAGCTCGTATCATCTAGTGAAAAGCTTGTCACAGAAGCGCTTACTTCTAGAGGAATACTATGGAATGTGAGAATTCCTTCTGGGAAGGTAAATTGGTATTGATACAAGGAGTTGCTGGGCCGGAATGGTTCGTTAGTGACAGGACCGTCAGTCACTAGATTTATATATGGGAAATCTGTATTAACTTTGAATCGCCACAACGTTTCTCGATCTGGGATAGAGAGCATCGCGATATCGTCTAGGTGGAATCGCGCTGTGAATTGATCACCATGTTGCTCAAAAGGTATTTGTAATTTTTTTTCAGGATGTTTATACTCACGAACCTCGGTGTAATAAGCCTGAATACTATGGATGTTGCCCTCGGTAGTCCCAGATATTTCCCACATATCATTATTTGTTAGCTGGATATTATTTATAAAATATTTCATCTGTATCTCCTTAAAAAAAGTTTTCATAATACTTGTTCTCTATATCCTATAGTTTAGCATAAAATAGAGAAACTCTCTAAAAAAAGATATTCCTTTCAAAAAGATTCTCATAAACACAAACCATTCATACATGTGGATAATACTAGTTTATATGTAATTTGTAATAATGCTGTAACCATGCTCCAACAAAATTTTGTTAGAATAAAGGATGGTGGAAAATTTAAAGGAGTGATGAAAAAATAATGGTAAACAAAAGCTGGATGAAAATCTTAATGGTTTCCGTTTTGATTACACCCACGTATTTTTTAGCAGAACAAATAGGCTCGTCTTCAGATGATTTAGTTAAAGCAGCAGCTTATAGCCCGATTAATGAAGTTAACGAGGTCTCCAATAATCCTGGCATGCTTAGAGCAAGTGTTTCACCTGTAGACCAACAAGCCTTTATTAATGAGGTGGTCCCTTATGCGCAGTCAACACAAGAGAAATATAAGGTCTTGTCCAGTATTACATTGGCACAAGCAATCTTAGAATCGGGATGGGGTAAAAGTCAACTGGCTGTCCAAGGTAATAACTTATTCGGTATTAAAGGTAAATATTTAGGACAATCAGTTATTATGCCAACACAAGAATTTGTAAATGGACAGATGGTTACAGTGAATGCAGAATTCCGCAAATACCCAACAAAAGCAGAATCAATAACTGATCATGCTTTACTTTTCGTTAATGGATTATCTTGGAGTAAGGATCATTATAAGAAAGTTGTGGATGCAAAAGATTATATTGAAGCTGCTAATGAATTACAAAAAGCTGGCTATGCAACTGATCCTAACTATGCATTAAAGCTTATACAAGTTGTAGAGAGTAATAATTTAGCAAAATACGATGTAATTTACGACAAAGTTACATCTCAAAAAACAATTTCTGAAAGAGCAGCAGTAACAACCACAAGCGGTCACACAGTATGGTCAAAGCCTTATAAAGTAGAGGGTGTAGGTTACGTTGATACTGCTGGGAATTATGCAGGGAAAGTAGTTGATTTAGTTTCGACAGCGACAACAGCTAGAGGAACGTATCATCAGTTTAAGTATGCTGGGAAAATGACGGGTTGGCTGGATGCGAGAGCTTTTACTATTTATGATAAACTAGAGTATGATAAGTCATTTGTTTCTAGAGCGACAGTAACAAGTCCTGTAGGAAACGGAATATGGTCAAAACCTTATAATCTAGAAGGCAGAGTATCTACCGGTGCGGGAACTACCTATGCAAATCAAGAAGTAAAGATAGAGCGTGAAGCTAAAACCGCTCACGGGGTCTATTACCAATTTAGTACCAATGGAAAAGTGATAGGTTGGATGGATAAAAAGGCATTTACATTGCACCCTTATGATTCCATTATTTCGAGTAAGCAAGTGAGCCTAGATGGTCAGATTACAAGTGATGTCGGAAATGCAATTTGGACGAAAGCATACAAATTAGAAGGCACCACACTTGTTGCCCCAGCATCGACTTATCGTAATAAAGATGTGACTATTAATCAAGAAGTGCAAACGCAACATGGCACGTACTATAGAATAAGCATTAATGGTAAATTTATTGGTTGGATTGATCAGAAAGCTATCACATTATATGATAAAGCATCTTATAATAAAGCTGTGACATTTGATGCGAATATAAATAAAACAAGTGGTCACGCTGTCTGGACACAACCGTATCGGACCATAGGGACTACACTAGTCTCGAGTGCTAGTAATTATGCTGGTAAGGATGTTCAGATAATCAGAGAGGCAAAAACGCCAAAAGGAGTCTATTACCAGTTTAAGTCAAACAACAAAGTGATAGGTTGGATGGATCAAAGAGCCTTTTTACCATATGATAAAATACTAACAAATATCAAAAT
This sequence comes from Listeria weihenstephanensis, assembly GCF_003534205.1. Lineage (NCBI taxonomy): Bacteria > Bacillati > Bacillota > Bacilli > Caryophanales > Listeriaceae > Paenilisteria > Paenilisteria weihenstephanensis. Next base: position 2,427,717 of record NZ_CP011102.1, on the reverse strand, counting down.
AGATAAGGAAGCTACTATTGAGAATGTTACTGCTAATAGTATCTGGTCACACCCCTATTTTTCAGTAGGTACGAAATATATAGCTGGTGCAAGTGCATATCAGAATAAGACTGTAAAACTTATTCGAGAAGCAAAAACAGCTAAAGGTACGTACTATCAATTCAGTATAGATGGAAAAGTGATAGGTTGGTTAGATCAAAAAGCCTTTAAATTCTATAATAAATTAGAATCTGATATAGTATTTAAAGCTTCTGGGAAAATAACGAATGTTACTGGAAATGCAGTTTGGTCAAAACCATACCAACTTCAAGGAACTACACTTGTTAGTGCGGCATCAGTATATCAAAATAAACAAGTGAGTATACTAAGAAAAGCGAAGACAGATAGAAGCATTTATTATCAATTTAGTGTAAATGGAAAAGTAATAGGCTGGTTAGATCAAAAGGCTTTTACAAACGTTAAGTAAAAAAAGTAGCATGACATATCCACAACAAGGATAGTTATGCTACTTTTTTTCTATAGATCAATCCTAGGAAAAGGAATTTTTCTTACTAAAGCATATTTCCTCTTACAGCTATTGATAAAGTATTATAAATAAGATATGCTGTATACATTGGAATTTTTATCATAATTAATAGTTAGGAGTTTTAGAAAATGAAAAAGCCATTTTTAACCATCGTTGTTCCTTGTTATAATGAGGAAGAGGTTTTAGAAGAAACATCATTGCAATTAATGGGGATTGTGGAATCATTAGTAGTAAGTGAGTCGATCAGCAGTGATAGCCAAATTATGTTTGTAGATGACGGGAGTAAAGACAGAACGTGGGAACTTATAGATAGTTACTCACAATCAAATAAAAATATATCTGGAGTGAAGCTTAGTCGTAACTATGGGCATCAAGGTGCATTGTTGGCGGGATTAACAGAAGCATACAAGATATCAGATTGCGTTGTTTCAATTGATGCAGATTTGCAAGATGATGTTCATGCAATCATTGAATTTATGGAGAAGTATCATGAAGGGTTTGATGTTGTTTATGGAGTACGTGATAAACGTGAGACTGATACATTCTTTAAAAGAAATTCCGCATTGGCATTTTATAATATCATGAGTAAGTTAGGTGTTAATATGGTTCCTAATCATGCAGACTATAGATTGCTTAGCAAACGGGCATTGGCAGAATTTTTGAGATACAAAGAAGAGAATATGTTTATTCGCGGTATAGTACCTTTGCTGGGCTTTAAATCTACAAAAGTATACTATAATCGAAATGAACGTTTTGCTGGGGAATCTAAGTATCCGTTGAAAAAAATGATACTTTTTGCTGTAGATGGCATAACTTCATTTAGTATAGCGCCTATCAGATTACTGCTTGTTGTCGGTGTAGTGATGTTTTTAGTTGGTATAGGACTAGGTATTTATGCAATTGTGCAAAAAGTGGTAGACCAGGTAGTTCCTGGTTGGACATCTCTTATGATTTCGCTTTGGATGATTGGTGGAGTTCAACTAATAGGCATAGGTGTTTTAGGAGAATATGTTGGAAAAATATTCAAACAAGTCAAAGCAAGACCTCGTTTTACGATTGAAGAAAATGTTTTCGCGAGTAAGTTTGAGAATAATAAAACTAACTAAAGTAGGGAGCAAAGAAAGTGAAAAATAGGTTAGCTTATATTTTTTATGGATTTTTTATACTTATTTTTGGATACCTACTTGTCATGAGTACATTAAAACCATTTGATATCAGTTTTAATAATGCTGGAACATTGATATTACTTACTGCTGTTGCCCTATTGATTTTAGTTGGTATTTTCCAATTTACCGGTAAATTAAATCGAAAGGGAGATACTTTTATAACAATATCCCTAGTGTTAGCAATCATAATGAGTCAAGTATATGTTATTAGCTCGTTACATATGGATGCTTTTGCTGATGGCTACGTTATAAAAGGTGAGGCTCTAAAAATGCTTGCCAATGGGGGGCATGCTACTGGACAAAACTATTTTATGATGTATCCCAATAATATATTCATAACGATAGTTAGATATTGGTTGTATCATATTGGTGATATTATAGGAATTACAAACACGTATATATTGGAAAATATATTTATTTTTGTTTGCATGAACATAACCATCTTTACACTGTTTTGGATTGTTTTAAAGGAACTTGGTCGTAAGTTTGCGAATATTTTTCTACTTATTATTCTGTTCTGTGTACCGTTATTAGGCTATGTATTGTATTTTTACACAGATACAATTGTGTTGCCCTTTACTGCGCTGATCTTGTTATTTTACTATTTGTATACGAAAAATAATAAATGGTGGTATTTTATATTTATTGGTTTTTTATTTGTTGTTGGATATCATGTAAAACCAAACATTATTATTTTATTGCCAGCAATGTTTATTCATCTGTGCTTTATATCTAATTGGCGAAAGATTATTTTGAATATGGCTATACTTGTCGTATGCTTTTTAAGTTTGAATACTGTTTTTACCCCTTTAGCTGAGCGCTATGGATTTGAGAAGAATGACGCTGTAGAGTTCCCTCAGACTCATTGGGTCATGATGGGATTAGGGGAACCTGCTGGTCGTTATAATAGGGATGATGTCGCTTATACAATGCAGTTTAAGTCAAAGGCGGAGAAACAAGAGGCAAATATTAATGTAATAAAAGAGAGATTAATTACCTATGGTCCTATTCGAACGCTAAAGCTATACAATAATAAAGAGTTGAATACTTGGACAGATGGTACAAGGGCTTATAGTTGGTATATCAATTCAGCTATCAATTATCCAACTACTTATGACTATTTGTTTGGTGACAAAAGAGTTTTCGCTGAGGTAGCATCGCAAATATTTCATACGGTTAACCTGTTACTAATTTGTTTATCTGCGCTAAGGTTCTATAGGAAGCGAGAGTATGATATCTCGTTCTTTATCAATATTTCATTGATAGGTGTGTGGCTATTCCATATACTATGGGAGGCAAATCAACGCTATATTCTCTTCATTACACCATTGATGATTGTATCTTCTTTATTTGGATTTAAACTACTGATCGAATTATTTTATACAGATAAGCTAATATTAAAAAATAAAATTCGAAAACCTTTCTTAATACTAAGTTTTGTTGTGTTTTTGCTTTGCACAAGTTTGCTGGCCTTTGGTGGGAAAGTTATCGCAGGAGAACCTGTCATTATTAACAACTATATTGTTGATCAAAGCTATGCAACGATAGCCCTACCAGTAGATCATAAAAATAGTATCAAACAAACGTTTAAAACGGGTGATAAGTTCAATAGTATAGGGATATATGTTATGAGGATGCCTTCTAATGACAGCATGTATCGTTTCCAAGTAAAGGATGAAGGCTCCAAAAGTATAATATACGATGAGATAAAGAGTGGCGCATCACTTCAGTCGAATACTGATTTTCAGTTACAAGTGAACGAGGTACCTCAAGCTAGTACAAGCTACAGTATTGAAGTTTCTGAAATCAGTAATAGTAATCAAGCAGAACCACTCGTCCTGGGAACTAACATTAAAAATGATGTTGACCTATATCCATATGGGAATTTATATATTAATAATGTTAAGCAGGAAAATGCTGACCTAGGCTTTAAAGTAGCACAACAGTCAGAGAAGCCGTTGATTCCATGGTATAGCTATTTAATACTAAGCTTCTTAGCTGTAGGTTTATTCATAGGAATATATTTTGTATTTAAAAGGAAAAAATAACTATATTATTAGAGGAGAGTTTACTTGGTAATTGAGTAGGGTCTCCTTTAATTACGTGATGAGGAAAATTGTTCATTTTAAATAGGTTGACTTGTGTGTAGTGAATAGATAGAATTGAGAAAGATACAATATATATTTAATTTTAGGGAGAGTCTGCAGAATGAATGATGATTCAAACATATATTTAGGAAAAGACAGAGAGTCAGGTATAAGTATTATTATTCCTTTATACAATGTGGAGGAAGTTATTTTTGAGACGCTTGAGAGTATAGAAAATCAGACTTTTGATGACTTTGAAGTAGTAATGATTAACGATGGTTCAACAGATAAGACGATGGAAATTGTAGAGCAATATATAAAGGATAAACCTAGGTTTAAGTTGTACACACAACCTAATGCTGGTCCAGCTTCTGCTAGAAATCATGGCTTACGCATATCAAAAAAGATGTACATTTGTTTTGTAGATAGTGATGACATTGTACCAGAATACGCATTAAAATTAATGTATGATGCTGCAGTTACAACAGGATCTAAATTAATTACTGGAGCGACAAAACGCTTTAATTCAAGTAGGGAATGGTTTATTCCAATGCATATAAAACATAATATTGCTAAACCCGGGTTAAAGACTTTGTTGAAAAATCCTGAGTTATTTTACTCTATTGGACCGTGTGCAAAACTGTATCACTATTCATTAATAGACGGAGTATTCTTCCCAGAAAATATTCGTTATGGCGAAGACCAACCTTTTGTGTTACACGCATTACTACAGGCAGAAAACATATATACGGTGGAGCGAGTAGTTTACTATTACCGTTTGAGAGATGGAGAGTCTCAATCATTAACACAATCTGTTAATCAGGATCCCATTCGAATTCTAAAATCGGTGTTTCAAATATTCGACTACGGAGAAGCTGAGCTAATTAAAAATAATACAGAATATGAAATTGCTTTAAAATACTATCAACGCGTATCAAGTATTGAGTTATGGGGGGCGCTGAGAGCTTCGATTGAAAGTAAGAATAGTAAAAATCAGCAGATTGCGTTTACCATGGTATTGGAATGGTTTAAGACAAAGTCTGAATCATTTTTGAATACCATTTCGTCTTTCAGGTACTTTTTATTGCATAGTGGCATTGAGAGGTCAAGATATATCACAAAGGATAACAGGGAGAATTATCGTCAGTTGATTGCATACCTATGGGGGCAACAGGGGAATGAAGCTAAGCAAGCGTTTAAAAAAACGTATCCATTGCATAGCTATGCTGCTTTGCAAATAATAGAAATAAATAATTGGCGTCCAGCTCTGAAAATATCTCTTAAATTTGTATTACGTCGGCAGTTAAAAACTCCTTTACTAATCCGAAAAGTAAGTAGACGAATTGTGTTTAAAATCGCAACATGGATGCCTCGTAAAAAAAATCAAGTTATTTTGGCTACGGAGCGTGGCACAAATTTAGAGGGAAATTTGTTAGCGATTTATGATTATTTATTTTATAAAAACATGCCGCAAAAAGTATATGTTTTTCTAAGGAAAAATAGGAATTGGTTTGAAATGTTTCAGCTTCATTATGCCCTAGGAAGAGCTCAAACCATTGTATTAGACGATTACTATAATAAAATCTATGGATTGAAATTCAACAAGAAGACACATGTTGTGCAGTCATGGCATGCTACGGGTGCATTTAAGAAATTTGGATTCAGTTCGTTAGGAGCAACAGATTCTAACACGGAAGAATTCGAAACAAGAGCGCACTCTCCATATACAGATGTATTGACCAGCTCAGAAGGAATTATCCCTGAATACGCTGAAGCATTTAATAAACGAGAGGATCAAATTAAGCCTATCGGGGTACCTAGGACAGATATGTTCTTTGATGCAAACTATATCGAATATATTAAAAGGAAATACAGCAGAAGATATCCACAATTACGAGATAAAAAAATATTGCTATATGCACCTACATTCCGTGGGGGGCCAAATGAACGATTTAACTACAGTGTTGTATTGGATATTGCGGCTTTAAAAGCAAATCTTGGCGATACGCACATTTTAATTTTAAAATTCCATCCCGTTATAAAGAATGTATCTTTTAATGTTGAGAAGGATGATCCTTTTATCTTGGATTTAACTGCAGGCCATGATATAAACGATTTAATGTTATTTAGCGATGCTTTGATTACTGATTATTCTTCTGTTATTTTTGAATTTAGTTTGATGAATAAACCAATCTATTTTTTTGCGTATGATATTGATGGCTATTTAGATGAGCGCGGTTTCTATTTTGACTATATAAAAACAGTGCCAGGGGATATATTTAAAGAAACGGATCTGCTTATTCGCGCCATAAAGTCAAACAGCTACGACTACGAAAGGTTAAATAAGTTTAAGGCTAAATTTGTGGGTAGCTTAGATGGCAACTCGACAAGGCGTTTTGTTGAAACATACATTGGAAAAGCAGATGAGGATGTGAATGATTTATGAAAATAATACAGATCATATTGGATGATGAAGCACGTGAAAATAATGGGATGGGTTCAGATGATGCAGGATGTTGGAAGTATCTAAAAGAGCATATAAATGTAATAGATGCTGATTTTTTAGTACTCTGCACGGAGTCAAGAAGAAAATTATTATCGCAAATGATAGACTATATTAATCGTTTTCCTGGAAAAATAGAAGAAGCTGATGTTCATATTTTTTCCCAAAACCCAGTGTTTTTACAATACATGCGTAAATTATCAGATGAAGCTTCTTATGAGATGACAGAGGAACTATTATTCTTAGATGAGGGCAAGGAACCAAGTGTTTCAAGTACTTATTTAGAGAATGATCCACACATTCTTCTGCAAGAGATGGCTCCTTATATTCTATACAAAAAATCTTTCTTAGAAAATTATTTTGAGGAAAAGGGCGAGGAAGAAGGGATGATTGATATCTTTCAACATGCCAATGCAATTTGGAAACATAGAGTATTAGAAGAAGTTGAAGAGAACGAGAATAACTTTGATGATATTGGAATAGAGGAGATACTTTCTTGCTGGAAGCATTATAGAAGTAAGGAAGAAGTATATACTTCGCTAAATTTAGAATTACAAGATTTCGATAAAAACTTTCTTAATTATTTAATTCGTAATAAATTAGGCCCTTGTTTCCAAAAATTACAAATCGAAAAGGATATAACATCTGCGACGAGGGCATTAGTTTATTTTACGGAATTTCTAGAAAGTGAAGATAAGAAATTGATAAGCGGGTTAGTATCTATCGGGTATTTTTATATTCAGAACCCAATTGAAAACTATGCACTTTGGCATACTGATAAAAAATTTTCAGAGACGTATATAGCTTTTCTAAAAATACTATTCAATAAATCACATTATCAAACAAAACAATATTATTTGAAATATTATAGACGGGCGACCAATGCGGCTTATAAAGCTGCCGGTCTAAACTCACTAAAACCTGTTGCCAAGTGCTATAAACTTTATTATACACACTGAGAATTCGTATAGTGGGCACAAAAAAAGTTGAAATAGAATAACATTTCAACTTTTTTTGTATTCTATTTTTTCTTAATGTCGTTTTTATGGATATCATGATAAAGCTGATCAATTAATTTAGCAACATCATCCTTGATTTCTGGATGTTTTAGTGCAAATTGCATTGTAGTTTGAATGAAACCAAATTTATCTCCAACATCAAATCGTTCTCCTTCAAAATCATAAGCGAAAACACGTTGAACTTCATTTAAACTATTAATGGCATCAGTTAATTGAATTTCTCCACCAGCCCCAGGTTTTTGTGTTTCTAAAAAGTCAAAAATTTGTGGGGTTAATAAGTAACGTCCAAGAATTGCTAGGTCTGAAGGGGCTTTATCTGGATCAGGCTTTTCAACAAAACCTTTTACGTTATACAAGTTTTTGCTGTACTCATTAATAGGATCTATGATGCCATAACGATAAGTTTCTTCATGAGGAACCGTTTGTACACCAATGACAGAGCTATGTGTTTTTTCATATTGGTTCATTAATTGTTTAGAACATGGAATTTTTGATTCTACAATATCATCACCTAGCATAACAATGAAGGGTTCATTCCCAACGAAGCCTTTTGCTTGAAGAATAGCATCACCAAGGCCCTTTGGTTTAGCTTGACGAATGAAATGTAGATTAATATTAGTTGTTTGTTCTACTAAATGTAGTAATTCTAGTTTGTTTTTTTCACGAAGATTATTTTCGAGCTCAGGAACAGAGTCAAAATGATCTTCAATTGCACGTTTTCCCTTACCAGTAACGATTAAGATGTCTTCGATTCCAGATGCAACCGCTTCTTCTACAATATACTGAATGGTAGGTTTATCTACAATTGGTAAAATTTCTTTTGGCATTGCCTTTGTTGCTGGTAAAAAACGAGTTCCAAGTCCTGCCGCTGGAATGACTGCTTTTTTAACTCTCATAATAACATTCTCCTTCAATTGAATTTCATATAGACTTCTTAATTATACGTTATATAGCTTCAAGTTTACAAGTTTTTGAATAAAGGCCTGGGAAAAGGAGACGATATAAACTTTAAAATTAATGGATTGGCACATAAACAGAATAACGTAACAGGCAGAACTAGTTTGTTATAGGGGTTTTATGTTACAATAAACCTATGAATATAAAAAGCAGTTAAAGGAGATTAGAGAATGATATACGCTCAAATTTTAGCTGGAGGAAAAGGTACGCGGATGGGAAATGTCAGCATGCCAAAACAATTTCTATCCTTGAATGGTAAGCCAATTATTGTACACACAGTGGAGAAGTTTATTTTGAATAACCGGTTTGACAAGATTATTATTTCGTCACCAAAGGAATGGATCAACCACGCGGAAGACAATATTAAAAAGTATATTTCGGATGATCGCGTTGTTGTGATTGAGGGTGGCGCTGATCGGAATGAAACAATTATGAACGGCATTCGTTACATCGAGTCGAATTTTGGCTTGAAGGAAGAGGATGTTATTATTACGCATGACGCGGTTCGTCCATTCTTGACGCACCGGATTATTGAAGATAATATTGATGCCGCGCTCGAAACTGGCGCAGTGGATACGGTAATCGAAGCGATCGACACGATTGTGGAGTCATCGAATCACGAATACATTACGGACATTCCAGTTCGTGACCATATGTATCAAGGCCAAACACCGCAAAGCTTCAACATTAAGAAATTATACAGCCACTATCAAAAACTGACGGCGGATGAAAAACAAATTTTGACGGACGCTTGTAAAATTTGCTTGCTCGCAGGAGACCGTGTGAAGCTTGTGAAGGGCGAAATCTTCAATATCAAGATTACGACACCTTATGATCTAAAAGTGGCAAATGCGATCATTCAGGAGCGTATAGCCAATGATTAACCAAGTATACCGATTAGTATCGGAGCGACAATTCGAAGTTGCCAATGTCGATGAGTCTTTGAGTGAAGAGGTAGTCGTTGTTCGTCCGACGCATTTATCGATCTGTGCGGCAGACCAACGCTATTACACAGGATCTCGCGGTAAAGAAATGCTATCGAAAAAATTACCGATGGCGCTTATCCACGAAGGTATCGGTGAAATAGTTTACGACGCAAAAAAAGAATTTAAACCAGGAACAAAAGTGGTAATGATTCCAAATACGCCGATGGAGACTGATCCAGTCATCGATGAGAACTATTTGCGCACAAGCAAGTTCCGTTCGAGTGGCTATGACGGATTGATGCAGGATTATGTTTTCATGCGTCGCGACCGCGTTGTTGTTCTCCCAGATGACATCAATCCACGAGTTGCGGCCTTCTCTGAATTAATTTCAGTAGCCGTACATGCGATTTTACGTTTTGATGAAAAGTCGAATGAAAACCGCTCATCCTTTGGCGTTTGGGGTGACGGAAATCTAGGTTTCATTACAGCCTTATTATTGAAAAACTGGTACCCAGAAAGTAAAGTTTACATTTTCGGGAAAACACCGTATAAATTAGATTTCTTCTCGTTTGTCGACGGCGCATTCTCGATTGATGACGTACCGGCAGATCTAGTCATTGATCAAGCATTCGAATGTGCAGGCGGACGCGGAAGCCAGTATGCAGTTAGCCAAATTATCGATTTAATCAAACCAGAAGGCACGATCTCTTTATTGGGCGTTTCCGAATACCCGATTGAATTCAACTCCCGGATGGTATTAGAAAAAGGGCTAACCGTTTATGGAAGCAGCAGAAGCGGACGCGTTGATTTCGAGAAGACAGTAGAATTTCTTTCCGAAAACAAGCGCGGCGTTGAATACCTCCAAAATCTAGTAGGCGAAGTTCGCACCGTGAAATGCATCCAAGACGTAATAGAAGCCTTCGAAGCAGACCTCCGCAGTCCATGGGGTAAGAGCGTGATGGAATGGAAAATCTAAAGTGCTAAAACAAAGTGCTGAACGGGCTCGTTTAGCTCCGAAAAAATTTGTTAGAGGGCGCAGTAAAAGTCCTCAATTGACTTTTGCGGAGGCCACGAAAATTTCGAGGAGCTAGCCCGTGAAGCCGGATTCGGAGACACCTGAGTGTGACGCAGAGCAAGGAACGAATGCTCACTGCGTTCACACTCATATTGAGGCTCTAAATCAGCAAGAGATGCCTCATAAGAGCCACAACAACTACGTTTTCATGCATTATGAGGCTCTAAACTAGCAAAAAATGCTTCATAAGAGTTTCAACAAAATCGAAAGAGCTATATCATCAAAACCAGATATAGCTCTTTTCTAATGGGGTGAACAAATGAATTTTGCAATCATAATACCGTTTTATAACGCAGAAAATCGCCTAGCAACATCAGTCGAAAGCATAATTAAACAATCATATGGATTTGCTGAAAACATCCAAATCCTGCTTATCAATGACGGTAGCACAGATAAAAGTGGAGATATAGCGGAAGGACTCGTCCGAAAGCATCCTAAAAATATTTACCAAATTCATGTTAAGAACGGCGGTCCAGCGCGTGCACGTAATATTGGTTTAATGCATGTTCGCAAAGATACGGATTTTGTTGGCTTTCTAGATGCAGATGATGTATATTCGTTACATATGATACGTGAAATCGCGAATTTTGCGCAAAGCCATCAAGCGATAAACATGATCGTTCCGCCGTTTTATTATTTAGATGATTTCGGTGGGAAACAAAAGATTGGCGCGCACAAGCTGAATACTCGTTTTGAGCAGGGGAGTCGTGTGATTAATATTCAGCAGGATTACAAAGCAATCCATTTTTATATTGGTGGTACGTTCTTGCGCTTTGAACGGTTGAAACAGTTGGCGTTTGATGAATCGCTTCGTTTCGGTGAGGACCAGTTGCTGATTACGAATTTACTGCTAAATGACGAGGAATATGGCGTTGTGGCGGATGTTGGTTATTTTTATTATCGCGATATGCAGGGGAAAGCGTCCCTTGTGAATAAATCATGGCAAGACAAAACGCGTTACCAACCTTTTCTAGAGGCGGTTTATCAGACGTATTTGCATGAGTCAAAAGCGAAATTTGGTACAGTAATTCCGTTCGTTCAATATTTAATCAGTTATCACGCGAAATTATATTTTTACAAGGAGAATACGTATTTTCGTGAAGTACTGACAGAATCTGAGCAGGAAGCATTTGTGTTAGCCTTCCAGAAGATCTTGGGTGAGATCGACGAAAAATATATTTGGGAGCTTGATACGCCTCAAGTTGTGCAGGAAATGATGATGTCGATTCGTAAAAATGGTTGGCCGATTCATTTTGAAACAGCGCCACTTGCGGAGGTTCCAATTGTATCTTTACACAAAAATTGGCGGCCAAATGGTCACGCTGAACTGATTTGTGACATAGAAGAATCACGAACGGCATTGCCTGAGAAAAGCTTTTTTGCAGCGAAAACGTTATTTGCAACGAAACAAGCGGAGTTGCTGAAGCGGAATCAAGACGTGTTGATTTGGGATGTAGTTGTGAGGCCAGCAGGGACGATTTCCAAAGCGAAGATAAGATTGAAACCGTGGGAATTGCGCGGGAAGTGGTTTTATCAAGATGCGAATAAAAAAGTAGAGCTGGAGCAATTCCGATTGACGGCTGAACTCAAACAAAAAGTACAACGGCGACTGAAGCTAAAACGAGCGCTGAATCAATAAAGATAAGAGGGTCAACGATGGCAAAATTAATCCAAACGATATACTATTTTTTATTTAGATTGGCAGGATTTTTACCGCGCAAACAAAAGTTGGTGATGTTTGAAAGTTTTTCTGGTAAGCAGTATAGCTGTAATCCGCGTGCTATTTATGAATATATGCAAAAAGAAGAACCAGAGTACGAATTATTGTGGAGCGTGAATCCTCGGCACACGGCGCTTTTTGAAGAACATGGCGTACCGTATGTGACGCGTTTTTCTGTCAAATGGTTATTCACGATGGGGCGGGCGAAATATTGGATTTCTAATAGCCGATTACCACTGGAATTACCAAAACCAGCAAAAACAATATACGTGCAAACATGGCATGGGACGCCACTTAAGAAGCTTGGAGTGGATATTGATGAGGTGCATATGCCAGGTCAAACAACGGCACAGTATAAAGCGGATTTTGTGCGAGAAGCTGGGAAATGGGACTATCTGATTTCTCCAAATGCGTATTCCAGCAAGATTTTCCGTAGTGCTTTTGGTTATAAGGGGCCGATGATTGAGTCGGGATATCCGCGTAATGATCTGCTTTTTAGTCCAGACAAGGGGCAGCTGATTGCAGATATTCGCCAAAAATTGGAGATTCCTGATGGGAAACGTGTGGTACTTTATGCGCCAACTTGGCGGGATAACGATTTTCACAAAGCAGGCGAGTATAAGTTTGATTTGAAATTTGATGTGGCGGAAATGAAGGCGCGATTTGGGGATGATGTCGTACTTTTAGTGCGGATGCATTATTTGGTGGCGGAGCAATTTGATTTCGCGCAGTACGGCGATTTTATCCGAGATGCCTCATCGTATGACGATATTCGTGATCTGTATTTGGTGAGTGATATGCTGATTACCGATTATTCTTCCGTCTTTTTTGATTATGCGAATTTAGACCGGCCGATGATCTTTTTCACGTATGATTTGGCCGAATATCGCGATACATTAAGAGGTTTTTATTTTGATTTTGAAAAAAATGCACCAGGTCCATTAGTCGAGACGAACGCGCAGCTAATGGAGGAAATTGCAACGACATTGAAGCAGCCAGCCAAGAGTAACAGCCAATTCTTCCAGCAATTTTGTGAATGGGAGGACGGGCACGCAGCGGAAAAAACTGTGAAAATCGTCTTTAAAAAGTAGGTGTCCAAATGAAGAAAATAGCAATTAAGCTTTATATGATGATGATTCAAATATTAGGATTTGTATTCGGGCGTTTTCCAGTTCAACAAAAAGTGGTGATGCTGATCTCATTTTCAGAAAATCCGACAGCGGTATTACGCGAAATGGATAAATTACATTTTACTCCGGAGACAATTGTTTTCTATGATCCACGTATGAATGTGGACGGTATGTCGCGCAATTTTATGCGATCTTTGCCAAAAACGAAAGCTAATTTGATACGATTGATGTTTCATTTAAGTACGGCAAAAGTGGTCGTTACTGATAATTATTTTGCAGAATTAGCGGGTGTAAAATGGCGCGAAAATATGACGTGTGTGCAAATTTGGCATGCGAATGGTGCTTTAAAGAAATTTGGCTGGGAAGATAAAGCCGCACAAAAACGATCAGAATCGGATAAAAAACGTTTTCAAGCGGTATATCAGACTTTTTCAAAGGTGCTGGTGGGATCTGATGAGATGGGCGATATTTTCAAACGCTCCTTTTTACTAGATGACGCGCGCTTATTGAAATTAGGCGTGCCACGCACAGATTACTATTTTGATGAAGCTACCCTAGCATTGAATAAACAAATAGGGCTTGAAAAATACGGAATCAATGGTAAAAAGGTACTTTTGTACGCACCAACATTTCGTGATGAAGCATTATCTGAAACGAAATTAGCCCTGGACATCGCGGCAATGAAGCAAGCACTTGGCGAGGAGTACAAATTATTGCTGAAAGTGCACCCTTCGATGGTAAGCGATTTAGAAAAGACGCAAGATGATTTCTGTGTTTATGCGGATAAGGAAACGGAGATAGAGGCTTTGCTGCCGATGACGGACGTGCTTATTACTGATTATTCATCGATACCCTTCGAATTTTCGTTTTTCGAGAAGCCAATGATCTTTTTCGCGTATGATTTAGAGGAATATGATGGGAATCGCGGGCTCGCCGATCATTATTTGGAGACAATACCTGGACCGCTATGTAAGACGACGGCGGAAGTTATCGAAGCTGTGCAGAATCCAGCAGTGGATCTAGAGCAAATTCGAGCGTTTGGAGCGAAATGGAACAAGTATTCCGACGGGGAATCAAGCAAGCGTTTCGTAGACTTTTTGCAAGTGGAGTTGGACCGCGAATAGACTGGCGGAAAGTGTGATTTCTTGTTATACTATGGACTAGGAAAGTAGGTGTTTTCATGAAAAAAGTGATTACATACGGCACATTTGACTTGCTACATTGGGGCCATATTAAGTTACTCGAACGTGCAAAAGCGCTGGGTGATTACTTGGTGGTCGCGATTTCAACAGATGAATTTAATCGGATCAAGCATAAAGAGGCGTACCATAGTTTTGAGCATCGCAAGCTCATTTTAGAGGCAATTCGCTACGTGGATGAGGTTATTCCTGAGCGCGATTGGGATCAAAAAGTGCAAGATGTGAAAGAACACGATATCGATATTTTTGTGATGGGCGATGACTGGAAAGGCGAGTTTGATTTCCTGAAAGATCATTGCGAGGTCGTCTATCTACCGCGTACAAACGGTATTTCGACGTCTAAAATTAAAGATGATTTAAGTTAAATGAAAAGGTAGACAGTGAAGTGAAAAACATTGTCTGCCTTTTTGCATGTCGTACTTTCTTAAATTCTCATTAAATCTAGTCAAAATCCCTTGTTAAAATCATGTTTCCACTATATGCTTGCTATAGATAAGACGAAATGAGGAAACAGTATGTCTATTAAAAAGCGATTTATGTTATCTTATATAGCCGTAATAATCCTGACTGGAACGTTTTTGATTTCAGCGTTTGTCCTTGGAATTTGTACGTTGACAGGCGCTTCACCAGGTCAGTTATATAAAACGGCAACCCTGCAGCGCCCACTTTCTACGGATGAGGAAAATGTTTTTTTAGAGCTGAAAATGTTATCTAAAAATACGCCAGATAAGTTATAAGAATATCAAAATTTTGAGGGATTAGAAAAAAGTGGGATTCAAGTGGTTGTGCGAAAGAATAATGCAATTGTATATTCATCTGCAGATTTATCCAAAAAATCACTGCTTGCACACATGCCAGACTACGAGCTGAACAATCTAAATATGCGTGGAACAATCGATAATCAAGGCGATTTATTTCGCTATATTAAGTTCGATTTTTCTTACAGTGATGATACGAAAGGAAGCGTGATGGTACTTCAATCAGAAAATTCCTACACAGAAATATTACAAAAATGGGGTGCGCTAATCGTTGGTGCGATTCTGTTATTCGGATTTTTAGTGGTTGCGTTGCTCAGTTATTTTGTTGCTAAAAGTGTGATTCGACCGATTGTTCATCTCAAAGAAAGCGCAGAAAAAATTGAGGCAGGAAATCTTGATTTTGAAATGGAAGCGCCAAAAGGGAAAAATGAAATTTCAGCGTTGATTACCACATTTGAAAAAATGCGAATCCGCCTTAAAAAATCACTAGAGGTACAAGAACAATATGAAAAAAACCGTAAAGAGCTATTATCTAATATCTCGCATGACCTTAAAACGCCGATCACATCGATTGTAGGCTACATTGAGGGAATTCAAGATGGTGTCGCTAATACACCAGAGAAACAAGCAAAGTACCTGGAGATTGCGCATATGAAGGCGAAAGATATGAATGCATTGATTGACGAACTATTCTTATTTTCCAAGCTTGATCTGCATAAAGAGCCGTTTTATTTTAGGGATGTGGATTTGAACGCATTGCTTGCTCAAGTTACGGAAGAGTCGGAGTGGAGTTTTGAGAAAGCCCAATTTAGACTCGTTACACCAGAAGACAAACTCATTGCAGAAGCCGATCGCGAAAAATTAAAGCGTGTTTTTGAGAATTTGATTCATAATAGTATCAAATACATGGATAAAGAACAGGCAAATATCATCATTAAACTTGAAAAACAACAGATGGATGCAATAATCACGATTCAAGATAATGGTAAGGGAATTTCTGACGCTGGTTTGGCAGCCATGTTCGATCGTTTTTATCGGGAAGAAGTATCGAGGAACTCAAGCACAGGTGGGAGCGGACTTGGATTATCGATCGCGAAACAAATAGTGGAAGAGCACAGGGGGCAGATTTGGGCAACGAGTAAGCTTGATTTTGGAACGACAATATTCATGAAGCTGCCGTTAAAAGGGAAAGAGGAGGATAAGTGATGAAGCGAATTTTATTGGTAGAAGATGAACTCGAGATTGCTGAATTAGAACGAGATTATTTGGAAATAAACGAGATGGAAGTAGTGATGGAATCTAATGGGGTGCGTGGTTTGGAGCGCGGATTACGTGAGGATTTTGATCTAATTATTCTCGATATTATGTTGCCAGATATGAGTGGTTTTGATATTTGTCGTGAAATTCGAGCGAAAAAAGAAGTGCCGATTTTGCTTGTTTCCGCGAGAAAAGAAGATATTGATAAAATTCGCGGACTCGGCCTTGGCGCGGATGATTACATTACCAAACCATTTAGTCCGAGTGAACTAGTAGCGCGAGTGAAGGCACATTTAGCTCGCTACGAACGGCTAGCAAAAAGTAATATCGAGCCCCAAAATGAGATTTTACAAGTGAAAGATCTGACGCTTGATCTAGATGGCCGTAAAGTTTTCATCAAGAATCAAGAAATTATTTTTACAACGAAAGAATTTGATTTACTCGTTTTCTTTGTAAAACGGCCGAATCGGGTTTGGAATAAAGAACAACTTTTTGAACAGATTTGGGGGATGCAAGCAGCGGGCGACGTATCAACGGTGGTCGTGCACGTCCGGAAAATCCGTGAAAAACTCGAAAATAACGGTGGCTTTTCGGAGTCCATCGAGACGATCTGGGGCGCGGGATATCGCTTTAATTTGTGATCCCATAGACTACCAATATGAGCATTGGCTCCCGCAGAACGCTAAACAAAGAAGAAACTGTTTAGCAGAGCCTTTATAGTTAGCTTTTCTCTCCGATTTAGGCTATGATGTTTTATAAGAAAACATAGACAGGAGTATGTAGCATGACTTTATTTCCAGATGATAGTAAAACATTACACACCGATTTATACCAAATTAATATGATGAAATCGTATTGGGATGACAATATCCACGAACGACGCGCTGTTTTTGAGGTGTTTTTCCGCGATATGCCGTTTGATACGGGTTTTTGTGTATTCGCTGGTCTTGAGCGAATTATCGACTACATGGAAAACTTGCATTTCACCGAAACCGATATGGCGTATTTGCGTGAAGAATTAGGTTTTGAAGAAGAATTTTTAGATTATCTGACCAATTTACGATTTACAGGAACGATCCGATCGGTTGTTGAAGGCGAATTCGTGTTTAAAACAGAACCGATTATTCAAGTAGAGGCAAACCTTGCTGAGGCACAATTGATCGAGACTGCGCTACTTAATATTGTGAATTTCCAAACGTTGATTGCTACAAAGGCGGCACGTATCAGAAATGTTATCGAGGACGAACCGCTTTCAGAATTCGGTACGAGAAGAGCGCAGGAAATGGATGCAGCGCTTTGGGGCACACGTGCAGCTTACATCGGCGGCTGTGATTCTACCAGTAATATTCGAGCAGGCAAAATTTTCGGCATCCCAATTTCGGGAACAATGGCGCATTCGATGGTTCAGGCCTACCGTGATGAATATAAAGCTTTCAAACGCTATGCGCAGACACATAAAGATTCCATTTTCCTAGTCGACACATATGATACGCTGAAATCAGGTATTCCAAATGCGATTAAAGTGGCACAAGAAATGGGCGATGACATTAATTTTATCGGTATTCGTCTAGATAGCGGAGATATGGCCTTCCTATCCAAAAAAGCGCGCCAAATGCTAGATGAAGCTGGATTCCCTGATGCGAAAATTTTTGCATCAAGTGATCTCGATGAAATCACTATTCTTCATTTGAAAGCACAAAAAGCGAAAATCGATGCATGGGGTGTGGGCACAAAATTGATCACTGCCTACGATCAGCCAGCATTGGGCGCTGTTTATAAACTCGTTGCTATTGCGGACGAAAATGATGTATTGCAAGATTCCATCAAACTTTCCAGCAATACCGAAAAAGTAACGACACCAGGCAAAAAACACGTTTACCGAATTATCACAAATGAGGACGGTCCAAAAGCAGAAGGTGATTACATTTGTTTAGAAAATGAATCACTAGACGGCGTAGAAACATTAACCATGTTCCACCCTGTCCATACCTACATCACAAAAGAAGTCACGAATTTCACCGCAAAAGAATTATTGGTTCCAATTTACGAAAAAGGGGAACTAGTATATCAAAGGCCTTCTTTAGAAGAGACAAAACAATATAAAGAAGAAAACTTGGCCTTGCTTTGGGATGAATATCAAAGAACCGTGCGGCCAGAACAATACCCCGTAGATCTAAGCGTGAAGTGTTGGAAAAATAAAATGCAAAATATCGAAAATGTTCGCAAAACGGTACAAAAACATTCACCGGTAAATTTTGATATTCCATTTTAAGCAAAGGGAAGGGGTAAAAGAATGAATTTACAAAAACAAATTATTGAAGAAATGCACGTGTTACCAAAAATCGATGAAACCACTGAAATTCGCCAAAGTGTAGAGTTTTTAAAAGCATACTTGACGAAATATCCGTTTATTAAATCGCTCGTTTTAGGTATCTCCGGCGGGCAAGATTCCACGCTTGCAGGAAAGCTATCACAAATGGCGATTAGCGAACTGCGCGAGGCAACAGGGGATGAGTCGTATCAATTTATCGCGGTACGCCTGCCATACGGAACACAGTTTGACGAAGAAGATTGCCAAGATGCCATCAATTTTATCGGTGCTGATCGCGTGGTAACGATTAACATCAAGGCAGCTGTCGACGCTAGTGCTGCAACGTTACGCGAGGCTGACATTGAACTTTCCGATTTTGCCAAAGGGAACGAAAAGGCACGCGAACGCATGAAAGCACAGTATAGCATTGCCGCGATGAATCACGGAGCAGTGGTTGGAACAGATCATTCTGCTGAGGCTGTCACTGGCTTTTACACGAAATATGGTGATGGCGGAACCGATATTAACCCCTTATTTCGCTTAAATAAACGTCAAGGCAAAGCACTTTTAAAAACGCTCGGTTGCCCGGAACATCTGTATTTGAAGAAACCGACAGCAGACCTCGAAGAAAATAAACCGGCTCTGCCTGACGAAGTAGCGCTAGGCGTCACATACGACGATATCGATGACTATTTAGAAGGTAAAAAACTACCGACTGAAACAGCGATTACGATCGAAAATTGGTATTTAAAAACACAACATAAGCGCCACATGGCAATCACAATCTTTGATGACTTTTGGAAAAAATAGTTCGAGGAGGAGATTACGATGAAAGTTGCATTTGGTCTAATTACGAAATTCAAAGCCCATCCAGGTAACCGCAAAGCACTCGTGAATATTTTGCTAGAGGCTGCCACAGGACTCGATGAATATAATTCGTGTATTCAATATGTCGTGAGCGTGAATGAAGATGATCCCGATACTGTCATCGTCACCGAAGTTTGGGTAGACGCAGGTCACCACCGAGCTTCACTGGATAACGAGGAAGTAAAAGCCGTGATCGAACGCGCGAAACCACTCATTGCCTCTATTGAAAAAAGCTTGAAAATGGATGTAGTTGGCGGAAAAGGACTATAATTTGATAAAGACTGTTCTTGCTTTTTAAATCGCGAGGACAGTTTCTTTGTTAAGGAGGAAAACCTAATGAAAAAGCTATTAATCGTCTGCGCGGGCGGTGCCACTTCAAGTTTAATGGCACAAAATGTCGTCAAAGAAGCCGAAAAACAAGGATTAACCGCCAAACTCTTATTTCCCGAAGATCTAACATACAATCGCGTGGATCAATACGCGGACAAAGATCTCGTCGTTATTATGGGACCGATTGGAATGGTTGTCACAACGCGTCTGAAAGGTTACAGCAAGGTTGACGCAGTTCTTGTTTCCCCACAAGTAAAATATCTGTTTAAAAACGCAGAAAAAGTCTTAAACGAGCTCGAAATTCCGTGCGCCAACATCGATTCTCTAGCATTTGGCAGAATGCGCGGAGACATCGTTTTAGCGCAAGGGCTTACATTGATGAAAGTATAATTTTACGGTTGCAAGAATGATTGGCAAACGTTACAATAAAGAGAAGTACTTGAAAATCGCGCAGCATACATAAATAAATTTTAAAGGGGTTTTGAGAAAAAAGATGAAAGATTTTACAGAGCAAGAGAAAATTATCGTTCTTGATTTTGGCAGTCAGTATAACCAATTGATCACGCGTCGCATCCGCGAATTCGGTGTTTACAGTGAGTTACATCCGCACACAATTACCGTGGAAGAAATGAAAGCACTGAATCCAACAGGAATTATTTTCTCAGGCGGCCCAAATAGTGTCTATGACGAAGGCGCATTCCGCTGTGACGAAGATCTATTCGAGATGGGGGTTCCAATCCTAGGAATTTGCTACGGCATGCAATTAATGACGAACCACTTCGCTGGGAAAGTAGAACCCGCAAAAGACCGCGAATACGGCAAAGCAACAATCAATGTTGAGAAACCATCTCGTCTTTTTGCAGGACTTCCAACTGACCAAATCGTCTGGATGAGCCACGGCGATCTTGTTGTTGCTGAACCAGCAGGCTTTGAAGTAACCGCAACGAGCGCATCATGCCCAATCGCAGCGATTACAAACGAAGATCGCAAAATGTACGGCGTGCAATTCCACCCAGAAGTACAACATTCTGTTCACGGTAACGAGTTGTTGAAGAACTTCGCGCTAAACATCTGTGGTTGTAAGGGTGACTGGACAATGGAGAACTTCATTGACGTGGAAGTTGCTAAAATCCAAGAACTAGTTGGCGACAAAAAAGTATTGCTAGCCCTTTCTGGTGGCGTAGATTCCTCTGTTGTTGGAGTCCTAATCCACAAAGCAATCGGCGACCAGTTAACATGTATTTTTGTCGATCACGGCTTGCTACGTAAAGGTGAAGCGGAACAAGTGATGGAAACATTATACGGCGATTTCAATATGAACATTATCAAAGTCGATGCCAAAGAACGCTTCATGAGCAAACTTGCTGGTATTTCTGACCCCGAGCAAAAACGCAAAACGATCGGCAACGAGTTCATCTACGTTTTCGATGACGAAGCGACAAAGCTTGACGGCGTTGAATTCTTGGCACAAGGCACGCTATACACTGATATTATCGAAAGCGGAACAGCAACAGCACAAACAATCAAGTCCCATCATAACGTTGGCGGCTTACCAGAAGACATGCAGTTCCAATTGATTGAACCACTAAATACATTATTCAAAGATGAAGTCCGCGCTCTAGGCTTAGAACTAGGAATGCCAGAAGCAATCGTTTGGCGCCAACCTTTCCCAGGCCCAGGACTAGGCATCCGCGTACTAGGTGAGATCACCGAAGAAAAACTAGAAATCGTCCGCGATTCCGATTACATTCTGCGCGAAGAAATCAAAAACGCAGGCTTAGATCGCGAAATTTGGCAGTATTTCACAGCCTTACCAAACATCCGCAGCGTAGGTGTTATGGGCGACGGCCGTACGTATGATCACACCGTCGTTATCCGCGCGGTAACCTCTATTGATGGTATGACAGCTGACTGGGCACGGATTCCATGGGAAGTGTTGGAGTTGATTTCGACGCGGATCGTGAATGAAGTGGCGCATGTGAATCGCGTTGTTTATGATATTACGAGTAAACCGCCAGCTACGGTGGAATGGGAGTAAATAAGAAAATCAAAAAAGCCCTTATTTTAAGGGCTTTTTTTGCGTCTATAGGAGTCTCTGATACTGTTTTGATACTATTTATTATTTTTCCATTGGGCATTTGGTGTATATTTTCCACCTTCATCAGCAGAAGAAGGCCAATTAATTTTCCATTCAGTGTACTCATCTTTGGTGATTAAACCGTCTTTCAATTCTTGCTTTCTAAGTTGCCATTCTTTTAAGAAATTTTGGAGTATACGATATTTAATTACTACACCAATACGAGTTTCAGGTAAATCAGGATCACTATCATCTTCAACGTCAAAAAGATTTAAGCCACCTTCATCATCTAACTCAAATAATATACTCATTATATCCTCAGCGGCATACAATTTAGTATCGGGTTCTCTCAGGGCTAAAATATTTACGTTTAAAACTTCTGCCATTGCATTTAACACATCTATTTTAGGTGTTCTTGTACCAGTTTCATATTGAGTAATACGAACATCAGCACTTTTTTCATCATAGCCTAGCGCAATGCCCAATTCTTTTTGAGTCATATCTCTAAACTTTCTAACGCGCCTAATTCTTGAGCCAACTGACATAGCTATGCGCCTCCCTTATCTAACTTATATTGCCATTATATCATCGCAATAAAAATAAGTAAACAAATTTGTTTAATTTCAGTTGACTTAAACAAAAAAGTTTAGTATGATATATAAATAAACATAAACAAATATGTTTAATATAATTTTAGGATAAATCAAAGGGAGAGGTGAATGGATGGCAAATGATTTATTTATTAGTGCGGGTGAGGTTGCCAAAATAACTGGAATGTCAAAGCCCTATGCTTATAAATTGATTCAAAAATTAAATAAGGAATTAGAAAAGAAAGGCTACTGTACTATTCGTGGCAAAGTAAGTAAAAAGTATCTGGAAGAACAATTTTATGGAATGTAATGAAGGGAGGAAGTATAAATGCCAGCATATCGAGACGAAGACAAAGGAAATTGGTTTTCTTCTTTCTATTATCAAGATTGGAAGGGAAAACGAGTTAAAAAATTAAAAAGAGGATTCAAGACAAAAAAAGAAGCACAAGAGTGGGAAAATAATTTCAAGTTACAAAGTGAGAACAGCTTAGATATGAAGTTTAAGGATTTTGTAAATATTTATAAGAGCGATATAAAAACTAGAGTTAAGTACAATACATGGGTGAGCAAGGAATATATTATAAACCTAAAAATAATACCTGCTTTTGGTGAACGAAAGATTAACGAAATAAAACCATCAGATATTATTCAATGGCAAAATGAATTGATTGGGTATCGAAATGATAAAGGTAAAGGATTTTCACCAACGTATTTGAAAACAATTCATAATCAACTAACAGCAATATTTAATCATGCAGTTCGATTTTATGAATTGAAATCTAATCCTGCAAGAACGGTAGGATGTATGGGGAGTAAAAAATCGGATAAAGAAATGCTTGTATGGACAAAAGAAGAGTATCTCAAGTTCGCAGATTCAATGATGGATAAAGATATTTCTTTCCATGCCTTTGAAATCTTATATTGGTGTGGTATTCGTGTAGGAGAGTTGTTGGCTTTAACGCCAGCCGACTTTAATTTTGAAGACGGAACAGTTTCAATCACTAAATCGTATCAGCGAATTAAAGGGGAAGACATTATTACAACACCAAAGACTGAAAAAGGAAAGCGCATCATTAATATGCCTGACTTCTTAGTTGACGAGATGCAGGATTATATTGCCCGATTATATGGTTGCAAACCAAAAAGCAGAATATTCCCTATCACGAAAGCTGTATTATATAGCGAAATGAGACGAGGAGCCACAGAACAGAATATCAAAAAAATACGAATTCATGATTTGCGCCATTCTCACGTATCTTTACTCATTGATATGGGATTTTCAGCTGTAGCAATTGCCGATCGAGTTGGGCATGAAAGCATCGATATTACGTATCATTATGCTCATCTTTTCCCAACGAAGCAAAATGAAATAGCTAATTCGTTAAATAATTTGAAAGAAGGGAATTAATCATGTCAGTAAAAACATTAGACAGACAAGGACGTTGGAGAAATAAAATAGTTGCCTTTAGAGTATCACCAGAAGAAAATGAGCACTTGAATAAGTTGGTCAAACTATCTGGTCTCAATAAACAAGAGTATTTGATTCATAGGATTTTAAAAGAAGAAATAACAGTAAATTATAGTCCAAGAGTATTTAAAGCGTTCAGAAATCAAATAAATGAGTTTAACGAACTATTGAAGAACGCACAATCAATTGATAAAGAAACCGCAGAGCTAATAGCTTACACAATTGACTTGCTTCAAAAATTTAGAGAAGAAGAGTGAATTTCATTCTTCTTTTTATTATCACTTAAATTTGAAAAGTAACAGAGAAGCAAGCACTGGATATGGTACCCCATATCCAAATTTCACCCCGTTTCGCATTCGCGACTCGTGTTTGAAATTGCTTGTTGGGGAAATCCCCAAACCCCTTGTTTTTAAAATGAAATTGGAAAGGAAGAAAATGAAAGAATGGCGAATAGAAATCGAAATATAGATTTAAAGTTTAGAGTTAATGAAGAAGAAAAAACATTTATTGAAATGAAAATGAAAGAAGCAGGAATAACAAATCGTGAAGCTTACCTAAGAAAGATGGCAATTGATGGTGCAATTATTGTTTCAAATTATGATGAAACTAAAAAGCTTACTATGGAGCTAAATAAAATTGGCACTAATATTAACCAGATTGCACGGGTAGCAAACATAGATAATAAAATTTCAAATGAGAATGTCAAAAAAATAGAGGAGATGATGCAAAAGGTATGGCGATTACAAAGATATGGTCTATCAAAAAAACGCTTGATAAAGCAATAAATTATATTCTTGATCCAATCAAATCGAAATATGTTTATAGTTATGCCTGCGCACCCGAAACTGCCGACTTAGAGTTTGAATTAACATTAGACCAAAATAGTCGTTCGGGAGGTAGCAATAAAGCGTATCATATTATTCAATCTTTTAAACCAGAAGAAATTAGTCCAGAACAAGCACATGAAATCGGAAAACAATTACTGGAGCAACACTTGCAAGGTAAACATGAATATATATTAACGACACATATAGATAAAGAACATATTCACAATCACGTGATATTTTGCGCATCTAGCTTTGTAGATCATAAAAAATATAATGATTGCACCAAAACATATTATCAACTGAGAGAGGCGAGCGATATATTGTGCGCAGAACATGGACTTTCTGTGATTCCGCCAAACCAAAATAAAGGCAAGAGTCACTATGAGTGGCAAATGGCTCAGCAAGGAAACAGCTGGAAAACACAACTGAGAACTGTCATTGATATGTGTATACAAAGTAGTAGAACATTTGAAGATTTTACAAGCCAAATGCAAGCACATGGATATGAGATTAAATATGGAAAACATATTGCTTTTCGTGCTGATAAACAAAAACGATTCACACGGGCGATGCAATTAGGCGAAAACTATACAGAAGAAAATATCAAATTACGTATCACACAAAAAGATAGGCTGCCAATCAAAAAAACTAAGAAAATAAGCCTGAAAAACGAGCCGCTTAGTGTTATGGTTGCACTGGAGAATAACAAAAAAGTCATTAAAAGTAAAGGCTATGAGCATTGGGCAAAATTGCATAACCTTAAACAAAATGCGAAGACAGTAAATTTATTGAAGGAGCTTGGTATTACTTCTCTTGAAGAATGGGAGCAGAAAAAAATAAACAATCAAGAAATGATGAATGCTAACATTTCAGATATTAAGGCGATTGAAACAAAACTAGCTAATACACAATTTATTTTGAAGCAACTTGATATTTATGAAAATACAAAAGGAATATATAATTCTAGAGAAAAGCAAATGGTGAACTCCAATAAACAAGAGTCAGCTATCCGATTATATAAAATTGCTGTTAAGGCGCTTAAACAAGCTAATATAAAGCCAAGTAAGCAGATAAAACATGAGTTACATCGAAAAGTTCAAGCATTGAAAAATCAGCGAGAACAGCTATATGAAAAGCATAAAGAGTGCAAGAAAGTTCAAAAACAAGATCAAATTATTGAACAAAATTTGATGCAACTTTTAGAATCAGTGAAGAAAGTTGCTGTGGAGAAAGAACGTTAATATAAGCAAACAATTTCCCTCTAATATTCTTAATTTTGATAGTGTCTAAAAAACTTATTGTTGGGGGAAAAAGCGTTTGAATCCAATATTTGCCCATGCTATAATTAAATAAAGGGAGAGGAAGTTCTGTGGAAAACAAAATTTTTTATTCATGGCAGTCTAGTTTGCCAAACAAAGATAATAGAAATTTTATTGAGTCATGTTTGAAGAAAGCTATTAAAGGTACAACTGGAAATTTAGTGATAAATTATTCAATTGATAAAGATACCTTTAATGAGTTCGGTAGCCCAGATATACCAAATACTATTTTAAAAAAAATTGATAACTCTATATTCTTTATTGCGGATATCTCAATAACAGAGAATGGCTGTCCTAATTCAAATGTTCTTTTAGAATTAGGATATGCCATTTCAGTACTGGGTTGGGAGAGGATAATTTGTCTTTTTAATTCAAAATATGGAAATTTAGAAGACTTGCCTTTTGACTTGAAATTTCATAGGATTTCAACTTATGATTCAGATGAGCCAGCTGATAAAAAACGGATTACTCAAATTTTAGTTGACACTATACAAAATAAAAATATAATCGCAGATGGTTGGATAAGCAATGATATATTGAGTAAGCAAAAGCTCGATAGACAGATTGTGTATATTCTTAATGCTATTTGCCGCATTTATAACTTCGAAACATATCAATATGAAGATTTATTGATAGATAATAGCGAAGAAAGTTTATCTAACAGGCTTGTAGATAGAAAAATTATTGGTTTTTACGTATTTAAAAAATTTGATAATGTTCTAGATGAATTAGAAATATTAATTGACTCTACTAGTCCCTTCTTTTTACGAAGAAATATTAAATCAACAATATCAAGCTTGATATTATCTATAAAAGAATTTGAATATTTTTGTTCTGAACGCCAAAATCCCAAGTTGTTCCTTAATACTTTTGAAGTGGATGATGACTATAAAGTCGTTCATGGCTCAGAACTTAATAACAGTAATAAAGATGGGTATATTTTATTCGAAAAATATGATTTAAACCATGTAAAGGTAATAGATTTTGGAAATATTCATGGAATAAAGCACGTAGAATTATCCACGAACTACATTGTATTAAATAAAACTTTTACAAAGAGGTATAATTACTATATATTTAAAATCATAAAAGTAATTAAACAATATTTGGATCAATTTGACAGTGTTTTAGATATTGATTTATTGAGAGATTTTGATATGAAAAAAACTCAAAACATTGAGAGAATATCTAAAAATAAAGAAGATATATTTTCATCGTCTGCAGATAAAAAAATTGATTTAAATATATTGAAATTGTTTCCGTATGAAGATATTATTCATTATAATTATTTGTTCCAGTTGATAAAGACAGGAATGGTACTAAAAGAGCAAAAAAATATAGAGTATGCCATACAAACTTTTTTTCTAAATGAATTTAACATTGAGACAGATAAAATAAAATCTACAAATCATCAAATTCTTTCAAAAAATGAATTTAATGATTTGAAAAATGGTGGATTATATTCAATTAAGGAAATTTTAATACCTAATAATATATTGAGTTTTTTTGAAATAATGCAAAATGAGGATGCAAGAAATAATGATCAATATATGAAGGTGTTATATATTGATATGAAGTATAATTTATTTGAATTATTGCCCACATTGATTGAAAGAGATATAAATGATAATTTTATAAATTATTTAGGTAATTTTATTGATGTATCCGATGCTCTTTATAAGCTTAAAATCTCTTTTTACTCTAGTTTTAAATCTATCGAAGGGACATTAAATCTATTTCAGTTAAATTTAGAATATAAAACAATGAAGTGTGATGAAAAATAGATAAAAACTATGATAATAAAAGTCAAAGAGCGAATAGCAATAGTGTTGATTTGAAAGAGTTGTAGGAAAATAAAGTGAAATATATGAATCTGAGACAAAAAAGGCTCAAAAATGAAAAACAAGTAGGAATCTTATGTATACCATTTTTTAAATGGTTCTATATAAAGGTTCCTGCTTTTCTATTTTTATGCTTTTCGGCACTGAATTTTAGTTTTGTCTCAGTTTCACTAACATTATTTCAGGTTTAAATTCTCAAAGAAATCATTAAACTCAGCATTGAAAATTATTTTCAGTGCAACAAGTTCACTTACGCGTATATTCATGCGATTAGTTTCTAATTTTGCATATGTACTTTTTGAAATATTTAATCCCATGACATTCATCTTTGCTACTACTTGATCTTGTGTCATTTTGGAATCATTTCTTAGTCGTTGAATGTTCTTTCCAATATCCATATCTGGTCTTATCTTTTGCATCGTAATTTCACCACCTTACGTATAATTTCGTCATAACGAATTATTATATTGATTTTACTATCTATTTCCATTATAATGTTTCGTAATAGGGAAATATTTCGCTATGAAGAATTTTTTTGGAGGAGGTGAGCAAATCTTGAGTGATTTTATAGAAAATACTGCACAGAATTATGTTAAGGAGCAATATCATCAAAAATCGGAGGAGCAGCTAACTGAATTAGTTGCAACGTTTACACATGGTTTTAAGTTAGGGATGCAAATAGCTTTTGATGCAATAGTGGCTAAAGAGGAGGGGAAAGAGAATGAAATTTGAAATTAAGACAGACCGTTTTTCATTATTAGTAAAACCAGATTTATCGGTGCATCTTCAAAATATACATGGAGTTACTGACAAGATAGAGTTAGTTGTACAGACTAAAGCTTGTAGTTATTCGATTGATATTCAGGATACGGAACGTTTGCAGAGGTTATTGCCAATTTTACAATTAGAAATACAAGATATCTTAGCAACTTATCATTTGCAATTGGTAACCAACAACTTTCGTTTACAAGGGAGTACCTGCTATTTTGACTTTACTACTAGAGAGGTGAGTATGTGATGGAGAGTCATACAATAGAACAAGATTTTGACCAGTTTTGCCTGGCACGTATAGAAGGTATTTGTGAGGCAGTCAGTAATCACGAAGAGTTCCAGGAAAAAAGCAAACGTTATTATCAAATGCGTGATCAACTAGAAGAATTCTGGAACCCAGAAGTAATTGCTTATCTGGATGCTTTGGAGAAATATCAAGTTGAAGCCTTTCTTTATATCTATAGAGAAGCATTTAAAGAAGGCGTAGATTTTTTTCGAAAAAGATAAAGCAGTAATCATTCTATAAAAATTTATATGTTACTGATAGATAACAATTTAAGGCAGATAAATCCCTTTCGCTATGTTGATAGAGCCTGAGGGATTTTTGTCGTTATAAATTATTCAATAAAGGCGGATTCTCATTTTATCAATGAATTTCACAATATTATTCTTCTAATGTACGAGGGAATTAGTAAATTGTTTAAATTTAGGATATTTTGTGATAGTATGGAGTCAAGAATATAATTCAATTCAAATTTAAGCCAATAGTATATAAGCCATATTTTAATCATAAGGGGATTGAAGGAAAATGATGATACTAGTGCATTATACGACACAGGAATTTGTATTTAATACATTTAAAGCTTCTGGAGAGATTACGTATCAAGATCGCATTGAAGAGGTGAAAAATTATTATGAACGATATCATAGAACTCAAGAAAATTTATTTCTTATTATATCTTTTACTAATAATTCAAAAGTTGATTATAGGGTAGGGAAAATTACGGCTATTAATGACAGCTTTATTTTTAATAAAGTTGCTAAAGAATTATCGAATATTCTTATAGAAGAGTTGGGCATTAGGAATAGTAATACATATGATCTAGGTGTTTTTTACAAGGTATTACGGATTGAAAACAAGCTAGAATTTAGGAATAAGAACTTAGATAGATATTCAAGTAAAATAAGACTTAAATATTTTACTTGGAAAGAGTTAATATCGAATAATGAGATTTTGTTCAAAAAAATATCAGATATCATTTTTAATAAAGATAATGTTATAAAGTTAGCAAGTACCTATAATCCTGATTTAACATATAGTCAAGCTTTAATTACAAAAAAATATTTTAGTGCTTTACAAAATATAGGATTTATAAGCGAAGATCGAATAAACATTAATCATACAGTGCTACATGGAGATATAGGTGAATTTCTTATGCACACTTTAGTAAGTGAGTTTATTGAAAGTATTGGTGATAAATATATATATCCTAAGCTTATATTTAAAACTAGCCCTTCAATGGCTGTATATGGAAATGATGGTTCAATATATATACCAGAAAAAAAAGAAATATATTATTTAGAAGCAAAATTTTATAGTAGTTTGAATCAAGCAATAAATAAGGCTGTAGACTCACTTGAAAAACATAATGATGATTTGCATGAGGATATGAATTATAGTGCTGAACTTTTTAGAAATATTAAAACTAATAGAACAAATGAATTGGTTGAAATAACAGATGATGTAACAGAAAAACTAATTATTTTTTTAATATGTGATGATATTTATAAAGAAGACGAAGTAAAAAATATGATTGAAAAAAACAGTAATTTTTTAGAACTTAAAGAAAAATTTGAAACCTTAGTATTTGTACTACCAATCTTAGATAAAAATGATTTTTTAGAATTCTTTCAAGCCCAATCTATGTTAGAAGGGAAAGAATATTATGAATGAGAATGAACAGAAATATTTAGATAAAAGTATGAAAAATCTTAGAATTAAGGTAATAAGACAAGTATACAACGACGAATTTGTTGATGAAGCATTATTAGGCATTACTGATTTAGATATTTATTCTACAAGTGACAGCTTTTTTACTAAAGTGAATAAAGCAGCTAGGCAATCTTTGATTAACAAAAATATAACCATGACAAGTGAACAAGAACAATGTTTACAGTTACTTCAAAAAGGAAATCTCTTTATAAGCGCTCCAACTAGTTTCGGGAAAACATTTATCGCTTTAGAATACATCATGCGTAATACCTCGAAAATTGATGATGTAGTTTTTGTTGTACCAACTATTGCATTGATGAATGAAATAAGGGAAAAATGTTTCTCTTATTTTGGTAGAATCTATACATTGATAACGTCTGATGCGGAACTAAAACAGTATTATGATACTTCAAAAAAAATAATAATAGTTGTACCAGAGCGGATTAGTACAAGATTATTCCAGCAATATTTAAGTGCAAACAAGATAGACTTGTTGGTTTATGATGAGATATATAAACTTAATTCAATTGATTCTGCTGAAAAGAGTGATAAAAGAAATGAGCACAGTAGATTAATTAAGATGAATTACATATATAAGTATCTAATTCATAGAGCCAATAAAATATTATTATTAGGACCATTCATAAAGAGTGTTAGTTTTGACAGATCTAACATAAAGATTGAAAAATTCATAACAAATTTAAATATTGTATATAATAAGATAAATTATACCCCTGAGTTGATGAACTACTTTGGAGAGAGTGATGAAAAAAGATTTGTGTACTTTTTAACTCCAGGGCGTATAAAACGTTTTTTGGAGAATAATAGTCATATGAATTTCGAATATGAAGGTTACGATGATGAAATAATTGAATGGATTTCGGAAAACATACATCCTGAATGGTATTACGTTGAATACCTAAAGCAAGGAATTGGAATTCATCATGGAAAGACCCCTATTTTTTTAAGAAAATATATAGAAAATGAATATGCCAAATTAGATGGATGTATACATACTATACTGTGTACCAGTACTTTAGTTGAGGGAATAAATACTCCAACTAATAATTTAGTGATTGTAGACAAACCTCGAAATGTTTTTGAATTAAATAATCTTATTGGAAGAGTAGGTAGATTAAATATAGAAAATCCAAAACGTGGAGAAGTATATATAACAAATAAAGAGACCTATGAGATGTATAATCCTGATGATTGGATCGATTTGAAAATATTATTCGAAAGTTCTGAAATAAGCACTGATAGTATTGAAGATGAATGCTTATACTTGGATAAAGAATTACCACAGGAGGCGCAAGAGAGCGTAGATAGTTTATCTAATAGACTTGATGAAAAGTTTGGTATTAGATATGCCGAAATTATAGAAGCTGGTATTGAATTTAAGATATTGGATAGATTCATAGACAATTTTGATGGGATAACTAATCATGAAAAGGAAATTAGGGTAATATCAGATATCAAATTCAAAATATTGAATGTGGATAATAAGTATTTAAATGGAACAAAATTAAAAACATATTCGTTTTATAATCAAAATAGCGAGGAAAAATATATTTCATTTGATCCTGTATACAATATGCTTGTTTCTACTAAAGGAATGAAATTTGTAATTGATAAATTTATCAAGACATACAGTGAATATACAACAGAAGATATAAATCTATTTATCGATACGTTATTTCAAATTGATGAGTTCATAAAGTTTAAGATGATGAAAATAATTACCATTTATGAATTATTTGATGAGAAAGGGATATTTAATAGAGAACAAAATAGGGCATTTATACAAAGTATGAATATGATAAAAGCTTATTCTGATTCAGAAGATGGATATGAAAGAATTTTGGTTGATCTAGGATTTCCTAAAGAAGATATAAATTTAATTAGTAACAAAATAGTTAGGTATCTTGATACTAACGGAACTGAGAATAAGTTAATTAAACTAAAAAAAGATAGAACGGTATTTAACCAACTATCTCCATTTGGGAAAGGTATAATTAATAAAATGAGAAGTCATGATTAATGTTTAGTTACTGATACTATTTTGATACTATTAATTTGAAAACCATAAATAATAGCGATAATATATATAAATAAAGGGCTTTTTACGGCATTAAAATAAACAAATATGTTTAATATTTGGATATTAGAATCGAATGGGAATAAATAGCTAAAGACATTTGAGGCGTTAAACGGCTTATGTATGCGTTTGAAGATGAATAAATATGTTCTTAGTAAATTTAGATAGGCTGAACAAACAATTACTTGAGGGCGGTTTCTCTAGTGAAGGCTTAGAAGCTTCTATGAAATTACTGGGGAATAATGATTGGGAAGCACTCAGATATTTTGGTTGGACTTGCGCGTTGATATTAGTAGGGCTGCTTTATGGGTGTATGTGCATATATGTTGCTTCTAGACATGGATTATAAGGTGTAGAAATTCTAATTTTCACATTGAATATTCTAGTGCTTATTGCTACGATAATATGCTTGATTGCGTTTATAAGGATACCTATATCCAAGCTATCTTATCAGTTATTGTAGCTGGTGGTTTTATTGGTTGTGCCGTCTACTTTTATAGACAGTAATCAATGTGCATGTTGATTATATTTAAACAACAATCTGTTATTTGAAGAATATCGAAATAAAATATGTTAAGCAGAGCTTCCTTTGTTAAGGAGGCTTTTTGCTTTACTAAAATTGAAAGGGTGTTACTAATGCATAGTAGAGTGTCAAAAGATGATTTGATAGAGCTTGGATTTAGACCATATCAAGCTAAGACCATTATTAGGGAAGCAAAACACTATATGGTAGCGCAAGGATATCCATATTACAATAATAACCGTTTGGGTTGTGTACTAAGCTATGCTGTTGATAATATAGTAGGACTTTTACCAGAAAAGGGAGCAAAAGAACATGCCTAAGACGAAATATTCATGTGTGTATCAAGATAGTAATGGAAATTTTTTTATCAAATAGAGCTAGGCATAGATAGAGTTACAGGGAAAAGAATTCAAAAAAAGGGCGAAAAGATAAGAATGGAAAGCCGTTTAGTTCTGCTCATGATGCAAATAAAGAGGTAACTAGAATTAGAAACGATTTTCTTGCACAAAGTGGGTATTCTAATTACAAATTGACATATGAATAATTCATATATTCCTTACTATGAAGCTAGCGTAGAATGGAGTACATGGCGGTCTAGAGAAAGTGGTTTGAAAATGATGCGTGATCGATTTAAAGCGTGAAGTTAAGAGATATTACAGTGCAGGATTGTGAATCTTTTAGGGTATGGCTGTTATCTTCTTCTGGTTATTCTCAAGCATATTGTTCCTTAATGTATGGTATGTTCAGGAAAACCTTAGATTATGCAGTTATGCTGCAATATGTAGATGAGAATATATCCAAAAGAACAAAGGCAATTGCTAAAGGAAGATCGGTTGTTTCGTTTTGGACGAAAGAAGAGTTTGAAAAAGTTCTTTCTGTAATTTTCATAAAGGATTTCTATGAAAATATGTGCTTTGTTATGATTTGGTTGTATTATATGACAGGATTCGTGTTAGTGAGGGGCTAGCACTGAATTGGAACGATATCGATTTAGAGTAGAAAAAGCTTCGTGTGCATCATACTCTGGATATGGTTAATCAAAATAATTTTGAGCGAAAACCATACACTAAAACAGAGGAAGGTAGGCGAATGGTGTCTTTAGATGATGATACGATTAAAATTTTGAGGCAATGGAAACAGGTTCAAAAATAGCAGGGGGTTGAGAATTTTGTTATAAGTTACACTGATTTGCCTTTGTATCGCTCAACGGTGCAGCGAATTATTGAGCGTTACGCGAAGATTGCTAAAGTCCATAAAATTCAAGGGAAGGGATTAAGGCATTCGCATGTTAGTTACTTGATTAATGAGTTTAATGCAGATGTATTAATCGTTTCGAAGCGTCTAGGACATTCTAGTCCAGAAATTACGTTGAAACATTATGCTCATTTGTGGAGTCGTAATGATGAAGGATTAGCAGATTTGATGACTGGTAATATTAGTATTTCAACGTCCGATAAGAAATTGATTCAGTTTGAGGGGAATCATGCTGTAAAGATGAATGATTCCAGTATGGAAAAATAATATGAAAAAGAGCTCTCTTCCGAAATTTGGAATTGAGCTTTATTACTTATGTGCACTTGTGATTTTTTCCAAAAGAACTAAATTGAGGTAAGTCGAAGTGCAATGTCAAAGAAAAT
Source organism: Listeria weihenstephanensis (assembly GCF_003534205.1). Lineage (NCBI taxonomy): Bacteria > Bacillati > Bacillota > Bacilli > Caryophanales > Listeriaceae > Paenilisteria > Paenilisteria weihenstephanensis. Next base: position 2,392,742 of record NZ_CP011102.1, on the reverse strand, counting down.
ACATTTTAGCTGCAATCAATTTGGGCTATAATCATGGATTATTTCATTCATATTATCTAAAATTAAACGGAAATTTTCAAAATTTATTTTGGTGTAATTATCCAATATATATTTTGAAAAAATTTCTTTTCCGTAATGATCCTTATTGTCACCATTTTTAGAAAAAGTTTTCCCTTTAATTATATGCTTTAATGTTTTTGCATCGAACAAATCTTCCATTTCATTCTCTGTAAAGCCATCTAATAATTGATTTGTTAATAAATACAAGTTATCTTTAAGTTGTAAATTTAATTTTTCTTTTAGGAGTTTTAATTGAGCGTCAGCATTTTCTTTTTCTACAGAACAAACGTGGTTGACAAAGTTTCTTAGCGGTTTATTTTTATTTGAAAGCTCATTATCGAATATAAAAAAAATTGGATTCACAGAACTGGATGAATTAAGAGCATCAAAATACTGCCAATAGTTTGGGTATAATTTATTGTTGTTATCTGAAAAAAAATTATGCAAGTTTTTCATTGAGTCTGCACCATCTAATGAAAAATTAAAAAAATATCTGAAACGTTTACTTCTTTTAAAAAATGAGACCTTAAAAATATATTTAGTCCCTTTCTTTTCTATCATTTCGGGGTAATCTTTATACAAACTTTTTAATGCTGCTTTTAAATAACGAATATCTGTTTTTCCTTCTGTAACAATAGTTGGTTTTTGGTTAGCGTAGAAATATTTATAAAATAAGAATTTTTGGTATTCTTTTTCGCGAGCATTAAGCAATAGTAACATATTATGATTACTGTTTTCTTTTAATTGTGTCGATAAAAGGGATTTTTGATATTCAATGGAATTTTTTCTAAGCGAAGAATTATATTCTAAAGAATTATTAAATTTATCTAATTGATTAATAAATGCAAATCGTCCTTCTAACTGGTTTATTGTGCCCCACTCATTATTTATAAAAAATTTCTCATTTTTATAAAGACTGTTGGCCATGGCACGAGTGTTTCTATAGTATTCTTTAGGTACGTTAATTTTTTTATTTACAATCAGACCAGTTACTTCCTGACGAGAGTTATTAAATTGTAATCTAGTTTTTTTGGTATTTATTTTAAAACCTGCTCGTTTTATTTCTGTTTCTAATACTGATAAGAATTCCTTTTCTTGGGCATCAAATGATCGGATGTTAGTTGAAAATGTTAGGTCATCTGCATATCTTGAATAGTCTAATTTATATTTTTTTGCTAGCTTTAAAATTCTGAGATCTAGTATTCTACATATAAGGTTGGTGATTATTGGAGAACTAGGTGCACCTTGTGGTAAAACTCCTTGATAACATGTTAGTTGAGCTATAATCAATGCTACATCTGGAGGGACTTTGAAGTTTTTATCTTTTTCAAAAAAGCCCTTAACTCTACCAAAATGAAAACTATTAAAAAAATTTTCTAAATCTATATTTAGGACAAATCGTTTATTTCTATGAATTTGAGCATTTGTTATAATACTTTTTTCTTTTTGAAAGGCGTGTGAAATATTTGGATGCAATGAAGAATTGTTCCAAATATTTTTTTGAGCCTTCCACAATAAAGAAGTTAGTTGTTTTTGTACAAATTTTAATTCATCATTAGGAGTATTTATAATCCGTACACCACCACTTTTCTTTTCAAGTTCAAATGTGTAGTAAGAATTCTCAGTCCCTTTTTTTTCTTTGTTATACAATAGGTATGTCATATGTTGCTTTGGGATATTTAGTAGTTTAAAAAAATCATCTCGAGTCTTAATATCAGAAAAGCTTGGCATAGTATCACTTCCTAAAAATAGTAGCGTGTGGCAACTCATTAGGCTCATTCAGCGTAGAAAATTGCTGAAAAATATAGTACAAAGAAGCTAGAATTCCCAGCTATTTAATCAAAACTTGCGAATCACAAGTGCAAAATCTAGCCACACGCATAGCAATCATACCACAAATATACTAAATTTGGAATCTGATTTTATTTTTTATATACATGTGGTATAATTTTCCTCATAAGTACTAAATTAAGGTAAGGTGAAGCAAAATGTCGAAGGAAATACAACTACCAAGTGGACCATTAGCCGAACATGCGACAAACATTGGGAAAAATACCGAAGCGCTGGCTTTAAAAATAGAACCACAGGTAGCATATTCTACTGGTACAGCACAAGAATTAGTGTATGACTGCATGGAAATGACGCAATTTCTACAAGCGTTTCCAAGTGTCTTTACAACGGATGTTCAAAATTTGAAAAATGTAGAAAAGGCTTTTGTTGCGTCTGAAAAGCACATTGCTAGTATGCTTCAAACCGGAGTCGATTTTACTTTTAAAAAATAAGCTGGGGGAGCGAAGGAAGATGGATAAAGAGAAAAAAATAGTAGAAAAACAAATAGCGGATACTGTCGATAAACGACGGAAATTAGAGGATATACACATAGAATTAATTGAACTGAATCGACAAAAAGCGAGTATTCTAAACAGTTATAGTGATGCTTGGCAAGGAAATTTAGCAGATAATACGATTCGTAAGCTGGAGGACGAAATGGATGCTGAATGGCGAGAAACAAGGAAACACGTCAATGCATTAGAAGACCAATTAATAACGGAGGCATTAGCTAACATGATGACGGAGCCGTTGTATGGTGAAATCACGGGTAAATTTATTGATAGAGGAACCGAAAAATTATCTTCGCCTCTTTCGTATAGTGAATCAAACGCAGAAGAATTGTGGGAGAAAAGTGTGGAATATACGGGCCTTACTCCTAATGAAACGCTACCCAATTTGTTAACTATATAACTTTGGATTCATCTATAAAATAAATGTCGTCATGATGCCAGAAATCGGGTTTCATGACGATTTTTTATGTTATAATGCAATCAAGATAGCGCTTACGAAAAAGCTATAAAAAATAGAAACTCAAACAAAGGAGAGGAATACAATGCAAGAAGTTCTATTCGTTCTACTCGATCGATATGCTGATTGGGAGGCAGCCTCACTCGCAGCAGTGCTCAATAGCAAGCCCGATGATACCGAACAGAAATACTGCGTCAAAACAGTTGGGCTAACAAAAGATGGTGTTCGGTCTATCGGTGGTTTTACAACATTGCCTGATTACACGTTAGATACAGCTCCAAGCGAGTTTGCAGGAATTATTTTAATTGGCGGAGAATCTTGGCGAAATCCTGAAGCAGAATTGGTGCTTCCTTTACTAAATCGTGCAGTAGCCCAAAATGCTTTAATAGCTGCAATATGCGATGCCACAACGTTTCTTGGTAAAAATGGTTTGCTCAATGAGGCGAAACATACAAGCAGTGGTTTGACGGTGTTACAAGAATGGGCGAAAGAGAATTATACGGGCGCGCCGTTATACCTTGAAGAGGAGGCGGTACGTGAAGGGAATTTAGTTACTGCAAATGGTACCGCATTTTTAGAATTTGCCCGTGAAGTTATGCTTGGTTTAAAAGCCGCGCCCGACGCAGAGGTTTTGGAGTGGTACGATTTTTATAAATTAGGATACTACGAAGCTATGAAAAAAATGCATAAATAAGATAATCAGCAAAAAAGCTAGAAGCAGTTCAATTCTGACTTCTAGCTTTTTTCAATTTAGTAATCTAAAAGACGGCCATTATCATGCCACGTGCCATACATCTTATTCATCCTCGTGTTCTCGATAAATTTATCTAACCTGCGCTCAAATAAATCGATTTGCTTTTTATTGCTCTGAATGGTATCAATTCGCACGCGCTTATACAAATCTGGAAATGCCATAAATGCTTCGTAAACCTGAATATCATCTTTCAAGCGCTGTTCGATTATTGAATCTAGCTCAAAAGATTCTATCGCCATATTAGGTAGAATCTTTCTTCCTGAATCGGTCATTAAGCCTAATTTTTCAAGTCTACGCACGCGCTCTTTATTCAGCTCCGTCCAGCTACTATTCTTTGATCTAGGTGATAATCTTTGCGCTAACTCCGTATCCGATATTTTTTTCTTCACACCATCAATCCAGCCAAAGCACAAAGCCTCCTCAACCGCATCTAAATACATAATTTTTCCGGGCTCTTCCTTAATACTGACAATGACCCAACAACATTTTTCAAAATCACTATTTTCCTGCAACCAATGTCGTAATGCACCTCTATCTGAAATAGAGAGCAAGTTATTCATTTCCATCCAATCAAATCCTTCCGAAGCAAAAAACCTACTAATGTCAGTAGGCAGTTCTGCAGATATTACCTTCTTAGTAATCTACGCAAGATGTAAGAAAGCCCAAACCATAAAACAAGACTAATCCCGATCGTAATAATCCATCCTGTTGCGTTATGTTCAAGGGGCAAGGGCATGTTCATCCCAAAAAATCCAGTAACGATCGTAGGTATGGTTAGCAAAATCGATAAAATAGTTAGTATTTGGATCGTATCATTTAGATTGTTATTCAAAATATTGTTATACGTGCCAGATAATTGCTGCAAAATTTGCGAAGATAGTTGCGTCATTTCAACTAACTGTCTGGCTTCAATCGATGCATCTTCTAATTGTTCTTTCTCACTTACACTCAACGTACGGTAAATGATATGCGTTCTTACTTGTTCCAGTAAAACGAGATTTTGCTTAGATGCCGCTACAAAATAAACAACGCCCGTTTCTAAATCCGATAAGGAAAGCAAATTCTTTTTCGTGGTTTTCTCCTTTAGCTTATCATTGATTCGTTTTCTATCCGCATCTAGCTCTTCTACAAACGGGAAAAAAGCATCTGTAATCATAAATAAAGAGCTAAATAAGAACTCGAAAAGGCTGATACTATCGTTATTTTCTACATAATTCTTCATTTTCGCGACAATGTATTGATTTTTATCATTCGTAACAGTAATCAATTGCGTACCTTTAATGACAAATGTTATCGGAACCGTTTCATAATGATCATCCCGCTTCATCGGGTCAGGAACATTAAAAAATATGGCAAAAGTATTTGTCGAAGGTTCATATTCGATATGTGCCCGCTCGTTTCTATCAAGAGAGTAAGCCACAATCTCATCGTCAATATCATATTCTTTATAGAAGCTTTTTAATTCATTCGAATCATCAATGTCTATATTAATCCAATCGCACGTTGAATTATTAAAAGACGTTTTAGTAATCATAGCGTTATCTCCCTTTTTTTCTGAGTTAGTCCATTTTCATTATAGCAGAATTCTTGAATAAGAAAGTATTATTTTTCGAGCAGCATTTAAAACCATTGAATTAGCAAAACGCCGCCGAGCATTGAAAGGACGCCAAGCACACGATAGCGATTAATTGGATGTCGAATGATTCCGAACCAGCCGAAATGATCTATGGTGAGCGCGATAATCATCTGTCCGCAAAGCGCTAAGACAACTGTAAGCGCGGACCCTAGCAGTGGTAATAGTAAAATATTCGACGTTACAAAAATAACACCGAGCGCGCCGCCAGTGAAAATCCACCACGGAATTCGGCCGACACCACGTAATGGAAATGTGAGTCTGCGTTCGACAATGAGAGACAAGAGCAGCAGGAGCGTCATCCCAACTAAAAATGAAATCATCGAAGCAATAATAGGCGAGTCGACGGCCACTCGAAGTCGGCTGTTAATCGATGTTTGAATCGGGGACATCATTCCCGCCGCAAGTCCCATACACATAAAAGCGATCATTGATTTAGATCTTTTGTTTGCCATGAAAAATCCCCCTTAATACCGTTGCATCAAAATAACACCGAAAAACATCATCGCAATTCCAATGACTCTCGGCAAATTTAATTCATGAATCGGCACGCTAAACCAACCAAAATGATCAATCAAAAGCGCCATCACCATTTGGCCGCAAAGCGTGATAACCACAGTCAACGCAGATCCAAGTCGTGGCATCAATAAAATATTCGACGTTAAGAAGAAAACGCCGAGCGCGCCACCGCCAAACCAAATCCACCAAGGATTCACCGCGAGCATATGTAAGTCAAATGTCCAACCGTGCTCAAAGATAAGTGCCAGCGCAATCAAGATGATACTTCCAATTAAAAAAGATACCCATGAAGCGATAAAAGGCGATTTTGTATAAGTTCGCAGTCGTGAATTTACGGCAGTTTGTACCGGAATCGTCATGCCGGCCATAAGCCCTGCAAACATCAGTAATAATGTCATTTGAAAATCCCCCTTTTTCAGTAGTATCCCCATTATAGAACAAATGTGCGAATCTGTCGTTTAAAATGTACCTGTCGTTATAATTGGATGGATTAATTTTTGCGGATATGTCATGTGAATCACTCCCAAACTTGAACTTTCTGCTATTAAATTATAACATGGGAGAAAGACAGGAGGAATACAGATGCGATTTCTAAAACTTTTCTTCAATGCTTTGGTGATTATCGGCCTTATTTTATTGGTCGCGCGATTGATAACAGTTGGTTTGCAGTTCGCAGGAATTGAATTTACAACTTTCTTTATCGATTACTCCGTGCCATCCCTAGCTATTCTACTAATCGGAGCGCTAGGCAGTTGGATTATTGATAAGCGTAAATAAGAAATGGGATATAACCCAAATAAATCCCCTGGATGCGAGCGCTCTTGTTCAACTTATGTAAAGCTTAATTTTCGTCTTACCTAAAATTAATTGGCGATGTGATTTTTATCTCGATTGAAGTTTTTTCCCAGACCACTTTTTTATATTACTTTCATGGCGATTTTGCCGATTCTAATATTCGTTATCCGCTTGACTCTCCACCTGTGTGATAGTTTATAATAGCTTGAAAAGGAGGCACATCATGTTCCAAATCGGTGAATTTTCCAAATTAGCCAATGTTAGTATCCGATCTCTACGCCATTACGATAAAATAGGTCTGCTCATCCCGGAAAAAATAAACACAGAAACCAATTACCGTCACTATTCCGCGAGTCAGTTGCAAACAATCAATAAAATTCAAAAACTAAAAGAAATCGGTCTCAGCCTTTCGGTGATCAAAGAAATTTTAGCATCAGGTTCAAACACAGAAACTATCCAAGCCCATTTTGCGATACGCGAACTAGAACTACAGGAAGAACTGGAAACCATCAAACAACAAAATCTACTTCTAGAAAGTTCACTGGCGGTTTTAAAAGACGACAGCGCCAAATTAAATTATCATGTTGTCCAAAAGGAAATACCAAAACGCTTCGTTGCTAGTGTGCGCGATACGATTCCAACGTTTGCGAATGAAGGTTGGCTTTGGGAACGGCTATACAAAGAAATCATCCCTCAACAAGTCCAATTTTCAAAAGAACCTTACAATATGGCGATATTCCATGATGAAACATATCTGGATGCAAATGTTGACGTTGAGGTTCAAGTAGCGCTGAAACAAAGCGATTATCAAGCAGTAAACGGCGTCATTTTTAAAGAAGTTCCAGCAGAAACCGTAGCTTCTGTTATAATAAATGGTAGCTATGAACAGATGACAGCAGTGACAGAAACCGTTGCCATCTGGCTCGAAAACCACAACTATCAACTAAATGGGCCGATGTTCAATATTTATCACGTATCGATCGCGACGGACCCGAATCCACAAAACTGGGTAACCGAAGCATGTTTCCCAATAAAGGAGCAGAACAATGAAATATGAATGGCGAAAACAAGACAAAAAAATTTATTTACCAAAAGCAACTCCCGAGATCATCGAATTAGAACCGATGAAATACATCACAATAAGCGGTAAAGGAAATCCAAATGCACCACTTTTTTCTGAATTGGTAACAGCGCTATACGCCACATCTTACGCCATAAAAATGATGCCCAAAAAAGGCGTAACACCAGAGGGTTATTACGACTACACTGTGTTCCCATTAGAAGGTTTCTGGAGTTTAGAAGCGGGCAGCATAGGGCTTGATAAAGATCAACTTATCTATAAAATTATGATCCGCCAACCTGACTTTATGACATCTGAATTGCTGGAAATTGCGCGCGAATCGATCGCAAAAAAAGTTCCAGCTGAACATCGCGAACAATTGAAATTCGAGGAGATAACAGAAGGTCTTAATTTACAAATGCTGCATCTTGGAAGTTACGACGATGAACCAGCAACATTCGCCAAGATGGAGGCATTTTGCGCGGAGAATAACTTAGAACGACTCAGCAAAAATCACAAGGAAATCTATTTATCAGATGCCAGTAAAGTTGCTCCAGAGAAATTGAAAACAACATTGCGATTTCAAATAAAATACAAATAAAGTTCCGCTACTATCTCCATTCATTAAAAACGAGTGGAGATAGTTTTTTTATGAAGGCAGAAACAACTTCTATATAGAAGAAAGACGGATTTTTTATTCGCATTTTTTACATAATAATTGTTTTCTACCCTTTTTTCATACTATAATGGGTACAGGGAAAGTAAAGAAATTTATATCATAGTTGTTAGCAAGGTTTGTAAGAAATGAGGTCAAGATTGTTATGAGGACACAAACGATGTCAAAAGAATACAACATTGTTGACGACAAAAAAAGAATGCAACTTATCAAAATAATGGCCACTACTCTCATTGCGATCATGTTAATCGTTGGCTTAATACTTGCTTTGCGCGAGTCTGTACCAATGAACTTCACAGTAGCTGGAATTATCTTATTTTGCATTGCACTATATATTGTTTTCACGTTTCACGAACTTATCCACGGCCTTCTTTTTTGGGTATTGAGCAATGGCAAATTAAAAATAAGCTTTAAAAAGGGTGTTCTTTATTTCAATTGTCCCAATCAATTATTTTCAAAATGGCAGTTCCAAATTATTAGTATTGGACCGTGTGTATTTTTAACCCTGATTCTAGTTATTTTAGCGTTAGAATTCCCAGTATATCTTGTTGGTATTTATCTATTGATTGCCGCACATTCTGGCCTATGCATAGCAGATTTTTATACAATGAAAATCGTATCTTCCGCACCCAAAAAAGCAAAAATAAAAGATACGAAAGAAGGCCTTGTTATTGTATCAGAAAAGTAATGGAAGTTTTGATTTATCGGTCTTAAGTTGGTTGCAATTACCACTACTTTTCAGATACAATACAAGGATAGGATAAAAAGGGCATCGAGGTACAGAAAGTAGGTTTTTGACAGAATGAGACGTCGGAAAAAAGCGCCACTTCTTATTGGAATTATACTCGCAGTCGTTTTAGTCGGCGGAATGCTCTTCATCGCAGTGGATAAACTATTTTTTACAGATGATGAGCCTGTCGAAGTGACACGGGTGGATTCACAACAACAGTTTATCGAACTACTAGCCAAACATGCGCAACAAATACAAGATGAAGAAGGAATTTTGACAAGTATCACGCTCGCCCAAGCCATTTTAGAGTCTGACTGGGGGAACAGTGGACTCGCAACAGAAGGACGAAATCTCTTTGGTATCAAGGGGCGATATCAAAATGATTCTGTAACGATGCCAACCCAAGAATACCAAAATGATACATGGATTACCGTGGATGCAGATTTCAGGAAATATCCAACATGGTTTGAGTCGCTAGATGATCACGCCAAGCTATTTTTAAAAGGAACTTCCTGGGATAAAAATAAGTATCGCAGTGTTGTCCAAGCTAAGGACTATAAAGTAGCAGCGAATGCACTGCAAAAATCGGGTTACGCGACGGATCCAGAATATGCTACGAAATTAATCGAACTCATTGAGCAAAGAAATTTAGAAGCGTACGATGAAATTTATGATCCAATTATTTCGCTCAAACCGATGCAAGAAACTGGTTCGGCAATACTTACAAAAGATACCGCTATTTGGTCGACACCACCCAGAACTAAAAAGGCGGAAAAGGTAAATAATTTAGCTAAATATGGAACGGAAAAACTAGAAATCGTTCAAGAAATGCAGCTGAAAAATGACACTTGGTACCAGATAAAAGATGCTGGAAAAATCTTAGGTTGGGTAAATAAAGATGTGATTCGCATTAAAACGCTATAATAATATAGCGTTTTTTTGATGTGTTCAAAAAAAAAACATATATTTAAACCCGCTTTATATAGCGGTCTAGACAAGTTCTGTAATATTATAAACAGAAACGACACATTCCTGTAACCTAAATGCAACACTAATTTTGCTAGAATGAACCCTGTTGATTTGAAAAGATACATGAAAACAAAAATACTATAAATAAAATCAGAAAGAAGTGTAGAATAAACGAATGAAAAAATCACTCAAGCGCAGCGTGGCTATTTTAGGAACAGTTGGAATGATAATGGGTACAATTGGTCTTCCAGTTAGCACATATGCAGCAGAACGAGAAAATAATTCACAAATAAGCTACACAAATTCCCAAGAAAAATTCCTAGATAAAATAGTTCCCGATGCCCAGAAATTACAACGCGAACATGGTATTCTAACAAGCGTTACGATTGCCCAAGCTATTTTAGAGTCTGGATGGGGCAACAGCGGTTTAACAAAACAAGCCAACAACCTATTCGGTATCAAAGGTAGTTATGAAGGTCAATCCATAACGATGAATACGAAAGAATTTTTTAACAATAGTTGGACGACGGTAGATGCCCCGTTCCGAGCATATCCAAGCTATTATGAATCGCTAGAAGATCATGCTTTGCTATTTGTAAATGGCCCATCGTGGAGCCCGAATAAATATGCAAGTCTAGTAGGTGAGGAAGACTATAGCAAGGCCGCCAACATTATCGAAGCGGGAGGCTATGCAACCGATCCTAATTATGCAGAGCAGCTTATTGAAACTGTAGAAACATACAACTTGGCAAAATACGATCAAGTCTATGACACGATTACAGCTAAAACAAGTATTTATGCATACGGCCAAGTGAAGTCAAATCAAAATGCTGCCATTTGGAGCACACCAGACACAGTAAAAGGTGCCATAAAAAAAGCTTCTCTAACAAATTATAAAGGCAAAGATTTACGCCTTATGAACCGAGCGACGGTGAGCAACGGTTCGACTTGGTATGAAGCCTCGTTAAACGGTAAGAATATCGGTTGGATAAATGCTACTAACTTGAACCTCGTATACACGACGTCGATGGAACAAAGCGTCAACTTAATCAGAGGTGTTGAAAATGCAAACGGTCAAATTTATGCTTTCCCAATCGTGGATACTAGTACGGTAAAAGGTTCACTTGCTGGACTAAAAGAAGTACACGTTGATAGCCAAGCAGTAGTTAACAATAAGATTTGGTATCGCGTAAATGATGGCGATAAACGACTTGGTTGGGTTGAATCCCCAATGTTAAAATAAAAGCTAAAAAATCTCGTATCCAGTAAAAATGGAACGAGATTTTTTTATTTAAAGGATTTAATAAAAGTTTGGCGAATATAGATACTATAGAGTTACATATCGATAACAAGCTCAACTGGACAATGATCCGACCCTAAGACATCCGCATGTATCGAGGCTTCTTCAATTTTATCCGCAATACGAGTAGATACAACAAAGTAATCAATGCGCCAACCAGTATTTCTAGCACGTGCATTCATTCGGTAAGACCACCAAGAGTAAGCTCCTTCTAATTCTGGATACAAATGTCGGAATGAATCTGTAAATCCTGCCGCAAGTAAGTCTGAGTATTTGCCACGTTCTTCATCAGAGAATCCAGCATTTTTGCGATTGGTTTTTGGATTTTTTAAATCGATCTCCTGATGCGCTACATTCAAATCACCACATACGATAACAGGTTTCACTTCATCTAATTTTTTCAAATGCGCCAAAAAGGCATCTTCCCAGTCCATCCGATAATCGAGGCGCTTTAGCTCATTTTGTGAATTAGGTGTGTAAACAGTAATCATATAAAACGCTGGAAACTCAAGTGTAATAACGCGACCTTCCTGATCATGCTCCTCCATATCCAGACCATATTGCACAGAGAGTGGCTTTACTTTCGAAAATATCGCTGTACCAGAGTAGCCTTTTTTCACAGCATAGTTCCAATAATCATGATAACCTGACAAATCTAATTCAATCTGACCTTGCTGTAGCTTCGTTTCCTGAAGGCAAAAAATATCCGCATCTACTTCTCTGAAATAATCCATAAATCCCTTTTTCTCAGCAGCTCTAAGTCCGTTCACATTCCAAGAAATTAATTTCAATTTTACCACTCCTTTAATAACTAATATTATACCTTACAATAATTATTAGGTATAATATGAAGGTGGGGAGGGAGCCGATGAAATACATTATATTTTTAAGAGCGATTAACGTTGGTGGAAACCGTAAGATAAAAATGGCGGATTTGAGAGATGCCTTTTTAAATGAAGGATACAATGATGTTATGACCTACATTCAGACTGGAAACATAATAGCAGAGCATGAAGAAACAAATCACGAAACTATCCAAAAAGACGTCGAACGATTCATCAAACACCATTTTGACTTGGATGTTCCAGTCGTCGCCTTTCATGTAACTGAATATGAAGGGGGAATTGAACAAAACCCTTTTAAAGGTGAGAAGCTGATGGTTCATTTTCTAGATATATTGCCTGAACAAGTGAATGTTGATAAATTAAAGGACCTAAGCCAAGCTGGGCAAGACGACTGTGAAGTAGTAGGTAGATTTTTATACATCTCTTTAAAAGCGGGTGTGTCAGACAGTCTATATTCTAATAACCTTGTAGAAAAAACATTACAAGTGAAGGCGACCGCAAGAAATTGGAACACCGTTTTAAAAATGGCTGAGAAAAGCAAGCAATGAAAGAATAAGAAATAAAGGAGACTGGAAAATGAAAAATGAAATAATGGAACGTTTTATAAAGTATGTAAAAATGGATACCCAATCAAATGAAGCAAGTTCTACCATCCCAACGACACCAGGACAACTTGAATTAGGTAGAGTACTAGTAGCAGAATTGAAACATATTGGACTGGAAGAAGTAACAATGGATGAGAACGGCTATGTCATGGCAACACTTCCAAGCAATTCAACCAAAAAATTAGCAACGATTGGCTTTTTAGCGCATCTCGATACAGCTACAGATATGACTGGTACTAATGTATCCCCACAAATTCATGAAAATTTTGACGGAAAAGCCATTGTGTTGAACGAAGGTTTAGGAGTTGTTTTATCTCCAGAATCATTCCCTGAATTGCCTACATATAAAGGACAGACGCTAATTACGACTGATGGCACAACTCTTCTCGGAGCAGATGACAAGGCTGGAATAACCGAAATAATCGTTGCGATGAACTATTTAATCAATCATCCTGAAATAAAACATGGAAGAATTCGCGTGGCATTTACGCCTGATGAAGAAATTGGAAGAGGTCCACAACAATTTGACGTGGAAGCTTTCGATGCAGAATTTGCGTATACAATGGACGGAGGGCCACTTGGGGAGTTAGAATATGAGAATTTCAACGCAGCTGCAGCTCGTATTACATTCAAAGGGAATAGTGTTCATCCAGGAACAGCTAAAGATAAGATGGTAAATGCCAATAAAATAGCTATGGAATTTCATAGTTATTTACCGGCAGAGGAAGTACCAGAAAAAACAGAGGGTTATGAAGGCTTCTATCATTTGATTTCGTTGAATGGTGATGTGGAGGTAGCAAATTCTTATTATATTATTCGAGATTTTGACCATGAGGGCTTTCTTGCAAGGAAAGCGACTATTTCCGATATAGCAAAGCAATTGCAAGCGAAGTATGGTGAGTCTGCTATTGAGTTAGAAATGAATGACCAATATTACAACATGAAAGAGAAAGTGGAACCAGTCAAAGAAATTGTAGATATAGCATATAAAGCAATGAAGAATTTAGATATTGAACCTGATATACGCCCAATAAGAGGTGGAACAGATGGTGCACAGCTTTCTTTCAAAGGCCTGCCAACACCGAACATCTTTACTGGTGGAGAGAATTATCATGGGAAATTTGAGTATATATCCGTAGATAGCATGGTAAAAGCCACACAGGTTATCATTGAAATAGCTCAATTATTTGAACAAGAGGCGTAAAGTTATGAAATAATTTTGTTTCTGAGGAATGGCGGATTCTAAAATACCTACCTCAGAAACAATGTTTTAAATCATATTACTATTTTGGAAAAACAGATATTTGTCCGTTTTCTAAAGTAATGACATCTACATCATGATTATAAAAAGAAGATAGCTTTTCTGTTGTAAGCATAGTACTTGTTAGCCCAGAATCGTATTTTTTACCACCTCTTAGTAAAAGCGTATGACCAAAACAGGGCAATATTTCTTCGGTATGATGAGTTACATAAAGAATTGTAGGGGCAGAAGGCAGTTTTGCAATAGTACTAATGCGATCTAATAACCGTTTCTTTGCAAAGATATCTAATCCAGTACATGGTTCATCCAGAATCAATAACTCAGGGGTTGCCATAAGCGCTCTAGCAATCAACACAATTTGTCGTTCTCCTTGCGAAAGAATGCTATACCTTTTCCCAATTAAATCTTCGCCACCGCAATCAATTAAAATTTTACGTGCAGATTCTCTTTCCTCTATAGTAGTTCCTTGATACAACCCTATACTTGCAAATTTTCCGCTAACAACAATGACCTCAGCAAGATCGTATTCTTTTAACTGCTGTTGTAAAGAAGAACTGACCCAACCAATTGATTTGCGGAGTTCAGGCAAAGAAGTTTCTCCAAATCTGTGACCTAGAACATCAAGTGATCCAGAACTAGGCCACAGATAACCGTTTAGCAATTTTAATAGCGTTGTTTTTCCTGATCCATTCAGACCAAGAACCGCCCAGTTCTCTTTATTACAAACTTTCCAATCGATAGACTCTAATAAAAATCGTCCATCACGCTTTAAACACACTTGATTAAACTCAAACATACTGATTCCTCCTAGCTAGTTAGTATATCTATATTTTACATAACAATTAGAAAATTTGGAAATATAAAGTGAGGTAATAATAAAATGGATAATTTAGTTTTTGAAAGAGCTGAGGAGTTTATTAAGAAAGAATTTATCAACGAAAAAACTGGACACGACTGGCATCACATTGAAAGAGTCTACAAAATGGCCCATTATCTCCAAAAATACGAGGGCGGGAACTTGGAGATAATTAAATTAGCAGCATTATTTCATGACTATACAGATAAGAAATTGAAAGATGATCCAAAGTGTGCGGAATTGAAGATGAAAGCTTGGTTTAAATTAAATGGCGTAACACAAATAGACATAGAAGCTATTTTAGTGATTATTCAAAACGTATCTTTTAGTAGTAAAGAAAGTAGCCACTCTAATTTAAGTTTAGAAGGAAAAATTGTGCAGGATGCAGATCGATTAGATGCCATTGGAGCAATTGGAATAGCTAGATGCTTTACGTATGGAGGCGCAAAAGGAAGGTATATCTATA
Organism: Listeria weihenstephanensis; assembly: GCF_003534205.1. Taxonomy (NCBI): domain Bacteria; kingdom Bacillati; phylum Bacillota; class Bacilli; order Caryophanales; family Listeriaceae; genus Paenilisteria; species Paenilisteria weihenstephanensis. The sequence goes on along the minus strand of NZ_CP011102.1, from coordinate 2,377,414 downwards.
ACCCGAAAGATCAGAAGTCAACAAGTATACAACATTTTTATGATAAGCTTCTAAAGATCAAAGATAAGATTCAGACTGACACGGCTAAGGAGATAGCGGTACAGAGACACGAGATGCTTTTATTCTTTTTAAGAGAGCTCGAAGATGAATGCAATATACAATTTTAATGAATTAAAATAAAACAGTTGCATTTTATGAATATATATTATATACTTAAAAAGTTCTCAAGTGAGGGCGAAAAAAAATACTGAAAATAAGTTGTTGACACGCTAATATGTTATATGATAAGATATAAAAGTTGTGTTAAACAAATGACTGACCTTTGAAAACTGAACAGAAACAAAGATAAAACCAATAGAGACAGCAATGTTTCTAGGTAAGAATCGCAGGGCGGAAATAGAAAGCTATTTCCAAAAGTAATACTAGTAAAGTAATTTGCTAGCGAAGTCAATTTGACGCAAGGATCTTATTCACGGTGTTGAATAAGTATTCAGATTCATCTTTAATTTTAAAGAGAGTTTGATCCTGGCTCAGGACGAACGCTGGCGGCGTGCCTAATACATGCAAGTCGAACGAACCGAAGAAAGAGCTTGCTCTTTCCGACGTTAGTGGCGGACGGGTGAGTAACACGTGGGCAACCTGCCTGTAAGTTGGGGATAACTCCGGGAAACCGGGGCTAATACCGAATGATAACAAGCGTCGCATGACGCCTGTTTGAAAGATGGTTTCGGCTATCGCTTACAGATGGGCCCGCGGTGCATTAGCTAGTTGGTAGGGTAATGGCCTACCAAGGCAACGATGCATAGCCGACCTGAGAGGGTGATCGGCCACACTGGGACTGAGACACGGCCCAGACTCCTACGGGAGGCAGCAGTAGGGAATCTTCCGCAATGGACGAAAGTCTGACGGAGCAACGCCGCGTGTGTGAAGAAGGTTTTCGGATCGTAAAGCACTGTTGTTAGAGAAGAACAAGGATAAGAGTAACTGCTTGTCCCTTGACGGTATCTAACCAGAAAGCCACGGCTAACTACGTGCCAGCAGCCGCGGTAATACGTAGGTGGCAAGCGTTGTCCGGATTTATTGGGCGTAAAGCGAGCGCAGGCGGTTTCTTAAGTCTGATGTGAAAGCCCCCGGCTCAACCGGGGAGGGTCATTGGAAACTGAGAGACTTGAATGCAGGAGAGGTAAGTGGAATTCCACGTGTAGCGGTGAAATGCGTAGATATGTGGAGGAACACCAGTGGCGAAGGCGGCTTACTGGCCTGTAATTGACGCTGAGGCTCGAAAGCGTGGGGAGCAAACAGGATTAGATACCCTGGTAGTCCACGCCGTAAACGATGAGTGCTAAGTGTTAGGGGGTTTCCGCCCCTTAGTGCTGCAGCTAACGCATTAAGCACTCCGCCTGGGGAGTACGACCGCAAGGTTGAAACTCAAAGGAATTGACGGGGGCCCGCACAAGTGGTGGAGCATGTGGTTTAATTCGAAGCAACGCGAAGAACCTTACCAGGTCTTGACATCCTTTGACCATTCTGGAGACAGAACTTTCCCTTCGGGGACAAAGTGACAGGTGGTGCATGGTTGTCGTCAGCTCGTGTCGTGAGATGTTGGGTTAAGTCCCGCAACGAGCGCAACCCTTAATTTTAGTTGCCAGCATTTAGTTGGGCACTCTAAAGTGACTGCCGGTGCAAGCCGGAGGAAGGTGGGGATGACGTCAAATCATCATGCCCCTTATGACCTGGGCTACACACGTGCTACAATGGATAATACAAAGGGTTGCCAAACCGCGAGGTCGAGCTAATCCCATAAAATTATTCTCAGTTCGGATTGTAGGCTGCAACTCGCCTACATGAAGCCGGAATCACTAGTAATCGTGGATCAGCATGCCACGGTGAATACGTTCCCGGGCCTTGTACACACCGCCCGTCACACCACGAGAGTTTGTAACACCCGAAGTCGGTAGGGTAACCTTTATGGAGCCAGCCGCCGAAGGTGGGACAGATAATTGGGGTGAAGTCGTAACAAGGTAGCCGTATCGGAAGGTGCGGCTGGATCACCTCCTTTCTAAGGAAAAGGAAACCTGCTTTTGTTTTATCTTCTGTTTTGTTCAGTTTTGAGAGGTCAATTCTCTCTAAAGAAGAAAGTTGTTCTTTGAAAACTAGATAAGAAAGTTAGTAAAGTGCGGTATAAGTCTTTGACTTGTACCAACCAAGTAAGAACCGAGAATCAACTGAAAGTAACCTTTCAACTAACCGATACGGCCATCGCTGGCTCGTAGACGTTAGGAACATACCCGTGGCGAGTTCGAAAGAACAACGACCCACATGGTTAAGTTAGAAAGGGCGCACGGTGGATGCCTTGGCACTAGGAGCCGAAGAAGGACGGGACTAACACCGATATGCTTTGGGGAGCTGTACGTAAGCGTTGATCCAGAGATTTCCGAATGGGGGAACCCACTATCTTTAGTCGGATAGTATCCTTACGTGAATACATAGCGTAAGGAAGGCAGACCCAGGGAACTGAAACATCTAAGTACCTGGAGGAAGAGAAAGAAAAATCGATTTCCTGAGTAGCGGCGAGCGAAACGGAAAGAGCCCAAACCAAGAAGCTTGCTTCTTGGGGTTGTAGGACACTCTATACGGAGTTACAAAAGAAAGTGGTAAACGAAGTGGTCTGGAAAGGCCCGCCAAAGAAGGTAACAGCCCTGTAATTGAAATCATTTTCCCTCCAGAGTGGATCCTGAGTACGGCGGAACACGTGAAATTCCGTCGGAATCCGGGAGGACCATCTCCCAAGGCTAAATACTCCCTAGTGACCGATAGTGAACCAGTACCGTGAGGGAAAGGTGAAAAGCACCCCGGAAGGGGAGTGAAACAGTTCCTGAAACCGTGTGCCTACAAGTAGTTAGAGCCCGTTAATGGGTGATAGCGTGCCTTTTGTAGAATGAACCGGCGAGTTACGATTTGTTGCAAGGTTAAGCGGAAAAAGCGGAGCCGTAGCGAAAGCGAGTCTGAATAGGGCGCATGAGTAACAGGTCGTAGACCCGAAACCAGGTGATCTACCCATGTCCAGGATGAAGGTGAGGTAATACTCACTGGAGGTCCGAACCCACGCACGTTGAAAAGTGCGGGGATGAGGTGTGGGTAGCGGAGAAATTCCAATCGAACCTGGAGATAGCTGGTTCTCTCCGAAATAGCTTTAGGGCTAGCCTCGAGGTAAAGAGTCGTGGAGGTAGAGCACTGTTTGGACTAGGGGCCCTTCTCGGGTTACCGAATTCAGATAAACTCCGAATGCCATGTACTTATACTCGGGAGTCAGACTGCGAGTGATAAGATCCGTAGTCGAAAGGGAAACAGCCCAGACCACCAGTTAAGGTCCCAAAATATATGTTAAGTGGAAAAGGATGTGGGGTTGCATAGACAACCAGGATGTTGGCTTAGAAGCAGCCACCATTGAAAGAGTGCGTAATAGCTCACTGGTCGAGTGACCCCGCGCCGAAAATGTACCGGGGCTAAACATATTACCGAAACTGTGGATGAACATCTTTGGATGTTCGTGGTAGGAGAGCGTTCTAAGGGCGGTGAAGTCAGACCGGAAGGACTGGTGGAGCGCTTAGAAGTGAGAATGCCGGTATGAGTAGCGAAAGACGGGTGAGAATCCCGTCCACCGAATATCTAAGGTTTCCTGAGGAAGGCTCGTCCGCTCAGGGTTAGTCGGGACCTAAGCTGAGGCCGATAGGCGTAGGCGATGGACAACAGGTAGATATTCCTGTACCAGTGCTGTTTGTTTGAGCAATGGGGTGACACAGAAGGATAGGGAATCGCACGGATGGAAATGTGCGTCCAAGCAGTGAGTGTGAGAAGTAGGCAAATCCGCTTCTCGCGAAGCATGAGCTGTGATGGGGAAGGAAATTAAGTACGGAAGTTCCTGATTTCACGCTGTCAAGAAAAGCCTCTAGTTAGAATAGTACTGCCCGTACCGCAAACCGACACAGGTAGATGAGGAGAGAATCCTAAGGTGAGCGAGAGAACTCTCGTTAAGGAACTCGGCAAAATGACCCCGTAACTTCGGGAGAAGGGGTGCTCTATTAGGGTGAAAGCCCGAGAGAGCCGCAGTGAATAGGCCCAGGCGACTGTTTAGCAAAAACACAGGTCTCTGCAAAACCGTAAGGTGACGTATAGGGGCTGACGCCTGCCCGGTGCTGGAAGGTTAAGAGGAGTGCTTAGCGCAAGCGAAGGTACGAATTGAAGCCCCAGTAAACGGCGGCCGTAACTATAACGGTCCTAAGGTAGCGAAATTCCTTGTCGGGTAAGTTCCGACCCGCACGAAAGGCGCAACGATCTGGGCACTGTCTCAACGAGAGACTCGGTGAAATTATAGTACCTGTGAAGATGCAGGTTACCCGCGACAGGACGGAAAGACCCCGTGGAGCTTTACTGCAACCTGATATGGAATGTTTGTACCGCTTGTACAGGATAGGTAGGAGCCGAAGAGACGTGAGCGCTAGCTTACGAGGAGGCAATGGTGGGATACTACCCTGGCTGTATGACCATTCTAACCCACCACGCTTAGCGCGTGGGGAGACAGTGTCAGGTGGGCAGTTTGACTGGGGCGGTCGCCTCCTAAAGAGTAACGGAGGCGCCCAAAGGTTCCCTCAGAATGGATGGAAATCATTCGCAGAGTGTAAAGGCACAAGGGAGCTTGACTGCGAGACTGACAAGTCGAGCAGGGACGAAAGTCGGGCTTAGTGATCCGGTGGTTCCGCATGGAAGGGCCATCGCTCAACGGATAAAAGCTACCCCGGGGATAACAGGCTTATCTCCCCCAAGAGTCCACATCGACGGGGAGGTTTGGCACCTCGATGTCGGCTCGTCGCATCCTGGGGCTGTAGTCGGTCCCAAGGGTTGGGCTGTTCGCCCATTAAAGCGGCACGCGAGCTGGGTTCAGAACGTCGTGAGACAGTTCGGTCCCTATCCGTCGCGGGCGCAGGAAATTTGAGAGGAGCTGTCCTTAGTACGAGAGGACCGGGATGGACACACCGCTGGTGTACCAGTTGTTCCGCCAGGAGCATCGCTGGGTAGCTATGTGTGGCAGGGATAAACGCTGAAAGCATCTAAGCGTGAAGCCCCCCTCAAGATGAGATTTCCCATTTCTTCGGAAAGTAAGATCCCTGAAAGAAGATCAGGTAGATAGGTTTGGAGTGGAAGTATGGCGACATATGGAGCGGACAAATACTAATCGATCGAGGACTTAACCAAACGTAATATGGAGGCTCGGACTCCGAACGGTCATGCACAGACCGACTTTCTTATCTAGTTTTGAGAGAACAGCGTTCTTTCTATCAAAACATTGTCTGGTGGTTACGGCGAAGAGGTCACACCCGTTCCCATCCCGAACACGGAAGTTAAGCTTTTCAGCGCCGATGGTAGTAGGGGGCTTCCCCCTGTGAGAGTAGGTCGTCGCCGGGCAATGATAAAAGTACTCGTTTTTTATGAGTGCTTTTTTATTTTGTTAATGTATTGTTATTTAGTCTATTTATACGGTAGGTATATGTTTAAAAAATAGAAATTAGTGAAAAATATGTGTAAGAGCATGTACATAAGGAGGGGTTATTTTGGGAGATGCTGTTGGAATGGTGCTCACGATTTTCATTATCAATATTTTGTATGTATCATTAAATACGGTTAGATTGTTAATGACGATGAAAGGCTATCGATATCGTGCGGCTATAGTGAGTGTATTCGAGATAGTGGTCTATATTGTAGCGCTTGGGATGGTTATGAGTAATCTGAATGATATCGCGAATATAGCGGCGTATGCACTTGGTTTTGGTGTGGGTATTATTGTTGGGATGAAGATTGAGGAGCGATTGGCACTCGGCTATATCACCGTTAATGTGATTACGAAGGACTATAACATAGATTTAGCTAATCAGATTAGAAATGCGGGTTATGGGGTTACTAGTTGGTTGGCTAGCGGGCGTGATGGAGAGCGGATGATGCTTGAAATATTAACACCGCGGAAGAATGAGAATAAATTGTATCAGCGTATTATTGAGTTGGATGATAAGGCCTTTATCGTGTCTTCAGAGCCAAGGCAAATTTATGGCGGCTTCTGGGTGAAGCAAGTGCGTGGTGGGGTTAAGAAAAAGTAACTTTCTAATGGAAGTTACTTTTTTTGGTCTAAAATAGGATTAAACACGAACGTTACATAGTTGTTTGTTTTTATTGTTCGATTTTTATGGTTGACTTTACTGACAGCTATTGTTAGAATGAAGAGGTCAAATGATGTTGGATTAGATGAAATGAATGAGGAGTTGAACATTGAATGTGTGCACAAGTTGGTGTCATTATGGGAAGTACTTCTGATTGGGAGACGATGAGGAAGGCATGTGAGGTATTGGAAGAACTTGAAATTGCTTATGAGAAGAAGGTTGTTTCTGCACACCGCACACCGGATTTGATGTTTACATATGCAGAAAATGCGAGAAGTCGCGGGATTAAGGTCATTATTGCAGGGGCTGGAGGGGCCGCTCATTTGCCAGGTATGGTTGCTGCGAAGACGACTTTACCTGTTATTGGTGTTCCTATGAAGTCAAAAGCGTTAAATGGACTGGATTCTTTATTATCGATTGTGCAGATGCCTGGAGGGGTTCCAGTCGCTACTGTCGCAATAGGTGAGGCGGGTGCGGTAAATGCTGGATTACTCGCTGCGCAAATTTTATCGGTCGAAAATGAGGTAATTGCTAGCCGTTTGGAAAATAGACGTGATACACTAGAAGAAAATGTTCTAGAAAGTAGTGATTCTCTTGAGTAAAACGTATTTATTACCAAACAGCGTGATTGGAATTATCGGAGGTGGGCAGTTAGGCCGAATGATGGCTTTGGCTGCAAAAGCGATGGGATTCCGAGTGATTGTACTTGATCCGACTGTGGATGCTCCGTGTGGGCAAGTGGCGGATGAGCAGATTGTTGCGAATTATACGGATCTGGCGGCTTTGAAGGAATTGGCTGAGAAAAGTGATGTTGTGACATATGAATTTGAAAATGTGGATAATGATGCGATTCGTTCGATAGAGGACATTGTTCGTGTTCCGCAAGGTTCGGAGTTATTGTCGATTACGCAGGATCGTATTTTAGAAAAAGCGTATTTGGAGTCGATTAATATTAATTTGGCGCCTTATGCGGTGATTGTAGATAAGGATGATATTGTTCAGCATATTAGCAGTTTGGGCTATCCGGCGGTGCTTAAGACGACGCAGGGTGGTTATGATGGTAAGGGGCAGTATGTGATTCAGAGTGAGGATGATATTGATAAGGCGCTTGGCTTATTGCGTTTTGGGACGTGTGTGCTGGAGGCTTGGATTCCGTTTGAGCGGGAGGTTTCGGTGATTGTGGCGCGTAATGCTGCTGGACAAATTGAGACGTTTCCTGTAGCGGAGAATGATCATAAAAATAATATATTGCACACGACGGTTGTGCCGGCGACGCTTGATACGGAATCGGTTCATGAGGCGGAGTCGATTGCGGTGAAGTTGGCGGAATATCTTCATTTGGAAGGTGTGCTGGCTGTTGAGATGTTTGTGACGAGTTCAGGCGCGATTTATGTAAATGAGTTGGCTCCTAGACCGCATAACTCGGGACATTTTTCGATTGAGGCCTGTAATATTTCGCAGTTTACGCAGCATATCAGAGCGATTGCTGGATTGCCGCTTTTGGAAGTGGAGTTGTTGCGTCCGGCGATGATGGTGAATATTTTGGGGCAACATGTGGATGGTGTGAATGAGGTGTTGGACGCGCATCCGGAATGGTTTGTTCATTATTATGGAAAACAAGAGGCGAAGATTGATCGCAAAATGGGGCATATAACGGTGCTCAGTGATAATCCGCTTGTGGAGATAGAAAAATTACGTGCAATGCAAATTTGGAGTTAATTGGGGGATTTGAGAAACAATGATTGAACGGTATACGAGAGAAGAAATGGGCAATATTTGGACGGAGCAAAATCGTTTTCAGGCGTGGTTGGAAGTTGAGATTCTAGCTTGTGAGGCTTGGGCGGAGCTTGGTGAAATTCCGAAAGAGGATGTAGCGAAGATTCGTGAAAATGCGACATTTGATGTGGCGCGGATTCAGGAGATTGAGCTTGAGACGCGTCATGATGTTGTGGCGTTTACGAGAAGTGTGTCGGAATCGCTTGGTGATGAGCGTAAGTGGGTGCATTATGGTTTGACGTCAACGGATGTTGTGGATACGGCTAATTCGTATATTTTGAAACAAGCCAATGAGATTTTGCGTGCGGATTTGGAGCGGTTTATCGAGATTTTGGCGAACAAAGCGAAAGAGTATAAGCATACGGTTTGTATGGGGCGGACGCATGGTGTGCACGCGGAACCGACGACGTTTGGCTTGAAATTAGCGCTTTGGCATGAGGAAATGAAGCGGAATTTGGAACGGTTTAATCGTGCTGCGGATGGCGTGGAATTCGGGAAGATTTCTGGGGCTGTTGGGACGTACGCGAACATTGATCCGTTTGTGGAGGAGTATGTTTGTGAAAAGTTAGGTACGACGCCGGCTCCGATTTCGACGCAGACGTTGCAACGGGATCGTCATGCGGATTATATGGCGACGCTGGCTTTGATTGCGACTTCTGTTGAAAAATTTGCTGTGGAGGTTCGTGCGCTGCAAAAGAGTGAGGTCCGTGAAGTGGAAGAGTTTTTTGCGAAGGGGCAAAAAGGGTCTTCTGCAATGCCGCATAAGCGTAATCCAATTGGTTCGGAGAATGTGACTGGCTTAGCGCGTGTGATTCGTGGGCACATGGTGACGGCGTATGAGAATGTGCCGCTGTGGCATGAGCGTGATATTTCGCATTCTTCTGCGGAACGGATTATCTTGCCGGATGCGACGATTTTGCTTGATTATATTTTGAATCGGTTTGGTAATATCGTGAAGAATTTGACGGTGTTCCCGGAGAATATGAAGCGCAATATGGACCGGACGCTGGGTCTGATTTATTCGCAGCGTGTGTTGTTAACGTTGATCGATAAAGGGATGGCTCGTGAGGAGGCGTATGACACGGTGCAACCTAAGGCGATGGAAGCTTGGGAGACGCAAGTGCCGTTTAAGACGCTAGTTGAGGCGGAACCTAAGATTACGGATTTGCTTTCTCAGGATGAAATTGATGGTTGTTTTGATTATAATTATCACTTGAAACAGGTGGATATGATTTTTAAACGCTTAGGGCTTTAAGGAAATGCATCATGAAAAACTATGAGGGATTACGGTGTCTTCATGGTTTTTCATGCTTTATGGATTCAAAATTCGAAATTAAAAGGAGACTTTTTATCGTGGCGAATTTATTGTATGAGGGTAAGGCGAAACGGTTGTTTAGTACGGATCAGGATGGTGTGTTGCGGGTGGCGTATAAGGATGATGCGACGGCGCTGAATGGGGAACGTAAGGAGAGTTTTGCGAGTAAGGGGCGCTTGAATAATGAGATTACGTCGCGGATTTTTACATATTTGCGAGATGCTGGGATTAAGAGTCATTTTGTGGAGCAGTTGTCGGATACGGAGCAGTTGGTGCGCTCGGTGGAGATTATTCCGCTTGAGGTTGTCGTGCGAAATGTGATTGCGGGAAGTCTTGCTAAACGTCTTGGGGTTCCTGAGGGGACGCCGACAAAGAAGCCTATTGTGGAGTTTTATTATAAGGAAGATGCGCTTGATGATCCGTTTATTAATGACGCGCATGTGCTTTATTTAGAGGCGGCGACGGAGGATGAGATTGCGATTTTGAAACAGGCTGCGCTTGAGATTAATGTGGTGTTATGTGAATTATTCGCAAAAATGAATATTACGCTGATTGATTTCAAATTGGAATTTGGGCGTGATGAGAATGGAAATATTTTGCTTGCGGATGAGATTTCGCCGGATACGTGCCGATTATGGGATCGGGATACGAATGCCAAGCTGGATAAGGATGTCTTTCGTCGGAATATTGGGAATTTAACAGCGGTTTATGAAGAAGTTTTGAAAAGATTAAAGGAGGTTGTTTGAATGTATAATGTGAAGGTGTTTGTGACGTTGAAGAAAAGTGTGTTGGATCCGCAAGGGACTGCTGTGATGGGATCGCTGAAGAGTTTGAATTACGGCGAGGTTGAGGATGTGCGGATTGGAAAATATATGGAGATTCAAGTGGCGAAATCGGATCGGGATATTCATGCGGTCTTGGATGAAATGTGTGATAAGTTGCTGACAAACCCAGTGATGGAAGATTATCGTTATGAAATCGAGGAGGCTTAAGGATGAAATTTGCTGTCATTCAATTTCCAGGTTCGAATTGTGATTTAGATATGTTGCATGCGATAGAAGATGCGCTCGGGGAAGAGGCGGAATATGTGTGGCATGCCGAGACGAGTTTAGATGGTTTTGATGCGGTGCTGCTTCCTGGTGGATTCTCGTATGGGGATTACTTGCGGACGGGTGCGATTGCGAAATTTGCGAACATTATGCCGGAAGTGGTGCGGTTTGCGGAAACTGGGAAGCCGGTGCTTGGTGTTTGTAATGGTTTTCAGATTTTGGCGGAGAGTGGGTTGCTTCCTGGGGCTTTGATTCGGAATAATAATCTTCATTTTGTTTGTAAAACGGTGAGTTTGCGTGTGGAGAATGCGGAGACGATGTTTACGTCGGAATATGCGGGGGGGGAAGAGATTCGGATTCCTGTGGCGCATGGTGAGGGGAATTATTATTGCGATGATGCGACGCTTGCGGAATTGCGGGCGAATGGGCAAATTGTGTTCACGTATGCGTCGGAAAACCCTAATGGGAGTATTGCAAATATTGCTGGGATTACGAATAAGGCCGGGAATGTACTTGGTATGATGCCACATCCGGAGCGTGCTGTGGAGGATGTTGTTGGTGGAACGGCTGGACTTGGCGTTTTTAAATCGATGTTGAAGGCTTGGAAGGAGGAACAAGTACATGCTTAATGTGAATCAGGAACCGTCAGCGGCGCAAATTAAGGAACAGAAAATTTATGAGACGATGGGGCTCAGTGAGAGTGAGTATGGTCTTGTTTGTGATATTTTGAAGAGAAAACCGAATTATACGGAAACGGGTTTGTTTTCGGTCATGTGGTCGGAACATTGTAGTTATAAAAATTCAAAACCGGTGTTGCGCAAGTTCCCGACGGAGGGCCCGCAAGTGTTGCAAGGTCCTGGTGAGGGGGCTGGAATTGTGGATATCGGTGATGGTCTTGGTGTTGCTTTTAAAGTGGAGAGTCATAATCATCCGTCTTATGTGGAGCCGTATCAAGGCGCTGCGACTGGTGTTGGTGGCATTATTCGCGATGTATTTTCGATGGGCGCGCGTCCGATTGCGATGCTAAACTCGCTTCGTTTTGGTGAGATTGATAATCCGCATACGAAATATTTGGTGAATGAGGTTGTGGCTGGGATTGCTGGTTACGGGAATTCGATTGGGATTCCGACGGTTGGCGGCGAGGTGCAGTTTGATCCGTGTTATGCGAAGAATCCTTTAGTAAATGCGATGTGTGTTGGCCTGATTGCAAAAGAGGATATTCAAAAAGGTCAGGCGGTCGGTGTTGGTAATCCAGTGATGTACGTTGGTGCGAAAACAGGACGCGACGGGATTCATGGGGCTACTTTTGCTTCGGTGGAATTTAGTGAAGAGGGCGAGCAGCAGCGTTCGGCGGTTCAAGTAGGAGATCCGTTTATGGAGAAATTGTTGCTGGAGGCATGTCTGGACTTGATTCGTGATCATTCGGATATTTTGATTGGGATTCAGGATATGGGCGCCGCGGGCTTGGTGAGTTCGAGTTCGGAGATGGCATCAAAGGCTGGGTCTGGCTTGGAGCTTATTATGGATGATGTGCCGCAACGGGAAACGCATATGTCGGCGTATGAAATGTTGCTTTCGGAGTCGCAGGAACGGATGCTTTTATGTGTGAAAAAAGGACATGAGGCGGAGATCAAGGCGTTGTTTGAGCGTTATGGCTTGGAGGCTGTGACGATTGGAACGGTGACGGATGATAAGATGTATAAAATTGTACATCACGGGGAAGTTGTGGCAAATGTGCCGGTTGATGCGCTTGCTGAGGATGCGCCTGTGTATTATAAACCTTCATCGGAGCCGCAGCGTTATCGTGATTTCCAAACGGAAGAGGCTTATGCGCCGGTCGTGACGGATGTTATGGCGACTTGGAAAGCGTTACTTGGACAGCCAACGATTGCTAGTAAACGCCATATTTATGAGCAGTTTGATTATCAAGTTCGGACGAATACGGCGGTAGCACCTGGTTCGGATGCGGCGGTACTGCGAGTTCGTGGCACGAATAAGGCGATTGCAATGACGACAGATTGTAATTCGCGTTACTTGTATTTGGATCCTGAAAAAGGTGGTCAAATTGCGGTTGCGGAAGCTGCGCGGAATATTGTTTGTTCAGGCGCGAAACCGCTGGCGATTACGGATGGTCTGAATTTTGGGAATCCGGAGAAACCGGAAATATTCTGGGAGATTGAGAAAGCGGCGGACGGCATTAGTGCGGCTTGCTTAGAGCTTGATACGCCAGTTATTTCGGGGAATGTTTCGATGTATAATGAGACGGATGGTGAAGGAATTTATCCAACGCCGGTGATTGGAATGGTTGGTTTGGTCGAGGATGTGGCGCATATTACGACGCAAGGTTTCAAAGCGGCGGGCGATGTGATTTATTTAATCGGCGAAACGAAGCCGGAATTTAGCGGTTCGGAATTGCAAAAATTGGAGCAAGGCAAAATTAGTGGACGCGCGCCTGAGCTTGATTTGCAGGTGGAGAGACGTTATCAGCAGTTCTTGTTGACGGCGATTCGTGAGGGTCTTGTTGCTTCGGCGCATGATTTGGCGGAAGGCGGACTTGCGGTAGCACTTGCTGAGGCAGGTTTTGCGAACGATTTGGGCGCAGCAATCCAAGTACCTTTTGCGGAGGAATTGCTGTTTAGTGAATCGCAATCGCGTTTCTTGGTATCGGTGAAAGCGGATGATGCTGCGAAATTCGAGCAGTTGTTTGAAACGGAAAAAGTGGTGCGTTTAGGCGAAGTTACAGAGGTGCCGCAATTGGTGGTGCAAACGGAAAAATCAGCAATTACAGCCGAACTTAGTGAGTTAAAACAAGTTTGGGAAGGGGCTATTCCATGTCTACTGAAATAAGAGGATTGAATGAGGAATGTGGTATTTTCGGGATTTGGAATCATCCGAGTGCGGCGCAGATCACGTATTATGGTCTGCATAGTTTGCAGCATCGTGGGCAAGAGGGTGCTGGAATTGTGTCGACGGATGGCGTGACGCTAAAAGGGCATCGTAACTTGGGTTTGCTTGCGGATGTGTTTAAGCACGGGGAATTGGATGATCTTGTTGGGAAGTCGGCAATTGGGCATGTGCGTTATGCGACGGCTGGTGGCAAGAGTTTGAGCAATGTCCAACCGTTTTTATTCCACTTCCAAAATTCGAGTCTGGCGCTGGCGCATAATGGGAATTTGATTAATGCGCAGACGCTTCGTCAGGAGTTGGAAGAGGAAGGTGCGATTTTCCAAACGAGTTCGGATACGGAGGTGCTGGCGCATTTGCTCAAACGTAGCCAGACGGGATCGTTTGTGGAGGATTTGAAAGTGGCGCTGAACAAGGTCAAGGGCGGTTTTGCGTATATGCTTTTGACGGAGAATGAGTTGATTGCAGCGCTTGATCCGAATGGTTTTCGACCGCTTTCGATTGGGAAAATTGGAGATTCGTATGTGATTGCTTCGGAGACGTGTGCGTTTGATACGGTTGGCGCGGAGTTTGTGCGTGATGTGGAGCCGGGTGAGCTGATTATTATTGATGATGATGGCCTGCATATTGAGAAATTTACGGAAGACGTGAAGCATTCGATTTGTAGTATGGAATATGTGTATTTTGCGCGTCCTGACTCGAATATTGCGGGAATTAATGTCCATTCGGCGCGAAAACGGATGGGGAAACGGTTGGCCAAGGAGGCTTTTATTGAGGCGGATGTGGTGACGGGTGTTCCTGATTCGAGTATCTCGGCGGCGATTGGTTATGCGGAGGAAACGGGTATTCCGTATGAGCTGGGCTTGATTAAGAACCGGTATGTGGCGCGGACGTTTATTGAGCCGTCGCAGGAATTACGGGAACAAGGTGTGAAAATGAAATTGTCGGCGGTGCGCGGTGTTGTCGAGGGCAAACGGGTGGTCATGATTGATGATTCGATTGTGCGCGGAACGACGAGTCGCCGGATTGTGCAGTTATTGCGTGAGGCGGGTGCGGCAGAAGTCCATGTGCGGATTGCTTCGCCACCGCTTGCTTTTCCGTGTTTTTACGGGATTGATATTCAGACGCGGAGTGAGTTGATTGCGGCGAATTATTCGGTGGATGAGATTTGTCGGATTATCGGTGCGGATTCGCTGACGTATTTGTCGGAGGACGGCCTGGTTGAAGCAGTTGGTAAGCCGTATCCAGATGAGCCGTATGGCGGACTTTGTATGGCGTATTTTAACGGGGATTACCCGACGGAATTATTTGATTATGAAAAAGAATATTTGGCGAGTTTAGAAGCCGAGTCACGTTGAGAGGGGAATTTTGCAAATGGCAGAGAATGCGTATAGTAAGGCTGGCGTTGATGTAGAGGCGGGTTATGAGGTTGTGGAGCGGATCCAAAAGCATGTGGCTCGTACGAAGCGTAACGGTGTGATGGGCGCGATTGGTTCGTTTGGCGGGATGTTTGATCTTAGCGGGCTTGGCTTGCGTGAACCTGTGCTTGTTTCGGGGACGGATGGCGTTGGTACGAAGTTGCTGCTTGCGATTGAGGCGGATAAGCATGATACGATCGGCGTGGACTGTGTCGCGATGTGTGTGAACGATATCTTGGCGCAGGGCGCGGAACCGCTGTTTTTCTTGGATTATATTGCGACGGGGAAAACGATTCCGGGCAAGATGGAGCAGATTGTTAAGGGTGTTGCGGATGGCTGCGAGTTGGCTGGGTGCGCGCTTGTTGGTGGTGAGACGGCGGAGATGCCGGATATGTATGGTGCGGATGATTATGACTTGGCTGGATTCACGGTCGGTGCGGTCGAGAAGGCGGACGTGATTACGGGTGAAAAGGTGGCGGCTGGCGATGTCTTGATTGGCTTGCCTTCGAGTGGAATTCATAGTAATGGATACTCGTTGGTACGCAAAATTTTCTTTAAGGAGCATGACTTTGCGCTGGATACGGTTTTGCCGGAGCTTGGGGGCAAGACGCTTAGTGATGAGCTGTTGACGCCGACGCGGATTTATGTGAAGCCTGTTTTGGAAGTTATTAAAAATGTAACGGTGCACGGGATTTCGCATGTTACGGGTGGCGGTTTTATCGAGAATTTGCCACGGGTATTGCCAGAGGATTTGGCGGTGTCGATTACGCGTGATGCATGGCCGGTTTTGCCGATTTTTGATGCGTTGCAAAGTTATGGTGAAATTGATGCGGACGAGATGTATGGTATTTTTAACATGGGAATCGGCATGGTGCTTGTCGTTGCGGCAGACGATGCGGAACAGACGCTTGCTATTTTAGCAGAACAAGGTGAAAAAGCGTATACGATTGGAAAAGTGACGCCGAAAGAAGCTAGCGCACAAGTCGTTTTTACAGGGGGCAACTAGGATGAAAATAGCGATTTTTGCTTCGGGATCGGGTAGTAATTTTCAGGCGCTTGTGGACGATGCGATGATTAAAGAATCGGTGGCGTTGCTTGTTTGTGATAAACCGGGCGCGTATGTGTTGGAACGAGCAGAGGCAGCTGGAATTCCAGTGTTTGTCTTTGCTCCGAAGGCTTTTGCGGATAAAGCGGCTTTTGAACGGGAAATCGTGGCTAAATTGCAGGAATCAGGGGTAGAATTTCTCGTTTTGGCGGGATATATGCGCTTGATTGGGCCGACGTTATTGGGAGCGTATGAAAATAAGATTGTCAATTTGCATCCGTCGTTACTTCCGTCGTTTCCTGGAAAAGATGCGATGGGACAGGCGGTTGTCGCGGGTGTAACGGAAACGGGTGTCACCGCGCATTTTGTAGATGCTGGAATGGACACGGGGCCGATTATCGCACAGCAGTCGGTTGCTATTTTGCCAGATGATACGGTGGAATCGCTTGCGACGAGAATACATAAGGTTGAGCATGCGTTTTATCCAGAAGTGGTCAAAAAAATAATAGGGGGACAATCATGAAAAGAGCGTTAATTAGTGTGTCAGATAAAACTGGTGTTGTGGAGTTCGCGAAATCGCTTGTGGGGCTTGGTTTTGAGATTATTTCAACGGGTGGAACGAAGAAGGCGCTTGAGGATAGTGCGGTTCCAGTGATTGGAATTGAGGAAGTGACTGGTTTTCCAGAGATGTTAGACGGACGTGTGAAGACGCTACATCCGGCGATTCATGGGGGTTTGCTTGCTCGTCGCGATGATGCGGCGCACATGCAGGCGATCGCGGATCATGATATTGCTAAAATTGATCTCGTTTGTGTGAATTTATATCCGTTCCAAGAAACGATTGCGAAGCCTGGCGTGAAGCTGGGTGAGGCGATTGAAAATATCGATATTGGCGGTCCTTCGATGTTACGTTCGGCGGCGAAAAACTATGCGGCGGTGACAGTCGTAGTTGATAGCACGGATTATGCGCCTGTTTTAGCGGAACTTGGCGATCATGGCGCGGTCACTTTTGAAACGAATCAGCGTTTGGCCGCGAAGGTTTTCCGTCATACGGCGGCTTATGATGCGTTGATTGCGGGTTATTTAACGGAGATTGTCGGTGAGGAATTCCCTGAAAAATTAACATTGACTTATAATAAGAAACAAGATTTGCGATATGGCGAGAATCCGCATCAGGAGGCGGCTTTTTATACAGAACCATTGGGTACGCAAAACTCGATTAGTGAGGCGAAACAACTGCACGGCAAGGAGTTGTCGTATAATAATATTCGTGATACGGATGCGGCGCTTCGAATTGCATCAGAATTTACGGAACCTGTAGCGGTGGCTGTAAAACATATGAATCCGTGCGGTGTCGGTGTTGGTGAAACGTCAGAAGAAGCGTATTTGAAGGCCTATGAAGCGGATGAGACTTCGATTTTTGGTGGCATTGTTGCGATTAATCGGGAAGTCGATGCGGCGACGGCGACACATATGAGTCAGATTTTCCTGGAAATCATTATTGCGCCGAGTTTTTCGGAGGAAGCATTCGCGATTTTAGCGCAGAAGAAGAATATTCGCTTGTTGACAGTTCCTTTTGCGGGTCCTGTGAATGCGGTGGAAAAAACGTCGGTGATTGGTGGATTGTTGTTGCAAGATGGCGACGCGGTGGCAGAGGATGTGGCGACGTATGAAGTCGTGACAGATGCGCAACCGACAGAAAGTGAGTGGAAAGCTCTCGTTGCCCAATGGAAAATTGTGAAGCACGTGAAGTCGAATGCGATTGTTGTTGGGAATGCTTCACAAACGCTTGGCATTGGCGCGGGTCAGATGAATCGGATTGGTTCGGCGCTGATTGCCTTGAATCAAGCGGGAGATAAGGCGCAGGGAGCAGTTCTGGCTTCGGATGCCTTCTTCCCGATGGACGATACGGTGGAAGCTGCGGCTAAAGCTGGGATTAAAGCGATTATCCAACCAGGTGGCTCGATCAAGGATAAAGATTCGATTGCGATGGCGAATAAGTATGGTATTGCAATGGTTCTCACACATGTCCGACATTTCAAACATTAAAGGAGCGTGTCAATGCGATGAAAATTTTAGTTGTTGGAAGCGGTGGTCGTGAGCATGCGATCAGTAAGAAATTGCTTGAAAGTAACGATGTAGAAACGGTATTTTGCGCCCCTGGAAATGATGGGATGTTGGGCGATGGTATTGAAACGCACGCTATTTCAGAGACAGACGCGACGGCTTTGATTCTTTTTGCGAAAGAGCAGGCTGTCGATTGGGTCATTGTCGGTCCAGAAGTGCCACTGCTAAACGGTTTGGTGGATGAGTTTGAAGAAGCTGGGATCAAAGCTTTCGGACCATCGAAAAAAGCAGCCTTAATTGAGGGAAGCAAGGATTTTGCGAAACAGTTCATGAAAAAATACGCGATTCCGACAGCTGATTCGGAGTCGTTTACGGATTACGAGAAAGCGTATCTATACTTACAAGAAAAAGGTGTACCAATCGTGATAAAAGCGGATGGTTTAGCGGCTGGAAAAGGTGTCGTGGTCGCTTTTGATATGGAAGAAGCGGTACTTGCTTTAAAAGATATGATGTTGGACAGTAAGTTTGGCGAGGCTTCTGCGAAAGTGGTGATTGAGGACTTTTTAGCTGGGGAGGAATTTTCACTGATGGCTTTCGTACGCGGTGAAAAAGTGTACCCGATGGCGATTGCGCAAGATCATAAACGGGCATATGAAGGCGATAAAGGACCAAATACAGGTGGAATGGGCGCTTATTCGCCTGTGCCGCACATAGCGCAAACCATTGTCGATGAAGCGATTCAGAAAATTTTATTTCCAGCGGCAAAAGGGATGGTCGCAGAGGGGCGTTCGTTTTCTGGCATTTTGTATGCAGGCTTAATTGTGACCGAAGATGGGCCAAAAGTGATTGAGTTTAACGCGCGCTTTGGAGATCCTGAAACGCAAGTGGTGTTACCTCGCTTGAAATCTGATTTTGCGAAGGTTATCGATACTTTGTTGCGCGACCGGGAACCAGTGCTTGAATGGGAATCGGAAGGGGTTACGCTTGGTGTCGTCTTGGCGAGTGCTGGATATCCTGAGGATTACGCGAAAGGTAATGTGATTACTGGGCTTGCGGATGTGGAGGCTGAGGTTTTCCACGCGGGAACGAAGCGGGCAAAAGATGGCGATGCTTTTCTATCTAATGGTGGGCGAGTGTTGCTTGTGTCGACAACGGCTGAATCGATGACAGAAGCGCAAACACAACTTTATAAAGAAATGAAGAAGCTTGATAACCCAGATTTCTTTTATCGGATGGACATTGGAACGAAGGCTATGAGATAAGAAAAACGTGCAGTATAACTCAAAAATTTTGAGATGTACTGCACGTTTTTTAATAGATTAGAAAGCGCCGCCGCCTGAACCACCGCCACCTCCACCGCTGGAGCCGCCGCTGAATCCACCGCCACTTCCTGTGGTTGAGGATGTACTGCTTGCCAATGCACCACTAAAGGAGCTTTCGAAAGAGTTTTGGAAGCTTTCTGCAAACGCTGTGTCCATATTTGCGTGGTTTACACTGCCCAGCATTGCGCCACCGTAGTAATAGTAAAGCAATCCAGAATGCTGCTGTACTTGCTCTGGTGTGAAGTGAATCGATGCTGCTTTTAGGACTTCTTTTGTTAGTCCGAGCGAGATAGCATAGGACAAGTAATGATCCCAGATCGCAATCGATCCTACATCAGCAATATCCAGGTTTCCAACATCTTTAATGTAGCGCTTAAAGGCATGCCATTTTGCAAACTCTTCTGCACCTTTTTGATGTTTAACAGGAAGCAACGTTGCACTAAATACAATGATGATGGCAAAGGATAAAACACCTATGATTAACGCGAAGATAGAAAAATTGCTCGTAAAGATGCTGAATAACACGAGACCAAGACCAATCAGAAAATTGATAAGACTAGCGCTAGATAATAGCTTATTCGCCTTGGAAGTAGCTGATTTATTAATATAGCGATATGTTTTTGTTTCTTTTTCGACCGCCCTTTTCCAACTTGAAAATGAGCTAGTGAAGGCTTTACTATTTTTCTTTGCATAGCTGTTTATTTCTTTTAAAGTGACTTTTTCGCCATCTCCAACCTTATCTAACAACCATTTTATCAAGGTTTGTTCATGGTTTAAAAGCGTGTTAGGAGATGGTACAGGTACTCTGGATATGATGAATGTTGCCTTTTTCTTATTTCCAGAAGGATCAGGTAATTCTTCGATGGTCAGTTGTCTTTTGCGTACCAAGTCCATAATCGTTGCAACGATATCTTTAGCGCCAAGTTTGGAATATATCAGCTTATTCATGACGGCTGGTGACATGTCTGTTGGAATATCATGAAAATATCGATCTTGAAATACTGCTTTTTTTGGTTGTATAAACTTTACGTATATCCTGATGAGCGTGATGATTGTGAAAAGTAGCATCAGAATACTACCACCGTAAAAGATCCATTTCGTTAGTGCTCTTTTTGTATTGGCTTGCTCGGCAAGTTTGGCTTCCTGCGCTTGAATATCAGCTTTTTTATCAATCGCTTGGATATTTTGATTACTTGGTACAATATTATTTGGAAAAATGACGTGAGCTTCCACAAATTGTCCTGGTTTGACGTTATCCGCGTACAGTTTCACGATTTTGTTATCTTGCAGTGAAATGTTGCCATCTAGTGGTCCATGTGCCCAGGCTTGTAATTCGCCGTTTTGCGTTTCTTTTGGTAGCGTAATCGTAATCGCGACACGATCCAGCGTTTCTTCCCAATTCTTCCCGACGAGTTTTCGATTAAATTCTGCGGTATCGTTGTAGCTTGTAACGGCATTTTTTAAAGTATACTGGTAGACAAACTCTTTCGTTGCTGTATCAGTTGGGGAATACACACGGATTTTTAAGGTATCATTGCTATCGTAATCAGCTTTGAAAGTACCTGTCTTTCCAGAGTCGCTCTTGACGAAAGGTGTGCCATCAACAAATACTTGCAAATCGGTAATATCGGGAAGTCCTGATGTATCAATATCCATCGTCGCCCCATTAAACGAGCCATCGAAATCATAGCGGACATTTTCGGTGATAATTGCCGTTCCGTTTTGCTGAATTTGGACATAGTTTTCATAGTTTGGTATTGTAAAAGAGCGATCCGCCGAGACTGGCAGATGGAATGTTACGAGAATTGCGAATAAGAGTGAGAAAAATAAGATAATTTTAGTTTTCATGTTGAGCCTCCCTTTTATAAACATATTATAGCATGTTCATAAAGCTTTTTGAACCTTCTTGTTGTGTTATTCACACTAGTACGTTAAAATGGTAAAGAAGAGTCTAAAGTAAAATGGAGGTATACACATGCAAATAGAAAAATTGCGTGGTGAAGGTCTAGATACGTTTTTTAAAGGGATCTTAGCACTGGAGAATTTAGAAGAATGTTATGCTTTCTTCGATGATGTATGCACAGTAAATGAAATTCAATCTATGTCGCAGCGCTTTCAAGTAGCTAAAATGCTGCATGATGGCAAGACGTATAATGTTATTGAGGCTGAGACAGGTGCTAGTACAGCAACGATTTCTCGCGTAAAACGTTCCCTTAATTATGGAAATGATATGTATGAAGTAGTATTCGATCGAATGAAAGATAAATAAAAGCATAACCCAAATAAATCGGCGACAAGCGCTCCATTTATTTAAAGCAGGATGCACGTCTTACCCATAAAAGTGGGATTCGTGGCACCCTGCTTTCTTTATTTAGAAAGGTAGTAGTCCAATAGCGGATAGAAAGATGAGGATAATCGCGATTGGAGCAACATATTTTAGTAATAGCAACCAAGTCATAAATAATTTTTTCCCATATCGACTACTTGCTGTGAATTCATCCCATAGTAGTTGGCGAGGGAGTCGGAAACCAACGAAAATAGCGGTAAATAGAGCACCTAGAGGTAGAATGATATTAGATGCAACGTAATCAAATGCTCCGAAAATGGTCATTCCAAAGATACTTATTTCGTTCCAAATTCCCAAGCTAAGCGCTGCTGGGATAGCTAGCAAGAATACGATACCACCAACGATCCAGGTGGCTATGGAACGGCTTCCTAATTTTTTTATAAATGGAGCAGTAGCAGTCTCAAGCAGTGAAAAGCTGGAAGTTAATGCTGCAAAAAAGAAAAGGATGAGGAACACAATAAAGAAGAATGTGCCAAACGGTAATTGGTTAAAGATCGACGGCAATATCACGAAAAGGATACCAGGTCCTGCGTCGGGAATGACACCAAACGAAAAGACAGCAGGGAAAATAGCGAGTCCAACGAACAGAGAAATAATCATATTTATGACAGCAACGGATGTAGATGCAGCGGGAATGCTTATTTTTCGATCTAAGTAAGAACCGTATGTCACCATCACAGAAATCCCAACGCTGAGTGAGAAAAAGGCTTGCCCTAAAATAATGATTATACTTTTACTGTTAATTTCTGAGAAGTCAGGACGCAAGAAGTATTGAAGTCCTTCTATGGCATTTGGCAACGTTAACGAGCGAATAATTAGAATAATGAACAGCAGGAATAACGCAGGTATCATGATTTTGCTCATAGGCTCAATTCCCGTTCTAATCCCTTGCGATACAACGAGGATAACAAGGAGAAGGAAAATAGCCGTCCCAGCGATAGCGATAGCCGTATTTGCCGTTGCCATATCGAATTGAAGCGCAAGTTGTGCTTGATCGCCGTGGCTTACTGAACCGCTAATAGCCTTCACGATATAACTTAAAATCCAGCCACCGACAACTCCGTAGAAAGCGAGGACTAGAATCGAGCCAAACACGCCCAGCTTACCGAGCCAATTCCAGCGTGTACCAGGGGCCAGAATTCGGTATGAATGAATCGCATCGCTTTGTGAGTGTCGCCCGATGATATATTCCCCAATTAAAATAGGTAGTACGATCACAAAAGTGAGGATAGTAAAAAGAATAAAGAATGCGCCACCACCAGCTGTTGAAGCGACATAGGGTAATTTCCAAATCGCGCCAATTCCGATGGCAGAACCAGCAGAAGCAAGAATAAATCCCGATTTTGAGCTCCATTGTTCTCTATTATTTTTCATTTACGACTTCCTTTCCAATCAAAAAAGACCTGAAAAACATGAAAAGGTCTTCGATCATGTAGGATCCAAATTTATAAACTTATCATAGCACAGAATTTTTCCTATTGCATCCCTATATTGGGAAAGTTAAAGATTTTTATAAAAGCATTCGGGAAGTGATGCGAGATGGTGGCAAAAATGGTATAATTGTTGATAGCGTTCAAACAAAGTGAGTTACGCTATCAATATGCATAAGAGCGAAGCGAGTATGTAATCCCCCAGTGGCGTGAGACGCTAAACAGGAAAGCTTGGGAAATGGAGAGCAGAAGCGATTACGCTGCGCTAAGAAAACAAGACAAGTGAGTTACACTATCAATATGCATAAGAGCGAAGCGAGTATGCAATCCCCCAGTGGCGTGAGACGCAGAACAGGAAAGCTCGGTAAGTGAAGAGCAGAAGCGATTACGTTGCGCTAAGAAAACAAGACAAGTGATCAATAGGCATACGCGAGTATATCAAACAGATTATCCATCGATGGAGGGGCTTCATTGAGACATTTATTTAAATTAGATCCCGCAAAAAAGCTTCCTGATGGGGCAACCGAGCGATTGGTTCAGTCTGGGACGGATGGTTTTATTATTGGTGGATCAGATGGGCTGCTTTTAGAAGAAGTACAGGAATTGTTTCGAACTTTTTCAAGTTTTGGGTTACCCGTTTTTATTGAAGTAAGTGATGAGGCGATGGTTTTTCCCGGAGCGAGTGAATATTTGATTCCAATGGTGTTAAATACGACAGATGTAAATTGGCTGTTGGGTGCGCATCACAAGATTGTGAAGGATTATGGTGACTTTATTCCGTGGCCATATGTCTTAGTAGAAGGATATTGTATTTTAAATCCGGATGCAAAAGCAGCGCAACTTGCGAAGGCAAATACAGATTTGTCGACGGAGGATGTGGCGGCATACGCTAGCATTGCGGAAAATATGTTGAAGTTGCCGATTTTTTATGTGGAATATAGCGGCACTTTTGGTGATGTTAAGATGCTTTTGGCCGCGCGTGCAGAGCTTGTTAACACGAAGCTTTGGTATGGTGGAGGTATTAGGACAGTAGAACAGGCAGCACAGATGGGGAAAATCGCGGATGTGATTATCGTAGGTAATATTTTATATGAAGATTTTGAGCAGGCGTTGGAAACGGTGAGTGCGGTACGATAATTTTACTTGCTTTCGGTTGTTTAAAAAGTTAAAATAAGAACAAATGTTTGTATTGGTGGTGCGAGGATAAAATGCAATTAAATGCGGAAGATTTAGTAAAAGGATTGAATCCTGAACAGAAGAAGGCGGTTCAAGCAACAGAAGGACCCCTTTTAATTATGGCTGGGGCAGGTAGTGGTAAGACGCGGGTTTTGACGCATCGAATTGCTTATTTGATGAAAGAACGTGGCGTGAATCCCTATAATATTTTGGCGATTACGTTTACGAATAAAGCGGCGCGTGAGATGAAAGCGCGTGTAGGTAATTTACTTGGACCAGAAGCGGAATCTATTTGGATTTCAACGTTTCACTCGATGTGCGTGCGTATTTTGCGTCGTGATATTGAACGTCTTGGTTTTAACCGCAATTTCACGATTTTAGATGGTGGAGATCAGCTTTCTGTCGTGAAAGGTATTCTAAAAGAAAAGAATGTGGACACGAAGAAATTTGAACCGCGCGGCATTTTGGCGTCTATTAGTAATGCCAAGAATGAACTGACAAATGCGGAAGAGTACAAGAAGGAAGCGTTTGGTTTTTATGATCAGATGGTTGCGGATGTATACGTAGAATATGAGAAGAAACTGAAAAAGAATCAGTCGCTCGATTTTGATGATTTAATTATGGTGACGATTCAGCTATTTGAACGCGTTCCTGAGGTACTTGAATATTATCAACGGAAGTTCCAGTATATTCATGTAGATGAGTATCAAGATACCAATCATGCACAATATATTTTGGTGAAATTGCTTGCAGCGAGATTCCGTAATCTTTGCGTTGTTGGTGATTCCGATCAATCGATTTATGGCTGGCGTGGTGCGGATATTACGAATATTATGTCGTTTGAAAAGGATTATCCGAACGCGCAGACGATTCTTTTAGAAGAAAATTATCGTTCTACAAAGCGGATTTTAGAGGCAGCGAACCGGGTTATTGAGAATAATAGTAATCGTAAGCCGAAGAATTTGTGGACGAATAATGATGAAGGTAAGAAAATTTTCTATCACAAAGCATTGACGGAGAAGGAAGAAGCAGCTTATGTTGTGGCGAAGATTCAAGAAGAGGTTACAGCATCGAGTCGCCCACTTTCTGATTTTGCGATTCTGTATAGAACCAACGCACAATCTCGTGTTATGGAAGAATTTTTCATGAAATCGAGTATGGCGTACCAAATGGTTGGCGGTACGAAGTTCTACGATCGAAAAGAGATCAAGGATGTACTGGCCTATTTGCGCCTCATTTCGAACAATGCGGATGACATCAGTTTGGCACGTATTATTAATGTTCCAAAACGTGGTGTTGGTGCGGGTTCTATGGATAAAATTGCGAACATGGCGGTAGCGTATGACCTGACTATTTTTGAAGTGTTAGATCGGATTGAAATGGTTGGCTTATCTGCTAAAATTGCGAAACAGCTCGTAGAATTTCATGATTTGATTAATGGATTCACGCAAATGCAAGACTATTTATCTGTAACGGAGCTCGTGGAAGAGGTACTTGAAAAAACGGGATATCGTGACATGTTGAAAAACGAACGGACTATTGAAGCACAGGCACGTTTAGAGAATATTGACGAGTTCCTATCTGTGACGCAAAACTTTGAAAAAGAGAGCGACGATAAAACATTGGTTGCATTTTTGGAAGATTTAGCGCTTGTTGCAGATATTGATAAATTAGACGAGGATGAAGATAAATCACAAGGTGCCGTGACCCTGATGACATTACACTCAGCGAAAGGCCTCGAGTTCCCAGTTGTCTTTTTAGTGGGGCTAGAAGAAGGAATTTTCCCTCATAGTCGTGCTTTGCTTGAAGAAGACGAAATGGAAGAAGAACGCCGATTAGCTTATGTTGGGATTACGCGTGCAGAAGAGGAATTATACATTACGAGTGCGTATTCACGGATGCTTTACGGGCGATCTACAGCGAATAAAGAGTCGCGTTTTATTGATGAGATTCCGCATGATTTACTGGAATTAGCACATGAAAATAGCTTAACAGAAGTACCGTTTGCGAAGTCAGCAATGCACAGCAAATCGGTGGTTGGCTATAGTTCTTCTGGTGCGGAAAAAGAAGCGTGGACAGTTGGCGACAAAGCGAGTCACAAGAAGTGGGGCGTTGGAACGGTTGTCAGCGTGAAAGGAACTGGGAGCAACATGGAGCTTGATATTGCATTCCCAAGTCCAACTGGTGTCAAACGATTGCTGGCGGAATTCGCGCCTGTTGAAAAAGTATAAGTAGGTGAGTAAAAATGGCTGAAAGAGAACGTTATGAAGAATTGACGAGGGAACTTGAACGACTTAGTTATGAATACTATGTGGCGGATAATCCAACCGCACCAGATTCCCTCTACGATCAACTTTTGCATGAACTTATTGGACTGGAAGAAAAGCACCCCGATTGGATAACGCCTGAATCGCCTTCACAGCGCGTAGGTGGAGAGGTTTTGGCAGGTTTTCAAAAAGTAGCACATGAAACGCCGATGCTTAGTCTTGGAAATGCGTTTAATGAAGAGGATTTGCAGGATTTCGATCGTCGTGTCCGTGAAAAAGTAGGCGATGACGTAGCTTATATGTGCGAGTTGAAAATTGATGGTCTGGCGGTTTCACTACAGTATGAGGATGGAACGTATAAGCGCGGAGCAACGCGTGGTGATGGTACGGTTGGGGAAGATATCACGTCTAACTTACGAACCATCCGCTCGATTCCAATGAAGCTAAAAGAACCGTTTACGATTGAAGTTCGTGGCGAAGCGTTCATGCCAAAGCAGTCATTTCAAAGCTTGAATGAGAAACGAGAAGAAGATGGGTTAGAGGTCTTTGCGAATCCGCGGAATGCGGCGGCGGGATCTTTACGCCAGCTTGATACAAAAATTGCGGCTTCACGAAATCTTGATATTTTCTTATATGCTGTTGCTGATTTCGGTGAGATGGGTGTGGCGACACATAGTGAAGGTTTGGCGATGCTTGAGAAATTAGGCTTAAAAGTGAACAAAGAACGGCGTTTATGCCAATCTTTAGATGAAATTTTTGCATATATTGAGGAATGGACAGAGGCGCGTGCAGGACTTGCTTATGATATTGATGGTATCGTAATCAAAGTGGATAGCTTGGAGCAACAGCAAACGCTTGGTTTTACGGCTAAATCTCCACGTTGGTCGATCGCTTATAAATTTAAAGCCGAAGAAGTGGAAACAAAATTGCTTGGGATTGAACTCGGTGTTGGTCGAACGGGTGTCGTGACGCCGACTGCTATTTTAGAAGCCGTTCGTGTGGCTGGAACGACTGTCGGGCGAGCATCTTTGCACAATGAAGACTTAATTCGAGACAAGGATATCCGAATTGGCGATACCGTGATGATTAAAAAAGCGGGCGATATTATTCCCGAAGTAATTCGTGTCGTGGAAGAAGCGCGTACTGGCGAACAAGTTCCTTATCATATGCCGACACATTGTCCAACATGTGAGAGTGAACTCGTGCGTCTTGAAGGTGAGGTTGCTTTGCGGTGTATCAATCCAAAGTGCCCAGCTCAGCTAAAAGAAGGCTTGATTCACTTTGTTTCGCGAAATGCGATGAACATCGATGGCCTAGGCGAAAAAGTAGTCGTTCAACTTTTTGAACAAGAATTAATTGCCGATGTCGCAGATTTGTTTTTCCTTTCGGGCGAAAAACTGGTAGAATTAGAGAGAATGGGTGAGAAATCCGTTCAAAACTTGTTGGCATCGATTGATAAAAGCCGTGCTAATTCACTAGAAAAATTATTATTCGGCCTCGGTATTCGACATGTTGGAGCAAAAGCAGCGAAAGTTTTAGCGCAGTATTTTGAAACGATGGATGAACTCCGTAAAGCAGAAAAAGAAGCGTTGATCGAAGTACCAGACATCGGTGAAAAAATGGCAGATTCGATTGTTGCGTATTTTGAGAATGAAGAAGTACATGATTTGTTAGCGAAGTTAGAAAAAGCAGGCGTCAATATGGTTTATACAGGTCCTAAGTTGGAACTAATGCCAGAAGAGTCACTTGTTTTTGCGAATCAAAAAGTCGTTCTAACGGGGAAATTAGAGCATTTGAAACGCGAAGAAGCCAAAGCGTTAATTGAAAGTTTAGGCGGAAATGTAACGGGGAGCGTCAGTAAAAATACAGATGTTGTTGTGGCAGGCAGTGATGCTGGATCTAAACTGGCTAAAGCCGAGGAATTGGGCATACCAGTGTGGAGCGAGCAAAAATTAATGGAATATTTACCAGATGAAGGTGGTCAAAACGAATGAAAAAATTACTTGTAGTTTCCCTTAGCGCCGCACTTTTACTTGCAGGATGCGCCCCGAGCCTTAATTCGGATGAGCAGGTTGTACAGAAAAAAGATACGAAGCAAGCCGAAACTGGCATTATGACAAAAAATCAAATTTCAGCAGATTACTACAAAACCGTGTTACCGTATAAAGCGAGTAAATCACGTGGTTTAGTCGTATCAAACATCAACTCACGCTATGATATTAATGAGCTTGAATCAGGCCTGATGCGTGTTTCCCAACAAAATTATTCCCCTGATGATTATCTTTTTCAAGAAGGACAGTATTTGACGACAGAGACATTGACGAAGTGGCTCGACCGTGAAAGTGCGACAAATAAAGATGGATTGAACCCGAAGGATAATGGGAAAGATGGCGAAAACCGTGCGCCTATTTATTTAGCGCATATTTTAGAACAAGATTATTTAAAGAAAACGGATAAAAATACGGTTGGGCTTGGTGGAATCTCGATTGCCCTTGCGATGAACTCCGTCGATTATTATCAAAAAGAGAAGTATGGCGCGACGTATGAGCAAAATATTTCTGATAGTGCTTTATTAACACAAGGTAAAGAAATGGCTGCGACCGTTTTGAATCGAATTCGTGCTACAAAAGGATTGGATAGTGTTCCTGTAACGATTGCAATCTATAAACAAGGAAAGCGTGACGGCGTTGTTCCCGGTAATTTTATTGCGATGACCTCGGCGAACGGGGCAGACCTTGGCAAATGGAAAACAATCGATGAGAAAAGTTATGTATTACCTTCCGCTGATGCAAAAGCGGATCATAAAACAGACAATACATCGTTTGAAGACTTTAAAGCAGACATCGAGAAGTACTATCCTAACTATACAGGTGTCGTTGGACGTGCTCGTTATGAAGACGGCGAGATGGCAGATTTGAATATCGATATTCCGCTACAATTTTATGGAGAGGCTGAGATTATTGGTTTCACGCAGTATGTGACCGATTTGCTTGGAAAACATCTCTCGACAAATGCGGCGATTCAGGTTAATATTACTACAACCGATGGTACAGCGGCGCTAATCACGCGTAAAGCAAATGATGATACACCAACCGCGCACATTTTTGACTGACCATTAAGTTTTAGGAAGAAAAGTGCCTTTGGTGCTTTTCTTCTGATTAATAAAGGAGGAAAAAACATTGACAACTATTTCAAAAGAAACAGTAGAACGAGTTGCGAACTTGGCACGACTCGAAGTAAGTGACCAAGAAGCAGAAAACTTTGCGACACAATTGGAAAAAATCATTCATATGGTGGAGAAGCTAGAAGAATTAGATACGGCGAACGTGGAGCCAACATCGCACGCGATTGAAGTATCCAATGTGCTTCGTGAAGATGTATCGATGGAAGGCTTGCCACGCGAAGAAGTACTAAAAAATGCGCCAGATAAGCAAGACGGCATGTTTAAAGTACCAACGATTATGGAAGACTAATTTTAGACAAATCAGGAGGGAATTAATTTGGGATTATTTGAGCATTCAGTAAAAGACCTACATGAAAAGCTTGTAAAAAAAGAAATC
Organism: Listeria weihenstephanensis; assembly: GCF_003534205.1. Lineage (NCBI taxonomy): Bacteria > Bacillati > Bacillota > Bacilli > Caryophanales > Listeriaceae > Paenilisteria > Paenilisteria weihenstephanensis. The sequence goes on along the minus strand of NZ_CP011102.1, from coordinate 2,347,529 downwards.
GCGCCATACGATCTTGTCAAAGAATCATTTGACCGTATTGATGCTGTAGAAGATAAAGTGAAGTCATTTATTACATTGAATCGTGATAAGGCGCTAGATATCGCAGAAGAACTTGGCGATGCTGGGATCGATCCGAACAATATGTTAGCTGGCTTACCGATTGGTATTAAAGACAATATCGTAACGAAAAACTTAAGAACAACCGCTGCAAGTAAAATTTTGGAGAACTTTGATCCGATTTATGATGCGACAGTTATGCAAAAATTAAAAGCTGCTCAAACTATTAATATTGGAAAAGTAAATTTGGATGAATTCGCCATGGGTTCTTCGACAGAAAATTCATATTTCCACACGACGGCTAACCCTTGGAATTTAAATAAAGTACCTGGTGGATCTTCAGGTGGTAGTGCTTCAAGTGTTGCTGCAGGGGAAGTATTATTTTCACTAGGATCAGATACTGGTGGCTCGATTCGTCAACCAGCTGCATTTTGTGGTGTCGTTGGGATGAAACCTACATATGGCCGCGTTTCTCGTTATGGTTTAGTTGCTTTTGCGTCATCCCTTGATCAAATTGGACCGATCACGCGTACGGTTGAAGATAATGCTTATTTGCTTGAAGCAATTTCAGGCGTGGATCCGTATGATTCTACATCGATTGACCAACCTGTAGATAATTTTGCGGCGCATTTAACTGGTGATATCAAAGGACTTCGCATTGGTGTACCAAAAGAATATCTTGGTGATGGCGTAGAACCTGGCGTGAAAGAATCCGTGATGAAAGCATTGAAAACATTAGAAGACTTAGGCGCTACATGGGACGAGGTATCATTGCCTCACTCTGAATACGGCGTTGCGAGTTATTATATTTTAGCATCAAGTGAAGCATCTTCAAACCTTGCACGTTTCGACGGCGTACGTTACGGTTACCGTTCACCAAACGCGCATACACTTGAAGAGCTTTACAAAAAATCACGTGCAGAAGGATTTGGCGATGAAGTAAAACGTCGTATCATGCTCGGTACTTTTGCCTTGAGCTCAGGATATTACGATGCGTACTACAAAAAAGGTCAGCAAGCACGTACGCTGATTAAACAAGATTTTGCGAATGTGTTTGCGAACTATGATGTTATTATCGGCCCAAGTGCGCCAACTGTCGCGTTTGATATCGGCGGATTGATTCACGATCCAATCACGATGTATCTGAACGATTTGCTTACGATTCCGATTAACTTGGCTGGACTTCCAGCAATCTCGGTTCCTTGTGGATTTTCAGAAGGTATGCCAGTTGGTTTACAAGTGATTGGTAACTATTTTGACGAGAAGACGATTTACCGTGTCGCACACGCATTTGAACAAGCTACAGAATTCCATAAAGAAAAACCAAGTTTATAAGGGAGGGCGAGACATATGAATTTTGAAACAGTAATCGGGCTTGAGGTCCATGTAGAATTGAAAACAGAATCCAAAATATTTTCGCCGGCACCTGCCCACTTTGGCGCTGAGCCGAATACGAATACACATGTGGTCGACCTTGGAATGCCAGGCGTCTTGCCAGTTTTGAATAAAAAAGCAGTGGAATACGGTATGAAAGCAGCGATGGCAATCAACTGTGAAATCGCAGAACATACGAAATTTGACCGTAAAAACTATTTCTATCCAGATAATCCGAAAGCGTACCAAATCTCGCAATTCGATAAACCAATCGGCGAACATGGCTGGATTGATGTGGAAGTAAATGGTGAGAAGAAACGTATCGGTGTTACACGTCTTCACTTAGAAGAAGATGCTGGTAAAAATACGCATACATCGCACGGTTACTCACTTGTTGACCTTAACCGTCAAGGTACACCGCTCGTTGAAATCGTATCGGAACCAGATATGCGCACAGCAGACGAAGCTTATGCGTACCTTGAAAAAATCAAATCAATCATCCAATATACGGGCGTTTCTGACGTGAAAATGGAAGAAGGATCGATGCGTTGTGATGCAAATATCTCAATTCGTCCCGTTGGCCAAGAAGAATTTGGTGTGAAAACGGAACTTAAAAACTTGAACTCTTTCACAAATGTGCGTAAAGGTATCGAATATGAAATCAAACGTCAAGCAGAAGTATTGATGGCTGGTGGCATTATTGAGCAAGAAACACGCCGTTTTGAAGAAGCAACAGGGAAAACAACATTGATGCGTATTAAAGAAGGTTCCGATGATTATCGTTATTTCCCAGAGCCAGATTTGGTGGATTTATATATTGATGATGCTTGGAAAGAACGCATTCGTGCTGAAATTCCTGAGCTTCCAGATAAACGCCAAGTGCGCTACGTAGCTGATCTTGGTTTGCCAGCGTATGACGCGATGGTATTAACGCTAACAAAAGAGATGTCCGATTTCTTTGAAGCGACAATCCAAGCAGGGGCGGATGCGAAACAAACGTCTAACTGGTTAATGGGTGAAGTTTCTGCCTATCTAAACGCAGAACAACAAGAGCTTACTGATACGAAATTAACACCTGAAAATCTTGCTGGTATGATTGGCTTGATTGAAAAAGGTACCATTTCATCTAAAATCGCCAAAAAAGTGTTCCGTGAGTTAATTACAAATGGTGGGGACGCTGAGGAAGTAGTGAAAGCAAAAGGCTTGATTCAAATTTCTGATGCCGGTGAGCTAAGAAGTATTATTTCTGGTATCTTAGATCAAAATGAACAATCCGTTACAGATTTCAAAAACGGAAAAGATCGCGCCGTCGGATTCCTAGTTGGTCAAGTAATGAAAGCAACAAAAGGCCAAGCAAATCCATCGATGGTAAACGAAATTTTAGTAGATGAAATGAATAAACGCTAAATTTATGGATAAGTTATTAGGAGCATGAACCTGTGTTCCTAATAACTTTTTTGCATTATATAGCAATTTTTTCGGCTCTTTGTCAATTGTTGGGGTGAAATATCGAGGTACAAGCTAGGGAAATAGTGGCTTGTACCTCTTTTTAGCCTACAGAAATGTCAAAATTTTTGATAAAGTGCTGGGCAAGTATTTTGGCGCGGAACCGTGAAAAGTTTTGATAGCCATAAGAAGTACGCTTGATGACCTTGGTTCGGTTGTTAATTCCTTCTACGAAACCATTGGACAGATGTGGGTAAATGAAGGCATTGATGATTTCTGTTTCCCAGCGTCGGAAAGTACCGATAGCTTTTATGAATTCTGGAAGCTGTTTGTCTTGTACGAGTTGATAGAAATCGTGTAAGGATTGACGAACGTCGCGGCGTTCTTGTGCTTTATTGGCATCAAACCAAGCCTGATAGGCTTCCTTGATGGTGTAGGCGGTTTGTAGATCAGGGTGCAAGCTTAAGTAACGGCGAATGATGCTTTTTTGCGCTGTATCCAGCTTATGAGATCGCTTGAAAAGGAGTTTTTGTATCCGTTTCCCGTGTTTTCGATCTTTTTCTGAAAAACGCTGTTGGACACGAACGCGGACTTTATTCAGCGCCCAATAGATGTAGCGAGAGAAGTGGAAAGAATCGGCAATAATAACTGGTTTGTCAAGAGCTTGTTGCACAGCGTTTTTGAAGGTCGAGCTCAAATCCATGATAACCATCTCTACCTGATGCCCGCGTTCTCTTAAATAACGTTGAATGGTTTTGGCGCGACGGTTTTCTAAGATATCAATGGGGCGACGAGTCATGGGGTCAGCGATAATGAGTTGGAATTTGCCTTTGTCGGTATCTCCCTTGAACTCATCGATAGCGATGACTTTAGGAAGAGCGACGGGAGGCGTGGAAAAGGCTTCTGTACGCGCGTCGAATAGGCGCATAATTTTAGGTGCGGTGGTTCCAAACGTTCTGGCAGTATAGGTAAAGGAGGGGGCAGAGATACTATGGAAAAGGGCTGCTTGATGCCAAGATGTCGAAAAACGCTGATAGCGTGCCACAAGTCCTTGATTTTTTTCATCAAATGATTTTCCGCAGGAACAAGCATATCTGCGTTTTCGATAGTGCACATAGACACGTTTTTCTGCGACTTTTAGATGTTGGAAAGTGTGCGTACGATAGTCTTTAATGCGATCTGTCCGTGTTTTACAAGAGGGGCAGGCATGTTTTTTTCGTTTTAGTTGGATATGAATGTGGCAGATATGATTTTCAATCGAATAATCAAGAAGTTGGATGTTTTTATTTTCTAAACCGATGAGTTGTATGATAAAATGGTCTGGCATGGTAATATCGCTCCTTTGGATTGGGTTTCGTCACTTTTATCTTAAAGGATTTTGATATTACTGTGTATTTTTTTGTCTTGAAATGAGAACAAAAAAATGCGGAGGTAGATTATTTTCTACCCCAACATTTATTATAGAACCATTTTTTCGAGGAAATCTTAGCTTCAAAATGGGTTTTTGATGGGGAGTTTGGTATAATGGAAATGGAGAGAGCATTGTAAACTATGAGCTATTGCCATCTATAATATCTAGATGGGTGAACATATTTTTGGCGAAGCGTTTGTAAAATGAACGCCTATTCGTGTGCTTGTAGGCATACCGAGGCTGGACTTAAACAGCCCCAATAATTTTTTATAAAGGACGGGAGAGTATACCATGCAAAAGAGAGCGCGAGTTATCTATAACCCAACGTCGGGCAGAGAAATCATCAAGAAGAATTTAGCTGATGTATTGACAATACTTGAGAATGCGGGATATATAACGAGTGCCCATGCAACAACACCAGCTGAGAATGATGCAAAAAATGAGGCGCGCCAAGCAGTAGAAGATCGTTATGATTTAATTGTTGCAGCAGGTGGAGACGGGACGATCAATGAGGTTATTAATGGAATCGCGGAACAGGATTATCGGCCGAAAGTGGGAATTATCCCGACTGGAACGACGAATGATTTTGCGAGAGCTTTAAAAATTCCGCGTGATGTGATAAAAGCGACGGAAATCATCGCTAAGGGTGGCAGTGTGGCGATGGATATCGGAAAAGCTAACGACACCTATTTTATTAATATCGGTGGTGGTGGACGCCTTACTGAGCTGACGTATGATGTGCCAAGTCGTCTCAAAACGATGTTAGGGCAGTTGGCATATTATTTAAAGGGTATTGAGATGTTGCCTTCTTTAAAAGCAACACAGGTCAAGGTGGAATATGATGACGGCGTGTTTGAAGGAGAAGCAATGTTTTTCCTGCTCGGTTTGACGAATTCTATTGGCGGTTTTGAAAAAATTGCGCCGGATGCAAAATTGGATGATGGTAAGTTTTCATTAATTATCGTCAAAAAAGTAAATTTGCCCGAGTTTATTAGACTGGTAACACTGGCTCTACGTGGTGATCATATTAAAGAACCGAATGTGATTTATGTGAAATCAGAGAAAGTTATTGTTAATTCAGATGATCAGATGTTGATTAATTTGGACGGCGAGTTGGGTGGGGAAACACCGATGGCTTTCCAAAACTTGAAGCAACATATTTCCTTTTTCGCGAATGTAGCGGAGATTCCTGCTTCTGATTTAAATAATAAACAGATGGAAATGATTGACTAAGCTTGTGAATGAAGTCGTATTGCTCTTTGAAATTAAAAAAAGAGGGATATGGCTTTTTTATTACATAAGAGGTGGAAACTGTAATTTTTGTAAAGAACTTGTATTAATCCGTAAAATGAGATATAATGGTGGGAGCTGTTACAAAACAGTTAGTACAAGAAAGAGGGTGTTTACGACTTGAAGAACAGTCGTGTAAGCCGTTTTATTATTGGTTTATTGGCATGCATAGCAATTGGTGGTGCAGCCTTTCTTATATTTTGGAATGTTCAGGCGGAAGAAGTAATGCCTGAGGTTGATCAAGCGAAATTAATAGATAGTAATAGAACTTGGATTAAAACAAATACGAGCATTTTTATTGCACCAAATCTCACGGTCCCAATAAAAGGGGATAACACCGTGACGAGTATTGCGAACAATGGTGATTTAATTTTAGATACAACGAATCAAGAGGTTATGGCAAAGATGGCACATGCGGATGCGAAGTATAAATCTATGGATCGTTTCCGAATTAGAATTTTTGCGAATAAGGTATCGACCGTGATGAATCCATCGGCCTTTCAATATACACGCGATAAAGTAGACGGTTTTTTAACGAGTTATTCGATTTTGAATGGTACGCTTGATAAAGTGGCTGGAAAAAGTCTTGAACTTACGAGTGAGTCTGGAACGACGCTACGTGTGAATGAGAAGTTAAATACAGTTTATTCTAGTGATTTAGCGGAGACGGTTGCGCCTGTTTTAGGTATAAATCCAAAGGTATCTAGCCAATATTTAGAAGATGAATTTAATATTATGCCTGGCGAAAAGGTCGTTGCTTATCCGAGACAATTGGATTATAAATTCAGTGTAGAGAAGACGTCACTGGTCTTTTTCAAGGGAGATAGTGATGAAAGAATTGAGCAACCGGTTGGATTAGAGTATGTGATTAAGAAATAAAAGATAAGAGTATAGCTACTAAATTCTAGCGTGAGTTGGTTATTTAGAGGGTATCCGCTTATCTTTTTTTTTGTTATAATGAAGAGTCGAGAAAGAAAGGGAGGGCAAATGATGGGTGCTCCAGTGAGTAAGAATGAGTGTTTAGATGTTGTTTTTGAAGATTTAACGCATGATGGTAATGCGGTTGCTAAGATAGATGGTTATCCGATTTTTGTGCCGCAGGGTTTGCCTGAAGAGAAGGCGCAGATTAAAGTTATTAAAACGAATAAAAACTACGGATTTGGCAAAATTATTGAGTTGACGCAGGAAAGTGCGGATCGTGTGCGGCCTCCTTGTGCGGTTTATTCGCAATGCGGTGGTTGTCAGTTGCAGCATTTGAGTTATGATGGGCAATTGCGGGTGAAGCAAAAACAAGTGGCGCAAGTGATGAGGCGGATTGGGAAACAGGACGTGGAAGTGTTGCCGACGCTTGGTATGGCGGAGCCTTGGCGGTATCGGAATAAGGCGCAAGTTCCAGTTGGGTTTGTGAATGGGAAATTGGTCGCGGGATTTTATCAGCAGCGGTCACATCAGATTATTGATATGGATACGTGTTTGATTCAACAGGAGCAAAATGATGCGGCGATTCAGATTGCGCGGGGTATTTTTGCGAAATATCATATCGAGCCTTACGATGAAAAGACGCGAAAAGGTGTGTTACGGCATTTGATGACGCGATTTGCGACCACGACGGGTGAATTGATGCTTGTCATCGTGACAACGAAGCCGAATTTCCCGAATAAGGATCAGATTGTGGCGGAATTACAAACGGAGATTCCGGGATTGACATCGCTTGTTCAAAATGTGAATATGGCGAATACGAATGTTATTTTTGGCGAGCGGACGGATGTTTTATGGGGACGCGAGTATATTATGGACACGATTCATGGGATTTCTTTTGCGATTTCTGCGCGGTCATTTTATCAGGTGAATCCAGAACAGACGGAAGTTTTGTATGCGGAGGCGCTTCGTTTGGCAGGGCTTACGGGGGATGAAACAGTCATTGATGCGTATTGCGGAATTGGCTCGATATCGCTGTGCTTGGCGAAAGAAGCGAAGCATGTATATGGCGTGGAGATTGTGCCACAAGCGATTGAGGACGCACGCGCGAATGCTAAATTGAACAAAATGGAGAACGTCACGTTTGAAGTTGGGAAAGCAGAAGAAGTGATTCCGGCTTGGTTTAAGCAGGGAATTGTGGCGGATGTGCTTGTGGTTGATCCACCGCGCAAAGGCTGTGACGAGGCGCTACTTGAGACGATTCTGAAAATGAAGCCGAAGCGTGTGGTCTATGTGTCTTGTAACCCATCGACATTGGCGCGAGATATGTTGGTGCTCACAGACGGTGGATACAAAGCAACCGTGGTGCAGCCAGTAGATATGTTCCCTCACACGACGCATGTGGAGTGTGTAACGGTGCTACAAAGACAAAACTGCTAGAAATCCTTAGTTTTAAACACTTTTATAGACATTTGGAGTTTGTTAATAATCCTGATGGATCTCGCCAAAAGGTCATGAGGGAGCATATAAACGTTTCGATAGCTATTGAGGTAGTATGTGGGGATACGTTAGAAGAATAGTAATGTTATGCTAAAATAACTGAAAATATGAAGGTATAATTTTTAGAAACTGAGGCTAAATAATAAAATATAAGACACTGAAAAATAATGATTCAGTGTCTTTTTTTATGTTAAAAATGCAGAGAGGTGACTTAATAGCAAAGATGATTTTAATCAAGGAGAATGAAAATATGTTAAATCTTTGGGATGAGAAGAAACGAAAACAACTAAATAGGCACGCTGACTTTTAATGAGGATATATCGGAATAGAAGTCCGCCAAGTAGAGATGTTAAATGAAAAATTTGATGTCTTTTTTTATTGCCTAAAATACCAAAAAATATGAAATTAAAAGTGAGGAACAGACAAATGAACTTTCTGAAAAATAAGGTACAACAAGTAAAAATAATCGCCATTATGTTGGTGACGATGATTTTGATTAATTTATTACAACCACTGGATGCGATGGCAGCATCGTTGCAACTGGACGAGACAGGCTACAATTATACAGGAATTAGTTTTACGCATGGGAAGAAATTAGAGAACAAGATTATCTGGAATATGAAGATGGATGGGGCGGATGTGTTTTGTGTGGATTCTGGCGCACACGCTAATACAGAAACGGGATATAATCCTGAGACGTATGTAAGTGATAAGAAGGATTTGCTATCTAAAATTGCTTATTACGGATTTTCGCAAACGGATCAAAGCTATAAAGAATTTGCGACCACGCAATTATTGATTTGGGAAGTCCTTGGTGAGCAATTGGAATGGACATCGTTGCCAAATTACTGGTCGGATAGAGAGGTTATTTTAGCGAAGGTGGAGAAGCATGATACACAACCTTCTTGGGATAATCAAACTATCACTTTAATTGAAGGGCAAGAGTTGGTGTTGGAGGATGCGAATAAAGTTGCGGATTGGTTGAGTATAACAAATAATGCGACTGGAATCAGCGTAACTAAGGATGGACATAAACTAAAATTGAAAGCTGATAAAAATGCCAAATCAGGAGAAATCGCTTTTGCTAAAGTTCCTGACACGGCAATTGGCACGTCAATTATCTATAACAAAGCGGATCGTCAAAGTCTTGTAAAATTTCATTTGCAAGATACAGCAAGTGCACAATTGAAAGTGAATGTGAAAAAACTCGGTGGTGTGAAAGTTAAGAAAATCGATGAGAAAACGAATCAAGCGTTGCCAAATACAACGATAAAATTTGAGTATAATAATACATCAAAGGAAGTCGTAACAGATGAAAATGGCGTTGCGGAATTACTCGACATACCAGAGGGTACAGAAGTGAAAGTTTCGGAGTTATTGGCACCAACGAACTATCATAATTTTGGTGAGAGCCAAATAATTACGATTAAAGCGAATGAGACTATGGAGCTTATTTTTAACAATAAGGAACAGCTTGGAACAGTGTCCTTATCAAAAATTGGACAAGCGTTTGGTACAGAAATGCCAAATGAACATTATAGTTTGCTAGGGGCGGTTTACGGGATTTATGATGCCTCAGATGTCCGTGTTGGAGAGCTGATAACGGATGAGATGGGAAAAGCAAAATCCACAGCATTGCCATTAGGGAAGTATTATTTACTGGAGGAAAAAGCACCACTTGGTTATCTGTTAAGTGAAGAAAAACTAGACTTTGATTTAGAGTACGCGGGACAGGATGTTGCGGTCACAGATACTCAAATGCAGGCAACAGATGTGGAGCAAAAAGGTACAGCTAAATTAATAAAAGAAGATGCTGAAACTGGAATTACTCCACAAGGAAAAGCGACACTGGATGGGGCTGTTTATGAACTATATCGCGCAGCAGATGACAGCCTAGTTGAAACAGTCACAATCAAAGACGGGCAAGCGCAGGTGGAAAATCTTATGCTAGATAATTACTACTGGCTAGAAAAACAAGCACCAACTGGTTACCAATTGGACACGGAAAAACATGCTTTTGATTTAGTGTACAAAAGTGATGCAACGACTGCGAGTGAAACCATCACGGTTAAGGAAAAAGTCATCAAAGAAAAAATGAAAGTGATCAAATGCGATGAAACTACAAAAGAGGCAATCAAGGATAATCCTGCGATATTTAAATTAAAGGATATGCAAACAGGTGAATTCGTGGAGCAAGAAGGTAAATCTGAATTTAGTACCGACAAGTCGGGTGAATTTACAACAGGTAATTTACCGTACGGTGATTATGAGTTAGTGGAGACAACGGCACCAACAAACTATCAACTAACGAATAAGCCAATACAAGTTACTATTGATGGGACACATAATGGCATAGTAGAAGTGAAAGTTTTGAATACGAAAAAACCTACGCCATTGCTGAAAAAAGCGAACCCAGAAAAAGTAGAGCCTGTAAAAGCATTGAAAGTCACAGAATCCAAGCCACTGCCATTGCTCGGAGATAATGGAGGAATCGCTTTGTTATTAGTAGGTTTAGGACTTATTGTAACAAGCTTATCCATGTATTGGAGTAAACATAAGAAGCAAAAGAAATGACTGTAAACATAAAAATTTAGAGTCTTTTTTTGTTGCTCAGCAGCGAAGTGTAAAACTCGCTTAAGATTGAAAGGAAAGAAATTATGAACCAAATGAATATCAATAAAATGAAAGTTATCGGGAGTTTGCTTGTGCTGTGCATAAGCTTACTTCTCCCAAGCATCCAAGTTTTTGCTGAGGAATTGAATTTAGATACAAAAACGGGATACAACTATACTGGTATTAATCCCGATGGAAAAACGATTACAGATATCAATTTAGAACGTATGAAATTAGATGGATTTGACGTTTTTTGTATTGAACATGGGAAATACGCGACGGACGGGGATGTATATCAGTCTGCTACCTATAACGGTAGTCACAAAGAGTTGCTCTCTAAAATTGCGTATTTTGGTTTTACGAATACTGATCAAACAAACTATGACTATGCTGTAGCACAGTTGATGATTTGGGAAACGCTGGGAGACCAATACCAATCATCAACTATTCCTAATTATGCACAAAGAAAAGGTGAGATTATGAAGCTAATTAATCGTTATAATACAGACCCGTCTTTTGCGAATAAGACGTATACCGTAAATGTTGGGGAGACGCTTGTGATTGAAGACAGTCATACAGTACTATCTGATATGCAACTGGCATCCATTCCTAAAAACCTAAAAGTGGAGAAAGACGGAAACAAGCTGAAAATTACGGCTACATCGGATTCTCAATCGGGCGTTGTGAGCCTGCAAAAAGTGGCGAACAATAAGATAGGGACATCGATAGTATACACAAAGCCTGACCGACAAGCACTAGCAAAATTTCAACTAGAAGATAAAGGTGAAGCTAGCTTTTCAGTTGATGTTCGTCATCGTGGGGATCTTGAAGTCATGAAAATTGATGAAGATACAAAAAAACCACTTGCGAATGCAAAAATCAAATTTCAATACGGTTCAACAACGAAAGACGTTGTTACTGGAAAAGATGGTATGGCTAAGATTGAGGGCATTTTGGAAGGCACCGAAGTAACTGTGAGTGAAGTCACTGCACCAAATGGATATGTGAATAAGGGTGAATTACTAAAAGCAGTGATTAAGCCAAACTCTTGTGTCACGTTGACATTGAATAACAAAGAGCAATTAGGAACAGTCAATATCGTAAAAACAGGTGAAGAATTTGGAGCAACCATGCCGAATTCTTTTTATTCGCTTGAAAATGCGACATTTGGAGTGTTTACAGATAAAGACGTACGTGTAGGTACTATTAAAACAGATTTAAAAGGGCACGGAGCTCTAAGTGACTTGAAGTTAGGCAACTATTACTTGCTTGAAGAAATGGCGCCAAATGGCTTTAAAATCAGCACAGAGAAGATATCATTTGTATTGGCTTATGCGGGACAAAATGTCGAAGTGGCATCCACATCAGTAGCCATCACCAATGAGGAGCAAAAAGGGATTGCCGTGTTAATCAAAGAAGATAGCGGGACGGGAGCTATTCCGCAGGGAGCTGCCACGTTAGATGGTGCAGTATATGAATTACATCGCGCATCTAATGATGAGTTAGTGGACACGGTGATTATTGAAGCTGGTCGAGCGCAAGTAGAAAATCTAATCTTAGATGATTATTACTGGCTTGAGAAGCAAGCACCGATTGGTTATCAGTTAGATACGAAAAAACACGCCTTTACAATCGCCTATGCTGGTGAAAAAGTAGAAACCGCCATTCAAGAAACTGTTGTAAAGGAAGATATCATTCTTGGTAGCTTTGACATCATTAAATTCGGTAACTACGACTGGAAGAATAGCTTGATTCAATATCTAAAGGGTGAAAATCCAGCTATCCTCCCACTAGAAAATGTTGAATTCACGGTTATTAGTCGTACAACAAACGCAGTTGTACAAGTTGGTATCACAAATGTTGAGGGTTATGTGTCATTCAAGGACTTGCCATACGACACATACACCGTCAAAGAAACCACAACGCCCGAGGGTTACAAAGTGTCCAATGATTTTGACGTGACTATATCAGAACATGGACAGACACATCATTATGCGGTCGAAAATAAAGTAATTGAAGAGCGAATAAAAGTCGTGAAGTATGATTTAGCAACGGGTGAAACGATTCCGCGAACTGGTGCAGGATTTCAAATTCGAAATGTAGGAACGGGAGAACTCGTACAACTACCGAATGTAGATTCTGACGGACTTACAGACACGTTTTATACAAATAGTGAGGGATTTTTACAACTGTCAAAAGCGCTAGGTTACGGAAACTATGAACTTAGTGAAGTGCAAGCGCCAGAGGGTTATATGCTGTCTGCTGAAAAAGTAAGTTTTACAGTAGATGGAAGCCATGGTGGACTGATTGTCATCCGTTTTGGTGACCAAGCGATCCCTAAGATTACTGAAAATTTAGTGGAAACAGGACAGCCGTTATTTTCGCATATCGCAATGGGAGCAACACTTACACTGGCGAGTTTGCTCACGATCTGGCGAGTACGGAAAGCATAAACGACAGTGAGAGTTTGAATTGGTTTGGTACAAACCGATTTGAAATCGCACTGCCACCAACCGAAAGGGCGGTAGCTCGATAATTGTAAGGAGATGATAGACTGATTTATTCAGAGTGGTGGTTTCATCCGCCATAGATGTAGTGATAGGACAAAAAGAAAGGAGGAGCTATGCAGGAAGAAATAACACATAAATCAATCGCTTTTTCTGTTAAAACGACAAAGATGACAGCTCAAGTACTGAAAACAACGCTTTCTATATTTTTGGGAATTGGAGGCTATGTTTTAGACAAGAATAAACAGCGAAGTCATACAGGGAAACAATCGTTAAAAAAATTGATGAAGCAAAATACAGGCTTATCCAATGTGGAGATTACGGATGATAATATAGGGAGTTTTAAGCGTGTTGCTCGGAAATATGGGCTGGATTTTGCGTTAAAAAAGGACAAGACAGCAGAAGAGCCAACTTATATCGTTTACTTTAAAGGGCGCGATGTGGATGTCATGACACAGGCTTTTAAGGAGTATACGCAGAAGCACGTCCAATCGCAGGAAAAGCCCTCGATTATCGCCAAGTTACAGGAAAACAAAGTCGAAGTAGAGCACGATTTAGTAGGCAGTATCGAAAAAGTGCTTGGGAAAAATAAAACGCAGGGGTTGGAACGATGAGTTCTGAAATAAAAAAACAAGTGATTATTCATTTGCCTTATCTTTTAATATTTTATTTGGCAGATAAGTTGGCAGAGCTCTATCGGTTGATTATAGGTGAAAGCCCCATAGAGAAAATCGTTCTACTTGTTGGACATATTGATTTGTTGTTCAGAAGTTATACACCTAGTTTTCATCTCCAAGATCTTTGCGTGGCAGCAGTAACTGTTGTAATGATTCGAATGGTGATTTATCAGAAGAGCAAAAATGCTAAGAAATATCGAAAAGGCATCGAATACGGGAGTGCGCGGTGGGGAACGAAAAAGGATATTGCGCCTTATATTGACCCTATTTTCAAAAAGAACGTCATCTTGACTGAAACTGAACGATTGATGATGGATGGTCGTCCAAAGCAACCGAAATACGCACGAAATAAAAATGTGCTAGTCATTGGTGGTTCGGGTTCAGGAAAGACACGATTTTTTGTGAAACCAAATTTGATGCAGATGCACAGCTCTTATGTCGTGACTGACCCAAAAGGCACCGTACTAGTGGAGTGCGGGCATCTGTTAGAGAAGGCGAACTACAAAATCAAAGTCCTTAACACGATTAATTTTGAGAAGTCGATGCACTATAATCCGTTTGCATATATCCGTTCAGAAAAGGATATTTTAAAATTGGTGAATACGATTATTGCCAACACGAAAGGCGAGGGCGAGAAAGCAAGCGAAGATTTTTGGGTGAAGGCAGAACGACTCTATTATAACGCGCTTATTGGTTATATCTGGTATGAAGCGCCAGAATACGAGCAGAATTTTATCACGCTATTGGAGTTAATAAATGCGAGTGAGGCACGGGAAGATGATGAATCATTTAAAAATGCTGTTGATTTGTTGTTTGACGAATTAGAGGCGAAAGAACCTGACCATTTTGCTGTGAAGCAATATAAAAAATATAAACTAGCGGCAGGAAAAACCGCAAAATCTATTTTGATTAGTTGTGGTGCAAGGCTTGCACCATTTGATATTAGGGAACTGCGTGAACTCATGTCATATGATGAATTAGAGTTGGACAAATTAGGCGACCGAAAAACAGCTTTATTTGTAATCATCAGTGATACGGATAGTACTTTTAACTTTGTTGTATCAATCATGTACACACAGATGTTTAATTTGTTGTGTGATAAAGCGGATGACGTGTACAACGGACGTTTACCAGTGCATGTCCGATGTCTGCTTGATGAATTCGCTAATATTGGTCAGATTCCGCAATTCGAAAAATTAATAGCTACGATTAGAAGTCGCGAAATATCGGCTTCTATTATTTTGCAGTCACAGTCACAATTGAAAGCCATTTATAAAGATAATGCTGATACGATTATCGGAAACTGTGATACAACATTGTTTCTTGGTGGCAAAGAGAAATCGACGCTTAAAGAAATGACGGAGATATTGGGAAAAGAAACGATTGACTCATTCAACACAAGTATCACGTATGCCCAACAAAAGAGTCACGGACTAAATTATCAAAAGTTAGGCAAGGAACTCATGTCGCAGGATGAGATTGCCACGATGGACGGTGGGAAGTGTATCTTACAGATTCGTGGAACACGCCCGTTCTTATCCAATAAATATGATATTACGAAGCACAAGTACTACAAATATTTATCAGATTACAGCGATAAAAATGTCTTTGATATTGAACAATATTTAAGACCATCCAATAATATATCAATGGATGAATCTATGGATATATATCAAATAAAATTATAGAAAGAAGGAATGTAATGGAATTTTTTACAGAAGCGGTGAACGTTTTAAAAGTATTAGTCATTGCGTTAGGTGCAGGACTTGCCGTATGGGGTGTTATCAACTTGTTAGAGGGTTATGGTAACGATAATCCAGGGGCGAAATCACAAGGTATAAAGCAATTAATGGCGGGCGGAGGCGTTGTATTAATTGGAATGCAACTGATCCCTATGCTCGGGAAGTTGTTTTAAGTCATGTTTGGCGTTTTCGACAAACTGGCAGAATGGATAAAAGAACTTCTGATAGGCATGGTGGAATCAAATTTGACCAATATGTTTGTGGATGTCAATGAACAAGTTGGGATGATTGCCAAAGAAGTTGGTAAAACACCACAAGGTTGGAATGCTGATATTTTTGGCATGATTCAAGCCTTATCTGAAAATGTGATAGTTCCCATTGCAGGGCTCATTATCACCTATATTTTATGTTATGAGTTAATCACATTGATTACGGAAAAGAATAATATGCAGGATATTGATACCTTTATGTTCTTTAAATATTTTTTCAAGATGTGTGTTGCCGTCATGCTTGTCAGTCATACATTTGATATTACGATGGCAGTTTTTGACTTAGCACAATATGTGGTGAATCAAGCTGCTGGTACCATTCATTCGAGCGCAAGTATTGATATTAAAGAAGTACTAGCAACAATGAAAGAACGAATGCAGGAAATGGGACTAGGTGAATTATTTGGATTAGTCTTTGAAACACTCATGGTATCGTTTTGTATGAAGATTATGGCTGTATTGATTATGGTCATTATCTATGGACGTATGATTGAGATTTATCTGTATTGTTCTGTGGCTCCGATTCCGTTTGCGACATTAAGTAACCGCGAATGGGGAACAATTGGAACGAATTATTTCAAGTCACTATTTGCTTTAGGGTTTCAAGGATTCTTTATCATGGTTTGTGTGGGTATCTATGCGATTCTAGTAAAAGCGATGACCGTATCGGACAATATCCACATGGCGATCTTTTCGATTGCCACATACACGGTTTTGTTATGCTTCACGTTATTTAAAACAGGAAGTGTATCTAAATCAATCTTTGGCGCCCATTAAGAAGGAGGGAACAAGCCATGAATACCAATGAAAAAACAGAGCTTGCGGTATCCGTTAGTGATAAGTATGTAAGCATTCAGACATGTGACGAGGGCTATGACTATTCTATTTATAGTATGTCCTTTGATCTTTTAGATGGTGGTATTATCGAATCACCAGAAATACCAATACAAGAAGCGCTAGATGATATCGTCGAAGAATTGGCGATGTTGCCCATCTATGCGGCACCAATAGATTATGCTGTACTTCGTGAAAAAGTAGAGGCAGCGGAGGAGCAGGATACAGTAGATGGCATTGTGGCGTCCTTTCGTTATAAAACGGCGCTACATTTCGATACGATTGTCGGAATGGATGTTGAGGGCGTAGAAGATGAGATTCGGCATGTACTAGATGATGTGGTGCAAGAATCAGGTTACCTCATTTCACCACACGATGTCGTGTTGACTGGGAAACGAGCGCGAGGCTTAGAGAACGTACATGACCCAATTGACGTTGTGGTTACACATGGTACGACTAGTTTAAGCGAAGAAGAATTAACAGAGGTTTTGAACGAACGAAACTTGAAACTGGATGATTTACCGATTCGTATTCACCCAGTAGAGGCGCAACACCTTGCTACTCATCTATTAGTGGAAGAAACTAAGCTAGCACGAGAGATGCGTCAGGCGTTTGCCTATCATAAAGCCCATGAGAAAGAAGAAACAGAGATTACTATACGACCGTCAATTGTGCAAGCCTTAAAAGATACGGAAAAATCACCAGAAAATAAAAAGAAAAACCAGACACCAAAACGAGAAGAACGATAAGAAAGGAGTGATTCGATGCCTTTTGTGCCAGTCCCCAAGGATTTGACAAAGGTGAAAACAAAGGTGGCGTTTAATTTAACCAAGCGCCAACTTATTTGTTTTAGTATAGCAGGAGCCATAGGAACCCCAAGCTATCTTTTTTTAAAACAACATATTAGTACCGATTTAGCGGCAATTGCCATGGTTATCATCATGCTACCGCTATTTTTTGTCGCTTTATTTGAAAAAGACGGGCAACCGTTTGAAAAGCTAGCGCGAAATTATATCCGTTCTCGCTTTATAAAGAAGCGAAAGCGTATCTATCGCACGAAAAATTACTACAAATTATTAGAACAACAAAACCAATTAATAAAGGAGGTCACGCCGATTGTTCAAAAACCTATTAAGCAAAAACGCCAAACCAAACGCTACAAAAAGTAAGCCGAAGCAATTAGTGATTACACCTAATAAAAAATTAACATCGAGTGAAAAGCGACGTGTTGCACGGGCGATTAAAAAAGCGAAGCAACAAACACAAAACAAGGATAGCACGCAAGTGACAATTCCGTATCAAAGCATTAATAAAGCAGGGGTCTGTAAGGTCAATGACAGACTGTACACGAAAACAATTCAGTTTTATGACATCAATTATCAGCTAGCTCAAAATGAGGACAAGCACGCGATATTTGAAAACTACTGCGATTTCCTCAATTATTTTGATAGTAGTATTCATATCCAAATGTCGTTTATCAATCAGTCTGTGGATATACTTGATTTTGAAAAATCAATTGATATTCCACCGCAAAAGGATGGCTTTGATGAGATTCGTTTAGAGTATGCGACCATGTTAAAAAATCAATTGACGAAAGGAAACAATGGACTCGTACGCACAAAGTATGTGACATTTGGGATTGAAGCTAATTCAATTCGGGAAGCAAAAACCCGACTAGAGCGAATTGAGATGGATATTCTGAATAATTTTAAAACTCTTGGTGTCCTAGCGCATGTACTGGATGGCTTTGAGCGATTGAAGCTTTTTCATGATGTGTTACATCCCAATACTCAAGACAAATTTCTATTTAATAACTGGAATCTACTTGCTGGAACAGGGCTTTCCACGAAGGACTTTATTGCTCCCGCATCGTTTGATTTTCGAGAAACCGACAGCTTCAAAATCAGGCAGAGTTTTGGTAGTTCGTCCTTTCTTCAAATATTAGCGCCAGAACTCACAGACCGCATGTTAGCAGATTTTCTGGAAATGGAATGCAATCAAGTGATTAACTTTCATATTGAATCGGTGGATCAAGCATCGGCGATTAAAACTGTGAAACGCAAGATAACCGATTTAGATAAAATGAAAATTGAGGAGCAGAAAAAGGCAGTACGTGCAGGCTATGACATGGATATTATTCCGAGCGATTTGAATACGTATGGGAAAGAAGCCAAGTCATTGTTAGAGGATTTACAGTCACGAAATGAGCGACTATTTCTAATTACAGTGTTGTTTACACATACTGCTAACTCTAAACAACAATTGGAGGATACTCTTTTTCAAGCACGAGGAATTGCGCAGAAATATAATTGTGCGCTAAAAACCTTAGACTTCCAACAAGAAGCCGCCTTGATGAGCGCACTGCCGATTGGGCAAAATCAAATTGAGATTCAGCGAGCGATGACAACATCAAGTACCGCTATCTTTGTGCCGTTTACGACCCAAGAGTTATTTCAAGGACAGAATAGTCTGTACTACGGTTTAAATGCCTTATCATCGAACATGATTATGGTGAATCGAAAATTGTTAAAGAACCCGAATGGACTCATTTTAGGAACACCGGGGAGCGGTAAATCCTTTAGTGCGAAACGAGAAATCACCAATGTCTTCTTAGTGACTGACGATGATATTATCATTTGTGACCCTGAATCGGAATATGCGCCATTAGTCGTCACACTCGGTGGGCAAGTCATAAAAATATCGCCGACGAGTACGCAATATGTGAATCCGATGGATTTGAATTTGAATTACAGCGATGATGACAATCCGCTATCCCTAAAAGCCGACTTTATTTTGTCGCTGTGTGAATTAATCGTTGGTGGGAAAAATGGCTTGGAGCCAGTCGAGAAAACCTTGATTGACCGAGCCGTGCGCTTTGTCTATCAAGATTATTTACTTGATCCACGCCCTGAGAACATGCCAATTTTAGAAGACTTATACAACGTTCTCAAAGCACAGCCAGAACTCGAGGCGACACGTATTGCAACTTCCCTTGAGATTTATGTCACAGGGAGTTTAAATGTATTCAATCATCAAACGAATGTGGATATTAATAATCGTCTTGTTTGTTTTGACATTAAGGAACTTGGTAAACAGTTGAAGAAACTAGGTATGTTGATTGTCCAAGATCAAGTATGGAATCGTGTCACATTAAACCGTGCGCAGAGGAAATCTACATGGTACTACATTGATGAGTTTCATTTACTGCTTAAAGAAGAACAGACGGCTGCCTATTCAGTGGAGATTTGGAAAAGGTTCCGTAAGTGGGGTGGGATTCCAACAGGGCTTACCCAAAATATTAAAGATTTGCTCGCTAGTCGTGAGATTGAAAATATCTTTGAAAATAGTGATTTCATTTATATGTTGAATCAAGCCAGTGGTGACCGTCAAATTTTATCCAAACAGTTGAATATATCGCCGCATCAATTATCTTATGTTACCAATAGTAACGAAGGTGAGGGACTCATTTTCTATGGGAATGTGATTATCCCATTTGTTGATAAGTTCCCGAAAGATACGGAGCTGTATAAGATTATGACGACGAAACCTGATGAAGTGGCATAACTAAATAGTAGGAGTTAGAGCATTCTCGAAACATTGGGAATGCTCTTTTCTAAGAATTGAGGTGACAGATGAAAAAGGAAGAACGATTTGAACGAAGTACTGATCGTGATAGCCCGTTACAGTTCAACAGTGAAGAAACCGAAGCGGAGCAAGACTTTGAGAAGAAGCTTGACCGACTTGAAGGAAAAGCCAATCGTGCGGAACAAAAATTTCAAAAGACAAAGCAACGTTTACCGCAGAAACGCGTGTTGAAAAGTGAATGGGTGACCGATGAGTCCAAAGGCAAGATAAAGCGTCGTTTCTATTTTGATATGGAAACGGAGACACCAGAGGTAGGGTTGCCGAATAAAGCCAAATTAAAGGCGCACCAACTATCCCGAAAAATGAGTCAATCCATACATCAAAAAGTATCAGAACACGAAGATGAAAATGTGGGTGTAGAAGCGAGCCATAAGAGTACCAAGCTTGTCGAACATAGCTCACAGAAACTTAAACAACATACGCGATTACAGGAGAAACGAGCATTTCAACGATTACAAAAATCAGAAGTGAAGCTAACGAAAGCAAACGTGAATTATATGTATGAGCGAATGAAATCCGAACAACCATCAACTAATCTATTAAATAAGTTACTTCAAAAACGCAACATCAAGAAACAGTATGCACAAGCGAAAAAAGTCGCGGGAACGGCAAAAACAACAACTACCAATGTAAAGCGTATCAAAGGTGGCATTGAAAAAGCAGGAGCAATAGCAAAAGAAGTATTTGCAAAGCGAAAAATAGTAGCAATTGTAGGTGTCATCATTTTACTGTTTGTATTCATATCGACCATTTTGTCGATGTGTTCCGCCATTATGACACAAACGGGTACAATGGTCGTTGCCTCTACGTGGTTATCCGATGATAGTGATATTAATCAAGCAGAGCTCTATTACACTAAATTGGAGGCAGAATTGCAAAAGAAGATAAATAATATTGAACATGAGCATGGTGGTTATGACGAGTACAACTATAATATTGGTGCGATTGAACATGACCCTGTGCAACTTATTAGCTATCTCTCTGCAAAGTTTGAAGAATTTCATTATCCCGATGTACAGGCTGAGATTGATAAATTATTTCAGGCGCAATATCAATTGGAGCTAAAAGAAGAAACGATCACTCGAACGGTGACGAAGGAAATAAAAGTTGGTGAGAGCTTAGGAAAAGTGGTTACATCAGCATATTGTAGTTGTGTGATTTGTACAGGTCAATGGACAGGTGGACCAACAGGGAGTGGTGTGATGCCACGAGCGAAACATACAATTGCAGTTGATGCGAAAAATCCAGTTGTGCCTATTGGAACCAAGATTATCATGAATGGCATTGAGTATACTGTGGAAGATACAGGGAACTTTGCACGATTTGGAGTTGCATTCGATATTTACTTTGATACCCATGAAGAAGCGATTCAATGGGGGCATAAAACGGTAGATGCGTATCTCGCCAATGGTAATAAAAATACCGTGACGGTGACAACAACGGAAACCATCAAGCAGTTGAATTCTACCTTAAAGCAAACCTCCATGACTGATTATATCCATGCTAACTTAAATGATGACCAGTTAGCGCTGTATGAAGTGTATATGGAATCGCGGGGTAATCGTCAAAATTTTGGTAGTCCTTTTAACTTCGATTGGTACCCTAACATTACAAGCTATCCTGGTTATCGCACCGATCCTTTTTCGGGTGAAATTAAACTGCATAAAGGGCTAGATATTGGTATGGCAGCAGGCACACCAACGCAAGCGATTCATGATGGTATTGTGACAACCGCAGGCTTTTCAAGTGGGGGTTATGGTAACTATGTCATTGTGGAAGATAAAGAAAAAGGCTACAAGAGTTTGTATGCCCATTTTGAGACATTGAACGTCAGCCAAGGACAAACGGTTAAAGTTGGTGATGTGGTCGGTTTTGTTGGAACAACTGGAGCAAGTACAGGCAATCATCTTCATCTTGAATTCTATTACGAAGAAGAATGGATGGATGCTTATTTTTACGCTAGCAATGTTGGAGAATCGAAGTCCAATATTGGAACTGGCACGACTAATGGTGCGATGAGTACGGCGGATTATAACAGGCTGATTACGTACGCTGAACAATACCTTGGCTTCCCTTATGTATTTGGTGGCTCCACACCTGAGGCTAGTTTCGATTGTTCAGGATTCATTTCGTGGGTGTACACAAATTCAGGCGTACACAACCTACCACGAACAACTGCACAAGGAATCTATGACCAAACGACGAAAATTAGTCGTGAAGAAGCACGAGCAGGAGACCTGATTTTTTTCACAGAAACATACCCTGCGGGACGACCAGTCACGCATATTGGTATTTACGTAGGCAACGGAAAGATGTTGCATTGTGGTGACCCGATTCAGTATAGCTCCATTGATTCGCCATACTGGCAACAACATTTCTATGGCTTTGGACGATTAAAAAATTAAAAACGAAGGAGGAATTTTTTGAAGCTAGATCGAATTAATCTCTCCATTGAGAAAATGGAAGAGCGCATTAAAAAGTTCCAACAAGAATTAAAAGACTTGCGGGAACGAAAAGTAGAAGTTGAAAATATTAATATTGTAAAACTTGTTCGTAAGTATGAAGTCACCGAACAAGAGTTATTACAAGCATTAGAGTTGCTTAAAAATAAGCGCAAAGATATGCGAAAAGTGATCGAAAAAGAAGAAAAAAATAAAGAAATGGAGCGTGATGCAAATCATGAAGTATAAGTTGATAATCGCAAATTTACTATTAGCAGGGAGTCTGTTTGGTGTTTTTACACCAAACACGCTCGTTATGGCGCAAGCAAAGGATGGGACTGGAGATGTTACTGTTACACCTAAAATCCCTAGCACTGACTCTAGTACAGCAGAAACGAATGGTGAGACAGATACCTCGGATACTGATGTCACGATTGAGGAATCTGACAAGCCAAGTGGTGGCGGTAGTGTGGTAGAAAGTAATAATACGACAGGAGACGGCAAAACATTCTACACTGTAACGACTAAAGATGAACAGGTTTTTTACATTATTGTTGATAACACCAAAGCGAGTGATAATGTGTACCTTTTAACCGATGTCACGCAAGAAGACTTAGCTAAGTTAGTTGCTGGTGAAGAACCAATTATTCAAGAAAAGCCAGAAAAAGAAACGGACAAGACGGCGGTTACAGATTCAGAAGCAGCTACGGAGAAAGTTCCTGAGCCCACATCAACGAATTATTTACCAATGATTTTACTAGGGCTAGCACTCATTGGCGGTATTGGTGGTGCGTACTATTACTTTAAGGTTTATAAGCCAAAACGTGATTTGGATGATGCGGAGGATTTGGAAGATTTCTCGTTTGTAGATGAAGTGGAAAGTTACCGAAAAGAACAAAACCAGTCTGATGATGTATATGACTTAGAAGTTGAGTATGAAGAGGGTGATGACGAATGAAATTAGTGATTGCAGAAAAACCAAGCGTTGCACAAGCCATCGCTAAAGTACTTGGAGGTATGAAGCGTCAGAATGGTTATCTAGAAAATGAGGACTTCGTGGTGACGTGGTGTGTCGGACATTTAGTTGCACTTGCCACAACAGAAGTATACGACGAACGTTATAAGAAGTGGCATCAAGCTGATCTACCAATTATGCCTGATCCTTTTCTGTATCAAGTGCTCAAAGGGAAAGAAGCTCAATATCAGATTGTAGCGCAATTGATGGCGGATGAGCGTGTAGAAAGTATTGTATGTGCAACCGATGCAGGGCGTGAGGGAGAACTCATTTTTCGACTTGCGTATGAGCAGGCACAATGTGAGAAACAAATCGAACGCCTATGGATTTCAAGCATGGAATCATCAGCGATTGAAGATGGATTATCCAATTTACAGCCAAGTAGCACGTACGACAACTTGTATCATGCAGCACTCTGTCGTGCGCAGGCAGACTGGCTAGTTGGTATCAACGCAACAAGATTGTTTTCCACGCTATATAACGCCAAATTAAATATTGGACGAGTACAAACACCAACTCTGGCGATGATTGTCGAGCGAGAACAAGTAATCAGTGATTTCAAACCTACAGCTTATTACACAGTTTCTATTGCGGTGGAAGAAAACAAGTTTACAAGCGAAAAAATAGCAAATAAAGAGGCAGCGGAAGACTTGCTAGCAGGTTGTAACAGTGCAGTAGTAAAGTCCATCATTGTTTCTAAAAAGACAAATAATCCACCAAAGCTGTATGATTTGACCACGTTACAACGGGAAGCCAATCGAAAATTTGGCTTAACTGCGAAACAAACATTGGATACGGTACAAGTTCTTTACGAAAAGAAATTAGTCACCTATCCACGAACTGATAGTTGCTATATCACACAAGACATGGAGCAAACTACATTAGCGCTCATTCCATTGATTATTGACCGATTACCAATGACCACAGGAATCACGCACATACCTGATACAAAACGGCTTGTAGATGATGGCAAAGTAACGGATCATCACGCCATTTTAGTAACAAAAGAAATAGAACGAGCGGATATCACAGCACTTCCAAAAGTGGAGCAAGATATTTTGATCCTCATTGCTAAGCGACTTATGGTTGCAACCGCACCATCACATTTATTTGAAGAGCAAGTGATAACCATTGATTCAGGAAAAGCAGCGTTTACACTTAAGCGCAAGCAAATACTTGAAAATGGTTGGAAAGCATTTGCTGATTTAGAGCAGGAAAATAAAGCTGAAAAGCCAAATGAACATTCCTTTGAAGAAGCTCAAGTTATGGAAGACTTTGCGACACAAGTGAATGAGCATTTTACAAGTCCACCAAAATCCTTTACCGAGGATACATTACTTTCAGCGATGGAACGAGCCAGTGCCGAAGAATCGGAGGATACAGTAGACTTCGAACATAAAGGCTTAGGAACGCCCGCAACTCGAGCTGGAATTATTGAACGATTAGTGCAAGGCACGTTTGTGGAACGGAAAGGTAAGCAGATGATACCAACACAAAAAGGTATAGCTCTCATCCAAGTTGTACCAGATACTTTAAAATCAGCTAAATTAACAGCAGAATGGGAATTTGCCTTAGCTCAGATGGAGGAAGGAAAGGAAGAACCCGAACGATTCATGACTGCGATAGAGCAGTTTGTTGAGCAGCTAATAGCTAATAATCAAGAAAAGAATGTTGATTTAGCTAGTCTTTTCATAGAAGAAAAAGAATCTATTGGTAAATGTCCACGTTGCCAATCAGAGGTTCAAGAATTTCACAAAGCTTTTGGTTGTGTGAATAAAGACTGCGGATTTATTATGTGGAAAAACAATAAATTTTTTACATCAAAAAAGAAGGAATTAACAAAACGAATTGCCAAGACTTTATTAGAAAAAGGCAAGTGTAAAGTTACTAAATTGTATTCCGAAAAGACAGGAAAAACGTATGATGCCAATATTGTCCTAGATGATACTGGCGATAAATATGTCAATTTTAAACTAGAATTTATCAACAAGAAGAAGTAAGACTGAAGAGGATGCGTCTTTGCATCCTCTTCTAATAAGAAGGAGAACAAAATGAAAGACAACATAGTAATAAAAAGATTTGATGGTCGAGATTTTGCGCAAGCATGGAAAGATGAAATGAATGCGGATGTGCCAGATGTGAAATGTCTAGCGATTTATATTGCGAATAAAGCGAGTTTAGAAACGAGTGATATAAAAGGAGAATGGCTCCCATTTCCTACCACAAAAGAGAGCGTGCAACGTATATTTGAACGAATAGGATTAACAGAACAAGCGGATTATATCTGTCTAGGGATAACGAGTCCTGTCGCTCATCTAGCTGAAAAACTAGATGCCAAAACACATCTGGATATTTTAAATACGATAGGGGAAGGAATCCAATTATTAGCGAAATCACCTCGAGAGCTAGCGATATTTGAATCTTGCTTAGAAGTATTTCCTGTGAAAAAAGAGTTTGATATTCTCAATATGATCATGAATACAGGACGTTTTAATCTAGTACAGGACGATAAAGGAATGCAAGAAATGGCAAATCGTTACCGAGATGACCTCCATCTTCCAAAGAAAATAAATCGTATCATTCATGTGGAGATGCCAGCTGTAGCAAATGCGCCAAGACCAAACACACAAGCATATATGACGCGAAATGGTTTTTTAGAACGATTACATCGGTCAAAGGTCTATTATAAAACGCAAGCGAACATACCTGATGCATTCCGTGTATTACCTACAAAATCGATCCAATCGGCGCTAGAAGAAAAGCAACAAGCACAAGACAAGCAAATAAAATCAAAATCCATAAAAAAGGACTTAGAACGATAAAAAGGAAAGGAGCCAGAAACAATGGCAGGAGATAAGAGATTTAGTCCAGACGAGCTGAACGAGTACAACAAGAAACAGTTAAATCAAGCGTATCAAGCGATTGCTCGAGGCATGGAAAACTTAGAAACACCACAATTATATAAAATCTATTTAGAACATGTTGGTCAATTACAAGGGCATACCTTAAATAATAGTTTGCTGATTCATGAAGCCATGCCCAACGCAACAAAATTGGAAACGTATGATAACTGGGGAAAAAAATATAACTTGCAGGTTAGTGCAAAAAGTAAGTCGATGCGTTTACTAAAACACAGTTCCTACGAGATGGAAGTGGATAAAGAAGTCCTTGATCCGAAGACAAATACGATTCTGCGTGATGAGGCAGGAAATGCGATTACGAAGAAAACACTGATTACCATACCTAACTATAAAACCGAAGCCGTATTTGATATTGAACAAACAAAAGGGGAGCGAACGCTTGTACCAGAGGAAATCAAACCGAAAACAATGGAAGTGATTTTACAAACCATCGAAAAAATCACGGACAGACCGTTATCTACTATTTCAGATATGAGCTCGCAAGACCAACACACCTTAGCAAAAAGTGCGATAGAAGGCTTTGTGGAGCAACAATTAACATATAAGAAAGATGTTTTCGTAAAAGATGAACGAGGCGTAACCACACGTATACCTAAATCAGAAGCGATGGAAGCATTTGAAAAGGAAAGTGCAGTCTATGCCATCTGTCATAACTATGGTGTAGCGATGGATGTAGGAAAATTATTAGGTCTTGCGCGTGATTTAGACAAATCAGATAGGAACCAATTTAAAGGGTTATTGGAATCGGTACATCATACAACCATGAGCGCAATAAAACAATTAGATGGACAGTATAAATCACTTGTACAGGAAAAAAATCAAGGCAAAGAGGCACCACAAAAGACGTCTATTTTGGACAAGTTATCACAAAATAAAGATGTGATTTTACAAAAGGATCAAAGTAATCCAATACCATCTAAAACAAAAGAAATGGGGTTATCTTAATGGACTTATTTACACTAGAAGAACAAAACTTATTAGCTGCGTATGACGTATCGTCACGAATGAATTTGTTACAATCGTTAGAAGACGCATTACCATACGTCTATGATTATGAAATGATGGGACTGATTAATGGCATTATCGGTAAATTACTAATTATTGATGACGATGTATTTGAGCTGGTTTCGTTTGATTATACCGAATACTATGAGGCGAAGAATGATTAGGAGGTGCGGCTATGTATACCCAATTAAATCAAACCCTCGCTCAATTTTCGAATACAGAAGCATTTCAAACCTTTATGGCAAGTGCCGCGTATTTATACAAATATCCATCGTATAATCAAGTCTTGATTTATAGCCAAGCACCCGACGCAAAAGCTGTGGCATCCAAAGAAATATGGGGAAATATTGGTTGCAAGCTGATAGAAAACGCACCAATTATTACTATTTTAGGTGAAGATGGATTCTCAGAAATGACCGTTTATGATATACAAGCTATTGAAAATCAAGAACAAGCAGCATCGGTACTTTGGGAGTGGAATAAGGAACAGGAAGCACCATTAAATCAAGCGTTAGCAACATTCCGTACAACCACTGAATCGTATCCTGACATAGAAAGTGAACTTATTTCTATCGTTCATGACATGGTAGAGGAGTATGTAAGCGACCAATGGAACGACCTATGCTATCAAGTGGAGCATAGTATTTTAGAAGAATTAGATGATACTAATTTAAGGCTTGCATTCGTTCAGAAGATAGAGTATTATGTAAACTACGAAATCTTTAAAAGATTAGAGCTACCTTTTGAAGCCTATTTTAATCAAGAGGCAGGTCACATACAATCTTTTAATACCGTTGCCGCCTTAAGCAGTCTCACCCACAGTATTCAATTTCTAAGTGAGCAGGTATTGAGCCAAGTAGCTAAAGAAGTGCGGGCGATGAATCGAATACAAATAGAAAGAAGTGAATCACATGACAGTGACAGAGGCCTTAGGGAAATACGGATTAATGAGACAAACGTATCTCAAGGAACAGAGACCAATGGTATTTCAAACAATGATTTTAGAGAGGACATTGAAGAACCATCTACAAACCGTAGATCAAGAAGCGAACGAACGGTTGGAGATTCTGATGGACCAATTGTTCGAGAAGAACCAAGCACCGAGCAGGGAAACGAGCCAAATGGCATGGGTGACCCACATGAATACACTGAAAGCACAGGCAGAGGAAAGCATCAAACAGGAACTGATTTACGTTTAGAAGAAACCCCGCTTATCCGCTACGACCACTTAGTAACAGATAAAGTATATGCGATTATAAAAGGCACTGAATTTCTCAAAGCAAGTCATGAGGATATTCAGTCCTTTTTTCTTTCTCATGATATTGTGGAAGAAAAAGTAGCGTATTTAAAAGCTATTTTTAACGATGGCGTGACCGAATTTGATGTAACCATAAAAAAAGAACAATCGATACACGATATATTAAACATGTACTCCAATGAAAAAACAGAGGATGATGTGGAAATTGGAGTAGAGTATACCATCCGAGTTGGTTATCAAATAGAGGAACATCAAGTCCACTTCTGGGAAGGTCATTTTCCCGTCCGTACAGCTGAAACACAGAAAAACTGGGCAAATGTTGTAGCGTATTTAGATGGTATGATTCTACTGGATAAGTTAGTAGACGAGCCTGTGCATGAAGTATCGCAATTTACGCTTTTTGGAGAAGCAGAAGTGCAAGAAGAGCCGTTTGTTTTTAAGCAAAAAGTCATTGATGCCGTATTGGTGAATGAACATGTCCGTATAAGAGGAGAAATTTATGACCAACTGAATAAGGGAGAAAGCAATAAACAAAATATTGATTTTCTGAAAAAATTATTTGGTCAAAGTGGTCATACGCCTGCGGTATCTGGAACACGTCTATCACAACACGCTAGTCCGAAAGGATATGAGATTGACCTCATGGGAACGGATAAGCGGGTATTGTTAAAATGGCAAGATGTCCTAAAAATGATGGTACGCTTAGTGCAGACAAATCGATTTATGACACAACAAGAAAAGGAAAATTGGAATACAGCGAAAGCCGAGTTAGGGAATCAGCCTGACTCGGCTTTTTCGTCTACGCAAGAGGAAGATGAGGAAGAATTGGACGATAATGAGTTCATAAAGGAAGCCAGTTCTCACAAAGATACATTTGAGTACATTGTTACCAAGCCTTCACTTTCAGAAGCAGAAGTATTTGATATAATCAAAACATCGAACTTGCTCAAATTGACACAAAAGGATATTTATGATTTTTTCCAAAAGGCATTGAGTCAGGAAGAGAAAGCAATCTATATAAAATCTGCCTTTAATGATGAGTATAGTGGCATATTAGTGGGTGAAGACAACTTAAGATATGGGTATAAAGCGTATGAGAATGGCTTGCATTGTTGGAAAGGCAACTTTATGACGCTTAGTACAGAAAGTTTTCATGCATGGAATGAAGTGGTGGATTATATTGATACGATGATAGCCATGGATGTGTTTTTAGAGGAAGTGTCACCACCACAACCTGTACAAAGTGACCTTTTCAATACGCTAGAAGCGAAACCTGACGAAGCTACTGAATACCACGCGGATGATGCAAGAACTAAGGATAATACAGATGTAGATGATGTGCTAGAAAGCATGATTTTCTTGGATGCCGAGGAAAAAGAAAAAATGGTGCATTTACTCGGCTTTGAAAATGGATATGAACGTGTAGAAGCTTATCTTGAACAGTATATCGGGACATCGGAGAGCAGTGAGTTAGCTACGGGTGAACAGGTGGATGTTTTTATTACACGCCATGGAATTACATTGGAAATTGCTAATGATGATGGAAATGCACTCCCAACGGTTCTTGCGTATGACTGGCATGAAGTGATTCTTGAGATGCAGCGTGTCCTATATGAGGAAGGCTATATCATCACAAAAGAAGCGGATGCGACAAAAAAAGAAACGGTGATAGAAGCAACACCGCATGATTATCGCATTGTGGATACTGACTTAGGGACTGGCGGTGCCAAATCTAAGTTTGCGAATAACGTCGCTGCCATCAAAACATTGCAACAAATAGAGGGTGAAAATAGACTTGGCACGGTAGAAGAACAAGACATCTTAGCACGGTATGTTGGATGGGGTGGTTTATCGCAAGCTTTTCACAATGAAAATAAGCTGTGGGAAAAAGAATATCAAGAGCTAGTCACCTTGTTGCCAGAAACAGAGTATGCTTCCGCGCGAGCATCCACGCTGAATGCCTTTTATACACCACCAGTTGTTATTAAAGCAATCTATGAAGCCGTTGAAAAAATGGGACTAAGCTCGGGTAATATTTTGGAACCTGCGCTTGGAACGGGTCACTTTTTTGGCTTGTTACCAGATTCGATGCAAGCATCCAAGTTGTACGGTATTGAGCTTGATAGTATTACGGGACGTATTGCCAAACAGTTGTATCAGACTGCTGAGATTCAAATTACTGGTTTTGAGAAAAGCACCACACCAGATAATTTTTTTGATGTGGCAATTGGGAATATTCCCTTTGGTGCGTATAAAATTCCAGATGCTACGTATGATAAGCACAACTTTATGGTGCATGATTATTTCTTTGCGAAAGCACTCGACAAAGTTCGCGTTGGCGGTATCGTTGCTTTTGTAACCTCGAAAGGAACAATGGATAAGAAAGATAGTCGCGTACGGAAATATCTTGCGCAACGTGCAGAACTTATCGGTGCCATACGATTACCAAATGATACGTTTCAAAAAAATGCAGGCACCGAAGTAACCAGTGACATTTTATTTCTGAAAAAACGAGACCATCTTGTAGATATAGAGCCTGATTGGGTGTATCTTGGTTATACAGAGGATAACATTCCAATCAATAGTTATTTTGTTGAACATCCAGAAATGGTGTTGGGAAAGATGGCTTTTTCAGCGAATCAGTATGGGGACGAGGAAGCGAGCGTCTGTTTACCATTTCCTGATACTCCTTTAGAAAACCAATTACAAGAAGCTGTGCAGCACATAGAGATAGGTGAGTCACTGGAATCACTAACAGAAGAAAGAGAGGAAGACGCAAGCCTATTAGCCGATCCTACAGTTAGAAATTTTAGTTATACCTTAGTGAATGACGATTTGTATTTTCGCCAAGATGCACGGATGCACCGTGTCGTATTATCAGATACTGCGATGAAGCGTGTGAAAGGATTAGTTGCTTTGCGCGACTGCGTGCACACATTGATGGACTACCAATTAGAAGGTCATTCGGAGGAAGCGATCCAAGCGCAACAACAGCAATTAAATACTTTCTATGATGCTTTCACCAAAAAGTATGGCTTAATCAACAGTCAAGGAAATAAATTAGCGTTTGCGAATGATTCCGCGTATTATTTGCTCTGCTCGTTAGAAATTTTGAAAGAAGATGGCACCTTAAAAGCGAAAGCGGATATGTTTACCAAGCGAACAATCAAGCAACAAAAAGTCATCACACATGTCGAAAATGCACAAGATGCTTTGGTCGTGTCACTGAATGAGAAAGCAAAAATTGATATGGCTTTTATGGCTGAATTAAGTGGTTTATCTGAGGAGCAATTAGAAAGTGATTTAGCAGGTGTTATTTTTCGTGATTTTAGTCACTGGCATTTGGAGGAATCACCGAGTGAGGCTTTTGATATACAAGCTTTTGATTTTGTGATGGCAAATGAATACCTCTCTGGAGAAGTGTGTAACAAGTTAGCGTTAGTCGAAAAATTACTACAAACGATACCAGCACATCATGCTATCTTCCAAACGCACATCGAGGCACTAACGGCAGTACAACCACAAAAATTAGTAGCCAGTGAAATCGACGTGAGATTAGGGGCATCATGGATAGACCCAACGTTAGTGGAGCAATTTATGTTTGAATTATTAAAAACACCAAGATATATGCAACATACTATTGTGTTACACTATGCGACCTACACGAATGCATGGCATGTACAAAATAAAAATCGTGATAGTTTGAATGTTGCAGCGAACATAACGTATGGAACAGATCGTGTGAATGCCTATAAAATTATAGAAGAGACACTCAACCTGCGTGATATGCGCATTTATGATACCGTGCGTGATAGTGAGGGGCGAGAAAAACGAGAACTAAACCGAAAAGAAACAACTCTAGCCATACAAAAACAAGAAGCTATCAAGCAAGCGTTTAAAGACTGGGTATTTGCTGAGCCAGAACGACGGGAGCGGCTGGTATCCGAATATAATGCGCTATTTAATACGACCCGATTACGGACATACGATGGTAGTCATATTACCTTTACCGGCATGACCCCTGATATTCAATTAAAAGCCAATCAGCAAAATGGTGTGGCTCGCATTTTGTATGGAAAGAACACGTTACTTGGTCATGTCGTAGGCGCAGGCAAAACATTTACAATGGTGGCCGCGGCGATGGAAAGTAAGCGATTAGGGCTATCCAATAAAAATTTATTTGTCGTACCCAACCATATTATTGAGCAATTTGCTTCTGAATTTCTCCAGTTGTACCCATCCGCGAATCTATTAGTTTCCAGTAATAAAGACTTTGAAAAAGCGAACCGCAAGAAGTTTTGTGCGCGTATTGCGACAGGAGATTATGATGCGGTGATTATCGGACATTCTCAGTTTGAGAAAATTCCTATTTCACCAGAACGACAAGTCCAACAATTTCAAAAGCAAATAACGGAAATTACCGAAGGGATTAAAGAATTGAAACAACATAAAGGGGAACGATTCGCCATTAAGGAGTTAGAGCGAACCCGAAAATCATTAGAAGGAAAATTAGAAGGCTTATCCAAAGAAAAGCGCAAAGATGATGTGGTGACCTTTGAACAATTAGGGGTAGATAAGTTATTCATCGATGAAGCACATAATTACAAAAATCTGTTTTTATACACGAAAATGCGAAATGTCGCAGGGGTGCCTCAAACGGCAGCACAAAAATCCACGGACTTATTTATGAAGTGCCAGTATTTAGATGCTATTACGGGTGGGAAAGGTGTTGTTTTTGCGACAGGGACACCGATTTCTAACTCGATGACCGAGCTGTATACGATGATGCGCTACCTTCAATATGATGTGTTGGAAGCAAAAGGATTAGCTCACTTTGATGCATGGGCAGCTACGTTTGGCGAAACAACGTCTGCGATGGAATTGGCACCAGAAGGAACAGGCTACCGTATTCGCACCCGATTTGCGAAGTTTTTCAACTTGCCCGAACTTATGACGATGTTTAAAGAAGTTGCGGATATTCAGACGGCGGATATGTTAAACTTACCAACGCCAATGGTGCATCGTGAAACGGTTGTGGTACCAGCGACCGAGATTCAAAAGAAGATGGTGCAATCCCTTTCTGAACGTGCCAGTGCTGTACGAAATGGTAGTGTTGATCCATGGATAGACAACATGTTGAAAATCACTAATGATGGTCGAAAAATCGGTCTGGATCAACGACTGATGAATGATTTATTGGAGGATGACGAGGCAAGCAAAGTCAATGCCTGCGTGCGAGAGGTCTTTCAACTATGGGAGCAGACCAAGGAAAAGCGATTGACGCAGTTAGTATTTAGTGATTTATCCACGCCAAAGGATCACGATACCTTTTCTGTGTACACCGATATAAAAGCAAAATTACTAGCGAGCGGGGTACCAGAACAAGAAGTCCGATTCATTCATGATGCCAAAACAGATAAACAGAAAAAGGATCTTTTTGCGAAAGTACGGAGCGGACAAGTGCGGGTCTTACTCGGCTCAACAGCAAAAATGGGAGCAGGAACCAATGTACAAGACCGATTAATCGCTTTACACAATTTAGATTGCCCATGGCGTCCCTCTGATTTGGAGCAACGCGGTGGACGAATTGAGCGACAAGGGAATCAAAATAAAGAGGTCTATATTAAAAACTATGTGACCGAGGGAACCTTTGACGCGTACATGTACCAAACCAACGAAACAAAGCAAAAATTTATCAGTCAAATCATGACGTCTAAATCTCCTGTCCGTGCTTGCGATGATATGGATGAAGCCGCGTTATCCTTTGCAGAAATAAAAGCCCTCTGCGCTGGAAATCCGCATATCAAAGAGAAAATGGAGCTGGATGTGGAAGTTGCCAAATTACGGCTCTTAAAATCTAACTTTCAAACACAAAAACAACAATTAGAAGATAATGTTCGGACCAGTTACCCGCAGCAAATCAAGCAGCTACAAGCGATGGTTCAGGCACAAACCACGGATTTGAGTCTAGCCATGGAAACGCAGGAACAAGATTTCGCCATACAACTACAAGAGGTGACCTTCCGTGAAAAAGAAATAGCAGGACAAACACTCCTAGCCATCAGCAAAAAAGCAAGTCATACAGAAACACCACAGGTCATTGGAATTTATCGAGGTTTTGATGTGGAGTATACGTACGATACGTATTACAATAAGGCGAATATTCGCTTGAAACATGCCGAATCTTATAAATTAAGTCTAGGAAATGATGCGGTAGGGAATATGACACGCATGGAAAATGTAGTTAAAGGAATTAGCGAAGAATTAGTGGAGTCTAAGCAAAAACTAGACAATATGATTGCACAAACAGAAAAAGCAAAAGTTGAAATTAACAGCCCGTTTTCACAGGAACAAACACTACAAGAAAAAGCAGCTCGATTAACTGAATTAAATCTATTATTAGAAATGGATGGAGAATTGACAAGGGGAGATGTGGAGAAGAAAGAACCAACGTCTATTTTGTCGCAGTTAAAAGAGAAACAAGCGGAAGTAGGTACGTTTATTGGTATAGAAGAGGGACAAAGCGTTGGAAAGGAATTTATGTTATGATTTAATTGTGCTAGTCAGAAAAAGGCGGTATCTCCATTAGGAGATACCGCCTTTTTCTACGTAACAATACACAGATATATTTGGAAATGTTTTGTTAATATTCTTAGTTTGAGGTATAGTTGAAATTAGGAATAATTATGAGGAGAATATCAAAAAAGGGTGGTATATGTGGATGAATATGAGGAAATGAAGGAAGATATAAAACGAGTGAGTGAAGAATTTATTGTAAAATGGGAAAGAAAAATTTTTAATTTGAATCCTTCAGAAAGAAATATTGTAACTAAGCTAGCTGAGGCGATCAATCAACTAATTATTGAGAAGCCAAGTATATACAAAGGATACCAAACAGATACGGAGTACAATCGAAATGCTGATAAGGTGAAGTATATAGAAAATAATGATATAGGAACCGTTGAATATTTAGCAATCACATGCGATCTTATCATTCATAGTGAAGGGAAGCGTGGACTGGATGACACTAATCAAAATGAAGATAATTTAATTGCTTTTGAGGTAAAAAAAAGCAACAATACTAGCAAGAAATATAGTGCAGAAAGTGATAAAAAACGGTTAAAGTTTCTTACAACACATTTTAATGATTTACACGATAAAGGTATATTTTTTTTAGATGGTATAAAGCTTCCCGAATCTGTTTGTGGGTATACTATGGGAGTCTTTTATGAAATTGATAGAAGCAAGTCTAGAATTAATATGGAATTCTACAGAAATGGAGAATTTGAAGATAGATACAGTCATGAATTGCATCGGCAGAGTGATGAAAAATATTTTTAACTAAGCTCTAAGAAGATTTTGTGACAAGCAGTAGAATAATGGGGAGTTTTAGGATGAAAGAAAACAAAAATAAGAACAAACATAAAAGCAAAGGCAAAGACAGCAAAAAATCATCACAAAATATAATTAATATAGCACAATGGTGTATATCTATTATTTTGACAATATCTCTATTTCACATAACGCAGTCATTTACAGAAAGAAATTCAAATTTAATTTTGGACAAGGAATTGACTAATTTTCAACTCATAACAAATCAGTTTTCTATGGATGAAATCAGCTTGCCGTTTGATACAGCAATAAAGGATAAGCCTTATAGGTCGAGTATTGATATTTCATTTGATCAAGAGATAGAGCAAGGAAACATTGATAAAACATATTTAATAACTATCGAAGACAATAAAATTACTCCTAAAAACTTTAAATTGATTAAGTCTACAAAGGAGTTCACTATAAGGAAAAGTTCAGCTAATAGAATACAAGTCATTCCTTTTATCCTGTTAATTATAGACAACAATAAAAATAAATACTATCAGTACTATCACATTATTGCTGAAGCAAACGGTGCAATTAGCTCTATTGAGCCTTCAGGGCTTACTGTAGAAGTAAGTCTACCCAAATTTATAAAAGTATTTTTTATAAATAATGATCAGTTATTAAATAATGAGCGTTTTTCAGATATAAATGCGACTATACAATCTGACAATCTAGCAGGAAAAAGCAACCTCCCTGTGGAAGCACTACGGATTAACCAAGAAAGTGTATTGGGTTATGTAGCACAAACAAACAAGATATATAATCAGTTATATAATTAAATGGATTATAAAGGAGATTAATATAATCATGGTCAATTATAATGAAAAATATGTAAATATAGCTTCTATAAAAATGGACCCACCTCAAACTAATGAGATAGAATATCGTTATAAACTTGAAATAGATTTAGTCGCTAGAGAAGCAACAAATAAAAACAGCAAAAAAACCCTGCTTGTTATTATGATGAACCCAAGTAAGGCTAAAACCGATGAATCTGATAGGACAGTCAATAGAGTTGCTAAATATGCATGGTGTGAAGGCTACAAAACAGTTTTGATATATAATAGTATGCCTTATTATGGAACAACGAAATCGGAGGTGACAGCGCTTGAAACTACTGTTAAGGAAGACGAAGATATACTGACTCAGAATATGAAAGATATAGAAAAAGAATTAATGAATATGAAGAGTAAAGATTTATTCCTAGCAACAGGCGTCCCACAGGAGTATTTTGAAAAATATGTGTGGCAAATTCATGAAATAATCAATAAAGAAAAGATTTCCTTCCTTGCTGCTAAATTGAAAGATAGTGGGCAAGTTTTGTCTAATAAAAACTATACTTTCCATCCAATATATACGAAAAATAAGATGCGTAAATATAGCAATGAACATGGGAAGATATTGGACTTAAACCTAGTTGGAAATCCAAGTGGGTTATGTGTTAAGTAAATTCAATATAGGGTCATGTTTTTTTATTTGTAGCTATACAGAGGCCTAAATGACAGGCGGTTTGATTGTTAGTCTAGTATTAGTGCGAACTGAAGTATAGCTGCCTCAGCCTCTCGGTGCTCTAGACTGGTACTGGAATGAATCAATAATTTACTGATATTCTCGGATTTTTCTAATAGCTGAGCAAACAATTTTAAATTCTTCCTTTGTACCGAATCAAGGGAATCAATTAGCTGAATTAT
Source organism: Listeria weihenstephanensis (assembly GCF_003534205.1). Classification (NCBI taxonomy): domain Bacteria; kingdom Bacillati; phylum Bacillota; class Bacilli; order Caryophanales; family Listeriaceae; genus Paenilisteria; species Paenilisteria weihenstephanensis. The sequence continues at coordinate 2,309,538 of NZ_CP011102.1, read as the reverse complement.
GTTTTTATGATTTAAATTATTGATGAAATTCAGATGTTTGCCGATCAGACCCACTACGCAATCAGAAATTTGTATTAAGAGATTTTCTTTTGAATCGACAAAGGAGTAGTTGTTAAAGATACTATTATTATATAGAAGGCTGTCATACTGGCTAAATAGTTCTTCAACTAAATATTCATGGTCAAATATATGTTGAGAAGTCGGGAAAAGACCTAATGGGCGCAGGTAGAATAAATGATAATCCTCAATAATTGTATTTTCGGGGTTGTTTTGTAAGAAAACCATTTCATTTTGAGATTTTGCAGAGACTAGTATTTTTCTGAGAAATAACAACTCCATTGAGAGTTCAGTAATTGGTCTATCTATAAAATTAATTATTTCTTGATAAAATGGTGCAATAGATTGTAGGTCTATGTTTGGATAATTATACGTTAGCAGTAATTTATAAAATTCAGGATAATTTTTACAAGCAAGTTTATATAACTCATTTTTCATTAAATCAATAAATTCTATGGTCTCTGCCTTCATGTTGATATCATCAATGATATCAACTATGGCATAGTATAAATTGTTTATATTAGAATAATGAACATATAATTCACTTTGATGGAGCCACCCTAAGAAAATACGAACTTTAGGCTCTTTTAGGCAGTCCAAAAAATCTGCGCTTTTACTGATATATCTGAACTTGATCTCTTTAACAGATTTTTGTAAACGTAAGACTATTTTTATAGAATCAAAATCAATTGGAGGGGCGTCTCCGAAATGCATCACACCGCCTAAAATAAAGTCTTTATCAATAGGTGCATTGAAATCTTGTTTGTCAAGCCAAAATTTACGAATGTTATTTGTTTCATCGTAATAAAAGCTAGAAGTTTGATTCTGGAATTTTTTTAAATCATCACTGATATCCATGAATTGATTATTTAAAAGTAGTTCATTAAAAACTGTTAAATCCATTGAATTTCCCATTATGCATCACTCCTCTAAATAAAGACTATTATAGTGAATAATTGGGTGTGAAGCAATATTTTTTATCAAAGGGTTGGAAATGCAAATTTTATTAAGGAAGTAGGAAGACTAAACATGAGCAAGCAAAAACAAAAAAAACAGCAATATAAGAAGAGCTGGTGGTTGATTGTTGCCGAGATATTGATTGCGCCAATATTCGTATCGTTGGTGATATTATGGTTGAATCAATTAGATCAAAATCGAGTTGCACCTCTGAATTATAATTTAAGTCTACTTAGTTCAGTGGAGCCTCATGAACCTAAAAAGAAATCTGCTTTTGGGGCATGGCTTGTTATTATGGGGCTAAAACAAGCAGAATTTGAATTGAAAAGAGAACATCGGTCAGGCTATTTAGACGATTTGTATTTAACTGCGGAGATGGTTTCAGGTAAAGAGGTCCAATTACGAAAATGGAAAGATGTTGATGAATACAGTATGAAGGACGCAAATAAGATGTCTGAAATATCGGGAAGTGGACTCGAATTATACTATGAAGCTAAAATGAATCATAATTATAAACTCTTTTTCGGAGATAGCGATGACTTGGGAAAAAGACAAGAGGCGCTTAAAATATATCATTTAATTATAAAAGGCAAAAATAATACATATCAATTACTTACGTTCCTATATAAAAGCAACTATGATGAAGCTAATTACACTCTCAGGGATGATGTGAGTGGGTATGATGTAAGTGATGATGTTACACCAGATACACTAATTGTGTTTAATGGATTGGAGTTATACGATAAAATGGCTTGGTTCGATAAAACAAAAAAATATGATGATAAACAAAACATCCGAAAAATGTATCAAAAGGCAACAGCTAGTTATGAAAACTTGAAAAAATTTGTAGAGGAAAGGACGCTAAATTAATGCATACAAAGGAAGAAGAGATGGTTAATTTATATATGGTGGAAATTGCTTGTTCAGAATAAATAATATAAAGGTAAAGTTTGTGTGCATAATAGGCGAGGTTTCGTGAATCAGAAAACATTATTTCTGACAGGCTTTTTTAGGGTCTTGAATTTACAATTGAAGTGCAACAGGGGATAAAAAGAGAAATCGAAATAAAGAAATAGAACTGTAAATGAAGTTATTTTATACTTTCATTGTGCTAGTCAGAAGAAAAAGCGATGCCCCTAAAAATGGGAGTATCGCTTTTTCTTCTGACTAGCACAATATTAATCTGGGTATTTATTCAGTGAAGTGAAATAGATTGATTCACTTTGAATTGTTCCCAATCTTTTTTCATATCCTCTGAGACTTTCAAATCACCAATGAATTCCATAGAAGAAATGATACCTGCAACCTCAAGATCGCTTTCATCTTTGAAACCTTTTAACCAATAAATTTGATTTAGGGCAAACTTAATATCTAATATCAGGGTACCTTCTCTTGCATTTTTGGCAGATGCTAAAAGCTCATTGAGTATGCTCTCGGTTTCAAAGTATCTATTTTGCAATCGTAGAAGCGTACAATAATTAAATTTTGTTATTCTACTAATCCTATCAATATCCGCGAATCCAGCATATAGTTCGAAATATTTGTATAACTCATCTAGAATAAATTGAAGCGATTCGTCTTCAAACATATAAAAGATATTCGACATAAGTATAATATCATTGTAATACCATGTTTCTTTTTTTTGTATGTTTTCCCAGACTGGATCAAAGTATTTTCTCGCCATATCGATATTGCTTGTTTCTTGAAGTATTAAGTATCCATTCAAAATATAGTGTAGATTTTGTATAAAAGCGCTTTTATTTTTGAGTAGATAGTCATCGACCTCTTGAATAAGGTTTCTCATAGCATCAGTATTTAAAGTTGTTTTGATGCTTCTGAATTTATGAAAGAGTGTCTGTGTCTCTGAGCGTGAATAATCATTACGAATATATTCAAATTCATCTACATCCATAGAAAATTTTTGTATCACATTGAGAAGTAAAGGATATGTAGGAGTTTGAACATTTTTTTCAATTCGTTGTAAATGAGCTCTAGACATGACATTGCTATAAACCTCGGTTTGTTTCATCCCAGAACTTAGCCGAATAGCCTTTAGTGTTTCACCAATTTCCCATTTGCTACCAGAGTTGTTTTCTAGCATCTAATCCCGCCTTTTATTTGTATTAATGACATTTTCAAAACATTATTTTTGTGTGACTCTTATAAGTTACATTTTGGGAATGTCAGATTTTATATGATAAAATAAATTTGTCAGGAGGGTGAAGAAAATGTTAGCATCAGTATTTGCATACTTTATTATTGCTTAGGTTTTGATAGAGGTAGAGCTATTCAATCCCAGTTATCCCCAACTTGATTAAATAGCCCCGTCAAAACAAATGTTATAGTAAAATATTTCTACTGTTAGTATAGTTTGTTTTTCCAATAATGTCTAACAAAAGCTAATGCGGATAGTTGCAAACAAATACAATCTTCCTGACACGAAGCATAGTTTATTTCTATTCATCTCATTGGCTGTGATCTATATCCTAATCTCTCCCCCCATAGTTTGAAATAGATCAATGCAGCAGCGCTGATAATTATCGGCGTTTTTTTGTTTACTAGATGAGAACGCTCTCTGGTATATGGAATGTTTAGAAATAGGGTATATTTTGATAATAGTTCTAGATTAAGGTATAGTGAAATTTGGTAATATAAAAAACATAAAAGAGGAGTTGGAAGATTTGAGAAAGAAAGAGTTCAAAAAGATGATAGCAGCATTAGCATTGGGGAGTGCTATGCTCAGTATTCCACTAGTTACTGCATACGCATCGGTAAGTCAAAATGTGAATATTTCGATGCTACATGAGGAAACTAATGGTGCGAAGAACAACAAATACCACAAGCTATCTAAGGGGTATGCGAATTTAAAATTGAGTGTAGCTGCATCTGGAAATGCTGCGCCAACTGTGACAGTTTCACTTATGAAAGAAAAATTTGGATTTGATTCTTCCTATGGTAAACGAAACTTCACTCCAGGAAAGAAATGGAGTTACAAAACAACGACGCACCAATATTATGTTGATGGGAATTCATCAAGCTATTATTTAGTTGCTGAGAAATCTGGTAGATACTACGAGATTAGAGCTACAGGAACGCTGAAAAATAAATAGACGGGTGGAATAAATTTGATAGTCATAAAATCAGAAATACTACTTGTTATTGCACCCCTTATTTACATTCCTTTCTTAATTCATTGGATAAAGCAAAAGACACCAATTGAAAAAATAGTATTCAAAAGTTTTATGTTTATATATATCATTGGTGTGATCTCATTTACATTGTTTCCGATTGATCTTGCAACAGGTGATAGAGACGCTATCTTTAGTGATTTAAGTTGGTTCAATTTAATTCCATTTGGAACAATAAGCGAGATTTATTCATACAGAGAATATGACACAGCCGCATCTGTATTTCAAGTAGTGGCTAATATTATTATGTTTGTACCTCTGGGGTGTTTGTATCCGCTGTGTTCCAAATATCAAGTAAGTTGGAAAAGAATGTTGATCACGGCATTTATATGTACGCTGTCTATTGAATTAGCACAATTAGTTCAAAACCTTCTATACCAGACTGTCCCGCATAGGATTGATGTGGATGATTTGATTTTGAATACAACAGGAGCGATGATAGGATTTGGTCTATTTATGATCTGTCGCCCAGTGTTTAAAAAGCTGAATGTATATGAGTTTTAATGAAAAAACAGTTTAACTGGTAACAATGATACAGGAGGATATAGGGTATAGGCTGATATAGTTTTAGCTTATATCTTGTATCTTTCTATTTGAAGAAATATAACTTTTCGGATTTGATAAAGTGAGCTTAAAATACGTGTAATTATTATGATTTTGATAGAATAGGAGAAATTTCGAATGAAGCATAGTGATTTAAAAATATTAATTGAAAAATATAGAGCGGAAAATAGTAATGGGAATGACGCAATCACTCTATTAATAGATCTGTGTAGAGGGTGCCTAGAAACAAATGTGAAGCGAGCTCAATTTTCAATAACCATTCTTACAACATTAATGATGGCAATTGTTGCAGGTTTTTTTGGTCTACAACTTTTTCAGTACACATTGCATGAATATGATTTGAAAACAAAACAAGAATATCTTATTAATTATATGGACACGCCAGATGAAAAAAGTGCAGAGTATGCAGAGACACTTAATCAATACAACGACACTATAGAACTCGCACAACGTGGTATTAAACAATCGGAACAGGCTATTTATATGACAATAGCAATATACTTTATTATTATATCAATCATACTTGTTACATACTGCTACTATAATTGTTCTTTGAAGAAGAAACTTTTTTACTTGTCTAAAGAAAAATTAGCATCAATTGAAGAATAGAGAATGAAAAATTAAAAATGATATTATTATTTAGCATTAATCGAGATTTGGGCGTAGAATTAAAATTGGACAAATATTCAAATCCATCATAGGTTACCGTTACAATATGGCGGTACTAACGCGTTTTCTAATCTATTGCCAATTGGTACGTTGATCCACCAGAAAGCAGTGTCACCTGATGGACAGGATATTAAGTAAAGGTGGTTAAAGCGTGACAGAGATAATGGATAAGGTACTCAACGAGCTAAAAAGTAAGTACAAGCCAGATACTCCTATTGAGTTGAATGTAGTAGATGGAGTACCATGTAATGCGATTTGTGAGTATAAATCAGCATCTACACGGGATGATTTACAGTTATTAGAACATTATTTAGGTCGGACAATACCAAATGATTATAAAATGTTCTTGAACTCATATAATGGAGCTAGCATCTTAGCCACTTATGAAGATGGAATGGTCATAAAATCAGAAGGTCTTGAAATATTTGATGTGGAAAATGCCATTGATAACTCAAAAAATCTAGATTTAGAATCCAACTATATCGCCGTAGGAATATTTTTAGATGACTATTGGGTAGTTTCAGATTTGGATAAGAATTGTATCTGTATCTGTGAGTACGGGGAAATGACAGAGTTGAATATCAGATTCGAGCAGTTTGTTGATAAATTCATGAAGACTAGTAGGCATGCATTTTGGCAAGATTAATAGAAATAGAAAACACCTATGAAATTAGAGTTAATCTAAATTCATAGGTGTTTTTGCGTTGAGGGGAGCATCTAATTAGTGGATGGCATCTTTGGGAAAGTATTCTTTTTCAAACTGAAATAAAATAGCATCCTTTTCGATGGCAAGAAAAATATTTTTCGCCTTAGCTATTAGGCTAGGATCATTAGCATTAACTCCTTGTAAATAATATGCGCTAGCTAATAGATCAAAACGGTTAATATCCTTAGAAATAATGATAGCGGCATTTAAACTACTTGTAGTAATAGCAGAGTTATGTTGCATGAAAATAGAGGCAGTGTTGATAAGTAACGCTGCTTTTAAAGAGTTTAAAGACTTATCAAAAGCATTATATTTATCAATCATTATTAATAGGCGAGGTACAAATTTTTCGATTACATCCAGTGGAAAGTAAAATAGTATATTACATACGAGCCGTACCTCAATTAGTGAGAAGTGATCAATCTTTTCTAGTCGCTCCCATATTGGTTTGACAAGTTCTTGTGCATATTCAAATTCATTATTTGTTAAAAGAAGTGACGCTTTCAACGCAATTTTTATATCTTCTAGCAGATTATCTTTAGGATCATTATCAAGATAAGTATCACATCTGCCGATGATATCCATTATTTTCTCTGTTTGTGTATTAGAAACGAGCTTGAAAAAGGCTGCAATGATTTCCTCACGGGTGCTTAGTTTATAATCATTTTTAATAAATCGAAGTTCATCCATTGTTACATCTAACTTAATGATAATACTTTCGACTGTAGTAATAGTGGGTGTGATGTTGTTATTTTCAATTTTAGAGATAGTAGTTCGAGCAAGAATGTTGTTGGATACGTCAGATTGAGAAAGTGATTTGTTCTTTCGAATCTGTCGTATAGCAGCTCCATATGTTTTCATGATAACTCTCCTTCAATCGTGATGAATAAATAAAATATTTCGGGGGTGAATATAGTGAACATAAAAATAAATATATTTATAATTAGTGTAACATAATGGATATACAAATAACAGGCTTTGTGAAAGGAGTATCATACGATGTGGCTAATGATTAATTGGTTTCTCGGTGGAACAAAGTATATAGGTTAGGCTGTTAAATAGAACGTTTTCTAGATTGTATAATTAGGCAAGGCAAAAAAATGAGAGTGGTGCGACATGTTAAATAGACTTAATAATTTTATAACAAAGAATATTTAACAGATCGTACAAATAATATGAATGGAGGGAAGAGTTAGTTTGCAATAAATTAAGTGAGGCATAATAAAAAGTGGAGGTAACTAAAATGAAAAAAATTATTATCAGTATGATGGTGGCTTTATTGATTTTTGGAATACCAAAGACGGCATTCGCGGAGAGTAAAAAATTACCGATAACGCAATACACTCAAGAAACAGGTTATTATTGTGGACCAGCAGCCTTAAAAAGTGCATTAAGTACTGTAGGTAGAGGAACTTGGTATACGCAAGGAACTCTAGCAAGTTGGTTAGGTACTACGAGTAGAGATGGAAGTAGTGGCACAAGAATTGCTCAAGAATTAACAAATTTAGCAGGAAAAGGCTGGTACGCCGCAACATTTCCTTCAAGTTATTATCGTGATGTGAATGACTTATGGACACGAGCACGTGGGAGTATCAAGTATCAAAGTCGCCCTATGGTAGCGGGTGTCTACGGTGCATTCCCTGGATTCACTTCTCCAGACACTCGTCATTTTGTAACGATATATGGATTTTCGGGTACAACTGCTTCCAATATGACATACTACTATGCTGATCCAGCTGGAGGAAGAAATCATAATATTAAATATGGAGAAATCAAGGCGGACAGACTAGCTTACTTTATTGCAGACGGCTCAATAATATGGTAAAAAAGATTGTATGTATATTGTTTTTAATTTTGATTTTAACAGGATGTTCTAATCAGAGTGAGGCTTCATCAGAAAGGATGAGCGAAAAACAAGAGACTATTAAGATTGAACTATCTACCGTTTTAGGAAAAAATGGCAGTATCGTTGAAGGCAACGCTAGAAATGGCAACACTATTATTTTAGGAAATGACACAGAGATTGGTAGTTTTGATTTTATTGAAAAAAAGTATACTAAATATTTTGATGTTAGCTATGGGAATGAAGGTGACAGCGTTGTGGACATATCAGCTTCATTCCAAGATGACAGATATTTAGTCATTACGCAATTTCAAAAGCGTTCTATCAATTCTCAAATTCTTTGGCCAAAAACTTATTATGTATATGACAAAGGTAAAAATAAGTTGGTAGAAACAATCGAAAATCCAATCGAAATTTCTGACGATAAAAAAATTGGAGGGTACGCACCATTATCGGTGTTCAAAGATAATCAACTTGTCATGGAGCTTCAAGAACCGACAACTGGTATCATATCGCTATATAAGTTTGATTGTACCACTAAAACCTTTGTAAAACTCATCAATAATGCAGGCAACCCTAAACTATATGATGATATACTTTTTTATGTAACTATGGGTGATAAAGCGGTAAAAAGTTCTACCATAAATTATTGTGAGGATTGGTTAACAGATTGTTCAAATCTCCAGCAATTAATCTCAAACAATAATTTAATTGAAGAGTATCAAATAGTCGGTGATAAGCAGGTAGTTTATATCGAAGTCGAAAAAGATGGAAGAGAGTACAAAATGATGCTCAATGATGAACTTGTATTTGGCCAAGTGTCAAACACAGGATTGATTAGTTCATCAGGAAATAATTTAGTTCTAGATTATTATACAAACGATAACATCATTCTGTTTGATTATATTCAGGGTGAAAAGTCAGAAATTGCAAGGGGTTCTTTTATATCTAATGTTTCTTTAGACGGTGATATAGTTACATGGATACAACCAAAAGAAGGAGCTGAAAAAGGGAAGGAAGAGTACGTGCTGTACATCTATACAGTGTGATAAGAGTTTCCGTTAATAACTACTTTGCAACTGAATAAGATAGCGAAAAGAACGACTAGAGTGAGAGCTGTCGTTCTTTTCGCTATGTCATTCTTGAAATGCGGATTATCTTTAGGCGAATAAAAGAAAAACTAGTTTTTGGCTAAAGTCATTTTTTATAAAGAAATAATAATACAGTGGTGAATACGTTTTCTTAATGTTATAATATTCATGTTAATATTATGCAAAAAGAGGGAGCTGTGGAATAGATGGAAATTTCAAAAGTACATATCAAAAATTTTAGAAATATAAATGATGTTTTAGTACCTATGTTTGGTGTTACAGCGATTATTGGTAATAATAATAGCGGAAAGAGTAATTTTTTGAGAGCGATTACTTTGCCATTGTTATCAGATGACCTTGGTACAGGAAGCAAAAATTTAGGATGGATAGATATTGGTGATAGGGCAAAAAAGAAATACTATGATTATATAAAGGATAATAAGGACGATTTATGTAATGGTACTATTGAGAGTGAATCTTTTGCAAAAATTATACCAACTGTATCTGTTGTTGTAGATTTTCGTGTTGATGGTTCGGAAGGGTACGTGATGAAAGATTTTGTAGTTGACTTTTCAGAGGATGGAGAAGCAAACTACCAACTAGCTTATTCTTTTTCCTGTAAAAAAGTGCAAGAATTGTTAGATCATGTTGTGGAGGTATTAACTAAAGCAGGGAATGGTGACTTAGATGAATTGAGATTGAATTTACTACCAATCGATTTTTATAGCTATTCTATTTATGTACCATTAAAAGAGAAAAGTGTTAACTATGATAACTTACGATTATTGAAATACAATGCTATTGCAGCCGAAAGAGATGAATTTTCAACTAGTAGCTCACGTTTAGGTTCAAAACCATTAGTTCAATTACTTAATAAAAAATTACCTATGACCTCGATGATGCATATTGAAAAAGAGTATGCTAGTTTTTTTGAACAAATAAAATCGCTCACCGGTATGGAAGAAATTTTGAATTGGCAAGAGTATTCAGAAGTTACAAATGCATCGGAGTTCTTTTCAAAAATATCCATTTTACCCAATATGCCACCGATGGCTTCTTTACTTAGCAGTGTGAAACTAGGATATGAGGAATCTAATTTGGCATCGCAGGGGTTAGGACACAGAAATCTTATTCTACAGTTAGTCATAATTAATTCACTGATAGAAGCTAGTAATACATTATTTTCTCTTTTGACTATAGAGGAACCAGAGGCGCATTTATGCTACTCTAATCAACAAATAATGAATAGTTTTATATCAAATGTTGTGGATAAGAACGATAATCTTCAGCTGATATATTCTACGCATAGTACACAATTTCTTGATAAGCTTGACTTATCAAATCTTATTTTGATGAATAATGGTGATGGTTACGCTTTTGAGGATGAATTTGAAAAAGAAGAAATGAACTACCTTTCTAAAAACCCTAATTTGGATTTATTTAAACTATTTTATTCTAGGCGTTGTATTTTGGTGGAGGGGCTGACTGAGGAGTTATTTATTAAATCCTACTTTAAAACAAATCAAAACACACTTTCAGATATAGAAGTAATTGCATTTCATAAAGGGTTTACAAAAATAATTGATATTTGGTTGAAATTAAACAAAAATACTAATAATAAGCTAGGGATAATAAGGGATTTTGATAATCAAACAAACGCTCAATCAGAGCACGAAAAGTATAATATTTATGAAAATATTTCGATTGAAACAACAATTGAATATACACTAGAAAATGAAATTGTTTCGCAGGTGGGGAATTTTGAAATTCTAAAGAACTATTTTCATAAAAAACATGGTTGGAATGATATTGAAACAGAGAAAGAGTTATCTTCTAAATGGATAGGTGGTAAAGCAGAAGTGATGTTGATGTTTTGTCAGGATATGGGGAGTGAGGATTTGAAGGATTTTAAATTACCAGCTCATATTGATAAAGTTATTCAATTTCTTGAGAAAAAGGAAGTAGTAGGTGAATTAGTTGAAGGTTGAAGTTGCGGGCGCAGGAGGCGGAAAGACAACGAAGTTAGCCGAAAAGATAATAAAAAGATATGAACAAAATAATGGAGAAAATATTTACTGTGTGTCATTTACTAATGCATCAGCGGACATTATTGTGGAGAAATTAAAGAGACATTACCATGAAATTCCTGAGAAGATTAAAGTAAGTACAATCCATTCATTTTTGAATTCTGAGCTGATAAGCCCTTACTATTTTCTCTTATATAAAAAACAATTTCATCACAGCTCGCGTATCAATCTTAGTCATATACCAAGGTATAAAGCAGTGCATATTGCAAGATTAGAGAGTAAAGGCTGTCTGCATGTGGAGTCTTTTACAAACAAAGCTAAATATGTTGTATGCGAGAAAAGCAGTGATAAGAAGAGTGTGAAAAAAAATAGAGAAAATATTTGTGCCCTAATTTCAAGCTATATGGGTGCTATATATGTCGATGAAGCACAAGATATTGATGTGGACTTTAAACAAATTTTGGTTAAATTAGATTCATTAGGCATTGATATTGAATTGATTGGAGATCCTAAACAAGATTTAAAAGGGAGAGGAAGATTGACGGAATTGATAGTAGATTATCAAGATGATGTGACATATATACAAGAATGTCACAGATGTCCTGTTGAGCATTTGGCTTTATCTAATCAATATATATCAGTTATGGAGCAACAATTTTCTCCTGAAAATAAGGGTGGGAATCTACAGTGTTTTTTTGAATCTGATTTGATAAATATGGAGGAATTTATTAATGAAAATAGTTATGATTTGAAATATATATATCAAAAAAATGATATGTTCGATACACATATTAACACCTCCAAGAATCCACTATTCAATGAGTTGAAAATAATAATTTCAGATCACACAAAAAAAACTATAGAGGATATAAGCGTAATTAAACATGCAAGTAAGCTAGCATATGAGCTAATATCTTTAGTTACTATCGATAATAATACGCCTAGAGCAGCAATTAATAAAAAGATACCATTTAACTCCATAACGAAAGCTGAATATGCAAGATTGTTTGAGGCTTTAGAAGCAGACACAAAGGTGAGCGAGGAAAACAAGATTGCTGTTAGGTCAATTGAAGCGGTAAAAGGTTTGGAGGAAGAAAAATGTTTGTTTATCGTTACGCCTGAAATTGCGCCATATATGTTGAGACTAAAGACTGATATGAATAAGATGATGGCTAGCTTGTATGTCGCACTTACACGCTCACAGAAGGATCTAGATATTTTAATTACACGTAAGGCAGAAGAACAGTTTGGAAAAGAAGCATTTGAAACAATATTTAATGTCTCTATATAGATAATGATACTAATAAGTGGAACCATTAAAGATTCAATACATTTAATATAAGATATATTGTTGGGAAGAAACAAGAGCGATTGTTTTAACGAAAGATGTGGAAAATGCTATCGATAACTCAAAAAATCTATACTTAGAATCGAACTATATCGTCGCAGGAATATTTTTAGATGATTATTGGGTAGTTTTAGATTTGGATAAGAATTGTATCTGTATCTGTGAGTACGGTGAAAAGAAAGAGCTGAATATCAGATTCGAGCAGTTTGCAGATAGTTTTTTTGTTGAGGGGATATCTAATTTATTGATTTCATTCTTGATTGTGTTGATATTTCTTGCAAGCTTACTATTGCTGGTATCCATTAAAGTAAGATAATGGATTTGATAGATGAACCAATTTCATAATTCAAAAGCGTTGCAGCCCAATGATTTTCAATGTCCAAAAATGGACTACCTCCCCATAATTCAGATGACATTGCTGCAATATCAATAAGGGATTAGATAAAATGACTAAAATTGGCCAATTACCCCCCATTGATATGATGCGGTTTCCACTCGTTTTCAAGAGAAATAAGATAAAAATCAGGCTATTTAAGCTATTTTTCGACTTATGAAATTGATTCAGATATATACTTAATTTATTTATAATAGGGATGAGGGATTAAATGTGAAAGATAGAGTGAAATTTTATTCAGCAGGCGACCTAGGAGTTGGTTATTACTTACCTAGAGTAAAAGAAATTCTTGATGATTTTATTGAAGACTCTAATATTACACCTTCTTGTGTAGAAGATGCTATTGAGTTTCAGAATGTAGTAAAGTTTATCAATGCTAATATATTCTCCATCAAGTGGGAAAGTGAATATATAGAAAAAGCAAAAAAAACAAGAGATACAATACAAAAAGCGACGGCGAAATACCTAGGTATGCTGTCTGGCGAAGAAATACTGACTTCTATGGACATGTTAGAGCATACATATTATGATGATTTTTTTGAAAATTTCAAGCAGTTTAAGTATGGAGATAAAATTTCTGAAATTGATTTCAAGCAAACTTTCCTTTCTACTAATGTTCCTGTCAGGTATCTATTAAAAACATCCTATCTTGGTAATGCATACTCCATTTTTTTGAGGGACTATCTTTTAAGTGACTCCTTGCATATTGAACTGTTGCTTTGGAATTACACTGAAGGTAACAGTGACAAACTGATTTTTCCTGAAAATATTACAAAAGAAGATTGGAGTAAATTAGTTGATTCTTATATTGAAAACACCGATAGCAATATAAACTATCTGGGAATGCTTGAAAACCCTATTAAGAATCTAGATGCAACAAGGTACTTCAATATTTCACCAAGACAAAAGCTACGCATAAAAGAGAGGCTGAAGAAGTTTAGCAAAAGTATAGCCACTGAAAACTCTGGTGTGGTTGGAAACATGATTGTATACACTATCCGTAAACAATATGAAGACGAACTGTTGGAGGCAAAATTAAACAATGAAATGAGCCCTAAGGAAGCCATAGAGCGTAGCATTTTGAATAACATGATAGCTTCAACAGGCGCCTCACCATCTGAGCGGTTTAGCTATACTTTGAGAGGTCTCATTGATAGTGAGCAAATTGCAGAAGCGCATACCTTCTTAGATATATTTAAATATATTCGTGATGAGTATGATTTTTTTTCATCTAAAGTAATTTCCAAGTTACCAAGTTACCCAAATGACGAAATGGGAGTCGTGTTAAAGTCTTTAGGAATTAAAACTAATAACTCTTATCTCTATGACATGCACTTTGAGACGAAGCGGCATATGGCTTTGCAAAAAATGAAAGTTATATCCAATTTTATAGGCGAATGGCATATAAGAATTGAAGATATTATTGAATGGTACTTTGTGGATTATTGTAAAGAAAAATATGATATTTCATGGATACCTTTCGATCTTCCGCACAGTGACGAGACTGTCGGTAATAAAACCTCTACGTTATTCAGGATTGAGGAAAATATTCGTACACAATACGTTATTTTTTCTGAAGAGCGAATAATTGATAGAAATTTAGTGAATGAGACTCCAACACCGTCGATTGAACAACTTTCAAGTTTACTCGAAAAAAAGTATGCATATCTTTCCAAAAAGGAAACGGCAAAAAATATTTTGTATTTACTTTTTTCAGATCAGTCAAGCATGTGCTATATAGATAAAAGTTTAAAGGGAGAAGATTTCACCGTACTAATCAATAGTTATGACATTCGCATTTGTGATTTTAATGAGTATCAAAAAGGGACATTACAGTATCTCATTGACAATAGTATTATTGAGGAAAATAATGAGTTTTTAAGATTTACTGATATAACAAAAATTGAATTACTTCGTGATATATATTTATTTGGTGTAACGAGTTTTATCCATGCATCAAGTAAAGAGAAAACTGCTTTAGATGAATTAGAGAGAGATAATATTATTATTTTTGATAAGTCGTTATTTACAAAACAAGAATCAGACTACTTAAATTTCATACTGAACAATAAAGTTTTTGATAATAGTTTGGCAATTCGGAATAAGTATCAGCATGGGGAGCCCAATTACGAAAATATTGAGCAGTACGAAATAGATAACGTGACTGCATTACTTGTTTTGGTTCATTATATGATTAAGATTGATGATGAACTTGATATATTCTATAGAGAATAGAGGTTCTTCTGTAGCAAAAAGTAAGTTTGTCACCGCACAGTTATAAGCTTATTTTTTTCTCTTCATTTCAACACTAAATCACTCCTTTGCATCTTATCATAAATCAAATTATCATAATCAGATTAAACAAAAATTGGCTGGTATGAGTCCAGCACAATACCGACTTCATACCAGCCAATTGATGGTTTAATAATACAGGGGTTCACATCAGTATCTATTTAGGATAATAGTTAACTTTAGATATAATATTTGCGCTTTTTATGATTTAATAGAGTTAGTAGACTATAAAAGGTAGAATATAAAAAGGAGAGAGTGGAATGGAATACTTTGTGCGATCTTTTACAACTCAAAGAATGTTTAAACCAGAGGTTAATAACACTTCAGATAACTTTATTGTATTGACTAGTGATAATTGGAATGATTTCGGCTATGAAACTTGTTTTTCAATAGATTTATTTCAGCAGAATGAATTTAAAGAGATTGGTAATATAAGAATCCTACATGTAGACAAAGAAAAAACACGTTATGTAATTCCAAAAGAATTTTCGTCATTAAGCAAAGAGTATGTATCTTTGGGTATGGACCAAGAATTTTATATCTCATTAATTGATGTTTTAGGTAAGGAGGAAGCTCTATCGGTATTAAACGATTTAAATGACATTGCTATTAGTGGCTTGGAAAACAACCCTAACTTTGATATTGATAGCGAAGGAATTCAGCAGTCGTTTTTCAGGAGTTCAGATGGCAGGTATTTGTATAGGGAGGTATCCAATACGTACTTTGAAAACCAACAATCCTCTGATTGGGATTACAAATTCACTTTTGAATTTGAAGTAGATGAAGATGAATATACTCCAATTGACATAGATTTTTTAAAGTATGATAAATTGCCAAATAGATTATTTGCGTTAATTGGAAAGAATGGTGTAGGAAAAACAAGATTCTTGAATGAATTATCAAAAGCTCTTTACGATAGTTCAAATCCAGATAATAAAAGTCGTTTTTATTCGAATGAAATACCAGCATATCATAAAATTATTGCAATATCATTTAGTGTATTTGACCACTTTTTTAAAGGTGAATATGAAGAAAGAAATAGAAATGTAGAAACAAAACAAGCTAACTATACATATATAGGACTACATAAAATTGATAATACCGTGTATACGTCTGAGGAACTTGTTGATATAAATATTAGTACATTTAAGCAATTAATAAGTAAAAATAGAAATGAAAGATTTGTTGAGTTACTGAATATGTCTAATATATTATCAAAAGAATTTAAAAATAAGGATATAGATGATGCTTTTTTCAAAGAAAACTATAGTTCTGGACAAAAAATTTTTATTTCAATGCTATGTAGATTATTATTGGAAATTGAGGATGGTTCATTAATATTTTTAGATGAACCAGAATTATTTTTACATCCTAATGCTATTGCAAGTCTTATGAATATCTTCTCTGATATTCTAACAGAATATCAGTCATACGCGATTTTATGCACCCATTCTCCAATTCTAGTTCAAGAAATTCCTTCTAGATATGTTAGAAATTTATCACTTGTTGGGGGCGATCTAATTCAAACTGAAATAGCTATAGAGACCTTTGGAGCCAATGTCTCTGATATTATTAAGGATGTTTATAATGTAAAGGAACATGAGAGTCTATATAAAACAACATTAATAAAATTAGCTAAAGAAATGAGTGAGAAAGAAATTGAAGCACTTTTTAATGATGAATTAAGCCTGAAGGCAAGAATGTTTTTATCTAGTCTATTTGTTGGAGGTGAGTAGACCATGGCACTATTTTCTTTAAGACCAATTAACCTTGAAACTACTACTTCCTTTTCTTACTATGAAGAAATTGCAAAAGTGAAGAAAAATAAACGAGGTGAAATTTTATATGGAGAAGTACATGGAGGGAGTGTATTGTATAGCGAACTATACAATCATATAAAAGAGAAATATAACTTTTATGATAAAAATAATACATCGCTTGAATTGATAGGGGTACCGACCATTTTCATGGATGATGAAAAAGAGGCTTTGCAACACTGCTATGACAAAGGGACCACTGCACTTACAACGTTAAAAAGGGAAATTATACAGAATCAGGTGAAATATTACCAGAGTAAGTGTGCTTATTGTGGTACTGGTAGTATTGATGGTATGGATCACTATGTTCCCAAAGGAGGATATCCTGATTACTCGGTGCATCCACATAACTTGATTCCGTGTTGCAGTCATTGTAATGGAAAAAAATTAGAGGCTTTTTTAAATGAAAATGGAAGCCGAATAATTTTTAACCCATATTTTGATACCGTGGATAATAAAGTGCTAAATTTAAACATAGAGTATTTACCCTCGAATAATAGTTTTATGTTTAGTTTAGATATTACAGATGACAGATATTCTCCTCACATTGAAAGGCTTAAAATCAAATCAAAATACGAATCAGAGGCAGTGAATATCTTTGATAGTATGATTAATGATATATTGGGTACGTTTGGTGGTCACAGTGGAGTTTACAATAGTCTAAGTGAGTATACAGTGGGGCATAAAAAAAATATGGAAAAGAATAGGGCTCAAATACTTAAAAATCAAGGAATTAATTCTCTAGAGTATTTGCTTTATGATGCGTTTATTGATACCTCTTACAATAATATTGTTTTTTTAGTTGGAAATTTTGGGGATATAGAATGTAAAATGCAATTAAAAACTCTCATTGAGCAGAATAATTAAGTATTCTTTTCAAGATCGTGCGTAAGTATGTACTTTACTTTTAAATTATTAGACTTTTTATAAAAAGTCTAATAATTATGCACTTCTGCAATTTGGATAAGTTATAAGACTGGAGGAGGTATAAGATGATAACTGAAAATATGTGCATATACACGAAAAAATGTGAGGGTGAAACATTTAAATCACAGGAGCATATTGTTCCTGCATCGATTGGTGGTAAAAAAAAATTGCCTAATGGTTATGTATCAGACAGAGTAAATAATGAATTTTCAAAACTAGAATTAAATTTTGCTAGAGATTCAGTGGTTGGCATAGTTAGAGAATTTGATGGACCGGGTAAACGTGGGAGCTTAAAACAGGCATCCAAAGGTAAAGTAAGAGAGATTAGTATAGACGAGGAATTTTTGCTGGGATATATGCAAAATATGGAACCCGTCGTAATTCCGCAAATTATTTTTGCTGGAATGGTTGCTACATTTACAAGTACTACAGCTGATATACAAACTGATATTAATGATATAGATAAGATACTTAAGGAAAAAGAATTGAAAAAATATAATTTCATCGAAGGCAAAATTGACACGGAAAAATATATTGTGGGATTGTTTAAGGGGAAAGTATACGTCTTAGTAGGTCAAGGATCTAAAAATAAAGTAAAACAAGAACTTCAAAGCTATGGATCTGTGAAGGAAAATAAAAATGTTCAAGTGCATAGTGTAAAGAATAAAGGTACTGAAATCCATATGGAGTTCCAGATGGATTTACCATATTTTTATACTGTTTGTTGTAAAATAATTTTTAACTTTTTTGCATATAGTTTTGGACAAAGGCTAGCTTGCATGGGGGAATTTGATTTATTGAGGAAGCATATAAAAAATAGATCTTGCGAAGAAATTTCCAAAATGGAACAGGTACCTGAAGTTTTCTGGAAATGTGGAGATGTAGCGAGACGTATTGGACATGAATACGATAAGAGCGCACATGAAATTTTTGTATTTAAAACAAAAAATGAGCTCTTGGGAAGTATTAGATTTTATGGATTAGATTTTGTAGTTACAGTAAGACTTAGTGATAACATAGAGGAAATTAAGGATGAATTGAGCAATTGTTTTTTTGTGTGCGATTGGAAGAAGCAGAATGAGTTTGTTGTAGGAATGGGTGTAGAATAAAAGTGGATCATAGACCCAGAGTATATCATTCTTAAGTTGGGATTAAAGAAAAAAACTTGTGGTATTTGCTTTTTTCATTTCGATAAATCTAATGGTATAATTAAGGCGATGTATGAGAAGATTCTCCAAAAATTGCATGAAAAAACTAACTAGAAAGGGTGCAGGTAATGTCAAAGAAAATCCAATTACCAAGCGGGCGTTTATCTGAACACGCCAAAGAAATAGGCAGCAGTGCAAATGATATTTCATTTAACCTACAACCAACGATGTCTTATTCCACGAGTTCCGCGCGCCAACTCGTACAAAGCAGTATGGATGTCGAACACATGCTAAAAACGATGCCAGAAGCCTTTAATAAAGATGTACAGAACTTGAAAAATGTAGAACAAGCATTTGTTGCCTCAGAAAAAGCCGTGGCGGATATGTGGAGTAAAGCGCTCCATTTAGACAAATAACAGGACATGAGGAGTGAATGGAAGGGATGAATCAGCAGGAGGAAGCAGTTAGAAAGAGTATGGAGAAACAACGGGAATTAGAAGAAGTAGAGCGCGAGTTTCGGCAATTAAAACGCCAACAAGAGGATTTGCTCGCACAGGTTGGGAATGCATGGCGAGGAAATCACTCTGAGAACAAATTAGGTGCGATAGCGTTAGATTTGACGCAGGAGCAACGAATGACGCAAAAACGCCTCTACAACTTAGATGACCAAATACAAGCAGAGCATAAACAAGCAAAAGCCGACGTCGAACGAGCGGAAGAGGCGAAAGCAGATGCCACGCATTGATATTGGCGAAGTACGTTATTTTGTGGAGCAGTTTTTACGAGAGTCGCAAAAATTGAAGGAAGCGCTGACGAATTATCGAAAAGCAGTCGCGAAGATTATAGCGGATGATGAAATAAAAGGTGAAATCGCAGACAGCGCGAAGAAGTACTATCAAACGGTGCATTATCCGATTGTGGACACCACCAAGGCATGTATGACGGATGCCGAAGAGATCCTTAAAAAATACACGACGGATTTTCACGATCAAGTTGACCCATCTATGAATGCACGAATTGATTCCGATGAATTACAGGCGCTCCAAGGAGATATAAGGAAGTGTCAAAATCGATATGAAGACTTGCTAGTCAAAATGAAATCGATGGCAGGCGGTTCCTCGCTAGGGCAACAAATCGGGATGCAGTTAGGGATGCAAACAGCAATGGGGCAATTACAGCAGGAAATGCAAATTATTGAACGTTATTTAGAATTTGATTCAAGCCATCAAAATGTGATGTATGATGTTGCGGCAAAGCTACACCAAGTGAAACAAGGACTAACGGAAATTCAGAGTAGTAAAGCATTCAACACAGTGAGTCACACCTTTAATACTAAAAATATGAGCATGGGTTGGCTAGAAGGTTTAACACCAGCAAAAGAAAAAGACCCCTACGCAAAGTATGAAAAAACATTACAAGGTAGCTATTGGGTACTTACGAAAAACGGGAAGACAGATGCCGAGGCAGCAGAAGCAACAATTGCCTATAATAAAGGAATTAATGATGGTACAATTAAAGTTCCGCGCGATGAGAATTCCGATTTTGATGCAGAGCGAATTAAAGGTGCACTAGAGGGATACGATCCGATTTCTGGAAATAATTTAACGAGTATGCAGAGTTTCTCGGTACTTGCGGGGATTGCATCGGGAATGGTCGCGATTAGAGGTCGTGGGAGAGTCTATAAAAAATCTAATTTAGAAAATATTGAAGCTAATTTAAAGAATAATGATGTTTATAAAGTGAACAAAGGTAAAGAACACATTGGAACATTAAAAAAACAAGAAGTGAGATTACCAGATGTGTATGAGCAACCAGTCAATTACACTAAGCGAGATAGAGTTGAATTTAACAATCTGCGAAAAGATTTTGATAATGGGATTAGAAAAAAATTCTTAAAATCTTTGGCTGCTGATAACGGATTGGTTGCAACTTTTGAAAAAGTTGGACTATCAGCTCAAGATATTAAGAAGATGGAAGCTGGTAAGGTTCCAACAGGATATCAAGTGCATCATAAACTACCGTTAGACGATGGAGGAACAAATGATTTTAAAAACCTGGTATTAATTAAAAATGATCCGTTTCATAAAGTGCTTACTAATACCCAAAAGACGTTAACGAAAGATTTAAACGTAGGAGAGACCGTGAAACTAGAATGGCCAATACCAGATGGCTCAATTTATCCTAAAAAATAAGGAGGACTAGACATGCTTGTAGATTTATTAAGACAGCTTGCTGAGGAACAAAAATCTTTTGATGAAGAGCCTGATGCGCCTGCAACAGAAACTGAAATTTTGGAGTTAAAAAGACGAACTAACGATGATAAAATTAGTGATGTTTGGTTTCCTGATTATGCGGATTTCCTTAAAATAAGAAACGGTCTGGATTATGATGGACTTGTTATCTATAATGCCAATATGACTGATACTAATAATGGATTCATTGCTGCAAACGAGATATGGAATGAGAACGTCTGGGAAGATAATTACGTATTTTTTGGGGATTCCAATATTTCTTGGTATTGTTATAGTATTACGAAAAACATTTTCTTAGAACTTGATAAACCAAGTGGAGATATCATTAATCAATTTAGTTCATTGAATGAATTATTAGAATCAGCTATTAGAAATATTTTATGAGAAACAGGTTGAACTAATAATTTAGGTCTAATCTTGAACTTGTTAAAAGTTTGCCTCTAGAGCTGTATGACATATATAATAAGATTAGGTGCAGAAATGCACTCCTTTTGAGAACTCTATCAAGCGATGCTAGCTAGCTTGATAGAGTTTTTTTGAACAGCATAATATAACAAAAGCCGTATCGGGTGCGATTTATTAATCAGCACCCGATACGGCTTTTTCTGTATTCATTTTTAGATCTGAGAGCTTACTAGTTATTTCTTCTCTACAATCTCAACATGTGAAACATAATATTCCAATGCTTTGACAATTAGGTTGTTTCTGGAATAGCCAGTCTCATTACTTAGTTTGTCGATCTGCTCAATCAGTTGTTTCTCAGCACGGACGCTGAATGTATAAATTGTATCGTCTTTTTTCTCGAGCGGGATTTTATCATTTTTAGCCATACTCATCACCTAACTACATAGTTCTATTTTTTAACGATTTCAACGTGTTCTACAAAGTGAGTTAAAGCTTGGATGATTAACTTATTGCGCGAATGCCCAGTCTCAGAGCTTAGTTTATCTAACTGTTCAATGAGTTTTTTCTCAGCTCTTACACTAAATGTTTGAATGTCGTCCTGCTTTGGTTTCAATGGTATTTTATCCGTCATATTAATCACCTACCATAATTATAACTAATATTTGATATTTAAAATATGATTGAAAAATGGTATCAAAAATGATATCATAATAGGTGCGGATAATTAAACTTTAAGATGGTGAGGATAGACAATGACAGGAGGAAGAGGATATGGAAACGACATTTCAACTTGATTTCACAAATTTTTGTTGTTCACGTGTTGAACAAATATTAAATGAAACGGATGTAACGCTAGATTTCAGTCGGTTGAGTAAAGAGCAGTTTGATGTACGTGATAGGTTAGATGGCATGTTGGAAAGTACAGAAGCTAAGGAATGTCTGGATGAAATTTTTAAGTATGAAGCAAAAGCATTTGCAGTTATTTATGAAAGGGCATTTAAAGATGCGATGCTTTTTCTACAAAACGATCAGCAACTATAATAAATAATTTTAATCCTGTCTTGGAATGTACTCAATAGACAGGATTTCTATTTATTATACTCAAATATAGTAGTGTTAAGGTGTGACTATATTCACCTTTTGTGAAAAAAGATGATACATATGATAAAATTTTACAATATATCTAGTACAGCACATATTGTGTAATGGTGAAAAAAACATTAGAGTAATAATAATATCGTCGTGTAGACTATTTTTTTGATATTCTATAGTAGAGAATTTATTGAGTGTTTTATATAGGGGAATAATTTATTTCAGTTGGGAGGTAAGAACATGGACATAGACTTTAAATTAGGCTCAGTGATTAAGGAAATACGCGAAGATAAGGGGTATTCGCAAACAGAATTATGTAAAGACATATGCCATATTAATACGATTAGGAATATTGAAAAAAACACAACATCACCGTCATTTGAACTTTTAAGAGCTCTTGCTGGTCGACTAGGTGAAAGTATTGATGTTATGATTCGCAATGCTGAATTAAAGAGAAATGCATTTTATGTACAGCAGAAAACACAATTAGAAAAATATGCCGAAGCCTATGATTTAGATGCTTGTGAATCCGTTCTGTCTTTAATTGATTCTGCGGAACTTTATCCGCAGTTATTAGCTTCGGAGCAACAATTTATTGATCGAATAAGAGTAGTTATTCTCTTGTATACCTACAAGGATGTCGATAGAGCTTATAGTTTGGCAGAGAAGTCGCTCCTTAAAACGTTTAAAAAGGATGCGTATTTTACAAGAGAAGAATGCTTACTTATAAATTTACTTTTAAGCATGAAGCAAACAACAAAAAATATAGAATTAGCCAAAAAGGCACTTAAATGGATCAAGAAAAGAGATAGCTATTTGCAAGATACATATGCTTTTGTACTACTGGTCAATGGCTTGGTTATGTTGTCCTACATACAAGAGGACTGGTTCGAGTTACTAGATTATGCAACTATTGGCGAAAAGGCAGCGCTTAAGCTTGATAAATCTAGATTTATACCGAATTTTATTTTTATGCAAGGGTTAGCAACGCATAAACTTATGATTGATCCGAATTTTGGATTAAGTGAAATGAAACGTGCTATGGAGTATGCATTATTAATTCGACAGTTAGACAACTATCAGGATTTATATGCATATGCAAGAAAGCATAATATTGATTTATCTTAAAAAATCTCGTAATAGTTATAAAACTATACGAGATTTTGTATTACATTCCCCACCAAGTAAAGATATTAAAAAACATGACTCTCACCTCCTACTTGTTCATTCTAAATATATTATAGCTAATTAGATGTATATTATATACAATATTTTGTTCATCGTGCTATTTATTGATTTAGTTTAGCCGTTTTTATATACAATATTATAGTGTTTTCATACATGAAAAAATGCGTATACTAAATAGTAGGAGTTCAAAAAAGAGGCTTTTTGATTATATTATAGATACAAATTATATACGCGAACTCTAGTAATGGCTGAATCACTAGGAAACTCAATATTCATCCTAATTGAAAAGGAACTTTCAATTTCATTAGTGATTCACCATTATGACTAATATTAGAATGCATGGCGGGGTACATTCTAAAGCAGATGGAACCACAAATGTTTTGTGGTTTTTTTATACTCTATTCAGCATTTTTGTGTTCATTATGGGAATAATGTGACTTAATTGTGAATTACATTGAAAATGAGTGTAAAGCATCATATAATTAAATTACAATATATGGAAGAGTGGAGTGATATGGCAAGAGTCGTTCGGTTATCACCAGATGAACTAATCGGCGGACAATTACGCGATGTCGCGCAAATTGTTGAAGAAACAGATCAACAAATCGCAGGGAAAATGGGATTCCAATAAAACATTCCATGTCATGCTTGGCATATCCGTCAGGCGTGACCCTTTTAATTATTGATTTTTGCATGGTAGGGGATTCAAAAATGAGTGATTAAAATATGGAGGAATATGATGAGGAAGACAGTTCAACTTATAGCAATTAGTATATTGATTATCGCGGTTCCGATGTTTAGCGCGTTTTTTGCGTTTTCTAGAACAAATGAAATATCGGGATATAGCTAAAAAATTAAGTGAATGTTGTTCAAAATCTAGTTATTATACGAGGAGGAAAACATATGAAAATAGAAAACCCAACTATGTTTCAAGTAGCGCTGCCCGCAAAAGGTGAAAATGAAATCGAGGTTATGAAGAATCTTTTAGAAGAGATTGAAAGAATGAATGCTGATTGGAAGGGGAATCGACCATTGCCAATTCCGATGGTACCAGAAATCTTAACATATCAAGAATTTATTGAAAAAGAATCTGTCCAAAATGATCTTCAATCATTAAACTTAATACCCATTGGCGTGGATTATGAAGATGTTGAAAGTGTTGCTTGGGATAACAATTTAGGAAATCTTTTATTGGTGACAGGAAAGCAGGAAGAGGCACAGGAAATAATCAATAATATTATCAAAATAAAGCACGACGTAGAGATTATTTTGTTCGATGAAATGCCATCTCTAATGGATGTTCGTGCTGGAGTAACAATTCTAAGTGAGAAAGAAGAATATGAAAGTATGATTGAAAAACTACATCAATCTATGACAAAAAGAAAAGAGCTGTTTATTAATGATAAAAAGAAATATGGAGCTCAGTTCAATATGACTGACTTTAATAACCAATTCACTAAGAAGATACTGATTATCAATGGATGTGTGAACTTAGTTGCTCAACTCAGTAGCTCATCGCTAGCAAAATTAGCAGAAATAATTCAAGCAAACGGAAAGCATGCCATCTCTGTTGTTATTGGAAATGAGCTTTTTTCATTACAAAGTGCATTTGATGATGTTTCGAAAATTATAAAACGCATGCCAATAGCGGTGGTAACGGTAAGATTAACAGATCAGAACATCTTTAATGTATCTAACAAAAACTTTAAAGAAGTAGTATTAACAAATGGCGAAGCATACATGATTAAAGATAACAATGCAAATAAAATAAAATTAATACAATATTAAGGGAGAGAATGCACATGGAACGACCAGAAATTTTACCAATAGGAAGTGTACTATACTTAAAAGAAGGAATCAAAAAAGTAATGATTATTGGAAAGAGAATGATGAAAGAAAAGAATGGGATACAATATTACTTTGACTATACAGCCTGTTTATTTCCAGAAGGATTAATGAGCGATGAAGTCATATTTGTTAATGAAGAAGATATAGCAGATATCATTTTTCTTGGATACGACGACACAGATAGTGAACAAATAAATAAACGCATCATAGAGTGGCAAAATGAAAGTAACGTAAAAAAAGGGTCAATGGCTATTTTTGTGGATGAGGAATAAAAGGAGTAATGAACTATGAATTTTGATCAGCGTATTCAATCATTAAAAGAGCTTTTAGTGGAATTGCGAAACTTAGAAAATAATATCTATAATACGAACCAACAAGTTTTTATTATGGAAAATGCAGAACACTGGAGGAATACATTAGCACATGGGTCAGCAGATGGCATGTTTTATAGAATTAGAGTTGAGACATCTAATATGAAAGACGCATTTTCTAACTTTATTGAAAGTGTAAGGAATCAAATTGAAAAGATAGTTTCAGAAAAAGAAGAGCAATTAGCGCAGTTTAGATACCTCACTTATGTGGATGCAATAAATGATTTGCAAACAAGGCAGCGAGAATTAAATAATGCAGATATTGATGAATGTGTGCGTGAACAATTATCAAAAGAACTGGAATATAGCGATGTGATGTTTGGTAGTGGAGGAGGATATTAAATATGAAGATAAAAATCAATAAAGACGCTTTAGAAAATGAAATCAAAATAATTGTTGAGAAAATAAACGCTGTACAAGAGAAAAATAGTAATCTAAAAAATGCAATAGGTAATGCTAGCGATAGTTTTGAAGGTGCGAGTGCAGATGTATTTGTTGGAAATATTGCCAATATGATTATTCGAACACAAGTTGATATTGAAACAGTGAAATTAATGTGTGATTTACTTTTAGGTTATTGCGACAGTATGATAGAAGCAGATAATCAATTGAAACAACATTTTGAAATGATGGTGAATTAGAGATGGGACAAATTCAAATAGGCGAGGCTACTTTAGAGCCAATCGGACAAGCACTTTTAGAAGTTATTGACGCAGAAGATGCCTTAGCACAAGCATTAATCGCTTTAAATCGGCAAATTTCAGAACAATTTGAAGGTGGTGCAGTTGCAGGAATGCACACATATATTGGAGAAATTATTAAATTAATAAATAGCACGATTGGTGATGCTGTTCAAAAAAATTATAATGACTTATCAGTACTGCAAAATACATTTAAGGAAGTAGATGTGACTCTCGGAAATTATATAAATAATTCTAACTATAGAACATCAGATTTTGACGTAAGTATATCTGAAACACCAGTTGGTGATGCAAGCGGACATACAAATCAAACGTTAGAACATAATGCTGGAACGCAATATGCAAGAAAGTAGGTGAAGAATATGGGACAAGGAATTTTAGACATTGATATGGAAGCAATCGTTGGGAAATTTAATGATATGAAGGCTCGTGTGGATAATTTTACAAATGAAGAAAAAATATTAAATAGGCATTTAGCTAACTATTATGATAAAATTGATGAGAAAGATAAATCAGCAATTGGATACAATGATTTTAAGAATTTAGTATACAGAAGCAGTTATAAGTGTGAGTATGATGTGGCGTATGAGTTAAATAAATTAGTTGCAACTGATGAGAGTAATAAGGTTTTAGCAACCTACTATGCTACGGGTGAAACATTTAATCAATTATTTGCAAACTACTTTGATGGAGCAAACCCGACATCGAAGGAGTACCAAGAGAACGTTCAATTTGCGGCAATGGCTAGTCTAGGAATAGGTGTAGACCTTGCAACTGGAACCTTCAAAGTACTTAAAGAGGGAAATAGTTGGTTAGGGAGAGGAAATAAACTATGGACTGCTCTAACGGATCAATTAGACAAGGGTGTTAAGTTTGGTTCTTCACAAGGAAAGATCACTTTGTTTGGGACAAATGATTTTATCAAAGCGAACTATGGAGGTAATGTAAGATGGATGAACAAATCCACTTTTCTAAATTACAATTTAACAAAGGGACTTACGAATGCAAATGAAAAGATAACTTTTAAAAGTGGCGGAGTGTTAAGCAAAGCTGTATTAATTGGCTCAGTCGCGATGGTAGGATGGAACAATTATCAAACCTATGCGTCAACTGGTGATAGAGATCGGGCTTTTACTGATACGGTAGTTGATTTGACAAGTATTGGTGCGGGGATTTATGCAGGTGAAGTTGCAGGAGCAGGGGCAACGGGCTTAACTGTATTTATTGCAACTAGTGCAGGAGTTACATGCCCACCCCTATTAGTAGCAGGAGTTGTAGTTCTAGTTGGGATAGGAGTAGGTTTCGCGGTTTCATGGACATTTAATCAGATAAAAGGTCCAGTTCATGATGGTTTTGAATCTATTGGAGATAAAATTAATAGTTTAAAAGATTGGAATGTTGGATACTAAGGAGATGTTAAGTACTATGAACAAAAACGAAATCCAAGAATCAGAATATATAAAGGATGGCTATGAAATATTATATGGGAAATTAGCGTTGATTCCAATGCGTGGAACGAATAAATTATATTACGGATTGTCTGTAATGGCGGTTCTCTTCACTTTAATTCCATTTGTTGTTCCCAACCCGAATCATAAATTATTACCTGAGATACTTATGATTTTGATATATGGCTATGCTATTATGACAGGGCTCTTTGCTTTGTATAGTTGCATACGAGTAAGAATGATTTATAGAACACCTCGACCATGGAACTATGGATTAGAATTCAGTACCTATTTTTATTGTATTGGTTTTTTATTTTCGTTTAGTGGCATGTTTATTGCATTAACGATGTCTGTATATTTGTATAATAGCTCATTTATTGCCCCTATTCTATGTTTTGTATTTTGGCTAATATCCGTTCTTGCATATTCCATATTCTTTATTTATCGTGGACGAAAAAAAAGAAGCGGCGTGAGGAAGCAACCGAAGATGGGGAATATAGGGAAACTTCAAGCGTTAGGTGGTATTGTAGGAGGATTAGTTGTTTTTCTATATAGTCCACAAGTAGAAACACTCGGATATATTGCATTCCTTGGGATTCCGCTATTACTTTCATTGACTTTTGTAGGATTTATCTTTAATCTTTTTTGCTTACACTATATAAAAGGAATAGATTTTGGTGCATACTATGCAGTAATAGATGGGATCAACCCTGACAAAAACTATCCACCAAACTATGGTGAGAAGAAGAAAGTAAAATAATAACGCTTCTAACATTGACTCAGATGGTAAGGTCGCATTGACTACTAAAGGAGTGGTGGTATGAACAGAGAAGTTATTCAAGAACGAGAATATATAAAGTCAGGATTTGAAATATTATATGGAAAGCTTGGCTTAGTGAGTATGCGTGGGACGAAGAAAATATTTTCTGGTATGTTGGTAATTATGATGTTTATGGCGTTGATGCCTGTTGTTGTCCCTAATCCTATGCAAAAGGAAATAAATGATATTTTAGTGTTCTTGATGATCTTGAATATAATTTTGAACGCTTCAATTTTAAGTATTCTCTTAATTAGAGTTAATTATATATATAACACTAAAAAGCCGTGGAAATATGGTTTGGAATATAGTATTTATTTTTATTTGTGTCCAGTTATGATGTCAATAAGTGCTATAATGATTGCAACTATTATGTCGATTACTTTATTTAATAGTGACTTTACAGGTGTTATTATAAGTGTTGGAGCTCTTATTTTTGCTGTGATAGTATATTCAATCCATTTTGTTTATAGAGGGTGGAAGGGAAAGAGTAGCCAGCGCCATACACCGAAAAAAGAAAGCTTGGGTAAAATACAATTTTTAGGAATTGCCATTGTAGTATTAATTATTGTCCTTCCTGACGTAAGTGTAAATAGATTCGGGTATGCAGTTCTTTGCATTCTTCCAGCTACTTTTGCCTTAGTAACAGCGGGATTCTTTTTCGATCTATTTTGTTTACGCTATAAAAAAGGTATAGATTTTGATGCATATTATGCGGTAATAGATGGGATCAATCCTGACAAAAACTATCCACCAAACTATGGTGAGAAGAAGAAAAAAAGAAAATAGTGCAGTTAGTTTATGAAAGAAATATTTTCTTATGCTATATCATGTGAAAATATATTCATTGTGGTTAAAACTAATTTTTTAAGGTATCACTTACTGAAAGGTATATGATGTAATGCCGTATGAATACTCCATGTACAGGACGATTTAGGAAGTAATCTTATTTTTGTTATCACACAAGGAGGTGAGAGCATGAACAATAATGAAATCCAAGAATCAGAATATATAAAAAAGGGATACGAAATATTATACGGTAAGTTAGGTCTATCTCCTATGCAGGGGGCAAATAGACTGTATTATGGTTTGGCAATTTTGGCTATTGGTTTTGCATTAGGTAGTTATATTGTGCCTAACCCGAGTAATAAATTATTACCTGATATGCTTGCAATTATGATCAATGCTTATAGTATTATTACAGTATGCTTCTGTCTATTTAGTTGTATACGAATAAGAGCTATTTATCGAACACCACAACCATGGAAATATGGATTAGAGTTCAGTATATATTTTTGTTTTGTATTATTTCTATTCGCCTTTGGTGCAATATTTATAGCATTTACAATGGCAGTATATTTATATAATAGTGCCTTTATTTTCCCGATTATGAGTCTAGCGTTTTGGTTAATATCAGTTATTGCTTATTCTTTGTTTTATATCTATCGTGGACGCAAAAAAAGAAGTGGTGTCCGAAAACAGCCGAAGATGGGTAATATAGGGAAATTCCAGATTTTAGGTGGTGTCGTAGGGGGATTAGTTGTTTTTCTATATAGTCCTCAAATAGAGACACTAGGATATATAGCATTTCTTTTGTTGCCAGTCTTTTCATCTTTCCCATTTGTGTCCTTTATTTTTGATGTTTTTTGCTTGCAATATAAAAAAGGAATAGATTTCGACGCATACTATGCGGTGATAGACGGTATTAACCCTGAAAAAAATTATCCACCAAATTATGGTGAGAAGAAGAAAAAAAGATAATATTACAGTTAGTTTATGAAAGAAATATTTTCTTATGCTATATCATGTGAAAATATATTCATTCTAGTAATACTGATTTTTTGATACGAAGAATTACAAAAAAATGAACGCAAATGAGCAGAATTAAGCGTACTAGAAGATAGAAAAAGATTATCTATCTTTATCTTCTTTATTCACATTATCTTGCTTTAAGGTTAAGTTGATATTTGTGCTTATTAATTGATACTCTTTCAATTTCTTCTTCACGGCTTTATGTTCTTGATTTAAATCTTGTTGCTTTGCTTGTAATGTGGAAAGTCTTTCAAGTAGCTTGTTTTTGGAGGTGGCAGCAGGATTGATATGGAGTCCTTGAAGAGATTTGCTTGCAGTTTGATGCAATAAAATATCAGTTGAATGTGTATTGAAAAATGCTTTTTTATTCTTAGCGCTACGATAATCAGCATACACATCTTTCGTTTGGTGGTACAGCGAAACATTCTTCATAATTTCTTTTTGTTGGTTCATATCATGCTCGATGTTTTTGATTTTTTGGGTTAAGCTTTGTAGTTTCTCACTCGTTTGGTTCATAAGCGTTTCAAGTTCATCTAGTGAATCTATGTTGTTCTCCTTTAAAAAATTGACCGTTTTGGCTGCTTGCTTTAAATTATGCAACTTTGCCCAATGTTCATAACCTTTATTCTCCATTGCTTTCTTATTTTTATCAAGTTCAATCATAATGCTCAGGGGCTTATCGGTTGGGCTTATTTTTTTGCGCTTTTTACCAAGAATGGGCTCTTTTTTAGCGATGCGTTCTTTTATTTTTTCTTCGGTATAAGCCTCACCTAAACGTTTGCAACGAGTGAATCGCTCTTGACCATTCGCGCGAAAAGCGATGTGTTTTCCATGCTTGATTTCATAGCCTGCGAGTTCCATCTTGGTTAGAAAATCCTCGAAAGATTTCGCAGACTGAATGGCATCATCAATTGTATTTTGAAGTGCTTGTTTCCAACTAGTATCCGCTTGTCTCATTTGCCACTCATGATGCGTAATACCTTTACTTTCGCTTGGAGGAATAACCGATAAACCATGTTCAGCACAAAGCGCGTCACTTGCTTCGCGAAGTTGATAATAAGTTTTCTTACAGTCGTTATATTTTTTATGATCTACATAGCTAGAAGCATTAAAAACGACATGATTATGGATATGCGAAGTGTCTACATGTGTTGTTAAGACATATTCGTACTTCCCATTTAGATGTTGCTCCAGTAGTTGCATGCCTATTTCATGTGCTTGCTCAGGTGTTGTTTCCTCGGGCTTAAACGATTGAATCATATGATATGCCTTATTCGTGCCACCAGAGCGACTATTTTGTCCGAGAGTTAGCGCGAATTCTAAATCAGCAGTTTCAGGAGCACAGGCATGACTGGATACATAAACAGCCTTATTCGGGTTCAAAATATATTGGATAGCTAGATAGAGTGTTTTTCTAATAGACCAGATCTTTGTAACTGCCATATTTGTTTCATCATCTCCTTTAATTCATAAATCTTTTCTTCTGATATATCGCCATTTGAGTTTGCTATATGAGCAATCTGATTAATATTAGTTCCAATTTTATGAAGTTCAAAAATCATTTTTTTAGTTTCCTCAAAGTTAGAAGTAATGATGGTTCCATCAATCGCCATTTTTCTTAGATATGCTTCCCGATTGGAAATATTTGCTTCTTTCATTTTAATATCAATAAACTTTTTTTCCTCCTCACTTACTCTAAATTTCAATTGAATTTCTCGCTTTCTATTTTCCATACTATGATTTTCTATCCTTTCATTTTAAATTTACAAAACAGGGGTTTGGGGAGTATCCCCAACAAGCATTTCCAACCTATAGCGCGTAGCGAAATAGGCTGGAAATAGGGAATGGGTACCCATTCCCAGTGCTTGCTACTAACTGACCCTCCACTAATACTACGGAATTAAGACACAATCTGGTCACGGAAATAGGAAACTTTACAAAATATAATATAAAAGGTCTGTTTGTTAATAAAAAATTTTTTTTGATAAATATGACCAAATGAGCGATTCGAAACGTAGTATTAGTGTAGAGGAGGCTACCAAAACCAAAAGTAAGGAACGGAGGTGATGGGAAATGTTAAAAAATTGCAAACAGAAAAAGGATGAGGAATGGAAAAAACATAAACAACATACATTTGATACATTTTGCAAAAGAATTATCAGAAATGAACTAGTTGATTTTTATCGAGAGTTAAAGCGACAGCGAACAAATGAAGTATCTTTAACTCACATAAAGGAACAACAACTTTTCAATGAAATATCAGATGATTATATTTTTGTATTAAATGATATTGAGGTGGTTGTACGGGATAGTTTGCTGGGGGAAGCGCTAGAAAAACTGAGTGATAGAGAAAGAAAAATTATTCTATTATCCTATTTTCTTGATTTATCCGATGTTGAGATTGCAAGTGAATTTGAGATGTCGACAAGAAAACTAAATCGACTACGTCATAAAACGTTAGTTGAGTTAAAGAAAATCATCAAAGATGGAGGAAGCTTAGGTGAGAGAGAAACTTAGAAACCATACATTATTAGAGTACGAAATCATTGAACAAGCAACGCAAGGCGATATATTCGCTGTCAGATATGTTTTAGAGTATTTCGGTAGTTATATAAGTAAACTTGCCACTCGAAAACTATATGATGAGTTTGGCGTCTGTCAGGTTGTTGTCGATCATGATTTGAAGTCCAGAATTGAATCAAGGTTAATTTCGAAAATTTTTGAGTTTAATCTGGAGTATTAAAAAAACAAAACTTTAAGGAGAGAATGAGAATGGAACATTTTAATTTTATGAATACAAACAGAGATGAAGTATCACGATTAGAAAAAATGGTGAGCATCCAAATATATTTAAAGCAGGTCATCGTTCAGCTAGAAACAGTTGTAGAATTAATCGAACAGTTAGAAGATGAAAAAACTGAACAAACTTGTGAATGTTGTCACGATGGATTGGCGTATGATGACATAGCAGTTGACGTTAGTGATGCTATTTTTATTGTTGATCCAAATGGAGTAGCGCATATTGTTACCACAGATACGGATCAAATCCAAGAAGTGGAAAGAACACCAGCAATGTTGCTGAAACTACTAATAGATTTAGCATCTAACTAACGAAAATATCTGCGTGATACTTCGCGGTGTCATGCAGATTTTATAACATGCTTTCAAAAGGTATTTCCAAGGAAGTATCTTTTAAAAGACTGTTATAGCAGTCGAATGTTCTTTGACAATAGAATAAAGCATATTTGAATACAAACAGTGTATTGCTAGCGAAGAATAAAGGTACGCAATGACGCCTATTAGATTAGGAAGAGCGATGTTACTTATTTATTCAACTTGATGGAAACAAGTGGCAAAGATCAATACATTGCATAATGATACTCACGTGTATACGTCCTGTCTGAATGAGGGGTGGTGAAATTCCAGTGATGCTGTTTCCAGCAGCTGTTCAAATATGAGAAAAAATAGTTTAGAAGGTGAATAATGAAAAAAGATATACTAAATTATAGTATTCATGTCGCTATGTTGAGACACTTGCTTATAGAAAATCTAATTTCAGAAGAGGAGTACAGTAAGTTGAAGATAGTCATAATGTCAGAATATAATGTTATATCTGATATTAATTCTTGATTTGTTTTTCTTTATAGCATATAATAGACACTATAAAAGGAATACAATTAAGGAGGCTCATCATGAACGAGAAAAAAATAGAATTTATCAAAGCGGATCGTAAGCTAATAGATAGAAGCAAGAGCGAAGAACATAAGCTACAACGAACAGCTGCTTATTGCCGGGTAAGTACTAATTCAGAAGATCAATTAAATAGTTATAGATCTCAAGTCACGTATTATACTGATTTGATTAATCAAAATCTAGAATGGGTTATGGCGGGAGTTTATGCAGATGAAGCGATGACAGGAACGCAAGCGTCTAAACGAGAAAGTTTTCAAAAATTGATTAATGATTGTATGAATGGTGATATCGATGTAGTTATTACAAAATCTATTTCACGATTTGCAAGAAATACATTAGATACTTTGCGTTATGTGAGGATGCTAAAAGAAAAAGGTGTGGCAGTATATTTTGAAGATGAGAAAATAAATACACTTACAATGGACGGCGAGTTGCTCCTAGTGGTATTAAGTTCAGTGGCTCAGCAGGAAGTAGAAAATATATCATCAAACGTAAAAAAAGGACTAAAAATGAAAATGAAACGCGGAGAATTAGTAGGCTTTCAAGGTTGTTTGGGCTATGATTACAATAATAAAGATAAAACCTTGTCTATTAATGAAGAAGAGGCAGAAATCGTTAGGTACATTTTCAACCGATACATTCAAGGCGTAGGAACACACATAATTGCAACTGAACTCACAAGCATGGGATATAAAACGAAACGTGGAAATAGTAAATGGCCTGATTCAACAGTTTTAGGAATCCTAAAAAATGAAAAATATAAAGGAGATGTCCTTCTTGGGAAAACTTTTACATTAGACCCTATTTCTAAAAGACGGATGCGAAATTTTGGTGAAGAAGATAAGTATTACATTCATGACCATCATGAACCGATTGTGAGCGACGATGTTTTTGAAAAAGTACAAGAGATTTTACTGAAGCGAGGTTCCAGCAGGGACACTGTCGAAAAAAATGGTAGGAGAAAAAAATACACTCGAGAATACGCCTTTAGCTCTCTTCTGGAATGTGGATTTTGTGGGGGAAATGCGAGTCGTAGGAGTTGGCATGCTGGAAAGGATCATCGTCAAATAGTTTGGCAATGTAGTGTTGCGACAAAAAAAGGCAAAAAACACTGCCCACATAGTAAAGGCTTAGTGGAGAGCGCAATTGAA
The DNA here is from genome assembly GCF_003534205.1 of Listeria weihenstephanensis. Taxonomy (NCBI): domain Bacteria; kingdom Bacillati; phylum Bacillota; class Bacilli; order Caryophanales; family Listeriaceae; genus Paenilisteria; species Paenilisteria weihenstephanensis. The sequence continues at coordinate 2,273,732 of NZ_CP011102.1, read as the reverse complement.
CAAGCTTTCATGGAAAGTTATCGACTAATATGTGCGGACAATACAACTATACTAGAACAATTTTTGAAAAAAATTGAACGAGGATTAGTTGATGATGGTGTAAAGAAGAAGATAACAAAATTGAAAAATGGAATCCAGAACACTGAGAAGAAACGGAATAACCTTGTTGATATGAAAATCGATGGGCTTATTGATGATGCATCTTACGAAGAAAAGTATACAGAACTATCAGCAAAACTGGATGAACTAAGTTATGATTTAGAAGAATTGGAAACAACATCTCATAACGAGAATGACATAAAAAAACGAATTAGCTCATTTAGAAAGAACTTGGAACAAAATCAATTTTTAGAAAAATTTGACCGATATGTGTTCGAAAGCATCATTGAAAAAGTCATTGTAGGAGAAGTAGAAGAAGATGGGACAGTAGATCCATATAGGTTAACTTTTGTCTATAAAACTGGAATTTTCGATGGGCAAGATTCAGCAAAGTTTAAGCCCAAAAGAAGAAATGCTAAGTCGAATAATAGTCCCAGTGAATTGTCTTCCCAAACCACTAACGACCCTGAAAAAATGTATACCCAACCGAGTGACGACACATGTGGAATGTGTAACGGTGTTGGAACGATAAAATGAAAAAAGCGCATTGGTTTTCGAGCCAATGCGCTTTTTAGCGTTATTTATGAAGATTCGCCATCGCTTTTCTTGCTAAAGGTTGGGCAATGAGTAGTTCTAAAAATAGAACAATCGCAAAGTTTCTAGGCCAGGCAGTGAAAAATCTAGAGATAATACCGCTTTCTAAAGTAAATCCGTGACCGATGAAATCACCGATAAATGTCATGCAAAAGGACATACCCAAAACGGTGAAGAGGACTGAAAAAAGGATATTAGCGTTAAAACTATCCCCAGTGGCTGCGAATTTAGAAACCATTTTATCCGAAAAGTGGCGAATAAAAAAGTTTTCTACTAGCATGGCAACGATGAAAAATAGGGGTAAGGATGTAAGTACGGCGAAGAGAAATTCTGTATTTACGGTTTGAAATTGTAGATACACATTAAGCGATGTCATAAAAAAGACGGTAATCCCGCAAATAATAATGCCATATAAAAGTCCTTCCTTGCTATTTTGTGGTAAACGATAATCTTGATTCATAGTAATTCTCCTATTCAATGTTACTAGTGAACATAAAAAAAGACGCAGAATCCATCCTTATCAGATGGTTCCTACGTCGAACGTGTAATATTCACTGTACGATTACTATAACATAATTTGTAAAGGCTGACAATAGACTATGTTATAATAAAATGGAGCAATGATCTACAGTAAATACACGAGGAGGATCTACAAATGAAAAAACTATTTGACGAAACGAACGAATTTGAATCCAAGTATTACCGCACGATCTGGTATGGTTATGTAGTGGGGAGTTTAGATGAGAGGTTGCAAGAAAAAGTGGTAGCTACGGTGCAAGCTGATCTTGCGCAAAAAACAGAAAATCCACTGGCAGCAACGCATTGGGTCTTTTATAGTGAGGAGACTAGCAAGGACGCGATTGGCGATACAGTAAGACCTTCTTTGATGATTCGCGAACGAGATGGAGTATTTGTAGCGAATTATAATGTGAGTGATTTTGGCTTTGTAACAGCTTTTGATATGATTGCTGATTTTACGGAGAAGTTGGAAGAACAATTAAACGCATAGAAAAGGATGGATTTTGTGATTACAGTCAGCCAATTATTTTGGTTTGTATTCATTGCGCTTGCCTCTCATGTGTTTGATTTTATCCCGAAACATAGAGGACGCGCTTGGATTACGTTGATCGTCTTGGGATTGCGAATCTATTGGTCGATTTTTTTGCTTGGAATAGGTATTCAGGCAACGATTATTTTAGTCGCATTCGAGATGCTTACCGTGTTTATCGCTACAATTTATACAGCAAAAACGAAAGATGAGCGTAAAAATTATAAAACGAATGCCTACTTTTTGAAGAAATAGGGAATAGAGACACTATATAATGTTGTGTTTTTATCTATATTGAATTTGGTGTGAGGTGGTTCATTTATGCGTGAGCTGTATTTTCAGGAAAAGATGAATGGATTTCAAATGAGGCTGACATCTGAGAATTCTAAGTGGTACACGTATGTAACGATTATCGCGGAAAATGAGGCGGGGGAAAGATTTGAATATACGACTAAACACGTGACTTTCTTATTCCACCCAGAGATAATTCTCCATCATGCGACTAAAAAGTTTAACCAGAAAAACCCGTATGGCATTTCGTTTGATTGGAAGAAAAAAGCGGATATTATATTAGAATAGTGTTATTTTGCAAAGCTTCCTTTTTAGGAGGCTTTTTTGCTTATTCAATAAATCGATTTTCAAGTGTCGTTTCTAAAATCATGGTTGTTGTGACATCGATATTTGCAAACGCGATGATCTAACTGGTATCAATACGTATCAAAAGCAGGTCACGATGGAAGCTGTTGCGAGGGATCAAGAGCGAGAATATACGCCGATTTTAGAAATTCTAGAGGAAGTAACATAGGAATGGATGGTAACTGAATCTATGTCTAGTTTTTTGTGTAGCCTCATGATTCGCAATTGTAAAAAAACTACATTGACAAACGCCAAGTTTAGCTATAAGATAAATGCAATCAAATGGAAAGGGTGACAGACAAATGACACAGATAATAAAAAAAGGCGCACCGATTTATGCCATGGACAAAAACAATAAAGCGGTGGCAACAGTAAAAGACGGCGATCGGCTAATTTTTGAGGCGTATGATTGTTTCGAGGATCAAATCACAGAGGAACATGGCGCTTTTGAAAAGCTGGACTGGAACCGGATTAATCCTGCGACTGGCCCTGTTTTTGTAGAAGGCGCGGAGGTTGGGGATATTCTCGCTGTAACGATTGAAAAACTGGATATTGGCAATACGGCAACATTATTTACGGGTCCTGATTCGGGTGTGATTGGGGACGAGTTGACGGAAAATACGATTCGCCGACTTCCAATCGAAAACGGAACGATTAAATTTTCAGAAAAAATAAACATTCCGCTTAATACGATGATTGGCGTAATTGGAACGGCGCCAGCTGGGGAGGCTGTGTCGTGTGGAACGCCAGATGCGCATGGTGGGAATATGGATTGTAAAGAAATTGGGGAAGGTACGACGTTGTTTTTACCTGTCAATGTGGCGGGTGCTTTACTTGCGATGGGAGATTGTCACGCTGCAATGGGAGACGGCGAAGTTTCCGTTTGCGGAGCGGAAGTACCTTGTGATATTACGGTAACGATCAAAGTTTTCAAAAATAAGGATTGGCCGACGCCGTTTTTAGTACGTGATGGGAAGCTTGCGACGATTGCTTCTGCGAAAACGTTAGATGAGGCGGGTGTGATGGCGACGAAGCAAATGGTTCATTTCGTGGAGAGCTATACAGATTTATCGAAAGGGAATGCGATTCATTTGCTATCACTTGCGGCTGATTTGCGCGTTTGCCAAGTCGTTGATCCGAATAAAACGGCACGTATGGAATTACCACTGACATATCTTACAAACTGGAGTATTGAGGAGCTGAACTAACATGGCAGAAGCAGAAAAAGGGAGTTTGGAGTCATTTGGCTACAAGCAGGAATTAAAGAGAACGTTAACGCTGAAAGATTTAGTAATTTATGGACTAATATTTATGGTCCCGATTGCTCCGTTTGGCATTTACGGAGAAGTTGTGACAGCATCGAAGGGAATGATCGTACTTACATATATGATTGGTATGGTCGCGATGTTATTCACAGCACTTAGTTATGGCTCGATGTCGCGTGCTTTTCCAATCGCAGGTTCGGTTTATGCCTATGCCCAGCGTGGAATTAACAAAACAGTTGGATTTCTTGCAGGTTGGATGATTTTGCTGGATTATGTTTTTGTACCAGCCTTACTTTATGTCGTTTCGGCGAATTCGTTAAAAGCGATTGTGCCTGATGTGCCAGTTTGGATCTGGCTGGTTATTTTTATCTTGGTGAATAGTTGGATTAATATTCGTGGTATTGCTTTTACTGCGCGTGCGAACATTGTTTTTCTTGTGGGGGAATTGATCGTGCTGGCGATTTTTATCGCGGTTGGCGTTGTGGCAATCTCGAATGGCGTTGGTGACGGTGTGACGATGAAACCAATTTATAATGCGGCCGATTTCAACTTACCGTTTGTTATGACGGCTGTTTCGGTGGCGGTGCTTAGTTTCTTGGGGTTTGACGGAATTAGCACGCTTGCTGAGGAGACGAAAGGTGGAAATAAAACGGTCGGAAAAGCGATTTTGTGGGCACTGATGCTGGTTGGTTTCTTGTTCATTATTCAGACCTATATTGCAGCGTTGATTCATCCGAATTACCTCAATTTTGACAATATTGACACCGCTTTTTATCAAATTGCAGGAGAAGCTGGCGGGCCTTTCTTGAAAAATACGACGATCATCGCAACGATTCTTTCTTGGGGCTTTGCGAATGCACTCGCAGCACAGGCGGCTATTTCACGGATTCTTTTCGGAATGGCGCGCGATCAGAACTTGCCTAAGTTCCTAGCAAAAGTACATCCGCGATTCCAAACACCATATTTGAGTACGCTCATGGTTGGATTTGTTTCATTAGTGGTTGGACTTGTGTTCGTGAATGATATCGGAATTCTATCATCGATCGTGAACTGTGGGGCGTTGACAGCATTTCTGGTGATTCATGTGTCTGTCGTGTATCATTATATTATCAAAATGAAATCGAAAAATTATCTGTTACATTTGGTCGTGCCAGTGATTGGTTTCTTGATTATTCTGTACGTGATGATTAATCTTGATATTTTGGCGAAGATTATCGGTATTTCGTGGCTTGCGGTGGGGGTTGTGTACTACACGATTCTGCGCCTGACGAAAAAGAAAACGACGATTGATATGAATTAATTATGAAAGAAAAATGGCACAAATATTATCATTTATTCATGATACTGAAGATTCCTATCTGTTATACTTATTCGGTAACTTCACAACTCAACAGGAGGTAGTCATGAAGAAAAACTCAATTTTAAAATGCAGCGTTGTCATCATGCTGACTCTTAGCTTTTTCTCAGGATTCAGTACAATGAGTGAGATGGGCTTAAGCGTGCAGCAAGAGGTACATGCAGCTGTTGTGGAACAAAAGATACCGGATATGAATAAAACGGTTAAATGGAGCGTAACTGCCCCAAGTCATGATAAGGTGCATGAAAGTGTAGACACGCCACTGCATTTAAAAGAAGCAGAGAGAGCAGATACGAAACGAAGGAAGAAATAAAAACTCGGAGCAGACATTAAATGGTGTCTGTTCCGAGTTTTTTTCGTGTTAGGAGACTTACAACTAGTGTCACGATAACGTTTGCGATTAGAGGTAAGAAGCCAATGTTGATATCGCTAATTGCAGTTGGCACGCCTGGAAGCAAGGTTGCAAGCGTCATACTGTAATTGCTGATGAAGATGGTAATCAAAATACCGACAATAATCCCAGCGAGGGCGCCTTGTTTTGTTACTGGATTGCGCTTCATTAAACTAGCGAATAATGATGGGCAGAGCTGAACGATGAGGCTGTATCCGACTTGTAAAATCGCAGCCAAGGCATTGCCTCCTTGAAAAACGAATAGGCAGGAGATGATCGCCAGAACTGGGACGCAAAACTTGGAGAGGCTCGCAATTTTGTGATCGGGTGTATCCGGTTTGTAGCTGTAAATGATGTTTTTCGTCAGCAAGGTTGCGGCACTCATGAGAAGCATTGAACCTGGAACGAGAGCGGTGAGCATACCAGCCGCGCCAATGATACCAACGAACCATGGATCAAAAGTTTTCATCGCAAGTTGCAATAGGGCAAGGTCGCTCGCGTCGCCTTCTAACCCAGGAATTTGTAAAACAGCGGCAAGTCCGATAAAAATAACAAATAAGAGCATTAATGTATAAATGGGACTTATAATCGCGTTTTTACGGAATGTTCGAGCATTTTTCGCAGTGAATGTGGAAGCGAAAACTTGTGGCCACATGTAGAAACCTAGGACGTAAAATAAGACGGTCGAGATGAACCAAGTGACGGTATATGTTGTGTGCGGAAACGTGAGTAGTTCGGGTTTAACCGCCGCTATCTGGTCGAACATTTGGCCGATACCGCCATAATAATGAATGGGCAAGTAGATTCCCATGAATACGATGACGGCGAGAATCATGATGTCTTTTAGGACTGCAATCCAGGCGATACCGCGAATTCCGGAGATCACGGAGTAGATGATGATCGCAATGGTTCCAACAACAACGGCAACTTTCATGGGAATCGCGCCGTAAGATGTTAGGGAAACGATGATGCCGAGCCCTTTTAGTTGGATAACGACGATCGGGATAATCGCGATGACACCAACGATTGCAACAACGACGCCGAGCAGATTACTATTGTATTTTTTAGCAAAAAAGTCTGATTGGGAGACGAGGCGATGTTCGTGCGCGTACTTCCAAATGAGTGGTAATAGGAAATAAGAGGTGACATAGGATAGGGCGATGTAAACCATGACGTACACCGCGGATATCCCTTTGGAGTATGCCCAGCCACTTCCGCCAAGAAAAGAGAAGGTTGTGTAAACTTCGCCAGCTGTAAGTAGGAATACAAAGACAGTATTGAAACTCCTACCACCAACCGCCCAATTTTCTAGGTTCATTTTTTGTTTTTGACGTGCTCTGATTCCGATCACTAAAGTTAGAAGAAAAAAAGCAGTTAAGATGATGAGCGCGGTCATTGTTCTTCCCCCTTATTTTGTTTGTCGAAATGATAGACAATCGCTAAAATACACGTGGAAAGTAAGATCCCAGCGGCAACCCAAAATAAATTAAATGGCATGCCGAGAACCATCGGCTGGATTCGATTCGCAAATGGCATTCCAACTAGGATGAAGACAAACGGAATAATAAGCAACAGCTTGATCATGACATTCCCTCTTTTCGTTTTGAAAACTGCTTTTATCTTACAATATTCAGAGCCTTTTATCAATGGGCAATGGCTTTTGTTTTCAGATGAGGTTTGATAGAATAGGGTTGTGTAGAGAATCACAAATACGTTTAAGAGGAGACGAATATAATGGCAATTGATATGTATTTTGATGATCGGAAAGTTGGACTGGACAAAAAAACGAGCCATCCGCATTTTGTCGCGCATTTTAAATCGGATTTTTATTTTGATGGTACGGATGAAGCCTCACCGTTTGGCAATAAGGCTGGTGCTGACACACTTGTTGCATTAGAAGAATTTTTTCAAGATAAGGAAGTAGAGGGCATTAGTTTATCGGATTTCCCTCGGCATATTGTAGAATCGCAGTTGGGAATGACGTATTTTCCTCCGAAAGATATGGACTCGGGATCGCTTGCTAAACTGATGGAGGTGAGTGAAGCTGATGTTTGGCGGTCGGATCAGGTGGTACTTGCAACGGCATTTGGGCAAATCAAAATTACTGGGTATATTATTCCAGCGCTTAAGGACATGGCTCATGATGCGCTTGGACGGATGAAGGCGACGAATGATTTGTTGGGGCGCGAGGACGAGTTCGGTTATTATGATAAAATGCTCTATGATTTGATGACGTTTGAGAAAACATATGTATCCGTGCTGCCAGATCTTTGGTGTAAGAGGTGCCAAATGTAAATGGGTAATTAGGTAAACAAAACTGGGGGAGCTTTTTTTAGTAGAATGGAATAAAAAATTGACTTACCCTATTAAGTAGGGTATACTAAAAGAAAGCGAGACGATAATGATGATGCAACTATCCAGAGAGTTTGTTTACGTTGATGAATTTGACAGTCGCACGAAGAAATTAGGTTTTACAAGCGCGGACTACTATAATATGGAGCAAATACTGCTTTTGGAGCCTAAAAAAGGAGCCGTCATGCCATATACGAATGGACTTAGAAAGCTCCGGTATTCGCCTACTCATTCTAATGCTGGTAAAAGCGGTGGATGTAGAATCTTTTACGTAGATATTGAGAGCCATCATCTAATCATACTAGTAACATTAATAAATAAGCGAGAAGCGGATAATCTTAGCGACGCGGAATGCATCTATCTCGGTAAATTTGTATCGAAGTTGAAGGAATTATATATTGGATGAGGAGTGATGGACATGACGGAACTATTTGATTCGCTAGAAAAAGGACTAAAACAGGCCATTGCCCATGCGGATAATACAAAAAAAGCACGTACCAAAAAAATATTGATCACAGAATTGCCGACGTATAGTGCTAAAGATATCAAGGGATTTCGTCAAAAAGTCGAGCTCACACAAAGTGCTTTTGCTGAATTGATGGGCATATCTAAGAAAACAGTAGAAGCATGGGAAAATGGTCGGAATTCCCCTAATGGCTCGGCCACACGCCTACTCCAAATAATAGACTCCAATCCAGAAGTGCTGATGGATGAGCTGACTATAGAAAATGAAGCAATCGTCAATTAAAATATAGAACAGTCTTGGATAGAACCTGAGATAAAGCAAAAAAGCCTACCCATTTTTGGGGGTAAGACGAAAAATTTTGCTTTATACAAATCGAGCGTTTGCCGCTGATTTATCTCGGTTGTGTCCCACTCTAGTTTTTGAATGTTGTGTTGCGGGCCTTCCAATCTTCTAGTTTAATAAACACCCAAAGTGAATAAATTCCAAGTGTAATAATCATGAGCAATAACCATTTAATCCAATTTCCGAAGAGTCCAAATGCAGAACCGTTAAATTGCATCCGACGACCTTCGATAACGGTGTGATTGATTTTCCATCCGTAAATCATCGTTAGTGCCCAAGGATAACAAATGCCGACCGTTAATACTGTGACAAGGGTTCCAAGGATAGTCCAACCGATAAATTGTAGTAAACCGCCATCAAAAAAAGAAGTTCGTCCGTTTTTCGTTTCATAAAATTCTTCGCGAGCCATTTTTTAGCCACCTTCCATTATGCTTATTTTAACTTAGAAAACCAATTATTGTCGAGATTAACCTATCTTTCTGGTTTTATTCAAGGTACAATAATAGTAATAAATCTATTCTAGAATGAGGTAATAAAAGTGACAGAAAATTTTGCGGAAAAGATTGCAAACGGTGAAAAGGCACAGTTTAAGGTAAATCACGTATTGGTTATTTCGAGCAGTCTCTTGTGGATTGCGATTGGAATACTATTATATGGTGTTTTTGATCATATAAAATCGGTAAATGGGACGGAAAAGCTTATTTTACTCATTTTTATTGGGATTATTATTTTACGACCATTATTCCGATTGCTTAATTTAACGCCAACGTTGGAACTTTCAGCTGAGGGCATGGCTTATCGTGGGGATTTCCAGTCGTGGAACAGCGTCGAGGAAATTAAGATTGCTGTACCAAAATTCAAATTTTTCGCGCAGGGGAAGATGTTGGTTTACACGAAGATTAAAGATCGACGTGAAATGGCGTGGGATATCGTAGCAGCGGATGTGAACTTGCCACTTGCAGATTTGGAAATATTGATCAAAGAATGTATGGAACTGTATAAGACGGAGAAATGATGTTTTTTAAGCGTGTTTTTAGGGAAATAAAGATAAGGAAACATACACTTTAAGGAGGTCTTTTCGAATGGGAAAAACTTTTTTTACGACGAGTGCAACTGGTGTTGGAGGTCGGACTGGAACGGTGAGTTCGAATGACAGCGATTTATCTTTTAAACTGAGCCGTCCAAAATCCTTTAATGGTGAAGGTGGGGACGGGACAAATCCTGAGGAACTATTCGCGCTTGGCTATGCGGCGTGTTTTGGCAGTGCTTTTCAATCGGTAGCGCGCAAAGAGAAGTCGGACGCTAAGGCTGCGATTACGGTGGCAGTTTCGATGAATGAAGATGAGACGCTCGGTGGATACAAGCTGAGCATTGCGATTTCGGCTGAAGTTGCTGATGCGAGTAGTCTTGATGAGGCGCAAAAAATTACTTCCATGGCGCATGAGATGTGCCCATATTCGAAAGCGACTCGAGGGAACGTTGATGTGAGCGTTGACGTGAAATTGAAATAATGGTGAATAAGAGTAAGGAATAAGGTACGTTTTGATGATGTTAGTATTGTCGGAAAACGCGCTTAATTCCTTGCTTTTTTGTATAAATACGCCTCAAGTTCCGGTGGGCAGGGGCCAGCTTTTAGTGTACAATAGATGAGAGAGAATTTTGAGCGGAGGTTCAGGCGAGATGAGTGTTATTTTACAAGCAAAGAATGTTAGAAAAGTATATGGCTCGAAAAGTACGCTTTTTCCCGCGCTGAATAGTGTGAGTTTAGAGGTGCGCAGGGGAGAATTTGTTGGCGTCATGGGACCAAGTGGTGCTGGGAAATCGACGCTTTTAAATGTGCTTTCGACGATTGATAAAGCGACTTCGGGGAGCATTGAAATCGATGGGAAAGCATTTGAGGATATGCGGGCAAAAGAGATGGCCATTTTCAGGCGGGACAAGTTAGGATTTATTTTTCAAGATTATAATTTGTTGGATACGATGACAATTAAGGATAATATTGCTCTGCCGTTGTCGCTTTCAAAAGTGAAGCCGAAAGAGGTGGAAGATCGTGTTGCGGAGGTGATGCGCCAGTTTGGTATTTTAGAATTGGCGAACAAATTTCCAAATCAAGTGTCGGGTGGGCAGAAGCAGCGAACGGCGGTTAGTCGGGCGATGGTGACGAATCCAGCGCTGATTTTTGCGGATGAACCTACAGGTGCGCTTGATTCTAAAGCGGCGACGAATTTGCTGGAAAGCTTGGTCTATGCTAGAGAAGCACGAAATGCGACGATTATGATGGTGACGCATGATGCCTTTGCAGCGAGTTTTTGTGAGCGGATCTTATTTATTAAGGACGGCGAGCTCTTTACGGAAATTTATCGTGGTTCATCGACGCGAAAACAGTTTTACCAGAAAATTTTAGACGTGTTAGCGATGCTTGGTGGTGGAATGAATGACTCTATTTAAAATTGCTTTCACGAATGTACGCAAAAATTTTGGGCAGTTTTCGATGTATTTGGGATCACTGATTTTGAGTGTGCTCATTTATTTTACATTCGTGTCGCTGGCGTATAATAAAAGTATTGGTATCATTTTTAAAAAATGGGGACTTGGTGGGCAAAGTGTTTTTGTGGCGGCGTCCATTGTGCTTATTATATTTGTAGCCTTTTTTGTTTTCTATTCTAGTAATTATTTCACGAGGAGTAGGAAGCGGGAATTGGGTCTTTATTCGTTACTCGGTTTACGTAAGGCGCAGATTGGGCGCATTATTTTTTATGAGAATTTGATGATGCATGTGATGGCGGTTGTTGCGGGCGTTTTGATAGGTATCTTTTTTTCTAAATTTTTCTCGATGCTATTATTCCGAATTATGGGCTTGTCCATTCCAAGTGGATTTACGTTTTCTATCGCTGCGATCGGCTCGACTGTGTTTGTGTTTGCAATTATCTTAATTGTGACGTCAGCCAATGGTTATTGGATCGTTTATCGGCATAGTATGATTGAGTTATTTAAAGCGGATGTGCGAGAAAAAAATCCACCGAAGGGTTCGCTGACTTTATCTATTTTAGGGATTTTCTTGATTGGTTCTGGCTATTTTTTGGCGACGCGATCGATAGATGATTCGATTTTTTGGACGGAAAACACTTTTTTTGCATCGATGCTTTTTGTTCTTTTTGGTGTAATTTTAGGAACATGGTTGTTGCTCCGCTTTTTATTTCCTTATATTGTTTATAAATTATTTCAGCGTAAGTCGTTTTTCTATAGTGGGACGAATATTTTAACGGTGACCTGGTTGCGCTACCGGATGAAAAAGACGGCAGGAACACTGACGATGATTGCGATATTAAGCGCGACGACGTTGACAGCGATTGGGGCGCTCAGTTCGCTATATACGAATATTATTTCTTATGCAGAGAGTTCGAATCCGGATAGTTATGAAACGGTTTGGAGTACGGAAACGCAGCGCAAGGAGATTTTTGCGGCGATTAGGGAGAGTAAGGGGCATGATTTAATTTACCACGAGAAGGCGGACGTTTATGATGCTAACGTGATAGATAAAGTGGATAAGAACGAGCCATATAGCCATCACCGTATGACTTATTTTTCAGTGATATCTATCTCGGATTACAATCGGCTGGCGATGAAGCTGGATAATAATTCGAAAAAAATTAAAAGTTTGGGAGATGAGGAAGCGATTTTTCTGAGTCCAAATGGTTCTTTGGAAAATTCTAAGCGCAAAAATATATTGACCAAAAAACCTTACATGCTCCAATTTAAGAATAATTCCAAACAATATAAAGTGAAAATAAAAGATATTTATAATCATACGGTACTGAACGCAGATATAGCTTCGTCGGTTTTGGTCGTTAATGATGCATTATATAGCGAAATTGCTCAAAAAACGATGCCGACGCACATTGATATTTTTCAGGTAACGAATGAGGATAAGGCAGAGTCGCTTGACCATAAGATTCAAGCGATAACTGGAGAACCGAATAGCTGGTGGAGCACAAATATGTCAAGCTTTTACTCGAACTATCACATGATGAGTACGCTTGTTGGGGTTATTCTTTATATAGGTGTATTCATCAGTATCGTGTTTTTCGCGGCAACAGGAAGTATTATTTACTTTAAACAAATTACGGAAGCTGTGGATGAAAAGCCACGTTTTGCTGTATTGCAGAAGATGGGCATGAGTCAAAAAGAAGTACGTGCGGTTGTCGCAAAGCAGGTGTTGCCGGTATTTTTGATCCCGCTTATTTTGGGGATTTCGCATAGTGTAGCCGCGATGATTGGGATGTCGCTCAACTTGATGTTTAGTGTCAGCGCACCTGTTATTATTAGTACGACGATTTATACGGTGTTTTTCATTATTTATTATTTTATCTGTGTGGAGACGTATACAAAAATGGTTTCGAGTGAAAATGATTAACGTTTGAATGGTGGCTTGATTTTCGGTACAATGAGGTTGAGCCGAGGAGGTAGAAATATGGTAAAGGTATATATAGTAGAAGATGATATCGTTATTCGCGATACGATTCAAAAGCATTTGTCCAAGTGGGGCTTTGATGTCATGGTGGTGGCGGATTATAATAATATTTTGAATGAGTTTTTAGAAGCAGAGCCACAATTGGTGATTTTGGATGTGAATTTACCGTATTTTGATGGATTTTACTGGTGTAATCAGATTCGTGAAGTGTCGAATGTGCCGATTATTTTCTTGTCATCGCGGGATTCGCGGATGGATCAGATTATGGGGATGAACATGGGCGCGGATTATTATATTGAAAAACCGGTCGATTTGGATGTCTTGATGGCACGAATTAATGCGTTGATTCGTCGGACTTACTCGTATGCGGAACTTGAGGAACCAAATGTGATCGAGCATAACAATGTTTTCTTGCATATCGATACGAACACGCTCACTTATTTAGATGAAAAAGTAGAGTTGACGAAAAATGAATTCTTAATTTTATATGAGTTGTTGAAGCAAAAAGGTCGGATCGTGAGTCGCGATGAGATTATGCGTGTACTTTGGGAGGACGAGAGTTTCGTTGATGATAACACGTTGACGGTAAATGTCGTTCGCATTCGTAAAAAATTAGCGGAAATTGATTTAGCGAATTTTATCACAACTAAAAAAGGTCAGGGATATATGATTGAGTAAGGGAGTGCTTCATTTGAAAATTCTTGTTATTGGTGGAACGCGTTTTTTTGGAAAGAAATTGGTAACGAAATTACTTGCGGATGGACATGATGTTACGATTGCAACGCGTGGCAAGACGGTGGATGATTTTGGTGATCAGGTGAAGCGTGTTAGGATGAACCGGGAATCACGAGAGAATTTATTTTGTTTAGCGCAGGAAAAATGGGATGTTGTCTACGATAATATTTGCTACGCGCCACAAGATGCGCTTTATTCGATCGCTGCATTTGCGGATAAGGTTGGAAAATATGTCTATACGTCTTCGCTTTCTGTATACCGTGTACGTGATCGGGCGCTAGTAGAGGCTGATTTTGATCCATTTCATTATGAAATCGTATCAGGATCGCGCGAGGATTTTGAGTACGGAGAAGGCAAGCGTTTGGCTGAAGCAACATATTTCCAAAAGGCTAAATTTCCTGTTGTCGCGGTACGTTTCCCGATTGTGCTTGGGGAGGATGATTACACGGGGAGACTCGAGTTTCATATTGACCATGTACAGGCTGGGGAAGAGATTGGCATGCCGAATGAGGATGCTGAGATTGGGTTTATTTCATCAGATGAAGCGGCAGAATTCTTATGTTGGGTTGGAACGAAGTCGGATATCATCGGACCGATTAATGCGGCGAGTGATTCTGTGTATCAGTTGTCGGAGCTGATGGATTTGATTGAAAAAGCTACTGGGAAAACCGCGATTGTGGAAGAAATAACAGAGGATAATGATGATTCTCCTTTTGGAATTGAAAAAACGTATTATTTGGATAACACGAAGGCAAAAGAGGCTGGTTTTGAGTTTCGAGATTTGCATGAGTGGTTGCCGAAGTTGGTGGAATTTGATATAACGAAGAAGAAATAGGATGCCATGCGTTAATAGGCTTTTCCACTAAAGCCGTTACAAATGTTCAGTACATGAAAGAAATGACCTAACTTGTCTAGAGGTGGAGGTCATTTCTTTTTGTCGTGTGCGGGTCTGTTATGAGAACTACTAATCTTGCACATGTCTGGAAAGGATTGTTTTCTTTTTTTCAACGTTTTGCGTGGGATTTTAGTGTATAATAAAGCAGTGAAGAAAAATGAGAAAAAGGATGTGACGAAGGAATGCTTTCCTTTGAAGAGAAAAAGAATATTATTGATGAATATACAGAACTAGAGGCGCATCCAGTTTCGATGGGCCGGATTAACTATCATTTTCCTGCGAGTGTTCGTGAAAAGAAAATTGCAGTGAATCATTTGCATCCGAACGGTAACGCGTTTGTTTATGCGCCTTATTTGGATGATGCGGACAAGAATGGCTTTGTGAATATTCGTGAGGCTTCTGAAAGTGAAATTAGAGAACTTGTCGCAGGTTCGATTGCGTTTTTGAGTACGGATGGCGATGAGTTTGAAGAAGGTTATGAGGAAGCATTTCGTGATGCGTATCGGACAGTCGTGATTTTGCGATATGAGAACAAAATGTGGGCGGTTTATTCGGATGATCATTTGGAAGCGATTTTCCCTTCTCGTGAAGCGGCGGATGGTTATTTAGCGGACGAAGGCTTTCAGTGATATAAAGGCAAATGAAGCGTGAAAGGGGGAAGCGTTAATGCGGAAAGTAAAGCAATTGCAAGAGCGCGTTGCAGTCAGTGATTTGCGAGCTGCAGCGGATGTTATTATTAAGAATGGCCGGATTGTCAATGTTTTTTCTGGTGAGATTATGGAAGGCGATATCGCGATAAAAAGTGGCTATATCGTTGGGATTGGCGATTTTGATGAGGCGGCGGAAATCATTGATGCGAAGGGGCAGTATATTGTGCCTGGTTTCATTGATGCGCATGTTCATGTCGAAAGCGCGATGGTTCCACCTTCTGAGTTCGCGCGGGTATTATTGCCGAATGGTGTGACGACAATTGTGACGGATCCGCATGAGATTGCAAATGTTGCTGGTGCGAAAGGCATCGAGTTTATGCTGGCTGATGCGGCAGAAACACCGCTTGATATGTATGTGATGTTACCTTCTTCCGTTCCCGCGACGCCGTTTGAACATAATGGCGCAACGCTTGAGGCCAGTGATTTACGCGCGCTTTACCAACATGAAAAAGTGATTGGTCTTGCGGAAGTCATGGATTTCCCGTCTGTTGCAAGTGGTAAAACAGATATTTTGCAAAAAATCGTGGATGCGGAGAAGCACGGCGGTCGAATCGATGGGCATGGCGCTGGGCTTTCAAAAGCAGATTTGAATAATTATTTAGCGGTTGGAATTCGGACGGATCATGAGAGTACGACGGCGATGGAGGCGATGGATCGTTTGCGCGCTGGTATGTTCGTCATGCTTCGTGAGGGAACGGTGGGGCGTGATATGATTCATACGTTGCCCGCGGTGAATCCGAAGAACAGCCATCGTTTTTGTTTTTGCACGGATGATAAGTTGATTGATGATTTGCTTGAGGAAGGCTCGATTAATTATAACGTGAGACTTGCGATTGCGAACAAAATCGATCCAGTAATGGCGATTCAAATGGCGACGATTAACGCTGCGACGTGTCATAAGTTGCCACATTTAGGCGCAGTTGCTGCTGGATACCAAGCGGATATCCTATTTTTACGTGATTTGGAAACCGTGACGATTACAAAAGTAATGAAGCGCGGTGAAGTAGTCGTGGACGATGGTATTCGCGAGGAATCACTGTTTAAGAAACAGGATAGCAATTTTGAGTCCCCAGCAATTCTACATACGTTAAAATTAGAGGACTTAAAACTTGAGATCGCGGGTACGGCGGCGAATATTATTGGTATGCAGCCCAACAGCTTGTTTACCGAGCATTTAGTAGAGCCAATCACGGTTCAAAATGGTGAATTTCAAGTATCGGTGAAAGA
This sequence comes from Listeria weihenstephanensis, assembly GCF_003534205.1. Taxonomy (NCBI): domain Bacteria; kingdom Bacillati; phylum Bacillota; class Bacilli; order Caryophanales; family Listeriaceae; genus Paenilisteria; species Paenilisteria weihenstephanensis. The sequence continues at coordinate 2,257,144 of NZ_CP011102.1, read as the reverse complement.
CGATCAACTGAAAATGGTCGTTGTTGAGCGCCATAAAGGTACGGGGTGCGTTGGTGTTGGAATTGTGAAAGGCTTTGGTATTAGGCACGGAGCGATTGCAACGACAGTCGCGCATGATTCGCATAATATCGTGGCGGTCGGTTCATCGGACGCAGATATCATGCTAGCGATCGAACATATCACGAAAATTGGTGGCGGTATCGCCGTTGTGGATAATGGAAAAGTGGCGGCAAATCTAGCTTTACCAATTGCGGGGCTTCTCAGCACACAGCCATATGAAGAAATTCAGCATCAATTAGATCACTTGAATGATGCGTTTCGTGGTGTGAGCGCGAAACAAGGTTTTGATCCATTTTTGACATTATCATTTTTAACATTGCCGGTTATTCCTAATTTGAAATTAACGGATCAAGGATTGTTTGACTTTAATGTATTTGGATTTATCGAAGTGGGGGTTTAATATGACTTGGTGGAGCTACGTACGCGATAAGAAATTTTTCCTATTATTCTTTGTGGTTGTGATGTTTTTTATTGGTGTTTTGCTTGCGGTTGATCCGAATAGTCAGTTGACGCTCGGGAATATTATTTATTTATATGTGTTTATGTTGCTGTTTTTGATCGCGTATTTAGTACTAGGTTATTCGTTTAAACGCACGTACTGGAACGAAATGCAGGAACTCGTGGAAGGTGAGATTGAGGAAAATATTCTTGAATTATTACCAAAACCGCGGACGCGTGAGCAGGCTTTTTTCAATGAGTTGATGCGGAAAAAACACCTGGAGGAGCAGCGCGAGATTACGAAATTGCGCGATAAGCAACAGGAGTACCATGATTTTATTTTGTATTGGGTGCATGAAGTGAAAACGCCGATTGTAGCGAGTAAAATGTTGATTAATAATCCAGATTTGAATGATCCAGCGACGATTTATCGCGGGGTCGAGGCGGAACTGGATTCTATTGATCGTTTGGTGATGCAGGCGCTTTACTATTCGCGATTAGACACCTTTGCGAAGGATTATTTCATACAGGAAATGGCGCTTGGACCAGTCATTAAGGATTGCGTGAAGCGACATTCGAAGCTGTTTATTTCAAAAAAAATGAAGCTTGATTTGGCCGAAATTAATGTAGAGGTTCGTAGCGATAGTAAATGGCTTGGTTTTATTTTGGATCAGGTGATGACGAATGCGCTGAAATATACGGAACCGGGCGGGGAAATCAAGATTTGGTGCGATTCAAGCGATGATGGCACGAAAACGGAGCTTCATATTCGCGATAATGGAATCGGCATTAAAGAAGAGGATTTGCCGCGTGTTTTTGAACAAGGTTTTACTGGTATGATTGGCCGAACGGAGAAAAAAGCGACGGGAATGGGGCTTTATTTAGCGCGTCAAATGTCCGGGAAATTGGGACATAAGATCGCCATTTCCTCGGAAGATGGCGTTGGAACGGAGATCGTGATTACCTTCCAGCAAAAAGAAGACTATTTATTAATTGCAAAGGACTGAGAAGCGAATGGAGAAAAATTTGATTGTTCGCGGTGCGCCGCAGGAGTTTGAGTGTAAAGTTGGGGCTTGGCAGGAGCTTGGCGGTCATTTAGAGCGTCGAGATATTCGCCGTGTGTTAGTTGTGCATGGTGGCGTTTCGTGGGATAAGGCGAGACGATTTTTCCCAGCGTTGGCGGGCGTTAATGTGATATTTGAACAGTATCGCGGCGTGTGCTCGTTTGAGGAACGCGACCGGGTTTCGGCGATTGCTGAAGCTGGGGATGTCGATGCGATTATTGGCGTTGGTGGCGGAAAGGTCGCGGATTTAGCGAAGGCGATTGCGGTTCATTTGGCAATGCCGGTCATTATTTTACCGACTTTGGCGGCGACATGTGCAGCGTGGACACCGCTTAGTGTGATGTATGATGCTCGCGGTGAAATGCTGCAGTATGATGTTTTTGCGCGAAGCAATGCGTTGGTGCTGCTTGATCCTGAGGTGATTCTTGACTCGCCAATTGAACTTATGATAGCTGGAATCGGCGACACGCTGGCGAAATGGTATGAGGCTGACGTGATTATTTCGCAGCTTGCGGAACGTTCGGTGGAGATTGATATTTCGCTTTATACGGCAAAATTGTGTCGAGATATTCTGCTGGAATCGAGTGCTGCGGCGCTTCAAGCTATGCGTGACGGGAAACTGAGCGAGGCATTTGTGAAAGCTGTGGAGACGAATATTATGGTCGGTGGTATGGTCGGTGGATTTGGCGATGATTACGGTCGGACTTCTGGTGCCCATTCGATTCATGATGCGCTTACGGTCTTGGATGAAACGCATCATATATTGCACGGGAATAAGGTTGCGTATGGTGTTTTTGTTCAGTTGATGATTGAGAAACGCCAAGATGAGATTGTGAAATTGACGCCGTTTTATCAAGAGTTAGGATTGCCGACCTGTTTGCGTGATATGGGGCTGGATGGCTTATCGGATGAGGCGCTGGAACGTGTCGCTGAGCGTGCGACGGCCGCGGACGAGACGATTCATTTGATGCCTGGTGAGATTACGGCGAGGACTGTTTTGAATGCGATGAGGGAATTAGAAATTTTAATGGAGGAAGTGCGGGTTCGATGATTACGATTGATGTCGCGAAAAAGGAAGATGCAAAAGGGATTCGTGATTGGAAATGTCGGACCAACAAGAATATGAATCTTATTTAGCGGTTATAAATAATGCTCAAATAGTTCGGAAAGTTAAAAGTGGGAGATCCAGATATAAGATTCTCCACTTTTAACTTTCCTATCACCGACTCAAATACTGCAATTCCTTCACTAACAAATCAACATACGTAAAAGTTTCGCGAGCAATAAAATAGTCGAGCAGGGCTTCGTCGTTGAAATTGGGAAGTTCTGTTACATAGCGTTTTTGGTCGCGCGTGCCGCCTGACAGGATGATGCGTCGGGATTTTTTTGCGTTGGCGCTGGCTGGTTTTAAATTGTTGTAAAGTCGCCCGCGTTCTTGAATATACCAGCGCTCTTTTTTTGTGTAGTCTCGTGCGACTGCTTTGTTGAGGGCGCTTTGGGATATAAAACGCTTGGTATAAACTCCGTGATACATGCAGAGCCAAACTTCGAAACTGCGGCCAGAGACGAATAGTTGGGCATTTTCTCCAAGAGCGGCGAGATTGCTGATTTTTTTCTTTACATATTTAAGGTTGGAACGGTCTTCTGTGAAATCTAGATCGGTTATTATGAAAAATTTATCATCGGGATGGGCGCTGAATTTCAGCGCTTTTTTGAATTTCGTTTCTTGGGCGTGTGTGTAGATTTTTAGTTGGTAGTTTTTTAGTCTGCGCTGGAAAAGTAATTTGAAATAGTGGGCTTCGCAGCTGTTTGGTTTGATGCCACCACTGTCTTCGGGGATGAAGAGGTGGACGATTTTCCTGATTTCACGGCTCATTTAAAACACCTCCGGAACGGCTCCAAAACGACCGTCTAAATAGAGATTCGTCCAATTGTGGTTGTCGTAGGTGATTTCATGGAATTCGCTGAGGCTGAATACTTCGCTGGCCTGGGTTTCGCGATCTTTCTGGATGAAAATGACTTGTTCTTTGGCGAAACGATCGGGATTTAGCAGGAGTGGGTTATGGGAAGCAATCAGAAATTGCGCTTTTTTATCGTTTTCTTGATGGATGAATTTGTTTAGCAGGCCTTCTTGGATTTTCGTGTGGTATTTGTTGTCGAATTCGTCGCTGATAAATAGGATTTCGTTTTGCAGCGCGTCGAAAAGTCGGATCGAGCTTTCTAGGAATTTCTTGGTGCCATCGGATTCCATACTCATGCTTAGTGGGTATGTCACGTCGTCCACGATATGCGCGGTGCTGATTTCAAAGCGGCGGTTTTTCTTCGTTGTCGCGATGAGTTGGGCTTTGACGTCATCGGAAAAAGTGGCTTGTTCAATGGATTCGACGAGATTATCGGTCATGTCGGTGACGGAAAAATCTTGGATTGCGAAATCAAAATCGTACAGTGTTTCTAGTATTTCTTGTTTGAAACCGCTGTCTTTGTTGATTTGTTCGGCGAATGCTTCTAGGGAATTGCCATCGAATTGTTTGGTTTGGAAGCCTTTGGTAACTTCGGTTGCCAGACTTTCGACGATTTTATAGGCTAGAGATGCGGTTTCTTTGCTGAAATAGGCTTTATTGATGTCGTGGATGAGTACGGATAGGATGGATTTGTGGGTTATGTTTTCTTGCTCGATTTTGTTGAAAAGGCTTTTTAGTTGGATACTTTTTTTAGGAATTTGGCTTTTTAGACGTTCAAAAATGATGGTTGGTTTGGATAATGTTGTTTTGAGCATTTTTTTGTACGTTAGGGATTCTTCTTGGATTTCTAGGGTGCCCGCGTCGATGGCGAGTTCGTAGGTGTATTGGATGTCTTGATTTTCCTGGAAGTTGGGTTCTGTAAAGGTTATGGTGAAGCGGCTAGTGGTTTCTTTCGCCGTTGAAAATTGGAAGGCGTTGGGCGTGATATCAAAATCTGTTTTTTCGGTGTAGGTATGGCTTTTTTGGGTCATGGTGCGCATGAATTCGAAGGCGTAGAGTAGGTTTGTTTTGCCGGATGCGTTGGCGCCGTATAGGACTGCTCCGTTTAGAATGCTGCGCTTTTTCTGGTTATCGTAGTAGGTGTAGAGGGTGTTTTGGTTGAAAATATCGGCCGGGCTGTAGCTGTGATCGAGTGTCAGGCTTATTTGGTCGTGGATGGAAAAGAAATTGCTGATAGTTATTTTAGAAAACATCGGATTCGACTCCTTGTCTTTTTGTTTTATTATACCATCATGGGAAAAAAGGTGCGTTTTTTTGCTTTGTCAAATCGGAATTGGTCTGTCAAGCTAGATATACACACAAACTGGCTATTAAATGTGTCCAAATATCGACACTTTCCAGTTGCTTCTAAAATCGTCCTGTTTTTGTGGTATACTAGCCGAGATTGTGGAAAAATGGGAGGGTTTTGGATGCAGGAATTGTTAAAAAATAAGAAGGTTTGGGTGGTACTGGCACTGTTTTTGGTGTTTATTGTCATACTCTTGTTAGCGCTTCAACAGTGTTCGCGTGATGGAGAAAAGGGCGAAGGCGGGAAACCGGCGAAAGTGGCGCAGGATTTCAAACGGGATTATGCGAAGTGGTCGGATTTGAAGTTGAATGGGGACATTTGTCAGCCGGCGTATTTGGCGGAGTTGCGGGAGATGGAGACGGGGTTTCGGGCGGTTTATACGAAAGCTAAGAAGCCTGATGTTTGGGACGGATTGTCGGAGGCAGATCGGAAAATTTATACGGCTTATGGGGATGTTGGATTGGAACTGAAGGTCATGAATGATGCGATTGAGGCGCGGGATTATAAGAAGGCGCAAGCAGTTTTGACGGGAATTTTGGAGATAGAGAAGAACGTGAAGAAGGAAACTACATTATAAAGGGAGACGGGGATTACATATGAAAAAGGGATTGAAGATTTTATTGGTGACGCTTTTGCTATTTTCGATGATGCCGTGGCAGTTTGTGCAGGGTGCGATGAGTGTGGAGAGCGAGTTTGGGAATTATTATGGGAAACGGTTGGCGTCGCAGGATAAGGTGACGGTGGCGGATTTGGATAAGGATGCGCAGAAGCAGTTGAAGGATGGGGCGCGGACGCAAGATGTGACGGATGCGGAGAGTTCGGATGGTGCGAACGCGGATGCTGTTCGGTTGTTTGAGGCGGAGACGCCGAGTGTGACGGATGGCTTGACGGAGGATGCGACGGCTGCTGGGATGGATGAGGTGGTCGGGGATCGGACGGAGAATACGAAGACATTTGTGAATTCGGACACGGGTGAGGGTGAGACGTATTATTTCACGGAGCCGGTGCATTTTAAGGATAGTGCGACGGGGAAATGGGAGGATTTTGATACGACGCTGGTGAAGGATGGCGCGAAGGCTTGGACGGCGAATGAGACGGCGCGGGAGGTTACGACGCCTGAAATCGTGACGGAAGATGTGATGCCGACGCTTGGTTTGGATGGCGCGGATGTGGCGGTTCGGCCGAGTGGGGATGCGGATTTGACGCAGGTCGCGACGCAGGATAACCGGATTTTGTACGCGAGTGAGGATGCTAAGCAGGATGCCTTTACGGTGCAGGCGGATAGTTTTGGGATGGAGCTCGGGCAGTATGTGAAGACGGGAGACGAGACGGCGCAATCGGTTGCGTTTGATTTGACGGTTCCGGATGGTGTGACGCTCGTGGATGATGCGAAGCGTGCGGCGACGTTGATTTATCGTGGGAAAACGTTGATTGGCGCGATTGCGAGCCCTGTTTTGGAGGACGAGACGGGTTCTGTGATTGATACGTTGTCGGCGAAATCGGTGAAGACGGCGGATGGCTATAAGCTCGAGGTCGCGGCGTTTAGTACGGCGAATGTGACGGGGAGCCTCGCTAAGGTCGCGGTCTCATTTGTGAGTACGAAGATTACGAACGGGATTGAGGCGACGAGTTTGCGCCAGTATCGGGATGATGTGGCGTACTCGTTTCAGCCGTATATGTATATTGGATACGATGATGGAAATAACTCGGGAACGCTTGGTGCGGCTCATTTTATCACATATGGTGTCGTGAAGGTTCCGGATAGTGAGATTAAGAAAATCGGGACGAACCGCGAAATTGAATCGGCGGAGTTGTCTCTTTTTAGAAGTGGAACGGAAGGTTTTTGGGGAGATCGTGCGAAGGATAGCAGTGGCAAAGTGATTCAGCGCCAGTTCGAAGCGCACGGGATTACGAAGGATGTTGGGGCGATCGATGACCTGACGTATGGCAAATTCCAGAGCCTCGGTTTTCCGTATGGTCCGCCTGCGAATCTAGATGGTAATGAGACGTATATTGGCGGGATTGATGATGCGAATCGTCGGGTTTCGTTTGATATTACGACGGCCGCGAAGGACTGGGTGAATGGCGGGAAAAATAATGGGATTCTGGTGAAAACGGCGAAGGTGAATGGATTTGAATTGCCGTATTCGCAGGCCGATGTTTTTGCTGCGCCGAAATCTGGTGTTACGAGTGAGTCGCCGTATGTGGTGTTTAAGCACCGCGAGCGTCCGCCGATTGATGCGGATATGCCGCTCAAAGATACGACGTTGTATTTGCGTCCTTTTGTGAGTGCGAATAATGATGGTATGCTTGATTTTACGGCGCTTGGTATGGATGGTGTTGGTCGTCCGGATGCGAAGATTAATTATAAAATTGTCGATACGTCGGATAAAAATAAGGTGACGTTTAGCGGGACGGATCCGTCGATTGGGCGGGATTATTTGTTCCCGGATTATCCGAAGCTGAATAATTTGACGCAGGAGTATCGTGAGTTGATGAGTAATTGGCAAACGAATACGATGCTTTTGAAGGGTGCCTTGAAAGAGAATCATTTGTATCAAGTGGAGGCGGAGATTAAGGACGGGAACGAGTCGGCGAGCAAGAAGTATGATACGTTTCAGATTTATCGGGTAACGGGGATGGACTCGTTGCCGCGTTTGTTGAAGTTTTACGGGATTTCGAATAAGCGGTCGCAGTTTATGTTGGATAATAATATGAAGGATGAGTTGCTCGTTCAGGGGAACGTGGTGTTTATTCGGAATCCGCAGCAAAATGCGGGCAAGGCGTATCAGACGGCGGCATATTCTACGGCGGATAAGATGCGACTCGATGCGCTGGCGGTTGGGCGTGGCAAGCATTGTACGTTCGGATATGAGCCGATTAATTTTGATAGTGGAAACTTGCTTTATGATATGGAGGACGCGAAGTGGTTTGATTTCGATAAGGAGCAGACGATTACGCGGACGTATAATTCGATGGGGCAGGGTAAGGATAGTCCGATGGGGCGGAACTGGACGTTTAATTTGGCGGATCAGCTTGGGTTCTTGGAAGACGGAACGGTGATGTTGACGCGTGCGGACGGCGGGAGTGTGTTTTTTGATAAACAGGCTAACGGGACATTCGTGATTGCGGAGGATGAACCGCTTGCTTTGACGAAAAAAGTGAGTAAGGACGGTGCGCGGGAGTTTGAGGTCGTGAACTCGGAGACGGGCGACGTGTCGCTTTTTGCGGCGAATGGGCAGCTTTTGAAGGTGACGGATCAGGCGGGACACGTGACGGTTTATTCGTATAATGCGGATGGGGATTTGACGAAGATGGTGACGGGGTCTGGGAAGGTGCTGACCTATGCGTGGGATACGCAGGGGCATTTGAAGGAGATTACCTTGCCGGACGGTGGCAAATTGGCGTATTCGTATGATGCGGACGGGAATTTGACGAAGCTCGTGGATCAGACGGGGAAAAGGGTGACGTATCAGTATGATGATGCGCATCACATGACGTCTTATAAGGATCATGACGGGAAATTGTTGATTGAGAACGTGTTTGATGCGGATGGTCGTGTGACGAAACAGACGGATGGCGAGGGGCATGTTGCGACGCTTGCTTATGCGGACGGGAAAACCACGACGACGGATTTTAATGGGAACAAGCAGGTGATTTATTTTAATGAGCGCTTGCAGACGACGAAAATCGAATACGCGGATGGATCGGTGACGGAGAACGTGTATGATGGGAAAAATCAGTTGGTTGCTTCGGTGGATCAGCTGGGAAATAAGACGACGTTTGTGAATGATGCGAACGGGAACGTGACGAAAACGGTTTATCCGGACGGGTCGACGGAAACGGCGACTTTTGATGGGAAAAATCAACTTGTGCGGGAAACGGATAGTCTTGGCGGGGTGACGACGTATGAATATGATGCGGCGGGCAACGTGGTTAGGTCTATTTTGCCGAATGGCGGGGTGGAAAAGTACGCCTACAACGCGGATGGGCAGCTGGTTTCGGAAACGGACGCGAATGGGGCGACGACGAAAACGGTGTTTGACGCAGCAGGAAATCCTGTGCGGGAAACGGATGGCCGTGGGAATGTGACGGTGTATGCGTATGATGCGTTGTCGATGCTTAGCGCGGTGACGGATGCGAATGGTGGTAAGGAAACGTATGTGCGGAATGCGCGTGGGGAATTGACGCGGGAGACGAATGCGCGCGGGGACGTGACGGTTTATGGCTATGACGCGAACGGGAACAAGGTTAGTGAGACGGACGCGAATGGGAATAAGACGGCGTATGTGTATGATGGTTTGGGTCGCTTGACGGAAGAGACGAATCCGATGGGTGGCGTTACGAAATATGCGTATGACGGGAACGGGAATAAAATCAGTGAGACGGACCCGCTTGGAAACAAGGAGAAATTTGCGTATGATGCGCTGAATCGGGTTGTGAAAGCGACGGCCGCGGATGGTGCTGTGATTCGTTATGCGTACGATGCGCTTGGTCAGAAGTTGTCGGAGGAGACGGCGGACGGGCAGAAAACGACGTATCAGTATGACGCGAAATCGGGGTATATGACGGCGGAAACGGATCCGTTGGGGAACGTGACGGCGTATGCGTATGATGCGGACGGTAATGTGACGCGGATTACGTATCCGGATGGCACGACGGAAGCCTTTACGTATGACAAAATGGGGAATATTACGCGTTTTGTGGATCAGGAAGGGCACGTGCAGGAGTACGAGTTTGATGCGAACGGCAATACGACGAAGCTGAAAGAGGCTCGGCGTGTGTCGACGTATGATTATGATGCGAATGGCAGTGTGGTTGCGGAGCGCGATGCGGCTGGTGGCGTGAAGCAGTACGCGTTTGATAAGCTGGACCAGGTGCAGACGGAGACGGATGAAGTTGGCGCGAAAACGCGTTATGTGTATGATGCGGATGGCAATGTGACGCGGATTACGGATGGCAATGGGCATGTGGTGACGCTTGCTTATGACGGGGAAGCGAACGTGATTCGGGAGACGGATGCGGAAGGTAACGTGACGAAATATACGTATAATGCGCTCGGATTGGTGGCGACGGAGGTTTCGCCGACGGGGGACATTACGCAGTATCGCTATAATAAGAATGGCGATGTGACGGCGGAAATTGATCCTTATGGGAACGAGACTGCGTACGAGTATAACCAGACGGGCGACGTGACGGCGATTGTGGATGCGCTTGGGAACAAGACGACGTACGCGTATGATGTGCGTGGGAATGTGACGGAGAGCGTGGATCCAATTGGTCGGAAAACGACGTACGAATATGATTTGGCGGATAATGTTGTAAAGCAGATAAACGCCGATGGTACGGTTTCCACTTTTGCGTATGATAAAATGGACCGTTTGTTGGAGCAAAAAGACAATACGGGACAAAAGGAAAGTTATGCGTACAATAAAATTGGCGATGTGACGCGTGTGGCGGATCGTAAAGGCCGGAGCGAGACGTATGACTATGATGCGTTTGGAAACGTTGTTGGCGAGACGGATGTGCGTGGGAATAAGACGGGTTATGCGTATGATGCGGCGGATCGATTGGTCGCGCAGCAACATCCAGAGGGCACGACGCAGAGCATTGCTTACAATAAACGCGGCGATGTGACGTCGGAAATTTTGCCGAATGGTGGGAAATATACCTACACGTATGACGCGGAAGGCAACATGCTGACGGAGACGAATCCGCTCGGCGAGACGACGCGCTATGGTTATAATGGCAACGATGACTTGGTGAAAACGACGGACGCGGCGGGCGCAGTATCGAGCGTGACGTATGACGCGAACGGGAATGTGATTAAAGTTGTCGATGAAAATGGCGGCGTGACGCAGCAGAAATTTGATGCGACGGGACTTGTGACGAGTCAGACGGATGCGGAAGGAAATGAGACGCAGTTTGGGTATGATCCGCTGGGACGTTTGACGACCGAGATTGACGCGGCTGGCTTTAAGTTGCTGAATCGTTATGATGCGGCTGGTCGTTTGACGGCGGAAACGGATAAGCGCGGGAACACGACGGTTTACACGTACGACGATGCGGATCAAATTTTGGTGGCAAAAGAGCCTGCGGGAATTACGTCCAAATTTGAATATGATTTGCGCGGAAATGTGTTGAAAGAAATCGACGCGAACGGCAAAGCGACGAAATACGCGTATGATAAAGACGATTTATTGCTTTCCGAAACAGATGAAATTGGCTACAAGCAGAGTTACGCGTACAACCAGTTCGGCGATTTGACAGAGGAAAGCGACAATCAATCGAAGCAGGCCATTGTGAGTTATACGTACGATAAATTTGGCCAGCAGACGTCTGAAAAAGACGCGAAAGGCAGAATCACGCGCTATTCGTACGACAAAACACAGCGTCTAGAAGCCATTACGTATCCGAATAAGCTATCAGTCGGCTATTCCTATGATAAATTGGACCGCGTGACGGCGATGCGTGATGTGCGCGGTAACGAGTCGAAAGTGCAGTACGACAAGGTTGGCAACGTGACGTCGATGATTGACCCAGGAAATCAGGCGTATCAGTACGCGTATGATAAAAAGGGAAATGTGACGAAGGAAACCGATCCGTTGAAGGCGAGCACCGAATACCGCTACAACAAAAACGACCAAGTGGTGAGTATGAAAGACCCGACCAATGCGGTGACGACGTATCACTATGACGCGCGCGGTTTGTTGGATTCGGTGAAAGATGCACGCGGCAACGAGTCGAAAATGAAGTATGACGGCAACGAGAACGTGACGGAAACCACCGATGCGAAAGGTCAGAAGGAACAGTTTAAATATGATGCGCTGGATCGGATGACGACGGCGAAAAACCGCTTAGGCCAGACATCGACTTATACGTATGACAAAGTGGATAATCTGACGGAAATCAAAGACGCCAAAGGTTTTGTGACGAAATATAGCTACAACGACCGCAGCGATATGGTCAAAGAAGTGACGCCAGAGGGCAAGACGGAGAAATACGCGTATCGCTTGGACGGTTCGCTCCAATCCGAAACGAAACCAGACGGCAGCAAGACGACGTACAAATATGATGAGCTGAATAATTTGGTTGAGCAGCAATTTGACGGAGGCGGCTACAAATATACGTACGACGAAAACGACGAGATCAAAACGGCGACATCGAAAGACGGGACGGCGACCTTCACGTATAACAAATACGGCGATGTAACAGCGGTCAAAGATGCCAATGGCGAAAACCTGAAATACGAGTACGATACGATCGGGCGCAAAACAGCATTGATCTACCCAGACGGCACACGCGTGACCTACCGCTATGACGACACAAACCAGTTAACCGATGTCATCGAAGCAGACGGCAAGAAAACGACCTACGACTACGACGCCAACGGTTTACCACTCGCGATTCACTACAGCAACGGCACCAAAACAACGTACCGTTACTCCGCAATTGGCGAAACTGAACACGTCGAAACCAGCAATAAAGCCAGTAAAGTCATCGCGTCGTTCGATTACACCTACGATGAAAATGGGAATGTCACCAAAGAAACGATCAATCAAAACGGCACGAAACAAGTCAAAACCCACACCTACGACGCCGACGATCAACTCATCGACACCACCGTCAAAGCAGGCAAAAACACCGAAGTCATCACGTACATCTATGATGCCAACGGAAACAGAACCAAACTAAAGCGCGTCAAAAACGGTAAAAAAACCATCGAGGATTACCGCTATGATGACGACAATGTGTTGGCAATGATCCAAGCCGATGGAGACGCCGACACGACCTACACTCACGACAAAAACGGAAACATTACCAAAAAAGCACTAAGAAGTGGTAAAGTAGAAACATACACCTACAACGGTGAAAACCAATTGATTCAATCCGCCGACAACGAAGGCCACGTCACGACCTACAGATACGACGCCTTCGGCAACCGGATTGGCAAAGAAACCATCACCGACAAAACCAAAGAAGTCAAAGGCACACTCAGCGAATGGATCACAACCTATGACAAACAAGCCAAAGACAAACTTAAAGTAACACCAGGCAAAACAGCCACAGAAGGAACAAGCACCAAAGAAACCACAACAAAAGAAGAAAAAAGTAAACAAGAAAGTCTAACTAAACAACTAGAAAAACGAGCCAATGGCACGTTCGAAGGCTGTCCCGCGATTGCCGAAGATGGTGCAGATGTCGTGACAAAAGAAGATGGAACAACCACAACAACTACCAAGGAATCGACAGCATCCAAAGATGCGAAAAAAGTCAAAGACGGCATTCAAGGCAAAACCGAGCTAAAAGAAAGCGATGGCAACAGCTCGACCAGCACCGAGCGCACGACAGAAACAACCAAATCCGTCGGGTATCAAGCCATCAGCACGATTCGCTACATCAATGACTTAACCCAAGAATACACCCAAGTCGCGCAACTAGACGAAACCACCGAAGACAACGGCGAAACGACGGAAACCAGCACCGATTACCGATTTGGCGAAGACGACCAAATACTCGGCACCGAAGACGAAAGCTATCACGAAAACGGCTTAACAGACATCGCAACGACATCCAACGGCGAAGAAAGCACCGATTACGATTACACCGACTACGGCACAGCCATCGCAGCCGTTCCAATGGCGAACCAAATCGGTTACCGCGCGCAAATGCACGACACCAGCGACACACAAAACCTACGCGCCCGTAATTACGACACCAACACCGGTCGCTTCCTACAAGCCGATAGCTATCGCGGCGCTCTAGACGATCCGCGGACGCAAAACCGCTACATTTACGGCGGCAACAATCCGAATTCCTATAGCGATCCGAGCGGACACTTCATGAACTGGCTGAAGAAAAAAGCAAAAAAATTCAAGAAAAAAGCCAAAAAAGCCGCGAAGAAACTCAAGAAAAGTATTAAAAAAGGAATAAAAAAAGTCAAGAAAGCCATCAAGAAAACGGTCAAAAAGGTGAAACGTGCGTTCAAGAAAATCAAAAAAGCGGCTAAAAAGATTTATAAAAAAATAAAACGAGCCACCAAAAAAGCAGTGACTAAAGTAAAACGAGCCGTTGCTAAATTCAAAAAAGCCGCTAAGAAATCCATCAAACAAATCAAAAAAGTGGCGAAGAAGGTTTATAAAAAGGCAAAAGTAGCACTGAAAAAAGTACAAAAAGTAGCCAAAAAAGTGAAGCATATTGTAAAAACCATCAAGAAAGCAGGTATCAAACAACTACGAAAAGCTTTCAGTTATGTCAAAGCCACAGGAAAAGCCATCAAAGCAACGGTGAAAAAACAACTAGCAGCCAAGAAAAAAGCAAAACAAAAAGCAGAAGAAGCTAAAAAGAAGAAAGCTTACCAAGCCGTATGTAAAAATACACAAGCCATCAGTTCGTATAACTTCTCTGATTATCAGAAGAGTCCGCTGGATGATGGCACCTATTGGCTATCGAAACCAGGTAATACACCACAACAAAATGCAGCAGCCAGTAAAGCATACACCGCAGCCATAAAAAATGGTACGGTAGCGACAAGTTCAGGTGGTGTGAATAATGACTTGATGGACATTTACATGCGACAAATGATGGCAGTTGAAACTGGTCTAAATCCATTCACAGGAAAACCACTAACAACATGGGAGAAAACACAATTTGGATATGCTGGGACATATGGGATGCTGAGTTTAGGTTATCTAGGATTTTGGGGTAGTGGTGTGTATAAGAAAAAAACACCTATTAATGCTAACGCACAAGCGCAGAATATTAACCCATCTAAGATTAGGTTTAGCCAGAGTTCAGTTAATGGGTCATCGGAGATTATAAAAAGTATGAAGGATAAAGGATGGGTGGGAGATCCCATTGACATTGTCAAAATGTCGGATGGGTTATATACAACGGTTGATAATACTAGGGTCGCTGCAGCTAGAGCCGCGGGGATAGATGTCAAGGCTACTGTTAGGAATTTCAATGACATTCTACCAGCTGAAATGGTTGAGAGGTTTACTACTAATAAAGGCGTACCAAAAACATGGGGAGAGGCTGTAGAATTAAGAATTAAGAAACAAAAAGCTGAATTTAGGAATAATAACCCTATGGGTTCCAATGAATTAGAAAAAATGAAATAAGGAAAGGAAAATCGGTATGACATATTGTATAGATTCTAATATTTATGTATATCCAGAGTCATTTCAAAAAATAGTAGAGCTAAATATGGTGAACTTTGACCTTTGGTATCTATTTGATGCTGAAAGAGCAACAAGAAGATATTATGATTTGAAGCGCAGATATCCAAAAAGAGATTTAATACCGTTTGCTAAAAGAGATGATAATGATGATATTGTATGTTTTGAAATCGGAAAAGGGAATAAAATCCAATTAATTCATGATTACTCTTCAGAAGGTTATGAACAAAGAGGAGAGTATGAAGATTTTTGGACATGGGTTAGAGATGCTGTAAATGAAATGATAGAGTTTAATCGGGAGGATGGGATTGAATGAATAGTAAGGATTACTCAAAGTTGAGCAAAGAAATATCTTATGCACTGCGTCATGCCCCTTGGGAGTTTGAATTGGAGCTGGATGATGAGGGTTTCACTCTGATAGAGCCATTATTAAAATCTTTAAGAGAAATAGAGGGGTGGCAAGATATTACACAAGATGACGTTGAAAAGATGATCTCTTATTCTCATAAAAAAAGACATGAGATCGTTGGCGATAAAATAAGGGCTTTTTATGGACACTCTACTCCAAGTAAGGTTATGAAGGAAGAAGCCATTCCACCAATGTATTTATATCACGGAACATCTCCAGATTATATAAATGATATAAGAAATGAGGGGCTTCTCCCAAAATCTAGGCAGTATGTCCATTTGTCACAAGATATGGAAACTGCTCGCTTAGTTGGAAAGAGAAAAAATGCTTTTCCAGTTATATTAACAATTGACACTAAGATGGCTACAGAGTATGGTAGTAAATTTTATCTTGGAAATGAGATGGTTTGGCTAGCTGATAAGATTTCTAGCAATTGTATTTCATTTACAGAGTAATTTTTGAGTGGTACACAAATAAATTAATCTTATTACTACTTATTGCTTTTGAATTGCAAAATTGGTTCAAATAGGAATTTTTGTAGAAATTATTACACCAAGAGAGTCAGTAACTCTCTTGGGTACATAGAATTGACGTCGCTGGCTTTAAGTTGCTGAATCGCTATGATACAGCTGGTCATTTGACGGTGGAAACAGATAAGCGCAAGAACACGACGGTTTATACGTACGATGATGCGGATAACATTTTGACAGCAAAAGAACCCGCAGGCATTACGTCTAAATTTGAATATGATTTGCTCGGAAATGTGTTGAAAGAAATCGATGCGAACGGCAAAGCGACAATCAATCCAAGCAGGCTATTGTGAGCTATACGTACGATAAATTGGACCGCGTGACGGCGATGCGAGATGCACGCGGCAACGAGTCGAAAATGAAGTACGACGGCAACGAGAACGTGACGGAAACCACGGATGCGAAAGGTCAGAAGGAACAGTTTAAATATGATGCGCTGGATCGGATGACGACAGCGAAGAACCGCTTAGGCCAGACATCGACTTATACGTATGACAAAGTGGATAATCTGACGGAGATTAAAGATGCGAAAGGTTTTGTGACGAAATACAGCTACAACGACCGCAGCGATATGGTCAAGGAAGTGACGCCAGAGGGCAGAACCGAGAAATACGCGTATCGCCTCGACGGTTCCCTTCAATCCGAAACGAAACCAGATGGCAGCAAGACCACCTACAAATACGATGAACTGAACAATCTGGTGGAGCAACAATTTGACGGAGGCGGCTACAAATACACCTACGACGAAAACGACGAAATCAAAACCGCCACATCCAAAGACGGCACAGCGACCTTCGCGTATAACAAATACGGCGATGTAACAGCGGTCAAAGATGCCAATGGCGAAACCCTGAAATACGAATACGATACCATCGGGCGCAAAACAGCATTGATCTACCCAGACGGCACCCGCGTGACCTACCGCTATGACGACACGAATCAGTTAACCGACGTCATCGAAGCAGACGGCAAGAAAACGACCTACGACTACGACGCCAACGGTTTACCACTCGCGATTCACTACAGCAACGGCACCAAAACAACATACCGTTACTCCGCGATTGGCGAAACCGAACACGTCGAAACAAGCAACAAAGCCGGCAAAGCCATCGCGTCGTTCGATTACACCTACGATGAAAACGGCAATGTCACCAAAGAAACGATCAACCAAAACGGCACGAAACAAGTCAAAACCCACACCTACGACGCCGACGATCAACTCATAGACACCACGATAAAAGCAGGCAAAAACACCGAGGTCATCACGTATATTTATGACGCCAACGGAAACCGAACCAAACTAAAACGCGTCAAAAACGGCAAAAAAACCATTGAGGATTACCACTACGATGACGACAATGTCCTCGCGATGATCCAAGCCGACGGAGACGCAGACACGACTTACACCCACGACAAAAACGGAAACATTACCAAAAAAGCGTTAAGAAGTGGTAAAGTAGAAACATACACCTACAACGGTGAAAACCAACTTATCCAATCCGCCGACAACGAGGGCCACATCACGACATACAGCTACGACGCATTCGGCAATCGGATTGGCAAAGAAACGATCACCGACAAAACAAAAGAAGTCCAAGGCACACTCAGCGAATGGATCACCACCTACGATAAACAAGCCAAAGACAAACTCAAAGTAACACCAGGAAAAACGGCCACAGAAGGCACGACAACGAAGCAAAAAGAGTCCACAACTAAAACCGAGAGCCTAGCCAAACAACTCGAAAAACGCGCGTCTGGCGATTTTGAAGGGTGCTCTCCGATCGCAGGAGAAGGTACTGACGTCGTGACGAAAGACAACAGCACGAAAACAATGACATCCGAAGAAGGCACAACAACGAAAACGAAAGACGGCATTCAAGGCAAAACCGAGCTAAAAGAAAGCGATGGCAACAGCTCGACAAGCACTGAGCGCACGACAGAAACAACCAAATCCGTTGGATATCAAGCAATCAGCACCATTCGCTACATCAACGACTTAACCCAAGAATACACGCAAGTAGCACAACTCGACGAAACCACCGAAGACAACGGCGAAACGACGGAAACCAGCACCGATTATCGCTTTGGCGAAGACGACCAAATCCTCGGAACCGAAGACGAAAGCTATCACGAAAACGGCTTGACGGATATCGCGACGACATCAGATGGTGAAGAAAGTACCAATTACGACTACACCGATTATGGTACAGCCATCGCAGCCGCACCAATGGCCAACCAAATTGGATACCGCGCGCAAATGCATGACACCAGCGACAGTCAAAATCTACGCGCACGGAATTATGACACGAATACAGGCCGATTCCTACAGGCCGACAGCTACCGGGGCGCCCTAGACGACCCACGAAGCCAAAACCGCTACATTTACGGCGGTAATAATCCAACCTCCTTTGACGATCCGAGCGGTCACTTCATGAATTGGCTGAAGAAAAAAGCGAAAAAGGCAAAAGCTAAAGTCAAAAAAGGTATGAAGAAACTCGGCAATAGCATCAAAAAAGGCGTGAAAAAAGTCACCAAGAGCATCAAGAAAAGCGTCAAGAAAGTCAAGCGCGTCTTCAAAAAGGCCAAAAAAGTCGTTCAAAAAATCAATAAGACTTTCAAACGTGCCAAGAAAAAAGCTGTCACAAAAGTTAAACGAGCAGCAGCGAAATTCTACAAAGCAGCTAAAAAATCTGTGAAGCAAGTCAAAAAGATAACCAAAAAAATATACAAAAAAGCAAAACACACGATCGTGAAACAAGCAAAGAAAATCAGCAAGAAAGTGAAAAGTTTTGTCCAACCAATCAAACGAGCAGGCTTAAAAGCATTGGCAAAAGCATCAAGCAAAATCAAAAACATTGGCAAAACCATCCAAGCAACGCTGAAAGCAAGAAAAGCAGTGCTTGCCCAAGCCAAGAAGAAAAAAGCCGCAGAAACAGCAAGAAAAGCCAAAGCCTACCAAGCGCTCTGTAAAGGTAAGACATTCGTAGCTATTCAAAATACTGGCTTTCAAGATCCAACCGCCAAGGAAGGCTATCCAAAACCAGGCGAAGTATGGGCATTTGATGCGAAAGGAAACATCGATAAGAAGAAAAGCGCAGAGCTTTCTAAGAAACTGGGAAATTGGAGTACATTAGCTTTAGGTCTCGTTATTCCTGTTTCTGGCGAAGAAATAGTAGCAGGTCTCCTTATTAAAGCAGCGGGTAAAACAGTAGTAAAATACATGCCTAAAGCTGTCCTGAATATCGGACCAAAAGCAGCAGCGACAGTAAAAACGTTATTAAGTAAATTGAAAAAGAAAGAAGCTGCCCCAAGATATATCAAATTTAACATTCAACATTTTGCAGGCTCAGGTATTGCAAAATCTTTCGAGAGGAAAATTAGTAAAATGGCAGCTGGAGACCGAGTGGCTGCAGTGAAAAAAATGGCTGAAGATGTTATGGCTAAAAATGGATGGTCAGAAGTAGGTAGAAATATCAAGAATAAAAATCCAGGTAGGATAATTTATACTGATAATAAAAATTATTATTCAGTAGACACTCAACATGGCCGATTCGAAGTGTTAAATAAGAGAGGTAAGCACCAAGGAGAAATTGATATGGATCTAAACAAAGTTTCAAATAAACCAGCAGATAAATCAGGGAGGCACGATATTAATGTTAAATAATCAAGTTATAAATGTAATTAATATGTACTACAAAGGAAAAAATGAAGAACTATACACAAAAAAATCAACTGAAAAAATAGGATTACCAGGGATAATCTACGATTTTTGTGAGTTGAATAATATTGGAGTAAAGTCACTGACATCATATGCAAATCCATCCGAGGAATGGTACTTCACTATGGGGAAATATAGAGATAATAGTTTTGAAGTTGAGTATAATTCAATATTAACTGTATCCAAGTTAGCTGATGTTTATTCTCTAGAGCATAATTTTAAGGTAGTAAATCAGGATCCCAAAAAAATTGCACCAGTACTGGTAGGAGAATCTGAGGACGCGTACAACCTTATACAATTTGATTTAGAGGAATTAATTAAGCGAGCGTATGATGCGAATAATTTTAGTCGCATGTTCTGGGTAGATTCTCTGCGTAAAATAGAAGGTATAACTTTTTCGGATGATGTTATTTTATTCGGGCCAGATGTTACACAAGAAGACATATTATTTAGAGATGTTTTAGACATACTGCCAGACTGAATATGGCTAGCGACTCAAGGGGGACTCTGTGGATACGATAATAAGTAGTTATTATGATGGATTTGAAGGAGAAATACAATTTATTCATGAATTTAAAAATGGTGATAAGGCTGTATTACGTATTTAGGATAGTTATTTTGATAATATAATGGATAAAATTGAGCCAGAGGGTAAAGGATGGACTGGTATTACCTATTATTATAAACTTAATGAAGGTTGGTATGAGGATAGTTCTTGGTTGATACCAAATAAGAAGAAGGTATTAGAGCAGTTTTATGGTATCGATAAAGCTGTATTAAAAGAAGTGGAGAGCGTCATAGCAGATGAGTAAATAAAAGATGGTGTAATTCATTCATAGACAAGAAGAAATGGTTAGAGAAAAATAACTTTAACACCAAGGGAAGTTTTATACTTCTCTTGGATACATAAAGAATGGATAGGTAAGATCAATGGATGGCATGTTATTACCTGATAAGATCAGTTTTACAGAAAGTATGATTCATAAACAAGAAAGGAGCGGTTATCAGTGATAAATAAATTATATCTATCCGTAAATGATCAGGATAGGCTAGAACTACATATACCAAGTACAGAAATTGATATTCACAGGTATGATGAAATAAAGATATTACTAAAAGCTCTTCATGACACCTTTACATTGTACAGTGAAGATTTCATTATTGAAGCTATAGTCGCTCTAAAAAATCTTCTTGAAAAGGTATTAAATAACGAACTTGAAGTACCAGATTCATTATCAAAGCTAGAGATTGGAAGATTGAGCAATGATAGTTATCAAGATATAGAGGATGACTTGATTTATGAAGATGCTAATTGGATTGGTACAAAATTTAATGTATGGAGTACGAACAACCTTGAAACATGGCTATACAATAAAAAAGGAGAAATATATATACAAGTAACACCAGTTTACAGATGGCATTTTGCTAAGCCGAAAAGTAATGATAAATTCAGCTGCTATTCACAATTTGTAAAAGAATATAAGATTATTTATAAAGCTAAAATAGAAAGAGACAACGCAATTCAGTGGTTAAATAAATGTAAAGAGATAATTAATATTATTGAAATGAATCAGAGGAAATCGGAGAAAGGAAGATTATGATGTCATATTTCATAGATTCTAATATTTATGTATATCCAGAATTTTTTCGGAAAATTGTAGAGTTAAATCTGGTAAATTTTGATCTCTGGTATCTATTAGAGTCAGAAGAAGTATCAAGGAGATACTATGATTTAAAACTTAGGTATCCCAAAAGAAATCTAGTGCCATTTGCTAAAAGAGATGATATTGTATGTTTTGAAATTGGAAATTGGAAATTGGAAAAGGAAACAGAGTTCAATTAGTCCATGATTTTTCTTCAGAAGGCTATGAGCAACGAGAAGAATATGAAGATTTTTGGTCATGGGTTAGAGTGGCGGTCAATGAAATGATAGAGTTTAATCGGGAAGACGGAATTGAGTGAACAGTAAGGCGTATTTGAAAAAAAGCTACTCGATGCCTTTTTAGACTTCTTAAGTTCCAACTCATTTAAAACAGGAGGAGATTTTACAAATGGAAGAATTCATTTTGGAAACAATAGACAGAGTTTATCGGAATAAAGATTATGATTTTTTTAAGCAGAAATGTGAAACAAGCTTGGCTATATTAGATGATTTTGTTAGCTTGATTGAGAATGCTGGATTTAAGGTTGCAGCGCCAGAAATAGAATCAGAGCCATCTATATCTGCATATATTCACTTTCCCGATTTTGAAAAAGGTGAAATGAAGGTTTCTTATAGAACCACTATTGAGATTTCAAAAATTATTCCTATTTATTATGTTAGTCATTATTTTGCAGTAAAAAATATCGATGAAAATCGTATGTGTCCTGAGTTAGATGGGGATAGTGGTATGCCATATACATTTAGTCAAGCCGAAACGTATGATGAAATATCTAAATTTTTGAATGAAAACGGATATTCGGAGACTACTTATGCAGAAATGAGTACAGTCGTACCTGATATAGAAATGCCAGATGATGTTTGGATATTCGGCCCTCAGTTTACTGTTGAAACTTGCCTGTTTCGTGATGTTTTAAATATTTGTGAGGTTGACGAGTAAATAACAATGAATTCCTAATTTTGAGGCTATAGGGAGATAGTATGAATAATGATATTGTTAGTTTATACAATAATTATAACGAAAATCAATTATCGGATTTTTTTGATCGGTTAATTGAATTTATTAATAAATATGAACGGATATTTTCCAGATTTGTTTTTGAAGATACACTACAAGCTGTTAAAAAGTTGGATTCCAGTGATTTTTACTTAGGGACATCTAAGGACAACACAGAAGGACTTGTTCGGGGTTATGCTAAGGAAATGGTGAAAGCCACTAAAAAAGAAATTTGCTACGATGCAGTGCACTTAATTTGGGATATAGCAGCTTTTACCACGCAGGAGACATGTCCAAGTTGTCAAGACGATGAGTTGAAGATCGCGTCTTCAACTGATCAAATGAAGATATACAAAGTTTGTGACAATTGCCTAATTACGCAATTAGATGGTGAATTCGTTGATAGACCTCAAGAAATGATACCAGCAACTAAAAAGCAAGTCCATATTCTTATAGGATAATTATTATTTTGTAGAATATTTAATCGCAGGAGGAAAAGATGAAACAGAATTTATTAGCTATTTATACAAAGTTTAACGTTAATAACAGGGCTCCTTTTTTTGACGGACTGGTGGCTTTCGTTGGAGATGAAGAAGTTATATTTTCCAAGTATATATCCAGGAATTTGCTTATTGGAGTGGAGAATTTTAAAGCTAGCGATTATATTTTAGGTCATTCTGATGATTTTTTTGAGGCAGGTATTTCGTATTATATTGATGTGTTTCCGGATTTAAATGATCGGCAAAAATGTGAACAAGTTATTGCTCTTATCTGTCGTATGGCGAATTTCATGATAACTAAGATATGTCCGAGTTGTAAGGATACAAATTTAATATTATATACTCCGAGTAGCAGGGAACAAATATATGAGTTTTGCGAAGAATGTTTATATATAGGTTTAGATGGTGAGTATATTGAGGTCGATGAAGAGCTTTTTCCTGCCAACAGGAGGCAAGTGGAGGAATACGGATGCGAGATGTGACAATTATGAAGCAACTGTGTGTGGAGGCTTTGAGCGAATTGAAGGATGAGCAACTTGCTGAGGGGCTGGAAGGTTTGAAAAGATTTGTTAATTTATTTAAAAATGATTTCAAATCGTGTGCGGATGCGTATTTTTTAGAGTTTGTAGGTCAACTGGATGTGAATTTATATAAGTTAGACAGTTCGGGAAATAATTTTAGGGAATTATCTAAAACGTATATTAAAAGAGTGAACCAAACTAATGTTGATACAGAGACGATTTGGGAAATTGTATCATCATTGATCTGGGAATTATGTGCCTTTTGTACAGACGAAATTTGTCCGCAGTGTAAATCCGATAATTTGAAAGAAGTTCAGAATCTAGATTCAGAGATTTATGAAGTGTGCGACACATGCTTTTACGCGGAATCAAATGGGATTGCTGTTTTGATGCCGATGGAGTTGTTACCAGTTTTGAAACGACACCGATTCTGAAATTTAGGAGAGCGTTTATGAAGAAAAATAAAGTATTTAGAAATCTATCAATAGATTACCGGTTAATATTTGCAGACGATACGAATTTGACCGATTACAAAAATTACTATGCTGCATTAGTCAACTTCATTAATAAAAATAGACCGTTCTTTACACCTCCTATTATGGAAAAGTGGGGCTTAGACGTCTTGGTAGCAATCGATCCAAATGAGTATGTTGTTGAAAAACCAGACCTGTCTTTAGATTTTGAGAAAATAAGGCTTGGCGGGGACTATAAAAATATAGATTCGTTAGCAATGTCAATCAGAGAAACATTATGGGATTTGGTAACTATATACTCGGGAAAGGATTGCCCAATAACGCCGAATGACGAATTACGATATATTAAAATTCGAAAGGATGACAACTCTGAGCAGTTTCTCTTAGAATGTGCCGGATGTGGACGGGCAGAAGATATATATGGGAATGAATATGTTGGGGGTGTGGGGAAGATGTGGCCAGTGAATCGAGTGGATATGAATAGATATTTGAAGTGAAAAATAACGACATTTTAGACACACTGAAAGGCATCATTTCTTAAAACAACTAAAAGTCAGCCCAACGTCTGGATTAACTGCGTTTGCAAGAAATAAATCCAAGTGAGAGTGCGGCAACGATTCTTCATATTCACTGTCATCGGTGTTTGATAAAAAGAAAATCATATCATTGTATAAATCGGTGTAGACGGGAGAACTTCCGTTGAGTAAAAGATAATTATTTACACGATCTATATCTAATTTTATTGTTGTATCTTTATAGTAGTATTTGTCGTAAAAAACTTTTTGGGGTTCTAAAGTATAATTCAGGCGAAATGATTCAGGCTTGATGTACTTGACTTGGCTTAGCAACTTTCTTAATTCTTTAAAACTGACTTGTTGTTTGCGATGCTTAATAATTATGTTCGCCGATTCCCAATCTTCTGGTGTTGAAATTAGTGGTGACTCTAGGTTTATGCCTTTTGGTGCTGGTAGTATGAAGATTCCTGTTGTTGACGTGCTCAGATATTTTAAAATGCCCGCTAAATTGGCGTAAAACGATGCAGTTCCGCTAATCCAATACGCTGTCTTCTTATTGAGATACCATTCTTGTTGAAGGAAATGCGGAATATATAGATAGGCGTTTAAAGATTTGATGTAGTATTTCTCGCCTTGCAATGTGATTTTGATAACGTTCAACTCCTGAATGTGTTTTATTTTTGAATGAAGAAGTAAGCTTATGTATATATTTTACTATACCTGTTTTAAATGAGCTAGGATTAAAGGAAGTGTTGGCGCAATGCATGAATATCGAATTACAAAATATAATCCAAAGTATAGAAATGTTAAAGGAGTTTTTGAACGAGAAGAATGGACCTCGTATTCTGATATTGGGCAAGTTTTTAATGGTGTGAAATTAACAGCGAACGAGTATGTGGCAACGGAAGAAAAGTATATTAGTGCGATTTTGTTAATGATGGTGTGTGAGAATGTGAAAACTATGTTTCTTAAAAATGTTGAGATGGATAGTTGTGATTTTGAGGCTACTTTTGAAGTGAGGGAAGGCGCTGCGTTGGATGTTAGTGAGATTCCCGTCCTGTGTCAACTTATTCTTCGGGAGCATATTTGGGCAAAACTAGAGTCGGAAAGAATGTTTGTGCATTTTGGATATGATTTTTATATGTATATTGGGGTAGCGGATAAGTGCGATGATGTACTAGCGAAAATAAGCGATTTAGGATTATATGTGGAGGAATATCGTTCTCCGTATGAGTGAGAGTGGGTGCAGCAATGTTAGTGAAGTGTATAGAATCATTTCGGCAACAAACAATTGAAGGGGAAATTTATTTAGTTTTAGAAATTTATGGAGCATTTGAAGCACGGGAAGCAAATTACCGAATTATTGATAGCGACGGATATCCTGCAATATATCCAGCGGCAAATTTTTCTATCGTTTCGAGTAGACTAGATGGATTAAACTTTTTTAGGAAAGGATCGAAAGCTGTTATTTCACACTCATTAATACAGAAATCGATTTTAAATGAGGAACATACGGAAGGTTTTTGGGGGTTGTTTTTTGATGAAGATAATGAGATGACGCGGGAAATACTTCAAGAAGTTGTAGTGGATTTGGCAAGAGCAGAGAATATCGATCCGCCGATAATACGGTTGGATGATTGAATATATGGAGGAGATGCAATGAGTTTGATACATGATTTTTTTCTATGCGATAAAGAACATATAGATTACCGGATAAATCATGGTGGGATTGAAATGGATGATGATTTGATCAGGTATTTGTCGGATTCACTAGGCTGGATTGATACGGAGTGGAATGAATTAGATAATAATAAAAGCGGATTGAATTACCATGGGATGACGATTTTTAGAGGGGAAAGCTTGTCTGAGCTGGTAAATATAATAAAAGGCTGGATAGAAGTCTTTAAGAATGCACCAGCGCGATTTTTGCTGACAGTAGATTATGATATTGATTCTGGTTTATACGAGAAGAAGGAGTTTGATAAGGTGCAGGTTATGGCTCAGATGACGGGATTGTTGGAGATGTGTGGCAAGGCTCAAGTAAGTAATAAGGTCCTCGTGCATGCTGGAATATAGTGAGGTGGCTATGAATCTAGAAGAATATGAGGAATTGCCGGATTTGTTATCGACGGATAAATTGGTCGCCTTGTTTCAAGGGGCTGTGGATACTTTTAAGGCTGGAGCCATCGATAAGGAATTGCTGTTACCAGTTCTGATCGAATTAACAGATAGGCAAGTGAATACGTATGAATTACTTGAAAATGAGGTGAGGGAGCAGGTAGATCGTATTCTTTGTAGTTTGTGGAATACTTATTGTTATAATGATGTGGACAGGATACTTTCGATTGTTGTGAATCTTGGGTTGAAGGATTGCTTTCGAATGGCTCAAAAAGCTGCTTACCAGAATGAAAATATCGACAAAAAGATTATGCTGGAGATATCGGAGGCGGTTGCTGAGGTTGGCTCGAATATATTGAATCCTTATGCTGGTATAGAAGGGATGTAATTGCATGGAGAGGCAAGAGGCGTTGGTTTTGATTAGTCAATATGATTTAGAAAAGCTATCGATTGAAAAAAGGCGGGATTTGCTGGAGGATTGGTGGGGAATCAATGCTGAGGAAGCTGAATTTCACAATCTACCAGAGGATTTGCAGAGTGAAATAGTTGAGTTTGAGGTTCCTGTGTTCCATTTTCAGGATACGAAATATAATCCTTTACTTTTAGAAGCGATCAAATATGGTTTTATCGGGGTTAAAAATGAATATTTGGCGGCATATGTTTCGGATATTTTAAAGAAAAGTGTGGAGGTTACCGGTGAAGAGGAGAAGCTTCTGGTATGCTTTTGCTGTTCGTATTTAACGATTCAGGAACGCGGGATGTATGATATATGTCCAGTTTGTGATTGGGAGGATGATGGTGGAGACAGTCTAGCTCATTACAGTTGCCCCAATCATATGACGCTGCTTGATGGGAAACAAAATTTTGAGAATACTTTTAAATTAGAGGGTATTAGTTTTGGAGGCATTGAAAAATATTATTCTGAGTAGTGGGAGGTTAGTGAGATATGAAAATTGCTTTGGATAAGATAGAATTCCATGAAACGCCGTTAGAGAAGGTGAGTATGGAGGCGATGTCTATTTGTGTAGCGCTTGATGATGTGACAGAAAAACGATGCTCTATTCGATTTTCACCATTCCAAGCATTTCGAATAACGACGGTTGATTGTGTCTTAATGGAAACTTTTTTGATTGATGGGCGTAAACCTGCATATTTGTTAGAAGATGTTGATTCAAGTTGGATTCGTGGGTTGAAAAAGGAATTAAATCGTAATGATGGTGGAGCTGATTTTTTGGATAAAGCGCATCATTATGTTTTCGCTTTTCAGGATAATGTTATTGAGATAGTAGCATGGGGTTTTGAAGTGGAGGAAGTGATCTGAGTACATAAATCTATGATTCAAGATATGAGGTGAGGAGGGGGATATATGTCGATAGTGAAATATATGGATATTCAAAATCATGATGTTTATCAAATGGGAGCTACCAAAGATTTTATTATTATCAATAATGGTTATACTGGAATCATGATATATGATAAGGAGTTGAATATCCAGAAAACGATGGTGATAGCTAGTGAACTCTTGATATCTAACATATATTCATCGCTTTTAAATAACTTTGTTGTCCTTCTAGATGCGGAAAATGAAAAATTATATGTGGTGAATTTGATGGAGGAAACAATCACGAGTATAGATACGAATAATAAGATTTTTAATGACTATTATTTTGTGGATTCAGATCGCTTTAGTTTGCGGGCTGGGGACAAAGCATATACATTTTTGTATGAATCTGTTGACGTCATTGACTTTACGGAGGTATCCAGACAATTTTTACTGGCAAATTATCAGGATGAGGAAGTGATCTGTAATGAATTTGGTGAGATTTTTTATTCGATACATGGCGGTGCTAATAGGCTTATTAAGGGCGTTTTAGGGCATGATAAAATTGCGACAGTTCAAGATGGGAATGTTATGATTTATGATGAAGAGCAGCTTTTTGTTTATTCGGATTTTATTTTAAAAAGGAAACAAGATGTTCCGCCAGATTATTCTTATCGAAAAGTAGTGTTTTTGGAAGATGGGAGTTTTATTGTGCTTTTGAATCGAAAAGACAATCATTTGTGTAGTAGATTGGAGAAATACGATTAGGGTGGGTTTGTGATGGAGAAAATGATGAACCAACGAATGCGTTTAAAAATTGGTGAATTAGGCGAGAAACATGCTACTAGATTGGATGAAAGTAAAGTTTCTAGGGTGCTTTTTCCAGATTTTGTTTCGGCTGATGGCTGTGTTTTGCTACACTTGTTTGAGTTGCCAAACTTGGATAATAATCGATTTATATCGAATGAACAGATTCCAGATCGAACCCAGTTAGAGGCATTTGTAAATCATATTCACCTCAGCGATATTTTTGAGGAATGTGCCGATTTCCCAGAGGATTCTTTGAGATTTGGTTTGGAAATAGTGGAAGCTTGGGCAGGTCGATTGAAAGTTTTGTTTCCTCAGGATCATTTTCATTTGGTGCTTTCTTATGATGAATTTGGAAGTGTGGTTCGCTTTTATAAGTTGAGAGACGATGAGGAACCTTGGATGGATGTCGAGAGGCTAGATGGTTATAGCGATGAAGGTATTTTGGTAAGGATAATTTAAGAAGGGCGGGTGAACGGCTTGTTTATTCAGTACGATGAGCTCGAGTTATTGGAATTATTTCTGCGTGAGCCGGTTAATATACTTGATGATGAATCGGGAGAATATATGTATACATACGAGGATGGGAATAAATTCAAGTTGATATTGATGATTGGAACGTATGAAAAAATGTGCAGGTTAAGTTTGACTTATAATGATTTTGACGTTTTCGATGGGGAATTTCGTAATGTAACCAGTCTAGAGAAAAAAGGTGACAGCCTGTTCATCAATGTTGAGGGACAGGAGGCAGTGAGGATTAAATTTTCGAAGCAAGTTGGGATTGAATTATTATAATGCTAAGGGAGGAAAGGACATGTCTTCAAACTGGAAACTAGATGAGGTGGATTCGGTGTCGCTTTTGAGTCATTGTGATGTGATGCTTGGTGAGACGGTAGAAGCTCGCGGATGCTACTATTCTTTGGAGCTTCATGATGGTATGCAAATTGGTCTGGTTGGTGCGGGGCATGGATTAGTGCCGCAAGTTTTAGGTGTATCGGTAAATAAATATGTGGTAGGAATTGATGATAATGTGTATTTTATTGATTCAGAAACTGGTGAGGCTTCCACACAAATATTGAATTCGCTTGTATATGAGTTCTTTATTTTTGAACGGTCGATTATAGTGGTTTGCGAATTGGATAGTTACAGCTTTTCATTTAATTTTGATAGGAATTGGGTAGTGAGTTTGGACGATGTGGTCATTGATTTTAGTTTGAGAGCGGGGAAATTATTGATTGAAACGGAGAGCGGCAGTTATGTAGTGGACTTGGTTAGCGGGTACATAATAGGCTAGGAGTGGAATGGATGATTATAAAATGTATTGCAAAACGGAGTCAGAGAGCGATAACTAGGGGTAAGGTATATGCAGTTTGTGCTGGTGAATATGGTGGTGAAACTTTTCAATCATATAAAATAGTGGATGATGCTGGTGGTCTGTCGGTGTATGAAACGACTGATTTTAAGGTTATCAATGAGGATCTTACTGGTTATGAATTACAGCGAGGCGAGAATGAGTATGTACATAATTTGATTGCTTATCCTAGTTTTTATGAGGATTATTATAATGATGATAAGCAAGCTAGAGAAAATTTGATGAGGGCAATGCAAGGAATTTATGAGAAAGACTGCTCGGAAGAAGATTTGGTAGATTGTATTTGTTGTGATGATTATTCTGATGATATGAAGTGCATTTTTCTGGAAATTTTAGTGTTAAAAACTGAGGAGATTGATACGACGGTATTACTAGGTTACTTTCATTTAGACTATTTAAGGAAGGATATGACACTGACGAAATCATTGTTTGCTGTGCTTGCTAAATCTAAGAATGAGGATGTGTACCATTTCTTTTTAGCGTACCTTTATGAGAATGCGGGACTAAGTGAGGAAATAGACGAGATAGTGCGGGTTTATTTTGATGATTATTATTGAGATTTGGATTGGTATTTTTGTGAGAGGAAGTTGGAAATTTGATGACGGAGGATAATGTTCAGTACGTTATGGAGACCACGATTTTAAAAGTTGTGAAGGATCTGGGTTTAGCGGCTCCAGATGATTTTTGCCAAGATTGGGAGTATGTTGTAGCGGATGCGTCTAGAACCGAGGAGTTTATTGCTTATTATGAAACTGCTAAACTTACGATAAATGAAAAATTTGCGTTGATGATTGTCGTTATTGCTTCTTTTAATGATTTACTGAAAGACAAGGAGAAATATTTACTAATTTGGGAACGGATTAAAAAGCAGCTTGAACGTGATAAAGGAATTCATGAAAATACAATGCATTATTGGGCTTTGAGTGGAGAAAAATTAGAAAATTGCTTTGCAGTTACGCCTTGTATTAGGGAGGTTTGTAGATGTCATTTGAGCTAAATGTTCTTGTGTTGGATCAAGAACAGCCGACTTATTTGGATGATTATGATTTTATTGTAGAAATTGCTAATGAACGAGATAATGAGGAGATATTTAGACGAAATGGTTGGGACTACATGAATCAACAGTCTGGTATCTGGTATAACTTAGGCATCGAAGAAGATGGGGGATTTTGGGCATTGCGGATGCTGGATGCAGACTTTGATACGAATTATTCCGTGCTACCTTACTGGATAGATGACGAATCGGTGACTTCTAATTTATATCCATTGACTGTGGTTGAGCGGTACCGTCGGGATGTGGAGCGGATTTTGGAACTATTGCTTGAGGGATCGCCGAAACGTACGGTTTATATTATGTCTAGAATGCAGGGCTGGGATACGGAAATTATTGTTGGTCCTGTTAGTCTGAAACGATTCTGGGAGCTTCATGATGCGGGGAAAGTGTTGTTCAATGTGTGTTATTTAATTAAGGAATAGGAGGAATCAAGTTTGGATAGAGACGACGTTTTGGAATTGGCGAAAAATATTAATCATGAATATGAAACTGGGATATGGTCGGAAATTAATTCTTTTTTTGGGTATCGAGAAGATGTTGCTGGTTTTGATTTAGTCTTTAATCGCGATGGAGATTTTTTTCAGTTGGATGTGCGAATGAAAAGCTTTAGTCATCATTCTGCGGATGATCTTTTTCTAGCGCTAGTTCGGTTTATTGAATATAAAGAAGCGACGTTTTATGTACAAGAAAGAACGGAGAATATGACGATTTTTCTAATGTTATCTTGTATGCATGGTAAAAAAGGTTTTCTGTTAGATTTGAAGTTTGGCTGATAAGTCCGAATTAGAGAGGATAATAATATGACATTCGAGCTACCTAGAGTACGCGTAAGTTTTTGCCTTACTGGGGCTGATTTTGATTTGGATACTGTTACGAAGGTTCTCCAAATAATTCCGACAAGTACACGAACAAAACGCGATTGGCCAGTAGCTGCAATGGCTAAAACTTGTTGGGAATTGGAAACGGAGAAGGAAGAATGCAAGGCAGTTTCTTGGCAGTTTGCGAAAATTATGGAGAAATTAAGTGGGAGGGAAGAGAGAATCAAGGCGTTATGTCGGGATTTAGAATTAGAAGTAATGTTCACGATTGTGATAGATATGGAGAGCGCGAATGGGCCGGAACTTGTGTTAACGAAGGAAATCGTGCAGTTTATTGGGTCGATGGGTGCTGAGGTTGGATTTGATGTGTATGTAGATTAAATATAAAGATCGTGATGGATCGAGAAAAGGATGATTGTATGGCTTTTTTAATTCAGGCAAGTAATCCACGACAGACTGGGATATTTGATGAGGCAGATTATAATTTATCAATGGCTATTGAAACGGTATTTCCGATGAATACGGAGGATGCGCTTATTGTGTGGAACCATATTAGGATACCTTTATCGTATAAATATGATTTGAGCTGTATGATGGATGATATTATTGATATGCTTCAGAAGCTTAGAATGTTATCTGCTGGGAAAACGGTTATCAGATGGCCATCAAATACTTTTGAAGGTACATGGGATATGGAGTGGGATGGAACTAAGCTTAGAATCGATAGCAGTTGGGAGAATGTTGTTGGGGGTGTGGGTGATTTATTAAATGCTAATAGCAAGCTCGTGATATCGAAGCTCGATTTTATAAGTGAGTGGAAAGAAGTTCTTGGGAATGTTATCTTAGGGTTAGAGCGTTCGGGTTATAGTGTGGATAGACTTAAGGATATAGATGCTTTGGTGGGTGAATTTATATCTATAGAAAGGGCCGGTATTTTGTATCGCTGAGAGGGTGTCAGAATGTTATTTTCAAATATTGATTTTGGACGAGGTAAGGTTGTTTTTGTTGATTTTGAGATTGATAAAGAGAACCGTTTAGATGCGCAGTTGGAAATAGATATTAAAGCGTGTATTACTTTTATCGAGGGAAAACTGTAAAAGAGGAGGCGGCTGATGGCGATTTGGCAATTTGAAATGTTTATTTTACCTGAGGAACAGGTTCATTCGGGTTACAATGATAGAAGCGAGATAAGTTGGGAAGGGAAATCTATCACGGAGTCATCAAAAGGGAAATTGGAAGATATCCTTATTCGAACGAAGAGTTGGTCCGATGAGATAGAACAATACGGCAGTAGCGATGGAACCTGTATGGAAATTTTTCATGATGGGAATCAAGTGATGGATATTCATGCCAGATTGAATCTTCGTAATTTGACTAAGACAGAATTGTTAGGGATTATTGATTTTATAAAAGAAAATAAAGCGGCAATTTTATCGGATAATGGTGAGGCAATACCTCTTCATTTAGTGGATATTATGGCAGAAATAAAGAAGTCAAGGGCATATAAATTTGTTAGAAATCCACACGGTAACCTTACCGATAAATGAGGTGCCTATTCACAAATAACATAAAACAAAGGAGCAATCAAATGAAGAATAATCAAACGCAAAATAATCATTTATCTATGATATACTGCATCTAATACATATTATTTAGAAAGAGGTGCGAGATGAAAGCATACTTATTAGATATTACATTACGATATTGCGAGCCGAGAATAAGTCGGCGCGTTATTTTGCCAGCAGAAATTACCTTTGAACAATTACATCGTGTTATTCAGGCAGCAATGGGATGGGAGGATTCTCATCTTTATGAATTTATTTTAGATGAGGCGCAAACGCAAATTTTAGATGGTATGGTTTATGATGATATGAAGGCGCAACAAAAATATTACCAATCATTATCTGTGAAAGATCTGGCGAAAATGCCGAATCCTTTCTTAGCGAAATTAAAGATTCGTAAACCTAGGGCGAAGATAGACCAGTATCTGGAAAAGGGAATGATTTTTCAGTATATCTATGATTTTGGGGATGATTGGATTCATGACATCAATGTAGTAGAAATAGAAGACAATTATAAAGCTAATTATCCAGAAGTCTTATCCTTTGAGGGTGGTTATCCTATCGAGGATTGTGGGGGACCACCTGGTTATGAAGAAATCCATCATGTCATGTCAAATCCCAATCATCCGGAATACAAGGACATGAAAAGTTGGTTAGACCCAAGTTGGGATGCTCCATATGATCTGGATTATGCAAATATCTATATGGAGGCCTATTTGCAATTAAAACGCAAATAGGGAGAGTGCTGCGTTTGGTCAAAGTAAAGCCCCTATCACTAGTATGCGATAGGGGCTTTACTTATTGGTTACTTTTTCTGGTATAGATTTTTTAGCAAGTAATTAGCCTGTGACTAGACCGATGAATATTAAAGGCAGAATCGTATATGTTATTACACGGAATCCACTATTTGTCATAGATCATGCGACGATGCCCGATGTTTAGAATCAAAATAACGATTTCATCATCTTTAATTTCCGCGATTAATCGATAATCACCAACTCGATACCGCCATTGTCCACCGCGATTTCCAACACGGCTCTTTCCGTGCACACGTGGATTTTTTGTTCCCTCTAAATGTTTTTCAATCCATGAAACAAGGAGCTTTGCCTGAAAACGATCCATTTTTTTAATGTTTTCTGTGCTTCTTTCTCGAAGCGTACATGATAGCCATCACTCATAAATCAAGTGCCTTTTTCATCTCTTGAAGAGAGAGGCTTTCATCTTTCGCATGATGGGCTTGCAGTGCGCTTTTGTATAGGTCTAAGTCGATTTGATTTTCTAAGCTTTCAAGAATTTGATTTCGACTGAGTTCAGATACAGAAATTCCATTAAACTCGGCCATTTTTTGGATGAATTCTTTTTCTTCATCAGAAACGCGGAATGTGATAGTTGTCATTGGTTAACACTCCTCTCAATATGCGTACCTTCTTTATCTTATGAATAATGTAACACATATGTGTACAGAAGGGGAGAAGAGGAGTTTATAATATCGGTCGAGTGTACTAACTTTTCGAGAAGGTTATTAAAAAAGTCAATCAACGCCCTAAAAGCTCTTGCGCATTCTCAAAAAATAATTTCTGCTTAAACTCCATAGAATACAAATCACTTTCCTCCAACACGCTAGCCAAGTGCAATACCGCAGGCGTTGGCGTGTAAGGCGTATCAGATGCATACACAAGTTTTTCAGGATCTATAAAATCCATCAATGCTGGCAATTGCTGCGGTAATACAAAGCCTGCTACATCAAAATATAGATTTTTCATAGCGCCTTTAAGATTCACTTGCGCGTCTGTCAATGCAGGGTTCAGCGCTTGTGCTAAGCCAACGCGTTCCACAATCAGCGAGAGAACAGCTCCACCGTGCGGAATAATGAATCGAATATTTGGATACCGCGTGAAAACGCCATTTTGAAGCATATTCATTACTGTGCGTGTTGTATCAAAGAAGAACTCCATAATCGGTGCGGGAATATCTCCAGCAACATTTTTGTCATGCGTCGCCGGTTCGTTAGGATGAATGGCAACGATGGCCGCCCGCTCATTCAATCGAGCCATAATCGGATCCAATCTAGCGTCACCAAGATAGACGCCATGCGAGTTTGTCGGAAGTGTAAAACCGATAGCATGTTGTTCATCTAGCGCCGTATCAATGGTTTCTAAGCTTGCTTGAACGTATGGAATAGGCAACGATGCAAAAAAGCCAATTTTGTCTGGGTAGCTTGCTTGTTGAAGCGCGCCGTAGCTGTTCACCTCATGAATCAAGGCAATTGTGCTGTCTTCTTCACCAGTATTGGGATGGGGAGAAGAAATCGAAATAACGGAATAGTCTATATCAGTCTGCGCCATAATACCAAGCGTTGTTTCAATTTCATATGCTGGCGTTTTCACACCGTCCCCCATGTCATCAAAATAATCATGCAAAAATTGTTTGTAGCCAGGGGAAAGGTAATGCGCGTGTAAATCTATTTTTTTATAAGTCATCGTGTCCATCTCCTTTTAACGAAAAAGCGCCATTAGTGTCGTTGCAAAGCCTTCTGGTTTTTGAACGTAGCCCAAGTGTGCACCCGGAATATCATAAATAGGTAAGTCTAAATAATCGCCAAGAACGTGCATAACGTCTTGAGGGAACGAGCCTTTTGAGTCGGTACCATTCAATAAACGAATTTTGTCGCGGTGTTGTTTAAAAGCATTAAAATCAATGTCACGGCTCGTATATTGGCGAATTTCATAATTAAACCAATAATTCATGCCTTGTACTTCTGGATTGCTCATATCAGTGAGATCAACATCAGCTCGTGACATCATCTTTTTATCTAATTCCACGGTACGCATAGCTTCGGCGAATTTTTCCATACCAAGAGCAAAGTTTTCCGTCAAAGCAATCGTCACAATCTCATTGTTAGCGTCTTGCCATTTCTTTGCATCCGGTAAAATAGTGTTGATAGGCGATTCATGGAAGGCTATTTGCTTCACAATCTCTGGGAAATCCTGCAATGTTTCCATG
Organism: Listeria weihenstephanensis; assembly: GCF_003534205.1. NCBI lineage: Bacteria > Bacillati > Bacillota > Bacilli > Caryophanales > Listeriaceae > Paenilisteria > Paenilisteria weihenstephanensis. The sequence goes on along the minus strand of NZ_CP011102.1, from coordinate 2,220,714 downwards.
GCTACGATAGACCCTGACGATGATCCCAGAATGAATATTTTTTCGTCCCCACTTACAGCTTGTGCTAATGCTGAAACATCGGCGGCATCTGTTTTCAAGCGGTATGTACTGTTGATATCAGCTACCTCTTGCGGCATGTCTCCCGTCAATTTACTTTGACCAAAACCGCGGCGATCGTAAGTAACGACATTAAAATGCTCCTTCAAAAACATGCTAGCCGGTTTGAAAATATCACCAGTTCCATTAGCACCAGGGATCAGAATTAAAGTAGGTCCTTGCCCAGTTGTTTCATAAAATAAATTTGCTCCATCACGTGTTAAAATTGCCATTATCTATCGCTCCTCTAAGCTTTTTTGTGTAAATCAATATCAAAAACTCATGCCATGAGTTGAATGATTTATAAACGTAGTATACACTCATGGTATGAGTTAGTCAACAAATTGTATTTTAGGGGGCAGGAAATAGGATGAAACGTCGAGGATTGACGCGTGAAATCGTTTTAGAAAAGGCGCTAGAAATTACGTATCAAAAGGGGTTTCGCGACCTTACTTATAATGGTCTAGCGCGCGAACTTTCTGTACAACCACAATCACTTTATCGCTGGGTTAGTAATATTGCAGATGTCAAAAGTAGTGTTTTGGCAACATATTTGGGTAGTTTAGTGGATGCACTGCAAGCAGAGTTAGAGAATTATTCTGGGAAAGAAGTGTTAGAAATTTTTGCGAAGCGCTTTTCTGAATTTGTGGAGGCGGATTCGATTGATCGGTTCAATGTGTTGGATATATTAAGCGGTTTGACGGAATACGGGCACATAGAAACGGTGAACGAAGTATTGCTGAACTTGCGGGAACTTGCGCTTAAACCAGTGAGGGAGCTAACGAAGGACCCTGATTCCGCTCATTTGAACGAGTTGCTTTTTTTGAATGTTGTCATTGGGTATATCACGCTGGCCAGCACCGGTTTACAGCCAGCGGATTCCAAACAGGCTTTTCAAGAAAATATCCAGCGTATTATCGCGTTGTTTTGACTTGTTAAAGCTAGTTATTTTCTTCAAAATACCCCAACAAAAAATCACGGAACAGTGTCTCAGACGGCGACATGTTCCGTCTTTTTGTCGTGATAATCCCAACCGACCGCCGCAACTCATGGTCCATCAACGCAATGCTTCGCGTCTCTTTAAATATCGCCCCATCCAAAATCATCTCTGGTAAAATGCTGATGCCAAGCCCCGCGCCAACCAATCCTTGAATCGTGTGGAAATCGCGGCTTTGAAAAATTGTCTCGAGTTCAATGCCTTTCATCCGCGCCGTATCTTCCACTAAATGATACAAATCGAAATCTTGCGGGTACAAAATAAACTTCTCGTCCGCCAAATCTGCAAGCGAAACGGAGTGCTTCCCAGCCAACCGATGCCCACTCGGCACAATCAACTTCAACTTCTCATCAAAAAAGCGATGCGGCATAATCTCGTCATCTTCTTCTGGAACCGGCGATAAAAACGTCACATCAAGCGCGCCAGTCACCAACATCTGCTTCAAATCGCGATTCGAACCTTCCATGAAACGATACGTAATTTGGGGATACTTCTCCCGAAACGCAGAAATAACGGCGGGTAAAACTTTTGTGGCAATCGAGTTTGGCAGTCCGATGCGAATTTCACCAATCGTTGGGTCGGCGTATTCTTCCACGAGTGCTTGTGCTTTTTGCAACTCCTGTAAACCGATTTTGGCTTGGCGCAAGAAATCCTGACCTACCGCTGTCAGTTGCATATTGCGGCCAATCCGGTCGAATAGCTTGATTCCGAGCTCTTCCTCGAGTTTTGTTATCTGTCTACTGACGGCAGATTGGGCGACGTGCAAATTTTCCGATGCTTGGGTCATATGTTCGACGCGCGCGACTTCAATAAAGTACTTTAATTGTCGTAATTCCATTTCTTGTCTCCGATCTATCTCGAAATGAGATCGTTTTATTCTATTATATATATTGTTCCGATAAATGAAAAGGATTAAAATAGACATTACACCAAAACGTTACAAACTAGAAATTAATGGGTAGAATATAGAACGGGATAGAAATACATAATTACGGTCAGTTAGTTGGGGATCGAATTATCTGAACTCTTGAAAAATTGCGGTACAAGGAGGAATTAGGATGAAACAGACGAATATGCCTGAAAAACATGGGTTGTACGATCCGAAAAATGAACATGACGCTTGTGGTATTGGTTTTGTAGCGAATATTAAAGGGCGTTCTTCGCATAAAATTGTCGAGCAGGGAATTTACATGCTTTGTCAGCTGAAACATCGTGGCGGCGAGGTTGGCGGGGATACTGGCGATGGTGCGGGGATTCTTCTGGAAATTTCGGATGACTTCTTCCGCGATGCTTGCGCGAAAATAGATATTGTATTACCTGAAAAATATCATTATGCGGTCGGGATGTTTAATTTCCCGCAAAACGAGGCGCAACGCAAAATTTTACAAGCGGCGACGGAGTGTTTTATCGAGCAAGAGGGGCAAACGTTCTTGGGCTGGCGCAAGTTGCCAACGGATGTGACGAAAGTTGGGCTGGGTGCGCAAAAAACGGAACCGGCTGTGTATCAACTTTTTATCGCGAAAGATGAGACGCTTAATGAGGAAGCTTTTGAACGGAAATTATACTTAATTAGGAAACAAGTGGAGCGTTTTGCGGTGGGCGATGCGCGGATTACGGAAACGTTTTATGTGCCAAGTTTGTCGACGCGGACGGTTATTTTTAAAGGAATGTTGACGCCAGAACAGATTAATCAGTATTATTTGGACTTGGCGGATCCTGCTTATACGTCGGCTTACGCGCTGGTGCATTCGCGTTTTAGCACGAATACGTTTCCGAGTTGGGAACGGGCGCATCCGTATCGTTATTTGATTCATAATGGCGAAATTAATACGCAGCGTGGGAATTTGAATTGGATGAAAGCTCGTGAGAAACGCGCGGAATCGGATCTGTTTGGCGCGGATTTGGCGAAACTTTTGCCGGTTATTGATGAGGATGGAAGTGACTCGGCGACGCTTGATAATGCGCTGGAATTCTTGGTGCAAACGGGGCGGACGTTGCCTCACGCGGCGATGATGTTGATTCCGGAGCCTTGGGATAAAAATAAGGCGATGACGGATCCGAAACGGGCGTTTTATGAGTATCACAGTACGCTGATGGAGCCTTGGGATGGGCCGACGTCGATTTCATTTACGAACGGGCGCGTGATTGGGACAATTTTGGACCGGAATGGTTTGCGTCCTGCGCGTTATTATGAGACGAAAGATCACACGATTATTTATTCTTCGGAGACGGGCGTTGTGCCTGTGGAACCGGAGGAAGTGATCCGCAAAGTGACAGTTGGCGCGGGTACGATGTTGTTGATCGATTTGGAAAAAGGCGAGATTATTTCGGATGATGTCATTAAATCGGAGTTGACGACGGAGCATCCGTATCGTGAATGGCTGGACGCGGAGTTGACGGAGATTGGGACGTTGACGGAAAAAGATCGTTTGGAATATATTTCATTGAATAAGAAGGATTGTTTCAAGTTGCAGCGGGCGTTTGGCTATACGCAGGACGAGCTGAGCAAAATCTTGATTCCGATGGTAACGGAGAAAAAGGATCCGATGGGGGCGATGGGTTACGATGCGCCGCTTGCCGTGCTATCTTTTCGACCGCAGTTGTTGTTTAACTATTTCAAGCAGTTGTTTGCGCAGGTAACGAATCCGCCGATTGACGGGTTGCGTGAGGAGTCGGTTATTTCGACGATGACGCTACTTGGAAATGAGGGCAATATTTTAAATCCGACGGCTGAAAATGCAAACCGAATCCGTTTGGAGACGCCGATTTTGTCTCGGAAACAGTACGCTTCGATTGCGTTACAGAAGAAATTTGCGAAACCGACAGCGTTCATTAATGCGTTGTTCAAAGCGGAGGAAAAGGATAATTTGGCAGAAGTGCTGGATCGACTTTTTGCGGAAGCAGATGCGAAAATTGAGGCTGGCGCGGAGTTGCTCGTGATTACGGATGACGGCACGAACGATGAATTTATCGGGATTCCGGCGCTGCTCATCACGAGTGGACTGCATCATCATTTGGTGAAACGGGGCACGCGGATGAAGGTGAGCTTGATCGTGAAAACGGCGGAGGCTCGCGACGTGCATCATTGTGCGATGTTGGTCGGCTACGGTGCGGACGCGATTTTCCCATACTTGGCGATTGACGTCTTTACGAATTTAATCAAAGATGGCCGTATTAAAGGCTTTACGGTTGATGAAGCGGAGTCGCGCTACATTCAGGCGATTACGGACGGGATTTTGAAGGTGATGTCGAAAATTGGGATCTCTACCGTGCAAAGTTATCGAGGCGCGCAGATTTTTGAAGCGATTGGCATTGGCAACGATGTGATTGCGGATTATTTCCCAGGAACGGCGTCACAACTTGGCGGGATTCCACTGGAAGTCATTGCGCAAGAGTCATGGTTGCGTCACCGCGAGGCGTTTCACGATATCGGTTTCCAAGAGTTCACGCTGAACACAGGTGGCGAGTATCAATGGCGCTCGAACGGCGAATATCATGTTTTCAATCCGCTCGCGATCCATTCATTGCAACAGGCGACGCGTGAAAATAACCGCGAAACGTACGATCTATATTCAGATTTAATGCAAAATCAAAATAACGCTTTCCTTCGTGGTTTGCTGACATTTAATTCACACGGTCGCAAGCCGATTCCAATTGAGGAAGTTGAGCCTGCCGAAGCGATTTTCAAACGTTTCAAATCAGGCGCGATGTCCTACGGTTCCATCAGTCAAGAGGCGCACGAGTCGCTGGCGATTGCGATGAACCGAATTGGCGGGAAAAGCAACAGCGGGGAAGGCGGCGAAAATCCAGATCGGTTCGAGCGCGATGCAAACGGCGATTGGCGTCGGAGTGCAATCAAGCAAGTCGCGTCTGGTCGGTTCGGCGTAACGAGTCACTATTTAGTGAACGCCGACGAGCTGCAAATCAAGATGGCACAAGGCGCGAAACCAGGCGAGGGCGGTCATTTGCCAGGCGAGAAAGTGTATCCATGGATCTCGAAAACCCGCGGATCAACGACGGGAGTAGGCCTCATCTCGCCACCACCACATCACGATATCTACTCCATCGAGGATTTATCCCAACTTATTTTTGACTTGAAAAATGCCAACAAAGACGCGCGGATCAACGTGAAACTCGTATCGAAAACGGGAATCGGAACGATCGCAGCGGGTGTTGCGAAAGGATTTGCCGACGTGATCTTGGTCAGCGGTTATGAAGGCGGAACGGGTGCGGCGGCTAGAAGTAGTATTCGTCATACCGGTGTTCCGTGGGAAATCGGCTTGGCAGAAACGCACCAAACGCTGCTACTGAACGGTTTGCGCAATCAAGTAGTCGTGGAAACGGACGGCAAACTGATGACTGGAAAAGACGTGCTCGTTGCGGCAATGCTCGGCGCGGAAGAATACGGTTTTGCGACGGCACCGCTTGTGACGTTAGGTTGCGTGATGATGCGCGTGTGTCATATGGATACGTGTCCCGTCGGAGTGGCGACGCAGAACCCAGAACTTCGTAAAAAATTCGGAGGTTCCGCAGATTACGTCGTGAATTTTTTCAACTTTATCGTTGCTGAAATGCGCGAAACGATGGCCGAACTTGGTTTCCGTAGCCTCGAAGAAATTATCGGGCACAAAGAATATTTGGAAACCCATGAACGCAAGGAATCGCATTGGAAAGCGAAACATCTCGACTTTTCCAATATGCTATACACGGACGAATTTTATCAAAATCAAGTCCAATTCTGTACGAAAGAACAAGACCATAAAATCGACCAAACGCTTGATATGCGCGAACTGAAAGCCGTTGTGGCGCCTGCGATTGAACGCGGGGAGAAAGTCACGGGACGCTTTCCAATTCGCAACATCGACCGGGCGGTGGGCACGATTACGGGTTCTTATATCAGCAAGAAATACGGCGCGGCTGGCCTCCCAGAAGACACGATCGACCTAACCTTCACGGGCGCGGCTGGTCAAAGCTTCGGCGCCTTCGCTCCAAAAGGCATGACGCTACGCATTGAAGGCGACGCGAACGATTACTTTGGAAAAGGCCTATCTGGCGCGAAACTCATCGTATCACCAGACGTAAAAACACCAATCGTCGCGCATAATTCAGCGATTGTCGGAAACGTAACGCTTTACGGTGCAACAGACGGCGAAGCTTACATTCACGGAAAAGCCGGCGCCCGTTTTGCCGTTCGTAACAGTGGCGCAGACGTGGTTGTCGAAGGAATTGGCGATAACGGCTGCGAATATATGACAGGCGGAACCGTGGTTGTCCTTGGCGAAACCGGTGAGAATTTTGCAGCAGGGATGTCGGGCGGTGTGGCTTACGTTTACGCCCCAGACCAAGCCCATTTCAACGCAAAAGTGAATTCAGAACTCGTGACGTGTCGAGGGATTACGACACCGCGCGAAGAACGGAAACTACGCGAACTCGTAGAAAATCACGCGCGCTATACCGACAGCGAATTCGCCCGCCAACTACTTGCAAACTGGGAACGCGAAATCACCAATTTCGTCTACGTCATCCCGAACGAATTTGAAATCATGCTAACCCGCATCGAAAAACTAGAAGGGGAAGGTCAAACCCACGATTCCGCGGAACTTCAAGCTTTCTATGAACATAAAGACGGATTACTGGTAGAAGTGACCAAATAGGAAGCTGAATCCGCTCGTTCAGCTCTGAAAAAAACTGGAGCGGCCGCAGTGAAAATCCTCTTTTGATTTTTGCGGAGGGCGTGAAATTTTCGAAGAGCTAGCGGATGAAGCTAGACTGCGAACACTTGAAAGAGGCGCAGAGCTCAGAATAATTTCAAAACAAGGAGATGAAAAACAATGGGAAAACCGACAGGATTTATCGAATATGACCGAATTCCAAGCCCAGTACGCGATCCACTTACACGGACGCGTGACTGGAACGAATATAGTTTGCCAATGCCAGTTGTCGATTTACAAATCCAAGCCGCGCGTTGCATGGATTGCGGCGTACCATTTTGTCACACCGGCGAAGAAATCAAAAACGGCGTATCCGGCTGCCCGCTACACAACTTAATTCCGGAGTGGAACGACGCCGTGTACCGCGGAGAATGGCGCGAAGCCTTAGATCTCCTTTTAAAAACCAATAACTTCCCAGAGTTCACCGGCCGCGTTTGCCCAGCGCCATGCGAAGGTTCTTGTACAGTCGCCATCTCCGAACCAGCAGTCGGCATTAAATCCATCGAAAAAGCGATTATCGACCGCGGTTTTGAAGAAGGCTGGATCAAAGCCCAAGCACCGCAAAAACGAACTGGAAAACGCATCGCGATCATCGGCTCCGGCCCAGCAGGACTCGCGTGCGCCGACCAACTAAACAAAGCCGGCCACAACGTCACTGTTTTTGAAAAAAGTGACCGAATCGGCGGACTGCTCATGTACGGTATTCCGACGATGAAACTTGAAAAAGACTCGATTAACCGTCGCGTCAACCTGATGGCCGAAGAAGGCGTCGAGTTCGTGACCAATGTCGAAGCCGGAAAAGACATCACGATGGCGCAACTAAAAGAAGAATACGATTCCGTCGTGCTAGCAACTGGCGCCGGAAATGCCCGCGACGTCAAACTTCCAGGCCGCGACGCAAAAGGCATCCATTTCGCCGTCGACTACCTCACACAAAGCATCAAAGACAACCTCGACAACAAAGGCGTTCAAACCATGTCCGCAGAAGGCAAAAACGTCATCGTCATCGGTGGCGGGGACACAGGCGCGGATTGCGTTGCGACAGCTCTAAGACAAGGCGCGAAAAGCATCTACCAATTCGGCTTGCGAGACAAACTCCCAGATCTGCGTGCCATCCAAAATCCGTGGCCACAATTTCCAAAAGTGTTCCAAATGGATTACGCACATAGCGAAGCACAAGCAGTCTACGGCGATGACCCGCGCGAATACTTAGTCAACACCACCGAATTTATCAAAAATGAAAAAGGCGAACTCACAGGGTTGCGTACGATCGACGTGGATCACGTTGACGCCGATCGTAACCTCGTTGAAGTTCCAGATTCCACAAAAATTTGGGATGCCGACATCGTGCTCATCGCCATCGGATTCGCCGGTGCGACCCCATCTGTTTTTGAAGATTTCAAAGTAGGCAAAACAAAACGCCACACGATAGAGGCAGCAAAAGGCTTTTACCGCACCGACGTAGAAGGAATCTTCGCATGTGGTGACGCAAGATACGGCCAAAGTCTAGTCGTGACCGCGATTAATGAAGGACGCGAAGCCGCACGAGAAGTGGATTTCTATCTCATGGGTGAGACGTTTTTACCATAATAACAAAGAAGGCTCAAAAATCTGTCGACCTCCAGTAGCGTAAAAACTACAGGACATCGACAGATTTTCTTTATGGACTGGTATGACAGGGTTTGGGCGGTTTTTAAAAGAACTGAATGTAAGGTTAAGTAGGCGAAAAAGCCAATTTTGCAATCGGTCGACAGAAATGGGCTCTTGAGGTATTATGGGAGTAAGGCTAAAATAGCACGGGGTTTTTATCTAAGTAATGTGAAATGTAAATGTTTGAGCATTTACGTGTTGAACAAGTTCAAACAACGTTTTTATCTAAGTAATGTGAAATGTAAATCCATTTCCGCGGAAGATGAATATTCTGCCAACTGCCCGGTTTTTATCTAAGTAATGTGAAATGTAAATTGGATCTATTGTAAAACTTCCAGCATTATAGATAGTGTTTTTATCTAAGTAATGTGAAATGTAAATATTGATTCCAAAAATGCCTAACACAGTTTGTGCAACGTTTTTATCTAAGTAATGTGAAATGTAAATCCCACTGTCAAAATCATATCTAACGCCATATCTTGTTTTTATCTAAGTAATGTGAAATGTAAATACCATCGCTTAGGCTTCCACCGAATTGATGGAATCGGTTTTTATCTAAGTAATGTGAAATGTAAATCCCTTTGCATTTGTGACTATTGACCCAGGTTTTGTAGTTTTTATCTAAGTAATGTGAAATGTAAATCCGATTGAAGATTCATCCAGAATATTTTCAACCAGGTTTTTATCTAAGTAATGTGAAATGTAAATACGTATTACGTGTCAATACAGTCTTTCATCAAGTGCGTTTTTATCTAAGTAATGTGAAATGTAAATCACGATCTAAAAAAGTAATGGGTAAATTATAGCATGGTTTTTATCTAAGTAATGTGAAATGTAAATGTCATTAAGTTTTTCGGATTGTTATTCTCTCCCGTGTTTTTATCTAAGTAGTGTGAATTTAAATAAGCCGTCTCAAATAAATAACATTAATCGCGATTTATGCCTAAAAACCACTAAAAATACAAAACTCCAGGCCCAAATCAATTTCTTTAGGTTGCGTTTTAATCCAGTATTGTGTAATCTATATGAAGGAGCCGTAAAATATAGGCAATTGAACAACAGACTTATTCCAAAAGTCATCGAATCAGGCATCAATCTATAAAGTGAAAACGCAGTTGAAGGTGGGATCGACATGAAAAAAGGGCCAACAGCATGAACAGATCTATTTACAATGATTATTTATAAAATAGCACTATTTTCCTTGGCGATCGTATCTTGTATTATCTTTCTATTTAAAAGGAAAAAAGGCTAATCCGCAAAAGTAATAAACCTGTAAAAATATATCTAAACTATAGCAATCACTCCTTAATAACTGGAAATTCGATGTCCAAGTTAAAAATATAGAGTCAAATTGCTATTTTTTTATGCAAAAGAATAACCCATTTCTTCCTTCAAATTAAAAAACAGATAAACTATAAAAAATCTGTCGACCGCCAGTAGCGTAAAAACTACAGGCGATCGACAGATTTTGTTTGTTGACTGATATTACTGAGGTTAGAAGCATTTGTAGGAATTTATTTGTGAAGCTGACGATTAAAAATCATGATTTTGTTGTCGGTCGACAGATTGGGGGCTTTGAGGTATGATGGGAGTAAGGCTGAAATGGGTACGGGTTTTATCTAAGTAATGTGAAATGTAAATGTTTCAATAAGTCTACGTTTTAAATTTTCGTTGCGTTTTATCTAAGTAATGTGAAATGTAAATATCGCAATAATTGTTAATGGTTTATTGACCAATCTGTTTTATCTAAGTAATGTGAAATGTAAATCTGTAAGTTCCTCAGTGAACACCATGTAAGCGTCCGTTTTATCTAAGTAATGTGAAATGTAAATCATGTATTAGGCTATGTGAATGGAGATAAAAAGCTCGTTTTATCTAAGTAATGTGAAATGTAAATCTGCTAATTACAGTAAGTATTCAAAAGGCATGACGTTTTATCTAAGTAATGTGAAATGTAAATAACAACGAACGGTTGTCACTTTTACTTCAAAGGTTGTTTTATCTAAGTAATGTGAAATGTAAATTAGGATCGCCGTATTCTTTAAACCATATTTTTTTAGTTTTATCTAAGTAATGTGAAATGTAAATTCAGTCGCTAAGGTACCATTATCCGCGGTAAATTGTGGTTTTATCTAAGTAATGTGAAATGTAAATTTGAAAAGGTACGTTCTTCTGGTGCACCTACAAGCAGTTTTATCTAAGTAATGTGAAATGTAAATTGGGTTGAGCTCCTTTCTACTATTTATGTTCAATGTTTTATCTAAGTAATGTGAAATGTAAATGCAATCGCCAGCTTTTCGTAGTAACTAGCGGCATAAGTTTTATCTAAGTAATGTGAAATGTAAATAAACATACGCTATAGCCCTATCTGTTGTTGATTCATGTTTTATCTAAGTAATGTGAAATGTAAATGAAGAAGAGAATATAGAAAGCAAGCGCAAGCAAGCGTTTTATCTAAGTAATGTGAAATGTAAATATATGTGCAACATTCTTTTCGTATCTTAGGATCAAAGTTTTATCTAAGTAATGTGAAATGTAAATTGACCTGCTAATCGCAAGCCCATTGCTGTTATTTCTGTTTTATCTAAGTAATGTGAAATGTAAATCTAAGTCAGGGTGTCGGGTAATAGTGAGTAGTTACTGTTTTATCTAAGTAATGTGAAATGTAAATCTCGCAGCCTTTCGCCCATCTCTCTGCGGGTTTCTTGTTTTATCTAAGTAATGTGAAATGTAAATCCCTTTGTGTACGGAATGCTAGAATTTGCTGATAGTTTTATCTAAGTAATGTGAAATGTAAATCCCTTTGTGTACGGAATGCTAGAATTTGCTGATAGTTTTATCTAAGTAATGTGAAATGTAAATCCTCTAAAGGCAGTCGGTAAAATGATAGAAAGTCATGTTTTATCTAAGTAATGTGAAATGTAAATGGCGTTAATTGATCAAGATTTAGACGTTATTTATCAGTTTTATCTAAGTAATGTGAAATGTAAATGTAGGTACCCCAGTAGAGGTACTCAGTTGACCCTGGTTTTATCTAAGTAATGTGAAATGTAAATATTTGGCAGCAATCTCCGCTAGTTTGATTTGTTTGTGTTTTATCTAAGTAATGTGAAATGTAAATACGAGTAAAGACCCTTCACCTGATACTGTCCGACAGTTTTATCTAAGTAATGTGAAATGTAAATCCGTAAGATCCGCCCCCTAAAAGAGGGATCTGCATTGTTTTATCTAAGTAATGTGAAATGTAAATAAACAAGACGTGGGCGAGTTGGAAAGAAGATTGCGTTTTATCTAAGTAATGTGAAATGTAAATACCGCCACCGCCGCTTAAGGAAAGACTTGCTACGCAGTTTTATCTAGGTAATGTGAAATATAAATTCCATAACCACAATTTCATCTTGAGACATGAGCTCCTATTTCATCCAAGCACCATGAAATAAATCCACCCCTATCCCCGCGCCACAACCCCAACACTCTCCAAAACCAACCCAACCAACTGCCCATTCTCAAACTGCGTATCCGCCAGTCCAACTTCCAGCCCTAACTCCAAAATCATCCGCGCCAAATAATTCCGCGCAAACTGCTCATGCGTGAATTCCGCGCCAAGCAACAACCCAATCCGCAAAAATTCCCCAGAAATAATCTCCACAAATCCGCTTTCCATCCGACTCCACTCAATTACCTGAAACAACTCCCGATTATTCTGCACCATCTCAACAACCAGTCGAACCACATTTTCCCGTAACAACTGCTCTTGATCGAATCTAACCGAAAACTCTCGTAACTTCCGCAAAATCTGCACCTCAATAATCTGCGAAACCCACTCGTGATGCCGATAAAAAGTAGCACGAGATACACCAGCCTCTGCACATAAATCCTGCACAGAAATCGACTCGAAGGTCCTCCCAGCATGAAAAAAACCAGCTAAAACGCCATACAATTTGGTCTGCGTCTTCTGAACCCGTAGATCTATATTCAGCGGTTGACTAACTTGCAAACGAGCGCTCATGATCCTAACCTCCATTTTGTGATACATATTAGCTCTTATTGTATCGAAACGCGACTATTATTACAATCAAAATGGGCGTATTATATACATTAACAAGAGGAGGAATTATCATGAAATTAATTACAATCGAAGAACATTTTGAATCCGAACTAATCACGAATGAAATGAACAAAATCGCAGGCAACGCAATAAGCGGGCAAGTAAGCGCCGAAATGCTGGAATATATGAAAACCGACTTACCATCCGATGAAGAAATGCAGAGCACAGAAAAACGTCTTGCATTCATGGATAAACACAAAATAGATCGCCAAGTGGTCTCATATGGCAACATGTGCCCACAAAATCTGCCACCTAACATTTCTATCGATCTATGCCGAAGAGCTAATGACGAGCTCGCAAAACTAGTTCAAGCCCATCCCGAACGTTTTTCAGGATTCGCCGTTTTACCTGTAGGCTCACCAAAAGATGCGGCCCAAGAGCTGAAGCGCACCGTCGAAGAATTGGATTTTAAAGGCGTGCTTCTAAAAGGAAACTACGATCATAAGTATTTTGATGATCCGTTCTTTTTCCCAATCTTTGAAATGGCTCAAGAGCTTGATGTACCAGTCTATTTCCATCCTTCCTTTATCCCAAATACGATCACCCAACAGTATTTTGAGAGCGATCAATGGTCTGATGTCGTGACTGGCATTTTTTCCTCCGCAGGTTTCGGCTGGCACATGGACGTCGGCATCCAAGTCATCCGCATGGTCGTTTCTGGTATTTTTGATAAACTTCCTAACTTGAAAATTATTTCCGGTCACTGGGGCGAACTCATGCCTATCTTTTTAGATCGGATGGATGATATGCTGGCACCGCGGACGACTCTCAAACGTAAAATTTCGGAGTATTATCAAGACAATGTTTACATCACACCAAGCGGTATTTTGCACGCACGTGAGTTGAGATTTATACTCGATGTCATGGGCCCAGATCACATTATTTACTCGATCGATTACCCTTACGTAAAACCTGAAAATGCAGGAACTTTCTTAGATGAACTGGATCTTGACACAGAAACAAAAGAAAAAATTGCGTACAAAAATGCAGAAAAATTATTGCGTTTAAAATAAAACACGAGGTGAAATAATCATGACACTAACAAACCAACAAATCGCTAACACAAAAAAAGAATTCGCGGATAATATCCAAATTTCTGGACTAAGCATCCCGACGATTGCAAAAGAGCTCAACACAAACGAAGAAAAAATCGAGAGCATCTTAGCGTTGAATACGAAAGCATTTGAAGACGGCTGGATTTTGCGCAACTACCTACTTGAAAAAATTGAAGAACAAGGCAAACAACCCGAACCATTCACAGCGTTAGTAGGCGACCATCACGATTATTGGTTCCTAAATGCTCGAAAAATCGATAAGAGGAAAATGAGCTAAAACGCTAATTAATAGGAAAAAGTCAGATTCAGCAATTGGATCTGGCTTTTTTGCGTTGCTTGCAAATAGTACTTTAAAATTGACTTGGAGCCCACTTCAGGGTTTAGAGTTTACATAGAAGGCAAAATAATTAGAGCTTCCAGGTACAATCAGAGAGGACGACATCCAGAGACTTTCCGACAGAAAATCAATAAAAGGGAGGAATTGCAAATGTCTATTAGTAGAACGATACAAGCCGACCGCAATCAAATAGTAACTACATTAAAAGAAACAGATTCCGAATTCATCTCACTTTCCGATAATTTTGCGTTAGATGAAGTCTTGCAATGCGCAAAAGGGACAGGCAAACAGCGCATGAAAGAGATACTTGCCGTCTTGGTCGCGATGCAGTGCGTGGAGAAATACAAAATAATGCTAAACGGGGCTTTGAACAATGGCGTGACACCAACCGAAGCAAAAGAAATCGTCTACCAAGCCGCTCCAACTGTGGGATTAGGAAAAGTATTCGAATTTTCGCAAGTAACCAATGATATACTGATAGAAAGAAACATTTCTTAAGGAGGAGAACCATGAAAAAAACACTTTATCTCATGCGCCACGGTCAAACACTATTCAACGTAAGGAAAAAGATTCAAGGTTTCTGCGATGCTCCGCTAACAGAACTCGGCATCCAGCAAGCAAAAGTCGCGGGAGAATATTTCAAAGCGAACGGAATTACATTCGGCGCGGCATACAGCTCCACGTCGGAACGTGCTTGCGACACGTTAGAGTTGATTACGGATATGCCATACACACGTCTCAAAGGCTTAAAAGAATGGAATTTCGGCCTGTTCGAAGGCGAGAGCGAAGACTTAAACCCACCGCTCCCGTATGGCGATTTTTTCGCGGGATTTGGTGGGGAACGAGAAATGGATTTCAGGGCGCGGCTTGTCGAAACGATGGAATCGATCATGAGCCAAGAAAATCACGACGTCGTTTTAGCGGTTTCCCACGGCGCGGCTTGTGCCCAGTTCGCTCGAAATTGGGAAGCAAATAGTCAGATTGGCCAAATAACCGGCTTGAAAAACTGCTGCATTTTGAAATTTGAATATGAAAATAGCAATTTCACGCTCGTAGACTTTAAAAATCATGATTTTGCAAATGCCTAGCCAATCTTTTCGCAAAATGGCCGAATTTCCGCTATACTAAAGAAAGAACTTATTAAGAAGGGAAGTTTGGCTAATGAAACTTGGAATTATGGGAACAAACTGGATCACAGACGCATTTGTTGAAGGCGCGATTAACTCAGGAGAATGGGAAATGAACGCGGTCTATTCACGCACGCTCGAAAAAGCATATGCCTTTGGTGAAAAATATAAAGTAGAAAACTATTTTGATGATATCGAATTAATGGCAAGTTCTGATACAATCGATGCGGTGTATATTGCTTCGCCAAATGGTATGCATTATCAACACGCGCTTCAATTTTTACGTCACAAAAAACATGTCATCGTTGAAAAACCGATTTTCTCTACTGTTGCCGAATTAGAAGATGCGCACAAAGTAGCAAAGGAAAATGGTGTCTATCTTTTTGAAGCAGCGCGTCACATCCAAGAACCAAACTTCAAAATTTTGCAAGATAGTGTCCGTAAAGTAGGGAAGATTCACGGTGCTACACTTGCTTATATGAACTATTCCTCGCGCTATGACAACGTACTTGCGGGCGAAGAACCAAACATTTTCTCGCTCCAATTTTCAGGCGGATCGATTGTTGATTTAGGTGTTTACCCGATGTACACGGCCGTTGCGCTGTTCGGTGTTCCTGAGAAGGCGACATATTTTGCGACGAAATTACGGACAGGCGTTGACGGTGGCGGTCCTATTATTTTCGAATATCCCGATTTCACGGTGACAATTTTGCAGGCGAAGATGTCTCAGTCGTTCTTACCAAGCGAAATATACGGTGAAAAAGGGACGCTAGTCATCAATCCACTGACTGGCATCAAGGAAATCAAATACGTCGATAACCACACGAAAGAGACCGAAGAACTAGCAATGTCAACGATTCCGAATGATATGGAATTTGAAGCAACAGAATTTGCGAGAATTATCGCAGAAAAAGATACAT
Source organism: Listeria weihenstephanensis (assembly GCF_003534205.1). NCBI lineage: Bacteria > Bacillati > Bacillota > Bacilli > Caryophanales > Listeriaceae > Paenilisteria > Paenilisteria weihenstephanensis. Next base: position 2,204,713 of record NZ_CP011102.1, on the reverse strand, counting down.
TGGCGTACGAAGACCTGGAAGATATCAGCCAAGCGGTGCTCCAAATTTCCAACGACCTACGCCACCAAAATGGTATTTGGTTCAAAGCTGAAAAATAAGAAATGGAAACCAGATGATGCGAATTGTCTGGTTTTGTTGATTCCAGAAAAACATGGTATGATGGGAGTATCGAATTTAGAGGGAAAAAGGAGTTTATTATGACTATAAAAGAAATACCTGAAATCTGGGCCGAGCAGTGGAGCGCCCATAATTACGAAGAAATGACCGCCATCCAACAGGAATTATATACACCGATCAAAGAGGGCAAGGATGTTATCGCCGTTTCGCCAACAGGAACGGGAAAAACAGTCGCCTATTCCTTACCAGCAATCGAACGCCTAGAAGTAAAACCACACACGCAATGGCTTATCCTAGCGCCATCACACGAATTAGTCATGCAAATCGCTGACGTCGTGCGTTCGTGGTTACCGGCCGGCCTCAAAGTCGTTGGAATCATCGGCAGCGCCAACATCAAGCGCCAAATCGATAACCTGAAAAAGAAACCGCAAGTCATCGTTGGTTCGCCAGGTCGTGTTTTGGAATTGATTAAACAAAAGAAAATCAAGATGCATGAAGTTAAAATGATTACGCTCGACGAATGTGATCAATTATTGATACGCGAAAATGTTCCCACTGTACTTGAAATCGTCAACAGCGCGATGCGTGACCGCCAATTGGTGATGGCTTCGGCGACGAAACTAGAAGACCCAATGATGTTTTACCGTAATAGTGAGATTGAGCCTGTCGTGATCGAAGCGAAAGCGGAAGAGAGCAACGCCAACGTGAACCATCTGTATATGGATGTGGAGCAGCCGCGTGACAAGGCAATTTTGCTGCGACGGATATCGAACGTGGAAGGCATGCGCGCACTTGTTTTCGTGAAAGACAAAGTTCGGATGGACATCATTTTGGAAAAATTGCAATATGATGGTGTTGCCGCAGCTGGAATTCACGGTGAAGTACGCAAAGAAGACCGCAAAAAATATTTAGCAGCCTTCAAAAAAGCTGAATTGACGTATCTAGTTGTAACGGATGTAGCTGCGCGTGGTTTGGATATTCCCGATTTACCATTCGTGATTCATTGTGATGTAGCGATGGACGCGAAACAATATACACATCGTTCTGGTCGAACAGGGCGGATGGGTAAAGCGGGTACGGTTCTCTCGTTCGCAAACGAACGCGAAGCACGGACGCTGCGCCAATATTTGAAAGAACTGGGTAAAGATCCGATCAAAGTACGCTATTACGAAGGCGTTTTGACGGATGACTTGGGAAGTAAAGTAAGCGATAAACGTAAATAAGCCCTAGAAAGAGCTTGAGACAAAACTCAAGATAAAGCAAAAGCGCCCTCCCATTTCTTCGGGTAGGACGAAAGATTTTGCTTTAAACAAATCGAGCGAAAGCGTTTGTATTCAGGGGATTTGGTGGAAGCCGGAAGCGGAGTGTACGACTGTACATGAGAACCGGAAGTCCGCCAAATCCCCTGAATGCGAGCGCTTTTCGCCGATTTATCAGGCTTATGTCCCAGATTCTTTCAGTCATTTGTACTCAGAATTGCCTTTATTTTTGATTACCGTATTCAACTTTTTCTCCGACCAATTCGATAATCCAAGATACGTTGGATAACCCGATGTGATCGCCTCTTGACCCGAAGCAACATACGTTACCTTAGGCTTCAAAATAAACCAGAGATATTTTGATGAATCGGTATTAAGATCGAGCTCATGCGATACAGCCTCATTTCCTGGTGGAACGGAAAACGCGATAGATTGTAATAGCATCGCATCTGTTTTGGCCTCTACACGCTTTATTTTCACGGCGTTGAACTTATCTTTATTCTGCACTTCCAAATGGTAACTCTTCATGCTCGCTTGAACCCCAGCCCCAGCAAACGTAAGATCAGCAGGGGGTTTCGACGCATCCACATCAAATATCAGTTCGCCAATATTGACGGTGACGGACCTATCCCCAGAAACAAGCGTCATTTTCTGAGCGGTAAATTGGCCAACTTTATCAGATGAAATATTTAAATTGATATAGCCAATCTTCGTTTCCGCGTCTTTTGAATCCTTATTTTCCGTGATATCATCGACCTCAGCCTGCAAATCAGGCGTATCGAAAGTCACTTCAGAAATTTTATCGATATTCGTCTCGCCAATTAAAAACGGCAAACTAAGCGAAAAAGTTTCTCCTTTATGAAGCGAAATATAACCGTTACTCTTCAGAAAAATTGGATTGCTAATCTTTTGGAGATTTAATTCACTATCCGCAGGCGCTGGGTCATCTTCTTTTGTTACTAAAAAGACAACAACTATCGCGGCCACAGCAGCTATAATGAGGATTGGAACTAGATATTTTTTTATAGACAAAACAGAACCTTCTTTCCCTTTTATGGCAATCATTATCCTCCTCATCATACCACCTGAAAATAATGCCGTAAACCTTTGATCGAAATCGTGTATCCATTTGAACACCAATAAAGATGCTTATTTTGAGATCTGTTGATTTTTAGTTTGCCGAAAGAGTGTGATTACAGGTATAATAGAAGAATAGAGCTTTTAGTAAGGAGTCGGGCGCATGCTTAGTAGAAAAGAGGAAGTTTTTAAGCTTCTTAATAGTGTAAACGGTAAATTAACTGCCAATGATGTCGCTGAGAAATTACAAATGGATCGTGCTAACGCAAGTCGTTACTTAAATGAGCTTTTTAAGGAAGATAAGATTGATAAACTTCCTGGAAAGCCGGTTCTGTATCAAGCGTTTACAAAAGAGGAGAGCCTTGCTGGAATCGGCAGTACACAAACGGCTTTTGATCGGTTGATCGGTTCATCACAAAGTTTGAAGGTTAGCATTCAACAAGCAAAAGCTGCAATTCTTTATCCACCAAATGGTTTACATACATTAATTCTTGGGAAAACAGGTACAGGGAAGTCTTTATTTGCGGAGTGCATGTACAAGTTTGCCCGTGAAGCCGATATGGTCGATAAAAAAGCGCCGTTCGTATCTTTTAACTGTGCGGACTATGCGCAAAATCCACAACTGCTTTTTGGTCATATTTTCGGGGTCATAAAAGGAGCGTATACAGGCGCGGAGCAAACACGCGAAGGCTTGCTGGCAAAAGCTGACGGCGGAATTCTATTCTTAGATGAGATTCACCGCCTACCACCAGAAGGTCAAGAAATGTTGTTCACGTTCATTGATAAAGGTGAATATCGCCCACTTGGTGAGAGCCAGGCCGTTCATACAGCGGAAGTTCAAATTATAGGTGCCACAACGGAATCACCGGATAATTTCTTATTGGAAACCTTCACACGACGGATTCCAATGACGATTACGTTGCCACCACTTGCAGAACGGCAGTTGGAAGAACGTTATCAATTGATCGAATTTTTCCTAACGCAAGAAGCAACAAGGTTACACCAAACAATTCGCGTGCATCGCCAAGCACTAATGGCATTTTTGCTATATCATGCGAGCGCGAATGTAGGGCAGTTGCAGCGCGATTTAAAGCTGGCGTGTGCGAAGGCATTTCTACATTATAAAACCAAGGCAACGAACTATATTTTAATTGAGCAGGATGATTTGCCGATTTATGTTCAAAAAGGTCTGCTTCATTTAAAAGACGAGCCGGAGAAGATGAACCGGTTGATCGATGTGAACAAGACCATTTTTAAATTTTATGATACGAGTGAAGCGAATGATATCGCGATTGAGGATGTCGACGATGTGTATCAAGCGATTCAGACGAAGGCCGACCAGTTGATGAAAGAGGGCAAGGACCAGTCAGAACTTGAAAAAGCGCTTTATATGGACGTGGATCAATATTTCCATGAATATATGGGGCAACTTCCAACACAGCAATCCGCGAAAGAAATCATCAGCCCGGAGATTTGGGTGCTCACCGATGAGGTCTATACATTAGCAGAACAGCGCCTAGAGCGTAAATATAATGAAAAAATGCGTTTTGCGTTTGCGCTACATTTGCAAAGTACGATCGAGCGAATTCGCGAACAAAAACATATTGTCCATCCAGATTTAAATAATATTCGCAAAAAATATTCAAAGGAATTCCAAGCTGCGATCGATATCTCGGCACTACTAGAACAAGCGCTTGGCATTGAGATTCCTTTTGATGAAATTGGCTTTTTGACGATGTTCCTAACAGAAGAAGTAGTGGAATCTATTTTCACACAAGAGGCACAAGTCGAGGTCATCGTGATGATGCATGGTCGCTCAACGGCAACGAGTATGGTCGAAACAGTGCAGGAATTGCTTAATATTGAGTCGGGAACAGCGCTGGATATGCCATTATCGGTGGAAGTAAAAGCGATGTATGAAAAAGTGAAAGCGAAAGTGCACCAGCTAAATCCGACAAAAGGCGTCTTAATTTTATCGGATATGGGATCGCTTACCTCTTTTGGAAACATGTTAACCGAAGAACTTGGCATCCGCACCAAAACGATCAGTATGGCAAGTACGCCAGTCGTTTTAGAAGCAATCCGCAAAGCCTCACTGGGGCGCGGACTGGAAGACATTTACCAAAGCTGCCAACAACTTTTTGAAAATAAATATAAAGCACAAATTCTGCGTACGAAGCCAACGAAAAATGCGGTTATCTTCACTTGTTTCACGGGAGAAGGCGTCGCCGAACAGTTGCGTGCACGTGTAGAACCAGTGATCGACGAGACGAAAGTAGAAATTATCGTTTTACAGTTCCTTCATAAAGAAGCTTTCCGCGAACGAATCGATCAACTGATGGAGGAATACAATATTTTAGCGATTATGGGTTCGGTAGCATTCCAATATCGCGATATCCCATTTTTCAGTGCCATGGAAGTGTTTTCCGACGGCGGGCTTGATATCGTGAAGCGAATTATTAACGATGAAGTCCCATACGATCAGCTAATTACCTCACTTGAGGGCAATCTAAAAGAAGTTGAATCACCAGAACAACTTGTCTATTTCTTGCGTAAAATCATTTCGGAGTTACAAGTCCAGATGAATCTAGTGCTCGAACCAGGCGTTGATATCGGTATTATTCTACATCTCGCATTCCTAGTAGAACGAATGAAACTAGGCGGTGTCGATCGCGAATTCCCGAATATAGATCAATTTACGAAGCAGCATATGATTGAAATGCAAATCACGCAACAAATGATGGAAAACGTCAACATTGAGTATGATATCATCGTGCCACAGTCAGAAATCGCCTATCTAACACAGATGATGACGGCAAACAAAGTAATCACAAAAGAAAATTAACGCAGCGAATATAAGTGTGTACATATTTTACACACTTATCTTTTGTTCATGTGTAAGTGATGAAACCGCTTAGCAATACGTTTTTAGCCCATTTTAAAAGTTGGCACGGAACTTGCATTTATAAGAGTGAGGGTTAAGAAATAGCGTTTTAGGGAGGATGAATCGAAGTGAAAACAATCATGTTAGTTTGTTCCGCGGGGATGTCAACCAGTTTACTCGTTACAAAAATGGAGAAAGCTGCCGAGTCAAGAAATCTCGAAGCCAAAATTTTTGCAGTATCTGAAGCCGAAGCACCAGATAATATAGACAAGATCGACGTCTTATTACTTGGACCGCAAGTCAGGTTTTTAGAAAGTAAATTCAAGAAAAAGCTAGAACCACTAGGCAAGCCCGTTGCAGTCATCAATAGTATCGATTACGGTATGATGAACGGTGAAAAAGTATTAGAACAAGCACTAACCTTACTTGGGGAATAAGCGGTACTTCGTTACTGCTTAAATATAGGAGGGGACAAAATGTCTCATCCAAATTAAAAATTATTGGGGGAATTACAAATGAATGGTTTTATCGCATTTATGGAAAAATATTTTATTCCGTATGCAGCCAAAATTGGGGGACAGCGTCATTTAGTCGCTATCCGTGATGGTTTCATTTCAACAATGCCATTAATGATCTTGGGGTCATTAGGGACATTAATTAACAACTTACCAATCCAAGCTTACCAAGACTTTATGAACAACTTATTTGGGGAAGCACTTTGGAAATCTTTCGGGGGAAATATTTGGAACGGTACTTTCGCGATTCTAGCACTTTTAACTGCTTTTACTGTAGCTTATAACTTAGCGAAATCATATGATAAAGATGCTTTATCAAGTGGTGTTGTATCTGTTTCTTCTTTCTTTGCCATTGGTGGTTTAACAGGACTTAGCTCTTCAGGTCTATTTTTAGCACTTATTGTAGCTTTAGTTTCAACTGAACTATTTACTCGTTTAAGTGGAAATCAAAAACTTATTATCAAAATGCCAGACGGTGTTCCACCAGCAGTATCTAGATCATTCGCAGCACTTTTCCCAGCGATGATCACAGTAAGTATTTTCGCAATGCTTACAACGATCCTATTCGGACTTGGTGTAAAAGATATCGTTGGCGAATTCTACAAACTAATTCAAGAACCGTTCATGGGTCTTGCTAACACATTACCAGCAGCTTTATTACTAGCTTTCATTTCTTCATTCCTATGGTTCTTCGGACTTCACGGTGCGAATATTATCGAACCATTCATGCAAACAATCAACGTTGATGCGATCGCTAAAAACGTTATCGCAATCAATCATGGTTTAGATGCTCCTTATATCGTTAACAAACCTTTCTTTGACTCTTTCGTCAACTTGGGTGGAACTGGTGCAACGATTGCAATCATTATTTCGGTATTCCTATTCGGTCGCCGCAATAAGCAATACGTTACTGTATCAGGATTAGCTTCAGCGCCAGGACTATTCAACATCAACGAACCATTAATGTTTGGTCTACCGATTGTGTTAAATCCAATCCTATTCGTACCTTACATCTTGGCTCCACTAGTGCTTGTAACAATCGCTTACTTCGCGACATCATGGGGAATGGTTCCGGCAGCAACAATCGTAACACCTTGGACTACACCGCCGATCATTGGTGGGGTACTCGCAACACAAAGTTGGACAGGTGGTGTACTTGCCGCAGTCAATATCGCTGTCGCCGTACTCATCTACGCACCGTTCATTAAAGTAGCAGAAATTCAAGAAATTCGTCGTGAAAAAGCAGCAGCAGCCGGCGAAGAAACAAAAGATAACTTTTGATTAGAAGTGCTGACAACGCCCGTTAGCTTCGACAGAAATTGTTAGGGGACTCAGAAAAAGCCTTCCTTTGGCTTTTGCGGAGGCCACGAAATTTCCGAGAAGCTGGCGTTAGGAAGCCGGACACGATGAAGTGCTGACCACACCCGTTAGCTCCGAAAGAAACTGGAACAGGCGCAGTAAAATCCCGCAATTGGATTTTAAGGAGGCTGTGAAGTTTTCGAGGAGCTGGTGTGAGGAAGCCAGACAAGAAAAACACTACAAATTACATTGAGAACTTAAGTAGCCACCAGGTCACCTTAAATCTCAACAAAATCGACTCAAGGATGTGGAACTTAATGGAAGAATTAGAATTAACAATTATGAATCTAATCATGTTTGGCGGTAACGCGAAAAGCGACGCCATGCTAGCAATCGATGCAGCTAAAAAAGGTGATTTTGTTTTAGCGGATGAACAAATCCAAAAAGCAGAACAATCATTGCTTGAAGCACATCATTCTCAAACAAAATTAATTCAAGGCGAAGCTCGCGGCGAAAAAACAGAAGTATCTTTACTTCTAGTTCACGCGCAAGATCACTTGATGAACGCTATTACTTTTAAAGATTTAGCGATCGAAATTGTAGAATTATACCGCATCAAATAAAGCTACAAATGAGGAGTGAGGATTTTTCCTCGCTCCTTTTTTAATAAATATAGAGAGGAAGTTTACTTATTATGAGAAAATTAGGTATATCAGTATTCCCACAACATGCACCATTGGAGGACTCTTTAAACTACATCGAAACAGCTGCAAAATATGGTTTTAGCCGTATATTCACGTGTCTAATCTCGGCAAACGATGAGGCGGAATTCGCGAAATTAGAAACAATTTGCCAAACAGCGAACAAATTAGGCTATGAGGTTATTGCCGACGTTGATCCTGGCGTTTTTGCTTCACTAAACCTGACATATCAAGACTTAGGACGTTTTAAAGAACTAGGATTATCTGGTCTTCGTTTAGATCTAGGATTTTCTGGCGCGGAAGAAGCGGCAATGTCTTTTGATGATAATGATTTACAAATCGAACTAAACATCTCGAATGGAACGAAATATGTGGATAATATCTTGTCATACCAAGCGAATACAGCAAATATTATTGGTTGTCATAACTTCTATCCACGTCGTTACACAGCGCTTTCTCGTGAACATTTCCTTCGCACAAGTGCTCAATTTAAAAAATATAACTTGCGTACAGCGGCTTTTGTATCGTCTAACGCTGGTAAATTTGGCCCGTGGTTCGTTGTAGACGGTGGACTTCCAACATTGGAAGAACATCGCGGCATGTCAATCACAGTCCAAGCGAAAGACCTATGGAACACAGGTTTGATCGATGATGTGATTATTGGCAATATGTACGCGTCCGAAGAAGAACTAAAAGCGCTAGGCGAATTGAACCGCAACGAACTAGAGCTTGCTGTTACGTTCCTTGATGGCACGACAGACGTTGAAAAAGAAATCGTAACAACGCAAAAACATTTCAACCGTGGCGATGCTTCAGAGTACGTGCTTCGTTCAACAATGACACGTGTGAATTTCAAACAACATGAATTCCCAGCGCATGATACGGATACAATCGAACTCGGCGACGTAACCATTGACAACAACGGCTATGAACGCTATAAAGGCGAAATGCAAGTGGCGCTTCGCGAAATGGAGAACTCCGGCAACACAAACATCGTCGGCCGAGTGATTCCAGAAGAGCGCTATTTACTAAAAACAATCCAACCATGGCAACATTTCCGTTTAAAAGAACATAAATAAAAAGCACAGAGTCTAGTACGAGTCGCGAGTTCAGCGTCTTCTCCGTACTAGACTTTTTTTGTGCTTTTCTTCTCGTTTGCAGTCGGTCAATTCGGTCTGTATAATTAAATATAGAGAAAATATTAGAGGGGTGTAGAAAATGAAGAAAATCTGGGGAATTTTTATACTCGATTGGCGGCGGTTATTTAAGGCCCCGATTGCGTTAGTCCTAGTACTCGCGCTGATCATTTTACCATCTCTATATGCGTGGCTTAATATCGAGGCGCTTTGGGACCCGTATTCCAACACCTCGGGGATTAAGGTAGCGGTAGTGATTCAAGATGAGGGAGCCGAAATTAACGTTCCAGGCAAAGAACCGCAGAAAATCAATGTAGGTGCGCAATTAAAAGATCAACTTAAGAAAAATGATGCACTCGGTTGGACTTTTACGAGTGAAGATAAAGCGAAAGAGGGCGTGAAAAAAGGGGATTATTACGCGGCACTCTTTATTCCTAGCGATTTTTCCAAGGATATCGTTTCATTCGTTGGCGGGAATCCAACCAAACCAACCATTAATTATACGGTCAACGAGAAAATCAATGCGATTGCACCAAAAATCACGGATAAAGGTGCTTCCACGATCGTCGAACAGATCAGTACGGAGTTCATCGATAAGGTGAGTAAATCGGTGTTATCTGAACTAAATCAAGCAGGTGTTGACCTCGAAAAAGAACTACCGACAATTCGCCATATTAAAGATAAAGTTTTCCAAGTGAAACAGAGTATGCCGCAAATCATCGAGATGGGCAAGCAAGCCGTGCTATTAGAGAAGAAGCTGCCCGATCTTAAACAAAAAGCAAATCAAGTGGTCGAATTAAACAAGAGCATGCCTCAAATCAACGCAGCGGCACAAGACCTCTTACGAATCGAGGATCAACTACCACAGCTCGATAAGCTCGGAAAAGACATCTTAGTGTTACAGCAAAAAATCCCAGAGATCAAACAAATCGCGACTGACGTGAAGGCGATTGACGCTAATTTCGGAACGATTCAAAAAACGGTCAATGATGCGCTGGGGGAATCAACAAAAGCACTGGGTATTATCTCAGAAGCCGAGCAAGCTTTGCCAACCGTGAAAAAAATTGCGGATGATGGCTCGAAATATGTTAATAAAGTAACCGATTTTTCAAAACAAGTCGATCAGTCGTTCCAAACCGTGACACCAGCAATCAAACAGAATTTAATTTTGCTGCAACAGGTCACGAATAATGTTTACAGTCTAACCGAAGCGCTCAAAAATGGCAGTATCGACCCTGATAAAATCGTCGGCGTACTAGATCAAATCGATGAGCAATTGACAAGCGCTAACGGCATGCTAACTAAACAGATCGAACTTTTGACGTCATTAAATGAAACATTACCAAACAAGCCGTTAACAGGGTTCATAAGCGATCTGAAAGCAATGCAGCAAGATCTTAACGCGCAACAACAAACGCTTGCTGAAATAAGGCAAATCGTGCAGGATGGCAAAGAACCGAGTCAAGCGCTACTCGATCAACTAAACGCCGATGCGAAAAAAGTGAGCGATGATCTAACCGCGGTCATCAGCCAGTACGACTCGAAAATTGTACCAACGATCAATGCCGCGCTAAAAGAAATCACTGCTGATTTAACGAAGAGTAGCGATTTACTCGCCGGCGCTAAAGATAAACTACCAGAAATATCGTCTATCTTAAAAAATGCCAATCAGACATTAACAACTAGCCAAACGTATTTGAAAGAATTCCAACAAAGACTTCCAGAGTTAAAACAAACATTGGACGATGCGACGGCTTTCATCAATACGAAGCTCGACACCGTTATATCAGGCATCAATACTGCCGCAGCTTTTTATCAAAATGATTATCCAGAAGTAAAAGCGAAGATCCATAAAGCGGGAGATTTCGTTCGTAACGACTTACCAACTCTGGAATCGGAAATTAACAATGCTGCCAAACTAATTCAGCAGAAGTTTCCAGAATTTGAGAAAGCGGTGAAACTTGCGGCAAATTTATCTAGAGAAGAGTTGCCACAATTCGAGCAAGCAGTCAATAAAGCGGCAGCAAGAATCACCGAATTTGATCAAAACTATGATATGCAGCAAATCATTTCCTTCCTAAGAAATGACGTAGAAAAAGATAGTGATTTCATCGCGCATCCGATTCAACTAAAAGAGACGAAAGACTATCCAATTCCAAACTACGGATCTGCGAGTGCACCATTTTATACAGCGCTTTGTCTTTGGGTCGGGGCATTATTACTTGTCTCACTATTACGAGTAGACGTAGAAGTACCGCGAGGAATTTTCAACCATCATCATGTATATTTCGGAAGATTACTCACATTCCTATCGATTGGGCTCGCACAGGCGCTTATCGTAACGCTCGGTAACATCTACCTACTCGGTGTATACATCGCAAGTCCACTCTATCACGTACTGTTTAGCATGCTCATTAGTTTGGTATTCATGACGATCGTATACACGCTTGTTTCACTCTTTAATAACGTCGGAAAAGGAATTGCGATCATATTGCTCGTACTCCAAATATCAGGGGCAGGAGGGAACTTCCCAATCCAAGTTTCCCCGCCATTTTTCCAAGCGATTTATCCATTCTTACCGTTCACCTATGCGGTTGGTCTCATTCGCGAAAGTGTCGGCGGCATCTACTGGCCAAATGCAACCCACGATATTTTGATGCTAGTCATGTTCGGACTCCTTTTCATCGCCCTAGGACTCCTACTCAAAAAGCCGCTAGATAAAATAGTTCCTGGACTTTCCGCTAAAGCTAAAAAAAGTAAATTAATTCACTAATACGCATAACGTGAAAAAGGATCTGGTCATGATACCAGATCCTTTTTTGCATCAAAATATAGAAAATGTAATATTTCGGAAACCTTTCTGTAACATTAAAGTAAAAAAAGAAGATTAACGCTTTATTTTTGACATAAAAAAAGCTATAATGAAATAGTACGCGAAAAGCGTAGCAATTTCATTATAGCTGCTTCAAAAGAGAAATAGTTAACGTTTTATTATGTAGAAAATGTCCTGAGAGGGAATCGAACCCACGGCCTACAGCTTAGGAGGCTGTCGCTCTATCCTACTGAGCTATCAGGACACGTCATGAATCAACTTTATCATTTTACCATAAAACAGAGGCGGGGAGCAATCTGTTTGCAAAAAATTAAAGAGAGGCAGGGAATGGATTGAAGAAATTTATACCAATACTAGCAGGAGTATTACTTCTATTTACGTTAGCAGCATGTGGCAAAGAAGGCATAGACAAAGTTCTCAGCGATAATTCGCTCACCGTAATCCAAAACGTCAAGACAGATTTAAAAGACTACAAATTAGCGTACGTGGAGAATAAGAACGATAAAACAGGTGTGCTTGAGTACTATAAAGACACGAATGGTAAAGATATTTCTAATATACAATTGGACTCCGCGCTGAAAAAAGAAGATTCCAAGGTGAAAGTAAATCTAATGAATGGCTTAAACGGCCTTATTGCTATGGTAGAAATCAAGGATACCAAGCTTGCGAAAGAAGCGACAGAACTTGTTTTGATGGATAGTAATAAAGAAGTAGACGAGGCGACCGTCATTTCCCTCACGAATAAAAGTACGAATGATGGGACAACAGTAGCCATTATCGAAATACCGTCACTTGATCCGACGACAGCAAGTGCCCTAAAAAGCGTCGAGTTGCGCAATGATAACCACGAAAGTATTTACCAAAATGGTCTGAAAGCCAGCAAAATAAAACCACAAGCATCATCAGAACGCGCGAAAAAGAATGGCTTTTTTCCAGCGGTAAATAAATATATTGCTGACAAAGAATGGAAAATAGTAAGCAGCGCAACGCAGAAGAAACAAGTTTACACAGCCATTTTACGCGATAAAAATGGAGGCTACCATCTAGTGGAATTTACATATCCCGATGGTAAGTTAGCTGTAAAAGAAACGTCAAAAAATGATAATCCACAGTTCGATAACGAGCTATCCTTGTTACAATTACAAGGGGATAAGAATCAGTATATCGGCGTCGTCGCAGAACTTGAAACAATCATTCAAAAAGGTACGACAGTTGTTTTGAAAGCAACAGACGGCACGGAATATCAGCAACCTCTACACCAAGGTTATAATGATAGAAACGCGCTGATCCAACTTACGAAGAAAACAAAGATGACGATTGGGAACATCGCGTCTGTTACGATTCAAGATGCAGACGGCAATACACTTTACGAAATGACATTGAATTAAATAACGACAACAAGTTGGTATGGATTTAGCGAAAAGCTAAGGTTCATACCAACTTTTTTTTGATGGCACTTCATGTGACAAAAATGTAAGTTTAAACCCAATGAATGTAATATACTTCACATGTATAATGACTATTTATTTTGTATAATAATTGACAGGCCTTAAGATAATACATATTTTAGATTTATAAAAGTAGATAAGGGGTAAATAAACGTTATAATTTAAATTATTTTAAAAGGAGTACGCCAATGGAAAATTCAGTAAAAAACAAGAAGCAAGGGTATTTAATTATTTTGAGCGCTATTATAGTGGGGATTCTCTATCAGCTAATACCGCTAGTACTTCCAATAACGAGTACGACACAGGTTATTGCTTCCTTTTTCAACGTTACACTTATGTTTGTTATTTTATATGTTATCCTAAAAGAAGAATTTTTAGACTGGTTCAAGCATTTTAGCTTTAAATGGTTATTGATTGGGATTCCGTTTTTGGTGGTTGTGGGCACAGTCGCTGGTGCTCTTTGGTCTGCGATTGCAGGTGGCACAACGGCGAATGATATAAACAGCATCTTAACGTGGGATTATGTCATTAAAAATGTTCCATTCATGCTGATGGGGGAAGAATTACTCTCGATTGCCATTCTTTACGGAGCCTGGAAAAAGTTAAATTGGAGTTTCTGGCAAGCTACCTTACTATGCTCCGTCCTGTTTGCACTATGGCACTTACCTTCTTATGACTACAACGCATTACAATGTTTAGTCACGATCATCCCAAGCAGATTAGTTTTAAATTATCTATTCAAGAAAAGTAATTCCATCTGGGTTACTTGGATCGTCCATATCGCATTTGATCTCCTTACCTTTTTGCCGATATTATTAAAATAAGTTGCAAAAAAAACCAGGAAACACGAGCCGAATGACGACTTGTATTTCCTGGTTTTGCGTTTTAATTAATTTTTTTTGCTACTTTATCAATGTATTCCAGTGACAGGCCAGTTCCGATAGCGACGGACTCTAAAGGACTTGGCGCCATATGTACAGGAACATCAATCTGATTGATTAACCATTCTTGAACACCGTGTAATAATGCACCGCCACCAGTTAGGATGATGCCACGATCGACAATATCACCACTTAGCTCAGCAGGACATTGCTCAAGCGTCACACGAATCGCCTCAAGAATTCGATTTAACGTTTCTTCTAGCGCTTTTTGAATTTCAGTAGATGTAATCGTTAGTGTCATCGGTAGACCTGTTAAAAGATCACGACCGCGAACATCCATTGTGATTTCTGTGTGAGGAAGTGGCGCGTATCCAAGTTCCATTTTAATTCGCTCAGCTGTAGCCTCACCAACAAGGAGATTATAGTTTTTACGGATATGTTGGATAATTTCTTCATCCATATGGTCACCGCCAGTTCGCACGGACGTACTCGTTACGATGCCACCGTAAGAAATAATAGCGATTTCACTTGTTCCACCGCCAATATCGACAATCACATTTGCAATCGGCTCATCTACGGGTAAATCAGCACCAATAGCAGCTGCGACAGGTTCTTCGATGAGAGTAACAGCTTTTGCTCCCATCATTTTAACCGCATCCACAATAGCACGACGTTCCACAGAAGTTGCTCCAGTTGGTGCACAAACAACGACGTTAGGTTTCTTCACAGAATTACCAACAACTCCTGTAACACGGCGCATAATCTCGCGCAATAGCCCAGCAGTAACATCAAAATCAGCAATGACGCCATCTCTTAGCGGACGCACGGCAATAATATTAGTAGGTGTTTTCCCAATCATTTCTTTGGCTTCTTGGCCAATGGCAAGCACGGATTTCGTATTCACATCCATCGCGACAACAGAAGGCTCATTCAAAATTATTCCTTTAGATTTGCTATATACTAAGATGTTCGCGGTACCAAGGTCGATACCAATCGTTGTATTTCCAAACATTTTTTTAGCCTCCATATTTCCTTTTTCATGCTTTTATCGGCATAGTCTCTAGTATAAAGCAGTTTAGCCGTGGATGGGGCATATAAAGATAATGATATAAAAAGGTAATATAGGAATCGCGCGGGAATAGGCTTTCACTTGAAAAACGTAAACCGCATGTAAAAAACTTAATACAAATCCAGTATTTAACTTAAGAGAAAAATGGCAAATTAAGTCGTGGTGTCGTTAGTTCCAAATCACCAGATACCGTGCGTTGACTGTAAAATTGAATCCGTCCAGTTCCAATAGCAATTGATTCCAGTGGATTCGGATCGAGGATGACGGGGAAATCGACTTGATTTGTTAGCCATTCTTTAAAGCCATTTAGCAAGGAAGCACCACCAGTTAAAATAATACCTTGATCCATAATATCACCGCTCAGTTCAGCTGGAGATTGCTCCACCATTACATGAATCATTTTGATGATTTTTGCTAAAAATTCTGTAATTAATGGTTGGATGTCAGTAGAGGAGATGTTTGTCGTTGCTGGGAGGCCAGTTAGCAAGCTGCGACCACGAACATCCATTGATTTTAGAAGATGCGGGATGGGCGCAGAACCAAGTTTCATTTTAATTTTTTCGGCGGTCAAATCACCAATGAGTAGATGGTGTTCTTCGCGGAAATATTGGATAATTTCGGCATCTAGCGAGTTGCCAGCCGAGCGGATGGACATGTTTGCGAGCACGCCTCGGTAGGATACAATCGATACTTCTGTTGTGCCAGCGCCAATATTGACAATCATATTGGAGACAGGTTCGTTGATAGGAAGGCCAGCACCAATGGCGGCGGCAACGGGAGCTTCGACAATGGTGACTACTTTGATTCCAGTTGCAAGTACAGCATCACGAATAATATTTCGCTCGACAAGTGTTGCACCAGCGGGGACATTGACACTCGCGGCTGTTTTACGAATGGAGATATTAGCGATGCGAGCAACACGATCCAGAACCGCTTGCAATAACTTTACTGTATTATCAAAATCTGCAATAACACCGTCTTTTAGTGGTTTAATGGCAGTTAAAGTGGTAGGCGTTTTTCCGTACATTTGTTTTGCTAAATTCCCGATCGCATAGACTTCTTTTGTCTTAACATCTAAAACGACAACAGCAGGTTCACGAAACATGATTCCCCGCAGTTCATTGTAAACAACGATATTCGCTGTTCCGAGATCGATCCCAATGGAAGAATGACTAAACATAAGCACACACCTTACTTTCTAAATATATTTTTTTAATAGTACATATTCAGATAATTGCCGTAAAACGGTAAACGTAAACATTTCTTTCACAATAATTTGCGGATAATTTGAATAAATCTTTCCGGCTCCTCAATTAATGGAGAATGGGCGGAGTCTTCGAATGTGAAAAAAATCTTTTGCAGGAGCTTCCATAGTTTCGAAAAAGCGCTTGGATAGGACGTAGGAAACTTGATAATCGTGTTCTCCGTGAATGATATAGACCGGTATCTTAAAAGTAGTTGGCATATTATCGAGTAACAGGTCAGGAAAAAGGCACTGCAACGAGAATAGGGAGCCGCGCAAATAGTTTACTTTTTCTTTTAGCGTGTAGCCTTTGAAGAATAGAATTCGCATGGTTTGGCTATACATCGTGCGTTTTTTGTGCTCCAAACCAATACCATATTTGTTCATTAACGAAAGTCTTATACTTGTAATATAGCCTAATGATGGGAAGTCGGCCGAGTTTGAATCATATTTTTTTAACGCACGTAAAGCTCGTTTATCGCCAATTTCCGTTGCATGATGAAACACATAATCGTAAGCTAATTTTTCGGATGGCAGTTGTTGCGTGACTTGCCCAGTTCCAATATAGGCGTGGTAACATTCTGGGTATTTTTCAATTGTTTTTAGTCCTAGAGCAGATCCCCAAGAATGGCCTAAGATGTATATTTTCTCCTTTTGAAACCGCTGTTGTAGGTAGTTTGTTACTGCCAAATTGTCAGCTACCAGTTGTTCCATAGTCACACTCTCGGGCGAGATTGACTTATTAAAAGACATACCTGCTCCACGTTGATCTAGATAGCAAACGGTAAAAAGTTGCTCCAAGCGTTTATCAGGATCTTTTATATCAAGAAGTGGGAGCTCTGGACTTCCTGGACCGCCGTGTAAAAATAAGAGAACAGGGTTGTTCGTATTTTCGCTTTGGATAAAGCAACCAAGATGTGTATCGTTTATTGGCAACATTACTTTTTCGCAAATCGCAGTTTGTATTATTTCTCCATTTTTATTTTTCAGTGTAGCCAATTTACCAGGACTAATAAGTATTAATAATAATGAGAGCGCTAATATGAATAGCACTAATATTGCAAGTATCATTTTGTGAAACCTCCTTCTATGTCAGTATGAATCCGCTATCAATCGTTTCAAGTGAGCGCTAAATTCCTTGATAGTTGCATTATCTACACAAAGTATCCGCTGAATTAATTCCAAGAAGGCGGCAGTTTTCTGCGAACGAAAGAGATCATCGTTTGGAAATTCGCCGAGTGCAGAAAAAAACATGTCCCCAATGGTGTAGAGCGACTGAGCAATATCTTTCGGGTAGTCTGTGTGAAAAATACCTTCAGAAACACCGGTTACGATTATCTGCTCTAAATACGGTACAGCATATTTGGCATTTAAAATCTTGACTCGATAGGCGACAAGTGAATTCATTTGTGCCTGTTTGAATAGGGCAAATTGTGATTGGAATTCAGAAGGACTAAAAAAATCTGTGCGCATAAAGACGACTAATTTCTCTATTACTGTGGAGGCATTATTTATTTTTTCTTCAAAAGCTGGTAATTGTTCCTGAATCGCGAAAATAATAACAGCGTCTAATATGGCATCTTTAGATTCGAAATAGTGGTACATCCCGCCTTTTGATAATTGACAGGCTTTCATAATATCGGTGATTGTCGTTTTCTCATAGCCTTTTTCGATAAAAAGTTGTAGCGAGATTTTTACGATTTCAGCTTGCTTTATAGGGAAATTTATATTAGACTTCATAGCTTAACAAGAACTCCTTTCATCATAAACCGACCTCGGTCTATTTATTCTAGCACGAAAACGCAAAAAAGTCATTTATCCATAGCTAAGAAAAAGCGATGAATAAATGACTTTGAGTTACTGAGCACGATCTTGTTTTTCATACAGACTATACATGTAGAAGTAAATAAATCCGCTTATAACCGCGAGTACAGCAATCGTTGCAAATGTGGCAAAATAGCCGACAAACGTTGATAGTGTAATCGCAAGTGGTGCAATAACTTTACCGAATGTATAGCGAAGTCCAGCTGCTGAGAAATACATCGCCCGTTTATCGTCCGGAGCAATTTTAGCAACGAAGTTCTGTTGGATTCCGACGGTCATCAATTCTGCGAAACTAAATAAAATAATCGCTACGATAGCGCCCCATGGTCCTGTCGCGATCCCGAATAAGATGATCGCAATCCCGTAAAGGAAAGAGGAGTTCATGAAAACAAGTTTTTCACGGTAACGGCTCATCATTCGTGTGAAGAATACGGTCAATAAAGCGACACAAAAGCCGTTGATGGAAACAATGAAGCCGAATAATTGTTCTCCTGTAAGTTGTACGGAGAAAATCGACGCATCGCCGATAACCTCTGTAATATAGAGTGGAAATAATAAATCCAATTGCATAAAGGACTGCGAAATAATGACGCCAGCCACGATGTATAAGAAGAAAACTTTATCCGTAAAAATAAGTTTGTAATTGCGTATCTGCTCCATCAATACCGTCGTTAGTTTTTTCTGTTTTTGCGCTAGGCGTAACTCTGGATTAATAGCCATTGGCGCGGTTTCATGTCCAAATTTAGTGAGTAGGAATAGCAGTAATAAATCCGCCAAAACGATCGCGATCAACGTTTGTGACGTGTACTTATTAAACACCAGCGCCCCAATAATTGGCCCGATAACCACCGCGATATTGATCATCATGTAAAAAATCGAGTAGACGTGGCTCCGATGTTCCGGTTTCACGACATCCGCAATCATTGCTTGGCTTGCAGGTTGGTAAAATGACATGAAGATACTAGCAATCATGAATCCAAGAAACGCTATATAAGGCGAGTGAAACATCGAAGTCGCCGCAATCGCAAAAATTAAGAACCCAGCACCTTCACCGATAACCGAAATACTCATCATGCGCTTTCGCCCATATGTGTCGGCAAAATAACCCCCGAGTAGCGCAGTAATAACAGACAAAGCCTGCGATAGAATGAGTAGTAAACTCGTTGTTTGCCTCCCGATAGAATCCGAAAAATAAATAGTCAGAAAGGGGAATACCGCCCAAAAAGAAATATCAAGCAAGGCCTCCCCGAATAATCGCACTTTGAGATTAATATCCCAAGTTTTAAACTTCATATTAAAAATCACCTCTTTTATTCATTCATTAAAAAAAAAACCCTTGAAAAAACCATTTCAAGGGCAAATCATTAGAAAATAATACACAACTTAGAATCTAATATTCATAACTCAGGCGATATTAAAATGCCCAATCACCATTACGGAAAACAGGCACTTTTTCGCCAGTTTTTGTAATGCCGTCAATATTCATTTGGTCAGAACCAATCATGAAATCAACGTGAGTCATACTTGAATTGACTCCAGCTTTCTCTAGTTCTTCACGGCTCATATCTTCGCCACCTTTAATATTAAATGCATACGCACTACCAATTGCTAAGTGATTCGATGCATTTTCATCAAACAACGTATTGTAGAATAAAATTCCAGATTGAGAAATAGGAGATGGATCTGGAACTAGTGCCACTTCGCCTAAGTAATGCGAGCCTTCATCCGTTGCGACTAGATCTTTTAGAATTTCTTCTCCTTGTTCTGCTACCACATCCACAATTCGACCATCTTTAAAGGTGATTTTAAATTTATCAATGATATTTCCAGCATAGCTAAGCGGTTTTGTACTAGATACATAACCATTTACCTTATCTTTTTGAGCGCAAGAGAAAACTTCTTCTGTCGGCATATTTGCCATGAATTCTTTACCTTGTTTATTATAGCTACCAGCACCAACCCAAACATGGTTTTCCGGTAGACCAATTGTCAAATCAGTGTCAGGAGCTGTGTAATGAAGCGCCGTATACTGTTGGTCATTTAGATAAGCTGCTTTACTATTCAATGTTTCATCATGTGTTTTCCACGTTTGAATAGGATCAGCGGTGTTAATACGCGTCGTTTCAAAAATAGTTTCCCATAACGTAGCAACTTGCTCGCTTTGTGGAAGATTAGGGAAGACTTTTGCAGCCCAACCTTCAGATGCAGCACCGACCACCGTCCAACTAATCGCGTTCGACTGAATCATTTGGCGGAACTTCTCAAGCGCTTGTCCCATTGCTTTTTGGTTTGCAGCGATTTTTTGACCATCTACACCTTTTAAAAGGTCTGGATTTTCAGAAACAATCGATACAAATGCTGCGTTCTCACCAGCAAGTTCGATGCGTTCAGCGGCACGATGAAGTGGCGCTTGTTCAAAGATTTCAAGCGGTGAATTTTGGTAGCGAAGTAATGTGATTTCGTCATCCGCCCAGTTAATAATAACGTCACTTGCGCCAGCTTCATATGCTTTTTTAGTAAGTAAACGGCTTAGTGGTGCGCTTTCAACGGAACTATTAATTACTACTTTCTGATTGGGTTGAATATTTACCCCAACCTTGACGATTAATTCTGCATATTTTTCTAATTTCTCATTAAATGTTGCCATATGTAGCACCCCTCTTCTATTCGATAAAAGCATTGTATCCTAAAAAAAAGCGTAAAGCAACTGTTGCGACGCTTTCACGGGAACATTTATTCAAACCATTCTTGATGCAACTCTGTCAAAAAGTCAACAGAGATTGGAAGCTCGTCTAATTCAGGTAGAACAGCATCGATAGAGCAGAATGGGCAAATTGCCGTATCCTCCGCGTCCAACCACATCGTAATTTCACGCGGATCAAAAATTTGTAGACAGTGAAAACAGCCACATCGCTTGGAAGTGGCAAGAAGTAGCTTGTTGCCAATACAGTAATCATCTATCATCTTCATTTGCGATCTGACGTAAGCCGCCAGCTCCTCAAAAACTTCATGTCCTCCACAAAAAATAAAGGTGGTTTTTTCTTGCGGTGTTTCCGCTTGTCATTATTCAAACTCAATCTCACTGAGCGCCTCATCCATGGATTCTAAGATACCATATTTCGTAAAATAATCTAACCAAGCTTGGCGCAAATCTGGTGCATCGCGCTTAATCGATGGTTTTATTTTATCATACATTGTTTTCATAATACCTTGCCACATTGCATTGACCGCGCGATCTAATTTCACTTGTTTCCAGCGTTTAGCAGGTGGACGTTTCTTATTTTTCTCATTCTGAAATTCGAGTGCCTTTTCATAAAAGCTTTCTCGGGCAGTTAAGTTTTCCGTCATATAGACAGAAAATTCATTGAAAGTCATGGTAACACTCCTTCTAACTAGGTCATATAGTAACAGTAACATATCCAAAACAGAGCGTCTACTACATCCGAAATTGTAAAATTGATTTATGACGGATGCCACGTGATTTTAGACGCTGAAAAAAGTTTTTTAGAAAGGTTCTACATTTTTTTAGTTTTGCTGTTTTAACAAGGGAAATCATTGCAGGAGAACAGATACAGCTGTTCATAGCAAAGAATGTAAAAAATCATTTTGAAACTTTTTTGCATATTCGTAATTCCGCCGGATGAAGACAACTTGGGAGATATACAAAAAATGCACAAACCTATGATGGTTTGTGCATACAGTCTACATTTATTTACCTAGTAAGGCATCAGCAAACGTTTTAGCGTAAGCTTCCGCGCGAACAACATCGTCTTCATCAGGATCTAAATCCACTTTCAAGCCTTCTACAGGAACCGTCGCGCCTTGTTCTTTCAAACGCTTTTCAACAAGGTCTACAGTTAAGCAAAACTCATCGTAGAACGTATCGCCAGAACCGAATGAGGCGCAAACTTTACCAGAAAAATCAACGTCGGACATATCCTCATAAAAATCAACAAACTCATCAGGAAGTTCACCGTCATCATACGTGTAGCCGCCAATTAGCGCGCCATCATATTCTAATAATTTCTCAGGTTCAACCGAGATACACTCCTCAATTTCGACCTCAATATCATATTTTTCTAGTTCTTCGCCAAGGATATCTGCTATTTCTTCTGTATTACCAGTCATGCTGGCATATACGATCATTACTTTTGCCATTATATACATCACCATTTCTTTCCTTAAGTTCTAAGTTAATACGCTAAAAAAAGCACACTTGCAAACGCGGAATATGCTTGTTTCATCATTCACTAATACTTCCATTATAAAGAATTTCAGAAAAACTGCAAGAAATTCCGTTAAATTTAGCAAAAACGGCATATTCTTACTTTCAAAATGAGGCGAATAAAGCTATAATGGTAGAAGTGAGAATTTCTAGTTGGAACCCAAACTTAGATATTTTAAGGATAGGAAAGAGAAGGGATGGAAAAAATGATTACATTAAAATCAAGACGCGAAATTGATGAAATGAAACGCGCGGGAGAAATCCTCGTTGCGACCCATAAAGAAATTAAAAAACTAATTAAACCTGGTATTACAAGCTGGGATTTAGAGGTGTTCACAGAAGAATTTTTACGCAAGCAAGGTGCGACACCAGAGCAAAAAGGGTTCGAAGGCTATGAATTTGCTACCTGTGCGAGTATTAATGACGAAATTTGTCATGGTTTCCCACGTAAGCAAATCCTGAATGAAGGTGACATTATCACGGTAGATATGGTTGTTAATTTCCACGGTGCACTTGCTGATTCAGCCTGGACATACGGCGTTGGACAAGTATCTCCAGAAGCAGAGCGCCTGATGGAAGTCACTCGTAAATCGTTATATCTTGGTATCGAACAAGCACAAGTTGGAAGCCGAATCGGTGACATCGGCCATGCTATTCAAACCTATGTGGAAGCAGAGAAATTATCTGTTGTTCGCGAATTTATCGGTCACGGCGTTGGCCCAACATTGCACGAAAAACCCGAAGTACCTCATTTCGGCGCTGCAGGCAAAGGCCCACGTTTGAAAGAAGGTATGGTTATCACGATCGAGCCAATGGTAAACACAGGCGGTTGGAAAGCGAAAATGGATGATAACGGTTGGACAGCACGTACCGCTGATGGATCTCTTTCAGCACAGTATGAGCACACCATTGCGATTACAAAAGATGGCCCAGAAATTTTAACATATCAAGGCGAAAATGACTAAATAAGACTTAGGTGTGTTGCAATGAACGCGACACACCTAACTTTTTTGATGGTAAAGGGAGAAGTTTATATGGGAGAAAAAAGAGCCATTCATAGATCAAAGGTGCCACATACGGTGGATTCGATCAGTAAGGAACTACATAACTTAGGCATTACAAAAGGAGATACCGTGATTCTTCATTCTGCACTCGGTCAAGCTGGCTGGGTTTGTGGCGGTGGGGTTGCGATAATTAAAGCTTTTCAACAGGCTGTGACGAAACAAGGTAATCTAGTTATACCAGCACAAAGTAGCAATGTTTCCGATCCTGCAAAATGGCGTAATCCTGCTGTTCCTAAAGAATGGTGGTCGACGATATATGCCGAGATGCCTGCCTATGATCCTGAGGAGACGCCGACTTTTTTTATGGGCGTAATTCCAGAGACCTTTCGCAAAATGAAAGATGTAAAGCGGAGTTCTCATCCGAAATATTCTTTTTGCGCGTGGGGAAGCGATGCTGCGTTTATCACAGAGAAACATGCGCTTAATTTTGGCTTCGGCGAGCAATCTCCGTTAGGTCGGTTATATGAACTGCAAGCAAAAATTGTGTTGTTTGGTGTCGATCATGATAAAAATACGTCGCTGCATCTCGCAGAGCATCGGGCGAAAAAATTCCGCATTCAACAGGAGCAATCGCCAATGATGGTGAACGGGACGAAAGTTTGGCAGAAATATGATGAACTAGCTTATAATAGTGATGCATTTATCTCGATTGGGCGTCAATATGAACGCGAAACGGCACACCAGCCGACAACGCTTGCTGGTGCGCCTACAAAAATATTTGATATGTGTCGTCTGGTTGATTATGCGTCTGATGTTATTTCCGAATAGTACTCAGTTCCTCTGCAAAAAGTTGCATTTCACGCATGCTAATATTATTTTTGCGGTGAATGAGCGTATAAATATCAAGCAAAGACTCATAATGAATGGCGTCTAGAGTTAGATTTTCAAAGACGGACGCATTAACCATTTTTAATTTTGTCGTAATTTCAGTTAACATAAACGCAACATTTTCCTGCGTCGGATTTTCTAAATTCATAAGTAGGCACTTCCTTTCATACTTCAAAAATTGTAGCATAAAGACAAGAGTGGCGCCAGAGTTAGTATCTGTATTTGGAAAGAAAGGGGGAAAGAGATGCTAAAAAAAATACAAAATAATCGTTTATTTCGCTTTTGTATGGTCGTGAGTAATCGTTTTACAAAGAATGATGTATCAGGAAGCGCGGCCCAGCTTGCGTATTATATGCTTTTTTCGATTTTTCCAATCTTACTTATTGTGGCCTCTTTGCTTCCATATTTTCAGATTGATCAAGAGCAGCTTTTTACAACGATTAAACAGTTTGTACCAGAGGAGATTTACGATTTCATTAACTCCAATTTGGACCAACTTTTAAATAGCAACTCGGGAGGGATTCTTTCCATTGGTATCATTGGGACGTTGTGGTCGGCCTCTAATGGAATGAATGCAACGACAAAAGCGCTGAATAAAGCGTATGGTGTGAAGGATCGGAGAAGTTACATTATTAAACGCTTGCTGTCAATGGTTTTCACATTGGGAATGCTCGCTGTCGTCGTTGTAACGCTTTTACTCGTCGTGTTCGGACAACAAATCGGGATGTTTATTTTCAATCATCTCAATGTTTCTAAAGAGACGCTCGATACGTGGAATAATTTCCGTTGGGTCGTGACGCTTGCTGTGATCTTTGTCGTGTTCTCCTTTATTTATTGGATCGCACCAAATAGGAGAAGCAAGCTTATCAGTATTCTACCAGGAGCCGTATTTGCATCACTCGGCTGGGCGATTGCCTCGATGGGATTTGCCTATTACGTCAATAATTTTGCGAATTACTCAGCAACATATGGCAGTATCGGAGTCATTATTATTTTGATGCTATGGTTTTACCTCACAGGCGTTATTTTGATGATAGGTGGCGAAATCAACGCTACATTAAGCATATTAAGGCAGAAGAAGCTAGTTGGAGAGATCAATTAAAATTCAACAGTTAACAAAGGAGAGAATATTTTGAGCGAAAATCCAGTAACAGAAGGTCAACAATTCCCGCTGACAATTAAACGAATCGGTATTAACGGCGAAGGCATCGGCTATTTCAAAAGATCCGTCGTATTCGTAACAGGCGCATTAACAGGCGAGGAAGTCGTGGTGGAAGCAACGAAAGTAAACCCTCGTTACACAGAAGCAAAAATCCGCAAAATTCGTAAAGAATCACCACATCGCGTAAATCCACCATGCCCAGTATACGACGCATGCGGTGGGTGTCAATTACAACATTTAGCCTACGCGGAACAATTAAAAATGAAAAAAGATTTGATCGTGCAATCTCTTGAAAAACATACTCAATTTCCAGCAGATCAAATTCAGATTCGCGATACGATCGGAATGGGAAATCCATGGGGCTACCGTAATAAGAGCCAATTTCAAGTACGCGAAATCGATGACACAGTCGAAGCCGGCTTATTTGGAGCTGAAAGTCACGAACTTGTTCCAATTGAAAACTGCGTTGTGCAGCATCCAGACACAGTCAAAGTGACCAACCTTGTTCGTGATCTTTTAGAGGAGCTGGATATTCCAATCTACGAAGAACAGCGTAACAGCGGTATTGTCCGTACAATCGTCGTTCGTACAGGTATTAAAACTGGCGAAATTCAACTCGTTCTAGTAACGAATAGTAAAAAATTACCTCGTAAACGTGAACTAATCGAACGAATCCAAGCGACAATTCCAGAAGTTGTGTCAATCATGCAGAACGTCAACCAAGAAAAGACGTCTTTAATTTTCGGAGAAGAAACATTATTTTTAGCAGGGAAAGAAAAGATCACCGAAAAATTAGGCGAAATCGAATTTGATCTATCCGCACGTGCCTTTTTCCAACTAAATCCATCGCAAACGGAGAAATTGTACCGAGAAGTAGCACGCGCCATCCGCTTAACAGGTAATGAAAAAATCGTGGATGCCTATTGTGGCGTTGGAACGATTGGACTTTCCTTAGCAGGCAAAGCAGCAGAAGTTCGTGGTATGGACACCATCGCAGAATCCATTGAAGATGCCAAAGCGAATGCAACTCGTGCGGGAATCACGAATATAACGTTTGAAACAGGAAAAGCAGAGGAAGTTTTCCCGAAATGGATCAAAGCAGGATTCAAACCCGATGCAATCGTTGTCGATCCACCACGAGTAGGTTGTGAAGACCAGTTACTACAGTCGATTCTACGCACAAACGCGAAGCAAATCGTCTACGTATCATGTAACCCATCCACACTTGCCCGCGATCTACAAATACTATCCAAAAAATATAAAATCAAGTATATCCAACCATTAGACATGTTCCCTCATACGGCCCACGTGGAAAGTGTCACGGTATTAAACTTAAAATTCTAATTGAAAAAGGTGTGATAACGAGTGACACTAACATTGCAAAGTTATACAAAAGAAGCCCAACAAGCTATCCAAAACTATACGCTAACCGATGATACATTCTGCGCACACCCATTAGAATTACTCGCAAAAGCTGCTGACAAATCAAGTTACCATTGCATACTCATGTACGATCAAGACCAACTAGTAGGATTTTTCGTATTAGACAACGACGAGGACGTAAAAATCTACACAGAAGCACCTGATACTTTGCTTTTGCGCGGCTATTCTATCGATTCCACAAAACAAGGAAAAGGCTACGGCACACGATCTCTATCCCAACTAAGCGACTACGTAAAACACCATTTCCCAACCATCAAAACAGTCGTTCTAGCCGTAAACAAGCGGAACATCCCAGCTCAAAAACTCTACCTAAAAAGCGGCTTCATCCAGACAAACCGCACTATAATGGGCCCACGCGGCGAACAGTTTGTTTATGAATTAGCCATGAAATAAATGTTTTCAACATAAAAAAACTCAAAGCAAGATAATGTCGCCGAACGAAGAGGTTTTGGCGTAAGACGTACATTCCGCTTCAAACAAATCGAGCGAAAGCGTTTGTATTCATCCCGCATATACACAAGTCCCCACCTTGCGATAATGTAAGGTTGGATAACGCGACAGTGCTTTTCATTGGTCGCGTTTTTTGTTAAACTAAGGTAGACAATAGTCGAGAAGAAAGCGTGGCAGATATAATGAAAAATGATAAAATCCGATTTTTAGTTCTCTTAATACCGATCTTGTATATGGTGTATGGTATTTTCTTAGGTATTGATTTTGCTAGCAAAGCAGAGCTAATTAATGTGATTTTCAACGGCATTTTACTAGGTGTTTGCTCGGTTTTTATTGTTTGTAAAGCAACAATTCGGAATGTTGTAGATGTTATTTGGCTCGCGGTATTCATTATATATATATTTATTTTACATCATTTAGTTACATATATTTCAGCAGGAGATATTTTAAAAAGCACCTACACTGGAAATTTCCATATTCAGCGAGAAATGGTGAATCTTGTTCCATTTACGACGATTGAAAACACAATACATCAGGCCTTACCAACGATGCCAACACTTGTGCAACTTCTTGGGAATGCTTTGTTGCTAGCGCCATTAACTTTCTTTTTACTCTATTTTCAGATTGTGACACGAGTTTGGACGGCGCTTCTGACAGCGATTCTAGTCTCTACTGGGATCGAGTTAATACAATTCATACAAACGACAGTCATCACAGGATTCAGCGGTATAACACTTCCTGAGAACCGCTCCACAGATGTAGATGACATTATTTTAAATACACTGAGTGGACTTTTGGGCATTCTGGTAGCGTTCTGTATACCAAGCATACGCAAAAAACGAAAATAAGATAAAACGGGAAAAGCAAAGGGGATAAAGAGAATGAAAGAAAAATTTGCAAAATTAGTAACATGGTTCCAACAAAATAGTACGAAGGTTAAAATTATATTTGTTGTTTTTGTACTAGCGTTTGTTGTGTACGAAGTTATTAGTATCGGAACAACCACCGATTTTGGCGCGTTAAAAGACAATCTAACATCGCAAAGTCCAGAAAATATTATCATTATGATTGTCGTTGGGTTGCTTGCTGTAACACCAATGCTCATTTATGATTTTGTGATCGTAAAACTCCTGCCGGGAACTTTTCCGACGAGTCACATTATCGCCTCAGGGTGGATTACGAATACATTTACGAATATCGGAGGCTTTGGCGGTGTACTTGGAGCCTCGTTACGTGCCAACTTTTATGGAAAAAATGCCGATCATAAACAAATTCTCTTAGCTATCTCAAAAATTGCGCTATTCCTCGTTTCTGGCTTATCGATCTATTGCTTGGTTGGCCTTGTAACACTTACCATTCCTGGATTCGCTGACCATTTCCGTAATTATTGGCCATGGCTCTTAGCGGGAGGTTTATATTTCCCAATCTTATTCTTCGTTACAAAATGGAAAAGCAAAACCTTATTTGAAGACTTGCCGTTAAAACGAGAACTATTACTTGTACTCGCTTCATTACTTGAGTGGGCGTTTGCATTCGGTTGCTTTATCATCATCGGTGTTTTGATGAACGAGCCAGTCGACGTAGCAAAAGTATTTCCATTATTCGTTATCGCATCTGTTATCGGGATAGCATCGATGGTTCCTGGTGGTGTGGGCACATTTGATGTAGTCATGATTTTAGGACTCGAAGCACTTGGCGTACCGACAGATTTAAGTGTTGCATGGCTTTTATTCTACCGTATTTTCTATTACATCATCCCATTTGCTGCTGGATTATTATTCTTTGTCCAAAAAGCAGGGAAGAAGTTCAATGATTATTTAGAAGGCTTGCCACAACTCTTTTTACAGAAGTTAGCGCATCGTTTTCTAGTCATCTTTGTTTACTTCGCAGGGTTGATGCTGATTATCTCTGCTGCTATCCCAAACGCAATATATCATTTACCATTACTCTATAAATTAGCGCCGTTCAGCCTTTTCTTCGTATCACAAATTACGATGATCGCCTTTGGTTTCCTGCTTTTGGGCTTAGCTCGCGGGATCGAAAGCAAAGTGACGAAAGCTTACGTGACAACAATCGTAGTGTTAGGCTGTGCTATTTTTAACACGTTAGCACAAGGATTTTCCATCAAAGCTGCAATATTTCTAGGAATCGTCCTATTCTGCGTTTACTTGGCGCGGAACGAATTTTATCGTGAAAAGCTCGTTTACACGTGGAGTAAGATTATTTTTGACAGCGTCCTATTTATTGCTTGTATTGCCGGTTATGCCTTGATTGGAATTTACAACTCACCAAAAGTACCACATCACAAGAAGATTCCAGACTATCTCTTGATTCCATCAGAACATGTTTGGATTACAGGGTTTATCGGTGTCGCCATTGCGATTATAAGTCTGATTATTATCTTCTACTATTTCTCCATGACGAACACTACGATTGGTGAACCATTTGATGCTAAACGCTTACGAGCACATTTAGCAAAATACAAAGGTAACGAAGTAAGCCATACCATGTTTATGCGCGATAAATTATTATTCTGGGCAAAGGATGACAAAATGGTATTTCCATTCCGACTCAAGGCCGACAAAATGGTCATTATGGGAGAACCGGTCGGAGATAAAGCCTATCTCGAAGATGCTCTAGAAGAATTAATGATATACGCTGATAAATTTGGCTATCGTCCTGTCTTTTATGAGGTAGATGTGGATATGCTGGCATTCTTGCACGATCATGGATTTGATTTCATGAAGATTGGGGAAGAAGGCTTCGTATCTCTACCAGAATTCACGTTGACAGGTAAAAAACGAAAAGGTGAACGTGCCCTAATGAATAAATTCGAGCGAGAAGGGTATACTTTTGAGATTATCGAACCAGATTATGACGAGCGGACGATTCAGCGCTTGCGTGATATTTCAGATGACTGGCTAGACGGTAGAAGCGAAAAAGGTTTTTCACTCGGTTACTTTGACGTCTATTACTTGGAACAAGCTCCGATCGCGATTGCACGAAACGCAGAGGGTGAAATCATTGCCTTTGCCTCTATGATGCCATGTTATAATGACGAAATGACATCGATAGATTTAATGCGCTACGGCAAAGATGCACCGAGTGGGATCATGGATTTCCTATTCATTAATCTTTTCCAAAAAGGTCAAGAAGACGGCTATCAGATTTTTAATGCAGGTATGGCGCCACTCTCGAACGTCGGGGCCTCACAATTTGCCTTTTTAGGAGAGCGGCTTGCAGGACTTGTATACCGTTATAGCCAAGGATTCTATGGTTTCCAAGGGTTGCGTAATTACAAATCGAAATACGTGACTACTTGGGTACAAAAATTTGTTGCGTTCCGAAAACGTAGCTCGATCGCCTTTACAATGTTACAACTCATGGCTCTCGTAGGGAAAAAACGCCCACTATCACGAGAACAAATTGTAGAAGATATACCTGATGAAGATATTGAAATCATCGCAGAATCTGAAGAAATGAAATAAAAATAAGGCGCTTAGAAGATGTTTTGCTAATCTTCTAAGCGCCTTATTTCGCCTATTATTATTCTTTAATTAAGTCCGCCAATGCATCCTCAATTTTGGGGAATTTAAAGCTGAAATTCTCATTCAGCAGTTTTTGCGGATAGACGCGTTGCCCTTCTAAAATAAGCATCGCGCGCTCACCCATTGCTAAGCGAATCATGGAAGCTGGGGCTGCAATTTTGGCAGGTCGATTCATCGCTTCTCCTAATAGCTCTGCAAATTTTTTCTGTTGAATAGGATGTGGTGCCGTTATATTGATAGGGCCTTCCAGTTTATCATTTTCGATAATAAATAAAAGCGCCCGAACAACATCGTCAATATGAATCCACGAATACCATTGATTTCCATCGCCGAGCGGTCCACCAATCAAAAAGGAAAACTGCTTTGTGAGTACTGGTAAGGAACCACCGTCTGTACCTAAAATTAAACCGAAGCGGGTGAATACAGTCCTGATTCCAGAAGCACGTGCCGCTTTTTCCCAAGAAATAACGGTTTCAGCAAGGAAATTATCCGCTGTTTCATGTTCTTCGGTATCCAAGAAAAAGGTTGTTTGTGAGGTTGGATAGACACCGATCGCGCTGGCATTTAGCAATAATTTCGGTTTAGGTTGTAGATTATGAATGATTTTTACGAGTTCCGTTGTAGCATCGACACGACTTTCCAATATGACTTGTTTCCGATTATCCGTCCAACGCTTATCAGCAATCGCAGCGCCCGCAAGATTTATACATATATCAATAGAAATACCACTTAAATCAGGCGTATCTCCATTCATCCACTTGAGATAATGAATTTTCCTTGTATCCTCCTTGTCTTGACGCGTTAAAATATAGACGGTATGCCCATTATCAATAAGAGCTGGTACGAGATGACTACCGATAAAACCAGTGCCACCTGTCATTAAAATATTCATGTTTGTTCACTCCTGACGTGATAGATTTATAATACTTTTCCCTTTTAGATAGCTTTAAAACGGTTTATTGCGTATGATAAGAAGATAGAATAGGAGGCGATGACGATGAAAATAACATCCATTTCACAGCAACAGAAAAATAAAGAGCGTTACAATGTTTTTGTTGCAGAGAAATATTTATTTAGTGTAGACGAGGTCGTTCTTGCCAAATACCAACTTTTCAAGGATCGTGAATTGACGGATGAAGAACTTGCTGAAATTCAAGAAGAGGATGCGATCCGCCGTGGTTTAAACAAAGCGATTCAATATTTAGCGCATCGAGTTCGTTCAGAAAAAGAAATCCGCACACATCTTGCAAAAGCCGAGATGGAGCCTGATGAAATAAGTCTGGTTATTAAACGCTTGGCCGAAATGAAGTATATTAATGATTTAGAGTTCGCTCATCTTTACGTTCGGACGCAAGTGAATACGACAACAAAAGGGCCGCGCCAAATCGAGCGTGAACTCGTGACAAAAGGAATTATTCGCGACTATATTGAAGAAGCCCTTGCTGACTTTAAAGACGATGATCAACTTGAAAATGCCATAAAACTAGCTGCCAAAATCGTCAATAGAAGTCGAAAATCGGCCAAACGCCAACTGCAACAAAAATTAGTCACAGAACTTATCCAAAAAGGTTATACCACAGACCTTGCAAAAGAAGCAAGCGCTATTGCTCTAGAAGATTTTTCGGAAGAGCAAGAGCAGGATATTCTCGGTGAACAATTAGAAAAGTTACTGCGTAAAAATCGACGTTACGGACCAGGGAAGTGCCGCCAGAAGACGATCACATCGCTCTTGCAAAAAGGATTCTCCTATGATATCATTCAAGATTATATGCGTGAGAATGAATTAGATTTTGAAGAGGAGAAAGATTAATGCAAACCTATTTTGAAAAGTTAAAACTTGAATTATTAGCGGTAAACGATAATCTAACCCCAGACGAAGCCCTTTGGTGGGTCGAAATGCTATGGACTGATTTTGAAGCAACATACGCCAAAGCTGGTTACCCATATCGAGGTACGGAATACGCCTATGATTATGTTTCCAAGCAAATAAAGCAACACGGGGCATCGCTTCACTTAGTCGAACGAAAACCCCGCTAAAGTCTCTCAGCGGGGCGATAAATGCTCATCTCTGTCGTTAAAAGCTCTGTTCCGATGCTCATGTACCTGAGTACATTCCGCGTCGGTACTCGCTTTTGCCTAGGATCTAAGCATTTGTCGCCCCGCTGAGGTTTGGTGGGATATCATCAAGTCGAGCGGTTTTTCTGAGTCTACAATAAAACATAAAAACAATAAAATATAAAAGACCTTCTCGGTTTTAGTCTGAGAAGGTCTTTTATGTGCGATCAATTTGTTACGGGATGCAATTTTTTGTGTAGTTTTTCATCACTAAAGATCCAACCTGTATAAGAAGACTCGATATTTAGATCGTCATCCAATTTAACGACTGCGACGAATGGATAGTGCCCATTGCTACGATATCTTAAATCGGTATACGTAACGTAGGTGCCGTCCATTTTTTCTTCAATCCGCCAGTTATATACTTTGGAAAACGATACAAATGCCGCTAGATTCTTATCTTTCATTGCTGCGTGAATAATGTCATTGTCGGGAACTGGTAAACGATCAAATTTCTCATAAATCGAGATATTGCGTTTAAAAGCGCGACCTACATAATAGTGATCTTTTGTTGTTACAGCTACGCGCCATTGGAAAAAGCGAATGGTAGATGCGACAATAATTTCCTCAGAATCAGGAATGAGATTTTTAACAGCATGGGTGATGACTTTCTGTGTGATAAATCTTGCTACATAATAAACCGCCAGAATCGCGTAAAGCGTGAAGAACGTTGGTAGAGCTGGTGCGCCCATTAACCAAATAATGATAGCTACAACATGTGAGGCGAAGATGAAGATATCAAAAGTATTGATAAATCCAAAAGCGACCCACGTGTCCTTAAATGGCCTTAACGCCTGTGTTCCATATGCATTGAAAATATCGACAAAGATATGGAACGCGACTGCGACGAACGTCCACAACAAGAGATGCCAGAACGGTGCTGCTGGAAAAATGAGTGACAAAATGAAAGATAGTAAAAGAGGCCAAATTGCAAGACCTGGAAGGGAGTGTGTGATCCCACGGTGATTACGAATATAATCTGCATTATTTTTAAGTTTTAGAACAGTATCAATGTCCGGTATTTGTGAACCAATAATAGTGGCTGTCATGATACCTATGGCAGCGGAACTACCGACGATAGCAGGGTCGATTGCCGTTGCTACAGCGCCGAGTGCAATTCCCATTACAACATGTGTGCCAGTGTCCAAGATATTTCCTCCTCAAAATAAGTTACGATATGCCGTTCACGGTGTTATAACAACAACAAAAAGCCAATATTGACGTCTGTTCAAACAAGGCTCGGCATCTTATTTTATGATTTGTGAAAAATTCCGTTAAAGCAATTGGCTGTCCAATCGCATCTTGATTCTGTATAATAGTAACGGTGCCAAATCAAGGCTAGGAATTTTTCTTCCTGTCTACATTATACTACAAAACCTAGGAAAACGTTCATTAGAAAACTATGAGAATATACACATAAAACGAGGAGTAATATACGATGGATTGGAAACAAGAAAAAATAGTCACATTTAGAACAGCGTTAATTGACTGGTATGAAAAGAATAAGCGCGTTTTACCTTGGCGCGAAAATACCGAACCGTACCGAATTTGGGTTTCAGAAATCATGCTACAACAAACAAAAGTGGACACAGTTATGCCATATTTTGAACGATTCATGACTTGGTTCCCAACAATGCAAGATTTCACTGAGGCGCCTGAAGAGCGAATTTTAAAGGCTTGGGAAGGTTTGGGCTATTATTCGAGGGTGCGTAATTTACAAGCCGCGATGAAAACGGTTGTCGAGGAGATGGATGGAGTCGTTCCAGATAATTTAACCGATATCCTAGAACTAAAAGGCGTTGGGCCATATACGGCAGGAGCAGTTCTGAGTATTGCTTACGAACGCCCAGAGCCAGCAGTTGATGGTAATGTCATGCGTGTTATCTCACGCGTCCTTGAAATTGACGACGACATCATGAAACAGAAAACCAGAAAGAAATTTGAAGCCGCGCTCTACGAACTAATTGATCCAGAAAAGCCTGGTGAATTTAATCAAGGCTTGATGGAAATTGGAGCCCTCGTTTGTACACCGAAAAAGCCGATGTGCCTTGTGTGTCCGTTACAAGAGTTTTGCGAAGCGCACAAAGCGGGTGAGGAAGAACTTTATCCAGTTAAAATAAAGAAAACAAAAGTTAAAAAAATGTACCTTTCAAGCGCTATTGTGCAAACAGGAGCGGATCAGTTCATCATCGAACAACGCCCTGACACTGGATTGCTCGCTAATCTATGGCAATTTCCAACGGTCGAACAATCAGATAATCAAGAAGCGCTAAAACTAGCCTTTTTACAAAAGTACGGTATGGAGCTCCAAATCAAACCAGAACCAATAACGCACGTCAAGCACATCTTTTCACATCTAGTCTGGGAAGTGGACGTTTTCGCAGCGCAAGCGATAACAACACAACCCGTCGATTTAAAATTAAAAACCGTCACAAAAGAAGAAATGGGACACTTAGCTTTTCCGGTTCCATATCAAAAAATGTGGCAAGCATTTCAAAAGGGGGAAATACAATGAATAAAGTAGCATTAATAACGGGAAGTAGTCGAGGGATTGGTCGGGAAATCGCTTTGGAACTCGCGAAGCAAGGATACGATATCGCGGTAAATTTTGCGAGAAGTAGAAGTAAGGCGGAGGAAGTGGCCAAAGAAATTGAAGCGCTGGGACAAAAAGCAATTTTAGTTCGTGCCAATGTGGGCGATGTCGAAAAAATAAAAGGCATGTTTGAAGAAATTGATGCAGCGTTTGGAAGGCTTGACGTGTTAGTAAATAACGCGGCAAGTGGAGTATTACGTCCGATTATGGAATTAAACGAGTCTCATTGGGATTGGACGATGGATATCAACGCTAAGGCGCTACTTTTTGCAAGTCAAGAAGCTGCGAAACGGATGCAAAAAATCGGCGGAGGCAAGATCGTGAGCCTAAGTTCGGTCGGCGCGATTCGTTATTTAGAGAACTATACGACGGTTGGCGTGTCAAAAGCAGCGGTGGAGTCATTGACGCGCTACCTAGCTGTTGAATTAGCGCCATTCGGAATTGCTGTCAATGCCGTTTCTGGCGGACTGATTGAGACGGAGGCGTTGGATCATTTTCCGAATCGAGAAGAATTATTGGCCGATGCCGTTGCGAAAACACCTGCTGGACGAATGGTAGAATCACAGGACTTAGTGAAGGCTGTGTCATTCTTGATTAGTGATCAGGCAGATATGATTCGCGGGCAGACAATTGTTGTTGATGGCGGAAGAACGTTGCTGCTCTAAAGAAGAGATAAGTTATGAGTATACAAAAAATTAAAGAGCAGTTAGGCAAGGCATACAACAAAATTAGAAAAAGAAGTTGAACCATGTATAAAAATATTACAATTTAAAGCAGATTATAAGAAAAAAGTGAGGACAAAAATTATCAAAATTTTTTACTTCGCTAATCCTCAAAGTAGAAGTGAGATTCGAAGGTTGATGGAAAAATAATTTGGTAAAAATCGGGTAGGTCTCTGTACAGTAAAGAAAATTAAGTAGGCTGGCAATGCTTTGGTTTGTATATTTATAAGGAATCCATGTAGTTATTGGGCAATCCCATTGAGTTTTGTGATTATTTAAGCTCGGCAATCACTAGTACAAGAATGGTTTTGGGGCTGACTTATCATCATTTCGCGATCTAGCTTCGGAAGCCAGCCCCTCGAAATCTTCGTGGCCTCCGAAAAATCTAAAAGAGGGATTTATCTGCGCCCCCTAACAAATTTTTTCGGGTCTAACGGGCTTCCTTAGCTTTTCGCTAGATCTAGCTTCAAGAGCCAGCCTCTCGGAAATTTCGTGGCCTCCGCAAAAATCAAAAGATGATTTTCTCTACGCCCCTAACAATTGTTGAGACTCTTATGAAGCATCTTTTGCTGAATTAGAGTCTCAATATGCATGAGAACAAAGTGAGCATGTAATCCATGTACTGCGTCATGATTGGCGCTTTCAGATCCAGCTTCAACGGCTAGCTTCTCGAAAACTTCACACCCTCCATAAAAAGCAAGAGCGGCTTTTTACTGCGGCTGCTCCAGTTTTTGTCGGAGCTAACGAGCCGTTTCAGCTTTTCATCAGCCTTTTCAGTTTTTTTGCAGCGTATTGCATGCTATAATGGAAAAGGATGTTAGATCGATAGTACATGGAGAAAGTAGGATAGCGGATGTACTTACCTAAGGAGAAAGAAATTATTCAAATCAAGAGCTACAAACATGATGGATCACTTCATCGTACTTGGAAAAAAACAGTTGTCTTGAAATCGACAGAAAACGTTATTATCGGTGGAAACGATCACACGCTAGTGGTAGAATCGGACGGTCGCAAATGGGTGACTCGCGAACCTGCCATTTGCTATTTCCACAGTGAATACTGGTTTAATGTGATTTCAATGATTCGAGAAGACGGGATTTATCACTACTGTAACTTAGGTACGCCTTTTGCATCAGATGAGGAAGCGGTCAAATATATTGACTATGATCTGGATATTAAAGTTTTTCCAGACGGCCGATTCCATCTACTAGATGAAGGCGAATACGAACAACATAGAAGACAGATGAAATATCCAGACTCAATCGATCGTATACTGCGACACAATGTAGATGTATTATCTCACTGGATTTTGGACAAAAAAGGCCCATTTTCTAAAGATTACATTGACATTTGGTATGAAAAGTATAAAGAATATCGCTAAAATTGTAGTAAAAAACACGTAAAACAAGCTCTCTTAATGGAGATCTCGTTTTACGTGTTTTTGTTTAGTAAATCGTTTCTATAAGTGTTTCTAATGATTGGCGCTTTTTATCACGACTTGGTGGATTTGCACGATAACCAAAGGCTAACATGGCAGAAACCCCAAATTCTTCACTATTTATCACGTTCTTATCAGCCAGTAATTGCTCCACAGCTTTCATATCGAATCCTTCAATCGGACAAGAATCGATACCAATGGCCGCAGCGCTCGTCATCATGTTTGCCATTGCTAAGTAGGCTTGACGACTAGCCCAATCAAATACGCGGCGATCATCTACGAGCAAATCGAAATCATTCTTCAAAAAATTACCGAAATGTGCTGTATAAGCCTCTGCAACCTCAGCAGGCATTTCCAAAACATGATTCACTTGATTTTGAATATAATCTGACTCAGGCAGCAACGATTCTTTTTTGCGGGATAGGATAATTAAAAATTTGTCAGCAGTCGGTAATTGCGTTTGTGCGCCCCAAGCAAGTGGCATGATTTCTTGACGCAAAGTTTTGTTTTCCACAACGAGGATCTTCCAAGGCTCCAAACCGAAAGAAGAAGGTGATAATCTCCCAGTTTCCAAAATGAATTCGAAATCCTCATCAGAAATATTTTTCGTTGTATCGAATACCTTACACGCGAACCGGTAGTGAAATGCATTTATAATTTCTTGTTTTGTTGACATCTGAATATTCCTCCTAAATTTTTGACTTCTCAAGTATACCAAGTACAATTAAAAAAGGAAGTATGCACATTTTTGTTAGATAGGCACATTTTTAATACTATAAGGAGGCTGAATATGCAAAAACGTAAAACAGAATTTTCATGTGGGGCAGATGTTACGTCCTCCGTGATCGGCGGCAAATGGAAATTACAGATTTTGACTCACCTGATGAGAAGAACCACGCGTTTCAACGAGTTTCGCCGGCTTATTCCAGAAATCACACAACGCATGCTCACATTACAATTGCGAGAATTAGAGCAGGACGGCGTTGTTCATCGTAAAATATATCATCAGATTCCGCCAAAAGTTGAGTACAGTCTAACCGAATTAGGTATCTCGATGGTGCCACTCATCCAAGTAATGTGCGATTGGGGAATAAAGAATGAACAAATAATCAGTCAAAATCGTATCACCGCGAACCAAATAAAAGAACCGAGCCAGCTCTGAAGCTAACTCGGTTTTTCGCGTTTATTCATGCACATCGATATCAATTTTATTATCTTTATTATGTCGTAATTTGAAGCTATGCATTAATTTTTCCAGATAATCAACTGTTTCCTGATAAGCAAAGACACAAGCGATAATCCGCATTAAATGGTACTGATCAATGCCCTCATCATCGTCTTCCTTATCAATAACCTTCATTTCATTCAAGAACAACCGCATCAAATCTTGCGGGTCTTGCGCCAAATGTTTCTCTGCATAATGCAAATCCACAGAAACCTTATCAATATACGTTAAAAGAAGCTGCTCATGCGTATCCGTCAAATAATCAATTTGCCAGCGAATCACCTCTTGTTTATCAGGAGGTAGCTGTAAAAAGTCATTTTCATAGCGGTGCAGTATTTTTAACAACTCATAACCTTTTTG
The DNA here is from genome assembly GCF_003534205.1 of Listeria weihenstephanensis. Classification (NCBI taxonomy): domain Bacteria; kingdom Bacillati; phylum Bacillota; class Bacilli; order Caryophanales; family Listeriaceae; genus Paenilisteria; species Paenilisteria weihenstephanensis. Next base: position 2,165,254 of record NZ_CP011102.1, on the reverse strand, counting down.
AGAACACAGGATCATTTGCCGGTAGATCGCTATTTTTCGTGATTTAGAAACCCTCGTTCGCCTCAGAAAAGTTCGCTCTTCCTGATATAACTCGTAGTAGCTCGTCATTTGCTTAATTTGCTTTTGCATCCACTTCATATCTTTCTTAAGGAGTGGAAAATCAGCAGCGTGCCTTAAATTAAGCTTAATCCAGCGCATAATCTCATCATTCGTACTGTAAATAAATTGGAATAACGTTTCTTCATATTTGGGAGGCAAGAAAATGAGATTCACAATAAACGCCGCGACAAGCCCCAGCATAATCGTACCAAACCTAGTGAGGGCAATCATCAAGAAGTCATTTGTTGGCGAGTCCATCACAATAACCAACGTCACAAGCGCAAGACCAATCGTGCTTTCAAGCTTAAACTGAATTAGCAAAGCGACACAAATAATAGATGCGACCCCGATTAAAATAAAGTCATTACCAATATAAAGTCCGAAACCAATCGCGATTGCAGCACCAATAATATTACCCTGTCCTCGCTTCAAAATTTCTAAATAAGACCGATAGATGGATGGTTGCACTGCGAAAATGGCCGAAATCCCTGCCAAAGAAGGCGAAGGGGAGTGGCAAAGTTGGGCAATAAAAAGTGCTAAGCTAATCGCAATTCCTGTTTTTAGAATCCTAGCCCCAAATTTCATCGCTGATTATTCCTTTCTTTCATGTATTAGAGTACAGGTTATCCTAAACTCATTTCTTCTATATATATCCGTAAATTGGACTTTGCAAACAAAATTAAGCCGTCATTTTTGCAAAAACGCGTTCCACAGCAGCGATTGTTTCGTCGATATCCGCCTGCGTATGAGCTGTAGTAATGAACCAAGCTTCATATTTGGAGGGAGCAAGCATAATTCCTTCTTTCAACATCAACTTAAAGAATTGGCCAAATTGCTCACCATCTGTCGCTTGCGCATCAGCATATGTCACAATTTCTTGATCCGTGAAGTACACAGTAAGCGCGCCTTTAATCTGGTTGATCGTAATCGTTATATGATGTTTTTCCGCAGCATCTAAAATCCCTTTTTTCAGAGAAGCTCCGAATTTGTCAAAGCGATCATATATCCCATCTTCCTGCAAAACTTCCAAACATGCAATTCCCGCCTGAATAGAAGCTGGATTTCCCGCCATCGTTCCTGCTTGATATGCTGGGCCAAGCGGTGCCACTTTTTCCATAATATCGATTCGCCCACCATAAGCGCCAATCGGTAAACCACCACCAATAATTTTTCCAAGGGCAGTCAAATCAGGTGTTACATGCAGCAAATTTTGCGCGCCACCATACATGAAACGAAACGCGGTAATCACTTCATCGTAAATAACGAGCGCACCAGCATCGTGCGTTAATGTATTAACTTCTTCTAAAAAGCCAGGAACCGGCCCAACAATTCCGAAATTCCCAATAATCGGCTCGACTAAAACGGCCGCAACTTGGTCTCCCCAAACGCGCAAAGCTTCTTTAAAACTCGTGATGTCATTAAAAGGAACCGTGATTACCTCTTTTGCAGTCGCCGTCGTAACCCCAGCCGAATCAGGCGTACCGAGTGTAGAAGGTCCAGAACCAGCCTCGACCAACACCAAGTCAAAATGCCCGTGATACGAACCAGCAAATTTAATTACTTTATCACGACCTGTGAAAGCACGAGCAACCCGGATCGTCGTCATCACAGCCTCTGTTCCCGAATTGGTAAAGCGAACTTTCTCTAAGGAAGGAATAGCCTCTCTCAACATGTTCGCAAACGTAACCTCATGGCGTGTAGGTGTTCCATATAAGATACCAGTTTCCGCCGCATGTGTAATAGCTTTTGTAATATGCGGATGTGCGTGCCCCGTAATGATCGGACCGTAAGCCGCCAAATAATCAATATATTTATTACCGTCCACATCCCAAAAATAAGCACCATTTGCACGTTCCATCGCAACAGGGACGCCACCGCCAACTCCTTTATAAGAACGAGAAGGACTATTCACACCACCAACAATACAGTCCAGCGCCTGTGTATGTAATTTTTCTGACTCAGAATGTTTCATTTTTCAATACATCTCCTTCATAAAATAACTTCCTCTCTTATTTTAGTGTAAATGGAGAGGAACTGCAATGATATAGAAGCAAGTTGATTGTTTAAGACACGAAAAGAGTTTAAAATAAGAAGGACAGAAGAGGAGTGATACATTTGAATATTCTTTTTACAATGGCAATTCCAACTGATTTAAAACAAAAACAAGAGCAACAATTCCCCGAACATACTTACAATTACATAGAAGATATAGCACTATACGAAAATTTAGCGGAAATAGATTGCATCGTGTCCTACGGTTCAGACATAACAGAAGCAGTTCTCGAAAAAGCAAAAGGATTGCGCTGGCTCATGGTATTTTCAGCGGGCGTAGAAGAACTTCCTCACGCAAAACTTCAAGAAAAAAATATCATAGTCACCAATGTTCGCGGTATTCACGCGATCCCGATGGCCGAATTCACAATGGCGTACATGTTATCTCACGTGAAAAAGCTATCCGATTTTGCCTCGAATCAAGCGAAATCAATCTGGGACCGGTCCATAGAGACGTTTGAATTAGCCGAACAAACAGTCATCGTCGTTGGAACAGGTGCTATCGGAAGCCAAATATCTCATTTAGCCCAAGTCTTCCAAATGAACGTTATCGGTGTCAACACGAGTGGTAAACCTTCCAAAGCCTTCGATAAAGCAATTGCAATTGAAAACCTAAAGGACATTCTACCCGATGCTGATTTTGTAGTATCCGTTTTGCCCGAGACCAAGGGAACGATAAATCTATATCAACGAGCTCATTTTGAGGCTATGAAAAAAACAGCAGCATTTATTAATATAGGTCGCGGATCCGCTGTTTCAGAAGAAGTCTTGCAAGAAGTAGCCAAGCAGCAACTCATTGATCACCTGTATCTAGATGTAACTCCAATAGAACCATTACCAAGCGATCATGCCCTGTGGACTTTCCCAAACGTAACGATTACCCCACACGTATCAGCACTTTCACCGAAGTATCTCTATAGAAGTTTCGAGATCTGGCTAGAAAATATGGAAAAATTTCAAAAGAAAGAACCATTATTAAATACAATTAATTTAAAAAGAGGGTACTAAACCGCGCGCAGAAAAACCAATAACAGCCTAATGTTGACAGACCTAGCATTTGTTCGGTAGAATAGTGGTAGTATACAATCTATTTAAATTAAGCGAGAAAGGAGTGCATGACGGTGTCTAATTCTCATTTACGAGAAGCAATAGATGTCTTGAAAAAAACTGGAGTCAGAATAACTCCTCAACGTCATGCTATACTTGAATTCTTAATTAATGCCGATACCCATCCTACCGCCGACGAGATTTACAGAGCGCTTGAAGGGAACTTCCCCAATATGAGTGTAGCTACAGTCTACAATAATCTACGCGTATTCCGAGAAGCAGGACTAATTAAAGAATTACCATATGGCGATTCATCTAGCCGATTTGATTTTTCTACATCCGAACATTACCATGCGATTTGCAACGAATGTGGTAAAATTGTAGATTTTCATTATCCAGGTTTAGATGAAGTGGAACATTTTGCTGCTAGTGTTACAGGATACGAAGTGAATAAACATAGATTAGAAGTCTATGGAACTTGTCCAGAGTGTCAAGAAAAAGCAAAATCAAACACTTGAAATTATAAATACATCCAGTAAAACCATCATTTCAGTAGAATTGGTGGTTTTCTTTTTTTGAAATGCATAAAACTATAAATTTTTATGCAAAAAATTTATAAAATCATAAATGGCATCACAGCAATGTTTAATGCATACATTTTTGTGGAATTAAAGTATAGAACGAAAAAAAAATTAAATAAAATGCATAACTTGGTTGACATTAGTAAGATTAATTGATATATTAGTTCTCGGCGCTACTAACCAACACTTTTACACAGAAAAACATCACAAAATAAATTATAAAAAAATGTTGACAGATAAGTGCTTGAATGGTATGATTTAAAAGTCGCGAAAAACAAAACAACATAAGTGATAGCAACGCGATAATGACCTTTGAAAACTGAACAGAAACAAAGATAAAACCAATAGAGACAGCGATGTTTCTAGGTAAGAATCGCAGGGCGGAAATAGAAAGCTATTTCCAAAAGTAATACTAGTAAAGTAATTTGCTAGCGAAGTCAATTTGACGCAAGGATCTTATTCACGGTGTTGAATAAGTATTCAGATTCATCTTTAATTTTAAAGAGAGTTTGATCCTGGCTCAGGACGAACGCTGGCGGCGTGCCTAATACATGCAAGTCGAACGAACCGAAGAAAGAGCTTGCTCTTTCCGACGTTAGTGGCGGACGGGTGAGTAACACGTGGGCAACCTGCCTGTAAGTTGGGGATAACTCCGGGAAACCGGGGCTAATACCGAATGATAACAAGCGTCGCATGACGTCTGTTTGAAAGATGGTTTCGGCTATCGCTTACAGATGGGCCCGCGGTGCATTAGCTAGTTGGTAGGGTAATGGCCTACCAAGGCAACGATGCATAGCCGACCTGAGAGGGTGATCGGCCACACTGGGACTGAGACACGGCCCAGACTCCTACGGGAGGCAGCAGTAGGGAATCTTCCGCAATGGACGAAAGTCTGACGGAGCAACGCCGCGTGTGTGAAGAAGGTTTTCGGATCGTAAAGCACTGTTGTTAGAGAAGAACAAGGATAAGAGTAACTGCTTGTCCCTTGACGGTATCTAACCAGAAAGCCACGGCTAACTACGTGCCAGCAGCCGCGGTAATACGTAGGTGGCAAGCGTTGTCCGGATTTATTGGGCGTAAAGCGAGCGCAGGCGGTTTCTTAAGTCTGATGTGAAAGCCCCCGGCTCAACCGGGGAGGGTCATTGGAAACTGAGAGACTTGAATGCAGGAGAGGTAAGTGGAATTCCACGTGTAGCGGTGAAATGCGTAGATATGTGGAGGAACACCAGTGGCGAAGGCGGCTTACTGGCCTGTAATTGACGCTGAGGCTCGAAAGCGTGGGGAGCAAACAGGATTAGATACCCTGGTAGTCCACGCCGTAAACGATGAGTGCTAAGTGTTAGGGGGTTTCCGCCCCTTAGTGCTGCAGCTAACGCATTAAGCACTCCGCCTGGGGAGTACGACCGCAAGGTTGAAACTCAAAGGAATTGACGGGGGCCCGCACAAGTGGTGGAGCATGTGGTTTAATTCGAAGCAACGCGAAGAACCTTACCAGGTCTTGACATCCTTTGACCATTCTGGAGACAGAACTTTCCCTTCGGGGACAAAGTGACAGGTGGTGCATGGTTGTCGTCAGCTCGTGTCGTGAGATGTTGGGTTAAGTCCCGCAACGAGCGCAACCCTTAATTTTAGTTGCCAGCATTTAGTTGGGCACTCTAAAGTGACTGCCGGTGCAAGCCGGAGGAAGGTGGGGATGACGTCAAATCATCATGCCCCTTATGACCTGGGCTACACACGTGCTACAATGGATAATACAAAGGGTTGCCAAACCGCGAGGTCGAGCTAATCCCATAAAATTATTCTCAGTTCGGATTGTAGGCTGCAACTCGCCTACATGAAGCCGGAATCACTAGTAATCGTGGATCAGCATGCCACGGTGAATACGTTCCCGGGCCTTGTACACACCGCCCGTCACACCACGAGAGTTTGTAACACCCGAAGTCGGTAGGGTAACCTTTATGGAGCCAGCCGCCGAAGGTGGGACAGATAATTGGGGTGAAGTCGTAACAAGGTAGCCGTATCGGAAGGTGCGGCTGGATCACCTCCTTTCTAAGGAAAAGGAAACCTGCTTTTGTTTTATCTTCTGTTTTGTTCAGTTTTGAGAGGTCAATTCTCTCTAAAGAAGAAAGTTGTTCTTTGAAAACTAGATAAGAAAGTTAGTAAAGTGCGGTATAAGTCTTTGACTTGTACCAACCAAGTAAGAACCGAGAATCAACTGAAAGTAACCTTTCAACTAACCGATACGGCCATCGCTGGCTCGTAGACGTTAGGAACATACCCGTGGCGAGTTCGAAAGAACAACGACCCACATGGTTAAGTTAGAAAGGGCGCACGGTGGATGCCTTGGCACTAGGAGCCGAAGAAGGACGGGACTAACACCGATATGCTTTGGGGAGCTGTACGTAAGCGTTGATCCAGAGATTTCCGAATGGGGGAACCCACTATCTTTAGTCGGATAGTATCCTTACGTGAATACATAGCGTAAGGAAGGCAGACCCAGGGAACTGAAACATCTAAGTACCTGGAGGAAGAGAAAGAAAAATCGATTTCCTGAGTAGCGGCGAGCGAAACGGAAAGAGCCCAAACCAAGAAGCTTGCTTCTTGGGGTTGTAGGACACTCTATACGGAGTTACAAAAGAAAGTGGTAAACGAAGTGGTCTGGAAAGGCCCGCCAAAGAAGGTAACAGCCCTGTAATTGAAATCATTTTCCCTCCAGAGTGGATCCTGAGTACGGCGGAACACGTGAAATTCCGTCGGAATCTGGGAGGACCATCTCCCAAGGCTAAATACTCCCTAGTGACCGATAGTGAACCAGTACCGTGAGGGAAAGGTGAAAAGCACCCCGGAAGGGGAGTGAAACAGTTCCTGAAACCGTGTGCCTACAAGTAGTTAGAGCCCGTTAATGGGTGATAGCGTGCCTTTTGTAGAATGAACCGGCGAGTTACGATTTGTTGCAAGGTTAAGCGGAAAAAGCGGAGCCGTAGCGAAAGCGAGTCTGAATAGGGCGCATGAGTAACAGGTCGTAGACCCGAAACCAGGTGATCTACCCATGTCCAGGATGAAGGTGAGGTAATACTCACTGGAGGTCCGAACCCACGCACGTTGAAAAGTGCGGGGATGAGGTGTGGGTAGCGGAGAAATTCCAATCGAACCTGGAGATAGCTGGTTCTCTCCGAAATAGCTTTAGGGCTAGCCTCGAGGTAAAGAGTCGTGGAGGTAGAGCACTGTTTGGACTAGGGGCCCTTCTCGGGTTACCGAATTCAGATAAACTCCGAATGCCATGTACTTATACTCGGGAGTCAGACTGCGAGTGATAAGATCCGTAGTCGAAAGGGAAACAGCCCAGACCACCAGTTAAGGTCCCAAAATATATGTTAAGTGGAAAAGGATGTGGGGTTGCATAGACAACCAGGATGTTGGCTTAGAAGCAGCCACCATTGAAAGAGTGCGTAATAGCTCACTGGTCGAGTGACCCCGCGCCGAAAATGTACCGGGGCTAAACATATTACCGAAACTGTGGATGAACATCTTTGGATGTTCGTGGTAGGAGAGCGTTCTAAGGGCGGTGAAGTCAGACCGGAAGGACTGGTGGAGCGCTTAGAAGTGAGAATGCCGGTATGAGTAGCGAAAGACGGGTGAGAATCCCGTCCACCGAATATCTAAGGTTTCCTGAGGAAGGCTCGTCCGCTCAGGGTTAGTCGGGACCTAAGCTGAGGCCGATAGGCGTAGGCGATGGACAACAGGTAGATATTCCTGTACCAGTGCTGTTTGTTTGAGCAATGGGGTGACACAGAAGGATAGGGAATCGCACGGATGGAAATGTGCGTCCAAGCAGTGAGTGTGAGAAGTAGGCAAATCCGCTTCTCGCGAAGCATGAGCTGTGATGGGGAAGGAAATTAAGTACGGAAGTTCCTGATTTCACGCTGTCAAGAAAAGCCTCTAGTTAGAATAGTACTGCCCGTACCGCAAACCGACACAGGTAGATGAGGAGAGAATCCTAAGGTGAGCGAGAGAACTCTCGTTAAGGAACTCGGCAAAATGACCCCGTAACTTCGGGAGAAGGGGTGCTCTATTAGGGTGAAAGCCCGAGAGAGCCGCAGTGAATAGGCCCAGGCGACTGTTTAGCAAAAACACAGGTCTCTGCAAAACCGTAAGGTGACGTATAGGGGCTGACGCCTGCCCGGTGCTGGAAGGTTAAGAGGAGTGCTTAGCGCAAGCGAAGGTACGAATTGAAGCCCCAGTAAACGGCGGCCGTAACTATAACGGTCCTAAGGTAGCGAAATTCCTTGTCGGGTAAGTTCCGACCCGCACGAAAGGCGCAACGATCTGGGCACTGTCTCAACGAGAGACTCGGTGAAATTATAGTACCTGTGAAGATGCAGGTTACCCGCGACAGGACGGAAAGACCCCGTGGAGCTTTACTGCAACCTGATATGGAATGTTTGTACCGCTTGTACAGGATAGGTAGGAGCCGAAGAGACGTGAGCGCTAGCTTACGAGGAGGCAATGGTGGGATACTACCCTGGCTGTATGACCATTCTAACCCACCACGCTTAGCGCGTGGGGAGACAGTGTCAGGTGGGCAGTTTGACTGGGGCGGTCGCCTCCTAAAGAGTAACGGAGGCGCCCAAAGGTTCCCTCAGAATGGATGGAAATCATTCGCAGAGTGTAAAGGCACAAGGGAGCTTGACTGCGAGACTGACAAGTCGAGCAGGGACGAAAGTCGGGCTTAGTGATCCGGTGGTTCCGCATGGAAGGGCCATCGCTCAACGGATAAAAGCTACCCCGGGGATAACAGGCTTATCTCCCCCAAGAGTCCACATCGACGGGGAGGTTTGGCACCTCGATGTCGGCTCGTCGCATCCTGGGGCTGTAGTCGGTCCCAAGGGTTGGGCTGTTCGCCCATTAAAGCGGCACGCGAGCTGGGTTCAGAACGTCGTGAGACAGTTCGGTCCCTATCCGTCGCGGGCGCAGGAAATTTGAGAGGAGCTGTCCTTAGTACGAGAGGACCGGGATGGACACACCGCTGGTGTACCAGTTGTTCCGCCAGGAGCATCGCTGGGTAGCTATGTGTGGCAGGGATAAACGCTGAAAGCATCTAAGCGTGAAGCCCCCCTCAAGATGAGATTTCCCATTTCTTCGGAAAGTAAGATCCCTGAAAGAAGATCAGGTAGATAGGTTTGGAGTGGAAGTATGGCGACATATGGAGCGGACAAATACTAATCGATCGAGGACTTAACCACATGTAATATGGAGGATCGGACTCCGAACGGTCACGCACAGACCGACTTTCTTATCTAGTTTTGAGAGAACAGCGTTCTTTCTATCAAAACATTGTCTGGTGGTTACGGCGAAGAGGTCACACCCGTTCCCATCCCGAACACGGAAGTTAAGCTTTTCAGCGCCGATGGTAGTAGGGGGCTTCCCCCTGTGAGAGTAGGTCGCCGCCGGGCAATGTACATATTTTGGGGGCTTAGCTCAGCTGGGAGAGCATCTGCCTTACAAGCAGAGGGTCAGCGGTTCGATCCCGTTAGCCCCCATTTAATCAGGCCGGCTTAGCTCAGTTGGTAGAGCAACTGATTTGTAATCAGTAGGTCGCGAGTTCGACTCTTGCAGCCGGCACCATATTTTTCACAGTATATATTTTGTATTGTGAGCCGTTAGCTCAGTTGGTAGAGCATCTGACTTTTAATCAGAGGGTCGATGGTTCGAGCCCATCACGGCTCATTTTTGCGGGTGTGGCGGAATTGGCAGACGCACCAGATTTAGGATTTGGCGCCGCAAGGTGTGAAGGTTCAAGTCCTTTCACCCGCACTATTATATTATGGTGCGGAAGTAGCTCAGTGGTAGAGCACCACCTTGCCAAGGTGGGGGTCGCGGGTTCGAACCCCGTCTTCCGCTCCAAATTTCAGTTGCCATTATTAAGTTTCCAAAGCCGGGGTGGCGGAACTGGCAGACGCACAGGACTTAAAATCCTGCGGATAGTGATATCCGTACCGGTTCGATTCCGGTCCTCGGCACCATTAATTATATTATGCGCCCGTAGCTCAACTGGATAGAGTACTTGACTACGAATCAAGCGGTTAGAGGTTCGACTCCTCTCGGGCGCACTTTCGGGAAGTAGCTCAGCTTGGTAGAGCACTTGGTTTGGGACCAAGGGGTCGCAGGTTCGAATCCTGTCTTCCCGACCATTAAGAAATATCCCTAATTTTATTATGAAGGGGCCTTAGCTCAGCTGGGAGAGCGCCTGCTTTGCACGCAGGAGGTCAGCGGTTCGATCCCGCTAGGCTCCACCAACTTTCTTGAGATAAAGGTATGTAAATATTATGGCGGTGTAGCTCAGATGGCTAGAGCATTCGGTTCATACCCGAAAGGTCGTGGGTTCGACTCCCTCCGCCGCTACCTTTAATTTTGGACCTTTAGCTCAGTTGGTTAGAGCAGACGGCTCATAACCGTCCGGTCGCAGGTTCGAGTCCTGCAAGGTCCACCATCACTATTATCATTTTATCATGGAGGAATACCCAAGTTTGGCTGAAGGGATCGGTCTTGAAAACCGACAGGCGGGTAAGACCGCGCGGGGGTTCGAATCCCTCTTCCTCCTTTTTCTACTTAGTGATTTGTGGATAAAATATTATTATTGTCGCGGGGTGGAGCAGTCTGGTAGCTCGTCGGGCTCATAACCCGAAGGTCGCAGGTTCAAATCCTGTCCCCGCAATTAGTGGTTCCGTGGTGTAGGGGTTAACATGCCTGCCTGTCACGCAGGAGATCGCGGGTTCAAATCCCGTCGGGACCGCTTTACATATGGCTTGGTAGCTCAGTTGGTAGAGCACTTGATTGAAGCTCAAGGTGTCGGCAGTTCGATTCTGTCCCAAGCCACCTTTTTACTATTAATTTGTATCTTAAGCCGGCTTAGCTCAGTTGGTAGAGCAACTGATTTGTAATCAGTAGGTCGCGAGTTCGACTCTTGCAGCCGGCACCATATTTATCATAGCGGCGGCTATGGCGAAGTGGTTAACGCACCTGATTGTGGTTCAGGCATGCGTGGGTTCGATTCCCACTAGCCGCCCTTGTAAGTAGTTTTAATTTGGATGATGCGGGTGTAGTTTAGTGGTAAAACTACAGCCTTCCAAGCTGTTGTCGTGGGTTCGATTCCCATCACCCGCTCTTTGTTTTTTTATGGGCCTATAGCTCAGCTGGTTAGAGCGCACGCCTGATAAGCGTGAGGTCGATGGTTCGAGTCCATTTAGGCCCACCATATTTTATTATTCCACAGTAGCTCAGTTGGTAGAGCAATCGGCTGTTAACCGATCGGTCGCAAGTTCGAGTCTTGCCTGTGGAGCTTGTAATTTGTTTATATTGGGGAAGTACTCAAGTGGCTGAAGAGGTGCCCCTGCTAAGGGTATAGGTCGTTAACGCGGCGCGAGGGTTCAAATCCCTCCTTCTCCGCCAGTATAAAATAAAAGATGCGAATTGAAATTAATAATTATGGCCCGTTGGTCAAGCGGTTAAGACACCGCCCTTTCACGGCGGTATCACGGGTTCGATTCCCGTACGGGTCATCGCTGATTAAAAAGAACAATGTCATAAATGACATTGTTCTTTTTAATGCAAAAAATTCATAGGAGGATAGGTATGAAAAGTAATAATTTTAAATTGGCTCTTTGTCAATTGTTGGGGTGAAATATCGAAGTACAAGCTAGAGAAACAATGGCTTGTACCTCTTTTTAACCTACAGAAATGTCAAAATCTTTGATAAAATGCTGGGCAAGTATTTTGGCACGGAATCGTGAAAAGTTTTGATAGCCATAAGAAGTGCGCTTGATAACTTTGGTTCGGTTGTTAATTCCTTCTACGAAACCATTGGACAGATGTGGGTAAATGAAGGCATTGATGATTTCTGTTTCCCAGCGTCGGAAAGTACCGATAGCTTTTATGAATTCTGGAAGCTGTTTGTCTTGTACGAGTTGATAGAAATCGTGTAAGGATTGACGAACGTCGTGGCGTTCTTGTGCTTTATTGGCATCAAACCAAGCCTGATAGGCTTCCTTGATGGTGTAGGCGGTTTGTAGATCAGGGTGCAAGCTTAAGTAACGGCGAATGATGCTTTTTTGCGCTGTGTCCAGCTTATGAGATCGCTTGAAAAGGAGTTTTTGTATCCGTTTCCCGTGTTTTCGATCTTTTTCTGAAAAACGTTGTTGGACACGAACGCGGACTTTATTCAGCGCCCAATAGATGTAGCGAGAGAAGTGGAAAGAATCGGCAATAATAACTGGTTTGTCAAGGGCTTGTTGCACGGCGTTTTTGAAGGTCGAACTCAAATCCATGATAACCATCTCTACCTGATGCCCGCGTTCTCTTAAATAACGTTGAATGGTTTTGGCGCGACGGTTTTCTAAGATATCAATGGGGCGACGAGTCATGGGATCAGCGATAATGAGTTGAAATTTGCCTTTGTCGGTATCTCCCTTGAACTCATCGATAGCGATGACCTTAGGAAGAGAGACGGGAGGCGTGGAAAAGGCTTCTGTACGCGCGTCGAATAGACGCATAATTTTAGGTGCGGTGGTCCCAAATGTTTTAGCAGTATAAGTAAAGGACGGAGCGGAAATACTATGAAAAAGGGCCGCTTGGTGCCAAAGCGTTGAAAAACGCTGATAGCGTGCCACAAGTCCTTGATTTTTTTCATCAAATGATTTTCCGCAGGAACAAGCATATCTGCGTTTTCGATAGTGCACATAGACACGTTTTTCTGCGACTTTTAGATGTTGGAAAGTGTGCGTACGATAGTCTTTAATGCGATCTGTCCGTGTTTTACAAGAGGGGCAGGCATGTTTTTTTCGTTTTAGTTGGATATGAATGTGGCAGATATGATTTTCAATCGAATAATCAAGAAGTTGGATGTTTTTATTTTCTAAACCGATGAGTTGTATGATAAAATGGTCTGGCATGGTAATATCGCTCCTTTGGATTGGGTTTCGTCACTTTTATCTTAAAGGATTTTGATATTACTGTGTATTTTTTTGTCTTGAAATGAGAACAAAAAAATGCTGAGGTAGATTATTTTCTACCCCAACATTTATTATAGAACCTGGGTATAAGCCTATTATTATTGTGGGTGGGGGACTTGTGGCCGTTGCGTTGCTTTTGTTCCCAATGTGGTTTAATTTATATTTTTGGTTTTTCTTACGTTTGGTGATCGGGGTTGGGGATCATATGCTGCATTTTTCATCGCAAACTTGGATTGGTGCCATGAGTCACCCGTCAAAACGTGGTCGTAACATGGCGATATATGGCTTGTTTTTCTCGTTAGGTTTTGCAATTGGACCGCAATTAGTAAATTTGATGGCTATTAATGTGAATTTGCCATTCTTTATATCAGGTATAATGGTAGTCATTGCATGGACACTTGTTTGGGCTTTGAAAAATGAATTTGTTGGAGAGCAGGCTGTTATTCGAGAAATTTCATTCTTTGGTAGTTTGAAACGTTTTTCGGAAGTGTTTAAAATGGCTTGGATTTCGATGATTCCACCTTTTGTTTATGGTATTTTGGAAACGGCGTTGAATGCTACTTTCCCAATTGTAGGGCTTCGAGATGGTATTCCACAGGCGATGGTTGTGACGATTATTTCTTCCTTTTCTGTTGGTACGATTTTATTCCAAGTTCCGATTGGGATTTTGAGTGATAGGGTTGGTCGGGCTAAGGTTTTGCCAATATTTGTGGGAGCGGGAGCTGTTGTTTTTTTTGTGACGGCGTTTGTTTCTAATAGTATTGTATTGATTGGGATGTTTTTCGTATTAGGGATTTTACTTGGGTCGATGTATTCGTTAGGCTTGTCTTATATGACAGATTTGACGCCGCTTGAGTTGTTGCCTGCTGGAAATATTTTAGTAGGGATGAGCTTTAGTTTGGGAAGTATTATTGGGCCTTCTACGACTGGGATTATGATTGGATTATTTGGAAATGATGTATTTTATTTTGTGATCACGGGGCTTTTGATAGCAGCGTTTTTGGCTTTGTTTTTTGGGAATATTCGTAAAAATTCGAGCTTGGCGTGATATTTTTAGTTGACAGGAATTTGATGGGATGGTAATATAAGTTCAACACATTCGAACTGGATGTAATTAATTTCATATAATAACTCTTATTGTGAGTGGTAGAGGGACTGGCCCTGTGAAACCCAGCAACCTTTCAATTTTTTGAAAAGGTGCTAAATCCTGCGAAGTGTGATGCTTCGAAAGATAAGAGAGTGAATACGTGTCTGCAAAATTCGGATATTCGTAGCCTCTCTGGTCTTGACTGGGGAGGCTTTTTATATGAAAAAAATAATAAGGGAATGGTGATGTGAAATGGCAAAAGTTCAAAGTTCAAATTTAGGGTATCCGCGTTTAGGTGAGAAACGGGAGTGGAAGAAGGCGCTTGAGAATTATTGGAATCATAAGATTTCTGAAGAGCAATTACTTTCTGAAACTAAAGAATTGCGTTTACATGCTTTGAAGAAACAGCAGGACAAAGGGATTGATTTGATTCCTGTCGGGGACTTTTCTTTTTATGATCACATTTTAGATACGAGTATTACGTTTGGGATTGTGCCAAAACGATTCAATTATGAGGCTGGGAAAGTGGATCTTGATACATATTTCGAGGTTGCGCGGGGGAATGATGGTGCGGTTGCTTCGGAGATGACGAAGTGGTTTAATACGAATTATCATTATATTGTGCCGGAACTTGTGGATGCGAAGCCGCAATTGACGGAAAATCGGGCGTTGTTTTATTATGAGGAAGCAAAACGAGAACTAGGGATTGATGGTAAGCCGGTGCTTGTTGGACCGATTACTTACTTGAAATTGGCGAAGGGGAATGATGATTTTAAGGGGTTGTTAAGTCAGTTAGTTCCGCTTTATGGTCAGGTTTTGAAGGAGTTGCAGGATGCTGGTGCGAAGTGGGTACAGATTGATGAGCCTTACTTAGCCACTAGTTTTGATAAGGAGGAGTTAGCGGTTTTTGAGGCGGTTTATGCTTCGCTTAAGGCAGTTGCTCCTAGTTTGAAGATTGAATTGCAAACCTATTTCGAAAGTCTTGATTATTTCGAAGATGTTGTGAAACTGCCGGTAGACGCGATTGGTGTGGATTTTGTGCATGACCATGGGGAATCGATTGAAGCGCTTGAGAAATTTGGATTTCCTGAGGATAAAATTTTGGCGGCTGGGGTGATTGATGGACGGAATGTGTGGCGTGCGGATTTGGATGCGAAATTGGAATTGCTTGAGCGAATTGCAAAAGTGGTGCCGAAAGATCGCTTAATCGTACAGCCTTCGAGTTCTTTGTTGCATGTGCCGGTGACGAAAGCCAGTGAGCCAGACTTAGATGAGGTATTGCTTGGTGGGTTATCGTTTGCGGATGAGAAATTACTGGAATTAGTGGCGCTGACGAAGGCGTTGAATGATGGGGATGTGACGGCGGAATTTGCGGATGCGAAAGCGGCATTGGATGCAATTAATGGATCGCATCACCGAAATAATGCGGAGGTTCAGGAAGCGATTCGCAATTTGGAAAATGTGGAAGTGAAGCGTGATTTACCATTTGCGGAGCGGATTAAGTTGCAACACGCGTGGTTGCAGTTGCCGTTATTGCCAACGACGACGATTGGTAGTTTTCCGCAGTCGCCTGAGGTTCGGAAAAAACGTTCGGACTGGTTGAAAAAAGTGATTACGGATGCGGAATATGAGAAATTTATTGAGACGGAGACGGAGCGTTGGATTCGAATTCAAGAGGATTTGGACTTGGATGTGTTGGTGCATGGTGAGTTTGAAAGAACGGATATGGTCGAGTATTTTGGTCAGAAGTTGGATGGTTTCCAGGCGACGAAATTTGGTTGGGTGCAGTCTTATGGATCGCGCGCGGTGCGTCCGCCATTGGTTTACGGGGATGTGGCGTTTACGGAAGCCATTACGGTGAAGGAAAGTGTTTATGCGCAGTCGTTAACGGATCGTCCTGTGAAGGGAATGTTGACGGCACCGGTGACAATTATCAACTGGTCGTTTGTGCGTGATGATGTGCCGGATTATGTGGTTGCTAATCAAGTTGGTTTGGCGCTACGTAAAGAGGTGGAGGCGCTTGAGGAGGCTGGAATTCGCGTGATTCAGGTAGATGAGCCGGCGCTACGTGAAGGGTTGCCATTGAAGCGTTCAAGATGGCAGAAATACTTGGATGATGCGGTTTATTCGTTCAAATTAACAACGACTTCGGTTAAAAATGATACGCAGATTCATACGCATATGTGTTATGCGGAGTTTGAGGATATTATCGATACGATTAGCGCGCTGGATGCGGATGTTATCTCGATTGAGACGTCTCGCAGTCATGGTGAAATTATTGAAACGTTTGAGAAGGTTGGGTATGATAAGGAAATCGGATTGGGTGTATATGATATTCATAGTCCGCGTGTTCCGACGACCGGTGAGATTCAAGAAAATATCCGCCGAGCGTTAAAAGTGATTGATGCGCGCCAATTCTGGGTGAATCCGGATTGTGGTTTAAAAACGCGTAAAGAGAAGGAAACGATTGAGGCGCTTCGCGATATGGTGAATGCGACGAAAGAGATTCGTGAAGCGTATAAAGTGATAAAATAATAGCAAAATTAGGCGCTAGGAACGGCATCATGTTGCTACTCCTGGCGCTTTTTAAATTGATGGAGGGGATTGGAATGACAAAGTTAAAAAAAGAAACAATTGTAGCGCAAATTGGAAATCGGAAAAGTGGAGCGACTGGTGCTGTAAACATGCCGATTTATTTGTCGACTGCATACCGTCATGAAGATCTTGGTGTTTCAACGGGGTATGATTATACGAGAACGGGAAATCCGACGCGTGAGGTTTTGGAAGAGGCGCTGGCGACATTGGAAAATGGGACGGCTGGTTTTGCGACGAGTTCGGGTATGAGTGCGATTCAGCTTATTTTCACATTGTTTGCGAGTGGTGATCATATTATTTCTTCACGGGATTTATATGGCGGTACATATCGTTATTTTGAATTGATTGCGAAAAAGTATAAAATTGATTTTTCTTATTGGGAGTCAACGGATTTGGCTGATTTGGAAGGGTTGCTGACGCCTGCGACAAAGGCTGTGTTTATTGAGACGCCGACGAATCCTTTGATGGTGGAGACGGATCTCGCGGCGGTTGTAGCTTTTGCGAAAAAGCATGATTTGTTAGTGATTGTGGATAATACGTTTTTGACGCCGATTTTGCAGCAACCGCTGGATTTGGGTGCGGATATCGTTTTTCATAGTGCGACGAAGTATCTTGGTGGGCATAATGATGTGCTTGCGGGTGCGGTGATTGTGAAGGACGAGGAATTGGCTGTGCAATTGCGTGATTTCCATAATTCGATTGGTGCGGTGCTTTCGCCGTTTGATAGTTGGTTGTTAATGCGAGGATTGAAGACGCTTGTTTTGCGGGTGGAGCAGCATCAGAAAAATGCGCGAAAAGTGGCGGAATTTTTGGAAGGACACGAGGCTGTGACAAAGGTGCTTTATCCTGGAAAGGGCGGCATGGTGAGTTTCTTGATTAAGGATGCTGCGCTTGTTTCGCCGTTGTTGCGGAGTTTGGAGTTATTTACGTTTGCGGAGAGTTTGGGCGGCGTGGAGAGTTTGATTACGTATCCGGTGACGCAGACGCATGCGGATGTGCCACGCGAACTTCGGGAATCTTATGGGCTGACGGATGAGTTGTTGCGAATTTCGGTTGGGATTGAAAATAGCGATGATTTAATTGCGGATTTGGATCAGGCTTTTGCGGCTGTTTTGAAAGAGGGGGTGGGCGTGCATGAGTGAGAAGTTTTCTTTTAATACGAAGGTTGTGCATGCGAGTCTTGGGATTGATGAGGCGACTGGTGCTCTCAATACACCGCTTCATTTGTCATCGACGTTTCACCAGCCGGATTTTGATAATTATCATGAATTTGATTATGCGAGATCGGGAAATCCGACGCGTCAGGCTGTGGAAGATGCGATTGCAAAATTGGAAAATGGGACGCATGGTTTTGCGTTTGCGACTGGGATGGCAGCCATTTCTGCAGCATTGTTGACGTTGTCGCAAGGGGATCATTTTATTATTTCTGGAGATGTGTATGGCGGTACGTTTCGGCTGACGGAGCAAATTTTGCCGCGGTTTGGGATTACGCATACGTTTGTGGATATGGGTGATTTGGATGCGGTGGCAGCGGCTTTTCAGGAGAATACGAAGTTGGTTTATGTGGAGACGCCGTCGAATCCATTGATGCGTATGACGGATATTGCGGCGGTGGCGCGACTTGCGAAGGAGCATGCTTGTTATACGTTTGTGGATAATACGTTTTTGACGCCGGCTTTGCAACGACCGCTTGATTTGGGTGCGGATCTGGTCGTGCATAGTGCGACGAAATTTATCGGTGGGCATAGTGATATTCTGGCGGGGCTTGTGGTGACGAATAACGAGGAACTCGCGAAACAGGTTTACTTTATGCAAAATTCGACGGGTGGCGTGCTCGGTGTTCAGGATTGCTGGTTGTTATTGCGCGGACTTAAGACGCTTGCTGTGCGGATGAATGTAGGCACAGATTCAGCGCAAAAACTGGCGGAATTTTTGCAAGGCGATGATCGGGTGAAAGAGGTTTTTTATCCTGGTTTGGCTAGCCATCCGGATTATGATATTCAGCAGAAACAGGCGGATTCGGCGGGCGCGGTTTTGTCATTTGACCTCGGTAGCGAAGAGGCAGCGCGCCAGTTTGTGAATCATGCGAAATTGCCAGTATTTTCGGTGAGTTTGGGCGCGGTAGAGAGCATTTTATCGTACCCTGCGCGGATGTCGCATGCGGCGATTCCAGAAGAAGAACGGTTGAAACTTGGTATTACGCCAGGATTATTACGCTTTTCGGCGGGGCTTGAGGATATTGCGGATGTTATCGCGGACTTCGAACAAGCGCTTGCTTATACAGTGGAAAGGAGTGCTCGGTGATGAATTTACGCCGCGATTTAAGTGAAAAAGTTTTAATTGCTGATGGTGCAATGGGTACGCTGCTTTATTCTTACGGAGTTGACCGTTCCTTTGAAGAGTTGAATTTATCACATCCAGATGATATTGTTGCGATCCATCGGGCTTATATCGAGGCCGGGGCGGATATTATTCAAACGAACACGTATAGCGCGAACTATATTAAGTTATCGCGATACGGATTACAAGATGATATTAAAAAAATTAATCAGGCGGCTGTGCGGCATGCAAAAGAGGCGGCGCGCGGGACTGGTGTGTATATTTTTGGTACGATTGGCGGGATTAATGGGGCAAATGATGCTCGAATTGCGGCGCCGAGTTTGGAAGAGATTAAGCGTAGTTTTCGGGAGCAATTGTATTGTCTGTTACTTGAAGGTGTGGATGCGATTTTGCTGGAGACGTATTATGATCTTGAGGAACTGAAAACGGTGTTAAAAATTACACGTGAAACGACGGACTTGCCGATTGTGGCGAATGTGTCGATGCATGAACCGGGGCTTTTGCAAAGTGGGCAAACGTTGGCATCCGCATTACAGGAATTGGCGGATTTGGGCGCGGATGTCGTTGGCGCGAATTGTCGACTTGGTCCATATCATATGTCCAAAGCGCTTGAGAGTGTGCCGTTGCTCGAAAATGCCTATTTGGCAGCTTATCCGAACGCGAGTTTACCTCAAATGGATGAGGGAAAAGTCGTTTATCAGACGGAAACGGATTATTTTGAGCAGTATAGCGAGATTTTCAGGCAGGAAGGTGTGCGTTTGATCGGTGGTTGTTGTGGAACGACGCCGGACCATATTCGGGCGCTACGACGAGGTTTGAAGTCGATTAAACCGGTGACGTCAAAAGTGGTTCATCCGATTTTGGAATTGGCGGAGTTGGATGCGGCGGAGGACGCGGGTGTGCGGCTTACGGATAAAGTGAAGGAGCAGTACACGGTGTTGGTGGAGCTTGATCCGCCGCGGACATTTGATACGGCGAAATTTTTCGAAGGGGCGCAGAAGCTTGATGCTGCGGGTGTGGATGCGATTACGATTTCGGATAATTCGCTTGCGACGCCGCGGATTAGTAACATGGCGCTGGCGGCGATTTTGAAGCAGGAGTATGATATTCGGCCGCTCATTCATTTGACGACGCGGGATCATAATTTGATCGGGATGCACTCGCATATCATGGGTTTTCATAAGTTGGGGATTCAGGATGTGCTGGCGGTGACGGGAGATCCGAGTAAAGTTGGCGATTTTCCAGGTGCGTCATCGGTGTTTGATTTACGATCGGTGGAACTTGTGCAGTTGATTAAGAAGTTCAATGATGGGATTTCCTATACCGGGAAATCGTTGAAGGAGAAGGCACGATTCCAAGTGGCGGCTGCGTTTAATCCGAACGTGCTGAAGCTAGATAAGGCGGTGCGTTTGATTGAGCGTAAAGTAGAATATGGTGCTGATTATATTATCACGCAACCGATTTATGATACGGAAAAAGCGGTACAGCTGAAAGAAGCGCTGGTTGATGCTGGGATTACGGTTCCTGTTTTTGTTGGTGTGATGCCGTTACTTTCGAGTCGGAATGCTGAGTTTCTGCACAATGAAGTTCCTGGTATTCGATTGACAGATGAAGTCAGAGAGAGAATGCGAGAAGCTGATAAGAGTGGAACAGGTCGCGAAGAAGGTATGGCGATTGCGAAGGAAATTCTCGACGCGATTTGCGAACATTTTAATGGGGTTTACATTATTACACCGTTTTTACGTTACGATTTATCGATTGAATTGACGAAGTATGTGCAGAGTAAGGAAAAAATCAGTGAGCAAACAGTATAAGTTGAGGCGAGGAATCCGCGAATGGATTTCTCGCTTTTTTTTCGCGCTGAAATGAAAATAAATTTTAAAAGTGAAAAACTATACTATTTCATGGATTGGATAGGAAGTTACTTAATCCAGCTATATCAACACTTTTGAGTTTTTGGAGAATCCATTTTTGTAGTAAATTTGGCATAATAAAATACACAAATAAGACACAAATAAAGCGCAAGAGCTATGCTATACTTAATATATAGTTTGTTACGAAAATAACAATGTATCCGTTTTAAAAATACATATAATTAGGAGGAGCATAAAGTGAAAAAATTAAAAAGCAGCATCGCGGTATTATCAATCGTGGGGCTATGTTTACCGAGTGTCGTCATTGGAATGCCAGTAATAGCAGAAACAACGGTAGGAGAAAGCGCGAAATCGACGAAATTAAGCGCAGAGGCAGATCTGTCAGAAACTAAACCGATTTCGGAATGGATCGAGGACCCGTGGTTAGCGATAGACATTGCAGAAAATTTGGGTGTTTCAAAAACAGCGAATGTCTCACGAGCGACGCTGGAAAATAGGAAATCATTGATACTATCGGATGAGTATAACCCAACTAAATTCAAATCCATGAAAGGGCTTGAAAACTTCAAAAATTTAACCCGTCTGTTATTTTTTGGTGAAGAAATACAAGATTATAGTGCATTGAATAACTTGCATCAATTGACGAGTTTGAGTCTGGGGCATTTTAACGATATAAAGCTGGATTTTATTAAAGAGATGCCATTATTAAAATCGCTTGTTATATACGATAGCCCCATAAAAGATATTTCAGCCCTCTCTAGCTTGAAAAACGTGACACACTTACAGGTGACGAGGGCTCAAGTAAAGGATATTAGTGTTATAAACCAAATGCCAAGCTTAGGTTCCGCATGGTTTGATGGTAATCAAATAGAAGAAATACCAACATCACTAAACTCGGATCAGATGCATAATTTATCATTAAATCAGAATAAGATTAAGTCTGTAGAAGGATTAAAGGGACTAGATGCGTTAATAACGCTATCTATCACGGACAATGAGGTAGAAACATTAGCGCCTTTACGTGGATTAACAGGTTTGCAAGAGTTAACCGCCATGAGAAATAAGATTACTACAATGGAAGGCATAAATGAAATGACGGGACTGCAAGAGCTTAGTTTGACAGAGAATGAGTTAACGGAAGTGGTGCCAGTGACGAATCTTACGGCGTTAAAGAAACTTTCTGTAGCAGCTAACCATATTTCAAACATAACTCCATTTAAGGATATTCCTAGTACCGTGAATTGGGATGCTAGTAGTCAATATTTAACTTTACCTAAACAGCGTATAGGTAAAGGCGACTCTTTAACGGCTATAAACTCAGTCATAGATTTGGGAAACTTACTTGTTACCGATATTATACCGCGGAGTGAGGGAATTTTTGATGAGAGTACGAATACGATTACATGGAATGGATTGGATGGTGAAGGCTCTGTCTACTATGTTTTTAGGGGTGGTCAGAGAGATGTGTTTTCAGGTTACGTCTATGCGCCCTATGAGGTAGTTGAAAAAAGGATGCTTACATTTGCTAGTGATAGTAAAAATATACAGGCTCTCGTGCCAGGAGATAAAGCTGTAGAGCCAGTGGAAGTGACGAAAAATGGGTACACCTTTCAAGGATGGACTTGGGAAGAAAATGGGATAGAAAAGCTGTGGGATTTTGCGACTACGGTAATGCCAGATTACGATGTATTATTACAAGAAAAGTGGGGCTTAAATAAGTACCAGTTGGCCTACAATGGTAATGGAGAAGATGAGAATAGCCTTCTTCCGAGTAACCAAACGTTCACAGTAGAGGAAGAAGCAATAGTAGTTGAACCAACAAGACTTGCTAAGAAAGGACATCATTTCTTAGGGTGGAACACGAAAGCGGATGGAACTGGAAAAAGTTATGCAGCTGGTGAGTCTGTTTCAGAAGCAAGTGATATAATTCTATACACACAGTGGGAGGCGAATACGTATACGATTCAGTTCGAGTTAAATGGTGGAGATTCAAAAATCCCAATAGCACAATTGTTAAATATAGGAGAATATATAGAAGAACCGGCAACCCCAACAAGGGCAGGCTACGAATTTCAAGGTTGGCAAAGTAACGTAGATGGTAAAGAAATTATATGGAATTTCAATACAGATACGGTATTAGCTCAAGATATGACGTTAACAGCGGTATGGGAGAAAGGAAATAGTGACCCAGTCAATCCCGTTACGCCAAGTATTCCTATTGCGCCAGTACTTCCTAATTACCCGAGTATTCCAGAAATACCAGTTTTTTCTAATAATGAGGATGGAACAAGCGATGGGGAGAAATCAATAGTAAAACATGCAAGTAAACTACCAGTAGAAGCGAAAAGAGCTGTGAAAACGAGCATACAAGATACCGTCAATCAGAGTTGCTTACCTCAGACGGGAGAAACTTCTAACTTGCCGATGACGATGGTAGGTGGCATTTTGGCGATGAGTGGATTAGTGTATCTATTTATTAGGAGACGATTATAATAATATATTTGGTATTTGAAGGAGGTGATCGTGAAAGTATAATTGGTAAAAAATACGATAAAGAAAATATGAGGAGGAAAATGGATGAAAACAGCAAGTATGAACAACTTTAAAACAAGTACTATTAAAGGGGAATATGCTAGTGAAAATGTGGAAGCATGGAGAGCGTTGACGGAAACGCTTAAATCAAGTGAAGAAGAGGTCGTTCTTCAATTTGGAGTGGGAGAGTATTTTTTCAATGCGTCTATTCCAGTGGTTTCGAATATAACCGTACGAGGCGTCGAAGCGAATGGTGAAAAGAAGACGAGTTTAACTTTCATTCATGCTGGATCTGGCATAGTCACCGGGTTGGAAAAGCAGCCTGCGGAAGGTGTTGCCGGTGATATGCTCACCAATGTATCGTTTCAGGATATTCAGATACAATATAGAATATCTCAAGATGGTTATGTTCCGGCACTAACTTATGCTAAGGAGGATCCAGCCAAAGACTATTCTTTAATTACGTTGCTACGACCATACGACCATAAATATAATGCCTATAGTGGTCTATCCAATATTAACTTTACGAATGTGCATGTCAACGCGAATGAGCGCGGACACGTGGCGTTAAACTTTGGTGGCGTGACAAACTTAACTATCCGAGATTGCCACGTAGAGGGCTCGGGTTATGGGAATGGTATCGGCGTGGAGTACAGCGAAAAGGTGTTAATTGAAAATAATACGGTGCACAATACTGGTCGTGCAGGTATCCAGTTATACCGTGGTAATAAAGATGTTACCGTGAAGGGGAATCATGTATCGAACTGGATGCAACGCTATGGTGTGTATCATTATCTGTATGTGATGAAGGAAGAGAAAGTCACGAATATGTTTGATGCAGGGATCGATAGCTATGGCCCGCATAATGATACGATTCATATTCTAGACAACATGGTTCAAGTAGGGGAATCGCATTTGGATGAAAATCCGTGTAATCGAAAAGCGGATGAGATGCTTAAAAAATGGGGTGTAGATAAGCCGCTCCTCAATGGTCAAGTACATGCTTACTACCAACCCTATCGCCTAAGCGGGGCTAAAAATGTCCTGTTAGAGAACAACAAAGCAATCATCAAAAGTGTGCACGCTTTTGGTTTCCTATTTGTTGCGGAACGAGCTTTTTCCAATGTACGTGGTGGAACAGAAATCGGAACACCATCCAATATCGTTGTTAGAAATAATGAAATGGAGATCAGCGGTGAATCGAGATTCCCACTTCGCCTTGTAAGCATCGCGAAAGAAAACGGAGTAGGCGTTGAATTTTATGACAATACGTTTACGATGGAAGGGCCTATCAACCATGGTGGTATTGTTGGGAAGCCAGATCCAGCCAGTAAACCAGCTTTTGCTACTGTTCGATTGGCAGATAGCGAACCAGAGTCGATCGATCTTGTAAAACCTTCCGAAGAACTGGTCCTCATAAATAACCGGATCATTCATAAGCCGATACCAGAGTCTGACGTTGTTTGGGCAAGGGTAGAAGTAACTGCCACGACAGCTACAATGGAAACAGGGATGGGTGCTTACAAAAGGATTAAACCCGTGTTGAATCGCCTGATCACTGTTGGAAATAAGGCAGAGCGGAATAAAGAAGTGGCTGATTTAAATAGTAAAACGGGAAATATACAAGACTTTGCCTTCAACCTTCTAACAGCCCCAATCTACGATGATATCCTAGCGAAATCGGAATACCAAGGAAATCTCGAAGCGCCAGTTGCGAAAGTTGTTCTGAGTCGGGATGGTGTGGATGTGAAAGAGGCTATGATGCAATCGAATGCTTTTCAGTTTACAGGAATGAATACGCTAACAGCTCAAAAAGACAGCAAATATGTGGTGAAAGGCTTTGATGCGAAGGGGTATCTTTTGCAAACGTTACCATTACAATTGCTATCTGCTGCTAATAAACTGTCAGCGAATGATTACATGATTGATGCCACATCGCTTTCTGGGAAGTATGGCGAAAATATAGCCTATGTTCGGATTTGGAAAGATGGAAAAGCGATTGGTCAGGCCGCGACGAACAATGGCATATTTACCCTTAGTGCGATGCTGAATTATAAGCTGAACGTGGCGGATAACGTGGAAATCGTTGGTGTGGATAAGAATTATAAAGAGTTGAATCGGGTTGCGCTTGGAATCTATAGCTATGAATTATCGGCGGATGTCTATTTGGTTGGAGCGGCTAGCCTCACCGGGAAAGTCGGAAAAGGCATGGGTAAGATCCAATTAACGATGGCGGGTAAAGTCGTGAAGGAAGTGGCGCCAAAAGGGGATGGAACGTTCGAATTCACCAATGTGGCTGATTTGTTAGTAGCGGGAAGTGATGTGAGGGTTTCAGGACTAGATAAAGACAACATCATTCAAAAAAGTGTCATCGTCCCTGTTCGCGATTATCGTTTGTCTGTAGAACCGTATCAAATTGGGCAAAATGAGCTGGTTGGAACATGTGGGCAGGATATCGTTAGTGTGGATTTCCAAACGCTAGACGGCATGTGGTTAAGCGCTGTCATTAATCCGACTACACGTCGTTTCCATTTTGCTGGTATGGCGGAATATGCCTTTAATGAGACGATCCATTTGGAGGCACGGAACAGCGACGGAGATATCTGCCATACGATGGTGGTTAATGTGAAGGATTACACGTTGATGGTATCGGCTTACGAAATGGGAAAAGTGCAATTGGACGGGATAGCCGGGAAAGATATTGTGAAAGTACAACTTATGAACGGGAATGGCACTCCGAAAATGGTAGATGTTCGGAATCGTGCGTTCCAATTTACGATAATGCTCTTGCAAGATATTCAACCAACGAGTGATGTCATGATTCAAGGGCTAGATTCGTTTGGAAAAGTGCAAAACCAGGTAACGCTTACGATACTTGATTACACGGTGACGGCCCCATTTTTGGAGGTTGGTCAAGATGTGTATCGTGGAACGTATGGAAAAGATGTATTTAAAGTCCGATTCATAATAAATGGTACTGTTGTACAAGCGACGACAGAAAACGGGATTTATACGTTCACAGGGTTGAAAAAATTCAATATTCAAACGAAGGACACGGTCGATGTGATTGCGGTACAACAAGAGAAGCATATCGAGCGCTATCGGGTTCCAGTTGCGGTGTATGATTTTTCATTAGCGGGACCGGTTTATAGTTTAGATCAGACTGTTTATTCTGGGAATTACGGAGAACATATCTACATGGTGGCGCTTTTAGTGAATAGGGTACAAAAAGCAGTGGCGACAAAAGCGAACGGCGTGTATACATTTTCTAACATGGCATCATGGATAAAAAACAGCGAGGACACCGTTGAAATTGTTGGGATTGACGCGCAAGGTGTCGTACGTAAAACATATCCGTTAAGCATCAAAGACGAACGATTACTGATATCAGACTATGTTTTGGGTGAAGGTACATATCAGGGAAGTTTCGGTGGCGCAATTGCCAAGGTTCGTTTGTGGGTGAATGGGAAAGTGGAGCAACAAGCGCAAACATCGCAGGGGATTTTTACATTTACTAACATGGATGGACTGATTAAGAGCGACCAAGTGTTGGCGGAAGTCGTCGGTGTGACTAGTAATTATGTAGAGCTAGCACGACGCGTGGTGACGATTCTTGATTACCGCTTGACGCTGACAACGTCCACCTATATATTAGGAAGTCCGAACTATCTTACGGGGAGTCGCGGGAAAGATATCGCGAAAATATTCCTCTTCATTAATGGTGAAAAAACGACTCGGAATGCGGGTTATACCGATGCTGGGTTCCAAATCTATCTGCCGCTTCATGTGAAGTCCGTGAGTAGTCCGACGCAAAAATATGAACTGGTTGGCTTTGATAAGGACGATCAAATACGCAGTCGACAAGAGTTTACGGTTATTCCTAGATAATGCATAAATAAAGCGAGGTAGCCGATTCATTAGGATACCTCGCTTTATTGTAGTTAAAAATCAACCATATTTGCGCTTAATAAGCTGATCAAAAATGCGATTGCTAGTAAAATTCCGAAGAACGTGAGCGCCTTACTTGTTGCTTTCATCGCGGGTACCATTGTGATTGGCACGCTTTTACCGATGAAGTGGCGAACGGCTTTCACGGCTTCTGGAACGCTGAGTAGGATGATTAGAATCCACGGTGTTGCTTCGATAGTGAAAATAAGTGCAATCTCCCAAACGTACGCGAAAATGAAAGCGCCGATGAATAACGCGAGTGCTCCTTTTCGTCCTAAAAGAATTGCAAGTGTGAGGCGACCGTTTGCTTTGTCGGGTTCTAAATCGCGGATACTGTTGGCGAGCAATAAGTTACCGACCAATACCATGACTGGAATCGAAACGTAAACAATGAAGGACCCGATAAATCCGGCTTGGATGTAGAAGGAAATGAATGTTATAATACCTCCCATGAAAAAACCCGCCATGATTTCGCCGAATGGTGTGTAGGCAATCGGATATGGTCCGCCGGTGTATAAGTATCCGACAACCATGGAAATAATACCAAGCAAGCCGATCCACCAGTTATTCACGTCCATGCATAAGTAGATACCGCCAAGAATCGCTAGTACGTATAGAAAAATGGCTAAGAATAAAATAAAGCCCGGTTTCATCCCGTTTCGGACTATGGCGCCACCGTTTCCTACAGTATGTTCATCATCTTGCCCTTTTTTGAAGTCGTAATATTCATTGAAAAGGTTCGCCGATGTTTGTATTAGGAAACAGGAAATTAGCATGACGAGGAAGCGCGTAAAATGAAAAGTTTCGTAGCTCATTGCGACACTAGTTCCTAAAAATACTGGGACAAAAGATGCGACCAGCGTGTGTGGGCGTAATAACATCCACCATTTATGAAAACCAGAGCGTCTTGCAATGGCTGATTTTGAGCCGTGTGCCATTAGTTTCTCTCCTTTTATAAAAGCATTGTACTTGTACAATTTTAGGCAATGTTCCCTCATTAGTCAATGAATATAGGAGATTTCTTTTTCAATTGGCTTTGGGAACTGTTTTTTCGGGAGTCTCTGGAGGTGTACAAATGCGCTTCTTTTGTTATAATGATGAGGTGAGTTGAGGCAATGAAGGAGAGATGAGTTATATGGGTTTAACATTGCCGATAGAGCTATTTGAGCAGGCAAAGCGGACGATGATTTCGCAAAATGAGAATGTGTTATTGAGCTGGGTGACGGAGCTAGAAGAGGGCTCGGCGAAGCACATATTTGATCAGGCAAGTGGGGCTTTTAAGGGGGAGCGTTTCTTCTGGCAAAATAAGGAGCGAACGTTGCGTCTTTCTGGGCTCGGTGCGATGGATCAGTTGAAGGTAGAACGCGGTCAGGATCGTTTTTTGGCGTTACATACGAGAAAAGAGCAGGTGCTTCGGCAGACGGTAACGAACAGCGAGGAAATGGCTTGTGGTGCTGTATATTTTGGTGGATTTAGTTTTGATGATGAGCATGATACGTCGCCAGAATGGGAAAAGTTTGGGGAAGGATTTTTTTATTTACCGCTTTTTTTAGTGACGGAGAAGGATGATCGTTGTTATTTATCGGTGAACATTTGGCTTTCGGCGGACGATGTGTATTCGAAAGTGGAGGCTGTGATGGCGCAGTGGGAAAAGATTGCGGCGGCGGAAGTTACGGCTGATCCTGAGGTTGCTTGTATTTTGGAGGAGCGCTTGGCGGAGGATACTTGGTTGCGGGCTGCGACGGATGTTGTGACGCTACTTCAAGAAGCGCCAGATATGCAAAAAGTGGTGCTGGCTCGGCGAATGCGACTTGGATTTGATGGCTTTCTTTCGAGTAGTCGGATGATCGCGCATATGGAGGAGCAGCAAGGGAATAGTTATTGTTTCGTACTCGAAAACGGGGCGAGTACTTTCTTTGGCGCGACGCCGGAACGATTGCTATTGGCGGATGAGGAGAAATTGGAGTCGGCTTGTGTGGCGGGTTCGATTGCTCGTGGGGACACGGAGAATGCGGACGCGATTCTTGGGTCTACGCTGCTCAATGATGCGAAAAATTTAGCGGAGCACCATTTTGTTGTGGAGATGATTAAGGCAACGATGGAGCGCTTTTGTGAGGATGTTGAGGTGTCGGCGAATCCGATGCTGCTCAAGAATCGGGATATTCAGCATTTGTATATGACGGTTTCGGGACGGCGAGGCGAGGCGGGGATGCTGGATGTGTTGCGTGCGCTACATCCGACGCCGGCGCTTGGTGGTTGGCCGCAAAGAGAAGCGATGACGGTGATTCGTTTGAAAGAAGAGATGGATCGCGGTTTTTACGGAGCACCGATTGGTTGGATTGATTCGCTAGATCGTGGAGAGTTTGCGGTCGCGATTCGGTCAGCGCTTGCGATAGACACGAACGCGATACTTTATGCGGGATGTGGGATTGTGGCGGATTCGGTGCCGGCAGAAGAACTTGCGGAAACGGCGATTAAGTTTCAGCCGATGTTGCGGGTATTAGGAGGTAAGGTACATGAACGAACATAGACAGGTCATGACGGAATATTTGGCGGCTTTTGTGGAGGAATTGGTGCAGGCTGGTGTGAAAGAGGCGGTTATTAGTCCAGGTTCGCGCTCGACGCCGATTGCTTTATTGATGGCTGAACATCCGACGTTAAAAATTTATGTGGATGTGGATGAACGCTCGGCGGGATTTTTTGCGCTGGGGATTGCGAAGGCTTCGAAAAGACCGGTTGTACTTTTATGTACATCGGGAACAGCGGCTGCGAATTACTTTCCAGCGGTGGCTGAGGCGAATTTATCGCAGGTTCCGTTGCTTGTTTTGACGGCGGATCGGCCACATGAATTACGAAATGTTGGGGCGCCGCAAGCGATGGATCAGGTTCGCCTGTTTGGATCGCATGTGAAGGATTTTACGGATATGGCGTTGCCTGAGAATTCGACGGAGATGTTGCGTTTTGCAAAATGGCATGGCTCGAAGGCTGTGGATATTGCGATGAATGCGCCACGTGGGCCTGTTCATTTGAATTTTCCGTTGCGTGAGCCGTTGATGCCGATTTTAGAGCCATCACCATTCGCGGTAACGGAGAAGAAGCGCCGCCATGTGCATATTTATTACACGCATGAGGTGTTGGAAGATGCAGTGATTGAGCAGATTACCCGAGCTTGTGCCGGGAAGCGTGGCGTTTTTGTAGCGGGACCTTTGGATAAAAAGGCTTTCTCGCCAAAACTGGTGGCGCTTGCGGAACAGATTGGTTGGCCGATTTTGGCGGATCCGTTGTCGCAGTTGCGGAGTTATGGCGCGATGAGTGATGTGGTGATTGACCAGTATGATGCGATTTTAAAAGAGGAGATGGCACGCGTGGCGTTGCAACCGGAAGTTGTGATTCGCTTTGGTGCGATGCCGGTTTCGAAGCCGCTCATGAAGTGGCTCGAGGCTTTGGAGGACGTGATGTTTTACGTTGTTGATCCTGGTGCGGCGTGGAAGGATCCGATTAAAGCGGTGACGAATATGATTCATTGTGACGAACATTTCCTTGTTGGCGCGTTGACGGCTGGTTGGCAGGTGAAAACATCGGCTGATTGGTTGTCGACTTGGGAGAGTTTGAATGGCAAATTGAAGACGGTGATGGATGCGCATATGGAAACGGTGACGGTTCTGGATGAAGGAAAACTTGTGTATGATCTTCGTGCGTGGATTCCAGATAAAGCAGGCTTGTTTATTGGAAACAGTATGCCGATTCGCGATGTTGATACGTATTTTGCGCAGGTGGATAAGCAGGTTCGAATGCTTGGAAATCGTGGCGCGAACGGGATTGATGGTGTTGTATCTTCGGCACTCGGCGCGAGTTTGACGGAGCAACCGATGTATTTATTGATCGGGGATTTATCGTTTTATCATGATATGAACGGACTTTTGATGGCGAAAAAATATGGCTTGAATTTGACGATTATTGTGGTGAATAATAATGGTGGCGGGATCTTCTCGTTCTTACCGCAGGCGTCTGATCCGAAGTATTTTGAATCGTTGTTTGGAACGGGAACGGATCTGGATTTCCGCTATACGGCGGCGCTTTATGAGGGTGATTTTCATGAGGTTGCGGATTGGGATGAGTTCCATGATGCGCTTGATCGGGCTCATTTTCATAAGGGGTTGGATATTATTGAGGTCAAAACGAATCGATATGAAAATGTGGACGCGCACCGGGCTTTATGGGAAGAGATGGCGACGGCAATTCGTTCGGAGTTGAAGTAGGGATGCGGATTCGGAACGTGGATTACCATGTTGTGGAAACGAACCAAGAATCTGGACGGGGAACGTTGTTGTTGCTCCATGGCTTTACGGGGTCGCACGCTACGTATGATGCGATTTTACCGATGTTTGCTGCGGACTTTCATTGTGTGACGGTGGACTTGTTGGGGCACGGGAATACGGATGCTCCGCTTGATTCTGCGCGATACGGAATGGAGGAACAGGCGGCGGATTTGATCGCGATTTTGGATGGGCTTGGCGTGCGTGCGGCATCGGTGCTTGGTTATTCGATGGGAGGGCGCTTGGCTCTTGGGCTTGCGACGCTGTACCCTGATCGGATTCGGACACTTGTTTTGCAGAGTGCTTCGCCTGGTTTGGAATCTGAGGAAGCACGTGAGGCACGAATTTTGAAAGATAACGCGCTCGCTGATAAAATTAGAACGCGAGGTGTGGCGGATTTCGTCGCGGATTGGGAGCAGTTGCCACTTTTTGCGACGCAGCGGTCGATCTCGGAAGATGCGCAGGATAAGGTTCGCGCGGAACGTTTGAATCAGCGGGCACACGGCTTGGCTGGAAGTCTTGATGGGATGGGAACGGGCGCGCAGCCTTCTTTATGGGAGGCGTTGCCGGAGCTTCAGATTCCGACGTTACTTTTAGCGGGGCAAGAGGATCAGAAATTTTGCGGGATTGCGCTGGAAATGAAAACGGTGCTTCCTGATGCAAAATATATAACTTTTTCAAATGCGGGACATACGATTCACATCGAGCAACCAGAAGCTTTTGGTTGTGCGGTTCGCAATTGGCTACGAATTAGAGGAGGAACGGAATAATGGGTTTTGAATGGAAGAAAGAGAAGGATTATACGGAAATTAAGTACGAAACATACGAAGGAATCGCGAAAATTACGATCGATCGCCCGCAAGTGCACAATGCGTTTACGCCAAAAACGGTGATGGAAATGATTGATGCGTTTACGATTGCGCGTGAGGATGCGAGTGTTGGCGTGATTATTTTAACTGGAGAAGGCGACAAAGCGTTTTGTTCGGGTGGGGATCAGAAGGTTCGTGGAAACGGTGGTTATGTCGGTGATGATAATATTCCACGTTTGAACGTGCTTGATTTACAGCGTTTGATTCGTGTGATTCCAAAACCAGTGATTGCGATGGTTGCTGGTTGGTCGATCGGTGGCGGAAACGTGTTGCAACTCGTGTGTGATTTGACGATTGCGGCGGATAATGCGAAATTTGGTCAAACTGGGCCGAATGTTGGTAGTTTTGATGCGGGTTATGGCTCTGGCTATTTGGCGCGCGTGATTGGTCATAAGAAAGCGAAGGAAGTTTGGTTCATGTGTCGTCAATATACGGCTGCTGAGGCGCTTGAAATGGGCTGGATTAACACGGTTGTTCCGCTTGCAGACTTAGAGACGGAGACGGTTGCTTGGGCGAAGGAAATGTTGAAGAAAAGTCCGACGGCGCTTCGTTTTATCAAGGCAGCATTCAACGCGGACACGGATGGTTTGGCGGGTCTTCAGCAATTGGCTGGCGACGCGACGCTTCTTTATTACACAACGGATGAGGCGAAAGAGGGACGGGATGCGTTTAAAGAGAAACGTGATCCGGACTTCGATCAATTTCCAAAATTCCCTTGATTGTTGGTGAAAAATGATGGAACTAACGAATTGGTTAGCAAAACGAGTGCGGCTTTCTCCTGGGAAGACCGCGCTCGTTTTTCAGGATAAGCAGGAAACTTTTTCAGAGATTTATGATGCTGTGCGGGAAGTGGCTGGGAAATTGGCTTCGTTCGGTGTTCGGGACGGGATGTATGTGGCGCTTCTTGGTAAGAATGATCGGGATACGTTTTTGATGATTCATGCGCTAGCTCAACTGGGGGCGCGGACGGTATTTTTGAACAATCGGTTGACAGCGACGGAGATCTTGTTTCAAATAGAGGATGCACGGGTGGAGCGGTGCTTTTATGCGGATGATTTTGTGGATAAAGTGACAGCGAATTTGGCCGTTTCGTTTACGTGTGTGAAGGAAGCACCTGTTTTGGATGCTCCGCTTGTCTCTAATTTTGCGATGGATACTGTGGCGTCGGTGATGTACACGTCTGGCACAACTGGGAAACCTAAAGGTGTGATGCAGACGTTTGGGAATCATTGGTGGAGCGCGACTGGATCAATGCTGAATCTCGGTTTAGTGGCGGGAGATAGCTGGCTGTGCGCAGTGCCGATTTTTCATATTAGCGGACTCTCGATTTTGATGCGTTCGGTGATTTACGGTATTCCGGTTTATTTGGAGGAGAGGTTCGATGTAGAGCGCGTGGATAAACTTTTGCGGAGTGGTGAGGTAACGATGATTTCCGTGGTGAGTACGATGGCGCAACGCTTGTTGGATGTTTTTCAGGCCCCTTATCACGCAAACTTCCGCTGTATGTTACTTGGAGGTGGACCGGCGAGTAAATCGATGTTTGAGGCGTGTTTTGAACGAGGGATTCCACTTGTGCAGTCGTTTGGCATGACAGAAACGGCCTCGCAAATCGTGACTTTACCGCCAGAAGAAGCGCTTTTGAAAATTGGCTCGGCAGGCAAGGCATTATTCCCAGCTGAGGTTAAAATCGGCGAACACGATGAAATTTTGCTAAAAGGACCTTCGATTATGGCGGGCTATTTGCACAATGAAGAGGCAACAACAAAAGCATTTGACGTGGATGGTTGGTTTCAAACGGGAGATATTGGTTATATCGATGATGATGGATTCTTGTTCGTACTAGAAAGACGTTCGGATTTGATCATATCTGGCGGTGAAAATATATATCCGACGGAAATCGAACATGTATTGCTGGAACATCCAAATGTGAGGGAAGTGGCTGTAGTCGCTTCGCCAGACGTGGAATGGGGAGAAATACCGGTTGCGTTTATTGTAGCGAACGGCGTTGTGGATTTGGCGCAACTTTATGAATTCTGTCAAAAACGACTCGCGAAGTTCAAGATACCACGCCAGTTTTATTTTTTAGAAACGTTGCCAAAAACAGCGTCACAGAAAATTCAGCGGCATCGCTTGAAGGAACGATTATAAAAAAAAGCCGAGTGATTTCGCATCACTCGGCTTTTTCTAGTTAATAATTCAATGCCTTATCCAGCGCTGCCAAATTATCTTTCATAATGGACATATAATCGCGTTTTGCATCGATATCTTTTTGTGTTAACGTCTCTAAATTATGCAGTTTCATCGTTTTTGTATCCGTTTCTTTTTGAATCACGTCTGCAATCTTAGAATTTGTATTTTGCTCTAATAAAATGTAAGGAATCTTATCTTTTTTTATCGTGTTCACAATCGATGTCAGTTTCTTTTGAGATGGTTCGTCGCTTGTTGAAATACCTGCAATCGGAATTTGCGTCAAGCCGTATTCATTCTCCCAGTAGCCATACGCCGCATGTGCAGTCACGAAATCTTTATGTTTCGCGTTTGCCGCCATCGTTTTGTAATCGGTATTCAGTGTTTTTAATTGCGATACGACTTGCTCATAATTTTTTTCAAATGTATCTTTTTGTGCAGGAAGTTCCTTACTCAAGTTATCCCGAACAACGCCCGCCATCGTCACCATATAATTCGGGTCAAGCCAAACGTGCGGATTCACATCACCGTGGTCATGATCCTCTTCGTCTTCATCCTCATGTTCGTCATGCGTCACAGTTGGTAATTTCAAGCCGTCTGTTGTCACGACAAACTTCACGTTCTCATTTTTTAGCGATTGTTTGGCTTTATCAACAAAGCCTTCCATACCAAGTCCGATATAGAAAAATAGGTCGCTATCTGCAATATTCATCATGTCTTTTTGTGAGGGGTCAAAGCTGTGGGCATCCGAACCAGCTGGATACACCGAATGCGCATCGACATAGTTGCCGCCAATCTGTGCCGCTAAGTATTGTAATGGATAAACCGTTGTGTAAACCGTTAACTTATCCGAATTTTTCGTCTTTTCGTCACTATTACCGCAACCGACTATAAAAACCGAGACAAGTAAGATCGTACTAAGTAAAATTGCTATTTTCTTCATGAAAAGTGGAACCCCCTAAATCGAAATGATTCTTATTTGATGCTGAAAAATATAAATCGTAGCCATTACGATTTAACATCAGAAATTTATAATACCGCATCTTTTGAAAAAAGGCAAGTGTTTTAAATCTTTTTTTCAATAAAAGAGAGCAGTTGCAAACACGGGTTTCTTGCACCTGCTCCTATTTTTCACTATAATGATGGTTATGGTGATGTTCTTCGTGATTGCACTTAACTGGTACTAAATCGACGCCGCCTTTATGAAAAGGATGACACTTGGAAATCCGTCGAATTGTGAGCCAGCCACCTTTTAACGCGCCATGTTCTGTGATTGCTTCCATTCCGTATTGAGAACAAGTGGGGTAGAAGCGGCAAGTCCCAGGTTTTAGTGGCGAAATATATTTGCGATACAAACGAATACCGCCTAGCATGATTTTCTTCATATATGGTCACCTTCATTTTGAGAAATTAGATATCTTTATCGTACCATAAATTTTGAAAAAAGAAAGGAAATAAGCATGTATATGTATCAGGATTCGCTTGGTAACGCGGTGTCAATCCAGTTTGATGCCACAAAAGAAGCAGATGATGTACTTGTCATTGCCAAATTTCATGATGCTTGGCTGTTTACCACGCATAAAAGTCGCGGCATTGAGTTTCCCGGTGGTAAAGGCGAACTTGGAGAAACAAATGAGGCAGCTGCGAGACGCGAAACAATGGAGGAAACAGGCGCTAAATTAGACAAATTACATAGGATAGCGCAATATGAAGTAAAGACAGCGGAGAGAGTTTTTAGTAAACGCGTCTATTTTGCGAATGTGATTGGGTTTGTGAATCAAGTTGATTACATGGAGACACTGGGACCAACGCTAATTGCAGGAGATTTAGCGAATATTGTGCAGCAGGAGCAGTTTAGTTTTTTTATGCGTGATGAAGGAATGCAGGTCGTGATCAAAGAGGCTTTGCGCCAACTAAAAATAAATAATTGGAGGTAATACAAATGGGAATGCCATTAGAAGTCAACACAATGATCGTAACGAAAGGGAAGGAAAAGCGGATTTCGGATAACTTTTTTGAATTGGAGAAGACGGGATATCGGATTTACCCAATCGATGTGCCGATAGAAGTACGCACGACAAAAGAAAGTGAATCAAACGGTATTGCGGTGCCTCTGAAGTTGACTTGGGAAAATGATACAACGGTGATTACATATGAATTGGTATCGCTGAACTCGAGTAACTAGGGGAGGTCTTTGTTTGAAACGAAAAGTTGGTATTATCGGTGTAGGTAATGTCGGATCGCAAACCGCTTTCTCGCTCTGTACGCGGGGCATTTGCGATGCGCTTGTCCTTATTGATAAAGATGAGAAGAAGGCGCAAAGTCATGCGCTTGACTTAAATGATATGGCGGCTTTTACAAACCCTGTTACAATTACGACGCAGGACTATGTGGAGCTTCGCGATGCGGATGTGATCATTTTGGCGGCTGGTCCGGAAATGATGGCGCAGGAAGATCGACTGACGGAGCTTGACGAAACGCTCGAAATTTTAGACGATGTTTTACCGAAAGTCATGATGACGGGTTTTGATGGGATCTTTTTAGTGATTACGAACCCATGTGATGTGGTGACATACTTCGTTCAGAAAAAAACAGGACTGGATCATCATCGCGTTTTTGGGACTGGGACGGCGCTTGATACAGCTCGAATGAAGCGGATTTTGGGGAACCTTTTACAAGTCGCTCCTGATTCGATAGAAGGTTATGTATTGGGTGAACATGGCGATTCACAGTTTATCCCATGGTCTACGGTACGCCTAGCAGGAAGCCCGATTTTAGAAGGTCTTCGCGCGAGTGTCGAGAAGGAAACGCGGGACGCTGGTTGGGCTATTTTACAAGGAAAAGGTTGTACGAATTTTGGTATTGGAACCACAGCCACCACGATTACAAAAGCAATTTTGGCAGACGAGCGACGGATTTTTCCAGTCTCGGTATTCGATGAGGAGGCGCAAGTGTACCTTGGATTACCAGCGCAGATTGGCCGTGAAGGCATTATTTTCACGAGTTGTCCCAAGTTAACGGAAGATGAGGAAAAGAAGCTACAGCATTCGATTCAAGTCATCCAGCAGGCTGCAAGTAAGTAATAGTTAGACAAAAAAAGTTGAGCCCCGTAAAAAGAGGATCAACTTTTTTGTAACTACTATTTAATCGTTTTTCTTAGCGGATAGACGGCGCATCCAAGCTACTAGACTAATAATTAACGCGAAAATGTATTCTCCAAGTGTGGCAACAAAGAGGGAAATCGCGATTTCAGCTTGTGACGTTCCGCCGCCATAAAAGCTGATAAAGAAGAGGACAGCACTGGCGATCAAGCCAAGTGTTGCTAAAAAGTACTTGAACCAACGCCATTTTAAAATGAATTCAAAAATGCATACAGCGATAATAAAGATCGCAAAAATAATCAAAGTTAATACTGAAAATATCATAGTTTCTTCTCCTTTGGTGAACCAAGCATTCATACGATCTGAGAAATTCCCGACGTATAAAACTCATTTTAACATAGTTTTGGGAGAATGGTAAGCGGGAAATATAATAGAAGGAGGTGCGAGAAGATGAAAGATATTGTTCTGTACGACCAAAAGTGCCGTTTTTGTAAGGCTACTAAGCGCGTATTTGAAAAGCTAGATTGGATGAACGCAATCGAGTGGATACCGCTTCAAGAAGCAGATAGCACGCGCTTTACGGAAGAAGAGTTACTACGTGAGATTCATCTGATTACACCGAATGGTAGCGCAAAAAAAGGCTTCTTTGCAGTTCGGCGGATGCTTATTCGTTTTCCATTAACTGGTCTGATCGGATTGATCCTCTATCTTCCGTTTTTAAAACCTGCTGGGCGTGCTGGTTACAAGATGGTAGCGGACAATCGAACTTGTCTTATGGGGAAAAAGAAAGATATTACCCAATAGATAATTTTCATGCGTGACAAGGTAAATGAAACATGTTACAATAACATGAAAACTAAATTAAACTCTTATCCAGAGCGGTAGAGGGACTGGCCCTTTGAAACCCGGCAACCTACAATTATTGTAAGGTGCTAACCTGTGGCAGGAATTGACTTCCTGATCGATGAGAGCGAAGGTATTGTAAATAATAGCCTTCTCTCTATTCCGCGCGCAATTGGCAAAATAGGGAGAAGGCTTTTTTGTTGGCATGCATTCATATGTATGTCACATAAAGCGTGAACAAAAAGGAGCAAGTCAAAATAAGTTCGCATTTTTTGCAAAGCCATACTTCGCGATGGACGAGAAAAAAGGAGGAAACAAGAATGGCAAGAAACCGTCATTTATTTACGTCAGAATCTGTTTCTGATGGACACCCAGACAAAATTGCAGACCAAATTTCAGATGCAATTTTAGATGCAATTTTAACAAAGGATGCCGATGCTCGTGTTGCTTGTGAAACGACAGTAACGACAGGATTGGTACTCGTAGCAGGAGAAATTACAACGTCCACCTATGTGGATATTCCGAAAATTGTACGCGATACGATTAAAGAAATTGGCTATACACGTGCAAAATATGGCTTTGACGCAGAGACATGTGCTGTTTTAACGGCGATTGATGAGCAGTCACCAGATATAGCGCAAGGGGTCGACGTCGCATTAGAATCACGCGATGGCTCGGATGATGCAGCAATTGACGCGATTGGAGCAGGGGATCAAGGCTTAATGTTCGGCTTTGCAACGGATGAAACCGAAGAATTGATGCCACTTCCAATTTCACTTGCTCATGCGCTAGCTCGAAAAATTGCAGAATTACGCAAAAATAACACGCTTACGTATCTACGTCCTGATGCTAAGACACAAGTGACCGTGGAATATGATGATAATAATCAACCAATTCGTGTCGATACGATTGTTATTTCGACACAGCATCATCCAGATATTTCACAAGAGCAAATTGCGACAGACTTGCATAAATTGGTGATTGAAGAAGTCATTGATCCAGCGCTTCTAGATGATGAAACGAAATATTTTATTAATCCAACTGGGCGTTTTGTTATCGGCGGACCTCAAGGAGATGCGGGTTTAACGGGTCGTAAAATCATCGTGGACACATATGGCGGCTATGCGCGGCATGGTGGCGGTGCATTTTCCGGTAAGGATCCAACAAAAGTCGATCGTTCTGGCGCTTATGCCGCACGTTACGTTGCTAAAAACATCGTTGCAGCAGGTCTCGCTAAAAAAGCAGAAGTGCAATTAGCTTATGCTATCGGCGTTGCCCATCCTGTATCGATTTCGATTGATACGTATGGTACAAGCGAATATAGCGAACAAGACTTAATCAACGCTGTCAATAAATTTTTCGATCTACGTCCAGCAGGTATTATTAAAATGCTTGATCTACGTCGTCCAATTTATCGTCAAACTGCGGCATTCGGTCATTTTGGAAGATTAGATTTAGATCTACCGTGGGAAAAAGTGGACAAAGCGCCACAAATGAAAGAATTTTTATTGCAAACTGCGACTATAAAATAAATGTAGAAAAACTAGCACTGGGGCTACCTTTGCTAGTTTTTCTACATTTTTGCGTCATTTTTAATAAAAAAACCTTGATTTAGACACAAAAAATACACACACTTATGAATCATTATGTAATATAATAATTAAGTTACTTAACGAAAGGAGTTTTCATCATGAAAACAAAATTATTAGCAGCTTCAGCAATTGCAGCATCACTTATTCTCGTAGCAGGTTGCGGAAATAGCGATGCAAGCGATACGAAAAAAGAGGAAAAAACAGAAACAACAGCAAAAACAGAAACAAAACACGAAGATCACTTAGACTATCATGATCAAAAATCGTGGCAATTTGAAGCAGGCGACACACAGTCCCCAATCAACATTGAAACAACAAAAACAGAACCAATGAAAGACACAGGGGCAATTGAATTAAATTACAATCAAAAAGTGACCGATGAAGTAGATAACGGCCATAGTATCCAAGTGGATGACGGCGGACAAGCGACTATCAACGGACGCAAATTTGAATTAAATCAATTCCATTTTCACGCAGAAAGTGAGCATACAGTGGATGGCAAACATTATCCAATCGAAGCCCATTTTGTAAATGAAAATCAAGATAGCCGTCTAGCAGTTATCGGCGTTTTCTTTAAAGAAGGTAAAGCAAATCCAGCCTTCCAAAGCATTTTAAACAATGTTAAAAAAGGCGAAAAAACAACAGTTAGCGAGCCAATTGACGTAGCAGCATTACTTCCAACAAACAAAACATATTATCACTACCTAGGTTCTTTAACAACACCACCGTTATCTGAAAATGTAGAGTGGTATGTTATGGCTACTCCAGTAGAAGTTTCAAAAGAACAAATTGCAGAATTCAACAAATACTATGATGGTAACAATCGTAAAGTTCAACCACTTCAT
Source organism: Listeria weihenstephanensis (assembly GCF_003534205.1). Taxonomy (NCBI): domain Bacteria; kingdom Bacillati; phylum Bacillota; class Bacilli; order Caryophanales; family Listeriaceae; genus Paenilisteria; species Paenilisteria weihenstephanensis. The sequence continues at coordinate 2,124,338 of NZ_CP011102.1, read as the reverse complement.
GACCGTCCAGTATTGAAACATACGGAAAATTAAAAAGCACCCAGTGGCCGCCAAACGCTTATCTCCTTCGTTAAAAGCTGTGTTCCGATGCTCATGTACTTTAGTACATTCCGCGTAGGTACTCGCTTTTGCCTAGGAGCTAAGCATTTGGCGGCCCTTTGTGGTTTTGTAATGGATTTTTAGATGTACATAAAATACGATTTTTTTTTGCAAGAGACTTAGAAATAGGTTAGAAGGAAGTCGAATCATGATAAAATTGCAATATCATTGATTATTTTTGAGATAGGACGAATCCCATTTTTTTTGGTAAGACGTAAATTTTGCTTCAAACAAATCGAGCGAAAGCGTTTGTATTCAAGAGGTTTGGTGGAAGCTGGAAGCGGAGCATACTGGTGTATGTGAGAACCGGAAGTCCGCCAAACCTCTTGAATGCGAAAGCTTGCCGCCGATTTATCGGGGTTATACACCAATTCTAACCGTCTTTTTTTGCGGGATGCTGTTCAAACAAACCCTATTTATGATATGATAGACGTTGTTGAAAAAGAGAACTTAAATAGTTGAAAATAGAGGAGAAATGTGACGATGTGTGGATTTATTGGATGCGTGCATGACCGCATTGCTGAGATTACTGGCGAAGAGAAACAAACATTTAAAGAAATGAATGACATGATTACTCACCGTGGCCCGGATGATGAGGGTTATTTTACGGATGAACATGTTCAGTTTGGTTTCCGTCGCTTAAGTATTATTGATGTAGAGAATGGTCATCAGCCGCTGACGTATGAAAATGAACGGTATTGGATAATTTTTAATGGTGAAATTTATAATTACGTGGAACTGCGCGAAAACTTAGTGAACGAAGGCATGACATTTGAGACGAGCAGTGATACGGAAGTTATTATTGCTACATATGCCAAATACAAGGAAAAAACGGCGGAACAATTGCGCGGTATGTTTGGTTTTGTTATTTGGGATAAGCAAGAAGAGAAAATTTACGGTGCCCGCGATCCGTTTGGTATCAAGCCATTTTTCTATGCTGAAGAGGATGGAAAACTTTACATGGGATCAGAGAAGAAATCAATCTTGCACGCTCTTAAATCCACAAAATTGGATGAAGTATCTTTGCAAAATTATATGACTTTCCAATTCGTCCCAGAGCCTGATTCGTTAACGCAAGGTATTAAACGCTTAGAACCGGGACATTATTTCACTAAAAATCTAGGTGAGTCCATGAAGATTAGCCAATATTGGAAAGCAAAATTCCAACCAGTGGCTAAATCTGAGGACACGTTCATTAAAGAGATTCGCGATGTGATGTATGACTCTGTAAAAATGCATATGCGCAGTGACGTGCCAGTCGGTTCGTTCTTGTCTGGCGGTATCGATTCCTCGATTATTGCGGCGATTGCAAAAGAATACCATCCAGCGATTAAAACTTTTTCTGTTGGCTTTGAGCGCGATGGTTTTAGTGAAGTCGACGTTGCGAAAGAAACCGCTGAAAAACTTGGCGTTGAAAACATTAGCTACATTATTACACCGCAAGAATATATGGATGAATTGCCGAAAATTGTTTGGCATATGGATGACCCGTTGGCAGATCCAGCTGCGATTCCATTGTATTTCCTATCTCGCGAGGCGCGTAAGCACGTGACTGTAGCTTTATCAGGAGAGGGCGCGGATGAGCTTTTTGGTGGATATAATATCTATAACGAGCCGAATTCCCTATCTATGTTTAACAAGATGCCAGGAGCTTTGAAATCGATGCTACGCGGTGTTGCGAACGTCATGCCAGAAGGAATGCGCGGTAAGAGTTTCTTAGAACGCGGAACAACGCCGATGGAAGAACGTTATATTGGTAACGCGAAGATGTTTACAGAAGCTGAGAAGAAAATTTTGCTACCGAAATATCAATCAGGACACGATTATACAAAAATTACAGATCCGTTATACGCTGAAACAGTTGGTTACAATCCAGTGGAACGGATGCAATATATCGATATTCATACGTGGATGCGTGGCGATATCTTATTGAAAGCAGACCGTATGACGATGGCTAATTCACTTGAAGTTCGAGTACCTTTCTTGGATAAAGAAGTATTCCGAGTGGCCAAAGACGTTCCTGCATCGCTTAAAACAACGAATGGTACGACGAAATACGTCTTGCGTAAAGCAGCAGAATCCTTCGTGCCAGAACATGTTCTAAATCGTCGTAAACTTGGATTTCCAGTGCCGATTCGCCATTGGTTGAAAGATGAGATGAATCAGTGGGTTAAAGATATTATTCGCGATTCACCAACAGACGATTTAATTAATAAAAAGTATGTCTTACAATTGCTTGAAGATCATTGTGCTGGAAAACAAGACTATAGCCGTAAAATTTGGACGGTTGTTATCTTTATGATTTGGTATGATGTGTATGTAGTAGATAAGTATGATTTTGGAAAGTGATAATATAAACATCAAAGCACTTAATCTTTTTGATTAAGTGCTTTTTTACTACATTTATATAAGGTTTAATTTTTAACAATAAATGCTAGTATTGTTAGCGTCACCATTGCATTAAATCACCCTGTTTATGTATATATTGTGAATTTTTCTCTGAGAGCTTGAATAGTTAGGTTTATGAGGGTATAATGAATTAAGTAAGTGGATATTTACATTTTTAGGAACTTTTAAGGTGAATGAATCTAGACGTGAGAGGAGTTTGTAGTAGGAGTGTACCACATGATTTTTAAGAGCTCTGGATTAAAAAAAGTGATTATTCATTATTCTATAAAATATTTTCTAAATATTCAAAAAACAAAAGGAGTTGAGAATGCTGATTTCTGTGGGGGAACAAGAGAAAGTCTTAGAGAAAGAATACAAATATAGAACAGAGGAGACAGTCTGGTCGCGATTGCTGTTTTTAGCAATTATTGCAGTCTGTAGTGGTTTGATGTTTTACATATGTATTGTTGTTTACACAAACTGGGGAATGATTACAAGTATGCTAATGGCAGTACCATTATTATATACGTTGTTAAAATTATTTTTATCCTTTTTTTATCGTGCGTACCAAGATGATGTGGGCGAAAATAAAAAAGTAAGTGTTATTGTGCCTTCTTATAATGAATCACCAGAAAGTATTACAGATTGCGTACATTCCATTCTAGCTCAGGAGTATACTGTTCACGAGATTATTTTTATAGATGATGGTAGTCCAAATCAAGATGGTTATCAGGCTGCGAAGGAAATATCTCGTTATGTGAATAATAATGCAATGGAGACAGTCATGATTACGCATCGATTTCAAGAAAACCAGGGTAAACGAGAAGCCCAAAAATGGGGTTTTGAGAAAGCAACTGGTGACTTCGTGATGATTATCGATAGTGATAGTTACTTCTTCAAAACAACGATTAAGGAGATTATGAAGCCTTTTGTAAAAGATGATATTTGGGGTGTTACTGGACACGTTAGAGCTCGTAATAAGACTAAAAATATTCTAACGCTTTATCAGGATGCTCTTTATGATCGTGCTTTTTATGTGGGTCGTGGTTCTCAGAGTTTATCTGGCGATGTTCTGGTGTGTTCGGGAGCGTTGACAGTGTTTAGACGGGATTTCATTATCGAAAATTTGGATGATTTTACAAGAACTACCTTTGGAAAGAAAAATTCGATTGGCGATGATCGTAGATTGACGAATATGGCACATGCTGGTGGTGGACGAATTGTTTATCAAGCAACAGCGCAGTGCTTGACGGATGTACCTGATAATCCTAAGCAGTTTTTGAAACAACAAACGAGATGGTCAAAATCGTTCTTTGTCGAAAGTATTCGAGCGTATCAATTTGCTTGGAAAAGGCCGATATTCCTGTTTTGGCTAACTTGTGAACTTGCTTTATGGCTCTATTTTTTAATATCGCTCCTATTTCATCTAGACACGTTACATGAGTACTTTAGCTGGAGATTTTTGTTTTATCAAAGTATTTATATTATGATGATTGGATTTGTATGTAATGCTTACTATGCGAGGCAAAATTTTTGGTCATTTTGCTTATCACCAATCTACATTATTATTCATGCCTTATGGTTAATTCCTGTTAGAATCTATGCATTGTGTACACTAAATAATGCGAAATGGGGAACACGTTAAACTAGAGAGAAAACTATGAATATGCGGGGGACGAGCGGATGAATAATTTCGAACTTTTAAAAGACTATTTAAACAAAAAAGAAGCAGTTATTGCTGTTATGGGACTTGGTTATGTAGGTTTACCATTGGCGATTTCTTTCGCAGAGGCTGGATTCCAAGTTATCGGTTTTGATCCAAGTGAACCAAAAGTGACGCTTGTAAATCAAGGAATGTCGGATATCATGGACATAACGTCGGAGAGGCTTTCGAAGCTAGTTTTGAAAGAACAACTCATAGCGACGACAGATGCGAAAGAATTAGCTCGAGCGGACGCTATCATTATCTGCGTGCCAACACCGCTTACGAAATCATATGAACCAGATACATCGTACATCGTGAGCGCGGTTGACATGATTCGCGAAAATATGACACCAAATACGATCGTTGTGTTAGAGAGCACGACATATCCAGGTACTTCTAAAGAGCTGATCTATGCGCCCATTGAAAAAGATGGTTGGCGTCTGGACGAAGATTTTTACGTATGTTATTCGCCAGAACGAGTGGATCCAGGGAATAAGACATATCAGACCGAAAATACACCAAAAGTATTGGGTGGTATGACGCCAATTTCAATGCAAGTTGGGACGGCTTTGTATGAGCAGGTCATTGATCATGTGGTTCCTGTCGCATCAACAGAGGTTGCTGAAATGAGTAAGCTACTTGAAAATACATTCCGCAGTATTAATATTGCCTTTATTAATGAGATGTCGCTACTATGTGAAAAATTGGATATTGATGTCTGGGAAACCATCGAAGCATCAAGTACAAAACCATTTGGCTTTATGCGCTTCAATCCAGGTCCGGGAATTGGTGGGCACTGTATTCCACTTGACCCAATATACTTGTCTTGGAAAGCAAAAGAAGTGAATTTTTTCAGTCGTTTTATTGAACTTGCGCAAGAAACGAATCATCAGATGCCAGAGCATGTCGTGCATAAAGCGATGACTACTTTAAATAGTAAACAAAAGGCTTTGAGTGGTTCACGTGTTTTGATTTTGGGCATGGCTTATAAAGAAAATATTGATGATCTTCGGGAATCTCCGAGCATAGAAGTATATGAAAATCTCTTGAAAGCTGGGGCTAATGTTGATTTTTGTGATCCGCTAGCAACAAAATATAGAGAAAAAGACGGCACGATTCGCGACACAATTCCGCTTGATTATAGTAGTTTTGCTTTGTATGATTTGGTTATTATACTTACGTGCCATGATCTATTTGATAAGGAACAAATATTAGCGAATAGTTCACTTATTCTAGATACGAAAAATGTGATGCGCGAGTTTGGCTCAGCAAAAGTTGCTCGTTTTGGCGGGGGACCAGTTTTAGTTGCTAGTGAAATGTTAACAGTTTGATACTATAGAAGTAGCCTTAAGAATCGCGAGGCTACTTTTTAGTGTGTAATCGTAGTTGAATGATTTGTCCAGGTTGGATGAATGGCAATATTTGAATCGCGGCTGGATCTAGCTGACCAATGATGTTGCTTTTTGATTCTGCTGGTAAGTTGCGTAGAGCGATTGTAATTTCTCCTTGATAGCGGCCAAATAAGGCGTTATCAATCATGATACTACCTGTTGGACAGGCTCTTGATGGAATTGCTGGGATGTTCAAGTTTGCTAATGCGAGGCGTGATTTTTCTAAGCGAATGAGGTCGCGCGCTGGGTCCATTCGGTTATTGTCAGGCGATAGTAGATGTTGCTGAATTTGTGGGTCAAGATCGTTGTCTAATTGGCAATCAAGGAGTAGTGTGCTATTTTGCTGAAATGCTTGAAACTGGTCTGTTGTGCTAGGTTGCAATGATGGATCTCCAATATAAATGTGGTCAATGCCAAGTGTTTTTAACTCAAGCGCTGCGGCAAATGGGTGGATATCACGGTGTTTTTCGAGTGTAGGTAGACCGGCGTATAATGGTTGGCGTTTTTCCCCATTACCAGGTACGAAAGCGGCGATTTTTAAGCCATACTGGTGTAGAAAATCGTTCGTTTGCTTGAAAAAGGGAATATCCAGGCCTGTGTGTGGTTTTGGGTAGTAGTTATGAAAAGCTTCGACTTGTGAGATATCAACGCCGGCCTGCAACAGTGCGTCTAAAAAGGTTTTATTAATAGTGCTAGCGTTAAGGTAAACCTTGATTTTCGTCGCGAGTTTAGCTATTTCAGCTATGTTTAAGCCATAATCAACACGTAGACCAGTGACGCCTAGCTTGCTAATTTGATCTGCTTGGTCAATGGTGAGATCAAGGTGTGCCAGCGATTCCGCAGAAATATCGAGGATTAATTGCATCTTGTGTGCTTTTGCAGCATTGCCCAGCCGTGTAAGTAGATGGGAATAATGAGCGGGATCTTCTTCTGGGATATGTAAGGAGCTGAAAATAAGCGAGAAACCTTTCTCAGAAGCGCGTTCTATTGTTGTTTCAAAATCGTTGTTTTCAGATAAATAAATGGAAATACCGAACATGTGAACCACCGTATCTTTCTTTTGTTTTATTTTAAGTATACATTTCGTGAAACTTTATTTCAAACAAAAACCAGTTGCCACTTTATTTCGCGGGAACTGGCTTTGTTTTTCTTTTTTCGATAGCGATAACGAAAGGTGGGTTGTTGCGTTGGTTGATAAAGCGATATTCTAAAACGTGAAATTGCTCTTGCGCTAAAGATTCAGCATAATGTAGCACGGCTGATTTCTCTGTTTGACCTTCTGGATGACCGTGGTAAATCACGAGAATAACGATACCTCCAACAGCAAGCAAGGATAGGGCGCTTTCGATTGCCTGAATCGTTGTGTCCGCCAGCGTTGTAATTGTTTTGTCACCACCGGGCAAATAGCCGAGATTAAAAATGGCGGCTTTGATTGATTGATCTGCAAGCAAAGAGGTCATGTTAGCGTGGCTCTCACAAAAAAGTGTGACTTGATCGGCTAGTTGCTTTTCTTTTAAAAGTTCTGTCGTCGCGTCGATGGCTTGTTGCTGAATGTCAAAACTAAAGACGTGACCGTTAATGCCAACAAGTTCTGCTAGAAAGGCCGTATCATGACCATTTCCAGCGGTTGCATCGACGACGATATCGCCAGGCACGAGGAGGCGTGTGAGTAAATCATGACTGAATGGCAAAATGCTTTTTAAGTTCATGCTTCATTACCGACTTTCGCTGTTTTGTAGAACTTTCCTTGCCAACTATCGCGACGGACAAGTTCGGCATCGATGGAATTGAGAACTTCCCATTTATTTAAGCTCCAAATAGGGCCAATGAGGTCTTCTAGAGCGCCGTCACCAGTAATACGATGAATAACCATTTCGGGAGGCAGAATTTCTAACTGATCGCAAACAAGGCTGACATAATCCTCTTTTGTTAAAAACTTCAGTTCGCCGTTTTTGTATTGCTGCACCATTGGCGTGCCTTTGAGTAGGTGTAATAAGTGGATCTTGATTCCTGCAACGCCGCTTTCAACGACTTTTTGCACGGTTTCCATCATCATTTCTGGTGTTTCGCGAGGGAGGCCGTTAATAATATGCGTGCAAACACGGATACCACGCGCGTGTAATTTTTCGACACCGTCCACGTAGCAATCATAGTCATGCGCTCGGTTGATTAACACGCCAGTCTCATTGTGCGCGCTTTGAAGGCCAAGTTCCACCCACAGGTAGATTCGGTCGTTTAACTCGGCTAAATAGTCCACAACATCATCAGGAAGGCAATCTGGACGTGTTGCGATCGAAAGTCCGACGACACCTGGTTCATCCAGCACCGATTCATATTTTTCCCGAAGTTCCGCAACAGGGGCATGTGTATTCGTGAAAGCTTGAAAATACGCCATATATTTGCCATCTTTCCATTTTGTATGCATTTTATCCTTGATTTCATGAAATTGTGTTTTGAGATCATCGACACGATCTCCCGCGAAGTCACCCGACCCAGCAGCACTGCAAAAAGTACAACCACCGTGCGCCACTGTGCCATCACGGTTGGGGCAATCAAAACCACCATCAAGCGCGACTTTGAAAACCTTATAGCCAAAATGTTCTCGCAAGCAGTAATTCCACGTGTGATAGCGTTTATTATCGTTCGTATATTCAAATGGATTCATCTTTTTGTCAAACTCCTTCAAAATTAAAATCTTATCTTTGCTTATTTTATCACATTTTACGTGGTTGCGGTGATTGGGTCATTGTGCTATGATATAAAAATACTTTACTTTGGTAACGTGTTAAATCAACTTGGAGGTAATGGACATGGTGAAAACTAACAAAAAAATGGGATATCTCGTATTAACATCACTTGTTGTAGGAAATATGATTGGATCAGGAATATTCATGTTACCGCGTCAAATGGCAGCAGTGGCAAGCCCGCTCGGCATTATGCTGGCATGGATTTTAACGGGAACTGGCGTATTAATGATCGCGCTCGTATTCGGAAATTTGGCTGTGCGACGACCAGACTTAACAAGTGGTGCGCAAAGCCATGCGTTCGAATTATTCCGAAATCCGAAGCTAAAAAGGCTTGCAGGATTTATCGCAGTATGGAGTTACTGGGTGGCGAACTGGGCAGGAAACGTCTCGATAATCACCTCATTTGCAGGTTATCTATCGGTCTTTTTCCCCGTTTTAAACAGCCGGAAAATCATTTTTACAGCAGGATCGTACGAACTTGGACTTGGACAATTGCTCACATTCTTGATCTGTTCGCTACTCTTATGGGGCGTGTGTTTGATCATTATTCAAGGTGTGAATGGGGCTGGGCGGATTAATTTCGTAGCAACGACCGCTAAAATTGTAGGCTTCTTCCTATTCATTGTCGTTGGTCTGTTTGCCTTCCAATCTGCCATTATGGGCGCGTGGTACCATCCCGTTGTCGACACGAGTGGCTTGGAGCACGGTCTACTATCTCAAGTGAATAGCGCGGCGATCGTGACGTTGTGGGCTTTCATCGGTATCGAATCTGCTATGATGTTCGCAGGTCGTGCCAAATCAGGAAAAACGGTTCGCGCAGCAACAATATCAGGGCTTATTATTTCTGTTTGCCTCTACACCACCATCACGATTTTGGCGTTAGGTTTGATTCCTAAGTCGAAATTATTGCATTCCGCAAGTCCGCTTGCCGATGCGCTCAATGTTGTGACGGGTAGCGGTGGTTCCGCCGTGATGGCGCTCCTAGCTTTGATTTGCCTTTTTGGTTCCGCGGTAGGCTGGATTATGATGAGTTCTGAGGCCCCGTACCAAGCTGCTAAAAACGGCCTTTTCCTGCCATTCCTAGCGAAAACGAATAAAAATGGGACACCGGTTCTTGTGTTGATTTTGACATGTTGCGCGTCGCAGCTCTTTATTTTATCCACGCTTTCAGGCAATATCGCAGCCGCGTACGATTTCGTGGTCAAAGTGTCGACGCTGGCTTTCCTCGTGCAGTATTTCATTTCGCCATTATTCCAGTTGAAACTGACAATAACAGGTGCTACGTACGAAACAAATTCCATTGCTAAACGCTGCTTTGACGGCTTTATTGCGGCACTTGCTCTCACATATGCCTGCTGGATTATCAAAAGTGGAACGGAAGATTGGCGCGTATTTGCCTTGAGTCTAGGTCTGTTTTTCTTAGGATTTTTACTATACCCATTGATGAAATATAAGCCAAGTATGAAATAAAAATAAAGAGCGATTGTGTCTATCATAGAAGGCAGTATAATCATTGCTTTATCCGTTTATTTATGCTATTTTTAAGACATCTTTGTAAATGTGAAAGAAGTGGAGAAATGATAATTTTATATCTTGTTTTGGCTATTATTGCTTTAATGATTATTACAGCTTTTTATGGTAAATTTAATTTCAAAAAACATTGGATTGGCGTTGTTGTCATCATATTGTTACTGGCAGGGACAGCAATATTCTTTCGGCAAACTTTTTTCGTGGCGGGTAGTCCTTATCACGAAATTCATAAAGAAATTGCTTCCACCGACTTGTCATCTGAATCTGTGAATGACATCAAAATCAATCAATTGTTGGATACGGCTACTCAGAAAAAAGACTTTACATCGAAAAAAGTGACGGACAAAAGCTTGCAAAAAGAGATCAAAGTACTAGTTCCGAAGAAGAAGGATACAGCAACATATTGGATTTCGATTGAAGATGCCGATAAAAATCGCGTGATACATATTGAATATGCGAGCGATGCATTAAAAACGAGCCGAGGTATCAAATTCGGTGATTCTGTCGATAAGGTGACGAGCGCGTATGGTTCGGCGTATCGCAACTTGACGAAATCGGATCGTTACGAGCAAGAATTAGTTTACGAAGACCGAGATAATAATATCGAGTTACGCTTTGGTTTTTGGGATGATAAAGTCGAGATGATTTGGTTGACTTCACTTGATAAAGCGCCAATATAGAGGGTTGCTAAAGTATTCGGAATGGGCTACAATAGAACTATTGAAGATAAGACGGGGAGTAGTAGTATTTTAAGTTCATGCGAAGAGAAGTGGCGGTTGGTGCGAGTCACAGATGAACGAAATACGAACTTGCCTTGCCTAGCATAGATGCGGAACATTCCGCCGTTTTTTCCGCGTTAAGGAAATCGAGTTGAGTGGTGACACTAATTTGGGTGGTACCGCGGGAGTTCAGACTCTCGTCCCATGGCATTTTTTTTGCTGTGGGATTTTTTTATGCTTTTATTTAAAGAAGGGAAGTTGAAATGATGACATTTAATCACAAAGAGATGGAGCCGAAATGGCAGAAGAAGTGGGAAGAAGAGAAGATTTTTAAAACAACGGAGGACGCGGATAAATCGAATTTTTATGCGCTTGATATGTTCCCGTATCCATCTGGTTCAGGCCTTCACGTTGGGCATCCAGAAGGTTACACAGCGACAGATATTTTGGCACGCATGAAGCGGATGCAAGGTTTTAATGTACTTCACCCGATTGGTTGGGACGCTTTTGGTCTTCCAGCAGAGCAATATGCGATTGATACAGGGAATGATCCTGCTGCGTTTACGGCGCACAATATCGAGAATTTCACACGCCAAATCAAATCGCTTGGTTTTTCTTATGACTGGGATCGCGAAATTAACACGACCGATCCAAGCTACTATAAATGGACGCAGTGGATTTTCACGAAATTGTACGAAAAGGGCCTTGCTTATGAAGCAGAAGTGGCGGTTAACTGGTGCCCAGCGCTTGGAACGGTACTTGCAAACGAAGAAGTTATCGATGGCAAAAGTGAGCGTGGTGGACATCCTGTTTTCCGCAAGCCGATGCGTCAATGGATGCTAAAAATCACGGCATATGCGGATCGTTTGCTGGATGATCTTGATTTGGTAGATTGGCCAGAAAATATTAAAGATATGCAGCGCAATTGGATTGGCCGTTCAGAAGGAGCGGAAGTCGCGTTTCAAGTGAAGGATACCGATGCGAACTTTACTGTATTTACGACGCGTCCGGATACTCTTTTTGGAGCAACATATGCGGTCCTTTCACCAGAGCATGCTTTGGTAGACAAAATCGTGACGCCAGAACAAAAAGAGGCTGTAAAAGCGTATCAAAAACAAGTGGAACTTAAAAGTGAATTGGAGCGTACCGATCTTGCGAAAGATAAGACGGGCGTTTTCACAGGAGCTTATGCGATTAATCCTGTAAATGGCGAAGAAATGCCGATTTGGATTGCCGATTATGTGTTGATTCAATACGGAACTGGTGCGATTATGGCCGTTCCAGCGCATGACGAGCGTGATTATGAATTTGCGAAGCAGTTCGAGTTGCCGATTAGAGCCGTTCTTGCTGGTGGAAATGTGGAAGAAGAGGCATATACAGGCGACGGCGCGCATATTAATTCAGGATTCCTTGATGGTCTAGACAAGGACGATGCGATCAGTAAAATGATTGCATGGTTGGAAGAAAATAAAGCTGGTACCCGCAAAATTAGTTTCCGTTTGCGCGATTGGTTGTTCAGCCGCCAGCGTTATTGGGGAGAGCCAATCCCAGTTATTCATTGGGAAGATGGCGAAACAACGACGATTCCAGAACAAGAATTGCCGCTCCTACTTCCAAAAGCAACCGAAATTAAACCATCTGGAACAGGCGAATCACCACTTGCTAATTTGACGGATTGGGTTCACGTTGTCGATGAAAATGGTCGCAAAGGCGTTCGCGAAACGAATACAATGCCACAATGGGCTGGCTCTAGCTGGTACTTCTTGCGTTATATCGATCCTAACAACGATCAAGCTCTTGCGGATAAAGAAAAACTAGAACAATGGCTACCTGTCGACGTTTATATCGGTGGCGCCGAGCATGCCGTATTGCATCTCCTTTACGCGCGTTTCTGGCACAAATTTTTGTATGATATCGGTGTGGTTCCAACGAAAGAACCGTTCCAAAAATTGTTTAACCAAGGTATGATTTTGGGCGACAACAACGAAAAAATGAGTAAATCTCGCGGTAATGTTGTCAATCCAGATGATGTTGTCGATAAATATGGTGCCGATACGCTACGCCTTTATGAAATGTTCATGGGGCCGCTAGAAGCATCGATCCCGTGGAATGAAAATGGGCTGGAAGGCGCTCGTAAATTCTTGGATCGCGTGTGGCGTTTGTTTATCAACGAAGAAACAGGTGAAATAAACACGAAAATCACACCAGAAGCGAATGTAGACCTTGAGAAATCGTATCATCAAATGGTGAAAATGGTTTCCGAGCATTATGAAAATCTGCGTTTCAATACGGGAATTTCCCAATTGATGATCTTCATTAATGATGCCTACAAAGCAACAACCGTTCCAAAAAATTATGCAGAAGGATTCGTTCAACTTCTTTCGCCAATTGCACCACATTTGGCAGAAGAACTTTGGCACCGTCTTGGTCATACCGAAACGATCTCTTACGTGTCGTGGCCAACTTTTGACGCTTCGAAACTCGTAGAAGATGAAGTGGAAATCGTGCTTCAAGTCAACGGCAAAGTAAGAGCGAAAGTAACCATTGCGAAAGATCTAAACAAGGATGAACTAGAAAAAATCGCCCTTGCAGACGATAAAATCAGCGAAGAAATAGCGGGCAAAACGATCCGTAAAATCATCGCTGTCCCTGGCAAATTGGTCAATATTGTAGCGAACTAGAATAAATAAGAAGTCCCTCTAGCTATTTTCTTGAGCTAGAGGGTTTTTGACGTTTCTAAAGAATTTCTAAAGGTTTCCTTTTTGTCAATTTCGCGTCATAAAACTATGGTATGATGGAAAAAAATAAAGCAATAGGTGATAAATCATGAACGTACTCATAGCAGACGATCAAAAAGATATGTTGAAAATTTTGTGTGCTTATTTTGAAAAAGAGGGCTTTACTGTTTTTCAAGCAGAAAATGGGGAAGAAGCTTTAACTATATTTTATCGTGAAAAATTAGATTTAGCGGTGTTGGATTGGATGATGCCAGGCGTTGATGGTGTGGAAGTTTGCAAGGAAATGAAGGCGTCAAGCACGATTAAAGTCATCATGTTAACGGCCAAAAGTGAAGGGGAAGATGAGTACCTTGCTCTGGAGGCGGGCGCGGATGACTACGTGAAGAAGCCGTTTTTCCCGAAGGCACTTTTGGCGCGGGCGAAGAACTTAACAGGTTTTCAGAACTGTTTCCAAGTGGCTGATGTCATGATTGATACATATGCCAAGAAGTTATTCAAAGCAGGTGTTGATATTAATGCGACGAAAACAGAGTATGAATTGATGCGCGTTTTATATCAAAATAAGGGTGCGATTCTGAATCGGAATCAGCTACTAGATATCGTTTGGGGCATTGATTATGAAGGTGAAGAACGCACGGTGGATACGCATATCAGGCGACTTCGCGAAAAAGTGGGCGATGGCTTAATTAAGACACATCGCGGCATGGGATACAGTATCGAGGTTCATCATGAGTAAACTTGGCAGAAAACTGACGTGGCGGATATCGGCGGTCGTGATTGGCGTATTTGCCTTGTCGATATTGGTCAATCAATTTTTCCTACCAAAATATTATCATTATGAAATGAATCAAAAAGTGACGCAGGCGATGAAAGAGGTTGAAAGTTGGAGTAAGAGGCAGATTGAGAACGACATCTGGAAGCTTGAGGCAAAGTATGACGTCACGATTGTCTCGGAACAAATGACGAATAATGTGGACGATTTGAATGAGATGTTATCGCTTGATTTAGCCAAGAAACAAATCGCGTTGAACCGTTTTTGGGTCACTGGAGATACGCTAGATGAGCTGAAAAATGGCGCTATTGTTAACAAACTATACGATCAAGGAAAGCAGAAATCGAGTTTTCTTGTTAGCCTCAATGAGAAGGACGGTTTACTTGTCGTAGCTGGGGTTTCGATCGCAAATTATAGTGAAACGGCGAAAATAATTAATGAATTTAACTTGATGTTGATGTTGTTTGGATCGATTTTAGTCGTTGCGTTGACGGGTTTCTTATCTCGGAAAATTACGAAGCCACTTGAAGAATTAAAAACAGTTGCTGATCAAATTTCAAAGTTGGAATTTGGCACAGTGACGGTTGAAACGCGCGATGAGTTAGAGGATTTGGCCACGAGTATTAATGTGATGAGTGATGATTTGAAAACGGCGCATTACACGTTACTTCGCCGTAATAAAGATTTGAAGTATTTTATGGCGGATCTCACGCATGAGCTAAAGACTCCACTGGCGCTGATTAAAGCTTACAGTATGGGGATTCAGGATGGTTTGGATGATGGGACTTATATGGAGACGATTGTGAAGCAAACAGATCATATTTCGGCTATTATTGAAGAACTGTTGCGCTTTTCTAAAATGGAAGCTGATCCGCTACAGCTGGAGAAAATTCAGGTTAGGACGCTTTTTGATGGCTTGCTTGCGAATTATCAGGAAATGATGGGCATGGATATTCGAATAAAATCGGCAATTGGACCGGAAATCGTGATTTTGGCAGACAGAGCGAAACTAGAAATGGTTTTTAATAATTTAATTACGAATGCAGTGAAATATGCAACGACGGATCGGATTGAAATTGAATGGTCCGAGCGTAATGATAAGCTTTATTTTGGGATTAAGAATGAGACGACGATACGCGATCCACAAATTTTAGAACATATTTGGAAGCCATTTTATGTACGGGAAGCTTCACGAAATAAGAATTTTTCTGGAACGGGGCTGGGGCTTGCGATCGTGCAAACAGTGATGGAGCAACATGATTTTGACTATGGTGTCGATTTGCGAGAAGGCTGGATTACGTTTTATCTTATGTTTCAGAAAGTGGAATAATGAGGGAGGTACGGGCGAATATGAAAATCAGAAACATGATAGCAAGTGTTGCGCTTGTCTTGGTCGTCGCGATTTTACTTATTGTCCTAATTTGGCAACCAGATCAGGCTGGAAGTTTACCAAAATATAACTAATGAGAGGTTAAGGCTATGAAAAGAGAAACATTTATTTTTATATTGGGCGTATTAGCGGCCGGCGCACTTGTGTTTCACTTCTATGATCAGCATCAGGAGCGGGTTGCCATGATGGATATGATCCAAAAAACAGCGAAAAAACATGATATACCAGCTTGGATCCCACTTTCCATTGCTGAAACAGAGAGCGGCTTTGATCCAAAAACAATTGGTGATGAAGGAAGTTCGTTTGGCTTATTTCAATTGCATCGCGGTGGACTTGCGCCAGAGGAATTAACGGAAGAAGAGTTGCTTACACCTGAGAAAAATGCGGAAATTGCCATTACAAACATGACAAAAGCGTTTAATCGCGCGCAGACAAAAGGCTTAGAGGGAATCGAAATGTTGACGTATATCGCGAATACATCTGGTTGGCCGACCCAGCGCGGCACGGATTGGACAGATCAAAATACGAATTATAATAAAAAATTAGCAAAAAATTTCAAGAAACATATTAAAGTGACAGAATTGACATCAGTAGAATAAAGAGGAAAGTGGCTTAACACGGCAGTTAAGCTGCTTTTTTATCCTCATTTATGAAACTTTATTTCAAATTATAAAAATAAACATTGAAATATAATTCCGTTTGCGATACAATGATCGTATGAAAGAGGTGTTCTTATGTTAGAGAATTTATCCACGGAAAAGCGAAATGAAAAAACGACAGCTTTAGATATGCTAACTGTAAAAGAAGCATTGCAGATTATGAATGAAGAGGATGCGAAGGTACCGACGGCGATCGCGACGAATCTTACGTCAATTGAAACCGTTATCAATGGCGTGATCGGAAGTTTTAAAAAAGGTGGGCGGCTCATTTATCTTGGCGCTGGAACGAGCGGACGTCTAGGTGTTTTAGACGCGGCGGAATGTGTGCCAACGTTTGGAGTACCCGCGACAATGGTTGTTGGCCTGATTGCAGGTGGTGAGAAAGCGTTTTTACAAGCGGTGGAAGGCGCGGAAGATTCGGTTGTTTTGGGTAAAGAAGATTTACAAGCTATTTCGTTAACGGCGAATGATTATGTGCTGGGAATTGCGGCAAGCGGTCGGACGCCGTACGTGATTGGTGCGCTTGATTATGCGAAAGAAGTTGGTGCAAAAACAGGAGCTTTGTCATGTAACAAGAACGCGGCGATTTCGGCTCATGCGGATACGGCGATTGAAGTCGATTGTGGTCCTGAAATTTTGACGGGATCCACGCGATTGAAAGCTGGAACGGCGCAAAAGCTAGTTTTAAATATGATTTCAACGGTTTCGATGATTGGAATTGGTAAGGTATATAAAAACTTGATGGTTGACGTGATGCCAACAAACGAAAAATTAGTGGAACGCTCAAAACGTATCATCATGGAAGCAACAGAATGTGATTACGCGACAGCGACGAAGTATTTTGAGTTGGCAGGACAACATGTGAAGCCAGCGATTGTCATGATTTTAACGAAAACAGATCTTGCAACAGCGACAGAAAAATTAGCATCAGCGGATGGTTTCATCAGACGCACGCTAAACTAAAGGGAGGCGACGAACATGAGTAAAGAACAGGATTTAGGACAGAAGATTTTTGAAGAAGTCGGCGGTATGGGGAATGTTTCTAAGATCGCGCATTGTATGACTCGCGTGCGTTTAGGCATTAAGGATACGGATAAAGTGAACGTGGAAGGCTTGAAAAAAGCGCCAGGCGTGCTTGGTGTTGTAGAGGATGACACGCTTCAAATCATCGTTGGACCAGGCTTTGTCAATAAAGTAGCAGGTGCGATGTGTGAGATGGCGGGTGTGAAACTTGGCGAAACATTGCCAGATAATTTGGATGAAAATTTGACGCAAAGTTCGGCTAAAACAGGGAAAGAACTAGTGGAAGAAAAAGCTGCGGCAACAAAAGCGGAGCTGAAAAAGAAACAAAATAACACATCAGGTTTCAAACGTTTATTGAAATCAGTAGCGAACATTTTTGTCCCGCTAATTCCTGGTTTCGTTGGCGCTGGATTAATTGCTGGTATTGCAGCGATTCTTTTCAATAATATTCAAGCTGGAAAATTGGATGCTGAAACATGGATGCAATATGTGACAGTTTTAAATGTTATTAAAAATGGTATTTTCTCGTTTCTCGTTATTTATGTAGGGATTAATACAGCGCAAGAATTCGGAGGCACGCCAGTACTTGGTGGCGCCGTCGGTGGTGTGACGTTGCTCATGGGTGTGACACCAGAATTACCGATTAAAAATATTTTTAATGGTTCGGATATGGTCGCTGGACAAGGTGGTATTATCGGTGTACTTCTAGCGGTTTACTTGCTTTGTGTGTTAGAGAAGTTTTTACGTAAATGGATTCCAAATTCGCTAGACATTATTTTAACACCGATGTTAGCGCTGCTCATCATTGGCCTGTTCACGATTTTCATCATCATGCCATTTGCAGGCGTTATTTCGACAAGCTTGGTAGGAAGCATCAACTGGATTATCGCAAAAGGTGGACTGTTCGCTGGATTTGTTCTGGGGACGCTATTCCTACCAATGGTAATGCTCGGCCTTCATCAGGTCTTGACACCGATTCATGTTGAAATGATTGCGCAAGATGGATACACAATCTTGCTCCCAATGCTTGCTATGGCAGGAGGCGGACAAGTTGGCGCATCAATTGCAATTTGGATGCGTTGTCGCAAAAATAAACCTTTAGTTAACATGATTAAAGGCGGTTTGCCAGTCGGGATTCTCGGTATTGGCGAACCATTAATCTACGGTGTTACGGTCCCACTTGGTCGTCCGTTTATTACGGCGTGTCTTGGTGGCGGTATCGGTGGAGCTATTATTGGCTTCTTCGGTAATGTTGGCGCCATCGCAATTGGCCCATCTGGCGTAGCGCTCATCCCGCTTATCGCTAATAACACATGGTTTGAGTACGTAATTGGCTTACTAGCAGCCTATCTTGGCGGTTTCATCCTAACGTACCTTTGGGGTGTTCCAAAAGACGCAATGGAAGCAGTAGCAGAATAAAACAAAGAAGTGGGGCGAATCTGTCTCACTTCTTTTGTTGTATGCGCTAACTCCGTGTTATAATTGAAGCATAGAATGTATTCAAGGGAGGTGGCAACGTAGATTATGGGAAGTGTCATTAATCGAATTCAAGGTATTTTAGAAGAATTGCCGAAATCAGAGGCAAAAGTTGGTCGCGCGATTTTAGCAGACCCTAGCAAAATTGTAAAAATGTCCATTCACGAATTAGCTGAAAATTCTGGAGCGAGCGGTGCTGCAGTGATTCGTTTTTGTCATTCGATGGGGTTAGAAGGTTTTCCAGAGCTAAAAATGAAGTTATCCGTTGAATTAGTGCAACCTGAAAAAACGGGTTATTATGACATCGAGCCGAATGAGGATTTTGAGGAGATCACGCGAAAACTGGTATCCAATACGGTACAGACGTTGAACGATACAGTTGGGCAGCTTGATAAAGCAAAAGTACTGCTTGCGTGTGATATTTTGCAACAAGCAGACACCATTTATGCGTATGGCGTTGGAGCTTCCTGGTTGATCGCTGAGGATATCGCCCAAAAATGGATGCGTGCAGGGAAACATGCGATTGCGATTGCCGATCCCCATATTTTAGCGATGGCTTTTGCCGCGGGTTCTAAAGAAGCGGTTTTCTTCGCTGTCTCCAATAGTGGGGAAACGAGTGAAGTATTGCAGTTAGCGGATGAAGCGCTGAACAATGGCTTGGAATTACTGAGTCTAACTCGTTTTGGACAAAATAAATTAAAGCAAAAAGCAACGGTGGCGTTAGAGACATCACGTGCACCAGAAACCGAGCTCCGAAGCGCTGCGACGAGTTCAAGACAAGCGCAATTCTTAGTGATTGATATCTTGTTCTATTTCTATGCATCGCATCATTATGAAGAGATGATTGAGCAGATTAGAGCGTCACGGGAAGCGACGAACCGGTTTAGGGAATCGTAAAAGGGAGCTACATATATTTGGGAATGGCTGAAATCAGGATTAGCATCTATATTATTTTCATATGTGACGTACTAATGGGAGGAGGCAAAGATGGCTACAATGAATAATGAAATGCAACTGCGTTTTGAACAATATCCTGATCCGTACCGAGAACGACTTCTGGAAATTCGGGAACTGATTATGGAATTAGCAAAACAGGTTGTACCAATTGCCACTGTAGCAGAAAGCTTGAAGTGGAGCCAGCCTAGTTATGTTGTTAAAGGTGGTACGCCAATACGGATAGATCGGTTTGAAGAAGAGAATATTGCGCTATTTTTTCATTGCCAAACAACATTAATTGCTACTTTTCGTGATATGTTTTCAGATACATTGCATTTTTCCAGGAATAGGGCGATTATACTGGATCCTAGAGCGGATTTGCCGATTCAGGAGATTTCGATGTGTATTCAGATGGCGTTGACTTATCATAAAAAATGAATGGTATAATGAGAAATCCTGTTTTAAAGGTTGGACGATTGAAAAATTTACTATAAAAATGCTTGACTTTAAAGCGAACATCCGCTATCATGAATTCTATATTAAATAAACGCGTTGATGAAGAGTAAGTAACATGATGGATGTTTTAAGAGAGCTGATGGTTGGTGTGAATCAGTAGCAGAGATGATGTGAATGGACTTCGGAGCAACTAAACTGAACGGGATTTTTCCTCAGTAGGAGTTAGCGATTAGGCCTTATCGTTACACAAGGCACCCCATAGTGATTTGTGGGATTGAGTGAATCGGTTTTTCGATTAATAAAGGTGGCACCACGGGTCTCCCGTCCTTATCTAATGTTTATTTAGATATGGAGGGAGGCCCTTTTTTGTTGTGGTTCTTACGAAGCGTAGTGTGCTGAGTTAGAACCTCAATATGCATGAGAACGCAGTGAGCATGTAATCCATCAGCGGTTCTTATACGCTAACCAAGAACAACCAGTAAGCGAGTAAGAAGCAGAAAATCCAGAGAACTGCAATATGCATGAGAACAATAAATTATAAAAATAAACTAAAACATAAAGCGAGAAGAGTAAGCAAAGATAATTTTTCCAGAGAATCAGTGGTTGGTGTGAACTGATAAAGTTATTTTGCTGAAGTGGTCCTTGCGCGTGTGGCTTTGAACAATTGTAAGTAGGAGCTGCCGGGTTCTCCCGTTATAGAGATAGAGTATGTGATTCGTACTTGAATGAGATGGAATTATTAAGATTCCAATATGAGGTGGTACCGCGGTATTTGATTATTCGCCCTCTAAAGAAAACAGTAATTTGGCTGGGTTCTTTAGGGGGCTTTTTTGTATTCTAAAATTGGAGGAATGAGCGATGAAATTAACGAAAAAAATAAATGCGGATACGATTACGGCGATTTTGGCATATGAGCGATTGGATGGAAAAAATAAGGCTTTGCTTGAGGGCGCAGCGCGGGATGCGGATGCGGGACGGTATTCGATTATTGCGATGGATCCAGTGCATGAGATAAAAGTTTATGGGCAACGATTCGTGATGGATGGGGTGGAGAAGATAGTGGCTGATCCGCTGGCGGAGCTTGATAAGGTGATTCGGACGGCGCCAAAAATGGCAGACTCGCTTCCTTTTGAGGCTGGTGCGATTGGATATGTTGGCTATGACACGATTGCGTTATATGAAGATTTGGGTGAGATGCCGCGGGAAACGCGCGAGGGACTGGCGGATATTCATTTTATGTTGTACGAGTCGTTTTTGATTATGGATCATCAGGCGGAGGAAATGACGCTGGTGCAGGATAATTGTTACTCGAATCGGACGGAGAGTGAGATGCGGGAGGCGCTTGATCGGATGCAGGAGCAGTTGGTGACGGCGGGGGAACGTGAGATGCGGGATGTTGTGGTGACGCCGATGGAATATACGAGTAATGTGACAAAAGCCGAGTATATGATGCAGGTCGAGCGGGCGAAGGAGCATATTAGGAACGGGGACTTTTTCCAAATTGTATTATCGCAGCGTTTGGAGGCGCCATTCGCGGGCGATGCGTTTGATTATTATCGGAAGTTGCGATTGTTGAATCCTTCGCCGTACTTGTTTTTCGTTGATTTTGGTGAGACGAAGTTGATTGGGTCTTCTCCAGAGAGTTTGGTGAGTGTGACGGGGGATGTGGTTGTGACGAATCCGATTGCTGGGACGCGGAAACGTGGGGCAACGAAGCAGGAGGATGAGCGTTTGGCGGACGAGCTTTTGCATGATGAAAAGGAACTCGCGGAACATCGGATGTTGGTGGATTTGGGACGTAATGACATCGGGAAAATTGCGGTGACGGGAAGCGTGAGTGTGCCGGTTTACTTGACGATTGAGCGATATCGCTTTTTGATGCATCTGGTGTCGGTTGTGGATGGGGTTTTGAAACCAGGCTTGACGGCGATGGATGCGCTGAAATCGGTGTTGCCAGCAGGAACGGTGAGTGGTGCGCCTAAGATTCGAGCGATGGAACGGATTTATGAATGGGAAAATGTAAAGCGTGGTCCTTATGCGGGTGCGGTTGGGTATTTGACGCATCAAGGGGATTGTGATTTTGCGCTGGCGATTCGGACGATGGTGTTGCATCAGGAAACGGCGTATGTGCAGGCGGGCGCGGGGATTGTGTATGACTCGGATCCGGAGAGTGAATATTTAGAAACGCTGCAAAAAGCCAAAGCGTTACTGGAGGTTGGAAAATGATTTTATTAGTCGATAATTATGATTCGTTTACGTATAATTTGGAGCAGTATTTGGCGGAATACGCGGAAGAAGTCGTTGTTCGCCGAAATGACGCGGTGGATTTGATGGAGGTGGCGGCGAATGCGACGGGAATCGTGTTGTCACCTGGTCCTGGGAAGCCAAGTGAGGCGGGACTTTTGGAAGAGGTTGTTCGGCAGTTTGCGGATAAGAAGCCGATGTTGGGCATTTGTTTGGGGCATCAGGCGATCGGCGAGGTGTTCGGTGGAACGGTGAGTCAAGCGGATGCGATCAGGCACGGCAAGGTTTCCAACATGAAGCAAACGGCGGGCGCGATTTTTGCGGGCCTTGGTGAGGAGCTTGAAATCATGCGATATCATTCGCTGATCGTGGAGAAGAAAGGATTTCCTGATACGTTAGAAATTTTGGCACGGTCGCTTGATGATGACGAGATTATGGCGATGCAGTTACGCGGATTTCCAGTGTATGGTTTGCAGTTTCATCCAGAATCGATTGGAACGTTGGATGGTAAAAAAATGATGGCGAATTTTGTGGCGATTGTCAATAAGGAGGGGAATCAGGATGGAAGCTTACTTGCAGAAAGTATATGATCAACAAAATTTAACGCGAGAAGAGATGCAGGTTGTAGCGTCAGCGATTTTTGCGGGGGAATTGAGTCAGGCGCAAATTGCAGCATTTCTGATGGCCCTCAAAATAAAAGGAGAAACGATTGAGGAGATGCAGGCGATTGCACAGACGATGCAAGGTGTGGCGCTACAGTTGCCGATTGCGTCGGAAAACACGATGGATAATTGCGGAACCGGTGGGGATAAATCGCTTAGCTTCAACGTTAGTACGACGTCTGCTTTTGTTTTAGCGGCGGCGGGGATTAAGGTTGCAAAACATGGTAACCGTAGCATTTCGAGTAAGTCAGGGAGTGCGGATGTTTGTCAGGAATTGGGCATTGATATTTCGCTTGGTGCCGAGGATATGGTATATTTACTGGAGAATGCTGGTATTGCGTTTTTATTCGCGCCACATGTGCATCCGAATATGAAATATGTGATGCAGGTGCGCCGTGAGTTGAACACGCCAACGATTTTCAATTTGATTGGCCCGCTTACAAATCCTGTGAAATTAGAGACGCAATTGATGGGCATTTACCGTCGTGATTTGCTTGAACAAACCGCGCAGGTTCTTGGGAAATTAGGACGAAAACGCGCGATTGTTGTGAACGGCGGTGGTTTCATGGATGAGGCTTCGCTTGCTGGCGAGAATCATTATGCGTTGCTTGAAAATGGTGATGTGACTGTGCATACCTTTTTACCGGAAGATGTTGGCTTGGAAAGTCGAGGATTAGAGGCGATTCAAGGTGGCGATGCAAAACGGAATGCGGAGATTTTGGTGTCGGTGTTAAAAGCGGAACCGAGCGCATATTATGACACCGTGCTTTTGAACGCTGGTCTAGGTTTGCTGGCGCATGGCAAAGTGGCGACGCTTAAGGCGGGGATTGAAATGGCGCGCAATTTAATTGATAGCGGTGCGGCCTATGAAAAATTAACGAAATTACTAGCTTGTCAAAAGGAGCGATTAGTAGGATGACATTTTTAGAAGAAATTTTAGCGAAAAAAGCGCAGGAAGTTACAGAAATGCCTTTGGAAAAAGCGAGTTTGCCACGTCGGAAACCGTATTTTTATGATTTTTTAAAGGCGAATGAAAAAGCGGTACAATTGATCGCTGAGGTGAAACGAGCTTCTCCATCAAAAGGGGCGATTAATTTGGATGTCGATCCAGTGGCACAAGCGAAAAGTTACGAAGCAGCAGGTGCTGGCGCGATTTCTGTTCTAACGGACGAACATTTTTTCAAAGGCGATATCGAGGATCTGCGGGCAGTGGCGAGCGCGGTTAGCATACCTGTTTTATGCAAGGATTTCATTATTAGCGAGAAACAATTGGTGCGCGCGAAAAATGCTGGTGCTTCGATCGTATTGCTTATCGTCGCGGCTTTGTCAGAGCAAGATTTAGAAAGCCTCTATAGATACGCGACCTCACTTGATTTAGAGGTCTTGGTAGAAGTGCACAACGAAGCGGAATTAAATGTGGCGGAGAAGCTTGGAGCTAAGTTAATTGGTGTGAATAACCGTGATTTACATAGTTTCGTTGTGGATATCGCGGTGAGTGAACGTTTGGCGGATGAATTTTCGCGAACGGATGCGTTTTATATTAGCGAAAGTGGCTTCCGTGAACCTGCTGATGTAGCTCGTGTAGCGAAATCGTATCGTGTTGTTCTCGTTGGGGAAGCGCTAATGCGAGCGGATAATGTGGTGCAGGCTGCCAGTGATTTGAAGGTGAGTCGCCGATGACGCAGGTCAAAATTTGCGGGTTGAAATACCGCCAAGACATCGAGATCGCGGTCGCGAACGGGGCAAATATGATTGGCTTTGTATTCGCCGCGAGTAAGCGCCAAGTGACGCCAGATCAGGCACGAATTTTAGCGCAAGATATGCCAGCGAGCGTGAAAAAAGTGGGCGTATTTGTGAATGAAAGTCCCGCGGAAATAAACCGAATTGCGGCGATGGTTCCACTCGATATCGCGCAGTGCCATGGTCAAGAAACGCCAGCGGAACTAGCCAAAATAGAGATTCCAACTATAAAGGCGTTCTCAGTTAAAAATGGCCAGATCATTGGTGATATCACCGCGTATCCAGACAGTTTGATCTTGCTCGACGCGCCCGCTGCCCAATTTGAAGGTGGAAGTGGGGAAGTATTTGATTGGGAAGCACTTGCGAAAAGCGATTTACCAAGCGAACGACTTATCATCGCGGGTGGCTTGAACGCCGGCAATGTCCCAGAAGCAATCAAGCAATTTCAACCGTTTGCCGTCGATGTCTCCTCTGGCGTAGAAACAAATAACACGAAAGATCCTAAGAAAATAATCCAATTCATTCAAAAAGTAAAGGAGTCCTGAAAATGAGTTATAACGCACCGAACAAAGCAGGTTTTTATGGAAATTATGGCGGGAAATTTGTCCCGGAAACATTGATGAAAGCCGTCACAGAACTAGAAGAGGCGTATGAAATGTCGAAAACAGATGAGGCGTTCCAAAAAGAATTAAGCTATTATTTGCGAGATTATGTAGGCCGCGAGTCGCCACTTTATTTTGCAGAACAATTAACGGCGCATGCAGGTGGCGCTAAAATCTACTTAAAACGCGAAGATTTAAATCATACAGGAGCGCATAAAATCAATAACTGCATAGGACAAGCCTTGTTAACACGCCAAATGGGCAAAAAGAAAGTCGTAGCAGAAACGGGCGCAGGTCAACATGGCGTTGCAACAGCGACTGTGGCAGCTCTATTTAACTTAGAATGCACCATTTTTATGGGAGAAGAAGATATTCGCCGTCAGCAGTTGAACGTGTTCCGAATGGAGTTGCTTGGCGCGAAAGTTGTCAGTGTTTCAGGCGGAAGTGGCACACTAAAAGACGCGGTAAATGAGGCGCTCCGTTATTGGGTCGCAAATGTGGAAGATACGCATTACATCATGGGCTCCGTTCTTGGACCGCATCCGTTCCCTGAGATTGTCCGCGATTTTCAAAGCGTGATTGGATTGGAAGCACGGGCGCAACATCTCGAAAAAGAAAATCGTTTACCAGATGCGCTTGTTGCTTGTATTGGCGGTGGAAGTAACTCGATGGGACTTTTCTATCCGTTCGTCAATGATACATCTGTGAAAATGTATGGCGTTGAAGCAGCTGGATCTGGACTGGAAACGGCTTTTCATGCAGCATCGCTTTCCAAAGGTGAAATTGGCGTCTTGCATGGCGCGATGATGCACGTGTTACAAGATGATGCAGGCCAAATTCAGGAGGCGTATTCGATTTCAGCAGGGCTTGATTATCCGGGAATTGGTCCGGAACATAGCTTTTTACGAGACGAAGGACGCGCGGAGTATGCCTCTGTAACCGATGACCAGGCCGTTGAAGCGTTCCAATTGCTTTGCCGCACCGAAGGAATCATCCCTGCTTTAGAGAGCTCACACGCGATCTCTTTCGCTGTAGAACTTGCTGGCAAAATGAAACCCGAAGAAAGCATCGTCGTTTGCCTATCCGGCCGTGGCGATAAAGATGTAGATCAGATCCGCGCACGTTTGAAAGGAGGAGATGACAAATGAAGTTACAAGCAGCAATCGAACAAGCCAATTTGGCGGTAGTTCCCTATATTATGGCAGGTGACGGTGGCCTTGATCAACTAGAAAATCAAATGCAGCTCCTCAGTGACGCTGGTGCAACGGCGATTGAACTTGGCATCCCGTTTTCCGATCCAGTAGCAGATGGTCCAGTGATTCAAGAAGCTGGCGCGCGAGCCTTGGCCGATAAAATAAGTTTAGAACAAATTCTAGAAACATTAACGACGAGCAAAATCGATATCCCGCTTGTTGTGATGAGTTATTTCAACCCGATTTATCACCTTGGTGTGGAAAAGTTTATCGAACTTGCTAAAAAAACACCGATCAAAGGCTTAATCATCCCGGATTTACCGTATGAACATCGCGATTTCATCCTACCTCACATAGAAAATACAGATATAGCCCTGATTCCGCTGATTTCGTTGACGAGCCCAAAAGAGCGCATGGAGTTAATCGCAAATCAAGCACAAGGCTTTATTTATGCCGTAACGGTGAATGGGACAACTGGTGAGCGTGCGGTGTTTGGCGATAAGATTGACGAAAACCTAACCTACTTGAAAAAAATAAGCCCAGTTCCCGTTTTAGCTGGTTTTGGAATTTCAAACCTGGATCATGTGGCGCGATTTGCTGCCGTGTGTGATGGCGTTATTGTTGGTAGTAAAGTTGTACAACTGCTTCATGATCAGAAAATGGAGGAATTGAGCGAATTTATTGCAGGTGCAAGTGGATTAACGAGAAAATAATGATATAAGCAGTTTAGAAAAATGTAGGGGTTCCAGAATTTTTATTTTTGGAGCGCCTGCATTTTTCTGTTTTGGTGCCTAATTGTGACAAAAATATGGACTTTTATAAAATGTAAAGTTTTTCTATGTAATAACCGTTATAATAGATAGGAATACATAATTAGGAGGAAGCTATGGGAAAAATTGGGATTGATTTAGGGACATCAAATAGTTTGGTATCATACTGGCGAGATGGGCGTGCGGAAATTATTCCGAACGTTTTTGGAAATAATTTGACGCCGTCGGTGATTAGTGTGGATGATAATGGTGAAATTTTGGTTGGAGAGATTGCTAAAGAACGCCTGTTAACGCATTCTGATCGTACGATAAGTACATTTAAACGATTTATGGGAACGGAGAAAAAATATAAAATGGGGCAATTCTCTTTTACACCAGTGGAACTATCTTCACTTATATTGAAAAATTTACGCGTAGATGCAGAAAAGTTTTTATGTGAGGATTGTTCGGAAGCGGTTATTAGTGTACCTGCCTATTTTAATGATGCGCAAAGACAGGCGACGATGACCGCGGCGACACTTGCTGGGATTAAGGTGGAGTGCCTAATCAGTGAACCAACAGCCGCCGCAGTTGCCTATGGATTACATCAAACAGAGGAAGATATCACTTTTTGGTAGTGGATCTTGGCGGCGGGACGTTTGATGTATCTCTTTTGGAGATGTTTGATGGTGTCATGCAGGTGAAAGGGATAGCTGGGGATAATTTCTTGGGTGGGGAAGATTTTACGAGAGCCATTTTGAAAAGTTGCCTAGCCCAGAATGCGTTGAATGAAACACTCCTCTCAGCCGCAGAGTATGCGCTTTTATATCATAGAGCGGAGAAAGCAAAGTGTGAAGTAGGGACAAGGTCAGCGTACTTGATATCATTTGAATGTGGATCGAAAAATTATGAATACCAACTGACCGAAGAGAAATTGCAGGAATGCTGCGAGGATCTTTTTTTTAAAATGCGTGCGCCAATTATGCGAGTGTTGCGCGATAGCCAAGTATCAGTTTCGGAGTTGGAGCAAGTTATTTTAATAGGTGGGGCAACTAAATTACCACTTATTCGAAGTTTTTTAAGCAAGCTATTAGGGCAATTTCCTTATGTATCTATCAATCCTGATGAGGCTGTTGGACTAGGTGCAGCAATACAAAGCGCGTTGAAAGAACGGAAAGAAGGACTCGATGAGATTATTTTAACAGATGTGTGCGCTTTTTCATTAGGAACAGAAGTTGTAAATGAGGTGAACGGCGAATGGCGTGACGGCTTTTTTGCACCAATTATTGAACGAAACACAACGATACCGGTGAGTAAGGAGCAGGAATTTTATACAGTTGTTGATAATCAGCAATATGTGAAGTTTACTGTGTATCAAGGAGAAAATCGCTTAGTTGCTGAAAATATTAAACTCGGAGAAATAGAAATTAAAGTCCCCAAAATGCCAAAAAACCAGCCAGTTCAAGTACGATTCACATATGATAGCAATGGAATTCTTGAAGTCATTACTTGTGTACCAAAAACAGGTGAGACGAAGCGTTTAGTGATAGAAAATAAAACTTCTAGTATGACTAAAGAAGAAATAGAAGCGCGTTTAGTTGCTCTGGCTAATTTGAAAATACACCCACGGGAGCGATCAGAAAATCGGCTTCTTTTAGCAAAAGCAGAACGTTTATATGCGGAGTCGCTTGGAGAAAAGCGGAAATATGTAGAGCATTTAATTTTTCAATTTGAGAATGAACTAGCAAAACAGGAAGAGATGGCAGCGAAGAAGGCAGCGAAAGAATTTAGCCAGATCTTAAATCAGTTAGAAGAGGATATTCGGATATGACATGTTGGGAAATACTTAATATAGAGATTACAACGGATCGGAAAAAAATAAAATCAGCCTATGCAAAGAAGTTGAAAATAACACATCCAGATGATGATATAGAAGCTTTTCAGGAACTCAAGGAGGCATTTGATCAGGCGCTTGCTTATGCGAAAAATGATCAAGCGGATGGCTCAAAGTTAAGGGAAGAAATTATTATTTGGGAGGATACAAATGAGACTCCGATAGCAGTGGAAGATGATTTCGAAGAGCGAATTCAAGCGCTATGCCAGTCTTATAATACGAGAATTGATGTAAGTGCTTGGAAAAAAATATTAGCTGAGAGCATGGATTGGGATATGTATCAATATGAAACGTACCGGGAATGTATAAAAACATTATTGCTGGATTACTATACAATAATGTCTCGACCAGTGATAAGACTTCTTTTTGAGCATTTTCAATTATGGGAAACAGATGGATCTTATTATTATGAAGCGGAAGATTATATATTTGAAAATTACGCAGAAGAAATTTATGATGCGCCAGACTTTGCATTTGATACACTTGGTGATTTAAAAGGTGTGGTGTTAGATCAATTCTTAACGTTGCGCTATGCACTATATCGTTCCATTAAACAAGAGAAATTTACCGAGGCCGAAAAAATTGCAGAACAAGCTAGTGCCATTTACGCTTTAGACGCTGATTTAGTAGTTTTACAAGGTATGATATTATTCGAGAAAGGCTTGGAAAATTTACAAGATTATGGCGCAACCTTTAAGCGTAGTTTTGCTTATTTTAATAAAGCGCTGAGGCTTAACGCAAAGAACGTGACAGCCAGATTTTATACCATATTAATAAAAACGAAGAATGCAGAACGATTAGAAGCGGCTGATCGCTTATTTTTAAAAGATGTTCAGGGTGGATATGTACTGCATGTTGAACTTTTGACAGGCTTTATTTATTATTTCGGAAAAGAATATGGTGAAGCGATTCCTTTTTGGGCGGAATTATCGAAAGAACAACAAGCGCAAATAAAAAAAGAATGGATCTACGCACTACGCCACCAATTGAAATTAGTGAAGCAGATAGATGATATGGAGGAATATCGCGTATTAAAAATGTATCTTAAGGAAAGTAAGTCATTGATAAAAGACCGATTCAAGTATTGGAATTGGGCCATACAAATGGGAGTTTACATTTTAATTTTTGCAGCTATACAAGGTTGTATAAACCTGATGCCTGATCATTCGAGTGAATCAACACCAACGGATTATGAGGAGCAGATTGGTAAAGAATTTAGAAATGCGACCAGTGCTGAAAAAGAGTCACAGGCTGGACTTATTGCTCGCTTTATCGTGGCGTATGATAAAAAAGAAGATGCGAGCACGCGGGAATTATTTATGGAAGATGATGTGGCATTTTCCTATCAATGGGAAATTCGAGATGCAGTGACAAAGCCAGCACGTGACCTATTCGCTGATCGTCTGAATGAAAATATTACGTTTGCCGATAGTGATGGACAGGTGTATTCGCTTCTCTATGGCAATGATTTTTCAGAGTTGATTATTATAAGTGAAAATGAAAGAATCGTTAAAATTATGGGGGCCTATTTTGATCCAATGGACGGCGAGTTACGTGCAGCGATTGAACAAAAAATGGAATAAGGAGTCTAAATTAAAAACCATAATCCCACCTCAATAAAAAGGAGATATCGTTTTTCTCCGCTTTTTTCTAATTATTTTCAACTAATCATTGCAAGCTTGTTCAAGAAGGAGTAAACTAAAATTTAGTTGAGTTTTTGAAAAGTCATTTTTCATTTAAAAAGCGAAAAGTATTAATCGGCTCAAATAAGAGCACTTTATTATAAAGGACGAGGTCTATGTCTTCATCAAAACTGCTTCGAGGAACTTTCATTTTAACATTAGGAACCTTCATTTCTAAATTCTTAGGTCTGTTTTACGTCATTCCGTTCTATTGGATTATGGGTGGCGCTGGGCCAATGACTTTGTATAATTTCGGGTATGTACCATATCAAATTTTCCTTGGAATCGCAACGGCTGGAGTTCCGCTCGCAGTCGCGAAATACGTTGCGAAATATAACGCGCTTGGCGAATATGAAATCGGTCGTCGTTTGTTCAGATCTGGCGTTTACTTAATGCTTGCGACGGGGGTTGTTAGCTTTGTTGCGATGTATGCTTTAGCACCAGTACTGGCTGGCCTGCAATCGATTGAAGGGAGTGGTTATACAGTCGAGGACGTGACAGGGGTTATCCGAGCTGTCAGTTTTGCGCTTATCGTTATTCCAGTAATGAGCTTGATTCGCGGTTTCTTCCAAGGTTATCAGTCGATGGGGCCATCAGCGGTTTCTCAAGTGATCGAGCAAATCGTTCGGATCGCATTCCTGCTTATCGGTTCATCCGTGGTGCTTTACGTGCTTCACGGTACGATCACGAGTGCTATCAGTGTTGCTACATTTGCCGCATTTATCGGGGCTCTAGCTAGCTTAGCGTGTCTTCTGTGGTATTTCTTCAAACGGAAAAAAGGACTCGATGCCTTGCTGCGAACAAGTAAAGGCGAAGTAACGGTTTCTTTGCCCGCAATGTATAAAGATATTTTCATCACGGCGATTCCCTTTGTCGTGGTCGGTATTGCGAGCTCGCTTTACCAACAAATCGATCAATTTACGTTTGGTCGGATTTTGACATGGATTGGTTATAGTGGTCACGAAGCTGAGAATTTACTCGGTATTGTAAACTTTAGTGCGCAAAAACTAGTCATCATTCCAGTAAGTTTAGCGACGGCGTTTTCGATGACGATCGTGCCACTCGTAACAGCAGCATATGCACGTGGTGAACAAGAAAATGTGAAAAAACAATTAAACGATGTTTTCCAAGTACTACTTTTCATCACATTACCTGCGTGTATCGGGATGTCACTTTTGGCAGAACCGCTTTACACCGTGTTTTATGAACATGATCCAGCAGGAATTCAAATTCTAGCCTTTTACGCTCCAGTAGCGATTTTACTGTCCTTATTCAGCGTAACAGCCGCAATTTTACAAGGGATCGATGAGCAACGTTTCACAATTATGAGCTTGCTTCTCGGCCTACTTACGAAATCCGTTTTCCAAATGCCGCTGATGATGTGGATGGGAGCACGCGGATCTGTTGCTGCGACAGGGCTTGGTTATACCGTATCCGTTATTTTTGCGATGTACATGATTCGCAAGTACGCTAATTACAATTTCAGCGTGATTCTTAGAAGAACCGTTCTAATGTTGGCCCTGAATCTCGCGATGGCAGTAGCCGTATTACTCGTATATTTTGGACTAACACAATTCATTAGCCCAGAATCAAAACTTAATTCTATGATTTTACTGATTATCTGTGGTGCTGTAGGAGCCGCTGTTTATGGCTATCTAAGCTTGCGACTACGCCTATTTGATAAAGTATTTGGAGCAAGAGCCGCTGGAATTCGTCGTAAATTACGAATCAAAGCTTAAAAGAGGAGACAAGACTTCATGGAAAAACGAACAAGAAAAAGATCCAAAGAAGCAAGCCGCGCACGATTATGTTTTGTATTAGGTCTAGTTTGTATCATTGCTGGATTTGGCGCATTATTTCTCGGCTACACGTGGGTTGCAAGTTCGCTTGAAATAATAGGCGCGCTTTTAGTCGGAATTACGATTGGTATAAAACTACCAAGAACACGCGAAAATTAAATCAAAACGTCCTGCCAATCGAAATCGGGCAGGACGTTTTTTCATATTCCAATTTGGACATTAAAAATCGGCTTTTCGGTAGAGGAAAAAATAAGATGTGTCGATGATTTTCCGTATTTTATCGCCTCATCAATAAATAATTCGAGTGCTTCCATGCTGACGGAGCTAATTTTCACGAGATAACTAAATTGGCCGGCGAGGCGGTGGCATTCTAAAACATCAGGTTGTTTAACGCAGAAATCATAGAACGCCTTACAATTATGCGTTTCGAACAAGATAAAAGCAGTCATTCTACGGCCAAGCGCATCCAGTGAAATGTTGGTCGTATAACCCGTAATCACGTCTTTTTCTTCTAATTTCAGAATCCGTTCTTTGGTGGCAGGTGGGGTTAGCATCACAAGCCCAGCTAGTTCTTTCATCGATATCCGTGCATTCTTTTCTAAAATAGCTAGAATCTTTTCATCCGTCGCATCCAGTGAAATCACGTCCTTCATTTAATAAATTATTTAGCTTTATAATCTTTATTTTACAAAGTATAACACAAAAAAGTGCTTATAAAATAGATGTAGCTTTCCTTTTAAATCAGTTAAACTTAAGTAGATAAGAGGAGGTAATACGATGGCGAAAATTATGATGTTGTTAGCGGACGGATTTGAAGCAGTCGAGGCAAGCGTTTTTACGGATGTGTTGGGATGGAACGAGATGGAAGGTGGCGGCGGGACGGAGCTGGTAACGGTTGGTTTGCGTGATCGGCTGAAATGCACGTGGAATTTTACGGTGATACCAGAATTTACATTGGGCGAGGTGGAGCTTGCAGAATTTGATGCGCTTGTGATACCAGGTGGCTTTGAAGAAGCTGGTTTTTACGAAGACGCTTATGATCCCGCATTTCTAGATGTAATTCGGCATTTCGATACACATGAAAAGTGGATTGGAACGATTTGCGTTGCGGCGTTAGCACTTGGAAAAGCAGGAATTTTGCAGGGGAAACGAGCGACCACATATAATGGCGTGGGTAGCGTTCGCCAAGCACAATTAAAGGATTTCGGAGCGCAGGTGCAGCAAGATCCTATCGTAGTGGAAAATCATATTATCACCTCGCATAATCCTTCTACAGCGTTCGACGTTGCCTTTCTTGTACTGGAAAAGTTAACAAATACGGAAAACACCAAACATGTTAAAAAATTAATGGGCTTCGAAAAATGAGAAATGGCGTGAAATCAGGTGTAAAAACCCATTTTCACGCCATTTCTTATTTAATAAGGATTACCGTCCGTCTCGCTAAACTTCTTCAAGTAGAAAGGAATTTGTTCGGCGACTTCGGTAGGTAAAACAACGTATTTTTTCTTCGCCAACGTTTCGCCAATATAACTATGCAGGAATACGGCGGTGAGTACGGCATGCTTTGGTGTATCCAGCTGTCCCATGAGTGCAGCGATCATTCCAGCAAGCGTATCGCCCATACCTCCTGTTGCCATTGCTGGTGTTCCGTATATATTTTGCCAAATATCTTCCCCGATGTAAACGCGGGTTCGGTGGTCTTTTAACACGATAATCGCGTCCATTTCCGCTGCGAAATCTTGATTTTTCATGTCATCCAAATTTTCTGTATCGGTATGCGTCAACCGTTCCCATTCGATCCGGTGCGGCGTAAAAATGAGCGCTGCTTTAGGTTTTGCATAATCACCAGTAGCATAAAGCGTAATTCCGTCACCATCAATAATAACTCGCTGATTGGACGTTGCATATTCACAAACGAGCGCTAACAAGTTCTGCGCAGTTTCATCCAAGCCAAGCCCAGGACCAATTAAGATCGAATCAAATCGTGGTAAAACCTCAATTAAATAATCGAAGTCTGTGTAATCAATGAACATTGCTTCGGGTAATCTGGCGTGAAGTGCAGAACGATTCACGTGATGACCTGCGACGGATACAAGGCCAGCGCCACTGTAAACAGCCCCTTGCGCCGCCATAATAATAGCACCACCGAGTCGTTCATTACCACCGATCAGAAGTACGCGCCCGTAATCCCCTTTATTCGTTTCTTCATCGCGCTGATTAATCCATGCACAGATAACTTTTGGCGTGATCTTTTTCATTAGGAATCATCCTTTCATATTCTTGTATTTCGTATGTAATGTGTTCTATTTATTATAACGCTACTTGCTTAATTGTCCAATTTAGTATAATCTATCCACAAAAGGAGTGATGATGATGAAACCAATTTTTCCAGCAGTAAAAGCAGTCATTATACATAACGGTAAATTTCTAGTGTTGAAAAAAACCGATGTAGAAGGTGATGTTTGGGAATTACCTGGTGGCCGGATGGAGTTCGGTGAAACGAAAGGAGAGGCGCTGTTCCGCGAAGTGCAAGAAGAAACTGGGCTTCAAGTACAGCCATTTATACTGTATGATACGTGGGAATTTTTCCAACCAGAATATCAAATTACAGGCGTGATTTATTTGTGTGAAAAACCAGAGGGAGAAGTCCGATTATCGAGTGAACACCAAGCATACGAGTGGTTTCCGCTTGAGGCAAGCAGTTTGGAACGGATGGATGTTGTCTTTGCATCGCGTATGGTTCGCTGGGATTTTGAAGCAATTCAAGGATTTATGGCTTAGTTTACCCCAAAATGCTTTCATACGAGTCTAAAAGGGTATACAATAGGGGAGAATGAGTCTAGAGCTTTGTTCCAGACTTAGTAAATTATTACGACTTGAAGGGATTGTTATAGGATGAGTACAATTAATTGGCAAGAGGAAGTAGAAAAACGCCGCGACGATTTTAAACGCGATTTATTTGCGATTTTAAGCATTCCAAGTGTGCGCGATGATTCGAAAGCAACAGAAGAAGCACCATTTGGCCCCGACGTGAAAAGAGCATTGGATTTTGCTCTCGAACTAGCGGAAAAAGATGGTTTCACAACGAAGGAAGTAGGTCATGTTGCTGGACATGCGGAGTTCGGTCAAGGCGAAGAGCTCGTTGCAG
Organism: Listeria weihenstephanensis; assembly: GCF_003534205.1. Taxonomy (NCBI): domain Bacteria; kingdom Bacillati; phylum Bacillota; class Bacilli; order Caryophanales; family Listeriaceae; genus Paenilisteria; species Paenilisteria weihenstephanensis. The sequence goes on along the minus strand of NZ_CP011102.1, from coordinate 2,088,596 downwards.
CGCTTGGTCACGTGGATGTTGTACCAGTTGGCGATGATTGGTCACATGATCCGTTCGATCCTATTTTGAAAGATGGCAAAGTATTCGCGCGTGGCTCAGCGGATGACAAAGGCCCTGCAATGGCGGCTTATTACGCGATGAAGATCATCAAAGAGCTTGAATTACCACTATCTCGTCGTGTGCGCATGATTTACGGTTCTGATGAAGAAAGCGGTATGTCTTGTGTGGAGCGTTATTTCGAAACGGAAGAACAACCAACAATGGGCTTTGTTCCCGATGCTGAATTCCCAATCATCCATGCTGAAAAAGGTATTTCCGAGTTGGATATTTCCTTTAAAGATGGTGAAAAAGAAGGCAACGCGGATTTCCGTCTGATGAGCTTTACATCTGGTGAACGTTATAACATGGTTCCAGATCACGCGACAGCTGTTTTAGAAGATGTGAAAAATGTGGATCAAATCTCGAAACAATTTGCAACGTATTTGAAAGAAGCGAAAGTGACAGGTTCTATCGAAGAATCTGGCAACTCCGTGACGATTTCATTAGTTGGTAAAGCCGCGCATGCGATGGAGCCAAACAATGGTGTGAACGCTGGACTTCACTTAGTTGGATTCCTTGGTAAATTCACGCTAACTGGTGCAGCAAGCGATTTTGTAACGTTTGGTAAAGATTACTTATATGGCGATTCTCGTGCGGTTAAACTTGGCATTCGCTATGAAGATGAAGAAAGTGGCGAATTAACGATGAACGTTGGTGTCATTCGTTATAGCGTGAGTGAAGGCGGTCGTTACGGCTTGAATTTCCGTTATCCAGTAACAGCGAATATGGATCAACTGAAATTAAAAATGGAGACGGTGGTCAATGAATATAATGGGCAATACACGCATTATGATGATTCTAAACCATTGTTTGTGCCAAAAGACCATCCATTGATTCAAACATTACAAGAAGTTTACACGAACCAAACTGGCGAAGAAGCAACATTGCTTGCCATTGGTGGTGGGACTTACGCGCGTCATATGGAGACTGGTGTTGCTTTTGGAGCGCTATTCCCAGGCCGCGAAGACACGATGCATCAAAAAGACGAATTCGCCTATTTCGACGATTTAATAAAAACAATTGCGATTTACGCTGAGGCGCTTTACAAACTTGCAAAGTAAGGATATAATTGAAAAAAATTAAAGCAAAGATAGGAATAAGTGAAGGCGCTGGGATGCGATATCTCGGCCTTTCGCTCCTATTCTTATCGTGAATTTTTTGACAGTTGCAAAAACATTTTGTAAAGGAGCGCTGACGATGAAAGTATTAGTAAATGATCAGTTAATAGAACGTGACGAGGCAAAAATAGATATTGAAGATAGAGGTTACCAGTTCGGAGATGGGGTCTACGAAGTTGTACGTATGTATAATGGCAAGTTTTTTACATATGAAGAACATATAGATCGTCTGTATGCGAGCGCGGCTAAGATTGACCTAGTTATTCCTTATAGCAAACCAGAATTGCGTGCGATTTTGGACAGTTTAGTAACAGCGAATAACGTTGGAACTGGTAATGTGTATCTTCAAGTGACGCGAGGCATTCAATCTCCGCGTAATCATGTTATTCCTGAGACACCTCTAAAAGCAGTCTTGACGGCTTCCACAAGTGAAGTTCCGCGTGACATGACGCTGTTTGAAGATGGTCGTAAAGCGATTGTCGAAGAAGATGTTCGCTGGTTGCGTTGCGACATTAAGAGCTTGAACTTACTAGGTAATTCGATGGCTAAAAATAAAGCGCACCAAGCAGGAGCTTTGGAAGCGATTTTGCATCGTGATGGAAGCGTGACGGAAGGTTCGGCAACCAACGCGTATATGATAAAAGATGGAACGCTTTTCACACATGCAGCAGATAATCTTGTTTTAGCAGGTATTACGCGTCAAGTTATTTTACGAGTAGCACGCGAAAATGGGATTCCAGTGGATGAATCTGGCTTCACGCTTACCGATTTAGCAACAGCGGATGAGGTCTTCATTTCTAGTACAACGATTGAGGTCACGCCGATTATTGCGATTGACGACAAACCAGTTGGCGATGGCAAACGTGGCCCAATTACGAAACAGTTGCATACGTATTTTACAGCTGAAATTTTGAAACAATGTGGCGAATTAGCGTTTGTTTAAAATATGGAAACGAGTGGAATCTTCGGAATCTGCTCGTTTTTTATAGGAGGAGACTGGAAATGGAGACGTTGAAAAGGCATTTGCTAGCGCTCGAAGAAAAATTATTGCATGCAGACGTTCGCGGATCAGCGGCCGAATTAAATAAAATATTAGCGGATGGCTTCTTTGAAATCGGTAGTTCGGGACGGGTCTTATATAAGGAGGAACCGATCGCCGAAGCGGGAATTGGCGAGGTGGAGATGGCGTTGACGGACTATGAGATTCAGATCGTGACAGCCGAAGTCGTATTAGCAACTTATCGGATATTTGACGTGACCAAAAAACAACATTCGCTACGTAGTTCTCTTTGGAAATTTCAGGAGGATCGCTGGCAATTAGTTTTTCATCAAGGTACGAAATCTATATAATTATTTACATATAAAAAATAATCGCTAGAACGCCAGCATTGTGTTCGCTTTCATGCCGAAATTGTAAAAAAACACGCTTGACAACAGTAAAATTAGGCGTATAATTGCTAATGTTAATAGTTCGCATACGAATCTTTCGTTAGTGAACATTAAAGGGGGAGAACAAAATATGGATGAAAAATTGATACGCGAAGTTGTCCTCTCATTTCGAACGATGCAGCGGAAAATACACCATTATTTACAAGAAGAGGCTACAAAGCGTGATATTACGACGGTGCAATTATTCTCTCTAGGTACTCTAAAGAGAGAACCGCATTTGACGCTGGGGGAGCTTGCTGAACGAGTAAAGGTGAATAAAAGTACGATGAGTGGTATTGTAGACCGCTTAGTCAAAGCTAATTATTTAACGCGAGGCCGTGATGAAGGAAACAGACGCGCACTCAATTTACAGTTAACACCAGAAGGTCTGGCAAAAGTAGATGACACATATGATGTCTTTTTTGACCGTTTAGAGGCGGTTTTAGAAATAGACTCGGAAGAATTAAGAGCCATGCTCGCAACCCATGATAAAATGATTGCGTTATTAGAACGAAAAGGAGAAGCAGAATAATGAATATGAAAGCAGCAAGTGATGGAATTAAAACAAACGGTATCTTAATTGTGATGTTGATGGGGGCCTTTGTCACAATCTTAAACCAAACGTTGATGAATGTGGCGCTCCCAAGCATTATGACGGATTTCAATATTACGGCGAGCCAAGGACAATGGCTAACGACAGGATTTATGCTGGTCAATGGTGTCATGATTCCGATGACGGCGTTTTTAATTGAAAGATTTACGACGAGACAACTTTACTTATTCGCGATGATTACGTTCGCGATTGGTACGACGATTTCTGGCTTTGCAGGAGATTATACCGTACTTATTATCGGGCGGATGGTGCAAGCGATCGGAGCTGGTATTGTGATGCCACTTCTAACGGTCGTTGTACTGAATCTATTCCCAATGGAACGACGCGGACGGGCGATGGGACTTATTGGTCTCGCGATGAACTTTGCACCAGCGATTGGCCCGACTTTATCTGGTTGGATCGTGCAAGAATATGATTGGCGGAACCTATTTTACATTATCATTCCATTCGCCATTTTAGATGTAGTAGTTGCCTTTTTCCTACTTAAAAATGTTGGTAAAAGAACCTTTCCAAAATTGGATTTTCTCGGTGTTATTATGTCGACGATCGGTTTTGGTAGCTTGCTTCTAGGCTTCAGTAATGCTGGAGATCACGATTTCCTATCGATGAAAGTACTCGGATTTGTTCTTTTAGGATTCGTTGTATTGGCCGTATTTATTTGGTACCAAGGCCGTGCAAAAGCGCCTCTACTAAATTTCAACGTCTTCAAACACAGAACGTTTACACTAACAACGACCATCAGCTTTTTCGTTATGATGGGATTATATGGTGGTATGCTATTATTCCCGATTTTCTTACAAAGCGTACGACACTTCACGCCGCTTGAATCGGGGCTTGTCCTCTTGCCAGGCGCTGTTATGACCGCCGCGCTTTCACCAGTCACGGGAATCATGTTTGACCGCTTTGGCGCGAAGTATTTATCCTTGATAGGCCTGATTATTATGGCTGTAACGACGTTCATGTTTACCAATTTAGACGAGAGCACCACGCTCACCTATATCGTGGTCGTACAGACAATTCGGGCAAGCGGCATGGCAATGGTGATGATGCCACTGCAAACCGCCGCGCTCAACTCATTGCCACTATCCATGGCAGCGCACGGTTCGGCGATGTTTAACACCGTCCGACAAATCGCAGGCTCACTTGGAACAGCCTTGCTCATCACCACCATGTCAAAAAGTGCGAAAAGCTTTGGTGAAAATTTAACCGCAGCAGATGTTGCAGGTAAAACAAAAGAGCAGATTGCGAATCACGTATTGATTCACGGAATCGAAACGGCCTTCCTTGTTTCATCCATCTTATCTGTGATCGCCGTTATATTGGCTATCTTTATTAAAAAGAAAAAACAATCATTAGCACCAATTGTTACCAAAACAGAAGTTATGGAACATTAATAAGGACGAGGGTGGGACAAAACCTCGGGGTACACAAAATAAGCGAGATATCACGAATTCCTTTTTTCTGGGTAAGAAGTGAATCTTGCTTCAAACAAATCGAGCGAAAGCGTTTGTATTCAGGGGATTTGGTGGAAGCCGGAAGCGGAGCATACTAGTGTATGTGAGAACCGGAAGTCCACCAAATCCCCTGAATGCGAGCGCTTTTCGCCGATTTATCAGGGGTATGTCCTACACTCTTTTTTTATGAATTTCGCGTCGTTCTGCCATCTTTTGCAAAACAGAACATATGTTGACTTGACGGGAGGCTATAAGAGAAGTAAAATTTAAAAAGTAGCTGTTATAGAATGTAATAGCTATTTTTTTATCCATCTTTCTAATGTACATAGATAATAGTTCGTGCAACTGTGATTGGATTCGTCGTTGGAGTGAAAATAAGCGTTATGCGGTAGCAAGAGATAAACGACGTAATGTAGGTGAATGTAGAATGGAAGATAATTTGTTTGGGCAAGATTGGGAAATAGAACCAGCAGGTGGCGAAACTGGTAAAGCTTTTGTCGCTGTTCATGAAGACGAAAAATTCTTTTTAAAAAGGAATTCCTCGCCTTTTTTAGCTGCGCTTTCTGTTGAAAATATTGTGCCTAAATTAATCTGGACGCGACGTGTAGAAAATGGGGATGTCATCACAGCTCAGAAGTGGATTGACAACGGTCGGACGCTTACGGCAAGTGAAATGCGAGAACCACGAGTGGCCCGAATGATTGGGAAGATACACCGTTCAGAAGCGCTACGTGATATGTTACAGCGCATTGAAAAGAAAGACTATGCTTGTATGAATCTATTGACAAAGGTATTAGAAGATAAAAGTTTGCCTGATCAAAAGGAAGACCTTGTTTTGCATGCGAAAAATTACTTGCTCGCAAACGTGGAGCAACTCAAAGAAGGGCGTCATGTTGTTTGTCACGGTGATCTCAATCATAATAATTGGTTGGTTTCAGAACAAGATGAGCTGTATCTTGTAGATTGGGATGGAGCGATGCTTGCGGATCCGGCGAACGATCTAGGCGTCTTATTGTATCAATATATCCCTTATTCGGAGTGGCGCAGCTGGCTTGAGGAGTATGGTCAGGAACTAACAATAGAATTATACATGAGAGTCAAATGGTTTTCCGTTTGCCAAGTTTTAATGGCGATGAATTGGCAGTTAGAACATGGCAGGAAGCCGGAGCTTGCAAGACTCGAGCTTATTTTAAAAAAAATATTAGAAGATGATGAGGTGTACGGTACATTATGCGAGTGAAACACAAACCGTGGGCGAGAGATCATATTTTAGCTCACCCAGAAGTATGCGTGGCAAAACCTGAGGAATGGAAAGGGAAATGGCACCAACTTTTTGGAAATGAAAACCCAATCCATATCGAAATTGGTACTGGAAAAGGTCAATTTGTAACAGGAATGGCAGTCGCGAATCCTGAAATTAATTATATTGGCATCGAAGTCGTGGAAAGCGTGATTATAACAGCGCTCGATAAAGCACTCGCTGCAGGAATCCCGAACTTGCGTTTATTATCGGTGGACGGGGCAGAGTTGCTTGAGTATTTTGAGCCAGGCGAAGTAGCGCGCGTGTATTTGAATTTTTCCGATCCGTGGCCAAAAACGCGTCACGCTAAGCGTCGTTTGACAAATCCGCGCTTTTTAGATATTTATAAGGCGTTATTACCAGCGGATGGTGAGATTCATTTTAAAACGGATAATCGCGGGTTGTTTGAGTATTCCCTTGTGGCGTTCTCAGAGTATGGCTTACTGCTTCAATATTTGTCGCTTGATCTCCACCATAGCGATTTTGAAGGCAATATTATGACAGAATACGAAGAAAAATTTTCAGCCCAAGGGTTTCCAATCTATCGTTTGGAAGCAACATATAAATCATAGAGAGGTACCAGAGTTCGGGAATGTGGAGCTCTGGTCTCTTTTTTAGGAGGAATAAAGATGGATACATTGCGAGTAGGGGAGATAGAGATTCATTGGTTGCGTGGCGGCGTGACGCATTTTGACGGTGGAGCGATGTTTGGTGTCGTGCCTAAGGCTTTGTGGAGCAAAAAGTACCAGCCGAACGAGAAAAATCAGATTCGCTGTGTGACCGATCCGATGTATTTTCATTATCAAGGCAAGCATTATTTAATTGATGCTGGTCTTGGGAATGGGCGTTTGACGGAGAAACAAAAGCGTAATTTTGGCGTGACGGGAGAATCGTTTATGATTGAGGATTTGGCAACGCTTGGTGTGAAACCAGAGGACATCGATGTTATTTTAATGACGCATTTGCATTTTGATCATGTCGTTGGTTTGACGAATGCAGCGGGTGAAAGTATTTTTAGCAACGCGATTATTTATACGACGGCAACGGAATGGGACGAGATGCAGCATCCAAATATCAGATCCAAGGCGACATATTGGCCCGAAAATTGGCCGGGGATTGCAAGTCAAATAAAAACCTATGAGCAGGAACTTTTATTGAACGAGGCAATCACACTTCGCAAAACGGGAGGACATAGTCTTGGCCACGCGGTAATTGAGATTAATAGTGGTGGCCAGTCTGCAATTCACATGGCAGATATATTTCCAACCCATGCGCATAAAAATGTTTTATGGGTGACAGCATACGACGATTATCCAATGGATTCTATTTTTGCGAAGGAGCGATTGATAAAGGAAATTGACGGTAAGAAGAAGTGGTTATTATTTTATCATGATGCGTATTATCGCGCGTTGCAGTTTGATTTGGACGGGAATATTACTGAAAAAGTAGAGATGAATCTGGTTGGCGAATAATATACCTCTATACGGTATGTGAAAAATATATCCTCTATAGGGGGTTAACAATTCTCTTTAATATAGGGTGGTTATCGTGAAAATAGATTGAATTTAAATATTTTTCTATAGGGGGTATCCGGATGTTGGAGGTTAGAAAAGCCGTTTCCAATCGGTTGGCTAAGATCGAGGGGCACGTTAAATCGGTGAAAAAAATGACGGATGAAGACAGGCCGTATGAAGATATTATGCTACAAATAGCGGCCGTCAAAAAAGCATTAGAAAGCGCTGAAAAAGTTATTTTTAGTGAACAAATGAAAGAAATGGTCGCGCGTGGTGAATTCGATCAGAAACGTGTGGATAGTTTTATTAAATAAGGCTTGACCCTAAACCGTACTTTAGCGATATAATAAGGCTAAGTAAGGAAAGAGGTGTCAGCCATGCGTGGGCATGAATTAGGAGAATTGTTACACATACCAACGTCAACGCTACATTATTACGAGAAAAAAGGACTGATCCAGCCAGAACGTGAGGGAAATCATTATCGCAATTATTCTGCGCGAGATGTTCAAATGTTGAAGTATATCTTGATTTTAAAAGAAGCTGGTTTGACTTTAGCAGAAATCAAACAAGTTTTCCATCGCTATTTTCATCAGTCTCATGACGAGGCGTGCCAACGAGAGGCGCAACATTTTTTTAATCAAAAAATCAAGATCATGGAAGAAAAAATCGCGCGTTACAACACGATTATGGAGATTATGAAGGATTTGCCGGTCATGCTTGGAGATCAGTCTCTTACGGCTATTCAGGAAAAAAATGAGCAGCTTGTTGACGATTTCTTCGAGAAGGAACGGGGAGGTCGCTAATATGGCGCGTATTCTTGTCGTTCAGGCGGATTCCAGAGAAAAAGGCACAATGAAAAGCCTCAGTGAAATTTATATTGCTTACATGCAGGAGTTGAAGCATGAGGTGAAAGTGGTAGATCTCGCTACACTTGATTACGATAAAACCCTTAGTAAGGGGTACAAAACGGAGCGAACATCAGAAATGTTAAAGGTAAACGCTTACGCACATCAATCAGATTTACTTGTTTTCTTTTATCCGATCTGGTTTGCTAACGTACCATCTGCGCTAAAAGGATTTATTGAGAATTTATTCTGGGTGGGAGAAACGTACAGTTTTAAAACGAAGGAATATTTATTTCAAGGGAAATGGCGAGGCAAACGCGCGAGTATTTTTTATTCCATCGGAGGTAGTGAGTTCTATCATTATTTATTTGGATGGAGCGGTTATCGAGGACTTCGCCAGCCGCTTTGGCTCAGTGGTGTTTTTCGAATCAAGCACACAAGTTTTGATAGAATGGATCGCACGAAACGAAAATCAGAGACCTATTACAAAAAGCGAGTAGTAGCTTTAGCGAAGAGAGATGGTCGTCGTTTAGCGCATCTATAAAAAAATCCTCTTTTTCGGTTATAAAGCCGAGAAAGAGGATTTTTGTCTAATCAAGTTAAGTAAATATCGATAATTGTTCCTGTTGTAGCATCTGCGATAAATTCGAATTGTTTCTTTTCGCCGTCGCGAATAGCTGTGATGCCGCCATGATATACAAATGTATCCATCGCGAATTTTTTGTAATGTTGTTTTTTAAGTTGGATCCATGAGCCTTCAATGGGACCTTCTTTTTTGAATGCCTCTTTGACATTTTCAAGAATCACATCGCCCGACATTGTTTTTGGCTCAAGCAGATAGTGGTTGATTAAGTGACCAGCTGCTGCCCCTGCGATAACGCCTGTTATAAAAGCTTTACAGTTCATTATTTGCCTCCCTAAAATAGTACTTGTCTTTATCTTTCATGCTTGACTGTTTCTTATTATACCCTCTAAACTAAAAATATAAAAGCCTTTACATCTTTATCGCTACTCTTTTCTTAGACGCGGGCTTTCTAAAAGTGGTATAATGCAATGGATATCACCGAAAAGGACTGATTATATTGGAAAAAGAAACGTTGGATTTATTTAAAACATTGACGGAACTCCCTGGAACATCTGGAAGCGAACAATTTGTAAGAGACTTTGTTAGAAAAGAAATTACGCCAGTCTCTGATGAAGTTATTCAAGATGGTTTGGGTGGTATTTTCGGCGTGCGTCATGGCGCAGAAGGTGGACCTCGTATTTTAGTAGCCGGCCATTTGGATGAAGTTGGCTTTATGGTGACGCGTATTACGGATAACGGGATGATTGCGTTCCAAACGATTGGTGGCTGGAATCCGCAAGTGCTTCAAGCGCAACGAGTACAGTTGATTACGGCAAACGGTCCTGTGATTGGAGTCGTGGCTTCTGTTCCACCGCATTTATTGACCGAAGCGGAGCGCAGTAAACCAACAGATCCGAAAAATCTGCTTATCGATATTGGCGCGGATGATCGGGATGATGCGATTGCGATCGGCGTGAAACCTGGTCAGCAAATTGTGCCAGTAGCTGAATTTACACCACTAGCGAATCCAAAAAAAATCATGGCAAAAGCGTGGGATAACAGATACGGCGTAGGCCTTGCGATTGAACTTTTAAAAGCGGTGAAAGACGAGCAATTGCCGAATACGTTATTTGCTGGTGCGAATGTACAAGAAGAGGTTGGACTTCGCGGCGCTGGCGTTAGCGCACACATGATTCAACCCGATATCTTTTTCGCCCTCGATGCAAGTCCTGCAAATGATACGACGGGTGATAAAACACAGTTCGGCCAAATCGGACAAGGTTTCTTGATGCGTATTTTCGACCGAACAATGATTATGCATCGTGGCATGCGCGAATTTTTACTTGATACTGCTGAGTCCAATAAGATTCCTTATCAGTATTTTGTGTCGCCGGGTGGCACGGACGCTGGGAAAGTCCATACGTCGAACGATGGGATTCCGAGTGCGGTTATTGGTGTTCCTGCGCGCTATATCCATTCATCTAATTCGATTTTGCATGTGGATGATTATGCGGCAGCCAAAGAGATGATTACGACGGTGATTCGTAACTTGGATAAAACGACGTACGAAACGATTCGTGATAATGCTTAAAAAGTGGCGCTCGCCTGTCATTCTGATGGGTAGTATTATGTTTGTCTCGGCGCTGGTCTTTTTTATTGGCTATATGTTCCGCATCCCGTATTTGCGAGATGCCGAACTGGGATGGATTTTGACAACGTGTATAGGCGCGTTCTTAGTATTAGGCTTTGGCTTTTTCTGGGCTTGGAAAGACGATGTTAATAAACGAAAACGCAGCGGGACGACAAGCACTCATTCCCATCGTTAAAAGCTCCGTTCCGGTGCGCGCGTATTCAAGTATATTCTGGGCTGGTACGCGCTTTTTCCTAGGAACTGAGCGTTTCTTGTCTCGCTTGAATTTGGCGAAGAATCGTGTAGTTTGAAACGCCTGAAATAATGGGCGTTTTTTTCGTGAGAGGAGGGTTTGGTAATGTTAGTTGGTGGCCACGCGTACACGTTTAGGAAAGATTATCAGGAAACAGACGTTTTGCGACAGGAATTTAATCGTTTAACAAGGAATACTTACGGCTTTGATTTGGAGAAATGGTATCAAAATGGTTACTGGAGCGAGGGATGTCATCTGTATTCGCTCTTTGATGGTGAGGCTATCGTATCGCATGTGACGGTCAGTGAGATGGCGTTTTCTGTTCTTGGTGAGCGGCAAAAGTTTGTTCAAATTGGGACAGTTATGACGGATGAGTTTTATCAGAAACGTGGACTTAGCAAGGCTTTGCTTGAGGTCGTGTTGCGGGAGTGGGAGACGAAATGCGATTTGATTTATTTGTTTGCGAATGATGCGGTGCTGGATTTTTATCCGAAATTTGGTTTTGTGTCGGTAAATGAATATCAGGTGACTAAGTCTGTGCCAGTTCAGCGGAAAAACAATCCTGTGAGGCAATTGGATTTAGGAATAAAAGCGGATCGTGATTTCTTGTTCCGTGTAGCAGCCGAGGCGTTCCCTCAAGGGCGGTTGGCGATGCTCGGTGGCGCGGGTATGGTCATGCTTTATTGTGGTCATTTCGAATTGTTTACTTTGGAGAATAATCTGTTTTATATAGAGGAGCTGGATGCGATCGCGGTGGCGGAGTACGATGGCGTTGATTTGATTCTACACGATATTTTAGCGAGCGAAAAAGTCGATGTGGAGTTGGTTATCGATGCGTTGGTAAAGGATGAAACAAATCGGGTGACACTCGGATTTATGCCGAACGATATGACAACTTATGATGTAGCGCTGTTGAAAGAAGAGGATTCGACCTTGTTTGTGAAGCGGGGAAAAGAGTCGCTTTTTGAGAAAAACAAACTCATCTTCCCCTTGCTGTCACATACATGATGCTACGCGAAAAGATAATCGATGACTTTCGCGGCTTGTTCAATCGTATCCACAGTCACATTCGCTTTTTCCGATAGTTCTTTTAGTGGGTGATGTAGATCGGTTGGGCGAATTATGATGGTAGGTTTGCCTAGTGAGATAGCTGTTGCCGCGTCGGTAGCGGTATTCCATTGCTTGAACTTGTCGCCGAACAATGCGATGACCAAATCTGCTTTTTTCAAATGAAGCTCTGTACGTAGATTATTGATTTTGGATGCTTGCAAGTCTTTATATAGCGCGTTTGGTTGTGTGCCGAGGATGGATTCGCCGATCGCGTCAGACGTGTCATGATCCTCTTGTGGTCCCCAAAAATGAAACGTGATGCCTGGCTTTGCTTGAATGCTTGCGCGAAGCTTGTCGCGCCAGTCGGAATGAATTTCGCCTGCTAGATAAATATGATAGTCCATAAAAAACGCCTCCTTATCTTGTAATCATAAAAGAAACCAGGCATGATAGCAACTTTTGTGAGCGTAATTCTTTACTAATATCGGCATGAGCTTTAGGATTAATAAGTATAGAACGAAGAAGGAGTCGAGTAGAATGAAGCATTTAGAATCAGTAGAAGCATTTAATGATTTAAAAGATAACGGTAAAACAATTTTTATGTTCAGCGCCGATTGGTGTGGGGATTGTAAATTTATCGAACCTATCATGCCTGAAATTGAGGCGGAACATGACGATTTCACTTTTTCACATGTGGATCGTGACCAGTTTATAGATCTTTGTGGTGATTTGGCGATTTTCGGAATTCCGAGTTTTCTCGCTTTTGAAGATGGGGAAGAGATCGGTCGTTTTGTCAGTAAAGATCGCAAAACAAAAGAAGAAATTAACGATTTTATCAACGCTCTGTAACGAGAGGGGAGGGGGCAAATGATGAAAATGACAACGATGAAGATGAAGGAGCGCCTTGAAAAAGAGCTTGCGAGCGCGGCGCGGACCTTCCGTTATGATCGCGATAAAGACACACTGAAAGTGACGGAAGCGGGCAATTCAATTACATTATCGATCCCGCAAATTATCGCGAATTGGCAGGAAAACGGTGAAGTCGCTGTTGAAAAAATCGTCTATTATGTGGAAGAAGGATTGAAAGCGTCGCAAGCTAACATTGATATTCGAGCGAGTTTGCCAAACGTATACCCGGTTATTCGAGCGACATCTTTTCCGCGCAAAACGAAAGACGATAAGGCGCTTTTAGTGGAAGATCACACGGCAGAAACAGCGATTTTTTACGTGGTGGATGTAGGTTCGTCGTATCGTTTTATCGAAGAAGACGCGCTTTCTGGGACAGATGTGACGCTGGACGATGTGAGAATGGCCGCTTTCTCAAATTTGCGGACACGTGCCACGACGATGAAAAAAGATACGGTGAGTGACAACGATTATTATTTTGTGCGAACAAATGATGGGTATGACGCGAGTCGGATTTTGAATGAGCCATTTTTAGAAGAAATGCGCGCGAAAATCCAGGGTGAAATGGTGCTTGCAGTGCCGCATCAGGATGTGTTAATTATTGCAGATATTAGAAATAATACGGGCTATGATGTGTTGGCGCATATGACGATGGATTTCTTTTCGAGCGGACTCGCACCAATTACCTCTTTACCTCTCGTGTATAATGATGGTAAACTAGAACCGATCTTTATTATGGCCAAAAACAGACCAAAGGAGTAGTTAACGTGATTGTAAATGCATTTTATAACGAAAAAGGAGTAGGGGACACGCTTTTAGTCCACCTCAATGATGTAGAAAAAACAGATTTTGAATCAAAAGGAAATGTCACACGTATTTTTGATGTGGAAACAGGCGAAACGGTTGCGATCAACATTTTCGAAGTATCGAAAAAACGCACATTTGAGGCAAACGGTAAGGTGAATTTGACGCTAGAAGACGTGGAATTCATGAATAAAGAACTTGCGGATAACGGTTTTGATTTTGTTATTGAAGCAGATCTTTCGCCAAAGTTCGTAGTGGGACACGTAATCTCTAAAGAAAAACATCCTAATGCGGATAAATTGAATGTATGTCAAGTTGATTTGGGCGATAAAACGGTACAAATCGTATGTGGAGCCCCAAATGTAGATGCGGATCAAAAAGTAGTCGTTGCTAAAATTGGCGCTGTTATGCCAAGCGGTTTGATCATTAAGCCATCTAATCTACGCGGGGAAGACTCGTTTGGAATGATCTGCGCGGCGCGTGAGTTGGCGATTCCGGACGCACCAGAAGAAAAAGGTATCATGATCCTTGATGACAGCTATGAAGTAGGCTCAGAATTTCCAGTTTCATTTTAAAGGATAGGCGGCTCTTTTAACGAAGGGCCGTCTTATTCCGGTGTATTTCGTATACAATATAACGCCAAATTGTTCTTTTTGCGCTAAAGCAACGGGGGATAAGTTTATGTTATGTGTAATGAAACGTTGATATTAAGCCGTTTTTAGAGTATGTGACCTATCCAAGTGTCTTGTTAATAGCTTTATCCAATTTTCTCTGTTAGAATCAGTTTAGAAACGGATAAAAAATGAAGTAGGTAGTGATATAAATGGGATGGTTCAAAGATTTTTTCTTCGCAGACCGAGACGAAGAGTATGAAAAAACAGAAGTGGCTAAGCCAAAAAAAGAGGCAAAACCAGCGCCACAGATCCAATTGGCACCAACAACTAAAACTAAAAAACCAATAGAAACCACACAACAGAAGATGCAACCTGCAAAACAAAAACGAGAAATACAAGCAAAAGTCGTCTATCAATATCCAAAAGGAGAATTTCGTTTTCCACTTATTCCTGATGGCGGACAACAAGTAACAACGAATACAGCGTTACATAGCGAACCGAAGCAAGTGACACCAAAGCGGAATACGCAGCGGGTCATCGAAAAAAATAACGTACCAATAATGGAGAAGAAGCGACCGTTCAAATTGACTGATGTTCCTTCGCCAGTCTTTGCTTTCCAAAAAAGACCAAGCCGTTTTGAGTTTGATATTACAAAAGAATTAGAAACGGGTGAGCCAGTTCTTGATGAAGTTTTAATGGAAGAGGTTTCCAAAGTACATCCTGAAACGACCGTCGTGCCTGAGTTGGAAGAGGAAATTACTGTTTTAGATCAAGTAGAAGAACCTGCATTGGTGAAAGACGAGATCGAGGTGTTAGAAGAGGAGCTACCAGAAGCGGTTTTTGAGGAAGCTTTTGTCGAAGTAGAGGACGTATCGCTATCTGAAGCGGAAGAAATGGCTATTTTAGAACAAATTAAAGGCGCAGATGTGGTTGCGGATGAAGAAATCGCAGTGGCTCCCGTTGAGGAAGTGGAGCCAAAAACGGAGCGCATTGAACTTATTCATGAAGCGCCAAAGCCTGAGAAACCAGTGCGCACAAACGCGCCGCCAAAAACGCGCATTCCATTCAACGTTATGATGGTGAATCAAGACAAGCAACGCGTTGAGAAAAAAGAGGAAGTAGAGCAACAGCCAGTGAACACGACATTCGAGACTCCAAAAGAAGCAGAAATAGCACCCGTTTTCCCTGTGGAAAAAGCAACAACCGATAAACCAAGTAGTTACTATTTTCCGTCCTTAACTTTACTCAAACCACCCGTTTTTGAAAATGAAGACGAGGAGTGGCTAGCGTTTCAAGAAGAACTTTTAAATGAGACGCTTTTAAACTTTAACGTTGCTGCAAAAGTGGTCAATGTGACGCAAGGCCCAGCAGTTACGCGATTTGAAGTACAGCCTGAAAAAGGCGTGAAGGTCAGCAAAATCACGAATTTGACCGATGATATCAAGCTTAATTTAGCGGCAAAAGACATTCGTATTGAAGCGCCAATCCCAGGAAAAAGCACGATTGGTATTGAAATTCCAAATGCCACGAGCCGTCCTGTGATGCTGTCAGAAATCATGAATAGTCAAGCGTTCCAGATGAGTAAATCACCGTTAACAGCGGCGCTTGGGCTCGATATTTCAGGCAGACCAATCGTCACCGACTTACAAACGATGCCGCATGGACTTATTGCTGGTGCGACTGGATCAGGAAAAAGCGTCTGCATCAATTCCTTGCTCATCAGCTTACTGTATAAAGCAACCCCAGATGAGTTGAAACTATTGCTCATCGATCCAAAAATGGTTGAACTTGCGCCGTATAATCGGATACCGCATCTTGTTAGTCCAGTTATTACAGATGCTAAAGCGGCTACGGCGGCATTGAAGTGGGCTGTGGAAGAGATGGAACGCCGATATCAATTATTTGCTCATGCTGGCGTTAGGAACATGGAGAAGTTTAACGAATATTCTTCCCATCCAGAACATTCTGGCGAGAAATTGCCGTACATTTTAATCATTATCGATGAATTAGCAGATCTGATGATGGTGGCGCCAAGTGATGTAGAAGAAGCCATTAGCCGCATTGCCCAAAAAGCAAGAGCGTGTGGTATTCACATGATTGTGGCAACGCAACGTCCTTCTGTAGACGTTATTACAGGTCTTATTAAAGCGAACATTCCAACACGCGTTTCTTTCTCTGTGTCATCACAAATTGATTCTAGAACGATTATCGATACCGCTGGTGCTGAGAAATTACTTGGAAAAGGGGATATGCTATTCCTCCCAAGTGGCGCATCCAAACCCGTTCGTTTACAAGGGACATATGTCGGCGACCAAGAAATCGATGCCGTCATTGCCCATGTTCGTAATCAGGGCGAACCGAATTATCTATTCAAACAAGAAGAGCTTCTAGAACGCGAAATTGCCAAAGAAGAAGAGGACGATTTATTCGATGAAGCGTGTGATTTTGTATTAGGACAAAACGGAGCATCAACATCTTTATTACAACGTCATTTCCGAATCGGATATAACCGCGCAGCAAGACTGATGGAAGCACTAGAAAAGCATAATATCGTCTCCGCGACAAATGGATCGCGACCGCGTGATGTGATTATCACCAGAGAACAATTAGAAAAGATACGTGATAATTAATACATCAGTAGTCCTATTAGCGTATAAAAACATACTTTAAATCGCATAAAAGCTGAAAAATATAAGTCCTTGGATATAAATTTCGCGCAAGGATTTCTTAATGGCCAAAAAAGTGCTATAATTATCTAGTGAGATTTTTCATTCAAGGTCAACAAGTAACAACAAACACACATTCGAAAAGTAAGAACAAGAAGATGTCTAGAAATAATAAAAATAATGAAAATGCTATTTAAAATAAGCAACACACTATTTTTTAGGCTACCTCTTCAAAGATTATAATTCTGGGGGTTCAAGTAATGACAACGTATCATTTTGTTGGGATTAAAGGTTCAGGTATGAGTGCACTGGCTCAAATTATGTTTGATAAAGGTTTCCGAGTGCAAGGAAGCGATGTAGAAAAGTATTTTTTTACACAGAAAGCGCTAGAAGAAGATGGCATCAAGATTTTGCCTTTTTCAGAAGACAACATTGAGGAAGGCCTAACGATCATCGCAGGTAACGCATTTAAAGATGATCATCCTGAAATCAAGAAAGCACTGGATATGGATTTGCCAGTGATTCGTTATCACAAATTTTTAGGTCAATTATTAGAAGGATATACAAGTATTGCTGTTACTGGGTCGCATGGTAAAACATCGACAACTGGTCTTCTTTCCCATGTGTTAGAAGAGTTACGTCCGACATCTTATTTGATTGGTGATGGAACTGGTAAAGGTAACCGAGATGCAGAATATTTTGCTTTAGAGGCCTGCGAATATCAACGTCATTTCCTAGCTTATTCTCCAACATACGCGATTATGACGAATATCGATTGGGATCATCCAGATTATTTCAAGAGCGAGGATGATGTTTTCAGCGCGTTCGAATCATTTGGCCTCCAAGTGAAAAAAGCTGTCTTTGCGTTAGGCGATGACAAGCAATTGCGTCGTTTGAAATTGGACGTCCCCGTTGTTTATTTTGGTTTTGAAGACCATAATGAATTCCAAGCGAAAAATGTGATTAAAGAAACGACTGGCTCGACATTCGACGTGTATCATAATGGCGAGTTTTACGGTAATTTCGTGATCCCAACATACGGCGATCATAACGTCATGAATGCACTTAGCGTGATTGCTGTTACGGAATATGAAAAAATTTCAGCTGCAGATGTGGCGAAAGAATTACGGACATTTGAAGGTGTGAAGCGTCGTTTTAGCATCACGGAGAAAAAGGATCAAGTGCTAGTCGACGATTACGCCCATCATCCTTCTGAAATCCGCGCAACGATCCATGCAGCACGTCAAAAATATCCAGATCGTCCAGTAGTTGCTGTTTTCCAACCGCATACTTTTACTAGAACACAGGCCTTTTTACAAGGATTTGCAGATAGCTTGAATTTAGCAGACGAAGTATACTTATGCGATATTTTCGGCTCTGCACGTGAGAATCGTGGCACGCTAACGATCCAAGATTTATCCGCGAAGACAAAAGGAAATCATGTGATTCAAGAGCAACACACGGAAAGCTTGCTGGCATACAAAAATGCCGTTATCCTGTTCATGGGAGCGGGAGACGTTCAGAAGTTCCAAGCAGCATATGAAAGTGTTCTTGATGCAGGTGTGGAAATAATGGAGGAAAAGCGAGCAGTAAATTAAATAAACGAAAGAAACTGTAAGCTGGGTATTCCTGGTTTGCAGTTTTTTTATTCTAAGATGGCAAAAATGCATACAAAAAGGAACCCCATTCGTGACGTCGGGATTCCTTTTTGTGGTTAGGTTAAATTAGGTTTTCAGGATTCAACTTCTCAAGTTCTGGAATAACGAAACGGCCATCTTTACGAATCAGCACGTCGTCAAAATAAATTTCGCCGCCGCCGTACTCTGGACGTTGAATATTCACGAGATCCCAATGTATCGCTGAATTATTGCCGTTCGGCGCTTCATCATAGCATTGGCCAGGCGTGAAATGGAAACTACCTTCAATTTTTTCATCAAAGAGGATATCTTGCATTGGTTCGTGAATGAAAGGATTAACACCAATCGCAAATTCACCAATAAAGCGGGCGCCCTCATCTGTATCCAATATTTTATTAATGCGCTCAGTATCATTCGCCGTCGCTTTCACGATTTTACCATTTTCGAACGTAAAGGAAACATTCTCAAAAACGAAGCCTTGGTAAGGGGAAGGCGTGTTATAAGTGATAGTACCGTTGATAGAATCGCGCACAGGAGCTGTGTAAACCTCACCATCAGGAATATTTAACTGACCTGCACATTTGATCGCTGGGATGTCTTTGATCGAGAAACGCAGGTCTGTGCCTTCTCCGACAAGGCGAACGCGATCTGTTTGATTCATCAGTGTCACAAGGCTTTCCATTGCTTCACCCATTTTGCTGTAATCAAGGTTACAAACTTCAAAATAGAAATCTTCGAAGCCAACGGTGCTCATCTTAGATAACTGCGCCATCGAAGCACTTGGGTAGCGAAGAACAACCCATTTCGTTTGTTTCACGCGGATACTTGTATGCATTTTACCAACCGTTTCGCCGTTGATTTTTAATTTCTCAGCAGGAACATCGGATAATTCATTGATATTATCACCAGCACGTAAGCCGATGTAAGCGTCCATTTCTTTCATAACATTGCCTTCAAATTCAGCAATCTTCGCGTACTGTTCTGGGTTCGCACCAAGCATCATTTCGCGGTCCACTTGTGGCTCTTTCAAAGATACAAAAGGGAATCCGCCAGCTTTATAGGCTTCTGCGACAATCGATGTTACTAATTCCTTTTGCAAGCCAAAGTTTTCGATAAGTACTTTTTCACCTGGTTGCAAGCGTACAGAGTAGTTAATTAAGTTATAAGCTAATTTTTCGATACGTGGGTCTTTCAAGAAAATCACTCCATTTCATTTTTTCCACCGTTTTGCGGCACCTTTATAGTTTACTCCAATTCCTTCAAATATGCTCTCAAAAAGAACTTATAATCTGTGGCAGATGTAACGATATTGTTTAATGTGCGCTGGATATAGTATTTTACTTTCTTTTTTCGCGTAATATTGCTAAAATGAAAAGGACCCGTTCTTCAAAATAATCGTTTTACAAGAGGGCACGAGGGGTAAAGTGCTAGATATACGTGGAGGTGTGAAGAAGGTGGAAATAATTTTATACATTGCGGCTTTGATTGCTGCAATCGCGCTACTGGTTATTGCTGTTTACCTTGGCAAGACGCTAAAGTCAACATCAAAAACAATGGATGAAGTAGCTAAATCGCTCGAAGAAATGACAGGTGAGGTCAAGGGAATCACAGACCAGGCCGAGAAATTAATGAGTAAAACCAATGATCTTCTCGAAGATATCAATGGAAAAGTTGCGAAAGTAGATCCAGTATTTGATGCTGTTGGGGACATTGGCGTTTCATTACTCGGTCTTAGTCAATCTGTTCGTGAGTTGGCGACGCTTGCGACGAATAAAGTCCAAACCAATGAGACTAAAATCGTACAAGCAGTATCTTTTAGCAATTCGATCTTAGCTTTTCGTGAAAAAATGAAGGCAAACAAAGCAGCCAAACAAGCGGCTGCAGAAGCAAAAGAAGAAACAATAAGCTTATAAAAAACAAATATGGAGGTAATATATATGTCTGGAAAAGATGGAATTAACGTAAAAGATCTTCTAATCGGTGGTTTAATCGGAGGGATCGTAGGTTCTGTAACGGCACTACTTTTAGCTCCAAAATCAGGTAAAGAACTACGCGGTGACTTAAATGAGCACGTAGACGTGATGAAAGAAAAAGGTGCACAATGGAAAGACGTTGCTTACGAAAAAGGCATCGAGATTGGCAATGTAGCAAAAGATAAAAAAGATGCCATTATCGATTCTACATCAGGTTTTGTTGAAGTAGTTAGAGACAAATCAGGTCAATTATATGATACAGTTTCTAAACAAGCAAAATCAGTAAAAGAAACAGCTGTAGCAGGTACAGAAGCAACAAAAGAAGCGGCTAAAAAAGCTGCGGAAACTTTCAAATCAGAAGCGAAAGACACAGAAAAAGAACTAAAAGATGCGGCTGATAAAACAAAAGAAGAAGTAAAAGATGCTTCGAAAACAGCGAAAGACAAGACAGAGAAAATTGTTGACGACGCGAAAAAAGAATTGAAGAAATAACAACTAAGTGAGAAATCGCCTGAGTATAACAGGATATAAACAAAGTTTACTACTTTGTTTATATCCTGTTATTTTTCGTTATGAAATAGTCATTATATTCTCATGAAAATCTCTCATTTGAGGTAATTGGGTGTAAACGATTTATAATAAGCGTATTTATATGTAACGCCCCTTTGCTACTTGAAAAATAAGCTTGCAATTATAGATTAAGAATGTTACTATTAATCTATATTAGTCGCTTTAACACTTAAAAGCGCTTAAGTAGAAAAGCGACATGGTGACAAATCAATCGTTATCATTTATAATACAATACTATACTGTACAATCATATACAGGGAAATTGGAGAGGTGGCAAAATCATGGGAAATCCAAATTTAGAAGAATTACGAGCACAAGTTGATAGCTTAAACATCGAGGTTTTAGAGGCTATTAATAAACGAGCAAATTTAGTGAAAGAGATCGGCAAAATCAAAGGAATGCAAGGTGTGATTCGTTTTGATCCAGTTCGTGAGCGTCAAATGTTAAACGCGATCACAGATGCAAACGAAGGTCCTTTTGAAGATAGCACGATTGAGAAGCTATTTAAAGAAATTTTTAAAGCTGGTTTGGAGTTGCAAGAAGATGACAACTCGAAGGCTTTACTTGTCTCTCGTAAAAATAAGAAAGAGGACACAATTGTTAATGTGAATGGCGTGCCGATCGGAAATGGCGTACCAACATTTGTATTCGGTCCTTGCTCTGTTGAATCCTATGAACAAGTAGCTACCGTTGCTGGAGCTGTTCGCGATAAAGGCCTGAAATTACTTCGCGGTGGCGCATTTAAGCCACGTACAAGCCCATACGACTTCCAAGGTCTCGGTTTAGAAGGCCTACAAATTCTAAAACGTGTAGCCGATGAGTTCGGCTTAGGCGTTATTAGTGAAATCGTGACACCTCGTGATATCGACGCGGCGTTAGATCATATTGACGTTATCCAAATCGGTGCTCGTAACATGCAAAACTTCGAACTTCTAAAAGCGGTAGGTCAAGTCGACAAACCGATTCTATTAAAACGTGGTTTATCTGCAACGATTGAAGAGTTTATCGGTGCTGCTGAGTACATCATGGCTCAAGGTAATGATCAAATTATTCTTTGCGAACGTGGTATCCGCACATATGAAAAAGCTACACGTAATACATTAGATATTTCCGCAGTTCCAATTCTAAAACAAGAAACACATTTACCGGTAATGGTCGATGTGACGCATTCTACAGGACGTAAAGATTTACTACTTCCTTGTTCTAAAGCGGCATTGGCAATCGGGGCAGACGGCGTTATGGCCGAAGTACATCCAGACCCAGCAGTAGCTTTATCTGACTCGGCACAACAAATGGATTTGAAAGAGTTCGACGCTTTCTGGGAAGCTATTTTAAATTCAAAATTAGTCCCATCCAACATCCAATAAGCGGTCAGCGTGGCGACAAACGATCAGCTCCGTCGTTAAAAGCTCCGTTCCAGTGCTCTTCTACACTGCGTTTCGCATAACTTCTCACATGGTCGGGGATGAGACTCCCTCCTTGTTTTCAGTCAACGTACTCTAGTACGCTCCGCCCTGGTACTCGCTTTTGCCTAGGAGCTAATCATTTGTCGCCACGCTGAGGTTTGGTGGGGAGATCGGATTTATAAGTGAATCGTGTTTTGAGAGTGATTAGGGAATGATTTCCTAATCACTTTTTTTAGTGCTTGAAATTATGAGGTGGGTAGTTAGATAGATTTTTGTAAGGGAATACATTGGCTGTGTGTGGAGATTCTTTGGTTTTTTTGGTGAATAATCAAATGAAACGCTTTCTTCTGAATTTTTAGTAATGTAAATAATAAGTGAAAACAATTGCATAACGAAAAAAACTATCGTATTATTAAGTGTAGGCACGGTTGTGTACGTTTACAATGGTTACATATGGCTAACCGTTAAAATAAAATAAATTTGGAGAGTGAAAACAAATGAATATAACAATTTATGATGTGGCGCGTGAAGCGAATGTTTCGATGGCGACGGTTTCTCGAGTTGTCAATGGCAACCCGAACGTTAAACCAATCACAAGAAAGAAAGTTTTAGATGTTATCAAACAATTAGGATATCGTCCTAACGCCGTGGCTCGTGGACTTGCCAGTAAGAAAACAACGACGGTTGGTGTGATGATTCCAGATATTTCGAATGTTTTCTATGCGGAATTAGCGCGCGGAATTGAAGATATTGCAACAATGTACAAATACAATATTATTTTAAGTAACTCGGATGAAAATGAAGATAAAGAGCTACAGGTGTTGAATACATTGCTAGGTAAGCAAGTTGACGGCATTATTTATATGGGAGAACGTATTTCTGAGCAATTACAAGAGGAATTTGATCGTTCACCAGCGCCGGTTGTTTTGGCAGGTTCCGTCGATCCAGCGAACAAAATTGCATCTGTAAATATCGATTATAAACAGGCAAGCTATGAGGCTGTATCTCGCTTCACGAAGAATGGCCGTAAAAAAATAGCGTTTATCAGTGGTTCGCTAGATCAACCAGTGAACAGCGAGCTAAAATTGGGCGGTTACCGTGAGGCACTAAAAGAAGCGAAAATTAAATTTAACGAAGACTATGTTTTAGAGGCTGCTTACAATTACGAAGCTGGTGTCAAAGCTTGGGCGCAATTAAGTGCTTTAAAGGCTACTCCAGACGCAGTTTATGTGGCAGATGATGAGCTTGCAATGGGTGTTTTAAATGCTGCACTTGATGCAGGTGTGAAAGTACCGGAAGAGCTTGAAATCGTAACATCTAATAACACCAAATTAACTTTAATGGCACGTCCGCAATTATCGACGGTTGTTCAACCACTTTACGATATCGGTGCGGTTGCCATGCGTCTATTAACGAAATTGATGGCAAGCGAAGAAGTAGAAGAAAAAACAGTTATTTTGCCACATAGCGAGAAAATGCGCGGAACTACGCGTTAATTTTACGGAGAGTCGGGTGATCTAGAAATAGATTTGCTCGGCTTTTTCTGTGGTGCATCTTGACATCTGTTTCGTGCTATGTTAAAAATAGAAGTACAATCATATATCGTAAAGCTATGAACGGACGAAGTAGTCGCTTATCCCTGTAGAAAAGAGAGCTGGTGGTCGCTGTAAACCAGTACAAATAAGTTATGACGAATTACATCCTGGAGCGTATTTGCATTTGCAAACGGTTTTTGCCGTTATCTTAATGAAGCGAGGAAGATTTATTTCCTAAGTTGGGTGGTACCACGTATATTTTGCGTCCCTTCGTCTATTGACGGAGGGGCGTTTTTGTTTTTTAGCTAGAATTAAACTCGAAAAGGAGCGGTTGAGATGAATATTATTGATGAACTGGAATGGCGTGGCGCGATATACCAACAAACGGATGAGGCGGGACTTCGTGAATTAACAGAGAAAGAGTCGATTTCGCTATATTGCGGGATTGATCCAACGGGAGATTCGATGCATATTGGGCATTTGATTCCATTTATGATTTTGCGTCGTTTCCAAAACAAGGGGCATCGTCCAATTATTTTAGTCGGCGGCGCAACAGGGTCTATCGGTGATCCGAGCGGTAAGAAAGAAGAGCGTCAACTACAATCCATCGAACAAGTAAATAAGAATGTGGAAAGTTTACGTGGCCAGCTAGAGACAATTTTTGATTTTTCTGGTGATAATGGTGCGATCATGGTGAATAATTATGAATGGACGAAGGATTTAACGGTGCTTGATTTCTTGCGTGATTATGGGAAGAATTTCAATGTGAACACGATGTTAGCGAAAGATATCGTGGCGAATCGTTTGGAAGTCGGGATTTCGTTTACAGAGTTCGCATATCAAATTTTGCAAGCGATGGATTACAATGAGTTGTATGAAAAACATAATTGTCGCCTGCAAATTGGTGGTAGTGATCAGTGGGGGAATATAACGGCCGGACTTGATTTAATTCGTAAGAAACAAGGCGAGGGTTCTAAAGCGTTTGGGCTGACGATTCCGTTATTGACGAAGGCGGATGGTACGAAATTTGGTAAAACGGAAGGTGGCGCGATTTGGTTGAATCCAGAGAAGACGACGCCATATGAGTTTTACCAGTTCTGGATTAATACGGATGATCGTGATGTTGTGAAATACTTGAAATACTTCACATTCTTAGATCAAGGCGAAATTAGTGATCTGGAATCTGCGGTAAAATTAGAACCACATCGTCGTGCGGCACAACGTTCTTTAGCAGCTGAAATGACACGCTTTATTCATGGGCAAGCAGCGCTCGATCAAGCGATTAAGATTTCAGAAGCGTTATTTAGCGGAGATGTGAAGGCGTTGACGGCGGATGAGATTGAGCAAGGTTTTAAAGACGTACCAACGTTTACGGCAGGGCAAGAAGAGGCGTTGCTTGTAGATTGGCTTGTGGAGCTTGGAATCGAGCCTTCGAAGCGCCAATCACGTGAGGATATTGGAAATGGCGCGATTTACATTAATGGTGAGCGTGTACAAGACCTTGAAAAAGTTGTGACAAAGGCAGATCGCGTGGAAAATCGCTTTACAATTGTGCGACGTGGTAAGAAGAAATATTTCTTGGTGCGCTATGAGTAAGCTGTATTTTGAGCCCATGAAACAAGAGGAATTCAAAGATTTCTCTGAAAATCTAAGCGTTAATTATGCGGAGGACAAAATTCGGGCTGGGCTTTGGGATAAGGAAGATGCGCTCGATCAAGCGAGATTTGATATGTTGCATCTTTTACCAAAAGGCGTCATGACAAAAGATCATTTGCTCTGGAATGTGTGTAATGAGGATGATGAAAAAGTTGGGACGTTATGGGTTCTTGAAGAGAAAGATACGTACTTTATCTATGATATTATGATTTTTGAGGCATTTCAAAATCAGGGTTACGGAAGCGAATTGTTACGCGTGCTTGAAGAAAAGGCGCGTGATGAAGGTATCTCAGAGATTGAGCTGCATGTTTTTGGACATAATAAGCGAGCACTACATGTGTATGAGAATATGGGGTTTGAAGCGATTGATATCAATATGAGGAAACGTTTATAGGAAAAGGTGGCTGTTGCGGGGGAACTCGTAACGGTCTTTTTTTGTCAAAAAAAGAAGTTTGGATGCTTTTTGCATCCAAACTTCTTTGATAAGGCGTATTAACGTGAATAGAATTCTACGATAAACGCTTCGTTGATTTCAGCGTGTAATTCTGAACGTTCTGGCAGGCGGTTTAATGTACCTGTCAATTTTTCAGCGTCGAAAGTTAGGTATTCAGGCACGAATGCTGCAACATCTAAGCTTTCTGCAATTGCTGATAATTTTAGAGATTTTTCACGAACACTGATTACTTGACCAGGTGATACTTGGTAAGAAGGAATGTCTACGCGTTTTGAATCTACTAAAATGTGACCGTGGTTTACTAGTTGACGTGCTGCACGACGAGTGCGAGCAAGACCTAAGCGATATACCACGTTGTCAAGGCGTTGTTCTAGTAAGATCATGAAGTTCTCACCATGTTTACCTTGTAATTTGCCAGCTTTATTAAACGTGTTTTTGAATTGACGTTCAGTTAAGCCGTACATGTGACGTAATTTTTGTTTCTCTGCTTGTTGTAAACCATACTCAGAGATTTTTTTGCGTTGTGTTGGACCGTGTTGCCCTGGAGCATACGGACGACGTTCTAATTCTTTACCTGTTCCTGAAAGTGATAACCCTAAACGACGGGAAATTTTCCAGCTTGGACCTGTATAACGAGCCATTGATTGACTCCTCCTTTATATTTGTTTTAGCATAAAACAAACAAGTGTGATTAACCAAATAAGTGCAGTTTATCTTCATGTATCTTCGCCCTTGCAGCAGCAGGTTACAGGATACACCACGAAAAATCGGGGATAAACAACGGTCTTATTCATTTCACTCAAGCTGCATTTTACACGATCTTTAGTATAGTATAGTTTATAGGGTGTTGTCAATCTTTATTGTATAGATTTTGTTAAAATGGCAACGACTTGTTCTAAATATTCCTGATCTGTTGTGTCGAAGCGTTCTAGGGACGGGCTATCTACGTCAAGCACGCCAACAAGTTTATCTTGATGCACGATCGGGATAACAATTTCAGACTTGGAGGCCGCGTCACATGCGATATGTCCAGGAAACTCGTTCACATTTTGAACAAGATATGTTTTGCGTTCTTGTCCTGCTGAGCCACAAACGCCTCGGCCAAGCGGGATGCGAATACATGCGGGAAGACCTTGGAACGGTCCGAGAACAAGCTGATTCGTGCTTTCTTCATATAAATAGAAGCCGACCCAGTTAATATCGGTTAAAGCTTGGTTTAATAGGGCGGAAATATTACTGATATTAGCGATAAAATTGGGCTCACCAGCAATCATTGCTTCCACTTGTTTAACGCATAATTGGTAGTTTTCTGCTTTTGTTCCTGTAAATTTTGGAATTTCAATCATTTTTTTCACCACTTTTTCATTATTTTTGATTTTAAATAAGGCAAATACGGGAGAATCGTGTTAGAATAGTCTATGTGTATAATGAAATTAGTATAGCATGAAATTATTATTTTTACTTAATGAAGCGATTTGAAAATAGAGATAAAATTGAATAGTAGGAGGAAGCAACATGTTTGTTTGGTATTTAGTCGGCTTTGTGGTGATTGTAGCAGTCATTTTCGCAGTCGGATACATAATGAAACGAAAGCATTATCAACGCATCAACGCACTTGAGGCACAGAAAATTGAGTTGATGGAGCGTCCGGTCATTGATGAGCTTACGAAAGTGAAGAAATTACGGTTAACAGGGCAGACAGAGGATTTATTTGAATCGTGGCGTGATTCTTGGGACGAGATTGCAACGAAACTATTTCCTGATTTAGAAGAATATATCCTAGGGGCAGAGCAACATACAGACCGTTATCAATTTGGAAAAGCAACGCAGATGGAAAATCAGGTGGAGCAAGTTATTCATGATATTGATACGCAGATGAAGCAAATTTTGCGAGGATTGAAGGAATTAATTGCTAGTGAAGAACGCAATGCACTCGATATTCGCGCGGCAAAAGATACGTTTACGACGATACGCCGCGATGTGCTTAGCAATGGTTACAAACTTGGCGATGCGTTACACAGTATTGAGGGAGAACTTGATACGGTCGCGGAAAACTTGAACCGATTTGATATGTTAACGGAGCAAGGTGACTACTTGGAAGCGCGAGAAACCGTGCTTAATCTACAGCATGATTTAGAAAAATTGGCGAATAAGATGGATAAAATTCCAAGCTTGTTACGCGAAAGTGATATCATTTTGCCAGATGAAATGAGTAAACTACAAGCAGGCTACGATGAAATGGCGAATCAAGGTTATTATTTAGAGCAATTACAATTAGCAGCGGAGTTAGAGCGAATGAGTCATCGGGTTTCTGATTTAAAAGGCAAGATTGTTGCGGGTGAACTTGAAGCTGTGGAGAATGGCGTGGCGGAGCTGCATACGGAGATTAATCTGTTTTATGATACGCTGGAGCATGAAGTTGAGGCGCGTCATTTTGTGAAAGAAAACCGTATTGTTGTGGAAGCGAAATTAGAGAAGCAAATGGCTGTATCAGATGCGCTTGCGGAACAAATTAAAGAAGTGAAGCAGACATATCACGTGGCAGATGACGAACTGGCGGTCTATTTGAAAGTGGCGAGCCAATTGCAAACGCAAAAAGAACAGCTCGAAACGGTCACAGAACGCTTGTCTGAAGTTAAAATTGCTTATTCGGCGGCAGAGGATACGTTAAAAGAAATTGACGCGATTGTTTCTGGCATTGCACTGGAACAAGATACATTTGCTGAGGAGTTGCGTTCGCTCAGAAAAGATGAGCTCGAGGCGCGTGAGGATGCTAAGCGCATGCGCCGAGCGATTATGAACTTGAATCAAAGGCTAGATCGTGAGCGCCTTCCTGGTAAGCCTGATGAGTATATCACGCTATGCGAACATATGGAAGCATCGATTTCAAAATTAGAAAGCAAGCTGGAAGAGAAACCACTGAATATGAAAGCTGTGAACAATGAATGGCGTGTGGCGAAAGAAGATCTCGAACATTTGACAGAAAAAGCGGATGAAATGATTGAGAACGTCCATTTAGTGGAGCATGTTATCCAATACGCCAATCGTTATCGTCTACGTACACCAGACCTTGCAATCGCTCTTCGTAAAGCAGAAGATCATTTTTATGACGACTATCAATATAAAAAAGCCTTAGAAATAGCGGTAACTGCTTTGGAAAAAGTGGAACCAAATGCGTTTAAGAAAATTGAAAAAGCATATGAAATGAAGATTAATGTGGATGAAGTTGAATGAATAGTGAAAAGCGGGGAACTTGATTCCTCGCTTTTTTAATGCAAGGCTTGACATGTGTGGTAAAATAATTAGTGAGAATAGGATCGTGGAGGCTTTTAAATGATTTATTTTGATAATAGTGCAACGACGAAACCGCTAGATGCGTGCGTGGAAACCTATACAAAAGTAGCGACGAATTATTTTGCGAATCCGTCGTCGCTTCATCGGTATGGCGCGAAGGTGAGCGACTTGCATGAACAGGCGCGAACACTTGTGGCAGGAATGCTTAGCGTGAGTCCTGAAGAAGTTATTTTTACATCGGGTGGGACGGAAAGTAACAACATGGCGATAAAAGGCATCGCTGGTTTCTATTCTAATAGAGGGAAACATATAATTACGACGGCAATCGAGCATCCATCCGTTCAAAATACGATGCGGTATTTGGAGACGCAAGGCTTTGAGGTCACGCGCCTTCCTGTAGACGCATCCGGTGTCATTTCGGTGGCAGATTTGAAAAATGCATTGCGCGAAGATACGATTTTAGTGTCTGTGATGCATGTGAACAATGAAGTCGGCTCTGTGCAACCGATAGCGGAGATTGCGACGCTACTTGAGGACCGAGAGCAGACGTTTTTTCATGTGGACCATGTGCAAGGTTTGACAAAAGTGGCGCTTGATATGGCAGGGATCGATTTAGTGAGCGTTTCTGGACATAAAGTGCATGGCTTGAAGGGAACTGGCGTTTTAATAAAGAAGAAACGTGTATCATTGACGCCGCTTTTAGATGGTGGTGGACAGGAATTTGGGCTGCGTAATGGAACGGAGAATACGGCTGGAGTAGTGGCGTTTGCGAAGGCTTTACGAATCGGTTTGGAGGATCAAAAAGCGCATTTCACAGACTTAGAGACGATTCGTGATTATTTGCTAACGGCGCTTGCCGACATTCCGGAAGTATCGATTCATACAGATAAAAAGAAGGCCGCTCCTCATATTTGCTGTTTTTCCGTTATTGGGCATCGCGGTGAAATTTTAGTCCATGCGCTCGAGGAATATGAAATGTATGTTTCGACGACAAGCGCGTGTTCTTCCCGTGCCAAACTCGCCAGCAGTACGTTAAAAGCAATGAAGGTGACGGATGAAGAGGCGGTAGGTGCAGTTCGCGTGAGCCTGTCTTATCAAAACACGATGGCAGAAGCGCAACGTTTTATAGAAGTAATACAAGTGATTATCAAAAATTTGAATGAAGTGGTGAAATGATGAAATATGATCGTATAGTCGTTCGGTACGGCGAATTATCAACAAAAGGCCGTAATCGGAAACAGTTTATTAAAAAATTAGCGCATAATGTGAAACGCGCAATTGCAGATTTTCCAGAAGTGAAAGTGTTTGGCGAACGGGATCGGATGTATTTGCTATTGAATGGAGCGGATGATCAGGTTATTTTAGAGCGTTTGCGTCCGATTTTCGGCATTCAGTCGTTTAGTCCGGCGGTTCGGGTACCTCAAGATTTGGAGGAAATGAAGCAAGCTGGGTTGTCACTTGTACGTGCGATGCATCAGCCAGGTGGTAGTTTTAAAGTGAATGCGCGCCGTGCGGATCGTTCGTTTGAGCTCGATACGAACGGGATTAATCAGGAGCTTGGCGGGTATATTTTGCAGAATATGGAGGATTTACATGTTGATGTGAAGAAGCCAGACGTGAAGTTGCTTGTAGACGTTCGAAGCGAAGGTATTTTCTTGTCATGCCAAACGATTCAAGGTGCTGGTGGCTTGCCGGTGAGTTCTTCTGGGCGCGCGATGTTGATGCTTTCGGGCGGGATTGATAGTCCTGTTGCGGGGTATTTGGCGATGAAACGTGGCGTTGAAGTCGAGGCAGTGCATTTCCATAGTCCACCATATACGAGTGAACGCGCGAAGCAAAAAGCGGTTGATTTAGCTGGTAAATTGGCACAATATAGCGGTCAAGTACAGATGCATGTTGTACCATTTACAGCGATTCAAGAAATGATTAAAAAACAGATTCCAGAAGGCTTTACAATGACAGTGACGCGTAGGATGATGTTGCGGATTACGGATGAACTGCGTCGCCGTCGTGAAGGATTGGCGATTGTGAATGGTGAGAGTTTAGGCCAGGTGGCGAGTCAGACGCTAGAGAGCATGCTTGCGATCAATGCTGTGACGCCAACGCCGATTATCCGACCTGTAGTATCGATGGATAAAAATGAGATTATTGAGATTGCACAAGCAATTGATACGTATGATATTTCGGTACAGCCGTTCGAGGATTGCTGTACGATTTTCACGCCTCCTTCTCCAAAAACACGCCCTAAATTAGAAAAAGTAGAGCGTTACGAGAGCTTTATCGATTTTGAGGCGATGGTACAAGAAGCTGTGAATATGACAGAAACATTTTCAGTGGAAGTTGCTGATACGAAGAAAGTACAGGATGAATTTTCAGATCTATTTTAAAAAAGTGAGACGATGCCCAATTTTGCGGTATCGTTTTTTTTGTAGTGAATTTTGTGATATTTCAGACATGTTTTTTCAATTGTTGTTAGGGTAAAAAATAAATATAGCCAAGTCAGCGCTTGTGAAAATGATCGTTGGCTTGAATTTGAAGGAGGAATGAATATTATGGTAGACGATAAAGGCAAGAAGGATCAATTAAAAGGTGATGTCAAAGAAAAGACAGGGAAATTGACTGGCGATAAAGAGAAGCAGACAGAGGGCTTTGTGGAGAAAACGAAGGGCAAAGTGAAGGAAGCCGCGTCGGATGTAAAGGAAGCCGCAGAAGGCTTGAAAAAAGGTATGAAAAAGGAATCGGATAAAGAGAAATAACAGGTATTCGTATGGAAAAGTCGTTCTTATGAGCGGCTTTTTTTGATAAGGTCAAACTAGGATGTGAATCTATTTTGCATAAAATAAGCGATAATATACATATAAAACGCATAAATAAGCGTAATTATTTATAAAAAACCATTTGACATTATAAATATACAGGTTTATAATAAGTTTTATCATAAAAAATAAGAAGGGTGGGAAAAGCATGAAAGTTTCGATTATTGGAGCAACAGGTTATGGAGGTCTTGAATTACTCCGATTGTTACATCAACATCCGCACGTTGAGATCGTATCTTTGCATAGTTTCTCCGCCCAGACGGACGATATATCGCGATTCTACCCTCATCTACATACGGTTTATCATCATGAGCTTGCCGAGATTGACGTGACCAAAATCGCGGAGGAAAGTGAAGCTGTTTTTCTAGCAACGCCTAGTGGGGTGGCCAAGGAAGCAGCGCAACCGTTTATCGATGCGGGAATGAAGGTCATTGATTTGTCGGGAGATTTTAGGTTGTCGAAGGAAAAATATGAGAAGTGGTATAACAAGGACGCGGCGCCTGAGGCTTATTTGAATCAAGCGGAGTATGGGTTGGCGGAATGGCGCGAGAATGTGGAGACGACATTTATTTCGAATCCTGGTTGTTACGCGACGGCGACTTTGCTTGGTTTAGCGCCACTTGTGATGGAAGGTAAGATCGAGGCTGATTCGATTATTGTGGATGCGAAATCGGGAATTTCAGGGGCGGGCAAGACGCCGAGTGCGAATACGCATTTTCCGGAGACGAACGAGAACATGACGCTGTATCGGATGAATCAGCATCAACATATTCCAGAGATTATCCGGCAGTTGCGTGTTTGGGACGCGGGGATTGATGCGATTACGTTTTCGACATCGCTCATTCCAGTGACGCGAGGCATTTTTGCAACGATTTATGTGAAGGCGAAAGATGCGACATCGACGGAGGAACTGCTTGCACTTTACCGAAAAAGCTATGATGGGAAGCCATTTGTGCGAGTTCAGGACAAGGATGTTTATCCGAGTTTGAAACAGGTGACGGCATCGAACTTTTGCGATATTGGGCTTTGTTATAATGAACGAACGAATATGATTACGATTGTTGTGGTGATTGATAATTTGGTCAAAGGGGCGGCGGGACAAGCGATTCAGAATTTGAATTTGATGGCCGGATTTGAGGAAACGGCTGGGCTTGATTTTATACCGGTTTATCCTTGATTTAGGGGGAAATACGATGGAGAAGCTATTAGAAAAAGAGGATTGGATCTTGATTGAAGATGGTACGATTGCGACGCCGCTTGGTTTCTATGCGGACGGGAAGCATTGTGGATTGAAGCGTAGAAAGAAGGATATCGGCGTTATTTTTTCGGAAACTCCTGCTGAAGCGGCTGCGGTTTATACGATGAATCAAATGCAGGCAGCACCAATTTTTATAACGAAAGATAGTTTGGCGGCGGATCAGACGTTGCAGGCAATCGTTGTGAATAGCGGAGTCGCGAATGCTTGTACAGGAAAACAGGGCTTGGAAGATGGTTTTGCGATGCGAGCGATAACGGCGAAGCATTTAGGAATTGCCGAAACAGCGGTAGCAGTGGCTTCGACTGGTGTTATCGGAGACTATTTACCAATGGAAAAAGTGACAGCGGGCATCGAATCGCTAGTTGTAAAATCAGGAACGAGCAGCGGTTTTCATGAAGCGATTTTAACGACGGATACAGTGCAAAAAGAACTAACATTGCAAGCTGAAATTGGCGGGAAAACGATCACAATTTCAGGCGTGGCCAAGGGGTCAGGAATGATTCATCCAAACATGGCGACGATGCTTTCGTTTATTACGACAGATGCGGCAGTTCCGGCTAAACTATTGCAAAAATTACTAAAACAAAAAGTAGATCAAACTTTCAATCAAATAACAGTGGATGGCGATACATCAACGAATGACATGGTGGTTGTGATGGCCAATGGATGTGCTGGAAATACTGCATTTTCGGAAGGGACGCCAGAATTTACTGCTTTTACAAAGATGTTTTACGCAGTATGTCAACATTTAGCGAAAAGCATTGCGAGAGACGGTGAAGGCGCGACGAAGTTGATCGAAGCACAAGTCAAAGGTGCGACGTCAAAAGAAGATGCGAGAATGATCGCGAAACAGATTGTATCATCGAGCTTGGTGAAGACCGCGATGTTCGGCGAGGACGCCAATTGGGGCCGAATTATCTGTGCGATTGGCTACAGCGGTGGACGTTTTTCACCGGATAATATCACAATAAAAATTGGCGAGACTGCCATTTTGGAGAAAAGTGAGAACGCAGATTATGATCCTGAGGTGCTTGCTGACTATCTACAAAAGGAAAACATTTTAATCGAAGTGAATTTGCATAGTGGTTTGGAGACTGGAACTGCTTGGGGATGCGATTTGAGCTATGATTATGTCAAAATAAATGCGTGTTACAGAACGTGAACTAAAGAGGGGCGTGGGATCGGATGAGTGAAATAATCGTTGTCAAAATAGGTGGCGTCGCGGGAAGTCATCTGCATGAAAGTTTTTTCAATCAAATCAAAACGTGGCAGGCGAACGGGAAACAGGTCGTGCTCGTTCATGGTGGCGGCGTGCAGATCAATAAAATGATGGAGGCCCTGCAAATTCCAGTGGAAACGAAGGCGGGCTTGCGCATCACGACAAAAGAGACACTTGCTGTGACGAAAATGGTGCTGATCGGACAAGTGCAACCGGAGATTGTAACGGCGCTCGAAAAGGAACATATTTCTGCGGTGGGGCTACATGCAGGAGACGCCGGGCTGATGCAGGCGGAACAATTGACGGACGGCGAACTCGGATTTGTCGGTGAAATCACGCTTGTTAAAACAGATTTGATATCTCATTTGACGGAGCAAGGAATCGTGCCAGTTATCGCGCCACTTGGCTTAACAACAGCAACACAGTGGTTGAATGTGAACGCGGATTTAGCGGCATGTGCCGTCGCGGCGGCGCTTCAAGCAGAGGAGCTTATATTGTTGACGGATGTCGCGGGAGTCCTTGATGCAGGCGAAGTACTGACGCATATCGACACGGCAGAACTCGGTGAATTATTCGCAAAAGAAGTAATCACGGGTGGCATGATTCCCAAACTCGCAAGCGCGAAAAATGCGGTTACACAAGGTGTTGGGCAAGTCATTATTACGAATGAAATCACTACCAAAGGGACAATAATAAGCGATGGGGTGAAAATAGGATGAGCGATTTATTTCCAACATATGCAAAATTTCCAATCGAGATTGTAGAAGGGAAAGGAACCGTTGTTAAAGACGCGAATGGCAAAGCGTATCTTGATTTTACATCGGGCATCGCCGTTTGCAATTTAGGACATTGTCACGACGAGGTACTGGCTTCTGTGCAAAATCAACTCGGTCAAATTTGGCATACATCCAACCTATTTGAAAGCAGTATTCAAGAACAAGTAGCGACTAAACTAATCGCTGGTGTCGACCGCGCTGTATTTTTCTGTAACAGTGGGGCAGAAGCCAATGAAGCCGCGCTCAAACTAGCGAAAAAACATACTGGATGTGATGAGATTATCACGTTCAAACAGTCCTTTCATGGTCGCACAATTGCCACGATGACGGCGACGGGGCAAGGAAAAATCCACGATGGTTTCGGCGCACTCCTTCCAGGTTTTACATACTTACCATACAATGATTTAGCAGCTCTTAAAAACATGATTTCTGGAAAAACCGCAGCTGTCATGCTAGAAGTTATTCAAGGCGAAGGCGGTGTACTCCCAGCTACGACGGAATTTTTAGTTGGCGCATCAGAATTATGTCAGAAAAACGGTGCCTTGCTCATTATCGACGAAGTCCAAACAGGAATGGGCCGTACTGGAAAACGTTTTGCTTTTGAACATGCCGGGATTGAACCAGACATTTTTACATTGGCAAAAGGGCTTGGAAATGGCTTGCCAGTTGGCGCGATGGTTGGGAAGGCTGAACTTGCGGAAACATTTGGGCCAGGCGTCCACGGTTCGACATTTGGTGGAAATAAAATCGCGATGGCGGCGGCAGAAACTGTCATTGATATCATTTTTGATGATGATTTCCTTGCAGGTGTGACTGAAAAGGGTGTTTATTTTAAAGAATTGCTCACTGAAAAAATAGCAGCAAACATCGTCGAGATTCGTGGGGATGGTTTGATGCTCGGAATAGAGTTGGAAACAGAGGCAGGCTCGGTAGTTAAGGCGCTACAAGAAATCGGATTACTCACATTGACCGCTGGCCCCAATGTTTTGCGAATTTTACCACCGTTAACGGTAACGAAAATAGAGCTTGAACAGGCGGCGAATTTGATCGCGTCAGTGCTTATAAAACAGGAAGTAGGGATGAAATAATGATGTATCATAAAGAAACGACTAAAGGTAAAGATATGTTGAGTTTACTGGAATGGAGCAATGAAGAAATCGCGGAATTGGTGCAGTTAGGCCTTGCGATTAAGACAAATCCAACGCATTACAGCCATACGCTGAGCGGCCAGATTTTAGGGATGATTTTCGATAAGTCATCCACGCGGACGAGAGTTTCTTTTGAGGCTGGAATTTTGCAATTGGGAGGTCAAGCGATTGTGATGTCGTCAAAAGAGCTCCAAATTGGGCGTGGCGAGCCAATCAAGGACACGGCGCATGTCTTGAGCGAATATATAAACGCTGTGATGATTCGGACGTTTAGCCACGAAGGCGTCGAGGAACTTGCCGAACACGCTTCGATTCCGATTATAAATGGCTTGACCGACCTACATCATCCATGCCAAGCGCTTGCCGATTTATTGACGATTTTTGAAGTGAAAAACACCTTTGAAGGCGTGAAACTTGCGTATATCGGTGATGGAAATAATGTATGTCATTCGCTACTCTTAGCTGCTGCAATGGTTGGCTTAGATATTTCATGTGCGATGCCAGCAGGTTATGAGCCCGATGAGATGGTTCTAAATGAAGCCTATAAAATTGCCACAAAAACAGGTGCTAAAATCGAGATTACGACTGATCCAATTCTTGCCGTTTCTGACGCTGATTTTGTATATACGGATGTGTGGACGAGTATGGGGCAAGAAGAGGAGAACGCGAAACGTTTTGCAGATTTCAAAGGCTATGCCGTGACGAATGAACTGGTATCACATGCCAAATCGGACTATCATTTCTTGCACTGCTTACCAGCACATCGCGAGGAAGAGGTCGCAACGACGGTTATCGATGGCCCCCAATCACTTGTCTATCAACAAGCTGGAAATAGACTGCATGCCCAGAAAGCTTTACTCGTGCTGATTTTAGGATAAAATGGAAATCCAGTACGTGCTCCTACGCATGTATTGGATTTTTGAATATTTGACAGGGCTAACATAGAGCAGTGGAATGGTAGTATATGGGCAATGAGAATAGTAAATGAGGTGTAATAGATGAAAAGTAGAGTGGCGTCTTGCGCTATTTGTGGAAAATCATTTACTGAAATAAAGGGACTTTTCTTAGCGATAAATACAGAAACAGACTGCCGGGATGCGCTTAGTCCATCAACGGAGTACGTGGAAATAACGAAAATATAAGAAAATAATCTCGGGATTGCTAGATACTACTAGTGATTCTGAGGTTATTTTTTTAATTATGATACGATAGACCAGATTATTTTGATTAAAGTTCATAAAGTTGTCACATTATGCGGGTTAGGAAGTGACATATTACAACTCTAATTAAATTTATACTACCAAATTATATGTTATGCTTTTTTTGTTACATAAATAAATTTATAAAAGGAGAACAACGAGATGGCAGAGATGAAGAGAAATAATGTAAAAGATTTTGGGGCACTTGGGGATGGAGATTTGACGAAAGATGATTCAGTAGCTATACAGAAAGCAATTGATGATTTGTACAAGTCACCGATTGATGGGGTTTCTGGATTATTTGAAGAAGGTGGAATTGTATATTTTCCTCCAGGTAGCTATGTGGTGAAAAAACCAATATATATAAAAAGGGCAGGAGTAACCTTGGAAGGGCTTACTCCAATGTCAACTCAAATAGTCCCTATAAGTGAAGAACTTGTTGGGAAAAAGTCATTTGATGATCAAACAGATGGGAATGCTGTATTCGAATTTGTTTACTATAATGGGGCTGAATTACCAGGAAATAGAACGTTTATTCGAAATATAGGCATAAGAAACTTAGGATTTAATCTAAGGGGAATAAATACGACAACAACTATACGTATTTTAAGACCTTATGATTTATGTCTTTTCGAAAACTTAATTTTCTTCAATATAAGAGGAACTGCAATCAAGGCTGTGGGTGAATATGGAGAAATACCTGATACTAAGGCTAAAGGTCTTGGACAAGGTCTTATATTACGAGATATCCACATAGATAATAGTGCAACAGTAAGTGATTCAATGACTAACGGTATATATACTACAACCACTAAACTTCTAGATAGTGGTCGGATTGATTTAGCTGAAAAACCAGCTATACACTTAGAGAATATAAATGAAAGCAGCCTTACTAATGTGAAATTCATTGCATGCATGAGTCAAGTAGATGAGAACGGGAACATAATACGCAAACAAGTGGGGGATGAGATGGTTAGAACTCCAGCTCAAGCACCAAGGCAAGGTGTTCTCTTAGAAGGCTGTGCAGGCATATCGATAAAAGAATCTTCCTTTACGAATATCTCGAAACCAGCAATTCATATTCGGAGAGGGACATACGGAAGGCAGATGCAGGCTCTATACCACTTTATTCAAAGTAATACATTTGAAGAGATAACGGGATCAGGAGTAACAATTGATGGAGGGGCACCACAAACAGATGACAAAGGGCGTAAGGGAGTCAGTCAAATCACTATCTCTGAGAATCGTTTCTTAGGTAATAGTATTAATCAATATGCGTATATATTAGATAATTGTGATCTAGTAACTATACGAGATCGTGCAACAATTTATATCGGGGAGAAAGCTAGTAATACAACTGTCTATGCAGTAGACACTAATTCAGGTATAACACCTAAAATTGTCGATAAAGGCTTGCGTAGTATAATTATGGGAAGAAAGTATAATACTCTGGATCAAGAGAATACCTACACTTTTAATACAAGAATAGAACCACGTCGAATAACAATACCGACTATTAGTAAAAATAATTTATATAATTCTAGCGTAAAAGATGTGGAAGGTGATATCGTTTTAGTTGCATCTGATGATAGTTCAGAACATAAGTTAGCAATATTGCGAAAGTGGATAGACGGCTCGTTAAGGTGGACATACATGCAAAGTGAGTTAGTGTTGGCAGGACAACTTGAAGCTATCAATCCTTTTTTAGTGGAGGATACCTATATTCGTGGTGTTTATTCAGGGGATGTATGGTCGCTCATTGTAACAGCAACGCTTATGGATGGCTCTGTTATAGTGAAAAAAGGTGGGACACTAAAAGATGACGGGACTTTTGAATTCTACTATAAAGGTGTTGTTAAAGAATTTAGAAGGTGTAAAGGAATACAGGTTGAAACGCTAGATAGAGCGGGGAATAAGTTAAGTGAGCATAATGTTGAAATAATCAGACCTACCCTTTTGATATCGCCAAATTACCAAGTTGGAGGCAGTTTTATAACGGGTAATTACACGATGGTAAAGACGCTAGGACTGTACGTAGCAGATGAAGATGTAGAATATCCAGGAGGCGACTTAAATTCAGATGGCAGCTTAAATATTATGCATTGCCTCGAATAAAGAAAATAACTAGTACTTATATTTTACGAGGGTATAATTCAGAACGTGTGAAGGTCATCTCAGTAAATGTTTTAACAGGAGAAATAATAGATGAAGCTTAATAGATAGGCGCATGCCTCCTCAATTATTTTAGATATTCAAATTTGAGGGGGTTAACACGCAGAGTTATGCTG
Organism: Listeria weihenstephanensis; assembly: GCF_003534205.1. NCBI lineage: Bacteria > Bacillati > Bacillota > Bacilli > Caryophanales > Listeriaceae > Paenilisteria > Paenilisteria weihenstephanensis. The sequence continues at coordinate 2,048,508 of NZ_CP011102.1, read as the reverse complement.
TAAGGCTCCCTTTTTGAATAAAATTTAAAGAACTAAGATTTTGCTGCAGGATTCAGCCTAGTATAGCATTCCATCTATGCCAGAAAATATTATAGCGGCATATGGATTGTTGTATATGTATAGATTCAAGGTAAAAAAATTTTAAATCACCTAAAAAAGGATAACGCAGTGATTAAAATAGGTAAGGTGAATTATGAAAAAATTACTCAGAAGTCAAATGAAAAAAATATACTTTACTTGTTTTCAAAAGAAGAAAAAAATGTCGAATGGGATAGAATTAACTTATTTACACTACAAAAAAGTCAAGAGTGATCAGTTAGTAGTAGTTTTTAGTGCTATGACAAGCGGTGATAATAAATATGCCTATAATTATATTCGGACACTGAAAGAAATGTCTTGCAATCGATTATTTATACTTGATAATTTTGGACTAGAGAAACGAGGGGTGTTTTATCTTGGTGAAAATGGAAGCATGGATGTGAGGGATGCTGTGGAAGAATTAATTCAACAAATTGTGAAACAGGATAACATCAGAAAAACTATTTTCTCAGGATCTTCAAAAGGTGCATTTGCTGCATTATATATCGGCATACGTATGAGCGTTCAACATATTATAATCGGTTCGCCGATTGTGCAAATAAAATTATATTTAGAAGGAATTGCAAATGAGAACGCCCTTTTTAAAACAATATCGCAATCTCAGAATAATTCTAATTTATATGATGAATTATTGCTAGACACTATCTCTGAATTTGATTATGCAGGTAAAATATATCTGCAGTATTCATCCAATGAAGAAACATATCAGCCCCATACTCAAAGCTTGATAAAGCAGTTAAAGCAATATAACTATGAGATGGAATTAAACGAACAAGCATATCTTAAGCATGAAGACACGCGGCTCTTTTTCCCTGTTTTTCTTCATGAAAAATTAGGAATATATATTAAGACGGATAAAAAAAATTAGAAAACTTCAATTGAAAATTTCAGATGAAAGCACAGTAATAATACTCCATTGCACCATACAAAGCAGAATACAAACTTAAATAAAAAAGGAAGTGCATTTTTTGAAAAAATGGTTCATTTCTCAAAGTAGAAAATTATATTTTGGGTGGATTCAACGTAAGAAAAAGATGAGCAATGGCACTAGATTAACATATATACTGAATACAGTACCACAGAGCGACACACTTGTTATTGTTTTGAGTTCACTAGCTTTAGAAGGAAAATCTGTCTATAATCACGTTCGTTCACTGAAAGATACTCCTTATAACCGATTATATGTACTCGATAATTTTGGTTATGAAAAAAGAGGTGTTTTTTATCTAGGAGAGAAGAATGGGATGGAAGTTCGTGATGCGGTAGAAGAATTGATTGGTGAAATTTGTGATTCAACTGCGATTACTAAGAAAATTTTCACGGGTTCATGTAAGGGCGGTACAGCGGCAATTTATCTTGGGTTACGTTTAAAAGCTTCCAAAATAATTGTTGGGGCTCCGATGTACTATATTAGCGATTGCTTGAATATGAAATTGAGAGAATATCTGATTCCAATGTTAGACAAACGAAATCCCAATGGTGAGAATGAGTTAAATCAGGTTATTAGAGAGACGGTTCACAATGTAACTTTTAATGGGCAGATGTATGTCCAATACTCAAGTAAAGATGAATACTATCCTTCTCAAATTAGGCCGCTTATCAATGATTTGGAAGAGCAAAAAATATCCTTAGTTGTGGAGCAAGCTGATTATTTGAGGCACGACCATTGTTCGCGATATTTCTCAAGTTTTCTAAAATCTGTGTTAGCAGATGGAATAAAGTTGTCTAGTTAACCTAAGTCAGGAGTTTTTTTATGAGTGCTTCAAGTGTAGATACTAAAGTCAAATTGTTAAGGGAACAACAGTTATCCATCTTGAAAAATGTTATTGAAATATGTAAAAAATATCATTTAACATATTTCTTAGATGGCGGTACACTAGCTGGAGCTATCCTGCATAATGGTTTTGGTGCATACGACGATGATATTGATATTTCCATGCCACGAAAGGATTTTGAAAGGTTCATCAGTATTTGTCAAAATGAGTTGTTGCAGGATAATTATTTAGATTATTATACAACTAATCCTAACTATTATTTAACATTTGCAAAGGTGAAGAACAGAACTGTAAACTACCCAGAAAAAGATAGAGAGAGTCAAGACTACAGTCATGTTTTCATAGATATTTTCCCTCTAGATGAAATAAAAAGAAAAAAGGGTATAAGCACGAGTATGACTATGTTTTTAAACGATATCATCAAAAATATGATTTTCATGAGAAATAGCACTAAGAAGAGACAGAAAATCAAGATAGCGTATAGTTATCTTTTGCAATTAATAAAAACAGCCCACTTGTTTAGACTATATTATTTTTTATTCACTAGAGAAAAAAACGGAAAATATTATACAAACCATGGAGGCAGAAGGAAAACTACAAGGCATCAAGTTATTCAGAAAGAATTGTATATACCTGCAAAAAAATGTTATTTCGTGGATAGTTACTATGATATACCGAGGATACCCGAGGATATAATCGGAACGTATGGTATCGGGTATATGGAGCGATACAGGAGTAAAGTGACATATAGTCATGTAGATGTCGAGCGATTATAGGCTGTTTTTATACTAAGGGGGCGCAAAATGCTGACACAGATTCGAGAAGAACAGCTCGCTATCTTAAGATATTTCATCCAAATATGTGAAGATAATGGGCTAACATACTATTTAGATGGTGGGACACTTGCAGGGAGTCAGTTATATAAAGGCTATTTACCGCTTGATGATGACATTGATATTTCTATGCCACGTAGCGATTATGAAACATTGATAAAAGTGGTATCCTTGGAACATGATAGTACTTTTATTGTAGAATCGTTTCGCAACAACTATTCTTGTCATGTAACATTTGCTAAAATAAAAAAAAGAAATACGAGTTATTGGGAAGTAACAACAAAGCGGATGACCGAAAATTTTATTGATATATTTCCTTTGGATCAAGTGAAACGCAGAGAGGGATTGAAATGGATATTAAGGGTAGCTTTTATTCAAAACCTAAAAGGCCTTTTGTTTTTGAGGCAGATAAATAAGGATATAAGGTTTTCTAAAAAGATGATGCTCTACAGCACTTATTTTATTCCTTCTCTAGTTATTCACAAAATATTATATTATTTGATGACCTATCAGAATGGGAAAGATGCTCGATTTGTAGCTAATTTCCCTGGGATGGTTCGTAGTGAAGAACGTGCGAGCAAATATGAGGATTACTTTCCACAAATAAAGACAACATTTTGTGAAATTCAGGTGAATGTGCCCCGTAATAGCAAACAAATTCTGATTGATATTTATGGCGATCATGTACAACAGTATGTACAAGTGAAACATTTTGAAGTGAAGCGAAATAGCTCTATATGATTAATAACTAATGCTCAAGAAAGGTAAGCCAAAAACTGTTGAAATAAGCAAATCTTGGCGGTGACATACATGAATAAATACATGAAAAAAAACATAATTATCGGCGTCGGGATGCAGAGTGTTTATTTGTTAGCATCTTTTGGAATACGTACGTTATTTATCCATACGTTGGGCGAGGTATACGTTGGGATGGACCGCTTATTTTCTAATATCTTAACGTTGCTTTCCTTTGCAGAGTTGGGAATTGGCGAGGCAATTATATTCCAGCTATATAAACCAGTCGTTCAAAAAAATTATGATAAGGCTAGGGATTTTCTTCTTTTTTATCGGAAAATTTATCGATGGATTGGTAGCCTTATTTTTATTTTAGGATTGTGTCTGGTTCCTTATATTATGAGTCTTTCTTTACTTGGTGAGGCGGGGGATGTTGAGGTTGGTCTCATTTTTATTCTATATGTTGCGAATACAAGCCTTAGCTATTTCTTTACGTACCGAAAAGCCTTGTTTTTAGTGCAGCAACAAGAATATATTAATGTGCTCTATAAACAAGGTAGTTTCTTAGTACAAGCTGTTTTGCAGGGGATTTATTTGTACATGACGCACGACTTGATTGGCTTTTTGGTTATTCAAATTCTATGTACGTTTTTGTTTAATTTATTCCAATCTATGTATGCGTACCGAAAGTTTCCAGAGTATTTGAAAGGGCGACCGAATCCACTTGAAAAACTAGAAATACGGGCTATCGTGGAAAATGTGAAAGGGATCGTTCTATATATGGCAAGTGGTGCTTTAGTTTTTGGGACGGAGAGTATCTTTATCACGTATTTTTTAGGTCTACAAATGACGGGAATATATTCGAATTATACGCTGATTTTTAGTGCGGTTGTTAGTATTCTTGCAAGGGCTATGCGAGGATTGCTTGGTTCCCTTGGACAAATGAACGCTAAAAATGATTTGGAACAGTCCTATCGTGTTTTTAATAAATTGTATTTGGTAATTGGAATTGTTTACAGTGTGATTGGATTAATGCTTTTCTTCATTATTAATCCGTTTATTGGACTATGGATTGGGGACAGCTTTATTTTACCGCAATATGTGGTTCTTGTTCTTGTCATTCAGTTTTTTATAAATGGCATGCAATATCCAGCGTATTCGTACAGGACAACGCTAGGATTATATACGAATGGGCGATTATCACCAGTGGCTTTAATCTTTATTTACGGGGTTTTATCCGTTCTTTTGATACCGCGGATTGGCGTGGCTGGCAGCGCTCTTAGTATGTTTGCTGCACGGCTATGCACGACAACGTGGGTTGATCCGTATCTTGTATTTCATGACTTTTTCAAGCGCAAAAGTGGTAGGTTCATATGGCGGCATTATGGGATTATTACGCTATGCATCATGCTACTTAGTTTGCTGACTATCATTATTTGGTAGATTCGCATACATTGGAGTGAAAATAAAGTACATAAGTCGGCGTATTTATGATACGATTGGGAGGTAAAGAATTAAATTATTGGAGTGATGAAAGTGGAGATAAAAGTAAAATATGCAGCAGACCAAGATGCAAGACTAAATAAATTAGAACAGGGAGATTGGATCGATTTATACGCGAATGAAGAGGTTCACTTGGCTTCCGGCGACTATAAATTGATCGATCTGGGGCTTGCGATGGAGCTACCAAAAGGATACGAAGCCCATGTTGTACCGCGTTCTAGTACATATAAACATTTCGGGATTATTCAGTCGAATAGTATGGGAGTCATCGATGAAAGCTATTGCGGCGAGAATGATTTCTGGAAATTCCCTGCGATCGCGATGCGTGACACAGTCATTGAAAAAGGCGATCGAATTTGTCAGTTTAGAATCATGGCGAAGATGCCAGAGGTGAAAATAACTGAAGTAACAAGTCTTGGGAATGCAGATCGTGGTGGATTTGGTTCGACTGGGAAGAAATAACGAGAAAAAAGCGGGGCTGGGACATAACCCCGATAAATCGGCGAAAAGCGCTCGCATTCAGGGGATTTGGCGGACTTCCGGTTCTCACATACACCAGTATGCTCCGCTTCCGGCTTCCACCAAATCCCCTGAATACAAACGCTTTCGCTCGATTTGTTTAAAGCAGAATTTTTCGTCCTACCCGAAGAAATGGGAGGGCGCTTTTGCTTTATCTTGAGTTTTGTCCCAAGCTCACTTTGTTTATTATCTAAACGTGTTTGTATTACAAGAAATTACGTCTTACTTTATCCCAGAATGAATTATTATGCAATTTGATAATATTCACAAAGCGATCGCCAACTTCAAGTTTAATTTCATCTACATGTTGGATGCTAAGCGCCTCTGAATCCATCCCCATAATCGGGAAATCATTCACGCCATTTGCACGCATATCTAAACGCAATTTACGTTTTGGGCTCAAAATGAAGGATGAACCAAGTGTACGGTAGCGGTTATTGTTGATCGAAGCGAGCTCACTCACTTGCATGGATGGTAACAACGGATCTACAATCGAACCGTTAATGGATTTGTTGTAAGCGGTACTTCCTGTTGGCGTTGAAATAACCATGCCATCACCACGGAATGTTTCGAACAAGCTATCATTGATATACACGTCGATTTGCAGTGTACGAATGATCGATGAACGGATATTGAACTCGTTTAGCACGTAAAAAGCTTTGGAATTGTTTACCGTACCATAAATCGTTGGGTAACGGCGAACAAGCCAGCGATCTTCTGCCGCAGCTTTAATAATTTCATCGATTTGATGTACGTGGAAATCGCAATATTGTCCAAGTTGTTCGGTAAGCGCAATGCCTGCATATAAACAATCAGAACGGAAACCAGTTTCGCGAACGGATTTCAAGAAAGCGCCGTCTCCACCGATACTGATAATTGCTGTTGCCTCTTCGAAATCATCGGTCACTTCAAAACCGTATTCTTTCGTTACTTTTTTTAGTTCATCGGCATGTTTTTGTAATTCTTCTGTTTTGCGATAGGAAAAGTAAAAAATTGTTTCAGCCATACTAAAACCTCCAGAGTTCTTAATTAATTCAATCTCGACTTATTATAACACGAATGCTCACTACTAATCTTGTAAAAAATAAGAAATTTGCAAGTTTTACTGTAAAATGTGCCAGTTTTCCGTTATGATGGTTCTATGGTAATAAAAAAAGGGGGAAAAAATGTGAATGCAAAAAGATGGATAGCGATCGGAATTGTGGCTGCATTATTAGTAGTAAGCGGCATCACGAAGATCGCAAGTACGCTTCTCGCAAGCGATGATGAAAATGAAATGTCCCTTGTAGATTCGTTAATGGCGACGGATTCTGGTGTAGCGGAAGTGGTTATGGAAGAAGGTAACCCTGATAAACGGATTGCGGTGCTTTCGATTGATGGCGCGATTCAAGATACAGGTTCCAGTGACTCGCTTCTTGGCGGTAGTGAAGGCTACAACCACACGAGTTTCATGGATCAACTGGAGCAAATTCGCGAGGATGACTCCGTTTCTGGTGTGCTTCTAAACGTGAATTCACCGGGTGGTGGCGTTGTGGAATCGGCTGAAATTCGCGATAAAATTTTACAGATCAAAAAAGAGAAGAAGTTGCCCGTGTATGTTTCATTCGGGAGCATGGCCGCATCAGGCGGTTACTACGTTTCAGCACCAGCCGATAAGATTTTTGCGAGCCCAGAAACTCTGACTGGTTCGATCGGTGTTATTATGCAAGGGTATGATTTCAGCGAATTAATGAAGAAAGTCGGTATTTCGGATAACACGATTAAGAGTGGGAAATATAAGGATATCATGAGTTCGACGCGCCCGATGACGGCAGAAGAAAAAGCGATTATGCAGTCGATGATTGATGATTCTTACAGTCAATTCGTGAAAGTCGTGGCGGAAGGTCGTCATATGACAGATGCCGAAGTTCGCAAAATTGCAGATGGTCGGATTTACGATGGTCGCCAAGCGAAAGCGAACGGCTTAATCGATGCGTTTGGATATGAAGAACAAGCGCTTGATGCTCTGAAAAAAGAGCAAGATTTAAAAGGTGCACAAGTGTTTGAGTACGATTCAAGCGGTGGCAGTTTAGCGTCGTTATTCTCATCGTCTGTTAGTCAAATCGTTGGACAAAAAAGTGAGGCACATCAAGCGGTTCAGTTGATGAATATGATGGAAGCGCCTCGTTTAATGTACTTGTATGGAAAATAAGGGAGGAATTCTGATGGAACAGGAAACGTTGCAACAAACCGAACGTCCAGTGTTTAAATATGAGCCTCCAAAAGACGAAAAGATGGGTTTTCCAGCGCAATATTATGCGGGTTTTTGGATTCGTTTTATGGCGTATCTGGTCGATTTACTGGTGACGACGGCCGTTTCAGGCATATTGATTAGTCCTATTTTCAGGTTGGCTGATTGGAACATGGATCGTTCGTTTTTCGCGATCTACGGTGCGCTTTTAACCCTTGTATTCCTCGCCTATTTTATCGTGATGACGAAGTTTTGGGGTCAAACGCTGGGTAAAATGATTTTCGGGATTCGCGTGGTTTCATTGAAAAACGAGAAGTTAACATGGCCAAATGTTCTTTTTCGCGAAGGGGCGTTGCGCTTTGTCACGTCGGTCGTTTGGGGATTGTACCTTGTTTGTGCGTTTACACCGAAGAAGCAGGGAATTGCGGATTTACTGGAAGGCACGGCCGTTGTACACGAAGGCTATTTAAAATTGGATAAAGATTGGAATTAAAATTGGAACTTGCGGGCATGTCTCGTAGGTTCTTTTTTCGAGTTATAGGCAAAAAAATAGTACATCGCCAAACACTTCGGTAGAATAGAGGGCGTAGATAGAAATCAAAGGAGGCAATTCAAAATGGCAGAAGTTACATTTAAGGGGACCCCAATGACATTAGTTGGGAAAGAAGTAAAAGTTGGTGACACAGCGCCTGATTTCACGGTTTTAAACCAGAGTCTTGAAGCCGTAACATTAAGCGATTACGACGGCAAGGTGAAAATAATCAGCGTGATTCCATCAATTGATACAGGTGTCTGCTCGCAACAAACACGCAAATTCAATGAAGATGCGTCTGGCTTAGATAACACGGCGATACTTACAATTTCTGTTGATTTACCATTTGCGCAAAAGAAATGGTGCGCGGCAGAAGGGCTTCCAAACGTAATTACACTTTCTGATCATCGCGATCTTTCATTCGGCGAGGCGTATGGCGTAGTTATGAAAGAATTACGCTTGCTGGCACGTTCTGTTTTCGTTCTTGATAGCAATAACAAGATCGTGCATGCGGAATACGTTGGTGAAGGCACGAATCATCCGGATTATGATACAGCAATCGCAAAGGCAAAAGAAGCAAAATAAGTATTTTTGGCTAGTGAATCGCATCCGGTTTACTAGCTTTTTTCTGTTACAGTATAAATGGAAGCGAAGACTAAAACAAGGCATCACGAGGTGGAAATAAAGCGCTTGCTCATTTGATCGCAAATATAACTTTTTAGGAATATAAAATGCTATCATCTTGGTTGGAAATGCTGTATAATATTTAATTGGTGTTAGAAAAGAAGGAATTCGAGGTGTTCACTTTTGACAAATGCAACAGTTGAGGAATTATTCCGTGTTCTCGATGATACAGCGATTATTATTCAGAATGAACTCGAGATGAGTTATCTGGAAGCTGTTTATGAGACAGGAGAGAATTTATTTCAGAAAGAGGTACTTCAAAAGGATGAACTTTCTGCTGAGGCGATCAAAAATCTGGAAGAGCGGTATGGTTCTGTTCAGTTGGAGGAGTTTGCAAAAGAAGATATCCGTAAGAGTTATCAACTTGCACTCTTAAAAGGTATGAAGCATGGTATACAAGTCAATCATCAAATGACGCCGGACTCGATTGGGTTCATTATTGGCTATTTGGTAGATAAGGCTTTTTCTGGTGAGAAGCAGATTCGCTTACTTGATCCTGCATGTGGAACGGGTAACTTAATCGCAACGATCGTGAATCAGTTGGAAGGCAAATTGGAGCTTGATGCTACAGGCGTTGATATTGATGATTTGCTGATTTCACTTGCCTATGTCGGCGCTGATTTGGAACGTTTACCGATCAATCTTTTACATCAAGATGGGCTTGGCAACATGCTTGTCGATCCAGTGGATGTAGTTGTCAGCGATTTACCGGTGGGGTATTATCCTGATGACACGCGCGCGGCAGAGTTTGAACTACATCACGAGGAAGGTCATTCTTTTGCACATTTCCTATTCATGGAACAAGGCATGCGCTACACAAAGCCAGGAGGATATTTATTTTTCCTAGTGCCGAGCTCGATGTTTGGAACGTCCGATTTTGCGAAAGTAGATCGCTTTATTAAAAAACACGGACATATCCAAGGTATTATTCAGTTGCCAGAAACACTTTTTGCGTCAGAGGGAGCTCGAAAAAGTATCCTGATTTTGCAAAAAGGGGCAGATGATCTGCAGCCACCAAAAGAAGTATTACTTGCGAATTTACCTAGTTTGACCGATCCAAGAGCGACGGCAAACGTGTTAGCTAAAATTGAAAACTGGTTTAACGAAAACAAGTAACGAAGGGAATGGATTAAATAAACATGGAAAAAACAATTGCAATTAATGCTGGGAGTTCATCACTTAAATTCCAATTATACGACATGCCATCAGAACGAGTTATTACAGCGGGAATCGTAGAGCGTATTGGCTTGAAAGACTCGATTTTCACAATCTCCGTCGATGGAGAAAAAATCAAAGAAGTAACGGATATTCCGGATCATGAAGTTGCGGTTCAAATGGTTCTTGATAAATTGATTTCGCACAATATTATCAAATCATATGACGAGATTACAGGTGTGGGTCACCGTGTTGTTCATGGCGGCGAAAAATTCACAGAATCTGTCCTTATTGATGATAAAGTTATTGCTGATATTGAGCAACTTTCTGAGCTTGCGCCACTTCATAACCCAGCGAACGTTACAGGTATTCGCGCATTCCGTAAAGTATTGCCGAATATCGTTGCGGTAGCAGTTTTTGATACAGCATTCCACCAAACAATGCCACAATCAAGCTACCTTTATAGTTTACCGTACAACTATTATAAAGACTATGGCATCCGTAAGTATGGTTTCCACGGTACGAGTCATAAATATGTTTCTGAGCGTGCCTCAGAGCTACTTGGTCGTCCTGTAGAAGAGTTGCGTTTAATCACGTGTCACTTAGGAAACGGTGCTAGTATCGCGGCGATTGAAGGCGGTAAATCTATGGATACATCGATGGGCTTCACGCCACTTGCAGGTGTTTCTATGGGAACTCGTTCTGGTAACATTGATCCTGCGCTCGTGCCATTTATTATGGAGAAAACAGGGAAAACAGCAGAGCAAGTATTGGACGTATTAAACAAAGAATCAGGTATGCTAGGCGTATCCGGTATTTCAAGTGATCTTCGTGACCTTGAAAGTGAAGCGGCAAAAGGAAATGATCGTGCGGAATTAGCGCTAGACGTTTTCGTTGACGGCATTCACAAATTTATCGGATCTTATGCTGCACGTATGAACGGCGTCGATGCGATTATTTTCACAGCTGGTATTGGTGAAAACAGTGCGTACATCCGCGAGCGTGTTCTTCGTGGCTTAGAGTTCATGGGCGTTTATTGGGATCCAGCTCTAAACCAAGTTCACGGTGTAGAAGCATTCCTAAACTACCCGCATTCTCCAGTAAAAGTAATTGTTATCCCAACAAACGAAGAATTGGTTATTGCGCGCGATGTTGAAATGATTCGTGCAAGAGGCTAAAATATATGCAAAAAAAGTAGGTTCCTTTTAACGGGAACCTACTTTTTTAATGATTATAAATTAATCTTTATACACTGGATCTTCGGTTCTAACTACAAGTACGTCACAAGGCGAGTGGCGGATGATGTATTCAGAGACACTACCGATAAGTAAACGTTCTACTGCATTCAGGCCTGTAGCACCACACATAATGAGGTCGGCTTTGAATGCTTGCGCAGCTTCTTTTGTGATGGCTGTTTTTGGAGAGCCATATTCGATGTATGTTTCAACGTTGGTTACACCTTGTTTTAAGGCATCATCTTTATATCCGTTTAATAATTCGTCCGCATATTCTGTGGCTTTGTCAGCCATTGATGTGTCGTAGTTTGCAACAGACGAGAAGGCACGCGTATCGATAACGTGAACAAGTCCAAGTGACCCTTCATTTCTTTTAGCAACTTGAATTGCTTTTTGGAATGCACTTTCCGCTTCTTTTGATCCATCGACTGCAACTAAAACTCTACCGTATTGTTGTAACATATTAATTCCTCCTACCCAGCGTGTCGGCAAACGCTCATCTTCGTCGTTAAATTCTCCGCGCCAGTGTTCGACTTTGCCTAGAATCTAAGCATTTATCGAGACGCTGTTGTTTGGCGGGGATAATGAAGATGGTTTTTTCGACAGTTTGGAAAATCTATTTATACTACTATTGTACCCTTTTTCTGCAAAAACAACCATTAAAAGCATTGCGGAATTTTTAAACCCGTATATTTTTACAATTTGGGTCATATGTGTTATTCTTATTATGTAAGCGTATACTTAATGTGTACTCATAGGCAATACTACTTAGTGAAGGGGCGATTAATGTGTTAATAGGTGTTCCAAAAGAGATTAAGAATAATGAAAATCGTGTAGCAATGACGCCAGCCAGTGTTTTATCTTACGTTCAATCAGGCCATAAAGTGCTTGTAGAGAAGAATGCAGGTGTTGGTTCTGCGTTCCATGATGAAGATTATGTGAAAGCTGGTGCAACGATCGTAGAAACGGCAGCAGAAGCGTGGGCTGCGGATATGGTTGTGAAAGTGAAGGAACCGATTGCGTCAGAATATGGTTATTTCCGCGAAGGTTTACTGCTATTTACATATTTGCATTTAGCAAATGAACCGGAACTTGCAAAAGCATTAACTGAGAAAAAAGTGAATAGTGTGGCGTATGAAACTGTCGAGCTCGACGATCGTTCGTTGCCGTTACTTAGCCCAATGAGTGAGGTTGCTGGTCGTATGGCAGCGCAGATTGGGACGCAATTTTTACAAAGAAATAATGGCGGACGCGGTATTTTACTTAGCGGTGTGCCAGGCGTTGAACGTGGGGAAGTTGTTATTATCGGTGGCGGTATGGCCGGAACGAACGCTGCAAAAGTAGCGATTGGGCTTGGTGCTAACGTGACGATTCTAGATCTGAACTTGCATCGTTTACGCGAATTAGATGATATTTTTGGCAATCAAATTACGACGTTGATGAGTAATGCTTTCAATATCGAAACAGCCGTGAAAAAAGCTGATTTGGTAGTTGGTGCGGTACTTATTCCAGGCGCGCGTGCTCCAAAACTTGTGAAAGAATCGCTTGTGAAGGAGATGAAACCAGGTGCGGTTATCGTGGATATTGCGATTGACCAAGGTGGTATCTTCGAAACGACGGATCGCGTGACGACTCATGATGATCCGACGTATGAAAAACATGGCGTCGTGCATTATGCTGTGGCGAATATGCCTGGCGCAGTGCCACGTACATCGACCATCGCGCTGACGAATGCGACATTGCAGTTCGGCTTGACACTTGCGAATAAAGGCCTTGCTGATGCGGTTCTTGGCAATCTTTCGCTGTATAAAGGTGTGAATACGATCGGCGGTTATGTGACGTATAAAGCCGTTGCGGATGATTTAGGCTATGAATATAAAGCGGTAGAAGAAGCTTTGGTCTAATTTAAAAGACATGAAGAAACGAGCAGGAACTCTTTAGTTAGAGATTTCTGCTCGTTTTTTTGTTGGGGTATAGATATAATTGTTATCAGCGTCCATGAGTAGGAGATTGCGATTATAAAATTGGCCGTCGCTTTTTAGAATAAGGGCATTGGATGTGGCGTCATAATCGATTTTTAGCTCCTCTTCCAGAAAAACTGCCGTCCAGCGTGCAATTAGGATAGGACCGAGATTAGATGAGAACTCGATGTCTTCTGGCGTTGTTTCCGTGACTAATTTGAGCGTGAAAATACCGCTATTTTCACAGCCGCAGCCTTCTGTTCGGTAATATAGATGGAGTTTGCCAGGATGGTCACCGCGAAGGGCTGAGAGACGGGAGATAGCCATTGCTGTGAATGTTAGGTTCATTTGGAATCACCTCTTTTGTTTTTATTGTACGGCGCGGCGTGTAGATTGGAAAGTTTATTGCTCACATATTTGAATTTGTATATTGTAGAAGAGGAGTGGTTTAGGATGGAAGGAATAAGTCATATGACGTTTATCGTTCGAGATTTGGAGAAGGCGACTATGTTTTTTGAGCAGATCTTTGATGCGAAAGAGGTGTATTCGAGTGGCGAGGACACTTTTTCTTTGTCGAAGGAGAAGTTTTTCTTGATTGGTGATTTATGGATTGCGATTATGGAGGGAGAAAGTTTGCCTAGTAGGACGTATAATCATATTGCTTTTAAAATCGAGGATGCGGATTACATGATGTATTTGGAGCGGATAAATGCGCTTGGTTTGGAGATAAAAGAGGGACGTGCGCGCGTGGTTGGTGAGGCGAATTCGATTTATTTTTATGATTTTGATAATCATTTGTTTGAACTTCATACGGGGACGCTTATAGAGAGGTTGCGGGAATATAAAAAGAAGTAGCTCAGCGGATGAACTACTTCTTTTTGTGCTTATTTTACATACGTTAATTCTTTCGGAAACTCCGTCAAAATTTCGTAACCGTCTTTTGTCACAACGATATCATCTTCAATACGCACGCCTGCAACGCCTGGAACGTAGATGCCGGGCTCGATGGTGAAGACCATATTTTCTTGTAGCGCCATTTCGTTTGTTTCGGTGATGGATGGGAATTCATGAACGCTTGCGCCTAAACCGTGACCAAGTCGATGTGGGAAATAGTCGCCATAACCCGCTTCTTTGATGATGTTTCGAGCGGTAAGGTCGACTTCTTTCGCGGGAACGCCAGCTTTTACTTTTTCGATAGCTGCGAGTTGTGCTTTTAATACGGTGTTATAGATTTTTTCTTGTTCGGCGTTAATTTCGCCGTATGCGACGGTGCGCGTGATGTCGGAGCAGTAGCCTTTATGCACAACGCCTAAATCGAATAATACGAGGTCGCCTTTTTTGATTTTGGTGTCGCCTGGTGTACCGTGAGGCAGGGCGCCGTTTGTGCCGGTTAGGACCATCGTTGAGAAGGACATCGCGGACACGCCTTTTTTCTTCATTTCGTATTCGATTTTAGCAACGATTTCAGCTTCGGTTTTGCCTTCTGCGATTTCGTCAACGCCAACTTGGACGGCGTAATCAGCCAGTAGCGCGGCTTCTTTTAAAATTTTGAGTTCTTCGGGTGTTTTGATGAGGCGGATCATCTGGATTTTTTCTTCGATCGAGATGAAGTTCGCATCGGTTAGGTACTTGGATAAAATTTCGAAGCGGTCAACGCTCATATGTGATTTTTCAATTGCGAATTTTTTCACGGTTGGCACGCGTTTGGTAATTTCTGTGACAATGATTTCCCATGGATTTTCAATGTCGCTGTAACCGTATGCATCATGTGACCAGTCGCTATTTTTTACGTCTTCTACTTCTAATCCTGGTGTGAAAAGGAACGGTTCAGCTTCGGTAAATACCGCCAGGCCTAGAACGCGTTCGTGTGGATCGCTGTGGTAGCCGGTGAAATAGGCAATGTTTTCAGGGTCGGTGATGAACGCGACCTCAGCATTTTGTTCTTTTAGCCAGTTTTGCAAAACATCAATATTTTTTTCCATCCTACATCCTTCTTTCCTTGATTCGTCCGCTTTATCATAACACGAAAACGCGCAGAAATTAAATGTTTTGAAATTCTGTTATAGTATAGCGTATAATGAAACTAGTACAATACAGAAGGGAAGTCATAAATATGAAAATTTCATTTCATGGGCAATCATGTATTAAAGTAGTAACGGAGGATGTGACGATTCTTGTCGATCCGTTTATTTCGGGGAATCCTCAGTGTGATCTAGTTGTGAGCGAGGAGAAACCGGATTATATTATCGTCACGCACGGTCATGATGATCATGTTGGGGACACGGTGACGATTGCGCAGAATTCGGGCGCGACGGTGATTACGAATGCTGATTTGGCAACGTTTCTTGGCATGGAAGGCGTAGAAAATATCGCGGCGATGCATATTGGTGGAAAGCGCAAATTTGATTTCGGTGTCGTGAAGTTGACGCAGGCATTTCATGGTTCTGCAACGGTTCGTGATGGTAAAATTATTAATTTAGGTTTGCCAACGGGATTTGTATTGACGATTGACGGAAAGTCGATTTATCACGCGGGAGACACAGGATTGTTCTCGGATATGAAATTGATTGGGCAGTTGAACGAGCTTGACGTGGCGTTTTTACCGATTGGGGATAATTTCACGATGGGGCCAGAGGATGCGGCGATTGCGGCGGAGTTTTTGCAGGCGAAGGTAGTTGTGCCAATGCATTATAATACATTCCCATTGATTGCGCAGGACCCGCACGCGTTTGTTGCGAGTCTAAATACGGAATTGCGTGGGAAAGTGCTGGATATTGGCGTGTCGATGACAATTTAGAGGGAATGGGTGAGTGGCTTGGCGACAAAGCATGAGCAGATTTTGAAATATATTGAAGAGCTTGCGGTAGGGGAAAAAATTTCGGTTCGGAAAATCGCGAAAAATTTGCATGTAAGTGAAGGAACGGCTTACCGAGCGATCAAGGACGCGGAAATTGTTGGCTTTGTTAGTACGATTAAGCGTGTGGGAACGATTCGGATTGAGCGGAAGCAAAAGGATAGTATCGAGAAGTTAACGTATGCGGAGATTGTGAATATGATCGATGGACAAGTGCTTGGTGGCCGCGCTGGACTACATAAATCGCTGAATAAGTTTGTGATTGGAGCGATGACGGTTGAGGCGATGGAGCGCTATACGGATGCGGGAAACTTGGTGATTGTTGGGAATCGGGTTGATGCGCAGGAATTGGCGCTAGAACGTGGAGCGGCAGTTTTGATTACGGGTGGTTTTGATACGGTGGACTCTGTGAAGAAGTTAGCTGATGCGAAGGAACTGCCAATTTTATCGACGACGTATGACACGTTTACGGTTGGGACGATGATTAACCGCGCGATTTTTGATCAGTTAATTAAGAAGGAAGTCGTGTTCGTGGAGGACATTTTGACACCGCTTGAAAAAACGGCTTATTTGAGCACTTCGGATCGGGTGGAAGACTGGTACAAGAAGGAAACTGCGACGGGACATAGTCGTTTTCCAGTGGTGAACAAGGCGATGCGTTTGTCAGGGATGATTACAAGTAAAGACGTGATTGACAAAAATTTATCGATCTCGATTGAGCGGGTGATGACGAAAAATCCGCTGACAGTTGGTCCGAAAATGAGCGTGGCGTCCGTATCGCATATGATGATTTGGGAAGGTATCGAGGTTATTCCAGTTGTGAAGGATGACTTGACGTTGATTGGAATTGTGAGTCGGCAAGATATTTTGAAATCGCTGCAAATGATTCAGCGTCAGCCTCAGATTGGGGAGACAATTGACGATACGATTACGAACCAGTTGATGGAGAAACAGACGGATGATACGGAGCTCGATTTCCAGTTTACGGTGACGCCGCAGATGACGAACAATATTGGGACGCTTTCTTATGGTGTGTTTACGCAGATCGTGTGTGATGTGGTGCAACAAAAACTGTTTTCTTTGAAGAAGCGGAATGTGGCGCTGGAGAATATCTCGATTTACTTTTTGAAACCGGTTCAAATGGATGCGACGATCATGATTAAACCGCGGATTCTCGAGATGGGACGTAAAGCCGGGAAAATTGATGTGGAGTTATTTTTGGAAGGTATTTTAGTCGGTAAAGCAATTGTTGCTTGCCAAATGATGGAACGTTAAGGATTGGTGGAGATAGGATGAAACGAGCAATTTTAGATGTGATGAAGAAATATGAAACGATTATTATTCACCGACATGTGCGGCCTGATCCGGATGCGTATGGTTCGCAAATGGGATTAGCCGCGATTTTGAAAGGTAATTTTCCTGATAAGAAGGTTTATTGTGTTGGGGAAGGCGAGCCGTCGCTTGATTTCCTCGGCGAAGTGGACAGGATCGAGGATTCGGTTTATGATGGTGCGCTTGTCGTTGTTTGTGATACGGCGAATACGGAGCGAATTGATGATGCGCGTTATACGCTTGGCGCGGAGCTGGTGAAGATTGACCATCATCCGAACGAGGACGTTTATGGCGATTATGTTTGGGTGGATACGGAAGCTTCGTCTTGTAGCGAGATGATTGCGGCGTTCGTGGAGGAGTTTCCTAAGGAACTTGCGATGAATGAGGCGGCTGCACGGTTATTGTACGCTGGTATTGTCGGTGATACGGGACGGTTCTTGTTCCCAAATACGACGCCAAAAACGTTACGTTATGCGGCAGATTTAGTTGCTTTCCCGTTTGACCGCACGGAAATATTCACAAAAATGTATGAAACACCACTAAATGCGGTTAAATTGTCAGGCTATATTTTGCAAAACTTCCAGATGTCGGAAAATGGCGCGGCACATATTTATATTAACCGTGCGTTGTTGGAAAAATTCGATGTCACGCCACGCGATGCGGCACAGTTGGTGAATCGGATTGATAGTGTGATAGGAATTAAAGCGTGGATTTTATTTATCGAAGACGGTGATATTATCCGAGCACGCGTACGTTCTAAAAAGCCTGTCATCAATGGCTTAGCAAAAGAATATCGTGGCGGTGGTCATCCGCTCGCAGCTGGTGCGACGCTTGAATCAGAAGCAGAGATTCCAGAAATGGTCGCGAAATTAGAAGCATTATGTGATTAAATAAGAGGAGGGTGGGACAAAACCTCTGGATACACAAAATAAGCGAGATATCATGAATTCCTTCTTTCTGGGTAAGACGTGAATCTTGCTTCAAACAAATCGAGCGCTTTTCGCCGATTTATCGGGGTTATGTCTCATACTCCTCTTTACGTGTTCAGGCCAATATAAATCCGAATGGAGCCGTCCGCCGAATATTCTTCGTAATCAAATAGGTAACTCCGATCTAACTCTGTCTTCCAAATTTCCTGCCATGTCGCGAAAACATCTTTTTCAACAGGAAAAGCGTGATATTTCTGCTCAGGGATGGATATTGTTTTCGCTTCTTTAAAAGGACAAATACTACTCGCAACGCTCACCGTATAGTCGCCTTTATAATCACTTTCATAATCTGCGTAAATCCCGTAAAAAATAGCCCCTTCCTGTTGATATTTCTGTGCTTGTCCCCATAAACCGCCTATTTTCACCGCTACGTCGGGATCTGTAAAGTTGTTTGTGCGCGTTTCGCTAATTAAAAATATGTCCTTGTTCTTCATTGTTAAAACCTCCTTTTCTTCTATCTTAACGGATTCAATTGACAACACTATGTCATATTTAAATTTTGTGGTACGATAAGTAAAAATGAAGTGGGAGGTGGGAGAAACTGTGAAAATTGATCGTTTGTTAGAGATTCTGATTTTATTAATGCATCGGAAAAATATCCAAGCAAAGGAGCTAGCGAGTTATTTTGGTGTTTCCACGCGCACGATTTACCGAGATGTGGAAACGCTCTCTGTTGCAGGATTACCGGTCGAAATGACACGCGGGCGAACGGGTGGGATTAGCTTGATGCAAGGCTTTACGCTTTCGAGGATTCCCGTCACAGCGAAGGAAAAAGATGTGTTGCAATTGGCACTTCAAAACCTTTCCACGACTAAATTTCCAGAAGTCGAGACGTTGATGCAGAAGTTTCAAGCGTTGTGGGATGCTACGATCGAAAGGGAGTGGATTGTGATTGATCCTGCGGAATATGGTGCTCCGCCTGAACGGAATGAAATTTTTGCAGTGATGAAGGAATGTATTTTAGAAAATCGTCAATTGATGTTTACCTATTATAATAGTAATCGTGAGGAAACGCGCAGGGAAGTGGCGCCGCTCAAGCTTTGGTATCGGGGGAGTGCTTGGTATTTGTGGGGTTATTGTTATTTGCGGCAAGATTATCGATTATTCCATGTTCACCGGATGCTGGATTTGGAGATATTGGACTATTTTCAGCCGATTTATGAGGAAGCAGCCTTTATACAATTTCGGGAAAATGCAGTGACGCCTGCGCCAAAAATCGCTGTCCATCTTCGTTTTGATCCATCTGTTTATTACCGACTGATGGCTATTTTTCCAGCAGAAATTCTGGTGAGCCTGTCTGGTAGTATTGAGTTGAAAACAGAGATTCCAAAGACGGATTGGCTCTATTCATTTTTATTGTCGTTTGGTGCAGATATGGAAGTTATTAGTCCAGATAATTTGCGCACAGAAATAAAGCAACAACTTCAAACGGCTCTGAATTTATATGAATGAAGCAGAAACGTTATTTTTTGATGTAAAATTTAATACTTTATAGCATGGTACTCTTTCAAGTTTAGAGTACTTTTTTTCTGTTTTGGTGCGTTTTTGCGACCTATAGCACAAAAATAAAAAAGCCCTAATTTAGCAATTAAAATTACGGGAAACTCCTAAAAAAGCACAAAAATACTACCCGAAAAAGCATAAATATAGCGATATTGTGACTTTCCATGTTTTCACTAGACGGTGCGATATCATAGTGCTAGAATTAGTCCCATTAATCGGCTAATACTTTAGTGGGTTAAATTAAATTTTGAAATGAGAGGAAGTCTGGATCATGAATTTAACAGCCAAGGAACAAGAAAAATTATTAATTGTCGTCGCTGCGGATTTGGCGAGAAGAAGGCGAGACCGTGGGCTGAAACTGAATTATCCTGAATCAATTGCGCTAATAACGTATGAAGTTTTGGAGGGCGCTCGTGACGGGAAAACGGTTGCCGAAATGATGCAGTATGGCGCTACAATTTTAACGGTGGATGACGTGATGGATGGCATCGCGGACATGATTAGTGATATTCAGGTGGAGGCGACATTCCCAGATGGGACGAAGCTTGTAACCGTGCATAATCCGATCCGATAAGCGAAGGAGGAAAACAGAATGAAACCAGGAGAACTTATTTTAGAGGACGGCCCGATTGCGTGTAATGTTGGGCGCGATACAGTGGAAGTAGAAGTGACGAATACGGGAGATAGACCGGTGCAGATCGGCTCACATTATCATTTTTTTGAAATTAATAGCGAGCTTGCTTTTGATCGTGATAAAGCGTTTGGCTATCGTTTAAATATACCTGCGGGGACGGCGGTTCGTTTTGAGCCTCAGGATAAAAAGACAGTAGAACTTGTAGCGCTTGCTGGAGAACGTAAAGTGTACGGCCTAAACAATAAAACAAATGGATCACTAGACTAAGGAGCGATTAGGATGAGTTTAAATATACCTCGTAAACAATATACAGATTTATATGGACCAACTGTCGGTGATGTTGTGCGGTTGGCGGATACAGATTTACTTATTGAAATTGAAAAAGATTATACCTCATATGGTGATGAAGTCGTTTTTGGTGGCGGGAAAGTGATTCGTGAAGGAATGGGCATGCATCCGACTGCTGTACGTGATGATGGCGTGCCTGATTTAGTTATTACGAACGCAACCGTGATTGATTATACTGGAATTTTTAAAGCAGATATTTCTGTGAAGGATGGCAAAATTGCGGCGATTGGTAAGGCTGGAAATCCGCTTGTAATGGATAATGTAACGATTCCAATCGGTGCTTCTACGGAAATTATTGCTGGTGAAAATAAGATTTTGACGGCTGGTGGGATCGATACGCATATCCATTTTATTTCTCCGCAACAAATTGAAGTGGCTGTGAATAGTGGTGTTACAACGTTAATTGGCGGTGGAACGGGGCCTGCAGAAGGCACGAATGCGACGACGGTAACGCCTGGTGCTTGGAACTTGGAACGGATGCTACAAGCGGCGGATGGTTTACCAGTCAACATCGGCTTACTTGGAAAAGGACATGCAGCATCAAATGAACCGCTTGCCGAACAAATTGAAGCAGGCGCGATGGGTCTTAAAATCCATGAAGACTGGGGCGCAACATTCGCCTCGATCGATCATTCCTTGCAAGTAGCCGATGAATACGATGTGCAAGTAGCGATTCATACTGATACGCTCAATGAAACAGGATTTGTAGAACGCACGATTGAAGCATTTGGCGATCGCGTGATTCATACGTACCATACAGAGGGCGCTGGCGGTGGACATGCACCAGATATTATTCGTTTAGCGGGTTACCCGAACGTGTTGCCTTCTTCCACAAACCCAACCTTGCCGTTTACAAAGAATACAATTGATGAGCATTTGGATATGTTAATGGTTTGTCATCATTTAAATCCAGATATTCCAGAAGATCTCGCGTTCGCTGACTCACGGATTCGCGAAGAAACGATTGCGGCGGAAGATGTTTTGCAAGATATGGGCGTTTTCAGTATGACCAGCTCGGATTCCCAAGCGATGGGCCGGATTGGCGAGGTTATCATCCGGACGTGGCAAACAGCGGACAAAATGAAAGCTCAGCGCGGCGCTCTAGACGGTGATTCAGCGAAAAGTGATAACACACGCGTGAAGCGTTACATCTCGAAATATACGATCAATCCAGCGATCACACATGGTATTGCGGATTATGTGGGTTCGATTGAAGTCGGCAAAATTGCTGATTTAGTCTTATGGGAACCGAAATTTTTCGGCGTTAAACCTGATAAAATTTTAAAAAATGGGATGATCTCAAACAGCGTCATGGGTGATCCAAATGGTTCGATCCCAACGCCACAACCAGCGCTTTATCGTCCGATGTTTGGCTCGATTGGTACAGCTTTAGCAAGAAGTTCGTTCACGTTTGTATCACAAGCTGCGCATGATAAAGATATCCGCTCGAAGTATGGCTTACAAAAAGAAACGTTGCCTGTAAAAGGTGTGCGTAAGTTAACGAAAAAAGATATGAAATGGAACAATGAGACACCAAATATCGACGTGAATCCACAAACATATGAGGTTAAAATCGATGGCAAATTGATCACGTGCGAAGCGGCGGAAAAACTTCCAATGGCACAACGATACTTTTTATTCTGAGGTGACGAAATGATTGTAGAACAAGTGGTTGGAAATATAGAAGATTTAACAGAAGAAGAGCTTGGAAAGTATCATGTGGAGCGTGTTTTCATCGAAAATGAGTCGCTTGCAAAACGGATGCACCTTGTGAAAACGGATCACGGCAATGAAATTCGAATTCGTTTGGCGCAAGGAAAGCATTTACACGTCGGCGATATTTTGCAACAAGAAGCGGGGAATATGGTTGTGGTCGATGTTTTATCGGAGGATGTATTGACGATTTCGCCACGCTCGATTCACGAGATGGGCGAGATTGCGCATGCACTCGGAAATCGGCATTTACCCGCCCAATTTATCGAGGACACGATGGTTGTTCAATTCGATTATTTGGTGGAGAACTTGTTGAAAGAAGCTGGGATTCCTTTCGAGCGAGAAAAGCGGTATTTAAAAGAAGCATTCCGCCATATTGGGCATAGTCATGATGAATAAAACGCTGACTTTTTTCCAATTGTGCGATTCTAATTTTCCGACGGGCGCTTTTAGTCACTCGTTTGGTTTTGAGACATATATGAACGAAGAGGCGATTCACGATGCTTCTTCGTTTGGTGTCTGGTTGAAGATTTTTTTGCAGGAGCAGCTAGTGTACTCAGAAGGGTTATCGGCGCGTTTGATTTATGAGGCGCTTGAGAATGGCGATCCAGATGAAATTATATATCGTTCGCAAGCGTTGACGGCGCAAATTTTGCCACGAGAAGTACGGGTTGCGAATCAAAAAATGGGCGAGCGGTTTCTTGTTTTAGGGCAAGACTTGTTTGAAATCAAGGAACTCGATATGTATCATCAAGCTGTTGTGAATAAAGAGGTTGACGCGCATCCAGTGGTGGTTTTGACGGTGATTGGGCATCATTTAGGATTGGGCAAACAAGAAACGATCGAGGCATTTCTTTATTCGACAATCGCAACAATGGTGCAAAATGCGGTCCGCGGTGTTCCGATTGGACAAACCGCGGGACAAAAATTATTACTTGCTTTTCAGGCCGAAATTAATGAGGCTTATTTACAAATTGAACGGTTGTCAGAAGGCGATTTTGGCTCGACACCGCCAGGACTTGAGATTGCCCAAATGCGGCACGAACTGCTATTTGCGCGGAATTTCATGTCGTAGTAATTTTTTAGGGAAGAAGGATGAGAATCATGGCAGATACAATAAAAATTGGCGTTGGCGGACCTGTTGGGGCTGGAAAAACGTTTCTTGTAGATCAGTTAACGCGTGTTTTGAAAGATGAAATAAGTATGGCGGTCGTGACGAACGATATTTATACGAAGGAAGATGCGAAATATTTGGTCGAAAACGGCGTGCTTGAGAAAGATCGAATTATTGGTGTAGAGACTGGAGGATGCCCACATACTGCGATTCGTGAAGATATTTCGATGAATGTTTCGGCAATCAATGAACTAGAACATTTGCATCCTGATGTGGAGCTTATTTTTGTGGAAAGTGGTGGCGATAACCTGGCGGCGACCTTCAGCCCAGAACTTGTTGATTTATCGATTTATATTATTGATGTAGCGCAAGGCGAGAAAATTCCGCGTAAAGGCGGCCAAGGCATGATTAAATCGGATTTATTTATTATTAATAAAATTGATTTGGCGCCATATGTTCATGCCAATTTGGACGTCATGGCTTCTGATACGAAAAAATTCCGTGGGGAAACAAAGCCGACTATTTTCACGAATTTACAAGATGGCACGGGACTTGCTGATGTTGTGGCTTGGATTCGGAAATATGCGTTTTTGGACGCGGTTTAAATGGAGAAATGGACAGGAATTTTAGAATTGGGTATTGCATCAAAAGATGGTAAATCAGTGCCGGCAGATGTGTATTTTCAAGGTGCGCTGAAGGTGATGCGACCGCAGTATTTGGATGAGTCTGGGCAGGTTGTCTATTTCATTTTGAATCCTGGTGGTGGGTACGTCGATGGGGATCGTTATCGGATTGCGGTGACACTCGAGGATTACGCGGAATTGATGTTGACGACGCAATCGGCGACGAAGGTTTATAAGACGCCAACGGGTGAGGTACGCCAAGATACGGAGATAACGCTTGGTAAGCATAGTACGCTTGAGTTTATTTCAGACCCGGTGATTGCGTATGAAGAGGCGCGTTATATTCAAAATCAAGTGGTGCATATGGATGCGACGGCGAATCTCTTTTATAGTGAAATGATTACGCCAGGCTGGGCTAAAAAGCAAGACGGTTTTCGCTATGAGAAACTATTGTTGAAAAATCAAGTGTATGTGGACGGGAAATTGGCGGTCATTGATGCCTTCCGTTTGACGCCTGCCAGCGGTTTATTGCATGAAATGGGGATGCTAGAAGGTTTCTCACATGTAGGATCGCTGTTGGTGGTGACGCAAGGAATTGACGAGGAGTTTATGCATGATTTCCAAGAAGAGCTGAAAGAGGCGTTTCCAGCACTTCGATTCGGGATTTCCTTACTCAATGTTAGCGGTTTTTCCGCGCGTATTTTAGCTGATTCGACACAAGAGTTGGAGCATTTTATCGCGTATTGCAATCGGTATGTTCGCAAGCGTTGTTTTGGAAAAGGCCCACTATTACTGAGAAAATATTAAAGAGGTGAATAATGTGGGGGAGAATGATGGGATTGTATCGCCTACAAGTGTTTTAAAAGGTATTTCGCAAGTGCTGCTGATTGAAAATGTGTGGAGCGGTTTTCTTATTTTAATCGGCCTATGCCTGGCTTCGATGGAAGTTGGCATTACCGCGCTTGTAGCAAGTTGTCTTGGGACGGCGACAGCCTATTTGATTGGTGCGAACAAGGCAAAAATTAATCAAGGTTTGTATGGTTTTAGCTCTGTTTTGACGGGGATTGCGTGTTTGCTTTTCTTAGATGGGGCTTCAAAATATGTGGCAGCGTTCATTGGCGCTGTTATCGCTGTCTTTTTCACGGTTGCATTTCAGAGTATCGCTGCTCGCTTTAACTTGCCAGCGCTCACTTTTCCGTTTATCGCGGTGACGTGGTGTATTATTTTGGCGAGTTATGCAATGACTCATGTTCATTTGAGTGATGCGATAGCGGTAACGCCGATTCAACAAATGACAGATAATCCGCAAACGGTGGATGTTTTTGGTGCCTTATTTAAAGATTTTGGTGAGGTATTTTTGCAAGATAGCTACCTTTGCTCGCTCTTTATTTTAGCGGGGATCGCGGTTTCAGGCTGGCGTAACACGATTATGGCGGTTGCGGGTGTGATTATTAGTATTATCGTTGTGTATATTTGTGGCTTGAATTTGCATAGTTTGGAAATGGGGCTTTATTCGTATAATACGATTTTGACGATGATTGCGATGGGCTCGGCATTTTACACGAAAATCCGTGGTGGTTACGTGTACGTCATTATTGCAGGAATTGTGACGGTATTGATGACGCCGGTAATTACAATTATGCTGGAACCGCTTGGATTACCAGCTTTAACAATGCCGTTCGTCGTGACAACTTGGCTTTTCTTGACGATTACGGAAAGTATGAAAAAAGGCGAATATTAATGGAAAAAAGGAACTGTATTTTTCTTAGGCCCGCGTGGACTTTGAAAAAGCAGTTCCTTTTTTTAGCTCGTTTTTTTGAGGACATCGGATGGTGGGAAGCCGTAGTATTTTTTGAAAAGTTTACTAAAGTAGAAGGCATCGTTATATCCGACGAGTTTAGCGGCTTCTTTGACGGTGACATCTTGGGAAGCAAGTAAGTCGTGAGCGCGCGCCAGACGAATTTTGATAAGGTAATTGATTGGCGAATCGCCGGTTTCTTCTTTAAAAATTTTAGAAATATAAGTTGGGCTGATGTACATTGTTTGGGAAAGACTGGAAAGCGTGACATCCTCCGTGTGATGCTTTTCCATATAGTGAATAATTTCGTTGACGAGTGATTGTTTTTCTTGCGCTTCGGTGGAGAGTTTGAAGCCATTATTTTCGAGTTGTTCTGGATCCGCGTCGCGCAGAATATAGATGATAAGGTGCATAACAAGCGCTTTTAGCATGAGATCGTATCCAGGTTTTTCATGGGATTTCTCGGTGAGGAGTTGGTTGCAAGTTTCCATGAATCGGGTTTTATTTTCGCCAAGTTGAATCACGGATGTTTTGAACGGGAAAGTATCGCGAGGATAGCCTTCGAGTGAAAAATGGCGGAAACCGATGTGGATTTGAGTATTTGGCGTCGCTTCTTTTGAAAATTCGAAATGGTCAACACCGGGATTGAAAAGGAGGACATCGCCTGCTTTTAGGTGGTATATTTTGTTGTTTATATTGTAGCTGACGCTGCCAGAATAGATAATACTCATTTCGATGAAGTCGTGGTGGTGCTTGGTTCCTGTACGGGGCTCGTTCATGTAGCAATCGGCGACGTAAAGGATTTGTGGGTTGAAGGTTGTGGTGTTGATTTTTAGCATTTGGGGATTGGCCTCCTTAATTGAGTGAGTTTTTTTGGTTGCGCTTACTTTTGTTGAGGCTCTTATGAGGCATCCCTAGCCGATTTAGAGCCTCAATATGCATAGGAGCGCAAGCGACTATGTAATCCATAAGTGGCTCTTATGACGCTGAGCTAGGAATGACCAGTATGCGTGTATTGGGGCAGAAAATTTAGAGCCTCAATACGCATAGGAGCGTAAGCGAGTATGTAATCCATAAGTGGCTCTTATGACGACGAGTTAGGAATGACTGGTGTGCGTGTATTGGGCAGAGAATTTAGAGCCTTGGTTATGTATAAGAGAGTTTTGAATATCTAATCCATCAGTGGTGTTATGGCTGTGAGTTTGGAATGATTTATGCATGTTTTGGAGTTGGTGCTTTGTTTTTAATTGAAGTTTGGAATTTAAGGGAGGTGTGGTTTCGAATTTTCGGTGCTTATTCGTGCTCTGCGCCTTCGGATCTAGCTCCAGCAGCCAGCCTCTCGGAATTTTCGGTGCCTCCGCAAAAACCAAGGGTGGGTTTTCACTGCGCCTCCTAACAAATTCTGTCGAGGCTAACGGGCTGCTTTCGCTTTTCGGGTGATCTAGCTTCAACGGCCAGATCCTCGAAATTTTCGGTGCCTCCGAAAAATCCAAAAGAGGGATTTATCTGCGCCCCCTAACAAATTTTGTCGGATCTAACGGGCCGTTTCAGCTTTTCGGGTGATCTAGCTTCGACAGCCAGCCTCTCGGAATTTTCGGTGCCTCCGCAAAAACCAGAAGAGGGTTTTCACTGCGCCCCCTAACAAATTCTGTCGAGGCTAACGGGCTGTCTGCGCTTTTCGTTTCATTATACAACATCCTCCATCCTTTTTCCTAACATACACCATTCTCTTTCGCCGTTAGGGGAGTAAACTAAATGGATGAATAGTTTGGGAAGGGTGGTCATATGGCTAGTTTGAAATGGATTTGGTATTATACGAAAGGAAAAAGGGGATTTGTTTGGCTGTCGGTGTTTTTTATCGTTATTGCATCGATGCTCAGCATGGTTTATCCGCTGGTCGGTGGGAAGGTTATCGATATTGTAATTGATCAGGGGAAAATGGGCTGGTTGTTGCCACTCCTTGGGATCATGATTGTGACGACGTTTTTGCGAACGATTTTACGGTATACGTATCAGATTATGTTTGAGCGTGTGGGGCAAAATGCGCTTTTTCAAATTCGGGAGGACTTATATAAAAAATTGCAATCGCTTGATTTCGCTTTCTTCAACAATACGCGGGTTGGAGATATTATGGCGCGAATGACGGGGGATACGGACGCGATTCGGCATTTTGTATCGTGGGTTGTCTATAATATCTTAGAGAACACTTTCTTGTTCCTGTTTGCGATTGTAGTGATGGCTTCGATCGACTGGAAATTAACGCTAGCGCTTGTTATTATAACTCCGATCATCGCGATTTTGACGATCCAAATGTCGAAGCGTGCGCAACCGATTTTTTACGAAATTCGGGAAAGTTTTTCGCGACTGAACTCGATGGTGGAGGAGAATATTAGCGGAAACCGGGTTGTGAAGGCCTTTGCTCGGGAGGATTATGAAATTGAGAAATTTAAGGAGCATAATGAGGATTTTAAACAACGAAACATGGATTCGGCGGATGTTTCTAAGAAGTACTTGCCAGTTCTGGATTCGCTTGCAGGCACTTTAGTGATTATTACGTTGATTTACGGTGGATTTCTCGTGATTCAAGATCAGATGACGCTGGGTGATTTAGTCGCTTTTAATGGGTTCTTATGGATGCTGAACGGGCCGATGCGGATGAGTGGCTGGTTGATTAATGATGCGCAGCGTTTTGTAGCTTCTTCGTTTAAAATTCGCGATATGCTAGAAACCGAGACGAAAATTCCGATTCGTTCGGAAAAAGAAGCGCCAGAATTAAAAGGTTTTGTGGAGTTTCAACACGTATCTTTTCATTTTGAGGATGATCCTAATACAGATGTACTTTCCGATATTTCGCTTACGGCCGCACCTGGTCAAACGATAGCGATTCTTGGTGAAACGGGTTCTGGGAAGTCGACATTGGTCAATTTGATTTGTCGATTTTATGATCCGACAGAAGGCATTATTTTGCTTGATGGTGTGGATGCGCGGAAATGGCATGTGCGTGAGCTTCGGGATCATATTGCAACGGTGATGCAAGACATTTTCTTGTTTTCCGATACGATTGAGGGAAATATTGCTTTTGGTGCGCCAGAAGCGACGATTGAAGATGTTCGGCGGATGGCGCGTATTGCAGACGCGGATCATTTTATTGAAACGATGCCTGAAAGCTACGATACGATTGTTGGAGAGCGTGGCGTCGGTTTGTCTGGTGGCCAGAAGCAGCGGATTTCACTTGCCAGAGCGCTTTTGAAAGATCCTTCCATTCTTATTTTGGATGACACAACATCGGCGGTTGATATGGAAACCGAAGTGAAAATTCAGGAGGAACTCAGTCAAATTACGCAGGATAAGACGACATTTATTATCGCGCATCGGATTTCGTCAGTGAAAGATGCGGATGAAATTTTGATTTTAGACCATGGGAAAATCGTAGAACGCGGAACACACGTGTCGCTACTTGAAAAGAAAGGCTATTACTATGATATTTACCAGAAACAACTAGGATTGGAGGGGAATGACAATGGCGCGCAATAAGTTTGATGTGGATGAGGAGTTAGAATCAGAATTTAATTTAGCCCATTTGAAACGGATTATGGTATTCGTGAAGCCTTACAGAAAGCCAATTTATATGACGCTGTTCGTTATTTTACTTGCCAATGTAGCGACGATGTTGGGGCCTTATTTAACAAAAGTTGTTATCGATACAGCGATTCCAGAAAAAAATATGACATTGCTTGCTTGGATTGGCGTCGTTTTTCTGCTATCGGTCATTGTGACAGGTATATGTATGAGATACCGCATTGGGGCAATCACACGAATTGGACAGGATATTTTAAAAGACATGCGGGCGTCCATTTTCGAGCATCTGCAAAAACTTCCGTTCGCGTATTTTGATAGCCGTCCGCATGGTAAAATTTTAATCCGAGTCGTCAATTATATCAATATGCTCAGCGACTTACTCTCAAATGGCTTAATCAACCTGATTTCTGATGTTTTGAGCGTGGTTGTGACGTTGGCATTTATGTTTGCCATCGATGTCAAGATGACGCTCTACAGCTTGATTTTACTCCCAGTTTTGTTTGTAATGGTGATGTTTATCAAAAATGCCCAACGTCGAGCGTATCAAAAACTGAGCAACAAGCAATCTAATTTAAACGCGTATATTCATGAAAGTATCGCAGGCATCAAAGTGACACAATCTTTCTCGCGTGAAAAAGAAAACCATGAAATTTTTACAGAAGTTAGCGATGCGTATCGCGATTCTTGGATGAAGGCCGTCAAAATTCAATTTTTGCTTTGGCCAGGTGTACAAAATATCGCGGTTATCACGACATGCCTCATTTATTTTGTAGGTATTAAAGGGCTCGGCGTCGAAGTTTCTACTGGGACGCTCGTTGCATTCGTTGGTTATGTCGGTAACTTTTGGAACCCAGTTATTAATATCGGGAATTTCTATAATTCCTTGATCACCGCGACGGCTTACCTTGAGCGTATTTTTGAGACGATGGACGTGGAGCCAGATATTAAAGATATGCCAAATGCGCGTCAAATGCCAGTTATCAAGGGAAATGTGCGCTTTGATTCCGTTCGTTTCCGCTACGAAGAAGGCAAGGATATTTTAAAAGGAATTTCATTTGATGTCAAAGCAGGCGAAAGTATCGCGCTCGTTGGTCCAACGGGAGCTGGGAAAACCACTGTTATCAACTTGCTGAGCCGTTTTTATGATATCAATGAAGGGAAGATTCTAATTGATGGAGAAGATATTTCAGAAGTGACGCTGCGTTCATTGCGGGAACAGATGGGCGTGATGTTGCAGGATACATTCATTTTTTCAGGCACAATTTTAGAAAATATTCGTTACGGGAAGCTGGATGCGACGGAAGAAGAAGTGATTGCAGCCGCAAAAATTGTCCGAGCGCACGACTTCATTTCAGCGCTAAAAGGTGGCTATCACGCGGAGGTAAAAGAACGAGGTAGCACACTTTCCGCAGGGCAAAGACAGCTGATTTCCTTCGCGCGCGCCTTGTTAGCAGATCCGAAAATCCTTATTTTAGATGAAGCAACATCAAGCATTGACACACAAACAGAAATGCTATTGCAAGAAGGACTGGAGAAACTCCTAGAAGGACGGACATCATTCATCATCGCACACCGACTTTCGACAATCAAAAACAGTTCACGAATTTTCTATATTGATAACGGACGCGTGCAAGAAGCAGGTAGTCATGCGGAATTGATGGAGAAAAAGGGATATTACTATCAGCTTTATCAGGCACAGTTCGACATGTTACAAGCATTGTAGAGAAAAATGCGAACGTATGGTTTCTTTTTTAGGGG
Organism: Listeria weihenstephanensis; assembly: GCF_003534205.1. Lineage (NCBI taxonomy): Bacteria > Bacillati > Bacillota > Bacilli > Caryophanales > Listeriaceae > Paenilisteria > Paenilisteria weihenstephanensis. The sequence goes on along the minus strand of NZ_CP011102.1, from coordinate 2,017,002 downwards.
AGAAGGGATATAATAGATTAAAAAGCTAAAACGGCCCGTTCAGCACCGAAAAAAACTGGAGCGGCCGGAATAAAAACCCGCCCTTGGTTTTTGTGGAGGGCGTGAAGTTTTGGAGGAGTTGCTAAAAGGAAGGCAGTTTCATTACATTCAACTGCATATTGAGGCTCTAAAAAAGCAAACGACGCTTTTCAAGAGCCACAACAAAGCTAGATCCGAAGACACAAACCACGAATAAACACCCAAACACGAGACCACACTTTCTCTAGACTCAAAACTTTAACAAAAAACAAAGCACTAATTCCAAACATAACGAGCAAGAGCGTCTGGTGTAACTTCTAAATGCTTCAGTTCCAATCTACGCACATCAGTGATCTCAAACTCGGCGTCATAAGAGCCACTGATGGATTACATATTCGCTGCGCTCTTATGCATATTGAGGCTCTAAATCGGCTAGGGATGCCTCATAAGAGCCACAACAAAAAGGAGGAAAAAGGATAATGAAATTCGTTCACTTACAAGTCGCAACAGCGTACGATCTTCTATCGAGCACAGCGGCTATCGACAATATCATTGAAAAAGCAAAACAATTTCATTATCCGGCCGTGGCAATCACGGATCATAATGTGATGTACGGTGTGATTGAGTTTTACCAAAAATGTCATGCTGCGGGAATTAAGCCACTCATCGGAATGACAATCTCCATAGAAGGCGTGACACAACCACTCGAAACCCACGAACTCCTCCTGCTTGCCAAAACAACACAAGGTTACCGAAATCTATTAAAAATTTCAAGCGCTATCGAAACGCGTGAGGAAACTAAATTACCAATAAAATGGCTAGAATCATACAAAGAAGGACTCCTACTATTTTCTCCAGGAATGACAGGTGAAGTCGAGCGTCTCATTGGACAGGGTTTACATGATGATGCCCATATTGTTATTGCAAAATGGCGCGAGATTGCCGATGATGCTAACTTTTATATGGCGTTACAAAAAGAAAATCCGCAATATGAGGCTATTCGTTCGTTTTGCGAAACAGAGGGGATTCCAGCTGTAGCAACGAAAAACGTCCAATACTTGGAGCCAAAAGGTATCCGTAGTACCGAAATTTTACGGGCAATCCGTGATAATGAAACGGTGTCATGGCAAAATTTACCGAATGCTGGTGGAGCTTATTTTGCTTCGCCGGAGGAAATGGAAGCGTTATTTACAACACCATTTGAAAAAGAAGCCCTCGCATTAACTGGGGAAATAGCAGACATGTGTGACGTCGAAATTGCGATGGATCAACATTTGCTTCCTAAATTCCCGCTAGCAGAAGGGTTCGAAGCTGGGCCAGTATTAAAGGACTTATGTTACGAGGCACTCAAAAAACGAGTGAGCAATCTTAGTGCCGTCTATTGGGAACGCCTGGATTACGAGTTGAATGTTATCCAAGATATGGGCTTCTCTGATTATTTCCTCATTGTCTGGGACGTCATGAAGTACGCGCGCGAAAGTGATATTTTAACAGGCCCAGGTCGTGGTTCCGCCGCTGGTTCACTGGTTTCTTTCGTATTACAAATCACAGATGTCGATCCGATAGAGTACCAACTTTTATTTGAACGATTTTTAAATCCAGAACGAGTAAGTATGCCGGATATTGACTTAGATTTTCCAGATAACCGTCGTGATGAGGTTATTTCGTATGTCGTCGAAAAATACGGGACGCAACATGTCGCTCAAATTGGCACATTTGGAACGCTCGCAGCCAAGGCGGCAATCCGCGATACAGCGCGGACGTTTGGACTCAACTCCGTTCAATTAACCGACTGGTCTAAACTTATATCACGGGAACTCGGAATGACACTCACAAAGGCGTATGAACAGTCTACAGCCTTACAACGCCACATTATTAGTTCGGAACAAAACCAGCTTATTTGGGAAATTGCGAACGAAATTGAAGGCCTGCCGCGCCACATCTCAACCCACGCAGCTGGAGTTGTTATCAGTGATAAACCGCTAGTCGATCAAATAGCCCTGCAAAAAGGGAGTGGGGATGCACTTTTAACCCAGTTTGCGATGGGAGACCTTGAGAAAATCGGACTCTTAAAAATGGACTTTTTGGGGCTTCGAAATCTAACATTACTCGATCGAACGATAAAAAATGTAAACTATCTCCGCGACACGCCATTAACCATACAGGATATCCCGCTAGATGATGCAAAAACCCTTCAAATTTTTCAAAAAGGTGATACAACAGGGATTTTTCAGTTTGAATCAGATGGAATCAGGCGCGTACTCAAGCATTTGCGCCCGACTTCCTTTGAAGATATCGTCGCGACCAATGCACTGTATCGTCCAGGCCCGATGGAGCAAATTGATACATTTATCGCGCGAAAACACGGGAAGCAAGAAATAGTTTATCCTCACCCTGATTTAGAGCCAATTTTAGGCGTGACTTATGGGATCATTGTTTACCAAGAGCAAATCATCCAAGTCGCCTCCCAGATGGCTGGATTTTCACTCGGAGAAGCCGATTTATTGCGTCGTGCAGTGAGCAAGAAAAAGGCGGATGTACTAGAAGAAGAACGGATACATTTTGTCACTGGTGCTAGTCAAAAGGGCTATACAAAAGAAAGCGCAAACCAAGTGTACGACCTAATCGTGCGTTTTGCCAATTATGGTTTTAATAGAAGTCACGCCGTCGCCTATTCGAAAATCGCCTTTCAACTTGCTTATCTAAAAGCTAATTATCCCGCAGCATTTATGGCCTCTTTGCTCAGCGCAGTGATTGGAAACGACGATAAAATTAGCCAATATATGACCGAAGCAAAAAATTATGGCATCAAAATGAAAGGTCCATCGATTAACCGCAGTTATTATCATTTTCAAGTAGAAGGTGATGCGATTCGCTTTAGCTTGCGCGTGATTCGTAAAGTGCCAAGTAAGTTTGTGATGGCGATCGTGAACGAACGAAAAGGCGCGCCATTCCTAGATTTCTTTGATTTTTGCGAACGGATGCCTCAAAAACAACTGACAAAACAAGTCCTAGAGGCTCTCATATACGCGGGATGTTTTGATGAATTTGGTAAAGATCGTGCTACTTATATGGCTTCCATGGATGCGGCGCTGCAATACGTCCACTTACTCGGCGATGATGAGAAGGGGATCAATCTCTTTACCACGGATGACGAACTTTTCAGCAAAATGAAGCCGAAATACCGTGAAGCAAGTCCGCTAGCATTAGATACGAAACTGGAAAAAGAGAAGGAGTATGTGGGACAATACGTTTCCGCGCACCCCGTCACTTTTTATCAAGATAAATTAAAACTTCTCGAAATTACAGCTTTATCGCAAGTGAAATCGGGTAAAAATTATAAAGTTGCGGCGTACATTCATGACATAAAATCAATCCGCACCAAAAAAGGCGAGTCGATGTGTTTCCTCACAATCAGCGATGATAGCCGTGAAATGAGCGCTGTCATGTTTCCTGAGACATACCGGAAATACGCCGATCTAGCCCAAAAAGGACTTATTGTTCTACTTCAAGCAAAAGTAGATCAGCGAAATGGCGAGTTACAATTAGTCATCAATAAAGCAGAGAACGTCAAAGATATTGAAGTTCCCAAGAGAGCCTTTTTAAGAATCAAGGATGTGTCGAAGCTGGAGCAACTAAAAACGATTTTGCTTGCAAATAGAGGCGATATTTCTGTTATTTTACATGATGAAACAACAAAAATAACGACGCAATTACAGCCCAAATTTTGCATTAATGGAAGCCCAGAAACGATAAAAACAATAACAGAATTTCTTGGAGAAGGAAATTTTATCATTCGTTAGACTTTTAAAAAATAAAAAAAATGTGGTATAGTGAGTGGACGGATAAAGTGTCAGGAGCCTGATAGAACCTAGGATTTTGCTTTTTCACGTCCGCTCTCGTCTGTAAATAGGCTAGAAAATAAATAAGACAAACAAGCCAAAAAATGCTACTATGGGAGAGTAACCGATTTATGTAGTAGGAAAATAGCTACCAAATGAAAGCGCGCTACGAAAAGCTATTATTATATGTATTATTTTTGCGCTGGTAGTAAAGAGATTGTGTTTTTAAGGGGGGTTCATCCTTTGTTAGGAGATTTATTTACAAAACCAAAGAAGAGAAAATATGCCACGATTCCATCAGACGGCTCGAAACCTGATGTTCCAGAAGGAATCATGACGAAATGTCCATCGTGCAAGAAAATTATGTACTCCAAAGAATTGCAGAAGAATATGAAAGTATGCACCTATTGCGGATATCACCACTCTCTTGGCGCTCAAGAACGAGTGGCTTATTTAGTGGACGAAGGCTCATTCCAAGAGTTAGACGGGAATTTGACAACAGCGAATCCATTACAGTTTGAAGATTATATGGATAGAATTGTAAAAGATAAACAGAAAACAGGTTTAAATGAGGCGATTTTAACAGGTACCGCAACGATAGCATCTTTACCATTTGTTGTAGCGGTGATGGATTCCCGATTCAGAATGGCAAGCATGGGCTCTGTTGTCGGTGAAAAAATACTGCGCGGCGTTGAAAAAGCAGACAAACTTGGCGTTCCATTCATCATTTTTACAGCATCAGGTGGGGCGAGAATGCAAGAAGGAATGGTTTCACTCATGCAAATGGCGAAAACATCCGCTGCATTCAAACGATTTAGCAATCATGGTGGGCTTGCAATCTCGATCATGACGCATCCTACAACAGGAGGCGTGTCAGCGAGTTTCGCGTCACTAGGTGATTATAATTTTGCAGAACCTGGCGCTATGATTGGTTTTGCCGGTCGTCGTGTCATCGAACAAACGGTACGTGAAGATTTACCAGAAGACTTCCAAACTGCGGAATTTTTGCTGAAACACGGTCAGCTTGATAATGTCATTTCGCGCCTTGATATGCGGGAAACTCTGCGCTTCCTCCTAGATATCCATACGAAAAAGGAGGACTCGATCAATGGCAAATGAGCTAGAGTTTGAAAAACCGATTTTAGAGTTACAAACAAAAATTGCAGACCTCAAAGAATATAATGAAAAGTCCGATGTGGATTTATCAAAGGAAATCGTAAAACTAGAAATCCGACTTGGTAAATTAGAGGACGCAATCTATGGCAACATGTCAGCTTGGGATAAATTCCAAGTGGCGCGTCATCCAGAACGTCCAACAACACTCGACTATATTCCATTCATATTTGATCAGTTTATGGAACTACATGGCGATCGTTACTTCGGTGATGACGCTGCGATCGTGTCTGGTGTTGCAACTTTCCAAGGTATGCCGGTAACTGTTATCGGTCATCAACGTGGAAAAGATACAAAAGATAATTTGCATCGCAATTTCGGTATGCCTCATCCTGAAGGCTTCCGTAAGGCGCTACGTTTGATGAAGCAGGCCAATAAATTTGGACGCCCAATTATCTGTTTTATCGATACAAAGGGTGCCTATCCTGGTCGAGCAGCAGAAGAACGCGGACAAAGTGAAGCAATCGCGCGCAATCTCTATGAAATGAGTGACATGACAGTACCAATTATTTCAGTTGTTATCGGTGAAGGTGGAAGTGGTGGAGCTCTAGGGCTTGGCGTCGGAAACCAGATCTATATGCTTGAAAATGCGGTATTCTCCGTTATTTCACCAGAAGGCGCTGCGGCAATTTTGTGGAAAGACGCAGGACTTGCCAAACAAGCTGCCGAATCCATGAAAATAACCGCTGCTGATCTCTTTGATTTGGGCATCACAGACGGAATTATTCCAGAAATTCGTGGTGGAGCACATCGCAATACCGAAGAACAAGCCGCTTTAATCTCAACCGTTATTCGTAAAGGCTTGAACGCATTGTCTGCCCTTGACGGCGAACAATTGGCGGATCAGCGATATGAGAAGTTCAAGAAGATTGGCGTTTACGAGGAATTATAAATGATAATAAAAAGTCATTAAAGTATGAACTAACTAATGTTGGTGACTATTTTAATGGCTTTTTTATGGGTTTCAAAATTTTACCTGACAATATCTCCATGTTCCTGTATAATAAGTAATTATCACTCAAAAGAGAAGAGGAGATACCAGTTGTCAGAAATCAAGGTAAATAGAGATGTTATGATGAACCATGCCGCGAATTTGGGCGATAGTGTTCAGCAATTAGATTATTATCCGATGAAAAATAATAATATGTCGTACACGCAAAGTCATTCAATATCAAATTGTCGTGAAACACTCATCACTTTATTAGAGAGCGTAGAGTCTTTTAAAGACATTGTGCAGGAAGATGCGATTCGAATCAAACAAGTGGGAGAAGCCTATGCCGCAAAAGACCAGGAAGTGGGTCAAAAACTACAGATGGAGGTACGTTAAGAGATGGATGCCAAAAGTGAACAAATCTATGAGACGCTCAAGCAACTTAGAAAAGAGCGGGGTAGTTATCTTGATAAGCTGATACGTGTCAATCGAAAACAGGCGGAGTTAGAAGAATTGGAAGAACGGTTACATAGAATGGAAAGGGAAAAATCAGAGATTCTGGCACAATCACAAGAAGTATGGCAAGGCAATCAAGGTAGAAGTGTGGCTCATTATGCAGAAGATATGGCAAGAGCACATCGGCAAAAAGTTACGCATACAATGGAAGCGCTACAAGAAGAGGTGGAGTTAGAACGAAAAACAATTCAGAATAGGCTCTATGATATGGAAAGTCAGGAAAAAAGGTTGCATAGGGAGCTGATTTTGTGACACGCATTGATATTGCAGAAGTTACGCATTTTGCACACCAACTTCGATCGAGTAATCAGGAAGCGCGTACAGGCATTGCGGCTGTCAAGCGAGCGGTGGAAAACTATATTAATGACAGATCAATCACTGGCGAAGCGATTACAACCTCGAAAGAATATTATGCGGCGACTTATTTTCCGTTATGCAATTCCATCAAGCAAGGATTAAACTTGAGTGAAGACTTACTTCAAAAATATATTACAGATTTTCATAGTCAAGTGGATGCTTCACCCAATGCTAGGTTGGACGCAGATGGGATTTATGATTTAGGACAGAAAATGAATACGTACGAAAATAAAATGGAAGATATCACCGCACAATTGAGTCATTTAACAGATGCCAAGAATGTATTTGAATTAAATGGATTAACTGCACAAATTTTCGAGGCACATAAAAAAGAACAGATCTTAGAGAAGCTTTTGGATTTTGAGCGTAGTCATGCCCGCTTTTTCGATGAGCTAGGGGACTTGGCGCATCATATTCAAGTAGCTATTCAGCAGATCAAACAGAATTTACGGTTCGATAGTCGTACAGGGAGTTATCATTTGGATACGTTGTCGGCAGAACCATTTGCGGATTTAGTGCGGATGTACGCAAGCCAGCAGGCAATCGATGATAAGATAAAAGCGATGGAGGAAATTGGGCTGACACCAAACATTCCAAAAGGAAATCAAGCTGGTTTTGTGCTTACGGATGGTATTTTAAATACGGAAGCGACTTTAGATTTGGCGAACCAGCAAATTATCTACTGGCAGAATGAGAGTACAATGCGCGAATTATTTGGGGTGGGTGCTTTATATCGCGCTGTATATGGTATTGACGCGGTTACTGCTGAGCGAATTAGTAATAGCAGACGTGCGATAGATGGTGTATCGGTAGTGACGATGTATGCGGGAAGCCTTTTTGGAGTTAGCAAATTCGTGGATACTATTGATTTACTGCCAATGTATCGAAAAACTGCAAATACGGGTGCTTTCAGTGGACTTAGTGAGCCAATGCAGTTACGGCATGTGGAACAAGTGGCTAAAGATGCGGGAATTGGATTGGAAGGTATTAAGATTAAAATTATTAGAGATACAGATTTGGTGAATAGGGAATTTTACGGAAGAGCAGTGCCAAAAGGAAATAGTATTGAACTATATCCAAGGGCTTTTACGGATAAGGAAAATTTGATAATGACCTTGGGGCATGAGCGCATGCATGTGTATCAAATTAAAACATTTGGAGCACCAGATAACTCTCGAATGTTGGGATTATATGAAAAGGGTGCAGAACTATCAGAACCAGAATGGCTGAATTATTATTACACAAATAATAGCGTGAAAACAAATGATTTTTTCAAGGTGGGAAAATAGAGTGAAGCAGAGATTTAGAAGATGGCTACCAATAATTGACTCCATTAATAGCATGTTACCGATGCGGGAGAAGTTAGTATGCCCTAATTGTGGCGAAAAAGAAGTTGACTACGCATATATTGGAAATATGGATACTCGGGTTGGTTATATGGTTGTTTGGTGTGAAAACTGTAATCATGGAATTCATGTGAGCAGAGTAGAAGTGCCAGAAAATGCTGAAATGATAGCGTTTGAAGATGATGAGAAATTTCAGGAAAAAGTGCCAGAAGTTATTCAATATGATGAAGCATGAGCTTATGTTTGAAAAATGTAATTAGTTAAGTGAGGTGTGTTAATAATGATGTCTCTTAGTAATGAAAGTAAGAAAATATATATGCAGATGGTGAAAGATTATTTCGCTTATGAAAATATTGACCAAAGTAGAGATTTGATTGAGTATCCGTTGCCAATTCCTGGTATATTTTGTAAAGAGGTAAAGTCAAAATGTCCTTTCTGTGGAGGAATTGAAGAGCTCTTTTTATCAGACTTCATCCCAATGAAATTTCATCCGTGGGAAAAAAAGGATGTAGAAGAAGGTTGGTCATTTAATGAGCAAATTTATATTGAGAGATTGGAAAGAAATAAATCGTTAATTTCAAACAAAATAGTTATTTGTGGTAATTGTTTGAAGTATAGAAGAGGTATTTTTCCTGTAAATAGTAAGGGGGAAAGGGAACTTTTGAACCCATTGAATTTAAATACAAAAATTAACTCGCATTTTAATTATACAGATGAGGGTGCTTTATTTGGAATTACCCGCAAAGGAAAAGTATCAATTGAGGTTTATGGACTAATGCGTAGAATCCTCATAGATACGCGTGCAGAAATGAGATTTATAGAGCGCCTTCCAGGTTATGATAAATCAAAACCTTTAGACTTAAATGATGATTTTGCCTGCGAACAAATAGATTTTTTACGGTATCGTTTTTTAAATGATGAATTATTTTATTTAGAAAGTGAAAAGTATTTTGATGATAGCATTGAAAGAATGGTGAATCAATTAATTCTTAGAAACTTTAAATCGAAGATATTCAAAAAAGAGGACAACATTGTCAGAGATGAAGTTACTCATCCAGAATTTGGAGTGATCGAGCATCGAATTAAGGATAACAATAGCGCTGTTTCTAAGAAGGATTGGATTAACAACGGAGAGGTCTATAGTTTTAGAAAAGGATTTTTCTCTATTGGAAGGGAAAAAGATGTGTATGGAGAACAGATTAAACCGGTATTTATAAATAGAGTACAAATAAAAAACTATAAAACTGTGAAAGATATCGAATTTAATATTAGGACTGAAAAAGGAATCAAACCTTGGGTAACTATACTGGGGGAAAATGGTGCAGGAAAAACATCTATATTACAGGCTATCGCCCTAGCCATGGTTCATCCTGAATATAGTAATCAAATCATTGGAAGTGAACTAGATTACGAAGTAAATGTGTTTTCAGAACTTGGGGACATCTACACTTTTAATAATAATAATGGGAAGTACCCACTGGTAATCGGGTATGGTTCAACAAGATTGAGGGATGGTGAGAATGTTGAAAGTAGTAACTATCCCAGCTCGATTAAGAATTTATTTGATTCAAGGATAGGATTGGTGAACTCAGAGGAATATTTATCAACTTTGAGTGCTATGGATTTTGAGACAGTTGCCAATGTAGTGAAAAAGATATTTATGCAGCCAACAGATATCTATTTAGAGCAGAAAACTCTATTTTTTAAAAATTACGATTGGATAGCTAAATTTAATGAATTAAGTGATGGATACGGTACTATGGTTGCATTAGTAGTTGATATTATGAAAACCATTAAAAATCATTATAGTCACTTTGATGGACAGGCAATAGTCTTAATTGATGAGATCGAAAATCATCTCCATCCTAATTGGATTATTAATCTTTCTGATATATTTAAAAAAATATTTCCTTATATCCAATTTATCACAACTTCTCACAATCCTCTATCAATTAGAAATTTAAAGCCATTTGAGGTATTGCGGTTAGAGAGAATGGATGGCAAGCTTACCATGAGTGATATATATATGGATCAATCAAATTTTTCTTTGGAAGGGGTGTTAAATTCAAATTTATTTAAATTATATGACACAAATCCTCAAAAAAATGAGCGAATAAGTAACCTTTATTCTGAAATAGAAAGGCTTAGATTGAGTGAAAACAATAAGCAAAATCTATTAGAGGATATTACAAAAGAGCTTAAAGAAGAGGTTAGAAACTTTCAAGGAAGTACTCAAACTATGAATTATCAATATTACTTAGAAGCAAAGCTGACAAAAGAGTTTGAAATAAGTGGACTTTCGATGAAGGAAAGAATTGATAGTTTGGTTAATAAACTACTTGATGGAGGGTTAAATGAATAAAATAACAAGAAGCAGAGCTCCGTTAGTTCTGCATAACAGAAAGGGATCGAGGAAACGCGCTGAACTGAATAGGAACAAGTTGAGAGTATCGAGAAATGAAAAATTGGAAAGTGGGCATTTCCGTGTCTATAAAGATCCAGAAGTCCGAGAATTATTAGAAAAAAACTTTTTGAATAAATGTTGCTATTGTGGGACGAAGGTACCTCTACATGTTTCACATGCTCATATTGAGCATTTTCGACCAAAGACTGCTGTTACCACATTGACAGGTAAAGTGAAACCTGGATATTATTGGTTAGTTGCTGAATGGTCTAATTTGCTATATGCTTGTCCATTGTGTAATGAAAATAAAGACACTCATTTTCCAGTCAGTGACGAGCGTCAGAGAAAAATAGAAATAGAAGACATTTTGGAAGAGAAAGAATTATTAGTTAATATATCTAGCCGAAATTATAGATTTGATGATAATTATTCGTATGACTTTGGTTGTAAAGAAAGTTGGATTAGTGAAGCGGTAGTGTTGGAAGGGAAATCAGAAAAGGGATGGAAAACAATAAGTATATGTAAGTTGTCTAGACCTGAGCTTAATGCTAAAAGAATGGAAATTAAGCAGAGTGTTTTAAAAGAGTGTAGTATGTTTTTGGAATTCTTGAAATTATGCGAGCAGGCAATAAGCAAAGACAATTATTTAGTCAAACGAAGATATTGTGAATGCGCAAAGGATTTTTTAAACAAATATTTTTCCAAAAAAAGTTTGGAATTAGAGCATTATTCGCTTAGAGTTAAAATTTTAGAAATGGCTATCATTAAAGATAGTAAGAGTTTAATAAAATTTAATAAAGTAGTAGAGAAGGAGTCTCAAGCTATTAAAATTTATGAAGAGCAAGAAGATGAAGATGTGTTGACAGAACTGAATGATATGGGTGTTATAGATGTTATAATCTCGAACTATGAGCTTTGAGAATATACGGATACAGCTTTCGTATATGATGTTTGATATACTCTACCAAAGGGTAAAAAACCAATACCAATTCCTAATAAAAAGGAATTGGTATACACCATTCGCAGGTGGAATTAATGAAAAGTTTCACAAAACATGAAAAAAGAACTAGATTCCTGCTTTCATTTTTAGGAAAAGTGATGTAGAATGTAACCATGTGATGAAAAAATATATTCATTGTTTGAGGTGGGATTTTGATGAAACGTATTGCAGTTTTAACAAGTGGTGGAGATGCACCAGGAATGAACGCTGCGGCTCGTGCCGTTGTTCGTAAAGGTATTTATGAAGGACTAGAAGTTTATGGTATCGATTACGGCTTTTTAGGCTTAGTAAACGGAGATATTCATAAGCTTGATCTAGGTTCTGTTGGTGATTTACTTCATCGCGGAGGAACGTTCCTATATTCGGCACGTTATCCTGAGTTTGCGACAGAAGAAGGACAACTAAAAGGTATCGAACAGTTGAAGAAATTCGGTATTGAAGGTCTTGTTGTTATTGGTGGCGACGGTTCTTATCACGGAGCTGAAGCACTAACAAAACGTGGCTTCCCAACAGTTGGTATCCCAGGAACGATTGATAACGATATTTCTGGTACTGATTTTACAATCGGTTTTGATACTGCTCTAAACACAGTGCTTGACGCGCTAGATAAAATTCGTGACACAGCAACAAGTCATGAACGTACATTTATCATCGAAGTGATGGGCCGCGATGCTGGTGATATCGCACTTTGGTCAGGTCTAGCTGGAGGCGCCGAAGCAATTATCGTCCCTGAACATAATTTTGTGATGGAAGATGTTGTGGAACGCTTAAACAAAGGTCTTGCTCGTGGTAAAAAACACAGCATTATCGTTGTTGCAGAGGGTGTTATTTCAGGTAACGAATTTGCAACTCAACTAGCCGAGTATGGCGATTATCATGCACGTGTAACGGTTCTAGGACATGTTCAACGTGGTGGTAGCCCAACAGCATTTGACCGCGTACTAGCAAGTCGTTTAGGCGCGCGTGCTGTCGATTTATTAATGGAGAACCGTGGCGGACTCGCTGTCGGTATCAAAAATAACAAAATCGTCGAAAATGATATTACCGCAGTTTTGAAAGAAAAACATGTGATTGATAAAGACATGTTTGACTTAGCACAAATTCTTTCAATTTAATACCAACGATAGAGGTTTCGGGTTTTTCCAATAACTTAGAAGCCTCTTCATACGGGTTGAAATGAAACAGGCATGAAAATATTACATAAACAAGTGCCTAAAAGGTTTGAAATGAGTAGTTAATATGCGCATAGATTCACAAAGCCTGTTATACACTAGTGAAGTTACTGGTAAAATGGAGCGGATGCGTTTATAATAAGTAATGAATGAATAGGTATTCTTAGGAGGAGTATAAAAGATGAAAAAAACTAAAATTATTTGTACGATCGGACCAGCAAGTGAAACGGTGGAAACATTAGTACAATTAATCGAATCAGGTATGAACGTATGTCGTCTTAATTTTTCACATGGTGATTATGAAGAGCATGGCGCACGTATCAAAAATATTCGTGAAGCTGTTAAAATTACAGGAACAGAAGTAGCGATTTTACTTGATACTAAAGGTCCTGAGATTCGTACAAACAATATGGAAAACGGTAAATTAGAATTTGCAAAAGGGGACGTTGTTCGCGTAGCAATGGAAGAAGTCCTTGGAACAAAAGAAAAATTCTCCGTAACATACACAGAACTATTTGATGACGTAGAAATCGGTTCGACAATTCTTTTAGATGATGGCCTAATCGGTCTTGAAGTTATCGAAAAAGACGCTGCAAACCGTGAACTAGTAACAAAAGTTCAAAACCCAGGCGTACTTAAAAACAAAAAAGGCGTAAACGTACCAAACGTATCAATCAACCTACCTGGTATTACAGAAAAAGATGCGAACGACATTCGTTTCGGTCTAGAACAAGGAATCGACTTTATCGCGGCATCATTCGTTCGTCGCGCAACAGATGTTCTTGAAATTACAAAAATTCTAGAAGAAAACAACGCAACACACGTTCAAATCATTCCTAAAATCGAAAACCAAGAGGGCGTTGACAACATCGACGAAATCTTACAAGTTTCTCAAGGTCTAATGGTTGCTCGTGGAGACCTAGGCGTTGAAATTCCTGCTGAAGAAGTTCCGATTGTACAAAAACAATTGATTAAAAAATGTAATAAGCTTGCAAAACCAGTTATTACAGCAACTCAAATGTTAGATTCTATGCAACGTAACCCGCGTCCAACTCGCGCAGAAGCAAGTGATGTAGCCAATGCCATTTTTGATGGTACAGATGCAATCATGCTTTCAGGTGAAACAGCAGCTGGGGATTATCCAGTAGAATCCGTACAAATGATGACTAAAATTGCGCTACGTGCCGAAGAAGCACTAGTTGCTCAAGATAAATTTGCACTTAAAGCCCACCAAAATTCTGATATGACAGAAGCAATCGGTCAAGCAGTTGGTCACACAGCGCGCAACTTGAACGTACACACAATCGTTGCAACAACGCAAAGTGGTCACACAGCACGTATGATCTCGAAATACCGTCCAAAATCACATATTTTAGCGGTTACTTTCAACGAACGCGTATGTCGCGGCCTATCTCTAGTATGGGGCGTATACCCACGTCTAGCTGAACCAATTGCTAATACAGATGATATGTTTGATCTTGCAGTAAAAGAATCCCTAGCGTCAGGTCTTGCAAAACAAGGAGATCTAATCATCATCACAGCTGGTGTTCCAGTAACTGAATCAGGAACAACAAACCTAATGAAGATCCAATTAATCGGTGACAAAGCAGTATCAGGTCACGGAATTGGCTCCACTTCTGTTATTGGTAAAGCAATCGTTGCTAAATCAAACAAAGAAGCATTAGAAAAAGCTGAAGAAGGTGGCGTTCTAGTCGTTAAAACAACAGACAAAGAAATGTTACCAGCATTCGAAAAAAGCGCAGCAGTAGTCGTTGAAGAAGGCGGTCTAACTAGCCACGCAGCAGTAGTTGGAATCACACTTGGAATTCCAGTTATCGTAGGCGCAACAAACGCAACAGACCTAGTAAAAGACGGCGAAACAATCACTGTCGACGCACGCCAAGGTAATGTTTACAACGGTAAAACAGCAACACATTAATAGAAGTGCTGAAACAGCCCGTTAGCCTCGACAGAAATTGTTAGAGGGCGCAGTAAAAGTCCTCTTTGACTTTTGCGGAGGCCACGAAATTTCCGAGAGGCTGGCTGTTGAAGCTGGATCCGAAGGCGCCAAACAAGACGCCCCACAAGAATTAACGCCTCACATCACACCAAACACCGAGGTGCTAACTCCAAACAAAATGCTAAACAAGAGATAAAACCAGATCACCATCCTTTCCCTAAAGGACATTGATCTGGTTTTTCTAATCCACCATACATCATCTTTTTCATTTCCTCCAAACTAAGTTATAATAAAAGAATCCACACCAACCAAAGGAGGCACCAACCATGAAGAAAATAATCTACTACTGGGCAGCGTACGGCCTAATAGAACTAATCACCTACATCCTATTATTCCAATGGATCGGCTTCTGGCCATTACTATTTATCCAAATCGCCTCCACAGCATTTGGCATATTCATCGTCAAACGCTTATGGCGCGGAATCACTCAAAATATGCGCGACAGAAAAGCAATGTCTCCATATTTACTCGACACAATCTGCTTAGTTTTCGCAGGAATTTTACTCGTTATTCCAGGTATCATCACAACTATCTGCGGATTACTCCTTTTCCTACCATTTGTCAGGTCATGGATAAAACCGCTTATGAATCGCTGGATAGAACGCAGAATGAGCCAAGGGAATTTTACCTATTTCGATATGAAGTAATAGGTCATTGGATTTTCTTATCTATTTCCTGATATACAATAAGTATCGCTTTACATGAAGGGGTATGTACGTGTTATAATACAACTAATCTGAAATTTTCTCAGAAGGAAAGGTTTGTTTTTCTTGTTCACAGAAAGCATGCTATTTTTACTACTATTTCTCGGACTCGGATTACTAGCCAAAAATAACTCGCTTATCATTGCTGTAGCCGTCGTCATTTTACTGAGGCTTTTTCACGTAGACGGCAAAATCATGGAGCTGATCCAAGCAAGAGGCATAAACTGGGGCGTCACAGTCATCACCGTAGCCATCCTGATTCCCATCGCGACAGGACAAATCGGTTTCAAAGATCTAATCGACTCGTTCAAATCGGCGGCTGGCTGGATTGGACTTTTTGCGGGGATTGCCGTATCGATTTTAGCAAAAAAAGGCGTTGGATATATGGCGGTAGACCCACAAGTAACGGTTTCCCTTGTTTTTGGTACGATTTTAGCTGTCGTATTATTTCGGGGCGTTGCGGCTGGGCCAGTTATTGCGGCAGGAATTGCTTACGTGCTTATGCAAGGAGTCGCTTTATTCAAATAATATAATAAACAAGTACATAGCAGGTTACGCTAAATTTGTTGACTGATAGGGGGAAAAAAGATGACAGTTTCAAGAGGATTGGAAAATGTATATGTGGCGGAAACGTCGATTAGTTCGATTTTAGATGATATGTTGACGTATGTTGGTTACGGCATCGATGATTTGATGGAAAGCAACGCAACATTTGAAGAGGTTATTTATTTACTTTGGCATTTACGCTTACCAAACGAAGAGGATTTAGCTAAGTTCACGGGCGAAATACGTGAAAATATGGCGGTATCTGAAACAATTATTACGAGCTTACGATTGCAAAATCACCAAAAATTACATCCAATGAGTGTGTTGCGGACGACGGTTTCCATGCTTGGCGTTTTTGATACAGAGTCGGAGATGGAGGACGGGGAAGCGGTTTACAGAAAAGGGATTCGTCTCCAAGCAAAAATGCCTACCATCGTGGCGGCTTTTTCAAGGATTCGCCGTGGCTTAGATCCAATTCCACCCCGCGATGATTTGAGTATTGCAGCGAACTTTTTGTACATGCTAACGGGTGAAGAAGCAGGATATCTTGCGGTAGAAGCCATGAATAAAGCGCTAGTTCTTCATGCCGATCATGAATTTAACGCTTCGACGTTCACAGCGCGTGTATGTGTAGCGACGCTTTCTGATGTGTATTCGGGTGTTACAGCGGCGATTGGTGCGCTTAAAGGACCGTTACACGGTGGTGCGAATGAGCGCGTGATTGACATGCTAGAAGAAATTAAAGAACAAGGGCGCGCTCGCGAATACATCCAGAGCAAAATTGACAACAAAGAAAAAATCATGGGCTTCGGGCATCGCGTTTATCAAGGCGGAGACCCACGTGCAATGCACTTAAAAGAACTATCCAAAAAATTGACGGAGCTAAAAGGCGAGCCAGAATACTATGAAATTTCAGCAGAAGTAGAAGAGGCTGTTTGGGAATTTAAACATCTAAAACCAAACGTAGATTTCTACTCCGCATCTGTTTACCATGCTTTAAACATCGATCATGATATGTTTACGCTCGTTTTTGCAATGAGTCGCGTATCAGGTTGGTTGGCGCATATCTTTGAACAATACCGTGATAACCGTTTGATTCGTCCACGTGCTATTTACGTAGGGCCAGAATCGCGAGAATATATTCCTGTCATAGAACGGGACTAGAGGAGGAAATTAATTTGACACAAGGTGAGAAAATTCAAGTAGTAGACGGTGCTTTAAAAACACCAAATAATCCAGTCATTCCATTCATCGAGGGAGACGGCACAGGTCCAGACATTTGGCGTGCTTCTAAACGCGTACTTGATGCTGCGGTTGCAAAAGCTTACAATGGCGAAAAAGAAATCGCTTGGAAAGAAGTTTTGGCAGGGCAAAAAGCGTTCGATCAAACGGGAGAATGGTTGCCACAAGCGACGTTAGATACAATTGATGAATACCTTATTGCGATCAAAGGACCTCTAACAACACCGATTGGTGGCGGAATTCGTTCGTTAAACGTGGCATTACGACAAGAGTTAGATCTTTATGTGTGCCTTCGCCCAGTGCGCTATTTTACAGGCGTTCCTTCTCCAGTGAAGCGTCCCGAAGATACGGATATGGTGATTTTTCGTGAAAACACAGAGGACATTTATGCAGGAATTGAATTTAAAGAAGGCAGCGATGAAGCGAAAAAACTGATTGCGTTCCTAAAAGATGAATTTGGTGTGGATAAAATCCGTTTCCCAGAAACATCAGGAATTGGCGTGAAACCTATTTCTAAAGAAGGAACAGAACGCTTGGTTCGCGCAGCTATTGAATACGCGATCAAAGAAAATCGTAAATCATTAACACTTGTCCATAAAGGGAATATCATGAAATTCACAGAAGGTGCTTTCAAAACGTGGGGCTACGAACTTGCTGAACGCGAGTTTGGTGATAAAGTCTTCACTTGGTCAGAATATGATCGCATTGTTGAAACAGACGGTGTGGACGCAGCTAACGCGAAACAAGACGCAGCGCTTGCAGCTGGCAAAATTCTTGTGAAAGATTCGATTGCAGATATTTTCTTACAACAAATCCTGACGCGTCCAGCGGAATTTGATGTTGTGGCAACGATGAATCTGAACGGAGATTACATTTCAGATGCACTGGCAGCTCAAGTCGGTGGTATCGGGATTGCACCTGGTGCGAATATTAACTACCTAACAGGGCATGCGATTTTTGAAGCAACACATGGCACAGCGCCAAAATATGCGAACTTAGATAAAGTGAACCCATCGTCGGTTATCCTTTCTGGAACGCTATTATTGGAACATATCGGCTGGGGTGAAGCGGCAGATCTGATCATTAAATCGATGGAAAAAACAATTGCTGATAAAACAGTGACGTATGATTTCGCTCGTTTAATGGACGGCGCAACAGAAGTAAAATGTTCTGAGTTTGCAGATGCTTTAATTCGCAACTTTTAAGTAATGGAAAACCGTATTTTAGAATCAGAGAAGGATTTCTTTCTCCGGTTTTAAAAACGGTTTTTTTGTGCTCTAAGGCAGGCTTTTTGTTACGGGCGTATTCGCTGTTTTTATGGTAAAATGGACATAATGAGCTTTAAATTTTGAGGAGGAATCCCTGTGAATAAACTTGTACTAATCGATGGAAATAGTATTGCGAATCGTGCCTTCTATGCACTTCCGCTTTTGAGCAATGATAAGGGTGTATATACAAATGCTGTATACGGTTTTGCGATGATGATTATGAACGTGCTAGAAAAAGAGCAACCAGATCATGTTTTGGTGGCTTTTGATGCGGGAAAAACGACTTTTCGAAACAGCCAATATAAAGAGTATAAAGGCGGACGCCAAAAAACGCCGAGCGAGTTGTCCGAACAGTTCCCATTCATTCGCGAACTCCTAGATGCATATTCCATTCCTCGTTACGAACTGCCCAATTATGAAGCAGATGACATTATCGGAACGATGACAAAACTGGCCGAAAAAGATAATCTAGAAGTGGTTGTTATTACGGGAGATCGCGATTTAACACAATTGGCCAGCGATAAAACAACGGTCTATATCACGAAAAAAGGCATCACCGACATGGAAAAAAATACACCAGAAACACTCAAGGAAAAATATGACCTTACGCCAGAGCAAATTATTGATATGAAAGGCTTGATGGGCGATGCATCGGATAATATTCCAGGCATTCCAGGCGTCGGTGAGAAAACAGCTTTAAAACTTTTACATCAATTCGGCACGGTGGAAGAGGTCCTAGCGAATGCTGATAAGATATCAGGCAAAAAGCTCCAAGAAAAAGTGAATGACAACAAAGAATCCGCGATTATGAGTAAAGAATTGGCGACAATTGATATAGATTCTCCAATCGAAATGAAAGTAACCGATACAAAATATGCTGGCTATGATATTGAAAAAGTGATTCCGTTACTAAAAGAACTCGGTTTTGCAACGATTCTTAAAAATCTGCAAGGTGAATCCACAGAACCGGAAAAAGAATTGGCGTCGATTTCTTTTGAAATGGTAGACGAAATAACGGCAAACCATCTTAGCGATAAGGCAGCATTATACGTCGAATTAGATGCTGATAATTACCATACCGCGCCATTTATCGGTATTACTTTTCACTCCAAGGCGGGTACGTTTTTCGCGAATGAAGCAACTCTAAAAAAATCAAAAGCGCTAAAAACATGGTTACAAGACCCGACGAAAGAAAAAGTTGTATATGACGCTAAAAAAACGATTGTTGGCCTATCAAAGTTCGATATTGCAGTGGAGGGTATTACTTTTGACATCATGTTAGCATCATACTTACTAAACCCATCCGATACGATTGATGATTTCGCAAGTGTTGCGCTCAGCCACGATTACGATGCCGTGAAAACCGATGAACTTGTGTATGGAAAAGGTGCCAAACGCGCTATTCCAGAAGAAGCCATTGTCGCAGAACATTTAGCACGCAAAGTAGTCGCTGTTTCTGAACTCGAGAAAAAGATGCGAGCAGCACTCGAAAATAACGAGCAACTAGGTCTATTTGAAGATCTTGAATTGCCGTTATCCAAAGTATTAGCAAAAATGGAAATGTATGGCGTGAAAGTGGACGTCAAGCGTTTGGAAGGTATGCAAGTGGAACTCGCCGGTCGCCTAAAAGAGCTAGAAAAAACGATTCACGAACTCGCTGGATCAGAATTCAATATCAACTCACCGAAGCAACTAGGCGTCATTTTATTTGAAAATCTGGGCCTTCCAGCAGAAAAGAAAACAAAAACAGGCTACTCTACGTCTGCTGATGTCCTAGAAAAATTAGCAGGATCGCACCCCATTATTGAAAGCATCTTGATGTACCGCCAGTTAGGAAAGCTACAATCCACCTATATCGAAGGGTTGCTAAAATTAACACATAAAGACACACAAAAAGTATACACGCGATTCAATCAAACATTGGCGCAAACAGGCCGACTCAGCTCGGTGGATCCTAACCTGCAAAATATTCCGATCCGACTAGAAGAAGGGCGTAAAATTCGTCAAGTGTTTATTCCGTCAGAGCCAGGTTGGAAGATTTTCGCGGCCGATTATTCCCAAGTCGAATTACGCGTTTTAGCTCATATTTCAGAAGATGAGAATTTGCAATACGCGTTCCAACACGACTACGATATCCATACAAAAACGGCAATGGATGTATTTCATGTTGAGCAAGACGAAGTAGATTCACTCATGCGTCGCCAAGCAAAAGCTGTAAACTTTGGAATTGTATATGGAATTAGCGATTATGGCTTGTCTCAAAATCTTGGCATTACAAGAAAAGATGCACGCGACTTTATCGATCGTTATTTTGTAAGTTACCCAGCCGTGAAAGAATATATGGAGGATATCGTGCGTTCCGCGAAAGAAAAAGGCTATGTAGAAACGATTTTACATCGCCGCCGCTATATTCCAGAAATTACAAGCCGTAATTTCAACGTCCGCGGATTTGCTGAAAGAACGGCAATGAATACGCCGATCCAAGGAAGTGCTGCAGATATTATCAAAAAAGCGATGATCTTGATGAATGATCGCTTGATTTCAGAAAAATTGGAAGCACGCTTATTGCTCCAAGTACACGATGAATTGATTTTCGAAGCGCCAGAAAGCGAAATTGCCAAACTGGAAGAAATCGTACCCGATGTGATGGAACATGCCGTAGAGCTCTCTGTCCCACTCAAAGTCGATAGCGCGTTCGGAAATACATGGTACGATGCTAAATAACACAAGTAAGGGGTTAAAAACATGCCAGAATTACCAGAAGTTGAAAATGTTCGGGCAACACTCGCCGAACTTGTTATAGGAAAAGAAATAGATCAGGTGACTGTAGGCGTTCCAAAAATGATCGTCGGTATGCCAGCAGAAATCTTTATTGGTAATATGATCGGTCAAAAAATCGAAGCAGTCCGCCGGCGGGGCAAGTTCTTACTTATTGATACAACGGATGGTACGCTTCTGTCCCACTTGCGAATGGAAGGTAAGTATCGACTAAATAAAGACGCGGATCCAGTGGATAAACATACGCACGTAACGTTCCATTTTACAGATAGTACTGAATTGCGTTACCTTGACGTTCGTAAATTTGGTACGATGGAACTCGTTCTAAAAGGTCAAGAAGGCCTCACCAAATCCATTCAAAAACTTGGACCAGAGCCGCTTTCCGATACGTTTGAAAAAACTGCTTTTGCAACAAAATTAAAGAAATCAGGACGCGCGGTGAAAACGGTGCTTCTCGATCAAAGTTTGGTCGCTGGAATCGGTAATATTTATGCAGATGAAATTTGTTTTCAAGCAAAAGTACTTCCTGAACGACCAGCGAATACGCTGAAACCCGCAGAAATCAGACGCCTTTTCGAAAGCACAAAGGCGATCATGACAGAAGCAGTTGCACTTGGTGGCTCGACGATTCGAACTTATGTGAACTCACAAGGAAAAATCGGCGGCTATCAAGACAAACTCCAAGTATACGGCGAAAAAGGCAACCCATGTCCGGTATGTGGCACGCCTATCGTGAAAATAAAACTAAACGGCAGAGGCACACATTTTTGCCCAAAATGCCAGAAATAGGTGCTAAGAATGGCTTACATTATCGGGTTAACGGGTGGTATTGCAAGTGGTAAAAGCACTGTCAGCCAAATGCTACAAGAAGCGGGTTATCCAATTGTTGACGCGGATATCGCAGCTAGAAAAGTCGTTGAAAAAGGAACAGAAGGTGCCCGTCAAATAGAAGCGACGTTTGGCATAGAAGTTTTTCAAGCGAACGGAGAGCTTGACCGTCAAACATTAGGTAACATTATTTTTCATGATCCTAAGAGACGAGAGCAGCTCAACGCGATCGTTCACCCGCTCGTAAAACAGTGGATGTTAGCAGAACGGGATCGGCTAATAGAAAATGGTGCAGAAATTATCGTCTTTGATATCCCGCTTTTAATCGAAAGTAAGCTGGAGAAACTTGTGGATACCATTGTTGTTGTGGCAGTGGACGAAGAAACACAATTAACACGCTTGATGGAGCGGAACAATGCAACAGAATCGGAAGCAATCGCGAGAATTTCCAGTCAAATGCCATTATCCGAGAAAGTGAAGCACGCGAATACTGTGATCGATAATAGCGGTAGTTTGCAAGAAACAAAACAGCAAGTAGATGCGCTCGTTCAGACTTTTTTAAAGTAAGCGAAGTCGTGGTATACTAGTGAAACGAATAAGATAAATAGGAGTGGGTGACAATGAGATGTCCATCTTGTAAAAGTAATAGTTCGCGTGTCGTGGATTCAAGACCAGCCGATGATGGCAATTCGATTCGCCGGCGCAGAGAATGTGAGGCGTGCGGTTTCCGATTTACAACCTTTGAAAAAGTAGAAGAGAGCCCGCTGATCGTTGTCAAAAAAGATGGCGTCCGCGAAGAATTTGCGCGTGATAAAATATTGCGAGGATTAATCCGCGCATGTGAAAAACGTCCAGTCTCCGTAGAGCAGCTAGAAGACGTTGTAAATAGCGTCGAGCGTGAACTAAGAAGTGACGGAGAAAGTGAAGTATCCTCTCATTTAATCGGAGAAAAATTGATGGATAAATTGGCAACACTCGATGAAGTAGCTTACGTTCGTTTTGCTTCCGTGTACCGTCAATTCAAAGATATCAGTGTTTTTGTAGATGAATTAAAAGATTTGATGAATAAAACAAGACATGAATAAAGAAAGGTGGAGTAGAGTGGCAGAATTTTGGATGGAATTACAACCGGTAGATAGCTATCAAGTAAAAGCGAATGGCGTCCTATCAGAAAAAGATCGCAAAATTATGACCTTCTTGTATCAGCCACTCATGGGCGCGGAATGTCTAGCGCTTTACGACACACTCGTTACAGAAGTGGAAGAAAACAGGCTGTGGTCAGAAAGTCATAGTCACAGCCAATTATTAAATCTACTCGGAATCAGTTTAGCTAATCTTTTCCAAGCACGATTGAAATTGGAGGGATTGGGTTTGTTACGTAGTTTCGTGCGAACGACAGGTGAATCCCGACATTACATATATGAAATGGCAGCACCGCTTTCGCCAGAACAATTTTTCTCAGATGGCCTTTTAAATATTTATTTATACAGCAAAATTGGTAATGCGCAATACCAACGCTTACGCCGCTTCTTTTCCGATGAGCCGATGTCAGAAGAAGGATTCGATGAGGTGACGTGTTCGTTCCAAGATGTTTTTGAGACGTTTAATGGTAGCGAGCATCCCGTAAGTGCCGTAACGAACGGTGAGCCGATTGGTCGCGCCAAATCACAGGGGGTTACCCTCGACGACAAGACCTTTGATTTTGCAGTATTGCTCCAGAGTTTATCGCCAACAATGTTATCCCGCAATGCGATAACCGAAGAAGTTCGCGCGTGTATTTTGAAACTCCATGCCATTTATGCCGTCGAAGAGCTCGATATGGTGCATTATTTATATCGCTCTGTACAAGCGGATGGTTCGCTCGATTTGGATTATTTGCGCAAAATTGTTCGAGATGGCTACCAATTGCAGCATAATCGTTTACCAGAATTAACAGCCAAAACGCAGCAAAATGTTAACAAAGAAGAAGCTGAGCAAATAACAAGGCCAGAAGATGCCTCTGATATCGAAGCGCTCCAAGCCTATCTAGACAGAGTCACGCCATATCAGTTACTCATCGACATAAGTGACGGAGCAGTTCCCGCCGAAACCGATTTGAAAATCATCGATGAAGTGATGAACCAACAAAACCTACCAATCCCAGTGATGAACGTATTAATCGAGTACGTATTGTTGCGTTTAGACGGTAAAATCGCGAAAAACTTCATGCTAACCATTGCGGCCCATTGGAAACGTAAAAAAGTGCAAACGGCAAAAGAAGCGATGGAAATGGCTTGGGCAGAACATGAAAAATATAAAAAACTACAAGAAGAAGGCACGAAGAAAGAACCAACAGATTACCGCAATAAAAATAATAAATATAAACAGCAAGGTCGAAAAGAAGTATTGCCAGACTGGTTCGATAAAGAAGAGGTCAAACCTGTTGAAAAAGCAATGACAAGCCGTGAAAAGTCAACTCTCGACAAGCAAGTAGAAGAAATGAAAAAACGCTTAAAAGAAGGTAGGTGACAAAGATGGATAAAATTGAACGCACACTTGGCCAACTATTCCAAGGTCGTGATTTTGAGAAGCAATATGAAACGTTAAAACAACAAGTTCTCGCCTATAGTCCAGTTCAGGACTTCTTAAAAGCAAATAACGAGGACATCAATGAGCAGATTATTAATCAAAACTTATCGAAACTGTACGAATTCATGACGGAGCATCAAAAATACCAAGATAAGAAAGACACATTAATGCCTGGTTATGCGCCTCGTCTAAGTCTGAATGGTGATTACATTACGGTAACTTATTATCCAACAGAAGAAAAAATACAAGCGGACCGACAGCGCGCTATCGAAAAACGAATTCGTTCTTTGTATATGCCGAAACAAATCATGGAAGCAACAATGGATGATTTCACAATAGACAACGAATCGCGCAGTGCGGCATTTTTAGCAGCAGGAGAATTCCTGAGCACGTACCAAAAAGGTTCAACCGGTATGCAAAAAGGCTTATATATTCATGGAAGTTTTGGAACGGGAAAATCTTATTTGCTTGGTGCCATGGCGAAGGATTTAGCCCTAAAAGGAATCTCCACAACACTTGTTTATTTACCTGAATTCATGCGTGAAATCAAACAATCTATCGCGGATAATAGCGTTGGTGAAAAGATTCAATTCGCGAAAGAAACAGAAATTCTGATGTTGGACGATATAGGCGCAGAATCCATGACAACATGGACTCGTGATGAAGTACTTGGTGCTATTTTACAATTCAGAATGCAGGAAGAATTACCGACTTTTTTTTCTTCCAACTACAGTATGGAGCATTTAGAGAATCATTTAATGTTCTCAAATAACGGAAATGAAGAACGGATGAAAGCACGTAGAATCATGGAGCGAGTGCGCTATCTAGCCAAAGAGGTAGAGCTTGACGGACGTAATCGCAGGTATTAGAAATCGTATTTTGAAATTTGCTTCAAGTAAAGCTTGCCATTTCAAGCAATCCGATTTATAATACAAGTAATGATGAAACAAGTATTGATAAGGACAACATTTTATTTTGTGTCTGATTCACAGAGAAGGAGGCATTGCTGAGACCCTCCTAATTAGCCAATAAAGTGACCCCCTTTGAACTTTTCACTCGAAATCAAGTTCTCTTGAAAGTAGGTTGAAACGGATCACACCGTTAACTGTGACAAGAGTAGAATTTTTCGGAATTCTTAAATCTTGGGTGGAACCACGTGTTGAAAGACTCGTCCCTTGCATAAGCATGGGATGGGTCTTTTTTTGTTCCTAAAAAGTTAGAATGTGCTTCAAATGTCCGCGTTTCGTCTAAAAATTGAAGAAGGAGTCGAAGAAAATGAAAATTACATTTCCAGATGGTGCAGTAAAAGAATTTGAGGCTGGCGTTTCCACAGCGGATATCGCGGCATCAATCAGCCCAGGCCTTAAGAAGAAGGCATTAGCAGGTAAAGTGAACGGAACATTGGTTGACCTTGTGACACCGATTCACGAGGATTCAAAAGTTGAAATCGTGACTCCAGATCATGAAGACGCGCTACAAATTCTACGACATAGCTCGGCACATTTACTAGCTCAAGCTCTAAAACGCTTATATCCAGATGTGGCTTTTGGTGTTGGTCCAGCAATCGATACAGGATTCTACTATGATATCGATACAGAGGCTGTAATCAGCGAAGAAACTTTCCCAGTGATCGAAAAAGAAATGCAAAAAATTGTTCGTGAAAACCTACCGATTACTCGCGAAGAAGTGTCACGTGAAGAAGCAATTAAGCGTTTCAAAGCTATCGGTGATCATTATAAACTGGAGCTAATCGAAGCAATTCCAGCAGACGAAACAGTGACTATCTATACACAAGGCGAATTTTTCGATCTATGTCGTGGTATTCACGTTCCTTCCACTGGCAAAATCCAAGTATTCCAATTACTAAGCGTTGCTGGTGCTTACTGGCGTGGAGATAGCAACAACAAAATGCTACAACGTATTTACGGCACAGCCTTTTTTGATAAAAACGGTTTGAAAGAATTTTTACGTATGCAACAAGAAGCGAAAGAGCGCGATCATCGTAAGCTAGGTAAAGAGCTAGAACTATTCGCTAACAGTCAAGAAGTTGGACAAGGCTTACCGCTATGGCTTCCAAAAGGTGCGACAATTCGCCGCGTTATTGAGCGTTACATCGTTGATAAAGAGGAACGCCTAGGCTACAACCACGTTTACACTCCAATCATGGCTAACGTGGAGCTTTACAAAACAAGTGGTCACTGGGATCACTATCACGAAGATATGTTCCCAACAATGAAAATGGACAATGAAGAACTTGTGCTACGTCCGATGAACTGCCCACATCACATGATGATCTATAAAAATGATATTCACAGTTACCGTGAGTTGCCTATTCGTATTGCAGAACTTGGTATGATGCACCGTTACGAAATGAGTGGGGCGCTTTCAGGATTGCAACGAGTTCGCGGCATGACGCTTAATGACGCGCATGTGTTTGTTCGTCCGGACCAAATTCAAGACGAATTTAAACGCGTAGTAGAGCTTGTTTTGGCTGTATATAAGGATTTTGATATCACTGACTATAGTTTCCGTCTTAGCTATCGTGACCCAGAAAACACTGAAAAATATTTCGATGACGACGCTATGTGGGAAAAAGCGCAAGGCATGTTAAAAGATGCGATGGATGATATGGGCTTAGATTACTACGAAGCAGATGGCGAAGCAGCGTTCTACGGACCAAAACTCGATGTTATGGTTAAAACTGCGATCGGCAAAGACGAAACATTGTCTACTGTGCAGCTAGATTTCCTACTTCCAGAACGTTTTGACCTAACTTATATCGGCGAGGATGGAGAAAAACATCGTCCAGTCGTTATTCACCGCGGTGTCGTGTCTACTATGGAACGCTTTGTTGCCTATTTGATTGAAGAATATAAAGGCGCATTCCCAACATGGTTAGCACCGATTCAAATGGAGGTTATCCCTGTTAGCATTGATGCCCATATGGATCATAGTAAAGCATTAAAAGACAAGCTAATGTATGCAGGCTTCCGTGTTGAAATCGACGAACGCAATGAAAAATTAGGATATAAAATCCGCGAAGCACAAACTAAGAAAATTCCTTACGCACTTGTTATCGGCGATCAAGAGGTCGAAAATAACACAGTCAATGTACGGAAATATGGCGAAAAAGATTCAGAAACATTGCCATTAGATGAATTTATTGCACGCGTTCAAGCAGAAGTATCCCAATTCTAGTATAATAAATGTAAATGAGGTTCTCCCATTATAGGAGAGCCTTTTTGCTTAATTGGGCTAATTCCGTTATACTTAAAAAAGATCATTTTAGATAAAGGTGGAAAATATGAATATAAATAATGTAGAACTTGTAATAAGTGCTGTTTGGAAAGAACAGTATCCAGATGGTGGATTGCCAGAATTCGCGCTTGCGGGCCGATCTAATGTAGGTAAGTCTTCTTTCATCAATACGATGATTCGCCGTAAAAGTATGGCTCGGATATCACAAAAACCAGGGAAAACGCAAACATTGAACTTTTATAAAATTGAAGATTCCTTTTTCTTCGTCGATGTTCCCGGCTACGGCTTTGCAAAAGTTTCTAAAAAAGAACGTCAAAAATGGGGCGAGATGATTGAAACTTACATGACGAGTAGAACGCCATTAAAAGCGGTGATTCAAATTGTAGATTTACGTCATAAACCGACCGAAGATGACCGGAATATGTATGAGTTTTTGAAATACTATCAAATTCCAACAATTGTTATTGCTACAAAAGCAGATAAAATTCCGCGTAGTAAATGGCATAAAAACATGAAAATTGTCAAAGAAGCACTAGATTTTGACCCAACAGATGGTTTTGTAATGTTTTCATCAGAAACAAAAATGGGCAAAGAAGAAGCTTGGCAACTTATTGAAGAGGCAATGAAATAAGTTCCGCTAATTCACAAGCGAACAAGTTGGCGCCCACTTGGAAAAGTGTTAGAATGAAGCTTGAATTTATTAAATGAAAAAGGAGGCTTATTGATGTACATTCTCTCTGTCGGTCTAAATCATACAAGTGCGCCAATCGAAATACGAGAGCGGCTAACTTTCAATCCAGAAGAAGAGGAGATGGCATTAGTTTCCTTGCATCAAGAAAAAAGCATTTTAGAAAACGTCATTATCTCTACCTGTAATCGCACCGAAATCTTTGCTGTAGTGGATCAAATTCACACAGGCAGATACTATATCAAACGCTTCTTAGCAAATTGGTTCCAAATGGACATGCAAATTTTGGAGCCTTATTTGCTGTTTTTTGAAGAAGAAGCTGCAGTTAAACATCTATATCGCGTCACAAGTGGTCTAGATTCTTTAATTATAGGCGAAACCCAAATTCTTGGACAGGTGAAGGACGCTTTTACCCATGCTCAAGATTTCGGGACAACTGGAACAATTTTAAATCAACTTTTCCGGGAAGCGGTTCATTTTGCTAAAAATATGCATCATACTATGAAGATAAATGAAAATGCAGTATCGATTAGTTACGCTGCTGTGGAAATCATCAAAAGAAGAAGCGAAGACGTAGCGAATAAGAAAACACTTATTATCGGAGCAGGTAAAATGGGCGTATTAGCGCTTCAAAATATGAAAGGAGCTAAAATATCAGATATAACTTTACTCAACCGTACGAGCGAACGCGCGGAAATGCTTGCGAATAAGCACGAAGTAAAGTGGGATCATCTGACTGATATAGCTCAAAAATTAGCAGAGGCAGAAATTGTGATCACGTCAACTTCATCAACAAAACCAATCATTGATCAAAAGATGATCGCGGATGTAATGTTGCATCGCGAAAAAGAGTTGATCATTGTTGATATTGCATTGCCGCGTAACGTTGAAGCGACATGTTCAAATGTTCCCAATGTAACGCTATTTGATATTGATGATTTAGGTGGCGTCATCGAAGAAAATACACAACAACGTCAAGCGCTTGTGATAGAAATAGAACAACAAATTGAAGAGGCATGTGCGCAGTTTTATGAATGGGAAAAACAACTTGGAGTCGTCCCAATCATTAAAGAATTACGTGAAAAAGCACTCATTATTCAAGCAGAAACAATGCAAAGCCTCGCCAATAAATTACCAGACCTTACAGAACGAGAACAAGTCCTAGTTGGGAAGCATATGAAAAGCATCATTAATCAGCTTCTTAAGCATCCTATTTCAGAGCTAAAGGAAATGGCGATGTGTCCCGACGCAACACACGATATAGAAGTCTTCCAGAAAATTTTCGACCTCGAAAAATCAGGATCTAAAGAAGTATCACAAACAATCAAAGAAAAAGTGGGTGAAAAAGCATGACTCGTAAAATAATTGTAGGCTCAAGGCGCAGTCAATTAGCCTTAACTCAAACGAAATGGGTTATTTCAAAGCTTCAAGCACATTTTCCTGACGTTGATTTTGCAATCGAAGAAATCGTGACAAAAGGGGATCGAATTCTAGATGTAACCCTTAGCAAAGTCGGCGGAAAAGGGTTATTTGTATCAGAAGTAGAAGATGCACTTATCGAAGAACGCATTGATTTCGCGGTACATAGCATGAAAGATGTTCCCTCAGAATTAGCAGAAGGACTTGTCATCGGCGCGATTCCGAAACGTGAAAATCCATTGGACTGCCTTATTTTTAAGCGTGAAAAGACGCTAAATGACTTAGCAGAAGGTGCGGTTGTTGGTACAAGCAGTTTAAGACGAGCGGCACAATTGCTTCATGTCCGGCCAGATTTAACAATTCAACCAATTCGTGGGAACATTGATACAAGATTAAGAAAGCTAGAAGAAGAGAATTTTGACGCTATCGTGTTAGCTGCAGCGGGCTTGAAGCGAATGAATTGGCTTGATAAACTCGAGCATGATTATATTTTTCTAGATGAAGCCACCTGCCTGCCTGCAGTTGGACAAGGCGCGCTGGCGATTGAATGTCGTGAAACAGATTCGTTTGTCAAAGAGCTACTGGAAATACTGCAAGACGCGGAAACCACTAAGGCAGTCATTTCTGAGCGAACCCTATTAAAAGCGCTCGATGGTGGATGTGAAATTCCAATTGCCGGGCATGCAACGATTAAAAATGGTCAACTTGAACTTAAAGGTCTGGTAAGCACTGTCGACGGTAAGGTAACCCATCAAGTCACAGAGCAAGGCCAAGATCCAATAGTATTGGGTCAAAGTGTTGCAGATAAATTGATACAAATGGGAGCCAAAGAAATTATTCAAGAGTTGAGAGAAAATGGCTAAACATGTGTTGCTCACACGCGAGGAATCTAAGAATAAACCTTGGTCTACGAAGCTGATGGAAGCGGGATTCACTGTTTCCGAAGTCCCGATGATTGAAACAAAAGCGATCAGAGCGGAAATTCTTGTTCATGCATACGATTGGATTATATTCACGAGTGCTAACACGGTTCATTATTACTTTCAAATGGGAGGCCATCTACCAAAATCAATCAAAATAGCAGTAATCGGTGAAAAAACGGCAGATGAACTCAAATATCATGGCTATTCCGCGGATTTTCAACCAACGCTTTATACGACTGATGTGTTTATAGTAGAGTGGTTAAACCTTGGAATGGAACCTCAACGTGTTTTAATACCCAAAAGTAGTATGGCGCGTAGCGAAATCGCAAAATGTTTTTCAGAGCAAGGGCATGATGTCACGGAGAACATTATCTATGAGACCGGATTGCCTGAACATGCATGTGAGTCATTGCAAAAAGCGACGTCGAAACAATCTATTGATGTGGCTATTTTTGCGAGTCCATCCGCTTGGAATAACTTTGTAGATTGTTACCAAGAAGATATTTCTAAGCTAACCATTGCGTCGATCGGACCAGTTACAACGGACGTGATACGTAAATCAGGCTTTTCCGTACTTTATGAGCCAGAAAATTATACAATGGAACAAATTTGTCAGCAATTAATTGAGGGGGAATTATAATGCTAAATCAAAATTTTGATCGGCACCGGAGATTGCGTAATAGTGCTGCCATGCGTGATCTTGTACGCGAAACGGTGTTACATACGGATGATTTAATTTATCCTATTTTTGTAAAAGAGGGACAAGAGCCCAAAACAGAAGTTACATCGATGCCTGGGGTTTTCCAATTTCCGTTGCATGAGCTGGAATCAGAAGTAGCTACACTTATCGATTTGGGTATTAAAGCCATTATTCTGTTTGGGCTTCCCGATGATAAAGACGATGTTGGATCAGGTGCTTATCACGACCATGGTATTGTTCAAGAGGCGATTCGGCTAGTTAAGCGTGTTGCGCCTGAGATGATTGTTATTGCGGACACGTGTCTTTGTGAATTCACTGACCATGGACACTGCGGTATCTTTGAAAACGGTGATGTAGAAAATGATAAATCCCTTGAGTTACTTAAAAAAACAGCGATTAGTCAAGCGGAAGCAGGAGCTGATATCATTGCGCCCTCCAACATGATGGATGGTTTTGTGAAAATAATCCGTGAAGGTTTGGATGAGGCTGGATATAATAATATTCCGATTATGTCTTATGCTGTTAAATATGCGTCTGCTTTTTATGGTCCATTCCGAGATGCTGCCAACAGTGCACCGCAATTCGGAGATCGTAAAACATACCAAATGGATCCAGCTAATAGATTAGAAGCTCTGCGAGAAGCTGCTAGCGATGAGCGTGAAGGTGCCGATTTTTTAATTGTAAAACCGTCACTTTCTTACATGGATATCATTCGTGATGTTCGGAATCAGACGAATTTACCAGTTGTAGCCTATAACGTCAGCGGTGAGTATGCGATGGTAAAGGCCGCTAGTGCTAACGGCTGGATTGATGAGAAACGTATTGTCTTAGAAATGCTAACAAGTATGAAACGTGCTGGTGTGAGCCTTATTATTACCTATTTTGCTAAAGATGTTGCG
The DNA here is from genome assembly GCF_003534205.1 of Listeria weihenstephanensis. Taxonomy (NCBI): domain Bacteria; kingdom Bacillati; phylum Bacillota; class Bacilli; order Caryophanales; family Listeriaceae; genus Paenilisteria; species Paenilisteria weihenstephanensis. The sequence continues at coordinate 1,984,402 of NZ_CP011102.1, read as the reverse complement.
ACCTATTTAAAAGGAGATGCATAAATGAATAAATATACTAATTCAATAAAAGCATTTAAAGAATCCAATAAAGTATTACCTGGGGGAGTAAACAGCCCGGTCAGAGCCTTTAAATCAGTCGATGCAGACCCTGTTTTTATGGATCATGGGAAAGGTGCATATTTAACGGACATCGATGGCAATGATTATATCGATTACGTGTTATCATGGGGACCACTTATTTTAGGACATGCTAACGAAACCGTTGTAAAAGCAGTAGCAAGTGCTGCGCTAAAAGGAACTAGTTTTGGCACACCAACCGAAATTGAGACAGAATTAGCAAAATTGGTTATCGAGCGTGTGCCATCCGTTGAAATGGTCCGCATGGTATCTTCTGGGACCGAAGCAACGATGAGTGCCATCAGGCTAGCAAGAGGATACACGAATAGAAATAAGATTGTAAAATTTGAAGGAAGTTATCATGGTCATGGCGACTCCCTCCTTATTAAAGCAGGGTCGGGCGTGGCAACGCTGGGACTTCCTGATTCACCTGGTGTCACACCTGGGCTTGCTGCAGATACAATTGCAGTTCCATATAATGACTTAGAAAGTGTTCAGTATGTTTTTGAAACATACGGCGAAGAGATTGCAGCGATCATTGTTGAACCTGTAGCAGGAAACATGGGTGTTGTTCCTCCAGTTGAAGGGTTTTTAGAAGGTCTTCGTGAGGTAACAACGAAATACGGTAGCTTGCTAATTTTTGATGAGGTTATGACCGGTTTCCGAGTAGATTTTTACAGCGCACAAGGGCTATACGTTGTGACTCCTGATATCACATGCCTTGGAAAAGTTATTGGCGGTGGCCTACCAGTTGGGGCGTACGGTGGTAAAAAAGAAATCATGGAACACATTGCGCCAGCAGGTACAATTTATCAGGCGGGAACGCTCTCAGGAAACCCCGTAGCAATGAACGCTGGCTATGCAACATTGAAGCAATTAACCCCGCATCATTATGATAGTTTTAGAACACTAATTGATCAGCTTGAAGAAGGATTATTAGTACTATCCAAGCAATATGATGTCCCAGTGTCTATTAATAGAGCAGGCTCCATGTTTGGTTCCTTCTTTACAGATCAAAAAGTAACAAACTATGAGACTGCAAAAACATCAGATTTGAGTTACTTCGCTAACTATTACCGAGAAATGCTGAATAACGGCATCTTCTTACCACCATCACAATTTGAAGGATTATTCATGTCAACGGTGCACACCGATGCTGAGATAGCTAAAACGCTTGAAGCAATAGAAGCATCAATGAAGGCACTACGTTGACGGTAGTATTTTTATTTGATACAATGAATTTATTCTAATATTCGTAAATGCATGGACGAGGAAGAGTAAAATATTTTTTCTTTCACAGAGAAGAGGCGGTTGGTGAAAGCCTCTAAGAAAAATATTTGAAAGTAGCCTCCGAGCAGTATTCCTGAACTAGAGTAGGGAATACCGGGAAACTTTCTCTCGTTAAATTAATGAAGTGCTGTATTTTTACAGTAAGAAGGTGGTACCGCGGAATAACTCTTTTCGTCCTTTATGGATGAGAGGAGTTTTTTGTGTTTTGCAAGTAAGAACGATAAATCGCTTTCTAGGAGGAAAAAAGATGACCGAGTTAAACATGCCAACAAAATATAATCCGCAAGATACTGAAAAAAATAGATATGACTGGTGGATAGAACAAGGTTTTTTTGAAGCAGATGGAAAAAATGAAAAGCCAGCTTATTCTGTTGTTATTCCGCCTCCCAACGTTACTGGGAAACTTCATTTAGGACATGCTTGGGACACAACCTTACAAGATATTCTTACACGTATGAAGCGAATGCAAGGATACGATACGCTATATTTACCAGGTATGGATCATGCAGGTATTGCAACTCAGGCGAAAGTCGAGGCTAAACTACGTGAGAATAATATCACACGTTATGATCTTGGACGCGAAAAATTTGTTGCTAAAGCTTGGGATTGGAAAGAAGAATATGCTTCTGTTATCCGTGAACAATGGAAAAAAGTTGGTTTAGGCCTCGATTATTCTAGAGAGAGATTCACACTAGATGCAGGTCTGTCCGATGCTGTAAATAAAGTGTTCGTATCCCTTTACGAAAAAAAACTAATATATCGCGGTCAATATATAATAAATTGGGACCCAGTTGCAAAAACTGCCTTATCAGATATTGAAGTTATCCATCAAGATGTAGAAGGGCAATTCTATCATTTGAAATACCCATTAACAGATGGCTCTGGTTTTCTTGAGGTAGCTACGACTAGGCCTGAAACTATTCCTGGAGATACTGCAGTTGCGGTACATCCAAAAGACGAACGGTATAAAGATTATATCGGTAAAACAATCACATTACCGATAATTGGTAGAGAAATTCCGATTATTGCTGATGATTACGTAGAACGCGAATTTGGTTCAGGGGTTGTAAAAATCACACCAGCACACGATCCAAATGATTTTGAAGTAGGAAATCGCCATGATTTACCACGCATTATCGTTATGAATGAGGATGCTACGATGAATGAGGCTTCTGGAAAGTATAACGGCATGGACCGCTTCGAAGCACGTAAAGCTATTATTGAAGACTTCAAAGGACTAGATTTATTCATTAAGCAAGAGCCGCATCTTCATTCAGTAGGTCATTCTGAGCGAACAGGTGCCATCGTTGAACCTTATTTATCCATGCAGTGGTTCGTTAAAATGCAACCACTAGCTGAGCAAGCTGTTAAATTACAAGAAAATGAAGATGAAAAAGTAAATTTCATTCCTGAGCGTTTTGAGAAAACCTATTTGACTTGGATGGAAAACATTCATGATTGGTGTATCTCGCGTCAACTATGGTGGGGGCATCGCATTCCAGCTTGGTACCATAAAGAAACTGGTGAACTATATGTCGGAGAAGAAGCTCCAACAGATATTGAAAATTGGAAGCAAGATGAAGATGTTCTAGATACTTGGTTTAGCTCCGCGTTATGGCCTTTTTCAACAATGGGGTGGCCCGATGAAGAAAATCCAGATTTCAAAAAATTCTTCCCAACGAGCACACTGGTAACGGGTTACGATATTATTTTCTTCTGGGTATCTCGAATGATTTTCCAATCAGTAGAGTTTACCGATGTAAAACCATTTAAAGATACATTGATCCACGGTCTAGTGCGTGATGCAGATGGTAAAAAAATGTCGAAATCACTAGGTAATGGTGTAGATCCAATTGAGGTAGTTGAAAAATATGGCGCAGATTCTCTAAGGTATACGCTATCAACAGGAACTGCCCCAGGTCAAGATTTGAAATTCAGCTTTGAAAAAGTAGAATCGACATGGAATTTCATTAACAAAATTTGGAACGCTTCTCGTTTTGCATTGATGAATATGGAAGGTATGAAATATGAATCTATTAATCTGTCGAATGTTACAGAGGTAAGTGATAAATGGATTCTGACGCGCCTTAATGAAACTATTGGGACTGTTACTAATTTGGCGGATAAATATGAGTTTGGTGAGGTCGGTAGAACCCTATATAACTTTATCTGGGATGAATTCTGTGATTGGTATATTGAAATAACGAAGATTTCTTTATACGGCGACGATCTGGAAGCAAAACAAACGACAAGATCCGTTTTAGCTTATGTTTTAGATAACACAATGAGATTATTACATCCATTTATGCCATTTGTAACAGAAGAAATTTGGCAAAACCTACCGCATAATGGTGTTTCCATTACAATCGCATCTTGGCCAGAAGTGAACGAAAGTCAGATTGACAAAGATGCAGCTGAATCCATGAAATTGCTAGTGGAAGTTATACGCGCTGTTCGTAATATTAGAGCAGAAGTTAATACACCATTAAGCAAACAAATTGAATTACAATTGAAACCAAAAACAGAGGCACACAAAGCCATTCTAGAGAAAAATATCTCTTATATTGAGCGTTTTTGTAATCCAGAAACAACGACAATTTCCTTTGACATTGAGCCATCTAAAACTGCGATGACAGCAGTAGTTTCAGGTGCAGAAATTTATCTACCTTTAGAAGGGCTAATAAACATTGACGAAGAAATCGCTCGCTTGGAAAAAGAACTTTCAAAATGGAAAAAAGAAGTTTCACGAGTACAAGGTAAATTATCCAACGAAAAATTTATGGCTAAGGCGCCTGCTAATGTTATTGAAGAAGAGCGAGAGAAAGAAAAAGACTATATGGATAAAAAATCATTAGTAGAAGAACGGATAAACTCATTGAAAAATAATTAAAAAGACTAGTCGGGCCTTCTGCGTAAACTTATGACAGGAGGCCTGCTTTTTAATAATTGGAGGAGAATATAGCGATGTATTTCAAAGAATATTCAGAAGCAATAACATGGATTCACGGTACGTTACGAATGGGAATCAAGCCAGGGCTTAAGCGTATGGAGTATATGTTAACAAAGCTTGACCACCCTGAAAATAAAAATAAATGGGTACATATTGCAGGTACAAATGGAAAAGGATCCACATTGACTTTTATTCGAAATGTTTTGGAACAATCAGGCTACAAGGTGGGTACATTCACATCCCCGTATATTGAAAGTTTCAATGAAAGAATTAGTATCAATGGTATTCCGGTGGATAACGATGCTATTATTACGCTTTGTAATCGTATCAAGCCTTTAGCAGATGAGCTAGCAGACACAGAGTGGGGTCATCCGTCTGAGTTTGAAATTATAACCGTGATGATGTTTCTTTACTTTGCAGAATACGCCACGATTGATATTGGTCTTGTGGAAGTGGGGCTTGGAGGAAGGCTAGATTCAACAAATGTTATCACACCATTAATCTCTGTAGTGACCACAATTGGGATGGATCATATGGAATTCTTAGGTAATACTATTCATGACATTGCTTTAGAAAAAGCCGGGATTTTCAAACCAGATATCCCAATCGTGAGCGGGGTTATACAGGTTGAAGTTCAGGAATTATACAAAGTGAGAGCAGATGATCTTGGCTCTGCTATTTACCAACTAGGCGTCAATTTCATTGCTGAAAAAGATAGTAATCAAAGACTAAGCTATGCGGCTCCTGGTTTGGAATTGACTAACATTCCAGTTGGGCTATTGGGAGATCATCAATTAAATAACGCTGCTGTAGCTTTGAAAACTGTGGAGTTATTAAAAGAAAAACAGTTTCAAATCACAGATAATCAGATGAGAGCGGGTTTGAAGGGCTCACGCTGGCCTGGCCGTTTAGAAAAAATGCAGGATAGTCCCACTATTTATTTAGATGGAGCGCATAATATTGAAGGGATAAAGGCTTTAGTAAAGGCTAGCGACATCTTTCATGGTGAACCAGTTAAACTACTTTTTACCGCTCTACAAGACAAAGAGTTTGTAGAAATGATTAAGCTTTTGAAAACTATTGAGAATGTTGATATATTCCTTACTACTTTTGATTATCCGAGAGCGTTATCAGTCAATGAAATAGAAAAAATTGCGAGTGAGAACGACATATCGTTTGTTTTAGATTGGAAAATGGCGACGGGTAAATGGGCGCAAGATAAGAGCGAGAATGTCATTATGGTCACAGGCTCGCTATATTTTATTGCTGAGGTTAGAAAAATGTTACTTTAATAAATGGATTCGTTATTAGAAGGCTCTTTACAAGGGTCTTTTTTTTATTATATTAAACGATTTTATATTTTTTGTAAAAGTACTATAAAAGTATTTTGAAGGGTGAAACCAATTGAAAATCTTTTTTTGTTCTAGATGAGAATACGATTTTCAGACTGCTTTTTCTGAGAGAAAAGATTTTTACTAGTATGACAGTAAAGATATATCGTGATATATTTGTGTCCAAGAAATTGGAGGTGCAATGTGGTTTATTTTATCTTGTCAGTCTATAGTTCGGTTTTTGCATCATTTCTACATGTTGTAGGTGCTAATTACCCAATAGGGAGACCATTTTTATTTAGAAGTTCTTCAGAATGTGATTTTTGTAAAACGAAATTGTCGATGAGATTTATGATACCGATTTTTTCTTTTATCTTTCTTAAAGGAAAAACGAATTGCTGTGGTCAATCAATGAGTAAAACTTATATTTTCGTTGAGACATTGGCACCAATATTCGTATGCTCCTTATATGCATTATACGGTTTTGAAGCGAATTTCTATGCATACATTATCAGTTTTTCTCTACTGCTAATCTTATTTGTGAGTGATATGCTCTATTTGCACATCCCGAACCGAATCTTACTGATTTATTTTATTTTTGCCGCCATTTTTTATGCATACACTGACATGGCTATTTTATTTCATCAATTAGAGCAATTTTTACTTGGTGGTGTGACGTTTTTATCATTGTATCTATTGATTAGAAAAGGGATAGGATTAGGAGATATCAAATTATTGATTGTGCTTTGTTTTTTACTAAGCTATAAGGAAGTATTATTTGTTTTTATTGCCGCTGTATTTGTAGGAACGCTCATAATGAGTACTATGGTGATGTTACGTCCGGACTTAAAAATGAAAAAGATACCATTTGTTCCATTTATATTGTCAGGATTTGTATGGAGTCCATTTTTATATGATATGTTTTGGGATTTTATTTTACGTCAATAAGGAGGAAATGACATGTTTATGAGAGAAATGGCGCAAACAGACAAACCGAGAGAGAGGCTTCAGAAGAAGGGAGTATCGAGTTTATCCAATATTGAATTACTTGCGATAATTTTAGAGACAGGGAGTAAAACAGAATCGGTTGTTGAACTTGCCAACAAGGTGATTAATCAATATTTAGAGATTGGAGAACTAAAAGATGCTACCTTACAGGAATTAACCCAAATAAAAGGTATTGGTCTAGCTAAGGCTGCAAAAGTACTTGCAGCAGTTGAAATAGGTAAACGAATGGGTCAGCAAAGGATCATAGAGAGCCCTATTATTAGAGGGCCACAAGATGGTGCAAATCTTGTTATGCAAGAAATGAGCCTGCTTTCCCAAGAGCATTTTCATTGTTTTTTCCTAAGCACTAGAAACCGATTACTGCATAGGGAGACAATTTTCATTGGGAGTCTTAATAGTAGCGTAGTACATCCAAGAGAAATTTTTAAGCAAGCGATGAAATATTCTGCAGCAAGTGTTATGTGTTTCCATAACCATCCATCGGGTGACGCAAGCCCTTCGCCACAAGATGTAACCGTGACGAAGCGATTGAAAAAAGTAGGCGATTTATTGGGTATTCCGTTGATAGATCACATTATTATAGGCAACAACGTTTATACTAGTCTAAAACAAGAAGGGTATTTCTAAAGAAAAGATAAATATTTCATGTATCTCATCAAAAATTAATGTCTGTTCTTCGTAGTTATGTTATAATAAGGTGGTTGTTTACATGTATCGGTTTTTACATAAAACATCATGGGATATCAGCATACCTAATTATTATAAGACAATACTTTGGGGCTGGAAATTTAAAAGCTAATATAGTAGTTAATAGAGAGACAGCAATCAAGAACAAAGTGATAATTTAGAAGAGAAAAGGAGATTAATAAATGTTTGGATTTGGGAATAAAGATATTGGAATTGACTTAGGAACCGCAAACACTTTAGTATATATGAAGGGGAAAAGTATCGTTTTAAGAGAACCTTCAGTTGTTGCGATGAAAAAAGACACACAAGAAATTGTCGCTGTTGGTAGTGAAGCTAAGAATATGATCGGTAGAACACCGGGTAATATTGTTGCTATACGCCCAATGAAAGATGGCGTAATTGCTGACTACGATACTACAGCTGCCATGATGAAATACTATATTCAAAAAGCAAGCAAGGGATCAAGTGCAAGTAAACCACGTGTTATGATCTGTGTACCTTCCGGAATTACAGGTGTTGAAAAACGTGCTGTAACGGATGCTACTCGTCAAGCTGGGGCAAAAGAAGCTTATACAATTGAAGAACCTTTCGCTGCTGCAATTGGTGCTGGATTACCAGTTTGGGATCCTACGGGTAGTATGGTAGTGGATATCGGTGGTGGAACGACAGAAGTTGCAGTTATATCTCTAGGTGGGATTGTAACAAGCCGTTCTGAGCGTACAGCTGGAGATGACATGGATGATGCTATTGTTAATTTTATACGTAAGAAGTATAATTTATTGATAGGTGACCGTACATCTGAAACTATTAAGATGGAAATTGGTTCAGCAGATCCAACCAATCTTAATTTAGAACCTTTTAGTATTCGCGGGCGGGATTTAGTAACGGGCTTACCGAAGACAATTGAAATTTCTCCTGAGGAAATAAGTGAGGCACTCGCAGATACAGTAGCTTCTATCATTGATGCTGTGAAGAGTACATTAGAAAATACACCTCCAGAATTATCTGCTGATATTATGGATAAAGGTATTGTATTGACAGGCGGCGGAGCGCTTCTTCGTAATTTAGATACAGTAATTGCTGAAGAAACTAAGATGCCAGTCATTATTGCTGAGAATCCACTTGATTGTGTTGCAATTGGAACTGGTAAATCACTAGAGAATATGGATTTGTACAAAAAGAAAAAAATGAACTAATACAACTTGCCTATTTTTGGTGAAATCAGAACCTATTTAACAGAATCATGAAAGAAGCGGATTGACGAGATGAGGTGTTCATTATGCCGCAATTTTTCTTAAATAAACGTTTAATTATCTTGTTGGTATCTATTATTGTTTTAGTTGCACTGGTAGGATATTCATTAAGTGGGAAAAGTAAAGCTTCATGGCCAGAACAGTTTGTAAAAGATGTTGCTGGTTTTGGTGAGAATATTGTATCCAAACCGGTAGGCTTTATCGCAGGCTTTTTTGATGGGGCACAAGACTTAAAAAACACTTATACAGAAAATGAACATTTAAAGGAACGTTTGGAAGAATTAGCGCAGCTTGAAAGTAAAGTAGCAGATTTAAGTAAAGAAAATGCAGAGTTGAAAAAATCATTAGATATTGAAGCTGATCTTAGTGATTACGATCCAATTAATGCAACGGTTATTTCTAGGAATCCTGATAATTGGAATACTCAAGTTCAAATTGATAAAGGTTCCGTTGATGGCGTGAAGCCTAATATGGCTGTTAGAACGCCAGAGGGAATGATAGGTAAAGTCACGAAAACAGGCGCTAAATCGTCTACAGTGAAGTTGCTTAGTTCCACAGATGATAGAAATCGAATCTCTGCAATAGTTCAAGGTAAGTCGGTGGCATATGGCATTATTAATGGATATGATGCTGAACAGCGTCTCTTGGAAATGAAGCAGTTGCCAGTAGATCAGAAATTTACTAAAGGTGAGAAAGTCGTAACATCTGGATTAGGAGGAATTTTTCCATCTGACATCTTTATTGGAACGATTGAGAAAGTGGAAACAGATAAGATGGGATTATCACAAACAGCATTTTTGAAACCAGGCGCTGATTTGTATGATTTAAACCATGTGATCGTATTGAAGCGAACACTGGAAGGTGACACTTCGGAAGGATCTGGGTCCTGATGAATATTAGAAAGTTTGTTGTAATGCCACTTATTGCGATTGCGGTTTTTATTCTTGAAGGTGTCTCTAGTCTTATGTTTAGTCAGTCTTTTTTTGGAGAACAACGCTTTTTTATTCCGCATTTTCTCATTGTTATGCTGGTACTAATGGCGACATTTTATGGTAGAAATCCTACTTTAATTTATGCCTTTATACTAGGTATGGTTTTTGATATCTATTATACTGGTATCTTAGGTATTTATTTCGCTATTTTTCCATTAGTCGTGTATCTTACAGATAAATTTATGAAAGTACTCCAAAACAGTCTTATTTTGGTTGGATTAGTAGTTGTGTTTAATGTGATTCTTACGGAATGTTTAGTTTATAGTTTTTACCTCCTTATAGGGGGAACGGATATGTTGTTTTCTACATTTGTGGATCAACGTCTATGGACCACTATTTTATTAAATCTAGCATTCTTTTTAGTTGTCTTTTTCCCATTCAGGAGTTTTCTCTTAGAATTAAAGAGAAGCGATGGAAGATGAAACTAACTTAAATTTGATATCAGTCTGTTTGCTTGTATGTATTTTTAATATGTACGTATCAGTTTAGTATTTATACTTGCTGAGAAGGCTTTACAGACTGGTATATTTTTATTACTATGGGGAATAGTATCTTTTGAATTCTATGGTATACTAATAATGAGCTGTGAGGTGAGTGTATGTTGAAAAAATACGTCCAAATAAAAGGGACTAAAGATGGTATTAGTATTTCGTTGAGTGATACGGCAAGTATTTTGGAGTTAGAAGAAGGATTAGTACAACACCTTAAAGAACAGCAAAAAACAGTATCGCAGGATCAGAAGCTTGCTGTTCAAGTACATATAGGTAATCGACTTTTTACTGAGGAAGAAGAAGCAAAAATCCGGACGATTATCCAAGAAAACAGTGCCATGGAAGTGAAGGGTTTTACTAGTAATGTGATGAGTAAGCAAGATGCTAAGAAGTGGAAAGAGGATGAGCAAATTTTCTCTCTTGCTACAGTTGTACGTTCAGGCCAAGTTATTAATGTTCCTGGGGATTTATTACTTGTAGGTGATGTTAATCCTGGTGGTTCTATACGCGCTTCAGGAAATATTTTTATTCTGGGTAATGTAAAAGGGATTATTCATGCTGGGTTTGACGGTGATACAAAAGCTGTTATAACAGGTAAATTTCAGTACCCTTCTCAAATTAGGATCGCTGGAGAAATTCGTGGTTTTGATGACGAAGAAAATAAAAATAAGATTGAAGAAAATATTTTAACGGCGTATATAGACAACACAAGTAAGCTTGCAATCGACAGCTTGCATATTTTAAGAAAAATTAGACCAGAGATCTCTAATTTTCAAGGAGGACAATGATCATGGGTGAGGCTATAGTTATAACTTCAGGAAAAGGTGGCGTTGGTAAAACAACTACAACTGCAAACCTTGGGACAGCACTTGCGTTGCAGGGTAAGAAAGTTTGCTTAGTCGATATGGATATCGGGCTTCGAAATCTAGATGTTATTTTAGGTCTGGAGAATCGAATTATTTATGATCTAGTGGATGTTGTAGAAGGACGTTGCAAGTTACATCAAGCTATTATTAAAGACAAGCGTTTTGAGGATTTACTTTTCCTCTTACCGGCAGCACAAACAACAGATAAGAGCGCTGTTTCAGGAGAACAAATGAAAGAGCTTATTGCACAAATGAAGCCAGATTATGATTTTATCTTGATTGACTGTCCTGCAGGGATTGAGCAAGGATACAAAAATGCTGTCGCGGGTGCTGATCATGCATTAGTTGTAACGACGCCAGAAATATCTGCGGTTCGCGATGCTGATCGTATTATTGGTTTGTTGGAACAAGAGGATATTGATGCACCAAAATTGATTATTAATCGAATTCGGACGCAAATGATGCGCAATGGTGACGTCATGGATATAGATGAGATTACGACGCATTTGTCGATAGAATTAATAGGTATTATCATTGATGACGATGAAGTTATTCGCTCTTCCAATAGTGGGGAACCTGTTTCTATGCAGGCGAGTAATCGAGCTAGTATTGGTTACAGAAACATTGCTCGAAGACTTTTAGGCGAATCTATTCCATTGATGTCTATCGATGAGCAAAAACAAGGATTCTTTAGTCGTTTGAAAACTTTATTTGGCGGTAATTGATCAGACAAGAGACGAAAGTTGGATCTATTAATGAAGACTGCTTTGGTCTTGATTAGTAGCCAGCTTTTTTGCTACAGGAGGAATTTCATATGGATAAACGGGAAAAAATGAAAACAGAACAGGCGATAGAACGTTATAAAAAAATGAACCCTCTACCTCATGAAAAACAGGATGAAGCTATGTATGATGAGATTATTCAGCATGTTCTAAAGCGTACGGACGACTTAACGGAAGACGAAATAAGGGCTGTTGTCGCTACGTCCTGCTACATGTATTTAGTGCCAGCTGACAAGCGAGCTTTCATTGGGGTGATAGCTAATTCCTATGATGTGACAGAGAGAGAAATAGTGGAGTGGGACAAAGCTATAAATACTTCCTTAGAAGAGCCTTCACCTGAGAAGAAAACAATTCCTTTTGATGTAGAGGAAGTGTTACTCTATTCGAGAACGGTGATGTCTCATTACGGTGTTTTGATAGAGGAAGAAGCACAGCATTTGCTGCGGCATTTTTTCGAGGCATTTCCTAAGACGATTAAACGGAATGTCAATTATCGTTCGATTGTTGGAGCAGTGGAATATGCTGTTATTGTGACAAATCATCCAGAGCTGAAAGAATTTGATCAACAGACATTAGCGAATAAATACGAAGTTTCTAGGACATCCCTGGCTGTTTGGTATAAAAATATAAAAAAATATTGTGGCCAGGAGGCAGTGCTTTGATAATAATAATAAATGCCATTGGAAAAGAGAAGCGGATTGCTTTTTTAGAGAACAAGGTTTTGATGGATTTAGAAATCATTAGACCGACAGATGAACCGCAAGTTTCAGATATTTATTTAGGTACGATTGTCAAAATCAATCCGAAAATAAATGCTGCTTTTGTGAATATAGGCTGTAAAGAGAACGCGTTTATACATTTACAGGATATACCAGAAACATACCGGGTACATGAGGGGCTGAAACTGCTTGTACAAGTGAAGCGCGAAGGTAATGCCACGAAAGCGCCTTTACTTACTGGTATGGTAGAAATATCGCGAGGAACCATTGTTTATAGTTATGGGAAGCCCTTTTTAGCAATATCTAAAAAAATAAAAGAGGCAGATAAGCTACGATTGCAACAAAGTATTTCTCCAGTATTAATGGAGCAAGAAGGTATCATTGTACGGTCAGTTGCTGCCAATATGCCAGTCTCGGAGATTGAAACGGATATTACCAAAGCTAGGGAAGAGTTTGAGGAGATTTTAGCGCGTGCAAAAGGCTCTAATCGGAAAATCCAAGCTACGACAACAAGTGTCATTTCGATGTTAACTAAAAATCCACTTATGACTAAAGATGCAGAGATTATTTGTGATAATCCCGAATTATGCCAAACGTTGAAGGAAACTTTTCCACATGTGACGGCTTTTCGAGATAAAAGTGGCATTTTTTCTGCTTACAATCTAGAAGTGACGATAAATCGATTATTACGCCCAACTGTCTTTTTGAAAAATGGAGCATCGATTGTCATTGAAAAAACAGAGGCGATGTGGGTTGTTGATGTTAACTCTGGCAACTATAAATCTCAAAAAGAAGCAGCAGATGTGGCCTTGGATATCAATTTATCCACTGTGGAAGAAATTGGACGTCAGATGAAACTACGTAATATGAGTGGGCTTATTCTGGTTGATTTTATCAGTGGGATGGACCATAAACAATTGGATTTGTTAAAAAAACACGTGGAAAAAATAACAGCTTTGGATGCAATAACTGTTCGTATCGAGGCGCTGGCTGAAAACGGTTTGATGCAGTTAACGCGACGTAAACGACAAAAATCTCTCATTGAAGAAATGCAATGTAAATGTCCTATTTGTGACGGAAGTGGCTATATACCTTCTGTTCAGACGCTTATTTATCAGTTGGAACGAGAACTTCGAGGGGTCTTTGCGAGTGATCCGTCTTATGTTGCTGTTACAGTTACAATGGATGTGATGGATGCCTTTTTGGATGAAATTTCGTTTGATGGGGATATTGATTGGATGATTGCGGATGAAGTGCGACCGTTTTACCGGATATCGCAAGTCGAACATTGAGAATAGTTGTTGACACGGGCTTTCTTTATATGGTATCATTCTAATGTTATGTTTGTAGCGCACCATGCTACAACCGCTCAGAATAGGGCTAAGTATTGTTTTTAACAATCCCCTCATGATGGCGAGTCTAAGTATATGAGGAGGTGCAAGTATGTACGCAATTATTGAAACAGGTGGAAAACAAGTTAAAGTTGAAGCTGGCCAAGAGATCTATGTTGAGAAATTAGCTGGAGAAGTTGGTGACGTGGTAACATTTGACAAAGTTATTTTTGTTAGTGGTGACGCTGTTAAAGTTGGGGCTCCATTCGTGGACGGCGCAACAGTTACAGCTAAAGTTGAAAAACAAGGTCGCGCTAAGAAATTGACTGTTTTCAAATATAAGCCTAAAAAGAACTATCACAAAAAACAAGGTCATCGTCAACCTTATACAAAATTAACGATCGATGCGATCAATGCTTAATTTGTAAAGGGGATGATACTTATGATTCATGTAGATTTTATTCGGCATGAAGAACGAATCGTTGCTTTTGAGATGGATGGACATGCGAATTTCGCTGAAGAAGGCGCTGATTTGGTTTGTGCAGGGGCCACATCGATTACTTTTGGCATGGTAAATGCTATTGGTGAACGAATGGGGGTCGAACCTGTGATGGAAGAAGATGATGGTTATCTTTATTATTCTGTCCCTGAAGAGTTAGGAGCTAGTGAGGATGTTCAGATATTGCTGGAAGGCATGGAGCATCAATTGATATCTTTAGCGTATAGCTATCCTGATTATATTACAATTAACTCCAAAAAGTAGGAGGTGGAATTTTCATGTTAAAATTTGATATTCAACATTTTGCCCATAAAAAAGGCGGTGGTTCTACATCCAATGGACGTGACTCCGAGTCAAAACGCTTAGGTGCTAAACGCGCTGATGGCCAATTTGTGACTGGTGGGTCTATCCTTTACCGTCAACGTGGGACAAAAATTTATCCTGGAACTAACGTTGGACGTGGCGGCGACGATACTCTTTTCGCTAAAGCAGACGGCATCGTACGTTTTGAACGTATGGGTCGCGACAAGAAAAAAGTTAGTGTTTATCCAGAAGTAGAAGCAGTACAAGAAGCATAATATGTTTAGAGACCTTTCTTTTGAGGGGTCTCTTTTTGTTGGGAGCGTTCGAACGAAGTGAGTTACGCTCCCAATATAAGAGTGAGCAAAGCGAGCGTTTAATCCATATCGTATGACTAGATAACACTTCCAAACCACATTCTTGTTATTTTTCACAAGAATCATGTTTACCTACTCTGGATGTTAGGGTATAGTCCATAAACAAGTGCAATAAAACACAAGCGAACCGATGGAACTAAAGGGTTGACAGCGTTTTCTTGATATGGTTTAATAGCTTTAAGTTAATAAATTTGTCAGGAGAAGAGATGACAATCAAAACGTCGGTAAGTGTGCCCTTTGGCATATCTTAGTTTTGGTTGTCATTCTTTTTTTGAAATAAATGAAGAAAAGGTTTACATCGAAACAGTAACAAGGGGTGCTTTATGTTGCAGGTGTTTAGACCAAAACTAATCAAAAGGAGCTGGAATAAATGGACACGAGTATTGGGACACAGTTTTTAGGAGAGTTATTAGGTACGATGATTTTAGTATTATTTGGCGGAGGCGTTGTGGCAGGCGTTTCGTTAAAAAATTCAAAGGCTGAAGCGGGTGGTTGGATAGTTATCACGATCGCTTGGGGTTTGGCTGTTACAATGGGTGTTTATGTGTCCGGTTACATGAGTTTGGCGCATCTGAATCCTGCGGTAACAATCGGTATGGCACTTGCTGGTAAATTCCCTTGGGCAGATGTTTTCCCGTACATATCCGCGCAGTTTATCGGTGCATTTATCGGTGCGACGCTTGTATGGCTTCATTACTATCCACATTGGGCAAAAACGGAAGACAAACCGACGAAACTTGGCGTATTTTCAACGGCACCAGCGATTCGTCATTTTACTTCTAACTTTTTCGGTGAAGCATTGGGTACGTTCATTTTGATCTTTGGACTACTTTCGATCGGTGCTAACAAATTTTCAGAAGGTTTGAATCCGCTTGTTGTCGGTGGTTTGATTGTTGTCATTGGGATGTCACTTGGTGGGACAACGGGTTATGCGATTAATCCAGCTCGTGATTTAGGTCCTCGGATTGCACATTTTGTTTGGCCAATTGCTGGAAAAGGTGGTTCTGACTGGTCGTATTCATGGGTTCCTGTTCTAGGGCCAATTATCGGCGGGGCGCTTGGTGGGCTCGGCTACAATGCAATTATAAACGAAGATTTCGGGATTTGGTTATGGGTTTTTGTGGCCTTGTTCCTTCTAGTTTTACTTTTCACCATGCAACTCGACAAAAAGCAAAAAGCGTGACAAAATGGAAAAGAATGCATACTTATTTTGAGGGGGAATTATAAATGGAGAAAAAATATATTTTAGCGTTAGATCAAGGTACAACGAGTTCAAGAGCAATGATCGTGGACGAAACCGGTGAAATAATTGGTGTGGAGCAAAAGGAATTTGAACAAATCTTTCCGAAACCAGGTTGGGTAGAGCACAACGCGAACGAAATTTGGGCATCGATTCTTGCGGTTATTGCGGGAGTACTTTTAAAAACGAATATTTCGTCAAAAGATGTGGCGGGTATTGGGATTACGAATCAGCGGGAAACGACGGTGGTTTGGGAGAAAGAAACGGGTAACCCGATCTACAATGCTATCGTGTGGCAATCTCGTCAAACGGCTGACATTTGTAATCAACTGAAAAAAGATGGATATAACGACATTGTTCGTGATAAAACGGGGCTTCTCATTGATGCCTATTTTGCGGGAACGAAAGCGCGTTGGATTTTAGATCATGTGGATGGTGCGCAGGAACGTGCGGAGAATGGTGAATTATTATTTGGTACGATTGACACATGGCTTGTTTGGAAATTAACTGGTGGGAAAGCCCATGTAACGGATTATTCAAATGCATCGCGTACGCTACTTTATAATATTTATGATTTAGAGTGGGATGATGAGTTGCTTGAGATGTTGAACGTTCCAAAAGTGATGTTGCCAGAAGTGCGTCAATCCTCGGAAGTTTATGGCACAACTGTACCGTATCATTTCTTTGGTGAAGAGGTTCCTGTGGCTGGTATTGCGGGAGATCAGCAAGCCGCATTATTTGGACAAGGTTGTTTTGAAAAAGGTGAGGCAAAAAATACGTATGGCACCGGTTGCTTCTTGCTCATGAATACGGGAGATAAAGCAGTGAAATCGGAGACTGGCTTGCTTACAACGCTTGCTTGGGGTATTGATGGAAAAGTGGAATATGCGTTAGAAGGTAGTATTTTCGTTGCAGGTTCAGCGATTCAGTGGTTACGAGATGGCATGCGGATGCTGCGTCATTCGGGCGATTCTGAAAATTACGCGTCCCGTATTGAATCATCTGACGGCGTCTATGTTGTACCAGCGTTTGTAGGTTTAGGAGCTCCATATTGGGATTCTGACGTACGTGGTGCGGTATTCGGCTTAACACGTGGTACAGAAAAAGAACAATTCGTTCGCGCGACACTTGAGTCCCTAGCGTACCAAACGAAAGACGTGCTTGATGCGATGGAAAAAGATTCAGGCATCGAATTGAAATTATTACATGTAGATGGCGGCGCATGTGCGAATGATTTCCTAATGCAATTCCAAGCAGACATTTTGAATGTTCCAGTAGAACGCCCAGAAAACCGCGAAACAACAGTTTTAGGAGCAGCATTCCTAGCTGGACTCGCAGTAGGCGTTTGGAAAGATAAGAAAGAGATTAAGAGACATTGGAAATTGGATAAGAAATTTGAAGTGAAGATGGAAGAAGAAGAACGCGCAGAATTATACGGTGGTTGGAAGAAAGCCGTGAAAGCAGCGCAAGCTTTTAAATAGAAAAGCTGAAAGAGCCCGTTTAGACTCGACAGAAATTGTTAGGGGACGCAGTAAAAGTCCTCTTTCGACTTTTATGGAGGCCACGAAATTTCCGAGAGGCTGGCTCTTGAAGCTGGATCACCTGAAAAGCTGAAAGAGCCCGTTTAGACTCGACAGAAATTGTTAGGGGACGCAGTAAAAGTCCTCTTTCGACTTTTATGGAGGCCACGAAATTTCCGAGAGGCTGGCTCTTGAAGCTGGACCACCTGAAAAGCTGAAAGAGCCCGTTTAGACTCGACAGAAATTGTTAGGGGACGCAGTAAAAGTCCTCTTTTGACTTTTGTGGAGGCCACGAAATTTCCGAGAGGCTACTAAAAGGAAGGCAGTTTCATTACATTCAACTGCATATTGAGGCTCTAAAAAAGCAAATGACGCTTTTCAAGAGCCACAACAAAGCTGGATCCGGAGGCGCCCGAACATGACGCATCACAGGATGGACGACGTACTCATAACGTTGCTCAAACTATTTCCAAAACCATTCCGAAAAAGAGTTTAAACCATGTTTATCGGTTTAAACTCTTTTTTTATGGTATGATAACACGATGGAAATAGGAGCATCCTATAAAAAAATTTCGAAAAAGGATGACTATGTAGCTAAAGTTCGTTATAATGAACAGATGATATAAAATTGGACGGGAGAATGATTATGTTTATAGATCAAGTTAAGATATATGTAAGAGCTGGTGATGGTGGAGATGGAATGGTGGCATTTCGTCGTGAGAAATTCGTCCCTAATGGTGGCCCGGCTGGTGGAGACGGTGGTAATGGTGGAGACGTTATTTTTGAAGTAGATGAAGGTTTGCGTACATTGATTGATTTCCGTTATCAACGTCGTTTTAAAGCAGAACGTGGAGAACACGGGATGAGTAAGAGTATGCATGGACGTGGCGCAGATGATTTAGTTATTAAAGTACCACAAGGAACAGTTGTATCTGACGCGGATACAGGTGAAGTCATCGCGGATTTAGTGGCGCATGGTCAACAAGCCGTTATCGCAAAAGCTGGTCGTGGTGGACGTGGAAATAAACGTTTTGCAACGTCAGCAAATCCAGCGCCTGAATTATCGGAAAATGGTGAGCCAGGCGAAGAGCGCTCGATTCAATTAGAGCTAAAAGTACTCGCAGATGTTGGTTTGGTAGGTTTCCCAAGTGTTGGTAAATCGACGTTACTATCCGTTGTTTCAGCGGCTCGTCCGAAGATTGCGGCATACCATTTTACAACGATTGTTCCTAATTTAGGGATGGTAGATACTGGTGATGGTCGTAGTTTTGTTATGGCTGATTTGCCTGGTCTGATTGAAGGTGCTAGTCAAGGTGTTGGCCTAGGTCATCAATTCTTGCGCCATATCGAACGGACGCGTGTTATTGTGCATGTGATTGATATGTCCGCATCAGAAGGTCGCGATCCATATGATGATTATTTAGCGATTAATAGTGAGTTAGAACAGTACAATTTACGTTTGATGGAACGCCCGCAAATCATTGTTGCCAATAAGATGGATGTGGAAGGCGCAGAAGAACAGTTAGAAATTTTCAAAGGGAAATTAAAGGATGAAATTCCGATTTTCCCAATCTCAGCGGTGACGCAATCTGGTTTGAATCCGTTGTTGCTTACGATTGCTGATAAATTGGAGAAAACAGCTGAGTTTCCACTGGACGAGTTACTTGAAAAAGAAGAAGAAGAAACAGTTCTTTATAAATACCAAGCAGAGGCGCCTGATTTCGAAATTACGCGTGATCCTGATGGTACGTATGTACTCAGTGGTGAAAAATTAGAACGACTATTTGCGATGACGAATTTCGAACGTGATGCTTCGATTCAACGATTCTCTCGACAATTGCGTGCGATGGGTGTCGATGAGGCCTTGCGTAAACGTGGTGCGAAAGATGGCGAAACGATCCGTCTCTTTGATTTCGAGTTTGAATTCATCGATTAATAAAGGGGTGGCATTTTGATGAAGGTTGGTTATTTGGGTCCGGTGGCGACATTCACACATTCTGCGGCAGTTAGCGCATTTCCTGATGAGGAGGCAATTGCATACGCGTCTATTCCCGATTGCATTATGGCGATTGAAAAAGGGAAAGTCGATGTAGCGGTCGTTCCGATTGAAAATACGCTTGAGGGAACGGTGAATATCACGCTCGATTATTTGTATCATATTTCAAGCGTGCCCATCGTAGCGGAAATTGTCGTTCCGATTGCGCAACATATTATGGTGCATCCGAATAACAAAGCGACGTGGCAATCTGTTCAAAAGGTGATGTCACATCCGCAAGCAATCGCGCAGTGCCATACGTTCTTACAAACAGAGCTATATGGTGTCGAGCGTGAGACGACCCCTTCTACGGCTTATGCGGCGGAATGGGTGAGTAATCATCCTAGTGAGCTTGTTGCTGCTATTGCGCCTTATATGGCGGCTGAGCAGTATGGTCTCATGATTGTAAAAGAAAATGCCCAAGATATTGAGTTGAATCAGACGAGATTTGTCGTTTTAAGTCGAAATCCAGTGAATATCGCGTTGCCAGATCGCGCGGAAGAGAAGACATCGGTAAGTGTTATTTTACCGAATAACATGCCGGGTGCGCTTCATAAAGTATTGGCTACTTTTGCGTGGCGGAATATTGATATGAGTAAAATTGAATCTAGACCGCTAAAAACATCGCTTGGCGAGTATTTCTTTTTAATTGATTTACTTTCTGACGGTGAGACGCAGCTGGTTCAAAATGCCTTGGAAGAGATTGCTTTGCTGGGTGGTAAAACACGAGAATTAGGAACGTATCATGTTTACAGACTGCCTGTGAAGATGAAATAATATATGGGAATCACGCCGAACCATGTAAAAATTGGTTCGGCGTGATTTTTTGTAGCGTTTTCATTGATGTTTTGAGTGAACTAGGCTAGACTTTTAACTAACAAATGAGTTTGAGGGAGTGTAGTGAAATATGGCAGGACATTCGAAGTGGAAAAATATTCAAGGCCGGAAAAATGCGCAGGACTCTAAGCGGGCAAAAGTTTTTCAGAAGTTAGCGAAGGAAATTTTTGTGGCGGCGAAGGGTGGGGCGGATATTGCTACGAATGCGTCTTTACGACTTGTGGTGGATAAGGCGAAAGCGGTGAATATGCCGAATGATAATATTAAGCGAGCGATTGATAAGGCTGCTGGGAATACGAATGGGGAGCATTACGATGAGATCACGTATGAAGGATATGGACCAGGTGGTATTGCGGTGCTTGTGCATACGTTAACGGATAATCGGAACCGGACATCAACAAACGTGCGCGTTGCATTTAATAAGAACGGCGGTAGTCTTGGTGAGACGGGAAGTGTTGCGTATATGGTTTGATCGTAAGGGATATATTGTGATCGAACGAGAGGGCTTGGAGGCTGATGAGGATACGTTTATGCTGGAGGCGATTGAGGCTGGGGCGGATGATGTGGAAGTTAGCGACGAAGCTTTTGAGATTTACACCGAGGCGGGAGCATTTACGGAGGTCAAAGATGCGCTTGATGCGGCGGGGTATCATTTTGCGACGGCGGAGTTATCGATGATTCCACAGGTGATAAACGAAGTTCCAGAGGATAAAAAGGAACAATTTGAGCGGATGGTTGATGCGCTAGAGGACGATGATGATGTGCAGGAAGTATACACGAATGCGGATGGGTATTGAGGTACTTTACAGCGCGCTGATATTAGTGTAATCTTGTTCTATAGGCTTTTTTACGTGGCTTTTAAATTCAAGAACAAAGAAGGAGAGCTCAATGAACAGAACAGCAGAATTTGTATTAGGATTAATTGGCGGGATTACAGGTATTATTGCAGCTGGAACAACGATGCTGGCTGGTTTATTTATGACGGCAGCTTCGGTTGCAACGATGGAGGATTTCGGTAGCCTCTTTGGATTTGGCGCTATTGCATTTGGTGTATTGATTTTTCTAATGTCCGGATTTGCGATTGTCGCATCTTGTCTAATCAAAGCGAATGCTAAACTTTGGGGTATTATCTTGATTATTATCGGCGGTGTTGGCTTTGTATTGATTCAACTACTTTGGATCGTGCCAGGCGTACTACTACTTATTTCAGGTATCATGTGCGTTTCTCGTAAACCACCATACGAAGATTTTTAAAAGAGGAACTTGCTTACTTTTGTAGGCAGGTTTTTTTTGTGTCAAAATTGTAAGGTAGATGTCATCTAAATCGCGGGAATTGGTCGCTCTTTATTGATAAAATGAACCTATAAATAAGGCGAATGGAGCGGGTAAAGATGAAAAAATTAATCGTAACTGGGGCAGTTTTAGGAACATTATTATTAGGTTTAAGTGGTTATTTCTTGTATCAATTAGAAGGTGCGGTTGTTGGGGCAAGTTCGCCACAGTTGGAATTGCTGCAAAAATAGTAAATCGATTACTTCCTTTTCGACTTAATTCTGTGTAAAATAGGAACATGAAGTGGGAAGGATTGATGAATTTGAAACCTAGAAAAGTGATGATTATCGGTGCTGGGAATGTTGGTTCGGCGGCGGCGCATGCTTTTGTGAATCAGAATATTTGTGAGGAATTAGTCCTTGTCGATTTAAATACAGAACGTGTGGAAGGCCATCGCAAGGATTTAGCGGATGCAGCGGCTTTTACGCATGGTATGATGAAAATTAGCGTACGTGAGGCGAAGGATTGTCGTGACATCGATATCGCGGTGATTACCGTGACGGCCGGTGCTTTGAAAGAGGGCCAAACGAGGTTGGATGAGCTAAAAAGTACATCGCGGATCATTGCAAATATTGTCCCAAAGATGATGGAGAACGGGTTTGAAGGTATCTTTTTAGTAGCGGCGAATCCGGTTGATATTATTACGTATCAAGTATGGCAGCTCTCTGGATTACCGCGTCATCGGGTGCTTGGTACTGGCGTTTGGCTAGATACAACCAGATTACGTCGTTTGTTATCTGAAAAATTGGATGTGGCACCGCAAAGTATTGATGCGTTTGTACTTGGTGAACATGGCGATTCACAATTTCCAGTTTGGTCGCATTCGTCGGTGTACGGAAAGTCGATCAACGCCTACAGCAAAGAAAAGTTTGGAACGGAATTTGATTTGAAGGATATCGGTGAACGTGCGCGCGATACTGGCTTTGAAATCTATCATCAAAAAGGGTGCACGGAATATGGTATCGCTGGAACGATTGTGGAAATTTGCCGTAATATTTTCAGTGGAAGCCACCGAGCCTTGGCGGTTTCTTGTGTCCTGGATGGGGAATACGGCAAGCATGGTATTGCAATTGGCGTGCCAGCCGTTTTATCGCAGGATGGTGTGAAGGAAATTATCACATTGCAATTGAATGCGTTGGAGCAAGAGCAGTTTGATGCTTCGGCCGCGGTGATTGCCGAAAATATTAAGCATATTGGCTAATTTATTAAACCTTACGAGAGAATTTTCGTGAGGTTTTTTTATCTGTTTTTGTTATCTTCTTTGTTCAATTGCTTTAGTTTTTGATCGACTTGATGTTGGGACAGATTTCGGTTAGTTGGATTTGCAATGGATGGCATCGCTTGAATGATTTTTCTTAGTGTTTTGAATATTGTTTTTTCAGTCATTATAATCCCTCGCAGTCTCTTTACTTTTATCCATTGTATGCGATTTCATTCGTCTTTACAAGAATTATTTGGAGAGTTGTGTAGTTTTTAAGTTTGTTGAAATTGTTGCGCGTTTAATAGTACAAATGTTCTTTTTTATGCTATCATGGAAGGAGCGAATTTATTTTTAGATGGAGGGGCATTTTCTTTGTATGAATATATAAAAGGTACGGTGACGGATATTTCTCCGGAATATATTGTGATCGAAACGGGCCACATTGGTTATCAAATTATCACTGGAAATCCGTTCTCTTTCTCCAGTTTGGAAGGGAAGGAAACGAAGGTTTTTCTATATCAGCATGTACGTGAGGACAATATTTCCTTGTTCGGTTTTCAGACATCAGAAGAGCGTTATTTATTTAAAAAACTGCTAGGTGTTTCGGGAATTGGTCCAAAGAGTGCGCTTGCGATTATTGCGGCGGGCGATCCTGTGCCACTTATTTCGGCGATTGAAGCGGAAGATGATGTGTATTTGACGAAGTTTCCGAGTGTCGGAAAAAAGACGGCGCGCCAAATTATTTTGGACTTAAAAGGGAAGCTTGCGGATGTGGCGGCGGATCAGATTACGGTTCAAAAGGCGACGAAGGACATTTCCGATGGGCTACCGCCGGCGCTTGAGGAGGCAGTTTTGGCACTCGAGGCACTTGGTTACAGCACACGTGAGCTCAAAAAAGTATTGCCTAAATTGGAAAAAGAAGTGTTGACGAGCAATGATTATATCAAATTGGCATTGCAGCTGATGACCAAGTAAGAACAGGGGGAATGTGACATGGAAGACCGCATCATTTCTGGTGAAAATGTGAATCAAGAAGAGGTTTCCTTCGAGAAAAGTCTCCGCCCACAGACCTTGGCGCAGTACATCGGACAAGAAAAAGTGAAGAATAACTTAGAGGTGTTCATCGAAGCGGCGAAACAGCGCGAAGAGGCGCTGGATCATGTGCTTTTATATGGGCCACCTGGGCTTGGGAAGACGACGCTTGCGATGGTGATTGCGAATGAAATGGGAACGACGATGCGAACGACGAGTGGTCCTGCGATTGAGCGACCAGGTGATTTGGCGACGATTTTGACGACGCTTGAGCCTGGAGATGTGTTGTTTATTGATGAGATTCATCGGTTGAATCGTTCGATCGAAGAGATACTGTATCCAGCGATGGAGGATTATTGTTTGGATATCGTGATTGGTGCAGGCCCTACAGCGCGTTCAGTACGCTTGGATTTACCGCCATTTACGTTGATTGGTGCAACAACGCGTGCTGGGCAGTTATCAGCGCCTTTGCGTGATCGATTTGGCGTGATTGACCACCTGGAGTTTTATTCGGAGGAGCAGTTGACGGAGATTGTGACACGGACGGCGGATATTTTGGATACGGAAGTTGAGAAATATGGCGCAGTTGAGATTGCGAGACGATCACGTGGAACGCCGCGTATTGCGAATCGTCTACTAAAACGGGTGCGTGATTTTGCGCAAGTTCGTAGTGATGGCTTGGTGACGGAAAGCTTGGCGCGCGAGGCATTGACGCTACTGCAAGTGGATCCGCGTGGTTTGGATACCATTGATCAGCGATTGCTTGCGACAATTATCGGCTCATTTCGTGGTGGGCCAGTTGGCTTGGATACGATTGCAGCGAGCATCGGCGAAGAACGCGAAACGATTGAGGATATGCAAGAACCATATTTGTTACAGATTGGATTTTTACAGCGGACGCCACGCGGAAGATTGGTGACGGACGCGGCTTACGAGCATTTAGGATTAACGAAAAGTGAATGAAAAGGTGTGTCGAAATGAGAGTAGAAGATTTTGATTTTGAATTACCAGAAGAATTAATTGCACAGACGCCGCTGCTTGATCGGACGTCGAGTCGGTTGTTGTTACTCAATAAGGAAACGGGCGCGATGGAAGATAAGCATTTCCCTGCGATTTTGGAGCATTTGAAGGATGGAGATGCGCTTGTTTTGAATGATACGCGTGTTTTACCAGCACGACTTCACGGCGAAAAAGCGGAGACGGGTGCGCATATTGAAGTTTTGTTGCTGAAGCAAATGGAAGGCGATGCTTGGGAAACGCTTGTTAAGCCTGCCAAAAGAATTCGTAAAGGAATGCGGATCGTATTTGGTAACGGTGAACTTTCAGCGGTTTGTTTGGAAGAGCTGGAGCATGGCGGTCGTATTTTACAATTTGAGTACAGTGGTATTTTTTATGAAATTTTAGAGCGATTAGGTGAAATGCCGTTACCTCCGTATATCAAAGAACAACTGGAGGATCAGGATCGTTATCAGACTGTCTTTGCTCGTGAAAATGGTTCGGCAGCAGCGCCAACAGCTGGTTTACATTTCACGCAGGATTTATTGGAACAGGTTCGCGCAAAAGGTGTGAAGGTCGTTTTCTTAACGCTCCATGTTGGTTTGGGAACGTTCCGGCCAGTGGATGTGGAAGATACGGAAAATCACAAAATGCACTCGGAATTTTACCGATTGACGGCAGAGGCTGCGCACGAATTAAATGTTGTGAAGGCTGCTGGTGGCAAAATTGTTGCGGTGGGGACAACATCGATTCGGACGCTGGAAACGATTGCGTCGAAATTTGACGGGAAGTTGCAAGAAGATAGCGGCTGGACGGAGATATTTATTTCGCCGGGTTACACGTTTAAAGCGGTGGATGCCTTGATTACGAATTTCCATTTGCCGAAATCGACGCTGATTATGCTGGTAAGTGCGCTTGCTGACCGTGAAAAGATTATGGCGGCCTACGAGCATGCGGTCGCGGAAAAATATCGATTCTTTAGTTTCGGTGATGCGATGTTTATTTACGCTTAATTTATTTTTTTACTAGAAAAGACTTGTTTTTCAGTGCTTTTTTAGATATGCTATGGTTTGGATATAACAAATAGAAAGAGGTAGAAAATGGCTGCGATTACCTATGAACTAATAAAAACAGATAAGCAAACGGGCGCCCGCCTTGGCAAAATTCACACGCCTCACGGTTCTTTTGATACGCCTATGTTTATGCCAGTGGGAACGCTTGCGACTGTTAAAACAATGTCTCCAGAAGAACTAAAAGCAATGGGTTCTGGTATTATTTTGAGCAACACGTATCACTTGTGGTTGCGACCTGGTGAGGATTTGATTGAAGAAGCTGGTGGTCTTCACAAATTTATGAACTGGGATCAGGCGATTTTGACGGATTCTGGTGGTTACCAAGTATTTAGTCTGAGCGATATGCGTGATATTAAAGAAGAAGGCGTGCATTTCCGTAATCATTTGAACGGGGATAAATTATTCCTTTCACCTGAAAAAGCGATTCAAATTCAAAATTCGCTTGGCTCGGATATTATGATGTCGTTTGACGAGTGTCCACCGTATCCTGCAACGCATGACTACATGAAAAAATCGATTGAGCGAACGTCTCGCTGGGCAGAACGTGGTTTAAAAGCACACGCGCGTCCGCATGATCAAGGACTTTTTGGGATTGTGCAAGGTGGTTCGTTTAAAGATTTACGTGAGCAAAGTGCGCGTGATCTTGTATCGATGGATTTTCCTGGTTATTCGATTGGCGGATTGTCGGTTGGGGAACCAAAAGATATTATGAATGAGGTACTTGAGTATACGACACCGCTCTTGCCTGCGAATAAACCGCGGTATTTGATGGGTGTTGGTTCGCCTGATGCCTTAATTGATGGTGTGATTCGAGGTATTGATATGTTTGACTGTGTACTTCCGACGCGTATTGCTAGAAATGGTACGTGTATGACGAGCCAAGGTCGTTTAGTTGTTCGTAACGCCAAATTTGCGCGTGATTTTCGTCCAATTGACGAAGCTTGTGATTGCTACACATGCAAAAACTATTCTCGCGCCTACATTCGTCATTTGATTCGTTGTGATGAAACATTTGGAATTAGGCTTACCACTTATCATAATCTACATTTTCTGTTAAACTTAATGGGGCAAGTTCGTGGAGCAATTATGAACGACCGCCTTGCTGATTTCCGGGAAGAATTTTTTGAGCAGTATGGCCTTAATGGTCCGAATGCGAAAAATTTCTAATATAGAATTAAGAATGAAAGGAGCTGAATAAACACATGGCAATGCTAATACCATTATTACTTATGATCGTATTATTTTACTTCTTGCTTATCCGTCCACAACAGAAACGTCAAAAAGAAGTGACTTCAATGCAAAGTGGTCTTTCTAAAGGCGATAAAATCATTACTATCGGAGGGTTGCACGGAACAGTCGTAGCAATTGAAGATGGCAATATTGTACTTGATTGTGCAGGTAGCGAACTAACTTTTGATCGCAATGCAGTCCGTACTGTTTTAGCGAAAGCAGACGCAGTTGAAGAAGTAGTGGAAGTGGAAGAAACAGAAGTGGAAGAAACACCTACCACAGACGTAGATACAGAGAAAAAGTAAGACATATTTTCCGATAAAACAAGCCATGGATTAATTTCCGCGTATTGGCTTGTTTTTTCTTGCAAATATCGGGGTATAAAGAAGTTAACTGCTTTTAAAGGAATTGTTGTGTTTTTGCTAGTAAAACCCTCTTTTGAACGCAAAAAAAGGTGCTTTTTAGGGCTAGATTCGATCAATTTGTGAACAACGTAGAAATAAAGATTTGTGTTTTTTGAAGATTATGCTTCCCATTTACTTCATAATTAGATAAAATGAATCTATGTTGTTTGAAAAAGAAGGTGTGAGAATGAGACGAAGATCTGACAAAGAGTGGTACGACCAGTTAGAAATAGCAATTTTAATTAGAGTAGAAGATTTTAAAATTATGGGGTACCGTGAAATCGAAGCGGAACATATTTGGTCTTTTTTAGTGGAAGTTATTTGGAAAGATCAAGAAGATCCGCAGTTGCATCAACGCATTCACGACATTTTGCAAATGAAAATAGCAGAACTAATGGACTTTATTACGATGGGTCCGCCAGATGAGGAAATGAAGGAAGATGCTTTAGAACTTCTGATGGGAGAGCAAGACTAGCATTCTACATAGCGTAACGACGTCAAAAAGGGCGTTCTGTTGTTAGTAGATGAGGGAGGAATTAGAAAGAAATGATAAAGAAGAGTAAGATAATTACATTTTTCCTGATTGTGGCGATTATTTTTGGAGCGGTTATTTTTACAGCAAAACCTGTTCTAGATAAAATCAATCTCGGCCTTGATCTTCAAGGTGGTTTCGAGGTTCTTTACCAAGTAGAGCCAGCTGACGGAAAAAGTAAAGTAACCAATGAAACACTGAAAGAAACCGTAGCAACACTTGATCAGCGTATTAATACGTTAGGTGTTACGGAACCGGTTATTACAATTGAGGGCGGCAACCGTATTCGTGTGCAGCTCGCAGGTGTAACGGATCAAACAGAAGCACGAAAAATCCTATCGACACAAGCTGTATTGTCATTCCGTGATGCGAATGATAAGTTGATGATGGATGGTAGTGACCTTGTACCAGGCAGCGCTAAAGCTGTGACAAACGATAAGAACCAAGCAATCGTTACATTGGAAATGAAAAGCAAAGATAAATTTGCTAACGTAACAAAAACAATTGCTGCAAAAGCGCCAGACAATCAATTAGTTATTTGGTTGGATTGGAAAGATGGACTGAAATATAAAACAGAACGCGTAAAAGAAAAACCAGCATTCCTTTCTGCACCAAACGTAGATCGGGAATTGGATACGAAGAAAGTAGAAATCTCTGGTAGTTTTACAATGAAGTCTGCAAAAGAACTAGCGAACTTGCTAAATTCTGGTGCGCTTCCAGTTAAATTAACAGAAGTTTATTCGACATCGGTCGGCGCACAGTTTGGACAAGATGCTTTGTCTGAAACGGTTGTTGCTGGTCTTGTAGGTGTTATTGCAATCTTTATCTTCATGATCGCTGTATACCGTTTACCAGGTATTGTGGCGTCTATTACGCTCGTGGCATACACATACATTGTGCTACTCATCTTAGGTTTACTAAACGCAACCCTTACTCTACCAGGTATTGCCGGATTAATTCTCGGTATTGGTATGGCGGTCGATGCCAACGTTATTACCTACGAGCGGATAAGGGAAGAACTCAAGGTTGGTAAATCCACGAAAACAGCCTTCGATACAGGTGGGAAAGAATCCTTCAGAGCTATCTTTGATGGAAATATTTCGACACTGATCGTTGCTGGAGTTCTTTTCTACTTCGGGTCAAGCTCGATTAAAGGTTTCGCGACCGTATTGATTATTAGTATTTTAGTGAGTTTCTTGACTGCCGTTTGGGGTTCAAGAGCGCTTATGGGACTTCTTGTAGGCAGTAATGCACTGAATAATAAGCCAGGATTATTCGCGGTTCGCCGTAAAGATATCCATGACTTACATGAAGGTAAGCAAACATTCGATTTGAAAACGCATTTTGATAAGTATGATTTCGTAAAACATCATCGCGCATTCTTAACTACTTTCGCGGTCATTGTGGTCGTCGGAATTGTTATTCTATCGGTGTTCAAATTGAATCTAGGTATTGATTTTGCGAGTGGTACGCGTGCGGAAGTCACATCGACGCATGCACTTACGGAGACGCAGATTAATAAAGATTTGAAGGAAATTGATATGCCTTCTGATGATGTTAATTTCCAAAATAACAATAAAACGGCTGTTATTAGTTATAAGGGTGCCTTGACGCAGGATGAAATTGCGAAGTTTAAAACGTATTTCAAAAAAGCGTACGGGGAAGATCCGAATATTAGCACGGTAACGCCAACTGTTGGACAAGAACTGGCGAAAGATGGTCTGTGGGCACTTGCCATTGCATCACTCTTGATTGTCGTTTATATTGCTTTCCGATTCGAGTTATCGATGGGGATCGCGACAATTCTTTCGCTACTGTTTGATGCCTTCATGATCTTTATCTTCTTCAGCATATTCCGCTTAGAGGTCGATCTGACATTTATTGCGGCGGTGCTGACCGTCATCGGTTATTCGATTAATGATACGATCGTTACGGCTGATAGGATCCGGGACGTTTCCTACAAAATGGGACGTTTCAAAAAACCAGAGGATATCGCGTTTGCGGTCAATCACGGTTTACGTCAAACCTTTATCCGTTCGATCAATACCATTTTGACAGTATTGTTCACGGTTATCGCTTTGATTATCTTCGGTAACGAGTCGATTCTGAACTTCTCGATTGCGCTATTAATTGGATTAGTATCTAGTGTGTTCTCATCCATCTTCATGGCAATGCAATTGTGGTATGTATTTAAGAAACGCGAACTGAAGAAAAAAGGCGTTATTAATACGCAGAAGAAGAAAAAACGCTCAAGAACGGACCAACCAGTCGTATAATCTGTGATAAGCGGATTTTCGGCAAGACTTAGCTAAGAAGCGTCTGATGCCGAATGTTTATCTTATCTGAGGAGAATCAGGTGAGATAAGCATTCGGCATTTTTTATTGATAATAAGGAGTAGGGCAAACATATGATTTGGCAGATAGTTGTGATAGCGCTTGGCGTGGGGCTTTTTGTGCTCGGATTATTCTATTCGAAAGATTGGCATAACGGTTGGCTAGATGGTGGTTGGCCTGATTTTGACGGGTGGGATTCATTTTTCATCTCGATTATTATTGGGATTATTGCTTTTATCTTTATGATTTTACCGTGGTATGTTATGAAATCGATCTTTATTGTGGGCGGCCTAACGCTTGTGTATTGCGGGATTTGGGTGTTTTCATTTTAGGAAGATTTCGATGACGCTGCGCAGTCGTATGGTGAGATTCATTTTGAACTGGCGGCAATTTTAGATATAAATATTGGTACGAGAGATTTGCATAATTTAACGTTGCTATACGAGAGGGGATTTTTAGAATGAAAGTACAATGGCAAGTAATAGTTGGGATTGTGTTAGCGATTGTAATTGCAATTTTTGCGATCATAAATGTGGATTCTGTTGAGGTGAATTTCTTATTTGCGAAGGCGAGTTGGCCGCTGATTTTAATTATTTTGGGATCGGTGTTGATTGGTTGCTTGATTTTCTTCTGCTTGAATATTGTTCGTGTTAATTCGATGAAAAAGCAGATTAAGACATTGGAAGCGGCGAAAAAAGATTTGGAACGTAATCTAGCTGCTGAAAAATCACGTAAAGTGAAGGTTTCCGAAGTGAAAGTTGCTGATGAAGCGCCAAAACCAACTGTTTAAAAATATCGGCAAAAGGACCGCCTGAACTTGGTGGTCTTTTTTGCGTATACTTTTATCATGTTTTTCGGTATAATGGGTAAGGTTGAGGGGTGGTATATCATGATTCATTCTAAATATAAATGGCAGGTCGAAACGGCCGATGAAACAGCGATGCAACAAGTGGCGGAAGAGCTGAAATGTACGTTACCGATGGCAGAGCTTTTTGCACGGCGCAAGGTGACGACGGCTGGTCAATTGGATAAATTTTTAAATCCGGATAAGTATGAGGCGTATGATCCATTTTTATTTGCAGAGATGGACAAGGCTGTTGCACGGATTAAGCAAGCGATTGAAGCTGGGGAAAATATTTTGGTATACGGTGATTACGATGCAGATGGTGTGACGAGTGTAACGGTGTTGCTAAAAACATTGCGAAACCTTGGCGCTAATGCAGATTTTTATATTCCTAATCGGTTCTTGGAAGGATATGGTCCGAATAGCGCGGCATTTACGCAGGCGAAAGAATCTGGCGTTGATTTATTGATTACTGTGGACAATGGGATTTCAGCGCTGGACGTTATGGCGCACGCGAAAGAAATCGGGCTTGATGTGATCGTGACGGATCATCATGAGGCGAAGGAGACGATGCCTGAGGCGGTCGCTGTGATCCATCCGCGGCATCCAGAGTCCAATTACCCATTTCCTGATTTAGCGGGTGTAGGCGTGGCTTACAAGCTTGCTCACGCGCTGTTAGGTGAGGAACCGACAGAATTGCTCGATTTAGTGGCGATTGGAACGGTGGCAGATCTTGTTTCTCTGACAGATGAAAACCGCCTATTCGTGCAAAAAGGATTGCGCGTTCTTCGTGAAAATGCCAATATTGGTGTGGCGGCACTTGCTAAACTGGCGAGCGCTAAGTTATCTGAGGCGACGGAAGAAACGATCGGCTTTATGATTGCGCCACGGTTGAATGCTGTTGGTCGTTTAGGTCCCGCAGATCCGGCGGCTGATCTTTTACTAACGGATGATCCCGAGGAAGCGGTTTTTCTAGCAGAGGAGATTGATGAGGCGAATAAAGAGCGTCAAACGATTGTATCTCAAATTACGGAAGAAGCTTTGGCGATGATTGAAGCTGATTTTATGGATGAGGGCAATGAGGTGCTTGTGATCGGTAAAGTGGGCTGGAATCCAGGGGTTGTCGGGATTGTGGCGTCTAAACTGGTCGATCGTTTCGCGCGACCTGTGATCGTGCTTGGAATCGATGAAGTGACGGGTATCGCGAAAGGGTCTGGACGGAGTATCGAAGCGTTTCACCTGTACAAGGCGCTTGATGCTAATAAGGAACTTTTAAAAGCGTTTGGCGGTCACCCGATGGCGGCTGGTATGACGCTTGATGCGGCGGATGTTGAAGCGTTACGCAAAAATTTATCGCAATTAGCGCGGGAAACATTGGCTCCTGAAGATTTTGTGTCCATTTTGCGGGTAGAAGAAACGATTCCTGTTGAGACGGTTACCGTTGAATTTATCGCCCAGTTAAATAAGTTGGCGCCATTTGGGACGGACAATCCAAAACCTATTTTTGCGTTTGAAGGGGTTCGCTTAGCGGGCACAAAGCGGATTGGTGCGGATAAAACACATTTGAAAACAGCGCTGACAGCTGATTCTGGCGCTTCGATGGATGCAGTTGGATTTGGCAGCGGCGAACTTGTTGAGAAAATTTCTCCGATGGCAAGAGTAGACGTTGCTGGGGAACTGTCCATCAACGAGTGGAATAACATGCGAAAACCGCAACTTCGTATTGTTGATTTACAGATTGGACATTGGCAATTATTCGATGTTCGCAGCCGTTCTGAATGGGAAAAACTATTGGAATCTAGAACGACGACGGATAAAGTTTTTGTTTGTTTTAAAGATGGCACGAAAGAAAAATTACTAGCTCAGAATGAGAACTTAATCTGTACGCAAATTCAGACGGAAACGGACTTGGTCGAGACAACAACGAAAGACCTTATTTTTGCGGATATACCAGATGATGTGGGCTTGCTTGAGGCGATTGTGATGAATACAGAAGCGGATCGGATTTACCTGCACGTTGCGGCTGAAAATGGTAATGCGATTGCGTCGATGCCGAGTCGTCAACATTTTGCGCAACTTTATGCGGTGCTCAAAAAACACCAACCTTTCCCACTCGCGCAGAATATGTCGCGGCTTTCCAAACAGTTTAGCTGGACGAATGATCAAATTGATTTTATGTTACAGGTGTTTTTTGATCTAAATTTTGCTACAATAGAGGATGGCGTGATTAGATTAAATGATGTCAAAGAAAAGCGTAACTTGGAAGATTCGGAGATTTATAAGGCTCGGGTATACCGAATTGCGTTGGAACAGAAATTACTCTATTCAAACTACAATGAACTGTACGAATGGATTGAGAAGCTGATGAATTCAAAGGGGAATTCAATTTTGGAGGAAATAGTAAAATGAACTTAGACGAATTGAGAAATTATGTAGCGATTGTAAACGACTGGCCAAAAGAAGGTATTGTTTTTAAAGATATCACGCCACTCATGAGTAATGGTGAGGCTTATAAATTCGCAACGGATCAGATTGTGGCATACGCAAAAAAATTAAATATTGATGTGATCGTGGGACCAGAAGCGCGTGGCTTTATTATCGGTTGTCCAGTGGCTTATTCGCTTGGAATCGGCTTCGCGCCAGTTCGTAAACCGAATAAATTACCGCGTGAAACGGTAGACATGGAATATGATTTAGAGTATGGTACCAATAAATTATCGATGCACAAAGATGCGATTAAACCTGGTCAACGCGTCCTAATTACGGATGATTTACTGGCAACAGGTGGCACGATTGAAGCAACAATTAAACTGGTAGAAGAACTCGGCGGCGTTGTTGCTGGGTGCGCATTCTTAATTGAACTGACAGAACTTGAAGGACATAAAAAACTAGCGGGTTACGACAAACTTATTTTAATGGACTTCTAAAAAAGTGGAAAAGCAGTTAACTCATTGGAGATGGCTGCTTTTCTACTTGGATAGGAGCAATTTCAAGGACATTTTCTGGGTCGCATACAAAAGATAAGAAAAGATTCGGCGGATATAGCTAAAATCAGTCAAAACTACTTTGTCAGTTTTCTAAAATATGCTATAATGTTAAATAAGATTCGATTTAGAAGAGCACTCACTTGTGGGTGCTTCAGACTGTAGAAAAACCGCTTTACATGATATTTTTTCTAAATTTCAGCATGTCGACAAATGCTTAGTTTCTAGGCAAAAGTGAGTACCAGCGTGGAGCGTACTAGGGTACGAGAGCACTGGAACGGAGGTTTTAACGACGACAATGAGCGTTTGTCGACATGCTGCAGCACTCACTTGTGGGTGCTTTTACATACTTAAAATTATTATGCGGGATGAAAAGGGTGTGGGGCATTATGGCTAAAGAACAAAATTTAACAGCGGATCAAGTGATAGAAATGGCTTCTCATTATATGAATGAGGAACATCTTACACTTGTTAAAAAGGCTTGTGACTACGCACGGGAAGCGCACAAAGACCAATTCCGCAAATCGGGAGAACCGTACATTATTCATCCAATCCAAGTCGCGGGGATATTAGTAGAATTAGAAATGGACCCAGCTACCGTGGCATCTGGATTTTTGCACGATGTCGTAGAGGATACGCCAATTACATTGAAAGACTTGGAAGAGGCGTTTAGCCCAGAGATCGCGATGATTGTAGACGGTGTAACTAAACTGGGAAAAATTAAATATAAATCGCATGAAGAGCAACAAGCGGAAAATCACCGCAAAATGTTCATTGCGATGGCGCAAGATATCCGCGTCATGCTCGTGAAACTGGCAGACAGGTTGCATAATATGCGTACTTTGAAACATTTACCAGTGGAGAAACAACGCCGAATCGCGAATGAAACGTTGGAAATTTTTGCACCGATCGCGCATCGTTTGGGGATTTCGCGTGTGAAGTGGGAGCTAGAAGATACAGCGCTTCGCTACTTGAATCCACAGCAATATTATCGTATTGTGCACTTAATGAAACAAAAGCGAGAAGAGCGAGAACGTTATTTGCGCGATGTTATTGATGGTGTAAACGAAAATTTAGACGAGTTAAATATTAAAGCTGATATTTCTGGCCGTCCAAAACATATTTACTCGATTTATCGGAAAATGTCGGAACAGCATAAACAATTTAACGAAATTTATGACTTGCTGGCTGTTCGAATTATCGTGGATAGCATCAAGGATTGTTACGCCGTTTTGGGTATCATCCATACGCGCTGGAAGCCGATGCCAGGCCGTTTTAAAGATTATATCGCGATGCCAAAATCAAATATGTATCAATCGCTTCATACAACAGTTATCGGTCCGCAAGGCGAGCCGCTAGAAGTTCAAATTCGGACGCTGGAAATGCACCAAATTGCTGAATATGGGGTTGCGGCGCATTGGGCTTACAAAGAAGGAAAAGTCATCAACTCGAAGACTTCTTTTGATAATAAAATGAGCTGGTTCCGCGAAATTATCGAATATCAAAATGAGTCGGAGAACGCAGAGGAATTCATGGAATCCTTGAAACTCGACTTATTTACCGATGTTGTCTACGTTTTTACACCAAAAGGCGATGTTTTCGAGCTACCAAACGGTTCTGTACCACTGGATTTTGCTTATCGAATCCATACTGAAATTGGTAACAAGACGATCGGCGCTAAAATTAATGGCAAAATTGTCACGCTTGATTATAAATTAAAAACTGGCGATATCATTGAAATTTTGACATCGAAACATTCTTACGGTCCGAGTCGTGATTGGTTGAAACTCGTGCAAACATCGCAGGCGAAAAATAAGATTCGTCAATTCTTTAAACGCCAAGCGAAAGAAGAGAATGTCGAAAAAGGCCGAGATATGGTCGAGAAAGAACTTCGCCAACTTGATTTTGAACCGAAGAAAGTGATGACAACAGATAATATTAATAAACTAGCGGAGCGCTTGAATTTTAGTCATGAAGATGATTTGTTTGCGGCGGTTGGGTATAACGGTATTACCGCGCTTCAAGTGGCCAATCGTTTGACGGAGAAAGAGCGTCGTGAGCGGGAACTAGAAGAGCAAACTGAGAAACTTTTAAATAAAATAGAAGAAAAGCCGAAGAATCCAGCAGATAGTAACAATGAACGTCTTAAAATCAAGCATAATGCGGGTGTTGTTGTACAGGGCGTGGGTAATTTGCTCATTCGTCTATCTCGTTGTTGTAACCCAGTTCCAGGGGATGAAATCGTTGGCTATATCACGAAAGGTCGCGGTATTTCGATTCACCGGAAGGATTGTCCGAATGTTAATGGCCCGGATACCGAGCGATTAATTGATGTCGATTGGGAAGACGCGGATATGACTGCTAAAACGGACTACAACGTTGATATTGAGGTATTTGGCTATAATCGTAATGGAATGCTCAATGATATTTTACAGGTCGTTAACAGCCTTACAAGCAATATTAACGGTGTCAATGCGAAAGTTGATAATAATAAGATGGCGACGCTTGTTCTGACATTGCAGATCCATAATATTACGCATTTACAACGAGTTGTTGATAAAATCAAGCAAGTTCCTGATGTGTACACGGTTAGGCGTTTAATGAATTGATAGTGAGCGGAGGAATGAGCGATGCGAGTTGTGGCACAGCGTTGTTACGAAGCAAGCGTGACGATTGATGATGAGATTGTGGGAGAAATCGCTAGTGGGCTATGTCTGCTAGTGGGTTTCACGCATGATGATACAGAGGAAGATGTGAAATATATCGCTAAAAAAATTGTTGGCTTGCGTATTTTTGAAGATGATTCTGAGAAAATGAACTTGTCGATTCAGGATTTTGGCGGTGCGATTTTGAGCATCTCACAATTTACGTTATATGCAGATGTGAAAAAGGGAAGGCGTCCGAGTTTTACGAATTCGGCTGGACCTGATGTAGCGTCTGGGCTGTATGATTTGTTTAATGACTTGCTTGGGCGTGAGGGAATAATTGTTGAAACTGGGGTTTTCGGGGCGTCTATGGATGTTCGAATTGTGAATCATGGTCCGGTGACAATTATTTTGGATTCGCAGGAGTTGTTGGGGAAATAGGGAATTTAAAGAGGAACGTGCTTGGGAGATCTGGATTTGCTTTTAAGTAGCGTTGCTGTATAAGAGATATTTATTTTTAGAATTAAAATAAGCCGCCTAAACAATTTGTTTAGGTGGCTTATTTGGCATGTTATGGCTCTTATGAGATAATGCTCGCTGATTTAGAGTCTCAATATGCGTGAGAAAAAAGTGAGCATGTAATCCATGCGGTTGGTTTTGTGGTTTGATTGCTAGCCTTGGAGTTATTCATGTTCGGCCCTCGAGTTTGAGGGAATTCATGTTTCTGTGGTGTAGTTTAATTTTCAGATCTAGCTCCAACAGCCAACTCCTCGAAAACTTCACGCCCTCCACAAAAACCAGGAGCGGGTTTTTATTGCGGCCGCTAACAGCTAAATGGTTGTCAGTTTCGCGTTGCTCAACTGCCTATTGATTCACTACAACAAAGCACACTACGCTTTGTAAGTTCATCAACATAAACGGGCTGTTTTCGCTTTTCGTCTTTAATTCCCAAAATAATTCCCTAATCCTTCGTAAATCGAGTTTGCTACTTCTTCGCGGAAGCCGTTGGAGTTCATTTTGGCTTCGTCGATAGTCGAGCTTAGGTAGCCTAGTTCGAGTAGGACGGATGGTTGGGTGTTTTCGCGTAGCACGTAGAAGTCGCCGTCACGTGTGCCGCGGTTTTTGCTGTTTATGTTGCTTTTTAGACTAGCGTTAATGCTGTCGGCTAAACTTTGATCTTTGTTTTTGTGATAGTATGTTGTTTGGCCATTGACGCTGGTATCGCTGGTGTCTTCTAAGGAATCGAAGTGAATCGAAATGAAGGCATCGGCGTTGTATTTTTCTGCAATTTTAGCGCGCTCTTTTAATGAAATGTACTCATCGCTGTCGCGTGTTAAAATTACTTTGGCGCCACTCTGTTCTAGACGCTTCGCAACTGCTTTCGCGGTTTTCAAGGTTGCTTTTTTCTCGACGGTACCGTTTTTGCCTTTTGCTCCAGGATCATTACCACCATGACCTGGATCAATGACGATAGTTGCTTCGGCAAGGGAGGTTGTCTTAGATTTTGGCGCACTCTGAGTTTTGGAATTGGAAACATCTACAACCCAGTTGGCGACATAACCATCTTCGCCGGAAGCGGTTTTGACTTGATACCAGTCACCTTGCACGCCTTCGATATTATATACGGTTCCTGAATCGGCTTTTTCAATGGTATTTGTATTTCGTCCAGCTCCAGATCGGATATTCGTTCCATCTGATCGTATGGTTACGGTCTGCAAATTGCTAGTAGATTCTTTTGTTGCGGATTCTTGCATCTTGATGTAAGAGGAGTTAACCCAGGCTGATTTTCCTTGATACTGAATCTGAGTCCAGCCGTTAGATTGACTTGTCACGGTGACTTGATCGCCAGCTTTTAGAGTTCCAAGGACAGAACTATTGGTGGATGCTTTACTTCGAACGTTTAAACCGCCGTCGCTTGTTACGGTTGCGAGGCTGTTACTCGAGGCGCTGACATCTACATTTTCAACAAGCCAACTAGCAACATAGCCGCTTTGGCCATTGCTCAGTCGAACTTTATACCATTTATTTTCTTCATCTATGACATTTAAAATTTCGTTCTTTCTGACTTGGGCTGTGACATCAAACGCGAGTCCTGGTCCGCCTCTGACGTTTAAGACTTCTGCTTTTACTTGCACTGTGTTAGCATTTGCCATTGCGATAGTAGATAAAACACCAGCTGCAATAAGCAAAAACGAGAGTACAGTGATAAACAGGAACTTATTTTTCATCAATCACATCACCTACACCTTAAAAAAATAGCTACTACCAAAAGATTATCACAAAAGGATGTATTATGAAACACTAAAGCTGTTTTTTTGTCATTATTTTTAAAACATTGTTGACTTTCGAGGCAGATTCTAGTAATCTTAAGGGTAATTAATAGAT
Source organism: Listeria weihenstephanensis (assembly GCF_003534205.1). Classification (NCBI taxonomy): domain Bacteria; kingdom Bacillati; phylum Bacillota; class Bacilli; order Caryophanales; family Listeriaceae; genus Paenilisteria; species Paenilisteria weihenstephanensis. Next base: position 1,944,803 of record NZ_CP011102.1, on the reverse strand, counting down.
GACCGATGACGGAGAAAAGTAAGACATGCATTTGCTGAATAAGAGAGTCAAACCCTTAGGCTGAGAGGTTTGCCACAGTTGAAATTGTCAGGAAAGACACTCCCGAGGCTTCTTGCTAAACGGCATAGTGATGCTCAGTAAGTAAGGACGTTGACAGGCGTTAACTGTTTTGAGTGGAGGAAGTTTTTTATCCTCAATTTAGGGTGGTACCACGGGTTAACTCTCGTCCCTTGTTTTATTTAGTTAAGACAAGAGACGGGGGTTTTTTCTTTGGTTTCCTAGAAACAGCCGCCAAAGTCAGCGATACTATCGTAATTATTAGGAGGGATATATAAGATGCAAATGAAATTGCCAAGAGGAACACGCGATATTTTACCGGGAGAAGTAGAAAAATGGCATTATGTCGAGCGGGTTTTCCAGTCGATTTGTGAGAGATTTCAATATGAGGAAATCCGGACGCCGATTTTTGAGCATACAGAATTATTCCAACGTGGTGTAGGGGATACGACGGACATCGTTTCAAAAGAGATGTATACCTTCGAAGATAAGAAAAATAGAAGTTTAACGCTTCGTCCGGAAGGCACCGCATCTGTTGTGCGCGCTTTCGTAGAACATAAATTATTCGGACAAGTGAACCAACCTGTAAAATTATACTATTCAGGCCCGATGTTCCGTTATGAACGTCCGCAAGGCGCGAGACAACGCCAATTTACGCAAATGGGGCTAGAGGCGCTTGGAAGTAATGATCCAGCGATTGACGCGGAAATCATTTCACTCGCGATGACATTTTATAAAGAATTAGGGTTGCAAAACATCGAACTTGTGGTCAATAGTTTAGGCGATAAAGAAAGTCGTTTGAAGCATAAAGAGGCCTTGGTAGCTCATTTCGAACCACAAATTGATGAGTTTTGCGCGGATTGTCAAGTACGCTTGCATAAGAATCCACTGCGAATTTTGGATTGTAAAGTTGATCATGCGCACCCGCTAATAGCAACGGCACCATCGATTTTGGACTTTTTAAATGAAGAATCTACGGCTTATTTTGTAAAAGTGAAGACGTATTTGGATGCGCTAGGTATCACGTATACGGTCGATCCGACGCTCGTTCGTGGTTTGGATTATTATAATCATACGACATTTGAAATTATGAGTACCGCAGAAGGTTTTGGTGCGAAATCCACACTTTGTGGTGGTGGACGTTATCACGGTTTAGTGCAAGAATTCGATGGTCCAGAAACACCTGGAATTGGGTTTGGACTGGGTGTAGAGCGCCTGTTTGCGGCACTTGATGCGGAAGGGATTGAGCTCCAAGTCGCGCGTGAGCTAGATTGTTACATCGTTACGGCGACAGAAAGCGCAGAAGTGAAAGCTGTCACACTTGTTAATGAGTTGCGCCTGAACGGTTTTAGCGCAGAGAAAGACTACATGGGTCGAAAAATGAAAGGCCAATTAAAAGATGCTGATCGCAAAAAATCGCGTTTTACGATGGTTTTGGGTGATACGGAACTTGAAAATGGCGTTTGTAAATTGAAAAATATGCAAACAGGCGAACAAACAGAAATAAAATTAGATAATGTAACGGCAGGGCTTAAAGCGGCTTATAAACAAATAGAGGGGGAAATTAAATGAAGAAAAGAACATTATATTGCGGAGACGTGACGGAGAAACAAATCGGTGAAAAAGTAACATTACACGGTTGGGTTCAAAAACGTCGTGATTTAGGAGGGCTTATTTTCATCGATTTGCGTGATCGTGAAGGAATTGTCCAAGTTGTTTTCAATCCAGATTTTTCTGCGGATGCACTTGCAATTGCCGAGTCAGTTCGTAATGAATTTGTTGTGACGGTGGTTGGAACTGTTGCAGCGAGAAGTGAAGGCGCAAAAAATGATAAATTAAAAACAGGGCATATCGAAATTTTGGCTGAGGAAATTGAAGTGTTGAATGCTTCAAAAACACCGCCGTTTTATATTGAAGATGGGGTCAATGTTTCGGATGAATTGCGCTTGAAATATCGCTATTTAGATTTGCGTCGTCCAGAGATGAACCAAATTTTCCAAATGCGTCATACGGCAACGAAGACGTTCCGCCAGAAGTTGGATCAGATGGGCTTTTTTGATATTGAAACGCCTTATTTGACGAAGAGTACGCCTGAGGGTGCGCGTGATTATTTGGTTCCGAGTCGTGTTTATCCTGGTAATTTCTATGCGTTGCCACAATCACCGCAAATTTTGAAACAGTTGTTGATGTCTGCTGGTTTCGATAAGTATTACCAAGTGGTGCGTTGTTTCCGCGATGAAGATTTGCGCGGAGATCGTCAGCCTGAGTTTACCCAAATCGATTTAGAGACGAGTTTCCTGACGAAAGAGGAGATTCAAGAAATTACAGAAGAAATGTTGGTTGCGGTTGTAGAAGCGACGAAGGGTATTAAAATTGAGAAACCATTCCCGCATATGACGTATGCAGAAGCGATGGATCGTTTTGGTAGCGATAAACCAGATGTACGTTTTGGTCTAGAGTTGAAAAACGTGGCGGAAGTAGTTGCGGATGTTGACTTTAAAGTGTTCACAAACGCGATCGAAAGTGGTGGGCAGGTAAAAGCAATCAATGCGAAAGCTGCTGCGGCGAACTATTCACGTAAAGACATTGATGGACTGGGCGAATTCGTCGGTAGATACGGCGCGAAAGGCCTTGCTTGGATGAAGGTAGAAGAGGACGGTTTTAAAGGGCCGATTGCTAAGTTCTTCACGCCAGAAAATCAAGCGGCTGTAGCCAAAGTTTTAGATGCTGAAGTTGGTGATTTACTATTATTCGTAGCGGATAAAGCAGAGGTTGTTGCGGCGTCTCTTGGAGCGTTACGTTCAAAATTAGGTCAAGATTTAGATTTGATCGACCAAAATGAATTGGCATTCCTGTGGGTGACTGATTGGCCGTTATTCGAATATGATGAAGAAGCTGGCCGTTTCGTGTCTGCCCATCATCCTTTCACGATGCCACAAGACGCTTCGTTGCTTGAAACAGCACCAGAAAAAGCGATGGCCGAAGCGTATGATATCGTCTTAAATGGTTATGAAATTGGTGGAGGATCACTCCGTATTTATAAAAAAGAAATGCAACAACAAATGTTCCGTGCGCTTGGATTTACGGATGAAGAAGCGACCGATCAATTTGGATTCTTGTTAGAAGCGTTAGAATTCGGAACACCGCCACATGGTGGAATCGCGCTTGGCTTGGACCGGATTATCATGATCCTTGCAGGTAGAACGAATTTACGCGATACGATTGCATTCCCTAAAACAGGAAGTGCAGCAGATCCGTTGACGAATGCTCCAAGTGAAGTGAGCGCAGCGCAATTGGCTGAGTTAGAACTTGCGGTTGAGGCGAAGAAAGCGGAATAAAGATGGTTGGAATTTTGAAAAAGGATTTTCCGCGTTAATTTGCGTGGGAAATCCTTTTTTGATATGGCAGAGAATTTGATGTACAAAAAAAGTAGGCGTCGCAACTCGGTGCTGCACCTGCTATTTGAAGAGTCTTGGATAAACTTGAGATAAAGCAAAAACGCCTCACCCGTTTTGGGGGTAAGACGAAAAGTTTTGTTTTACACAAATCGAGCGAAAGCGTTTGTATTCAGGGGATTTGGTGGAAGCCGGAAGCGGAGCATACTGGTGTATGTGATGACTGAAAACAGGGAGAGGGTAGTTTTCCTCGACCATGTAAGAAGTTAAGCGTAGCAGTATGCGTAGTAGAACCGGAAGTCCGCCAAATCCCCTGAATGCGAGCGCTTCTCGCCGATTTATCTGGGTTATGCCCCAGACCATTTTTTAATTTGCTGAGGATGTATCTATCATTGTGACCTCAACCTCGTTCGCTAGGATTCCTGTGTTGGCATCGTTTGACCAAAAGGGACCTTCTAATGTTTTCTTCTCTTTGTTACTGACTTTATTCTTGTCATAAAATCTGGCTTCTACAGTGTAGCGATTGCCGACTTTTACTGACTTCCATTGGGATTTGTCAAGGTCGAGCTTAATCTTTTTGCTACCTGCTCCTTCGATGTTTCCTGAAATGGAATTGTCATCATTTTTCTGAGTGACTAGAAAATTAAACGAAACATCTATTGGAGAAGCGGAGTTTTGCAGAAAGTAATAACCTCCTGCTAAAAAAACAATCGCGATAATTGTAAAAAAGGGGATCTTTCGCATCTTTGTCTATCTCTCCTTCATATATAAAACATCCATTTAGCTACTTTCTCATTATAAGCGCTGTTTTTCATTTCGGGAAGGGGAAAACGCGATTTCTCATTGTATTTTTAGAATTAGTCGCTTTTTATTTATCCGCATCTCATTTGAAAGGTTATTTTTCTTTCGGATGATCTTGTAACGCATCCACGCCACGCTCGCCGGTGCTGATTTTAATGACTTCTGCAACGGGATAAATGAAAACTTTGCCGTCGCCTGGTTCGCCGGTTCGCAATGTATTTTTAACGACTTCTAAAACAGCTTCCACAGGGACCGTGCTAACAACAATCTCGATTTTCATTCGTTCGTGAACGTTTGTTTCTTTCTTTTTGCCGCGATAAAGCTCAATCAAGCCCTTTTCAAGACCGGTGCCGAGTGCTTTTGTGACGGTTAAACCGCTGACGCCGATTTCTGCGAGCGCTTTTTGGAATTCGTAAAAACGATTTGGTCGAGTTATAATTTCGATTTTTGTTAAATTTGACAATAAAACCACCCCTTAATCATGATAGGCTTTTTCACCGTGAAGTGTTAAATCAAGCCCTTTGTACTCTTGTTCTTCGTCTACTCTGATAGGTATGAATATTTTGATAACATAGATAATGATGATAGTAGCGATGGCGACGAAAACGACGGTGGAACCAATGGCGATCAATTGTTTACCGAGCAATCCAGCGTTTCCATAAAATAAGCCGTCCGCGCCGAGTTTGTTAATTTTGGTAGTGGCAAAAAGTCCTGTGGCAATACCGCCCCAGATACCGCCGATACCGTGTAAGCCAAAAGCATCGAGTGCATCATCATATTTCAACTTGCCTTTCAACCAGAAGACGGCCCAGAAACAAATCGCGCCACCGAGAAAGCCAATCAATAGGGCGCTGCCAACCGTGACGAATCCAGCGGCGGGCGTGATGGAAACAAGTCCTGCAATTGCACCAGAAATTGTGCCGAGCATGGTAGGTTTTTTATTGATCAGCCATTCAACTGCGACCCAACCGATAATACCAGCTGCAGCGGCTGAATTGGTGTTCACGAAAGCCGCCATTGCAACGTTATCAATCGTTAGCGCGCTACCAACGTTGAATCCGTACCAACCGAACCAAACTAATATACCACCAATTAAAGCGAGTGGCAAATTATGTGGGGAGGAATTCTCTGCTTCTTTACGTCGACCGAGAACAATCGCGAGCACAAGTCCGGTAACCCCAGAACTAATATGAACGACATTTCCGCCAGCAAAATCAAGCGCGCCGAGTTCGCGTAACCAACCGCCGTTGCCCCAGACCCAGTGAGCAACAGGAGAATAAACGAGTAGCGACCATAAAATAATGAAAATTAAGTATGCTGCAAAATTCATCCGTTCTGCAAAAGCTCCAGAAATGATGGCGACTGTTAAAATCGCGAATGTCATTTGGAACATCATGAATAAAGTATGTGGAATCGCATCGGAGTATGTTGCGTTAGGATCGAAACCGACGCTGTGTAGGAAAGTCCAGTCAAAACTGCCGATAAAGGCATTTCCAGGCGCGAAGGCTAGCGAGTAACCAACGACAACCCAAAGAATAGAGATGATAGCCATGGAACTGAAACTATACATTGCGGTACTAAGCACGTTCTTGCTGCGAACCATCCCCCCATAAAATAAAGCAATCCCTGGTGTCATCAGCCAAACTAACAAGGTACAAAAGAACATAAATACTGCTTCCATGCGACACTCTCCTTTTTGTTAGATATTCTAACATTTGTTTTGTGTTTATGTGCTAATAATACTGCAAACTGAAAATAAAGCAAGCTATTTTAACTGAAAATTTAAATTTTGTTAGATAATCTTACAGGTAGCGCTTTCTTTCTATGTTTTTGGAGTTTTAATTCGAATTTTCTTTTTATTAGAAGTTAATTTTTTGTGAGGAAATAGGTGACATATGGATGTGAAATGCAAAAAAAGACGAAATGGAGGATGCTCACTTCAGTCGGTGAGAACGCTTCATTTCGCCTTTTTTAAATATAGAACATGTAGCCGTCAAGTAGTGGATCATCGCCATGGCTAGCTAAATCTTCTAATGTTGTACTATCCAACACTTCTTTCACTGCGTTCCGGATACGTAACCATAATTCACGTTGCGCGGCTTCTTCATCTTCAATGCTTTCAACAAGCACGATAGGGCCTTCTAATGTACGGATGATGTCGCCTGCTGTGATTTTGGCGGGTTCATCACCTAAGATATAACCGCCATGTGCGCCGCGGATACTTTTTACAATACCAGCATTACGCAGTGGGCCGATCAGTTGTTCTAAGTAATGTTCCGACAAGCCTTTTTTTTCAGCGATAGAACGTAGGGAAATAGGGCCTTGGCCAAAACATCGTGTTAATTCTAGTACAATGGTTAAACCATAACGGCCTTTCGTTGTAATTTTCATAATAACCTCCAAATAATGTTGCGATTTTCTGATACAATGAAGAAGATCGCTTTCGTACGATTAGTTATAAAATGGCTAATCGTGATATCAGCATAATTATAAAGCAATTTGCTGAAAGAAGCGAGTAAAAGATGCGCACTCCTTGATTGAATGAAATGTTGGAGGAGAATCAAGTTTTTAGTAACAGAACAAATGTTCTTGTGTTATAATAGAAATAGGCGTTTTGTTGAGTTGTGAAAATGAAAGTAGAGGAGTGGAGATATGGCTATTCAACCACTTGCTTATCGAATGAGGCCAAAGTCGCTTAATGATATCGTTGGGCAGACGCATCTTGTTGGTAAGGATAAAGTTATTTATCGGATGGTAAAGGCAAAACAGTTGTCTTCCATGATTTTATATGGACCGCCTGGCATTGGGAAAACATCGATTGCAAGCGCCATTGCAGGCAGTACGAAATATGCGTTTCGGATGTTGAATGCGGTAACAAATAATAAGAAGGATTTAGAAGTTGTGGCGGCGGAAGCGAAAATGAGCGGAACGGTTATCTTGCTTTTGGACGAGGTGCACCGTTTGGACAAGCCTAAACAAGATTTTTTGCTGCCTCATTTAGAGAGTGGCCAGATTATTTTGATTGGAGCAACGACGAGTAACCCATACATTGCGATTAACCCAGCGATCAGGAGTCGGACGCAAATTTTTGAATTAAAGCCGCTTTCGGTTGCAGATATTGAGACGACGATGGATCGGGCGCTTGCCGATTCGGAGCGTGGGCTTGGGACATATGATGTTGTGCTGGATCTGGATGCGAAAACCCATTTGGCAACAGCGAGTAACGGCGATGTCAGGAGTGCACTCAATGCGCTTGAGTTAGCGGTTATTTCCTCGGAGCCAGATGACGAGGGGGAAGTGCATGTGACGCTCGAAGTTGCTGAAGAGTGTCTCCAGCGAAAAAGCTTGGCGCATGACAAAGACGGGGATGCGCATTATGATGTTTTGAGTGCGTTTCAGAAGTCGGTTCGAGGTAGTGATGTGAATGCCGCGCTCCATTATATGGGAAGGCTTATTGAAGCTGGCGATTTAGTCAGTATCAGTCGGCGCATGCTCGTTATGGCGTATGAAGATGTTGGGCTGGCAAATCCACAAGCGGCGACACACACGTTATCAGCTGTTCAGACGGCGGAGAAAATCGGCTTTCCAGAAGCGCGTATTCCGTTAGCGAATGCCGTTATAGAGCTGTGCTTATCGCCAAAATCGAATTCTGCTATTATGGCGATTGATAGTGCTTTGGCAGACATTCGAGCCGGGAAAAGTGGCGAGGTTCCAGATCATTTGCGAGACGGGCATTATTCTGGTGCAAAAGAGCTTGGACGAGCGCTCGATTATAAATATCCACATAGTTACGAAAATGCTTGGGTGGATCAGCAGTACTTGCCTGATCGGCTGTTGAAAGCGAAATACTATGAACCAAAGTTGACGTCGAAGTATGAGCAAACGATTGCTGGTGTATATGAGAAGATTAATCAGAATAAAAAATAGAATGAGCGTACAAAAAAATACATTTTTAAGTATGATGGAGTGTTCCAAATTGAAATCTACAAATTTTTGTGGTATTCTTAGGTCAATAAAGAAACCCTAATGTATTCGTTATGGTACCTATATTATTGAACCGAACAATTTGATCTACCTAGGGAGCCCAAGTTCGGGCGCAGCGCACATGCCTTTTCACGAGGACTTGTAAACCGTCAGACAGAGCACCCACCTGCTGTTAATAGCGGGTTCAAACAATGGTATTAAAGACGGTACGATTGGGGTTTCTTTATTATTAAATTAAGATTCGAGCGCTTCATTTGTGAACGGGATTCTGACGTTTCGCGAATGGGGTGCTTTTTTGTTGTGGGTCTTACGAAGCGTCCTTTGCTGAGTTAGAGCCCCAATATGTATGCGAACGAAGTGAGCAGGTAATCCATCAAGTGGCTCTTCGACGCAAAGCTCGAAATAAAATCAAAACAAATATAAGCAACCGATGTTTATTCTGAACAACTGTAAAACACAGGTAAGTAAGCAATTTTAAGAAATCAATCATTATACATCATGCTTTTCACTTAATAAATAGAACTAATTTTACCCAAACTAAACTTTTATCAGATCCCAGGACTAAATGCATCTCCCTTTTTTGCTTTCGGTAGCGTTTCTTGCTAAAATAGGGTAGGTTATAAAAACAATTTTTAAAGGCTGATTCTTAGTTTTTAATATAGAAAGAAGCGATTTTATGGTAGAACGAGTATATTTAGATCATGCAGCGACTAGTCCGATTCATCCAGAGGTTGTGCAGGCGATGTTGGCTAGTTTTACAAATAATTATGGCAATCCTTCAAGTATTCATTATGCGGGGAGAGAGGCACGTAAGGCGCTTGATGAGGCGCGTGCGGTTGTCGCGGAAAGTATCGCAGCTGATGAACGAGAGATTGTGTTTACGAGTGGCGGTACGGAAGGTGATAATATTGCGGTCATTGGTGCGGCGCTTGCCAATCAGGAACGTGGCAATCATATTATTACGACGGCGATTGAGCATCCAGCAGTTTTAGAGGCATGTGTGTATTTGGAAACGCAAGGATTTAAGGTGACGTATTTACCGGTTGATCAAACAGGCGTCATTTCACTTGAGGATTTTGATGCCGCGTTAACGGACGAGACGATTTTGGTTTCGATTATGTTTGGAAATAATGAGATTGGCTCAGTGCAACCGATTCGCGCAATTGGCGAGCGTTTGACGGATCATGAGGCGTTATTCCATACAGATGCGGTGCAGGCTTTTGGCATGTTTGACATCGATGTTGCGGTGCTTGGTGTGGACTTGCTTACGGTGACGGCGCATAAGATTAATGGACCGCGAGGCATTGGCTTTTTATATGTGAAAAATGGGACGAATTTGGTGTATCCTTTTCACGGCGGAGAGCAGGAACGTAAGCGTCGTGCTGGTACAGAAAATTTGCCGGGGATTTGTGGTTTGGCGGAGGCAGTGCGAATTGCGCAGGAGTCGCGGAAACAGAAGCGATCGGACTTTCTGGAGTATAAGCATGTTTTAGTGGATACATTTACAGAAAGAGAGATTCGTTTTGAAGTAAATGGATCGCTTGAAAAAGGTTTGCCGCAAGTTTTGAATGTGCGTTTTCCAGGTGTTTCGGTGGAGCAGTTATTGATGAATTTAGATATGGAAGGAATCGCGGTTTCAAGTGGTTCGGCTTGTACGGCTGGAACGGTGGACCCATCGCATGTTTTAGTGGCTTTATATGGCGAGGACCATGCGGGTGTGCGCGAATCGATTCGAATTAGTTTTGGCCTTGGTAATTCTTACGAGGAGATAGAAAGTGCGGCAAGCGAGATTGTAAAAGTGGTACAACGACTTTGTAAGTGAAGGTGAGGAGTAATTAAAATGGATAATAGTAAGACACGGGTAGTTGTTGGTATGTCTGGCGGCGTGGACTCGTCGGTAACGGCTTATTTGCTAAAAGAACAAGGCTACGATGTTATCGGAATCTTTATGAAAAACTGGGATGATACGGATGAATTTGGTATGTGCACGGCGACGGAGGATTACGAGGATGTTATTCGTGTCGCGAATCAAATTGGGATTCCGTATTATGCCGTTAATTTTGAAAAGGAATATTGGGACAAAGTGTTTACGTATTTCTTGGATGAATATAAATTGGGTCGGACGCCGAATCCAGATGTGATGTGCAATAAGGAAATTAAGTTTAAAGCGTTTTTGGAGCATGCGGAGAGTCTGGGTGCTGATTTTGTGGCAACGGGACATTATGCACGTGTTGAAACGATCGATAATGAAGTGAAAATGTTACGTGGTGTGGATAATAACAAGGATCAAACGTACTTTTTGAACCAATTATCGCAAGCGCAAATTTCGAAGGTAATGTTCCCGCTTGGTGGAATGGAAAAACCGGAAGTGCGTCGGATTGCGGAAGAAGCTGGGTTGGTGACGGCGGGCAAGAAAGACAGCACAGGAATTTGTTTTATCGGAGAACGCAATTTCAAGCAATTTTTGAGTGAGTATTTACCGGCACAACCAGGTGAAATGAAGACGCTGGACGGCAAAGTAATGGGTAAGCATGATGGCTTGATGTATCATACGATTGGGCAACGTCATGGCTTGGGCATTGGTGGCGACGGAGAGCCTTGGTTTGTTGTTGGGAAGGATCTTGCGAATAATGTCTTGTTCGTGGAGCAAGGATTCCATCATGATAGCCTTTATTCCGATTCGCTTGTGGCAACGGATATGAGCTTTGTATCGGATCGCCCGATGGAAGCAGTTTTCCATTGTACGGCAAAATTCCGTTATCGCCAAGAAGATGTTGGTGTGACGGTGCATTTGTTGGATGGAAATAAGGCAAATGTGGTTTTTGATGCGCCGGCTCGTGCGGTAACGCCAGGCCAAGCGCTCGTGCTTTATGATGGGGATGTTTGCTTAGGCGGCGGAACGATCGATGAAATTTACAAGCAAGATGCGCAATTGCAATATGTAGGATAAATAGTTAGAAAAGGGTTCGGGGCGTGATGTACGTCATGTTTTCCTGAACTCTTTTTTCGATAAAAGTTGAAAAGAGGATTTAGATGAAAAAGACGCTATGGATTGTGTTAGCCGTGCTGATTTTGATTGTTGGTGGCAGTTATTTTTATTTTAATACATCACCGAGCCCGTTTGCTGAAGCGGCTGGAGATTCGACGAAAAAAGTGGATGTCGTGGATGATAGTGGTTTTCTGATGTTCACGCCTTTAAATCAAGAGGTGAAAGAAAGTGTGATTTTTTATCCGGGTGCTTTTATTGATTCTTTGAGCTATGCACCGATGGCAAAAGGGCTTGCTGATGCTGGTTACAAGGTATATATTGCAGATATGCCGCTCGGTTTGGCTGTTTTCGGACAGAATAAGGCGGCGGATATTATGGATAGCAACACCGATGAACATTTCGTAATAGGTGGTCATTCGCTTGGTGGCGCGATGGCAGCTCGGTTTGCTCATAATAATATGGGTGAATTAGACGGTATTTTCTTTTTAGCGAGTTATGCAGATGAGAAAGGAACGCTTGCAGAAGCTCCGTTTCCAGCGTTATCGATCACTGCGACGAAAGATGGCGTGCTAAATTGGGATACATATGAAAAAGACAAAAAGTACCTGCCTGAGGACACGACTTTTGTATCAATCAAGGGTGGAAATCATGCACAATTTGGCGCTTACGGGAAGCAAAATGGTGATAATGATGCCACGATTAGCGTGGAAGAGCAGACAAAACAGACAGTGGCAGCGCTAAAAACCTGGCTTGCTGTTGCGGTAAAATAGGAGGAAAAAAACATGATGGATAAAAATGCACAAGGTATTGAAGCGATGCAAAAAAATGATTTAGAGACGGCGGTACGTCTTTTTACGGAGGTCATTGAAGAACATCCGAATGATCCGGTTGGCTTTATTAATTTCGGAAATGTGTTGCTTTCAATGGATGATTTTGAGCGGGCGGAGCGCTTTTTCGAGCGGGGAATTGAGCTTGATAGCAAGGCTTCAGCGGCGTATTATAGTTTAGGAAATTTGTATTATGTGTTGGAACGTTACCAGGATGCCGCGCAGCAATTCGAACAGGCGATTGCGAATGGGCTTGATTCAGCGGACGTTTATTTCATGATTGGGATGAGTTTTGCGCAAATGGATGAGAACTTGCTCGCGATTCCATACTTGCTTCGTTCGGTGGAATTGGCGCCGGATGACGTGGAGGCGGCGTTCCAGTATGGGATTGCACTCGCGAAATCGGACATGTTTGAAGAGGCGATTGGAGCGCTTGAACGGGTGCTTGTATTGAAGCCTGATGATGCAGATGCGTTTTACAATATTGGCGCGGCGTATTTGGCTTGGCAAGGCGATTTGGTGATCGGGAAAACGTATTTTGAAAAGGCTGTGGCAAGTGATGAAAATCATGAATTGGCGGCGAATGCGCTTGCGGCGATTCAAGATTTAGAAGCGAGCGGGGAATAAAAAACGGCATAAAAGACGAGGAGGTGGGGAAATGGACACGCAAGAAACGTTGGGACTGCTCGGTGAGAACGAGGAATTATACATGAAGGGAACCGTGATGTCGACGATTTTTCACAATAGTGAGAACTTGTTTTCTGTGGTGCGGATTCAGGTGCAGGATACGAATACGACGTGGGACGAGAAGGATATCGTTGTGACGGGTTTTTTTCCTGCCCTTCATGAGCAAGAGGTATACATATTTCACGGGAAATTGATGGATCATGCCAAGTTTGGACAACAGTTTAAAGCGGATCGGTTCAAAAAAGAGATGCCGCAGACGAAGCAGGGTTTGGTGCAGTATTTATCTGGGGAACTTTTTAAAGGAATCGGGAAAAAGACGGCGGAACGTGTGGTCGATACGCTGGGTGAGGATGCGATTAGTCGGATTTTGTCTGATCCGTCGCTACTTCAAGAGGTGCCGCGATTGCCGCTTGCGACGGCGGAAAGTTTGCTGGAATCGCTGCGTGAGAATCAAGGTTTGGAACATATTATGGTGAGTTTGAATGAGTATGGATTTGGTCCGCAGCTCTCGATGAAAATTTTCCAGGCGTATAAGCAGGATACGCTGAATGTGCTTGAGAATAATCCGTATAAGTTGATTGAGGACGTGAAGGGGATTGGGTTTAACCGCGCGGATGAGTTGGGGCGTAAGCTTGGACTTGGTGGGAATCATTATTCGCGGTTGCAGGCGGCGATTTTGTACATGTTGGAGCAGGAGTCGTTGCAACAGGGGAATGTATTTATGGAGCGGGAAGTGTTGTTGGAGACGGTGACGCAGCTGCTTGAGAATAGTGAGCCAATTCGGATTGAGCAGGAGCAGTTGACGAAGCAGTTGTTGGCGCTTGAGGAAGATCAGAAGGTGATGACGGAGAACACGCGGGTGTATGTGCCATCGCTTTATTTCGCGGAGGCTGGATTTGCGGCGCATGTGAAACGGATGATGCGACAAAAGGAATACGAGGAACTATTTCCAAAATCGGAGTTTTATATCGCGCTTGGTGAATTGGAGGATCGGATTGGTGTTTCTTATGGGGAAACGCAGAAGGTGGCGCTTGAGCAGGCGTTGATGTCGCCGATGCTGATTCTGACTGGTGGACCTGGTACGGGGAAAACAACGGTTATTAAGGGAATCGTGGAACTTTACGCGGAATTGAATGGTGTAAATTTGGACCCGATGTCGTATAAGGACGGGCAGAAATTGCCGATTTTGCTGGCGGCTCCGACGGGACGTGCAGCGAAACGGATGACGGAATCAACGGGATTGCCTGCGATGACGATTCACCGCTTGTTGGGAATGAACGGGCAGGAGCAGTTGGACGATGATAATGAGCGTTCGATTGAAGGGAAATTGTTGATTATTGATGAAATGTCGATGGTCGATATTTGGCTTGCAAATCAGTTATTCCGAGCTTTGCCAGCGCATATGCAAGTGATTTTAGTGGGAGATCAGGATCAGTTGCCGTCTGTTGGACCAGGGCAAGTTTTGAAGGATATGTTGCGGTCGAACGAGATTCCGACGGTGGAGTTGACGGATATTTACCGGCAGGAGGATGGGTCGTCGATTATTGAGCTGGCGCATGATATTCGGCAAGGATTTTTACCAGCGACGTTCACGAAAAATAGCACGGATCGATCGTTTTTCCATTGTACGGTGAACCAAATTGCGGAAGTCGTGGAGAAGGTTGTGGAAAACGCGAAGAAAAAAGGCTTTCGCGCGAAGGATATCCAAGTTTTGGCGCCGATGTACCGTGGACCTGCGGGAATTGATATTTTAAATCGCAAAATGCAGGAGATTTTCAATGCGAATCCGGATGGTAAGCGTAAAGAAGTGAAGTTTGGCGATATCGTTTTTCGGATTGGGGATCGGGTGTTGCAGCTTGTGAATCAGCCAGAGAAGAACGTTTTTAATGGTGATTTTGGCGAGATTGTCTCGATTATTTATGCGAAGGAAAACACGGAGAAGCAGGATATGGTCGTGGTGCAGTTTGATCAGACGGAGGTCGAGTATTTTCGGCAGGAGTTTGGCCAGTTGACGCACGCGTATTGTTGTTCGATTCATAAGGCGCAGGGCAGCGAGTTTCCGATTGTGATTATGCCGGTGGTGCGGAGTTACTACCGGATGTTGCGGCGCGATATTTTGTATACAGCGGTGACTCGAAGCAAGCAGTTTCTGATTATTTGCGGGGAAGAGGACGCGTTTCGGATGGGCGTCGAGCGGATCGATGAGGAGAAGCGGAATACGACGCTGTATGAACGGTTGCTGAGTGATGAAGATATGCTTGCGACGGTGAGTAATCGGAAGTTGTTGACGGAGGAAAATTGGATGACGATTAATCCGATGATTGGGATGGATGACATCACGCCGTATCAGTTTATGCGGGGATAGTTGGATATGCGGAGTAAATCGGTGGCAAGCGTTCGCATTCCGCAAGTTTAGCGGACTTCCGGTTCTTCTACGCTACGCTTCGCATAACTTCTCACATGGTCGGAGAAACTACTCCCTCCCTGTTTTCAGTCATCATGTACAGTCGTACACTCCGCTTCCGGCTTCCACCAAACTTGCGGAATACAAACGCTTTCGCTCGATTTGTGTGAAGCTAAGATTACGTCTTACCTGTTGGAAGGGGCATGAAAATGGAGATTCAGAAATTGGAAAGTGATGGCATTGCTCGGGTTAAGAGTGGTGAGGTTATAATAAAAGATACGGCGTCGATGTTAGACTTTGTGATGAGTGTGCAATACGAAACGACGTATTATAAAATTATCATTGACAAAGTCGCTATTTTAGAGGCGTTTTTCGATCTCAAAACAGGATTGCTAGGCGATGCTTTTCAAAAATTGGTGACATATCAGCTGAAAATGGCGATAATTGGTGATTTTTCGATGTATAGTGAGAATTTTAAGGATTATATATATGAGAGCAATAAGGGGAGTCATGTTTATTTTGTTGCTACCGAGGAAGAAGCGGTTGATAAATTGAGATGAGAAATAATGAAATTACGTCTTGCCTGGAAAAAAGGGTGAGGCGTTTTTTTATGGAGAAAATTTTGGTTTATCACATTAAAATATGTCTAAAAGTTCATAATTTAACCTTGAAATTAATATTATGACCTCCCAAAATGTACAAAGTGTAGTTATTTATCATGTAAAATTGTATGTGGAAGAAGGTTTTTAATATGAGGATTAATAATAAATCGCAAACATATCAAGAAATAAGATTATGGATTTGGGCAGTTGCTATCGTTTTTTTTGTTATTTACTTTTTAATCACTCATGCAAAACCATTACTTATTCCAATAGGATTTGGAATAGTTTTGTGGTCTAGAGATATGTTTTTTTATTGGAAAAGAAAAAAACATAAAGTTTGATATTAAATTGTAGACAGGAGCAATATTGAAATGAAAAAGGGTTTGATATTTACTATTATTTTCATGTTAGGATGTGCCTTATTTCCCGCAACAGAATCATCTGCACAAGAGAATGATTTAATCAATTATTTAGGATTAGAAAACATAAATGTTGAAAATTCTTTAGAAAAACCGGAAGGGCAATTTGCAAAATCAAGAAATCTTCTTCGTTCGGGATTGACAAATTCTATAATGACGAAACCCTATGTGAAATCAGGAGATATAACAGGGAAAGAGGATTTGGGTTATTTAGATATCTATTAGGCTAAAGCTGAAGGAGCTATTTCTTACAAGATTGGTATTTTTAACGGCTTTGAATATGATTTTGTGGATGTAGGAGACACGACTAGATGGAACTCGAATGGAAAAGGAATCTGGCCAACAAAAGAAGAAGTTTCAAATGGAAGATATAAACTCCATATAGATGGCAGTGGTGGGGATATTCAAAAAGATTCTTCTCTAGTTTATAAAAACGCCTACAATGCTACAAAAAAATACGATTATAGCACAAGGATTGCTCATTTTGTCAGAGTGATTGCTGTTTATCCACAAGGAGAGAGTCAGCCATCTGATATTGTTATGAATCTATTTAGTTTTCCAAAAATTAATGTGGGTGTTATATCTCAAGAAAATGAAGATAATAGAAATGGTTATTTAAGTTTTAGCTGGGATGATGTAGAATCAGCGGTAGGATATAAGGTTTGGATTTTTGATGGCAAATATTATGTTCCTTTCGATGTTGGAACAGCTACCTTGTGGGATACAGATGAAAAGGGAATTTGGCCAACAAAAGAGGAGTTAGAACGAAATATTAATAAGCTTCATACTGATTATAATGGAGGCGAGCTCTCCAGTGAGCCCTCAAGGCTGTATAAGTTAAATAGCATTGATTTTTCTTCAAATGATTTCTACCATACGAAGGTAACAGCATATGACAAATATGGTGCTACGATTGCTTATTTTCAAGTACCACCTATAAACTTAGGGGAAAATATAAATGCTGATGTAGGAGCCATAGATAATATACAAGGGAGTAATAATAGATTAGAGACAGAAAATTTTTCTATCTCGTACGAAGGAAATAATTCTTACAATGTAGAGGACAAAGTAAATAAAGAAAATATAGAAATTCAATTTACAAATGATGAACAAACCGAAGGAACTTGGACTGAAAGTGATGGTACTACATTAGCAATTGAAAAAGATTCAGAAGGTAGTATTTTTTTAGCTGGAGAAATGGTTTTGGACTCGCAATTTGATCCTAATCAGGCTACTTTAGATGAAAAGCTCACAAATGACTCGAATACAGAAGCTTTTACACCGCTACTTAAAGCGAATGTCAAGTACATTTATAGGACTACAACATATTTTGATATGAATTCAGTTCGCACGTATCGTGGCTTGCTTATTGGTGCTTGCGGATTTATTCCAGGTATAGGGTTCGTTTCGTGGGCAATAGGTGGTGCATATTCATTGTATGCGCTAAATTCTCCAAACTTATATGGAAAGCAACATATCTATAGTAGTCCAGACTATCGTTACTATAGATATAATATTTATATCTATAAGGACAAGAAAAGAACAAAACTAGTCAAGCAAACTACTAAATATATGAAATACTGGTAATATATAATTTTAATAGGCTGATTGAGAATGTAGCTATATTCTCAATCAGCCTATTTGCTTTTTTATTTGTCTCCGTCATTATCCACAAAAAACGGTAATTTAATCGTAAATGTCGTCCCTTCACCTGCCACGCTATGCACACTAACCTCACCATCATGATAGCTAATCAACTGCTTCACAATCGACAGCCCAATACCGGATTCACCAAACTTTGTGCTCGTCCGCGACATGTCGGCTTTATAGAAGCGATCCCAAATCTGCTCGACTTCGGATTCATTCATGCCAATTCCTGTGTCGCTAATTTCGAAAATCGTTTCTTTATATTCCTGCCTCGCCGAGAGGGTAATCGTGCCGTTCTCTGTAAACTGGATACTGTTTTTCACGATATTAATGAAAACTTGCATCAATCGATCGTAGTCTGCAAAAATTTGGACGGAATCTCGAGTGTCCACAATAATCTGGTCGCCTCTATTTTCAGCAGTCAATTGTAGCTGATCCTTGATAATATCCAAAAATTCATTCGCGGCGAAGGTCGTCTTATGCAGCTGAATCTGATTCGAACGAATGCGCTCATAATCGAGATTCTCATTCACAAGCCGTGCCAAGCGCCGTGCCTCTGTATCAATCAATGCAATACAGCGATCCGTCTCACTTTTTGGAATAATATCGTTGACTAAACCTTCCGTCAAACCGCTAATCGTCGTGAGTGGCGTCCGCATTTCATGGGAAACATCGGCGATAAACTGACGGCGACGCTTTTCTTGGCGCTCAATCTCAACGGCTGATTCTTCCAAAGTCTGCGTCATTTTATTAAAATCACCGGCCAGCGCGCCAATCTCATCCATCGAACTTTCCTTCAAACGCACGCTATAATTGCCCTTAATAACTTCTTTCGTCGCTGAACTTAGCTTGCGGAAGCGGTTTACCTGTAGTTTTGCGATAATCGCGCTCAAAATCAGAGCAATCGTAATCGAAATGAGAATCGTATAGAAAACGTACCAATTAATTTTCCCGATGACTTTCTCGGTGCCGCTAATCGGCGATGTAAGCATGATTCCACCGGCAAATTCGCCGTCCTTCTCAATCGGAATACTCACGCGCGTCAACTGATCGCTGAATCGTGTATCCATCAACGTCGAAACGGTCTTGCCTTCTTGCAATTCCTTCCATTCATCGGTTTTCAAATGGAAATCAGGTGGAAGTGGGCGATTGGACTGCGGATAAACAATCGCAGCGGTATCATCGAAAATCACATAATGGATGTTTTTCACGCCTAAAATTTGCTGATACGTCTGCAAAATCGGACTTCCAGTTTCCCGGTCCGACATGTTCTGCACATCCTTCGCAATTTCTTCCCCATACGCCGTCAAATCCGAAACTTGTGTCTCGTACAAATAATCCTTCATAAAATGCGAAATCAGCAGGCCAATCATCAAACAAGCGATAAACAAAATAATAAATTGTGTCAAAAAAAGCTGGTAAAAGTATTTAAATTTCATACGTATCATTCCGTTTCATCGAATTTGTAGCCGACGCCCCATATGGTATGAAGAAAAGGGTGCTCCTCGGTCGCGATTTTTTGTCGCAGTCGTTTAATGTGTACGTCCACCGTACGCTCATCTCCATAAAATTGGTAACCCCAAACCTGTTCTAACAATTGCTCCCGCGAGAAAACTTGGCGTGGATGCTGCATCAAAAAGTACAACAAATCAAATTCCTTCGGCGTCAAAGCCTCGAGTAATTGCCCTTCAAAATACATTTCCCGCGTCTTTTTACTAATTTTGAAATACTTCGTTTCTAAAATGTCGTCGTCCGCAGGTTTTGCCGTCGCGTCCACAGCTTGACCTTTACGACGCGTCACAGCTTTAATCCGTGCCATCAACGTCAGCGGGCTAAACGGTTTGGTAACATAATCATCCGCACCAATCTCAAGACCCAACACCTGATCTGACTCCGATTCCTTCGCCGTCAAAATAATAATCGGCACATCGCTCGTCTCGCGAATTTTATGACAAATCGTCATGCCATCCATCCCCGGCAACATTAAATCGATAATCACGATATCCCAGTCTTCCTTGCCAAATGTCTCAAAACCTTCCAAACCATCATGCACAAACGTGGCGTCTATCTTTTCCTTCATAAAAAACATCTCGATCATCGTACAAACACTGACGTTATCTTCTATCATTAATAGTTTCATCATTTTTGCCTCTCTCTCATTAAAGCTCTCCCTTAAAATTAGACTATATTCGCCATGAAATCAAGCTAAATAATGTTTTTCGCAAAAGTTTAAAATACCGCTCATAGTTTGTTCATATTTTTTTCACACCTTACGTCTAATCTATAGAAAGAGCAAGACGAAATGGAGGAAACGATATGAATTTTATCAAACGAGCATTACTCAGCATGAAAGCACGAAAAGGAAGAACAATCCTGCAATTATTTATTTTTACAATCGTATGCGTACTTATTCTTTCCGGATTCACGATTCAATCCGCGGCAAATAAAGCAAGCGAACTAGCACGTCAAGAACTTGGTGGGGACGTGACCTTAAGCGTTGACCGCGAGAAACAGATGGAGGCTCAGCAAAAAGAATCAACATCGAGTGATAGTACTACCAGCAGCAAACCAAAAATGTTCGAATCTACACCAGTATCCGTGGCAGCGGCGAAGAAATTAGCCGCACTTGACCACGTAGCAGGTTACAATCTTTATTCCAACACCCAAGCCCTGGCGTCCGGATTTGACCCGATCGCATCATCAAGCGACACATCTCAATCCGACGATTCCAGCACATCTTCAACAACCGAACAGCAACAAGGCCCAGGCGGCGATAGCAACGACTCAAACCGTCCGCAAATGGTTCAAGCTGACCTAAGCGTTTCTGGCGTACTTGATTCCGCGACAGCAACAACATTTAAAGCAGGCACCGATAAACTCGTATCTGGGAAAGCCATCACAGCAAGCGACGTCGGCAAAAACGTTGTTATGATCGAAAAAACTTTAGCAGAAGCCAATGACCTTAAAGTCGGGGACAAAATTAAAATCCAGTCGAGCGACGAAAAAACAACAGTAGAGCTAACAATTAAAGGAATTTACAAAACAACTGATTCAGGAAGTGACGCAGCCGCTAACTTCTCATTCTTAAATCCTTATAACACAATTTATGTACCATATACAGTTGCCAACACAATCAAAGGCAGCGATGCAAAAGACACGGTTGATTCCGCGATTTATTTCATGGATGACGCAGCCAACATCACTGCTTTTGAAAAAGAAGCTAAAAAAGTAAGCGCGGTGGATTGGGATACATTCAAATTAGATGCCAATGATGCGACGTACCAACAAATGATCGGACCTATTAACAACGTAGCTTCGTTCTCGAAAAACGTTGTCTATATCGTGACCATTGCTGGAGCACTCATCTTGGCATTACTCGTGATGATGCAAATTCGCGAACGCAAATACGAAATGGGCGTGTTACTCGCCATCGGGGAAAAACGCTCCAAACTTATCGGCCAGTTCCTCGTTGAAATTTTAGTGGTGGCGGTACTATCATTCGGAATTGCCGCGGTAAGTAGCCATTATGTCGCGCAAGTTGTCGGCAATCAGCTGTTGACACAACAAAACGAAACAGCATCCGAATCGACATCTACCACAACGAACCAACGTGGCCCAGGCGGAAATGGCGGCGGACCAGGTCAAGGATTCGGTTCATCGCTAACATCAAACACAGCAGAAATCAAATCACTAGACATCCAAGTCAGCCTTGAAGACATGCTGAAAATGGGCGGTATCGGCGTTGGCATAGCCTTCATCTCCGTATTACTCCCATCCATCCTAATATTACGCATGAATCCGAAAACAATCTTAACAAAACAAGAATAGGAGCGTGACCCTTTATGACAAAAATTCTCGAATTCTCAGATGTAAGCTATTCGTACCACCAAAATGATAATCCAATTCTCGATAAAATAAACTACACCTTCGCGACAGGCGTTTTCTATACGGTAGTAGGCAGCTCGGGATCAGGGAAAACGACTTTCCTGTCCCTCGCTGGTGGGCTAGATTCCCAAAAAGACGGCGATATTTTCTATAAAGGCTTATCCTTGAAAAAAATCGGCCTCAATAAATATCGAAATCAATACGTCTCCATCGTGTTTCAAAGTTATAACTTACTAACCTACATGACAGCATTACAAAACGTGACAACCGCAATGGAAATCACGCATGTCGATCAAAAAGATAAGCGCCAATTCGCACTCGACATGCTTGCCAAAGTCGGCATCGATGAAAAAATGGCACGCCAAAAAGTCCTCACTTTAAGCGGAGGACAACAGCAACGTGTATCGATTGCCCGCGCCTTATGCTGCGAAACCGACCTAATCGTTGCGGATGAACCAACAGGAAATCTTGACGAACGAACGAGTAAAGAAGTCGTGTCCCTATTCCAAGACCTGGCGCACAAAGAAGGGAAGTGCGTTATCATGGTAACGCATGATCCTGAAATCGCGAAAGTTTCCGATGTGAAAATTACGATGAAGAACGGGAAGTTTGATGTGAAAGAACAAGTAGTAGCAAGCATATAAAATAATAGAGAAACTAGTCCTAGCAAGCGATATAGGGCTAGTTTTTTCATGTTCTATAAAATATGTCGAACCAGTGACGATTTTTCTGAGAAAATCGAATTTAGAGCAAAGAAGTAATCAATAAAATCTTTTTATAGCAACGAATGAGATGATTTGTAGCATTAAAACAAAGTAGAATTTTCCTGTTAAAAATAATACATATAACCGAAAAACACCCGTTTAGCTCATAATGCTCAAAAAACCACAAGAAATTTATTGTAACAAGTGTTAAAAATGGATAAACTGGAAACAGGTGTCGCGAAACGATAGATAGCCTCACCAATATTAAGAGAAAAGGGAGATAGATCACCATGAAAAAATGGCTAATAATTTTTACAGTAATGATTTTGGCGTTAAGTCCACTCGCCAGTAATACGGCTATGGCGGAAGACGAGGTTACAAAACCAGCAGTAAGAATATCAGAAGAAAGAATACAATCACCGTTAGGAGAAGAGTTATTAGATTCTCCAGAGGGACAGTTTGGCAAAAAATTATTGAAAAGTCAATCGACGACACACGAGAAAATGAAATCGCCAGCTGTAGTCACAGAATCACTAGGGGTAGTGAAGGGGAACTTATCATTAGTTGGCCAAAAGCTACAGATGCGATTGGTTACAAAGTGGGTATATTTAATGGTAACACCTACGACTTTATCGATGTTGGAAATACAATAAGTTGGTCAACAAAAGGAAAAAATATTTGGCCTACTAAATCAGAACTATCAAATGGCAAGTACAACATACGTTCTGATGGACTTGGTAGCGAACTGCCCCTTGATCCTTCAAGTACGTATAAAACGGCTTATGCTGTTACTAAAAAGACAGACTATAGTACTAGATTGACCTATTTTGTACGTGTTATGGCGATATATGAAGATGGGGAAGGTCCAGTTTCGGATATTGTTGCTCCAATGATGCCGTTTGATGGGATATATTACACAGATGTCCAAACAAAATTAAATGATGCCAACACTGGGGCTACAACTTTATTTTGGGAAGCAGTGGAAGGTGCGGTTGGATACAAAGTGTGGGTATTTGACGGTAAACTGTATCATCCTTATGATGTTGGAAGTAGTTATAGTTGGAGTACAGAAAGTAAAGGAATTTGGCCAACGAAAACAGAGATTTCACAAGGTAAAAAAGGCTTACACCAAGATGGAAAGGGAGAAAATCTTTCTGTAGTTCCTAATGATGTTTATCAGGTAAACAACCCAGGTTTCCCAGAGGTTCCTAATTATTATTTACGTGTCACTGCATATGACGCGGATGGCGCAACAATTGCTTATCAAAATACACCACCAATTGTTTTGGAGGAGCAAGTAAAAAATCAATCGACGGATGATATTGATTTTCGAGAATTATATAACCAAGCTATTCAAGAAGGCGCGGTTGATGGGAGTACCAAGACATACGAACAGTTTGTAACCGATCAGGAGAATATATTACCGATTTATGAGAATGGCGTTGAGGAGTCTGCGATTGACAATACAATATCCGCAGAAGAATGGTTAGCTGGAAGTAATTATGGTGAAGCACCAGTAGCGAATGATATGGTGGAAGATATTACATTGCAGTTAAGGGCAACATAGAATGGATTTACAATGAAAAAAGGAGACATTTTAATTACAAATGCAACATCTGCTAAGGGGATTACCGGGCATGCAGCGATTGCAAATAGTGATAATTATGTTTTGGATATGCCTGGACCTTCAAAAAAATCGAAAAGTGATAATAATAGACAACTTCTTCTTAAAGAGTGGTTAAGCGATTATACAAGTGGTTGGATTAGAGCATATCGCTTAAAAGATCAGAGATTAGCACAGCAAATTGGGACTTACGCTGATAGGAATTTTTATTCAGCAAATGGTACGTCAACAAAGACGGTTCACATGCCGTACGATGTTTCAACATATCATTTGTATGAGAAAAAACCTAG
The DNA here is from genome assembly GCF_003534205.1 of Listeria weihenstephanensis. Lineage (NCBI taxonomy): Bacteria > Bacillati > Bacillota > Bacilli > Caryophanales > Listeriaceae > Paenilisteria > Paenilisteria weihenstephanensis. Next base: position 1,920,488 of record NZ_CP011102.1, on the reverse strand, counting down.
CTATTGCTCGAAATTAGTATTTCAATCGTACTATTTTGGTTCTGGTAAGGTCGCTCTTATGAAACCGTATAGTGGATTTATTGGCCCATATGGATTGATTCGTGCAATTAATTGGCAATACCGGCCCGCAGAATATAAGGTATACAGGTAGGAGGAGAGCCAGTGAGGAAAAGTTTAATCTTAGTTACTACTTTAATTCTTATACTAGTTATAGTGGCAGTTTTTGTAGGTTTGCATTACAATAAAAAAGCTTATGCTGAAAGACAAATCGATGCCTTTATAGCTAAGCAAGGAATTCCTAAAGATAAAATTTATGATGAAAAATTTGTTTGGGATTGGAGTAAAAGTGGGGATTATGTCAAAAATTTTCACGTCGAAGGGGATGATCCTGCTATTTTGTATCAATATTTTTTCACGGAGAAAGGAAGCCTGATATTGTTTCGACCGTATACATCGACAACGGATTATCCTGATGTGAAATACCCTGCACCAACAGAGGAAAAGTAGTTTATACAAGGGATTGGAGTGATGTATATTGCGAAAACTAGTAATCGTAGGTATTTTGTTAGTCATAATGACTACAGTCGGGATGATGACGCTAAATCATTACAACACCAAAAGAATAGCGGAAGAAAAAATAGTGCAATATATAGAACAACAAAAAATCCCGAAAGAAAATATATACAACGAAACTTTTACATGGGACTGGGAAAATAGCGGACACTATATCAAGCAATTTAATGTAAAAGGCGATGATTCTAGAATAACGTATCAGTATAGTTTTATAGCAAAGGATAAACCCATTGTTTTTATCCCGTATACATCCACGGCGTTCGAAGTCAAAGTGAAATATCCAGCACCTGAAATAAAATAGGCAGGATTAAATTCTATTTTGCGAATCTAATCTTACTCATTTTAATATCAGATGTCGCAAGGATAGATAAGGAGTCAATGATTTGAAAAAATGGAGCATATTAGGAATCGTATGTATAGCATTAATACTAGTCACTTTTACGTTTGTAGCACTTCACTATAATAAAAAAGTATATGCCGAAAAACAAATTGATGATTATATTGAAAAGCAAGGAATTCCACATAAAGATGTCTATGATGAAAAATATGCATGGGATTGGCAAAAAAGCGGTTCTTATGTTAAAAATTTTCACTTAAAAGGAGAAGACCCTGAGCTTGTATATCAATATGTGTTCACTGCAAAAGGTCATCCTGTGATTTTTGGTCCATATTCACCATCAGGTGATTACCCAAAAACGAAATATCCAAAATTAAAGCAGAAATAAGATAGTAAACTATTAAGGTAGAAATTATCAAATTAGGCCGTCCTGATCCATTTCTTCGCAAAATGGATCAGGACGCTTTTTAATCACAAAAATGTCAAAAATCTCTTATCCCAAAGCGACTCATGATGCGCCATAATCGTTCCCGCATCCATCAAATCACTATCTGCCGTCGTATGCAATCCACGAACCATATAACAATCAAATCCCAGTCCATGCGCAAAACGAACCGTCGTATCTACACAATATTCCGTCTGTGCACCACAAAATTCGATTTTCTGGACATCTAACCCAGCAAGAATAGCGGGCAACTCCGTCTTATAAAACGAATTCGCATGCGTCTTATTCACATAGATATCATCCTGCCGACTGTCCATGTCCGGCATCAAGGCCCACGCATCACTGCCAATCACCAATTTCTCATCCACTTGCTGCACAAAAATAACCGATTTCCCAGCATCCCGATAACTCGCAATTCGTTGATTCACACCAGCCAATACACTTTCCAAATGAACTAACGGATAATCCACCGAATTCACACCATTTTGCAAATCAATCACAACCAAAACATCACTTATCATTCCGCGAAATCCTCCTTACGATTCATATTTCATCGGCAAACCCATCTGTTCGGCCAGCATCAAGAAGAAATCCTTATCAATCTCAAAATGCCCGTAACGAAGGGAAGAGCGATATTTCTGCCAAGCTTCTAGCTGTGACACCGCGCTGAGCGACACTTGTTTTGCACCTGGAAAGAAATCGACATCCTTACGATAGGGCACGAAGGTTTCCGTCATCGCAAATGGGTAAACATCCGCGCCTTTCACACGCCCAATCGCCGTAAATCGTTGACACTTCTCATCGCTGCCAAGCTCCTGTTTTGGACTATAATAAACCAACCAATCGCCAGGCTGCATCCGTTTCAGCGGCGCTTCTTTACCGTGACATAACTGCGAAAACCCGCCCTCCACACCACCCATCACATGATTCAAAGAAGCCACACCAATCCAATATTTCGTCATTTTAATCATCCTCTTTCGTTAGTTCTTGTAATGCCTGTTGAAAAAGTTCTGGTTCAGAAAGGTTCGCGAAAAACGTCGCGTCAATATTTTCTACAATCGGAAGTGCCATTTCCAGCTTCGCCTGTCCCGCCGTGGTGAGTGAAATAGCCTTAGCTCGCGGATCATTTTTGGCGATCGCTCGCGAAACAAGTGCCTTCTTCTCCAGCAATTTCAAAATTTGCGAGACCGTCATTACATCTATATCCGCCAATGTTGCAATATTTACTTGAAAAACTTCCTCGTCAGGTGAAGAAAGATAGCCAACTGCCGTCAAAACAACAAATTGGGGATGTGTTAAATCGATTTTCTTCAGTTGATGCTTCACTTGTGTGTGCCAATGGTTATACGCGCGTATGAATAAAAAACCAGTAGAACGCGAAGTATCTCGTCCAAAATTTGATGGAAAGTTCATTAAAACCCTTCTTTCTATATTGTATGTACACTTATTATATAACTTATTACTATATTGGTCAACCTAGCCCACTTCATTAATGATTGACAACAGCCCAACATATCCTTTATAATTTCAAGTATCATAAAATTAAAAATAGTGTGAGCTTAAAGAAACACGCGCGTTTGCAAGAGAAATGTTCCTATGGCTGGAAGAACATAAACGATAAGGCGATTTCTGTGCTACCTCACATCAACAAAGCTATTTTTCGTATTATCCGCGTTAAGGATTCTAAAGAGGTAATGATCAAGTCTTATATCATTGCAAACAGGGTGGTACCGCGAATATATTCGTCCCTGTATTGCGAGACGATATGAGGCTTTTTGTTTTGTATTCATGCTCGCGCAATCAAAAGGAGGAAATAAAATGAAACAATTAACCAGTGCTGAAGTAAGACAAATGTTCCTTGATTTTTTCCAGGAAAAAGGCCATAAAGTGGAGCCAAGTGCACCGCTCGTGCCAATTAACGATGCATCTTTGCTATGGATTAATAGTGGTGTCGCAACATTGAAAAAATATTTCGATGGTAGCGTGATTCCAGACAATCCACGGATTACAAATGCACAAAAATCAATTCGTACAAACGATATCGAAAACGTAGGGAAAACAGCGCGTCACCATACATTTTTTGAGATGCTGGGTAATTTTTCTATCGGTGAATATTTTAAAGAAGAAGCGATTGTTTGGGCATGGGAATTCTTAACGAGCCCGCAGTGGATTGGCTTTGACCCTGATAAGTTATATGTCACGGTATATCCTGAAGACGAAGAAGCAAAAATAATTTGGAAAGAAAAAGTTGGTTTAACGGACGATCACATTGTGCCGATTGAGGACAATTTTTGGGATATTGGCGAAGGTCCAAGTGGTCCAGACAGCGAAATCTTCTACGATCGCGGGGAAGCTTACGGAAATGACACGACAGATCCAGAATTATATCCAGGCGGCGAAAACGAACGTTATTTGGAAATCTGGAATCTAGTATTTTCGCAATTTAACCACAACGCAGATGGCACGTACACGCCACTTCCAAAGAAAAATATTGATACAGGGATGGGTCTAGAACGGATGGTTTCGATCATTCAATACGCGCCAACAAACTTTGAAACAGATCTATTCATGCCGATTATTCGTGAAGTAGAAATACTTTCAGGCGAAAAATATGGTCAAGATCCAGCAACAGATACAGCGTTTAAAGTTATCGCTGACCATGTTCGTACCGTTGCATTTGCGATCGGCGACAGCGCGTTACCGTCCAATGAAGGCCGCGGATATGTGTTGCGTCGCTTACTACGCCGTGCCGTTCGTTACGCTAAAAACTTAAATATTAACGAACCATTCATGTATAAACTCGTGCCTATCGTCGGCAAAATCATGAACAGCTACTATCCAGAAGTTGAAAATCAAACGGAATTTATCCAAAAAATCGTGCGTACCGAGGAAGAACGTTTCCACGAGACGCTAAACGAAGGCTTGGCAATTTTAGAAGAAATGATGGCTGCTGCAAAAGACTCAGGTCAAATGAACGGCGCCGATATTTTCAAATTATATGACACATTCGGTTTCCCAGTCGAATTGACAGAAGAATATGCAGAGGATAATGGCTTAACCGTTGATCATGCAGGCTTTGAAGCAGAAATGACGAAACAACGCGATCGTGCTCGTAACGCGCGTGCTGATGTTAAATCAATGAGTGTTCAAACTGAATTATTAACCAATTTGACAGAGAAAAGCACTTTTGTAGGTTATGAAACAACGACTGCTGCAACAGAAGTTCTCTATATTATCAAATCAGGTGGCCTAGCTGAAAGTGCGTCACGTGGCGATAAAGTCCAACTTATTTTCAAAGAAACACCATTTTATGCAGAAAGTGGCGGTGAAATCGCGGATCAAGGAACCATTACAAAATCAGGATTCCGAGCGGAAGTTTTAAACGTGCAAAAAACACCAAATAAGCAAAATATCCATGAGGTTCGCATTGAAGAAGGAAGTCTAAACAAAGGCGATCACGTCACGCTTAATGTTGATAAACACTCTCGTCGCGGTGTTATAAAAAATCATACAGCAACCCACTTACTTCATCGCGCGCTAAAAGATGTACTTGGGGATCACGTGAATCAAGCTGGATCTTTAGTAGAACCGAATCGTCTCCGTTTTGACTTCTCGCATTTCGGTCAAATCACAGATGCAGAACTGCAAAAAATGGAACATATCGTGAACCGCAAAATTTGGGAACAACTCGCAGTCGACATCAAAGAAATGCCGATTAAAGAAGCAAAAGAACTCGGCGCAATGGCACTATTTGGCGAAAAATATGGCGATGTAGTCCGCGTTGTCCGCATTGGCGATTACAGTATCGAACTATGTGGTGGTATCCACGTTAAAAATACATCCGAAATTGGGCTTTTCAACATCATTTCTGAGAGTGGAATTGGAGCAGGAACTCGCCGTATCGAGGCAGTTACAGGCGAATCAGCATATCGTTTCCTAAACCAACAAGAACATTATCTAAAAGAAACGGCGCACTTGCTTAAAGTAACACCAAAAGAATCGCCGCAAAAAGTGGAGCAGTTACATCAAGAAATGCGCGAATTAAAACGCGAAAATGATTCGTTGCTAGCTAAACTTGCGAACGCAGCAAGTGCCAATATTTTCAGTAATCCAGAAATGGTTGGCGGCGTACCAGTCATTGCGAAACAAGTGAACGCGAAAGACATGAACCAACTGCGTCAATATATGGATAATTGGAAAGAAACGAAGGCGAGCGGTATTCTAGTTCTTGGTGCAGCGCATGATGATAAGGTTAGCCTGATCTCAGCTGTTTCTGATGATTTAATTAAAGAAGGTTATCACGCTGGAAAACTATTGAAAGAAATCGCGACTCGTTGCGGTGGAAATGGTGGCGGACGTCCTGATACAGCACAAGCTGGTGGAAAAGACCCAGAGAAACTAGCTGGGGCGCTGGAGTTTGTTAAAGAATGGGTCGCTTCCCAACAATAAATCTCTCAGCGAAGCGACAAACGCTCATTTCCGTCGTTAAAAGCTGTGCTCCGATGCTCACGTACAAATCGTACGCTCCGCTTCGGTGCTCGCTTTTGCCTAGGAACTAAGCATTTGTCGCTCCGCTGAGGTTTGGAGGTTTGATCTTCGTTTAGAACATAAGAGATTTTAACTTTAAGACTTGGGACATTTGGAGTTGAGCTAGCGAAAATAAATGATTTGGTGGTTTGGTTAGCATCTTCTTTGTTATTTTCTTGGACTTAGTGTAAAATGAAGCATGGACAATAGTGATGACAAAAGAAAAGAGGTGCTGATCAAAATGGCTTCTGATAAAACAATGTTTTATAGCTTTGGTGACGATTCTATTGAAGAAGATGTTAAAATTCTGATGGGGAAAGTGTATGTAGCCTTAGAGGAAAAAGGATATAATCCGATTAATCAGATTGTTGGTTACTTGCTTTCTGGCGATCCTGCTTATATTCCGCGCCACAATGATGCTCGTAATTTGATCCGCCGTTTAGAGCGTGATGAAATTATTGAAGAATTAGTGAAGGCATATCTAAAAAACAATAAGATTGGTGACAAATGAGGACAATGGGATTAGATGTGGGCTCGGTAACGGTTGGTGTAGCTATCAGTGATGGGCTCGGTTGGACCGCACAAGGTATTGAGACAATTAAAATCAATGAACGCGCAAAGCAATTTGGCTATGATCGTGTTAAAGAGCTTGCCGCAGAATACGATGTCACAAAAATTGTCGTCGGTTGGCCAAAGAATATGAATAATACGGTTGGCGAACGCGCAGAAGCGTCAGAAAAATATGCGGAAGTATTGGAAAAACGCGTTGGTATTCCCGTTGTTTTATGGGATGAACGCTTGACCACTGCAGCAGCAGAACGCACATTGCTTGAAGCTGATGTTAGCCGTAAAAAACGTAAGAAAGTCATTGATAAGCTTGCAGCAGTTATGATATTGCAGTCTTATTTAGATTCAAATAATTAATTAAAAGAGGTGTCCATTATGACAGAAAATCACGAACATGATCACGAACATATCACAGTAGTAGACGAAGATGGCAACGAGGAGCTTTACGCAGTACTTTTCTCGTTCAATTCCGATGAGTTTGAGAAATCATACGTTCTTTATTACCCAGAAAGTTCCGATGAAGACGAAGAGATTGAATTACAAGCATCTTCTTTCATCGAAAATGAAGACGGTACGCAAGGTGAATTAAAACCTGTTGAAACCGAAGAAGAATGGGACATGATCGAAGAAGTGTTGGCAACATTCTTAGACGACGAAGACGCAGAATAATCGTTCAGAGGGCCGACAAACGCGCATCTGCGTCGTTAAAGCCTGCGCTACGATGCTCACGTATGTTTATACGTTCCGCTTCGGTGCTCGGCTTTGCCTAGCATCTGCGCATTTGTCGGCCCTCTGAGGTTTGGCGGGTACTACGCTTAATTTTGAAGTGATTCGGGGATTTTACTGCAAATAAAGAAGACGGGAAATTGGCACGGATTGTTTTGTGCTGACTCCTGTCTTCTTTTTGTTATGCGGTTGGTTTGCGTTTTTTGATGATTTTTACGATGAGGTAGACAACGATGATGACTAGAAGGGCTAGCATGGCGTAGCTGATTGGGCGGGTGTATTGTTCAACGACACTCCAATTGGCGCCTAGTTTGAAGCCTAGATATGTTAGGAAGATATTCCATGGGATACAGCCTAGAACGGTGTAGATGATGAATTTCCAGATGTTCATTTGGGCAATTCCGGCGGGGAGTGAAATGAAGGTACGGATGACCGGGAGAATGCGTCCGAAGAATACTGCTGAAGAGCCATATTTTTGGAACCAGCTTTCTGCGAGGTCTAAGTGTCCTACGTTTAGGAAAATATATTTGCCGAATTTCAAGACGAGTGCTCGTCCGCCGAATTTACCGATGTAATAAGCGATTAGGGATCCAACCAGGTTTCCAGCGATTCCAGCAAAGATAACGAGCCAGAAATTGAGATCGCCTGCTTCGGCCATGAAACCTCCGAAAAGCATAATAACTTCACTTGGGAGGGGAATACAGACACTTTCGATGACCATAGCCCAGAAAATTCCCCAGTGCCCGAAAAGATCAATTAATGTCATGACAAAATTCTGTAGTGCTTCAATAATGGAATGTAGCATAGATAGCCTTCTTTCAATAGAGTTCATTAGTCAATAGTGCTCCCTTATTATAGCTAAATTTGGCGAAAACGTCACGAATTTATATTTTTCTTATAAATGTAGTTGAACTATCATAGCGATTACCGTTATAATAGAAAAGAAAATGTTTCTAGCATAGACGAGTGAAAGAGGTTTAAATATGAAAAAATCTAAAAGCAGAATGATCACGATTATCATTTCAAGCATTGCTGTGATACTAGTTGCCATAACGGTAGGGGGCTATTTTTATGTTAATTCGCAGCTTCAAGCGGTAGATACAGCCGATAAAAAAGCAGTTATTGTCGACATTCCAGCAGGCTCAAAAGTGTCGGAAATCGGTGATATCTTGCAAAATAATAATGTTATAAATAGTAGTATGATTTTTACGTACTATGTGAAATATAAAAATGAGACGAACTTAAAAGCAGGAAAATATAAATTAAACCCATCCATGACAGTGGAACAAATCGTGTCGGAATTGAAAAAAGGTGAGGTAGTGGCGCCTTCAAAACTTGTCATACCAGAAGGTTATACGTTGGATCAAATTGCAGATCGGATGGTCAATTACCAACCAACGCTGAAAAAAGAAGACATTTTAAAAGTGATGGATGACAAGGCATTTATTAATGAATTAATCACGAAATATCCAGATACGGTGACAAATGATGTGTTAGCGGCGAACATTAAACACCCGCTAGAAGGTTATTTATACCCTGCCACGTATGAATTCTCGGGTAAAACGGATATTAAAACGATGATTTCAGATATGGTGAAGACAACAGATGCTAATATCGCGCAATATAAACCTGAACTCACGAAACAAAAAATGTCTGTGCATAAATTCCTAACAATGTCGTCTATTGTAGAAAAAGAAGCAACGGCAAATGTGGATCGTAATAAGATTGCAAGTGTTTTCTATAACCGCTTGAAGGCCAATATGCCATTACAAACGGATCCAACGGTGCTTTATGCGCTCGGTAAACATAAGTCGCGTACGATGTATAAGGATTTGAAAGTAGACTCTCCGTACAACACTTACAAAAATAAAGGTTTACCGCCAGGCCCAATTTCAAACAGTGGGAAAACATCGATGGAAGCTACCCTTCATCCAGAGAAAACAGAGTTCTTGTACTTCCTAGCAAACACGAAAACAGGTCAGGTATATTTTTCGAAAACATTGGAAGAACATAACAAACTAAAAGAAGAACATATTACCAGTAATAATTAATGATAGCATGCGATAAGCGTTTGTTCTTGGTCTTTCGGGACGTGAGAAACAGGCGCTTATCGTTAGTCTATTGAAGGGGAATTAGACCAGTGAATGATACATTAATTCATAATTACTTGCTCTCGCATATCCCAGAGCGCAAGCCATTTTTTATGGAACTAGAAGCGTATGCTAAAGAACATGAAGTGCCAATTATGGAAGTGGATTCGATGCATTTTATGTTACAGATTATGCAGATTCAACAACCAAAGCGAATTTTAGAAATTGGAACGGCGATCGGTTACTCGGCACTAAGAATGGCGGATGCTTTGCCAGACGTACATATTGTGACGATGGAACGCGATGAAGTAAGATACGACCGAGCTTGGCATAATGTCCGTGAATTTGGCGTGGAAGATCGAGTGGAAGTTTTACTGATGGATGCGTTAGAAGACAGTTCGATTGTTCTCGAAAAAGAGAACTTTGATGCCATTTTTATCGATGCAGCGAAAGCGCAGTACGCGAAATTTTTTAACGTCTATATTGATAAATTAGCGCCAAACGGGGTCATCTATAGCGACAATGTTCTATTTAAAGGCCTGGCGCTACATGATTCACCTCGTGCGCAACAAAAACAACGCGTTTCTAGAAAAATGCGCGAATTCAACGATTGGTTATTGCAAAATCCAGATTTCATTACGACGACTGTTCCTCTTGGGGATGGCCTTGCGATTAGTCGCAGAAAGGAAGGCGCGCAATGACAAAGAAGAAGCCGATAGTGGTTGGTGTGACTGGTGGGAGTGGTTCAGGAAAAACGAGCGTGAGTAAAGCGATTTATGATCATTTTACGGGACATTCGATTTTAATGCTGGAGCAAGATTTTTACTATAAAGATCAAGCGGAAATGGATTTTGAAGAGCGATTGCAAACGAACTACGATCATCCACTTGCTTTTGATACAGATTTGCTGATTCGCCACGTCAAACAATTATTACGTTATGAAGCGATTGATAAACCGGTATATGATTATGAACTCTATACGCGTTCGAATGAAATTATTCACCAAGAACCAAAAGAAGTCATCATTTTAGAAGGTATTTTGATTTTGGAGGATCCTAGATTGCGTGATTTGATGGACATTAAAGTGTATGTCGATACGGATGATGATATTCGGATTTTGCGGCGGATGGTGCGTGATGTAAATGAGCGTGGACGTACAATGGAATCTGTGATTGAACAATATTTAACGGTGGTCAAACCGATGTACCAGAAATTCATTGAACCAACGAAAAAATACGCTGATATTATCATCCCAGAAGGCGGCGAAAACAAGGTGGCCATTGATCTGATGACCACAAAAGTAGCGACGATTTTAGAAATGCACGTATAAATCGACGCTGTGGCTTGTAATTACACGTGAATTAAGATAAAATTTCACTATTGGACAAAAATTTGCTGGACATTTCCTGAGAATCATGTTAATCTTTCAGGCGTAAAGTAAATACATGTTGAGGTGTTTGGGGCGAAACTCACTTGCTCGCGAATCCATATATGATTAACATCCGTGTTTTATGATGATTCAATCATTATGTTTTGCGACGAATCAGGCTATATGATGCTGATTTATGTGAATTTTGTTCCAACCCTTTTCTAATAACATAACGATGAAGGAGAGAAAGCACTTGGCTACAGAAAAAGTATACCCAATGACATTAGAAGGTAAAGCAAAATTAGAAAATGAACTCAATGATTTAAAAACAGTAAAGCGTAAAGAAGTTGTAGAACGTATCAAAATTGCCCGTAGTTTCGGAGATCTTTCGGAAAACTCCGAGTATGATTCAGCAAAAGATGAGCAAGCGTTTGTAGAGGGCCGCATTACAACCCTTGAAAATATGATTCGCAATGCACAAATCATCGATGCAAACGCTATGAGCGGCGAAGTAGCACTAGGTAACACGGTGACTTTCGTAGAATTGCCAGAGGGCGACGAAGAAACTTACACAATCGTGGGTAGCGCAGAAGCAGACCCATTTGAAGGCCTAATTTCCAACGATTCACCAATCGCCAAAGCACTTCTTGGCTTTAAAGAAGGCGACGAAGTATCGATCCAAACTCCAGGCGGCGAAATGAACGTCAAAATCGTCAAAATAAGCGCTTAAAGCAAGGCGCAAGCAAAAAACAAAGAAAACCAACGCAAAACTTCAGCAGAGCGAGAACCGTTTATATTCTAGGCAAAGGCGAGTACCAGAGCGGAGCATACTTGGGTATGTTGACTGAAAACAGGGAGGGGGTCTTATCCCCGACCATGTGAGAAGTTATGCGAAACGAAGTGTAGAAGAGCACTGGAATAGAGTCTTAAACAAAGAGAAAAGCAGGTTCTCGTTGAGAACAAAAAACAAGTAGCAAACAAAGAAAACCAACGCAAAACTTCAGCGGAGCGAGAACCGTTTATATTCTAGGCAAAGGCGAGTACCAGGGCGGAGCATACTGGGGTATGTGAGCACTGGAACGGAGCCTTTAACGACGAAGATAGACGGTTCTCGCTCCGCTGAACAGAGGTTGGATGAGTAAGGTGGTGGCATTATGGACAAGAAATTACAAAAGGAAGAACAACAACGCATTGCCGAAAATCAAGTAGGAGCATCACGCTCTGAGCAGAATAGTAAACATAAAAAGACGAGTATTACTTTGAACGTTTTAATCGTAGTAATGATTTTAGCAATTATTGGCGTTTTATGGCTTGTTTTTTTTTTAACGGCTGATGATTCAAAAGATCAGGTAGAAACAAAGCCCGCAACAACGCAGACGCAAAAGTCGGATGAAACAAAAAAGGATGACTCGAAATCAGAGGACACCAAGAAGACGGAAGAGCAGACAACGGAAACAAGCGACGATCCTAATGTCTCAAAAGTTATTAAAAAAGATTGGAAACCAGTTGGGACGGAACAAAAAGGCGATCATGTAAATTCCTATGAAATGGATAGTCAAGATTGGGAAGAAAAAGTGAACGCATTTTCTGAGGCTACAGGTATTGCTAATGGCGATATGACAATTTGGTATGTCGGCCGTGGGGAAGAACCTGCTACGCAATCTATTGGAACGATCTCAACAAAAACGGATCCGGACAAAGCTTTCCGAGTTTACATTACTTGGGTGGATGGATCTGGTTGGCAACCTACAAAGGTAGAAGAACTAAAAACGAATGATAAAAGCAACTGATAAGACTGTGTTTCGGATGGATTATCCAATTCGAACACAGTTTTTTTAAAATGAAAGGGTGAGTGCAGTGGGGAAAATAGCGATTATTGGTGCGATGGAAGAGGAAGTCACGATTTTACGTGAGCAGATAGTGGGGCTCGAGGAAACAACGATAGCTGGTGCTGTTTTTTACACTGGGAGTCTGAGTGGCAAAGAGATTGTTTTACTGAAATCGGGAATTGGTAAGGTGAACGCGGCTTTATCAACAACGCTTTTGTGCGACCACTATGATATTTCGTTGATTATTAACACGGGTTCTGCTGGTGGTATTGGTGCTGAATTAGAAGTTGGGGATGTTATTATTTCGGATCATTTAGCCTATGGAGATGTGGATGCGACAGCTTTTGGTTATACATATGGACAAGTACCACAGATGCCTGCGCTTTATCAGGGCGATGAAGAGGCAATGCGCGTGGCACAACAAATCTACCAAGAAAACTTTTCAGAAGGAAATAAGGCAGTCTACGGGCTTGTGGTGACGACGGATTCCTTTATTCATCGACCAGATCAGCGAGAATTGATCACGACTTTCTTTCCTGAGGTAAAAGCGGTGGAAATGGAAGCCTGCGCGATTGCACAAGTAGCACATCAATTTGACGTTCCGTTTTTGATTATCCGGGCGCTTTCGGATGTGGCAGATAGTGAGGCTAGTGTGTCTTTTGATGAATTTTTAGTGACAGCAGCGAAGAATTCATCGGCTTGCGTTATTAAAATGATCGAACAATTATAAAAAAACGCCCGCTTTTTTTGAGTCAGCGGGCGTTATTATTATACTAGATCATTTGTAAGTGTTAGGAATTCTTCGACATCACTAACCGCTATTTCTAATGCGTCTTCCCAAAAATCTGGTTGGGTTAAGTCAATGCCGAGATGTTTTTGTGCAAGCTGTTCGGTTGTCATAGCGCCTGTGTCTTGCAATAAGGCGATATATTTATCTTCGTAGCCACTTCCTTCTGCAAGCGCTTGGTGATAAATTCCAAGAGAGAATAGGTAGCCGAATGTGTATGGGAAGTTGTAAAATGGCACGTCTGCAATGTAAAAGTGTAACTTGGAAGACCAGAATTGTGGATGGTATTCTGATAACGCATCTTGGAAGGCCTCTCGTTGTGCTGCTTCCATCAATGTGTTTAAACGGTCAGCAGAAACGATACCTTCTTTACGGGCTTCATAAAAACGTGTTTCAAATAAGAAGCGAGCGCGGATATCCATGAAAAAGGCGATACTGCGTCCGATTTTATCTTCTAACAGAATGATTTTTTCTTCTTTTGTTGCTGCTTCTTTAACAGAGGCATCAGCAATAATCATTTCGGCAAAAGTAGATGCGGTTTCAGCTACGTTCATCGCGTAGTTTGTATTTTCAAAAGGCTCTTCGCGAATAACGTGGGAATGGAAAGCGTGGCCCAGTTCATGCGCAAGTGTTGCAACAGTTCCAGGAGCGCCATCGTAGGTCATGAAAATACGACTTTCTTTCTCAGCCGGGAAGTCAGTACAAAAGCCGCCTGGACGTTTATTATCGCGGTCTTCTGCTTCAATCCATTGTTGTTCAAATGCATGTTTTGCAAAACTAGCCATTTTAGGACTGAACTTCGCGAATTGCGTCAAAATGAAATCGGCACCTTCTTGGTACGTATATTTTTTTGGCTCAGAATCTAGTGTCAATGGTGCAAACACATCGTGGAAACTCAATTTTTCGATACCAAATAGTTGTGCTTTGCGATTTAAGAACGAGACAAAAGTTGGTTTATGCTTTTCGATGACATCCCACATCGTACTTAATGTTTTTTCATCAAGGCGGTTGATTGCAAGTGGTTCGGAAAGGACATTATCCCATTTTCGCGTCCGATAAACAGCAAGTCGGAAACCGGCTAAATGATTGAGTGTGTCGCTGAATAGTTGTGATTTTTCTTGCCATGCTTTTCCGTAAGCTTCAAATACAGCGACACGAACGGCGCGATCAGGATGGCTCAGTAGATTAAGGGCTTGACCAGCGGAGACTAATTTCTCTTCACCATCAATGACAACAGGAACGCGGATGGTTGCAACCACAGTATCGTAATGATCAGACCAGCCACGGTAACCGTCAACATTTAATGCATTGATAACTGCTTCTTCCTCGCGTGTACCTTTTTTCTTACGATTTTCGCGTGCTTCATTCAAGACAAAGGCGATTTCGCTCAAGCCGTTTTCTTTCAATAAAGCATCCCATAAGGTATCAGGAATTAAGGCGAATTTTTCATGCCATTCATTTTCGATCGTTTCTAGTTCTGACAACTGTTGGTATACGCCACCGGTTAATTCGACTGCCTTTAAATCGCGTGTGTCGGCAGAAGATAAACATTCTAAAAAAGCCGCCGCATTCATAAGTTGCTTCGTAATATCTGCGTTTTGATTAATTAAAAGTAAAAATTCACTGACATCGTCTTTATTTTCTGGAATGGGCCAATCGCTCACCGCTTGTTTAAATAATTCGATTTCTTTCGTGGTCTCAGAAAGTGTTGCGGCTAAAGATTCCGAGCCACTTCCGCCTGAATAAATCGAATCCAAATCCCAGATTAATGCATAGTTTTTTGACATCATAATCCCCCTATAGTTCCGTATTTTCCACTTCATTATAGCACTTATCTCAGATTTTTTTGTAAAATAAGCGGAAAGATGTTAAAATTTATAAGGATTACATGTAAACGTGATTGTTTGGCATTCAAAAAGGATGATGTCAAAACACTTTTTAACCCACTAAATAAAAAGAGGTGCCTATTTTGCTGAAAAATTTTTCACCGGATAAAATGTTAACATCACCATTTGGTATCACCGCGGACCAATTGCGAAAAATGGGGAAAACGACGGTATTAACAGATTTAGACAATACATTACTTGCCTGGGACCAACTGGATGCGACTGACGAAATTTACAACTGGTTTCGGATTCTAGAGGAAGAGGGCATCAAAGTAATGATCGTGTCGAACAATAATGAGGAACGTGTGAAACGAGTGGCTGTTGCAACCAAAATTCCTTACTTGGCGAAGGCGAAAAAACCACTTGCCGCTGCGTACAAAAAAGCACTAGCTGATTTGGGTTCAACACCTGAGGAAACAGTCATGATTGGCGACCAAATTATGACGGATATTTTCGGTGGTAATCGCCAAAAATTAATGACCGTTTTTGTGCGCCCAGTGAAAGATACAGACGGTTTTGCGACGAAGTTCAATCGTTTTATGGAACGCATTATTTTAAAAAGACTAGCTAAAAAATCAGAATTAAAATGGGAGGATTCTCTGTGACTGAAGAACTTAGATGTATTGGCTGTGGAGCCGTGATTCAAACCACTGATAAAAATCAACCTGGCTATGCGCCGGAATCTTCATTAGAAAAGGAAGACATTATTTGTCAGCGCTGTTTCCGTTTGAAACATTATAACGAAATTCAAGATGTCCCGCTGACCGACGATGACTTTTTGAAAATATTAAATCAATTAGGAACGAAAGAAGCGCTGATTGTTTATGTTGTCGATATTTTCGATTTTGACGGCAGTTGGCTACCAGGTTTGCACCGTTTTGTTGGGAATAACCCCGTATTGCTTGTCGGAAATAAAGCCGATTTGTTACCTAAATCATTGAAACGCGAACGCTTAACACAATGGATGCGTGGCCGTGCACGTGAACTTGGCCTTGCACCAACCGATTGTGTATTAGTAAGCGCTGAAAAAGGCCAAGCATTTGACGTTTTACTTGAAAAAATAGAAGAAGAACGTGCTGGACGTGATGTTTTTGTTGTTGGCTGTACAAATGTTGGTAAATCAACGCTAATCAATCGTATTATCAAAGTTGCCACTGGTGAAAATGATGTAATTACAACATCTCAATTCCCTGGTACGACGCTTGATAAGATCGAAATTCCGCTTTCCGATGGTAGTGTTCTGGTAGATACGCCAGGAATCATTAACCATCACCAAATCGCGCACGTTATCGATACCAAAACGTTAAAACTAGTATCACCGAAAAAAGAAATCAAACCCGTTACCTACCAATTAAATGAGGAACAAACCTTATTTCTTGGCGCATTGGCACGATTTGATTATACAAGCGGTGGCAGAAGAGCGTTCGTTGTTTATACATCGAATAACTTGATGATTCATCGTACAAAATTGGAAAAAGCCGATAATCTGTACGAAACACAAGCTGGTAAACTGCTACAACCACCTGGTGAAGAAGACATTGAAACGCTACCGAAACTCGTGCCTTATACTTTTTCGGTTAAAGAGAAAGCGGATATTGTATTCTCTGGTCTTGGCTGGATAACCGTTTTAGAAGGTGGAGCAAAAGTAACAGCTTGGGTTCCAGAAGGCGTGAGTGTTTCGATTCGTCGTTCCATCGTGTAATAAAAGGAGGGCTCCCACAATGAAAGAGTTATATTGCGTTATTGGCAATCCCATCGCGCATTCGTTGTCTCCTGTGATGCATACGGCGCTATTGGAGCAGAACAAGATCGACGCGAGTTTCGTTCCTTTTTTAATAAAAGAAGGCACGTTTACAACCGTCATGGAAGGACTAAAAGCACTCGGGATTAGTGGATTTAACATTACTAGCCCGTTTAAAGAAGATATTTTACCGTTTTTAGATGAACTTGATCCAGAGGCCGAATCTTGCGGGGCAGTAAATACTGTCGTCTCACAAAATGGGCGTTGGAAAGGCTTTAACACAGATGGTATCGGTTATTTGGAAGGTTTGCAGGATATTCGAGCAATCACAGAAGCAGATCGAATTTTAATCGTTGGTGCAGGCGGGGCGAGTAAGGCGATTTTCCAAGCACTGACGCACCACACGGATGCGCGTTTAACCGTTGCTAATCGAACGCTTGAGAAGGCGGTGCAAATGGTAGAAGGAACAGCGCATAAAGCCATTAGTTTAGCGGATGCGGAATCCCAAATTGCCAATTATACCATCGTTATCCAAACAACATCATCAGGACTTACAAAAGAAAATGCCAACTTACCTATCAGATTACATGATTTGACCGCAGGAACGATCGTGTCAGATATCATCTATAACCCAGCACAAACCCCGTTCTTAAAAGAGGCAAAAGCATATGGTGCCGTTACTCAAAACGGTTTGCCGATGTTTGTTAATCAGGCAGCGATTGCCTTCGAACTTTGGACAGGGAAAAAAGCAGATCGTGATCTCATGCGAGAAATCGTATTGAAACAATTAGGAGGAAAATAATGTTAACGAATGTACAAAAGCGTTTTTTACGTAAAGAAGCTCATGATATCGATGCCATTTTTCAAGTAGGAAAAGGCGGCGTAGCACCAAATCTAATTAAGCACGTTGCAGAAGCAATTGAAGTTCGCGAGCTTATCAAGATCTCAATTCTACAAAACTGCGAGCAACCAAAAGAAGAAGTAGCAGAGATGATCAGCTCACGCTCAGGTTCAGAAATCGTGCAAGTCATTGGCCGCACGATCATACTCTACAAAGAATCTAAAAATAAAAAACAAATCCAATTGCCGTAAGAAGGTGTATCTGATTTGAAATCGAAAATCGGTATTTTAGGTGGTACATTTGATCCGCCACATCATGCGCATTTAATCATCGCAAACGAAGCACGTATAAAATTGGGGCTTGAGAAAGTGATTTTCTTGCCGAATGCCGTTCCTCCGCACAAACAAAAAAGTGGTCTGACAAGCAACGCTGATCGCCTAAAAATGATCGAACTTGCCATCGCTGACAATTCTTTTTTTGAAGTGGATGACCGTGAAATGCACCGCTCAGGCAAGTCTTATACGTATGATACGATGATTGAAATGACAAAGGAGTTCCCAAATGCCGCTTTTTCCTTTATAATTGGCGGAGACATGGTTGAATATTTGCCGAAGTGGTATCATATTAATGAACTGATAAAACTTGTAAGCTTTGTTGGCGTGAATCGACCTCATTATTCAGAGGACAGTCCTTATAACATTGAAACGATTCGTGTTCCAGCGATGGACATCTCGTCTGCCATGTTACGAGAGCGTTTGGAAAACGGACTGCCAATCGATTATTACGTTCCAAGCCAAGTGAGCAAGTATATAAAGGAGCATCATTTATATGAATAGAGAAGAAATATTAGAAGCAGTCAAAGAAGCGATGCCTGAAAAACGTTTTATTCATACACTTGGCGTTGAAAAAACAGCTTTAGAGCTTGCCGATCACTATAAAATAGATCGAAACAAAGTGAGCCTTGCTGCGCTGTTACATGATTATGCAAAATATATGGACAAAGAAGCGATGATGGCCGTTATGGTGGAACAAAAAATGGATCCGAAATTATTCACCTACAATCAAGAACTTTGGCATGCACCAGTTGGCGCGTTTTTTGCCAAGACAAAATTTGATGTAGATGATGAGGATGTTTTGCAAGCTATTTCTTGCCATACGACAGGAAACGCAGCGATGACAACACTCGACAAAATTCTTTATTTAGCTGATTATACAGAACCGAATCGCTCTTTCCCAGGAGTTTACAAAGCGCGTCGTCTTTCTTTTGACTCGCTTGATAAGGCTATGTTATTTGCTTTGGCGAACACAATCACGTTTTTAATTACGAAAAGACAACCCATTTTTCCAGATACATTCGATGCTTACAACTATTTTGCACGTTTACAAATTGAAGGTGAGGTATAACTATTGAAAAGTCATGATTTATTAATGTTAACCGCAAAAGCAGCGGACGATAAACGCGCAGAGGACATTTTAGCGCTGAATATGGAAGGACTATCCGCATTTGCCGATTATTTCGTCATTTGCCATGGTAACTCCGACAAACAAGTACAAGCCATTGCCCAAGAAATCAAAGAACAAGCGAACAAAAACGATGTAGAAGTGAAACGTTTGGAAGGCTTCGACGCTGCCAAATGGATCTTAATCGACCTAGGAGACGTTATCGTTCACGTTTTCCATAAGGATGAGCGTAGTTACTACAATCTTGAAAAACTATGGGGAGATGCTCCGCTTGAAGATGTACGCGAAGCATTTACTGTATAATAAAACGAGAAGGGGGCTTTCATTGGCTCCTTTTTTTGTGGAGAGGAGTTGCGATAAGTTATGAGTTATGAATATTTCCCGAATTTCTATGATCTCCTGATGGACGAGGAGCTGTATGACGACTGGTTTTCATTCGCGACGCCCTATTTGCCAAAAGAAGGCGGAAAAGTGCTTGACGTCGCTTGTGGGACCGCTGAGCTTGCTGTGCGTCTAGCTAAGCGTGGATTTGAAGTCACAGGTGTAGATTTATCCGAAGAAATGCTGAGTGTGGCAAGTGAAAAGGCATTTCAGGAAGAAGTTCCTTTAACGTTATTGCAGCAGGATATGTCAGAGCTGGAAAAACTAGACACATTTGATCTAGTGACGTGCTTTTGTGATTCACTAAACTATTTGGAGACGGAAGAGGCTGTTCATGGGACGTTGCGCAGTGTATATGCTAATTTAAAAGAAGACGGCATATTTTTGTTTGACGTTCATTCTGTCTATAAAATAGACCAACTTTTCAAGGATTATAGTTATGGTGACAGTGATGAGGAGGTTTCGTGCATTTGGAATTCGTTTGAAGGTGAGTTTCCGCATTCCGTTGAACATGAACTAACATTTTTCAAACAAAACGAGAACGGTAGCTACGATCGCTTTGACGAGCTACATAAAGAGCGTACTTACCCCGTAGAATGGTACAAAAAAGCAATAGAAGCAGCGGGATTTCGTAAAATAAAAATTTGCGCGGATTTCACAGATTTTGAACCCACTGAAACAAGCGAAAGAATCTTTTTCATATGTGAGAAATGACTTTTTACCGTCATTTCTCTTTTTTTGTGTTTTCGAGCTTCTAGAGGAAATAAAGGAAAAAGAGGAGAGAGCGCGAATATAAATACTAAAGGCAGGTGATAAGAATGTTGGAAAAATGGCAAGCTTACAAGAAATATATCATTGGTGTCGCGGTATTACTCGTAGCTATCGGTCTATTCTTTTTTAATCAGGATCAAGAGGAAGCCGCAGTCCCAACGGCAGCCGTGGCAAAAGAGGAAACACCAGTAAAGGAAGCGAAAGGTACAGATGTAGTGTCGACAAAGATGCTCATTGTCGATGTAAAAGGCGCTGTAAATAAGCCAGGCGTTTACGAACTGGCTCCGGATAGTCGCGTGAAAGATGCTATTTTAAAAGCAGGCGGTTTGTCATCAGAAGCAGATGTGAAGCTGTTAAACATGGCTCAAAAAGTGACGGATGAGATGGTTGTCTATGCAGGGAAAGTAGGCGAAGAAGGTCTAACCCCGGTGACAACAACAGCTGGTGCAGAGGCGACAGGCACAGATAGCAGTAAAATCAATATAAACACAGCAGACGCAACAGCATTACAGACTATCCCAGGAATCGGAGCAGTAAAAGCCCAAGCTATCATAGATCATCGCGAAAAAGAAGGACTATTTACAACCATCGCTGACCTTGCAAAAGTATCAGGAATTGGTGCTAAAACAGTAGAACGATTGAGTGAACATATTACAGTGGAGTGATAAAGCTATTGACGCGGCGAATTCTAAAAGCATATACTAAAAGCATCAACCTATAAAAAGGAGCGACAAATATGCAAAGAATAGCTTGGGATCAATTCTTTTTGGCGCAGAGCCATTTAATATCTTCTAGGAGTACATGTACACGTCTGATGGTAGGAGCAACGATTGTTCGGGACAAGCGGATTATTGCTGGGGGTTATAATGGATCGATAGCTGGTGGAGATCACTGTGATGAAGAAGGTTGCTATGTTGTAGAAGGACATTGCATTCGTACCATTCACGCAGAAATGAATGCCATCTTGCAATGTGCTAAGTTTGGTGCATCCACAGATAATGCAGAAATGTATGTGACACATTTCCCTTGTATAGCATGTTGTAAATCGATTATTCAGGCTGGAATTAAAGCGGTATACTACGCCAAAGATTACAAAAATCACCCCTATGCGATTGAGCTTTTTGAACGTGCCGATGTGATTGTTAAGAAAGTACCTTTGGATGAGCATGTGCTGAACAATACGGCCCAAATCGAGCAAACTGTGATACAGACCGTACAAGAAGTGTTGCAACAAGAGGACGTAGCTCAGGAAACGATTGCGCACCTAGAAGATAAATTGCGTCAACAATTTCTAAAATAAAATGAGGTGAGGACTATAGAACGTCTTTTTTTGACGATAACTATGGCTATTATCCTCGCTGTCTTATGTTTATCCATTTCAACAAATATTCTTCTGTTACTTGGTATTCTACTCGTTATCTCGTTTCTGTTTAAGCGATCTAAGCTAGTAGTCTTTTTCAGTCTTACCCTTGTAGCAGGAGGTTTTTTCTGGTTTTCAGACAATCAAAATAGTTCACAACATGCGGCTGGTGAACTTACAGGAACTGTTACTTTAAATGATGGTATTGTCATTGACGGGGACGCTTTTCGTGCCCAAGTTTTATATCAAGGGGAGCGATTCCAACTAAGCTATAAAATAACATCAGAACAAGAACAAAAAGAATTCATGAAGTTAAACTATGGCGACCAATTGCAAGTAGCTGGTGAATTAGAAGCTCCTGAACAAAACCGGAATAAGAATCAATTCAACTATCAAGCCTTTTTGTACCGAAAGCAAGTTCATTGGCTATTAAAAACGAATACCGTACAACCAATGGCTGGAAAAAGCACATCATGGATCTATAGTTTAAAAAATTTTCGGAAAAAACAATTGGAAAAGATCGACACAGAAATGGACCCCCAAATTGCTCCATACATCGCCTCCCTAATATATGGAGATAGAAGTTACGTGGAAACATCGGTTTATGAGAGTTACCAACGTCTTGGTGTGGTTCATTTGCTGGCGATTTCTGGATTGCACGTGAACTTAATTATCTCAGGATTATTGTTGTTACTAAGGCGCTTAGGTTTTCAAATTGAAAAAACAGCCATTATCGTAATGTGTTTATTACCGCTCTATTGTTTTATGACTGGCGGAAATGCCCCAGTTGTTCGCGCAGCAATAATGACTATTTGTCTGATGGCAGGACGATTATCACCAATACGCGTGACATCACTTCAAGCGTTATGTGCTAGTTTTATTTTAGTTTTCCTGTTCAATCCATATAGTATTTTTGAAATTGGTTTCCAACTTTCTTATGCCGTTTCATTTGCCATTATATTATCTGGCCGGAAAATTTTGCGCAAGGTATCGTCGTCTATACTCAGTTCTCTTTATATCTCGCTGATTTCTACTGTCTCAGGAATCGCTGTCATGAGCTATCATTTTTATGAGTTCTCGATTGTAGGCGTGTTTCTAAATATTATTTATGTGCCACTATTCACGTTTATCTTATTACCACTAAGTTTCTTAGCGATATTTTGTCTAAACATAGCTCCATTTTTACTTTTCATCCCGTCTGTGATTATGAAAATGGCAGTAAATATATCGGAATCACTCGCCACACTCCTACAAAAAATTCCCTTCACAACATGGATAACAGGAAGGCCAGATCAAATTTTACTGTTACTATTAATCATTTTTACCATTTACTTTTTCTATAGTTGGGAGAAAACAGGTAAAGCATATCGCTATCTGATTCCAATATGTCTATGCCTTCTTATCGGGACGATTAATATAACCGGTAAAGTATCGTTTATCGATGTTGGACAAGGTGACAGCGTTCTGATTCAATTGCCGTGGAATAAAGGAACGTATGTGATTGATGTAGGCGGGCAAATGGCTTTTGAAAAAGAAGCATGGGCGGAGCGTAAAGAGCCATTCTCCGTAGGGAAAAATATTGTGACACCAGTCTTAAAAGCCAATGGGATTTCGAAAGTCGATAAACTAATCGTGACACATAGTGATGCTGATCATATGGAAGGGCTCATTGATGTCGGAAAAGCGATCCAAATCAAGGAATTAATTTATGCAGAGGGCGCCGAAACAAAAGGTATTATGAAAAAAGCCCTTCAAGCTCTTCCAAATATCCCTGCAAAAGCGATACTATCCGGTTACAGATGGAAGAAAGGGGATGCCACTTTCCAAGTTATCAGTCCAACTAAGAAAGGCGAAGGCGGTAACAATGATTCCATCGTTATTTCAGCTCTATTAGATCAAAAAAGGTGGTTGTTTACAGGCGATATTGAGAAGGAAACAGAACAAGCCTTGTTGGAAGATCCTTTAATAAAAGCAGATATCTTAAAAGTTGGGCATCACGGTAGTAAAACATCAACCACCCCAACATTTATCGATAAAGTAGAGCCATCAATATCCATTATTTCTTGCGGTGTTGCCAATCGGTTTGGCCATCCACGTGAAGAAACCTTAGCAACCTTACGAAATTCTAATACGACCATATATCGTACAGATCTCCAAGGTGAGATTATCTACACTTTTTCGAAGGGATTTACCTTTGGGATAGAGTGATATTTGCACTTGCACAAACTTCCTTCTTGATTTACGATAGGGTAGAGATATTTAGGAAGGTGAGGGCGGTCTATGATTGCAGAATGGAAGAAAATAGAGAAGAAACAATTTGCACCTGTTTATCTAATTATTGGGACAGAGGACTATATTATTAACGAAACGAAAAAGCGCCTTGTCACAGGTATCTTAGATGCAGAAGATACAGATTTTAATTATGCGAATTTTGATTTGGAAGAAACAGCAATTGAGCAAGTTGTGGAAGAGGCAGAAACAATCCCTTTCTTCGGCGATCGGCGTCTTATTATTGCATCTAATCCAACATTTTTAACGACGGAAAAAACAAAGAGTAAAATCGAGCATCGAACGGCGAGACTAGAAGATTATTTGAACGAACCAGTGGATTATTCCATTTTAGTTTTTGTTGCGAGGGTAGAAAAACTAGATGAACGAAAAAAACTCACCAAACTAATCAAGAAACAAGCGACAATAATTGATGCGAAGCGCCCAAACGAAGCCGAATTACGAAAGTGGCTACAAGGTGTAACGGATGCCAACGAATTCCAAATGGACAACGCAGCTACAAATCGACTTATCGAACTAACAGGGGGCCAATTAACAACGGCGATGAATGAATTAGATAAACTGATGCTCTACAAACTAGATGAGCGGGCTATCCATACAACTGATGTTGAAAGCTTAGTTGTGAGATCACTTGAACAAAATATTTTCTTGCTACTCGACAAAATGATAGCTCTAGATATCAGTGGAGCACTGAGTATTTATTACGATCTCTTAAAACAAAAAGAAGAACCAATCAAAATATTGGCCCTCATTGCTAGCCAGTTCCGTTTACTGACCCAAATTAAATTATTAGAAAAACAAGGATTTAGTCAACAACAAATAGCCCAAAAATTAAAAGTTCACCCGTTTCGAGTCAAAGTAGGCGCTAGACAAGCTAAAAGTTTCTCCTATCAAGAACTAACAGCAACCTTAGAAAGACTAGCGCAAATGGACTTCGAAATGAAAACTGGCTATGGAGACAAATCTCAAAAACTAGAATGGTTCCTATTCTCCCTACAAGACCAAAGAAAACTACAACGATAGGGCTAAGAATTATTTTTAAAGGGGTAGGACAAACACCACGGTTTCAACAAATCGAGCGGAAGCGTTTGTATGCATTTAGGCCAAAGGAAGCTGGAGAGCTGCACCTATTTGTTTATGTAAGAAGTTAAGTGTAGCGAGTATTGCGTAGCCGAACCATAGAAATGAACCGCATCCTTATTCTAAAACTCCTGAAAGAACGCCTATTCGCGATGCTCGCTCATAGGCATATTGGGGCTGTAACTCACTCTGTTTCGAACAGCCCCAACAATGCGAACGATTGCCGCCGATTTACATCGCATAAGAGCTATTTCCAAGCACAAAAAAACATCACACGGGGTGCGATGCTTTTGCGGTTTTAAATCATATTATTTAGCTAGTTTTTTAGCTAAACGAGATTTATTACGTGCTGCATTGTTTTTGTGAAGTAGACCTTTGCTTACCGCGCTGTCTAATTTTTTGCTAGCTTCAACGTAAAGTTCTTTCGCGTTTTCTGCATTGTTTTCTGCAGCTTGTTCGAATTTTTTAACAGCTGTACGCATTGCAGTACGTTGAGAAGTATTACGGCTATTGCGAGTTTCAGTTGTTCTTACTCGTTTGATTGCTGATTTAATATTTGGCATTTCATTCACCTCCGCCCAAAATTATGAGGTAGTATCTATAATATATACCATACCCTTCAAAATTACACTAGAACAAATGTTATTATACCTAAAGAAAGCGGATATTGCAATATTACTTTACTAATTTATTTATTTTTTCACAAAAAAAGTCGGAAGTGATTGAAAATAGCGAGCTCTACTGATATAATCTATCTTAGCTTGCCATCGTTTTAATAAGATGAGTTCGAATTCGGGAGCTGGAGAAATGAAGAAGGAAGAAATGCTAGAAAGACAAAAGAAAATAAGAAATTTTTCGATAATAGCGCATATTGATCATGGTAAATCAACGCTTGCCGATCGTATTCTCGAAATGACGAATGCACTCACGCATCGTGAAATGAAAGCACAACTGCTCGATTCGATGGACTTGGAGCGCGAGCGGGGCATTACTATTAAGTTGAATGCTGTGGAATTATCGTATAATGCCAAAGATGGCGAAACATATATTTTTCACTTAATTGATACACCAGGGCATGTCGATTTTACGTATGAAGTATCGCGTAGTTTGGCGGCGTGTGAAGGTGCAATTCTAGTAGTAGATGCGGCGCAAGGGATTGAGGCGCAGACACTTGCTAATGTTTATTTGGCGCTAGATAATGATTTGGAAATTATGCCAGTTATCAACAAAATTGATTTGCCAGCAGCGGAACCAGAACGTGTTCGTGGAGAAATTGAAGATGTTATAGGGCTAGATGCATCGGATGCTGTACTCGCGTCTGCTAAATCGGGCATTGGAATTGAAGAAATTTTAGAGCAAGTGGTAGCGAAGATTCCAGCACCAACGGGAGATATTGATGCGCCGCTAAAAGCACTTATTTTTGATTCTGTGTTTGATGCGTATCGTGGTGTTATCGCGAATATTCGTATTATGGATGGTGTTGTTAAAGCCGGTGACAAGATTCGAATGATGGCGAATGGTCGTGAATTCGAGGTTACTGAAGTTGGTGTGTTTACGCCAAAAGCGACGCCGAGAGATCAGTTAATGGTTGGAGATGTTGGTTATTTGACGGCTGCTATTAAGAATGTTAGCGATACAAGTGTTGGGGATACGATCACACTTGCCAATAACCCAGCATCCGAGGCATTGCCAGGTTATCGTAAATTAAATCCGATGGTATATTGTGGTTTATACCCTATTGATTCGGCGAAATACAATGATCTACGTGATGCGCTTGAAAAATTAGAATTGAATGACTCGGCCTTACAATACGAAGCAGAGACATCTCAAGCTTTAGGTTTTGGTTTCCGTTGTGGGTTCCTTGGGTTGCTTCATATGGAAATCATTCAAGAGCGTATTGAGCGTGAATTTAATATCGATCTAATTACGACGGCGCCAAGTGTTATTTATCACGTGAACTTGACGGATGGATCGATGGTTGTTGTTGATAATCCAGCAGAAATGCCAGAGCAAGGTGTTATAGAGTCTGTGGAAGAACCTTACGTTAAGGCGACAATTATGGTACCAAATGATTACGTGGGTGCTGTCATGGAGCTTGCTCAAAATAAACGTGGTAATTTCATGACGATGGAGTATCTAGACGATATTCGTGTCAGCGTTATTTACGAAATGCCACTTTCTGAAATTGTGTATGACTTCTTTGATCAATTGAAATCAGGTACAAAAGGGTATGCGTCGTTCGATTATGAACTTATTGGCTACCGCGAATCTAAACTTGTGAAGATGGATATCGTGTTAAACAATGAAAAAGTCGATGCGCTTAGCTTTATTGTTCACCGTGACTTCTCGTATGATCGCGGAAAAATTATCGTAGAAAAACTAAAAGAATTGATTCCAAGACAACAATTTGAAGTGCCAATTCAAGCGGCTATTAGCACTAAGATTGTGGCGCGTTCGACGATTAAAGCGCTCCGTAAAAACGTCCTTGCCAAATGTTATGGTGGAGATGTATCGCGGAAACGGAAACTTTTAGAGAAGCAAAAAGAAGGTAAGAAACGTATGAAATCTATTGGTTCTGTAGATGTTCCGCAAGAAGCATTTATGGCAATTCTAAAAATGGATGATAAATAAGAAATGGCGAAAAAAGCGATTTTATCTTGTTCACTTTTGCAAAAAATGTGAGCGAGACAAGTTCGCTTTTTCTCCTTAATGAAGAGGGTGTATCAAGATGACGGCTGTATATATTCACATTCCTTTTTGCGAGCATATTTGTTATTACTGCGATTTTAATAAAGTTTTTTTAGAAGGGCAACCAGTGGATGAATATGTGGATTTATTAATTAAAGAAATGGAAATGGTGACAAGCAAGCATACAATGGAGCCGGTTGAGACGGTTTTTGTGGGTGGTGGGACTCCGACGACGCTTACCGAGCAACAACTGGCTAAGTTGTGTTCGGCGGTACAGCGCATTTTTCCAATGACAGAAGACGCTGAATTTAGTTTTGAAGCGAATCCTGGAGATTTAACGATCAGTAAACTGCAAGTGATGAAGGACCACGGTGTTAATCGTTTGAGTATGGGAGTCCAAAGTTTTAATAATGAGCTCTTAAAAAAAATAGGGCGTATTCATACGGTGGACGATGTTTATCAATCTGTAAATAATGCTAAGCAAGTAGGTTTTGAGAACGTTAGTATCGATCTTATTTTTAGTTTGCCAGGTCAAACGGAAGCGGATTTTGAGGATACACTGACGAAGGCACTTGACCTTGATTTGCCACATTACTCTGCCTATTCCTTAATTATCGAGCCGAAAACGATTTTCTATAATCTAATGCAAAAAGGAAAACTGATGCTTCCAGGTGAAGATGCTGAGGCGAACATGTATGAAATGTTGATGACGACGATGGAAAAACATGGCCGTAAACAGTATGAGATTAGTAATTTTGCAAAACCTGGTTATGAAAGCCGTCATAATATTGTGTATTGGAGCAACGAGCATTATTATGGTTTTGGTGCAGGCGCACATGGTTATATTGGCGAAACACGTTATTCGAACTACGGCCCCATCAAAAAATACATGCAACCGCTAGAAAATAACGAACTTCCGCTTTTTCAGCAAAAGGAATTAACCATGAAAGAAAAAATGGAAGAAGAGATGTTTCTTGGTTTGCGCAAAGTTGCTGGTGTGGATAAAATGCATTTTAAAAATAAATTTGGACAAGAACTGGATATAACATTTGGACACGCGATTGATAAGACAATCGAAAAAGGCTGGTTGGAATCAACATCAGAAAGTGTCCGTTTAACGCGAAGAGGGCGTTTTTTAGGGAATAATGTTTTTCAAGAGTTTTTATAAGAACGCTTGGTTTCAGCTAATTACTACTTTAGTCTGAAATCGAGTGTTTTTTGTTGACAGTTGGCGACCATAATGGTAAATTTATAATTGTATTTAGCACTTAAACCTATCGAGTGCTAAAAAGAGGTGATAGATTATGTTAACGGAAAGGCAATTGTTGATCTTTCGTGCCATTATCGACCATTTCATCGAGACTGTGCAACCAGTTGGATCCAAGAATTTGCTGAAGGAGAATAACTTACCATTTAGCTCAGCGACGATCCGCAATGAGATGAGCGTTTTAGAAGAACATGGCTTTATTGAAAAGACGCATTCTTCATCTGGACGTATTCCTTCTGAGAAAGGCTATCGTTTTTATGTGGATTATTTACTCGAACCGCACAAGTTGGATAAGAAAGATATCATGTCGATTCAGTCGCTTTTTTCGGAGACTTACTTTGAAATGGAGCAACTTATCCAGAAATCAGCCTTTATGTTATCGGATTTGACGAATTATACATCGATTTTACTTGGCCCAGCGTCGAAACAAAATCGATTGAGCGGATTCCGATTTGTACCAATAAATCGAAATCAAGCGATGCTAATTCTAATCACCGATCAAGGGCATATTGATAATCATGTGGTGAGTATCCCTGAAACGATGACGCCGAGTGACATGGAGCGAGTCGTTAATATTTTGAATGAGCGTTTGGTGGGACTTCCTTTGGATCAAATGAATGCTAAGATTCCAGCAGAGGTCGCAGATTTACTTCGCACCAATGTTGTGAATCACGAGTTGATGCTTTCGGTTTTGAAAGAATCATTTCAGCAAATCAGCAAAGAAAAAGTATATTTTGGTGGAAAAACGAATATTTTGAACCAACCTGAGTTTCATGATTTTGAAAAAGTTCGTGAGTTACTAAGATTGATGGATCAGGAAAAGGATGTGTATCAGCTCTTTTCTGATCTTCCAAAAGGTCTAAATGTGAAAATCGGTACGGAAATCAATAATCATTTGATGGACAATTGTAGTATTATTACTGCGACGTACAGTATCGCGAATGAGCATGTAGGAGGCATTGTCCTTCTAGGTCCGACCCGAATGGAGTACGATCGCATGATAGGTTTAGTTGATCTCGTCAGTCGGGATTTGACTACCGTTTTAACAAAGCTTTATCATGATAATCAAAAATAGAAGAGGTGACAAACGTGTCTGAGCAAAAAAACAAAAAAGAAAAAGTAGAACAAGAAATCGAAAAAGAAGCAGCAGAAGAATTGAACGCAGTGGAAGAAGAGATGGAAGTTCACAATGAAAACGTGGAGAACGAGGATGTCACGTTGACAGAAGTTGAGAAACGTTTGCTAGAAATTGAAAACAAATTAGAAGCATCTGAGGATCGTTACTTGCGCTTGCAAGCCGATTTTGAGAATGTAAAAAAACGTAATATAGCGGAGCGTACGGCGAATCAGAAATACCGTTCGCAAAGCATTGCCGAAGAGTTACTGCCGGCGCTTGATGGTTTCCAGAAAGCATTGGATACTGAAAGTGACTCAGAGCAAATGGAAGCACTTTTAACCGGTATGAAAATGGTGTATGGCCAGATCATGACGGCGCTTGAAAAGGAAGGTTTGGAAGTAATTCCCGCACTCGGCGAGCAATTTGACCCGAATTTCCATCAAGCGGTAATGCAAGATAATGATGAAACAAAAGAAAGCAATGAAATCACGATGGAGCTGCAAAGAGGGTACAAGCTGAAAGATCGCGTTATCCGCCCATCGATGGTAAAAGTAAACCAATAAAATAAAACGAGAATCCGATTGCTGTTGAGGCGGTTGGTAACAATAGGAGGAATATTATTATGAGTAAAATTATCGGTATTGACTTAGGAACTACAAACTCTGCGGTGGCAGTATTAGAAGGCGGAGAAGCAAAAATCATTCCAAATCCAGAGGGTGCGCGTACAACACCATCTGTTGTCGGCTTCAAAAACGGCGAACGTCAAGTTGGGGAAGTTGCAAAACGTGCAGCGATTACAAACCCAAACACGGTAGCATCGATCAAACGCCACATGGGTACAGATTACAAAGAAACAGTGGAAGATAAAGACTATTCACCACAAGAAATCAGCGCTATCATCTTGCAATACCTTAAAGGCTACGCAGAAGATTACCTTGGTGAAAAAGTTGATAAAGCGGTTATTACAGTACCAGCTTATTTCAATGATGCACAACGTCAAGCAACAAAAGACGCTGGTAAAATTGCAGGACTTGAAGTAGAACGTATCATCAACGAACCTACAGCAGCAGCACTTGCTTACGGTATGGACAAAACAGACAAAGACCAAACGATCCTTGTTTTTGACCTAGGTGGCGGTACTTTTGACGTATCTATTCTAGAACTTGGCGATGGCGTATTCGAAGTTCACTCAACAGCCGGCGATAACTTGCTTGGTGGGGATGACTTTGACCAAAAAATTATTGATTTCCTAGTTGCTGAATTTAAACGCGACAACGGTATCGACCTTGCGCAAGATAAAATGGCATTACAACGCTTGAAAGACGCTGCTGAAAAAGCGAAAAAAGATCTTTCTGGTGTGACAAGCACGCAAATCTCTCTACCATTTATCACAGCTGGAGAAGCTGGTCCACTTCACTTAGAAGTAACACTTACTCGTGCTAAATTTGATGAGTTAACACACGATTTAGTAGACCGCACAATTGCTCCAACTCGTCAAGCGTTGAAAGATGCGGGACTATCGGCTAAAGATATCGACGAAGTTATCTTAGTTGGTGGATCAACTCGTATCCCAGCTGTGCAAGAAGCAATCAAAAAAGAATTAGGCAAAGAGCCGCATAAAGGTGTTAACCCAGATGAAGTTGTAGCGATGGGTGCTGCAATCCAAGGTGGCGTAATCACTGGTGACGTGAAAGACGTTGTACTTCTAGACGTAACTCCACTTTCTCTAGGAATTGAAACAATGGGTGGCGTGATGACTCCACTTATCGAACGTAACACAACGATTCCAACATCGAAATCACAAACATTCTCGACAGCGGCTGACAATCAACCAGCAGTAGATATTCACGTATTGCAAGGTGAGCGTCCAATGTCAAAAGATAACAAAACGCTTGGTCGTTTCCAATTAACAGATTTGCCACCAGCACCACGTGGCATTCCGCAAATCGAAGTTTCTTTTGATATCGATAAAAATGGTATTGTAACAGTTCGCGCGAAAGATCTTGGAACTGGTAAAGAACAAAACATCGTAATCAAATCTTCTTCAGGCTTAACAGACGAAGAGATTGAAAAAATGGTGAAAGATGCAGAATTAAATGCAGAAGAAGATAAGAAAAACAAAGAAAACGCAGAACTTCGCAACAATGCGGATCAATTAGTGTTCACTGTTGATAAAACATTGAAAGAACTAGAAGGCAAAGTAGACGAAGAAGAAGTGAAAAAAGCAGAAGCGGCTCGCGATGAGTTGTCAGAAGCGCTTAAAGGCGAAGATTTCGAGGCTATCAAAGAAAAAACAGACGCGTTAAATGAAATTGTTCAAGCTCTCTCTGTAAAACTTTATGAGCAAGCAGCGGCAGAACAACAAGCAGCACAAGGCGAAAACCCTGAAGCTGGCGCAGCAAACGACGATGTTGTAGACGCTGAATTTGAAGAAGTAAACGACGATGACGCTGAGAAAAAATAAGCGCTAAAAAATAGCAGGGGAAAAGAGTCAAAGTCGAGCTGGCTTTGGCTTTTTCTCTTGGTATGTTGTTTAATTTTGAGAAAACATGTGTTACAATACGTTAAGAGAAATACGAGAAGGACAAGGAGTGAGACGCAAAAAATGGCTAAACGTGACTATTATGAAGTGCTTGGCATTTCCAAAAGCGCCTCAGCAGATGAGATAAAAAAAGCATATCGTAAATTATCGAAGCAATTTCATCCGGATATCAATAAAGATGCTGGCGCTGACGCGAAATTTAAAGAAATATCTGAAGCCTACGAAACACTAAGCGATGAATCTAAACGCGCACAATACGACCAATACGGACATGTTGACCCAAATCAAGGTTTTGGTGGAGGCGGCGGTGGATATAGCAGCCAAGGATTCGGTGGTTTTGAAGATATTTTCGATACGTTCTTCGGAGGCGGTGGTTCGGCTCGTCAAGATCCAAATGCCCCGCGTCAAGGTAGCGACCTGCAATACACGATGCGCTTGAAATTCAAGGAAGCGATTTTTGGTAAAGAAGCTGAAATCGAAATTCCTCGTGAAGAAGCCTGCGATACGTGTGACGGCAGCGGTGCAAAACCTGGAACGCATCCAGAAAAATGTTCGCACTGTGATGGGAAAGGTTCGATTAACGTTGAGCAAAATACGCCATTCGGTCGGATTGTCAATAAACGTACGTGCCAATATTGTCATGGTACGGGTAAAGAAATCAAAGAAAAATGCGACACATGTCATGGTTCAGGTCGCGTAACGAAGAAGAAAAAAATCAAACTTAAAGTACCTGCTGGTGTGGATGATGGACAGCAAATGCGCGTTGCTGGTGAAGGTGAAGGCGGCGTTAATGGAGGACCAAACGGCGATCTTTATGTTGTATTCTCCGTAACACGTGATGAATTCTTTGAACGAGAAGGTAACGATATCTATGTGGAAGTTCCAATCACGTTCGTTCAAGCAGCCCTTGGTGACGAGATTGATGTCCCAACCGTTCATGGTAAAATCCGCTTGAAAATTCCTGCTGGCACTCAAACTGGTACGACTTTCCGTTTAAGAAACAAAGGTGTTCCGCATCTTCGTGGTAACGGAACGGGCGACCAGCATGTCGTGGTTAAGATTATCGTTCCGAAAAAACTGGACGAGAAACAAAAAGAAATTCTCCGTGATTTCGCGACAACAACAGGTGATAAAGTAGATGAAAACAGTGAAGGTTTCTTTGATAAAATGAGAAGAGCTTTTAAAGGATAAAATAGATGAAAAAGGCTCAGGTATTGCGTTTTCAGTAATACTGAGCCTTTTATTTGGAGGGAATTAAAAATGAAATGGTCAGAGATTGAGATTCACTCTGTAAATGAGGCGGTAGAGCCGATTACATATGCTTTGAATGATTCGGGGGCAAGCGGTGTTTCGATCGAGGATTCTGCTGATTTGACGCGTGAACATGAGGATCGTTTTGGTGAGATTTATGATTTGCAAGCAGCAGACTATCCTGAAGAAGGCGTTATTATTAAAGCTTACTTTTTAACGACGGAGGACTTTCTAAAGATGGTTCCGGAGATCGAAGCGCGTATTCGTGGTTTGGTCGAGTTTGATATACCGCTTGGCGACTTAACTTTTCAGGTCAATGAAGTGAATGATGAAGAATGGGCGACGGCTTGGAAAAAATACTATCATCCTGTTAAAATTACGGATCGGATTACAGTGGTACCAACATGGGAAGACTACACCCCAGAAACGGAAGACGAGATGATTATCGAGCTTGATCCAGGTATGGCGTTTGGCACAGGGACGCATCCGACAACGCAATTATGTGTGCAGGCTCTTGAGAAAATCGTGAAACCAGGCGATGAAGTGATTGATGTCGGGACGGGTTCTGGCGTGCTGAGTATTGCCAGCGCAAAACTTGGTGCTAAAAGTGTCTTGGCAACGGACCTTGATGAAGTAGCGGTTCGCGCGGCGAGAGAAAATATTGCGCAGAATCATTGCGAAAAGATCGTGACAATTCAGCAGAACGACTTACTAAAAGGCATCGATCAAAAAGCAGACGTGATCGTAGCGAATATTTTGGCGGAAGTAATCGTGTTGTTCCCGGAAGACGTACACGCGGCGCTAAAACCAAATGGTATTTTTATCGCGTCAGGAATTATTGAACCAAAACGCGAAATGGTGATTGAAGCGTTAACGAAAGCTGGATTAGCGGTCTATCACGAGGAGCAAATTACGGATTGGGTAGCAATCTACGCCAAGCGAGGTGAATAAGGATGCAACGTTATTTTGTGGATGAGATAAAAGCAGAGACGGCCGTGATTACTGGGGATAATTTTCATCATATAACACGTGTGATGCGAATGAAGCTCGAGGATGAAGTCTATCTTGTCACACCAGACGAGAGAACAGCGGTAGCGGCGATTAGTGAGCTTGGCGAAGATTTTGTACGACTCAATGTGATATCATGGCTGGAGGCGTCTTCAGAGCTTCCTGTTGAAATCACGATTGCGAGCGGTTTGCCAAAAGGTGATAAATTAGAACTGATCACGCAAAAAGGAACGGAACTTGGCGCCAAGCATTTCTTGTCTTTCCCAGCGAAACGTTCGATTTCCAAATGGGACGGTAAAAAAGCGAAGAAGAAGACAGAGCGTTTAGAAAAAATCGCAATGGAAGCCGCTGAACAGTCTCATCGGAGTTTTATTCCTGATTTTGAGCATCTGGATACGTTTGCGGCCTTGCTCGAAAAGTCGGCCGCGTACGATTATGTCGTGGTTGCCTATGAAGAAAGCGCTAAAGAGGGTGAAACGGCTGCTTTAGCCACACTTTTTGGCACGATGGAAAAAGACCAATCGGTACTCGCTATCTTTGGTCCAGAAGGCGGTTTTGACGCGGAAGAAATTGCTAAACTAGAAGCTCATCATGCGCTTAAAGTAGGGCTGGGTCCACGAATTTTGCGAACGGAAACAGCACCGTTTTATTTTTTAGCAGCGGCATCTTATGCGTTTGAACTTGCTAAAAATGGGTAAAGGAAAAGAAGATTGTTAACAAACTGAAAAATAAATCGGCAAAAGTTAACGATTGCATATTGACTCGCCTCAAGGATTGGTTTATAATTTTTAGTGAGTGAATGCAAATAGTATGTGCATTACTTTGGACTCATTCACAGGCTAGTCTTGTGCGAGGTTTCCAAATAGCTTAGGGCATCCTTGTCCATTTAAGTGTCGGAGGGAGGGAAAGAGAGATGTCAAAAACAGTAGTTCGTAAAAACGAATCGCTTGAAGATGCTCTTCGTCGCTTTAAACGTACTGTTTCCAAAACAGGTACAATGCAAGAAGTTAGAAAGCGCGAATTTTATGAAAAACCAAGCGTAAAACGTAAAAAGAAATCAGAAGCAGCAAGAAAACGCAAATTCTAATCGAAGGGACGAAGTAAAGCATGAGTCTCCTTGACCAACTGAATGAGGATATGAAGCAAGCGATGCGCGCGAAAGAGAAAGAAAAGCTTTCCGTTATCCGCATGTTAAAAGCGGCTTTGCAAAATGAAGCCATTCGTCTAGGTACAGATGATCTATCTCCTGACGACGAAGTGACCATTCTTTCCCGCGAAATGAAACAACGTCGCGACTCTCTAAACGAATTCGAAAAGGCAGATCGAGCTGACCTTGTCGAGAAGTTACAAGATGAGATTGTGATTGTGGAGGCGTATTTGCCAAAACAACTTTCTGAGGAAGAAATCGCTGAAATTGTAAAAGTTACGATCGAAGAAGTTGGTGCAACATCTCCAGCCGATTTTGGCAAAGTGATGACCGCTGTTATGCCTAAAGTAAAAGGTAAAGCAGACGGAAATGCAGTCAATAAATTCGTGAAACAATATCTTTCATAAAACAAAATCAAAAGAGTCAGTTCGCTGGCTCTTTTTTTGATACGCTACATATCCATTAAATGGCTCTTGTTGCGCCGAATAATACCCAAATCCCGCGCTTTCGTGTATAATATAGTCACACACGAAGTTAATTTTAGAGTGAAGGGGTTATTTGGATGCCAACAGACCATGAAAATAAAAAGATGACACTTGCGGACGGGTTTGACGCTAGGGAACTGTTTGGAAATAATGATGCACACATTAAATTAATCGAAGACGCTTTCCAAGTACAGATCATCACTCGCGGAGAGACGATAACAATACAAGGAACGGAAGTTGATGAGGCGCATGTAGCTGCAGTTTTGGAAGCGCTAGTCAGTGTTATTTTAAAAGATATACATGTGGATGAACGAGATGTGACACAAGCTATAAAAATGGAGCAAAATGGGACTGTTGAGTATTTTGCTAGTCTCTATGATGAAGAAATAACGGTGAATGCAAAGGGAAAGATGATTCGTCCGAAAACGTTTGGTCAGCGCAAATATGTGCGCACGATTAATAAATTTGATATTGTTTTTGGAATCGGTCCTGCTGGAACTGGGAAAACGTATCTTGCGGTCGTGAAGGCTGTAGAGGCTTGGAAAAAAGGGACGGTGAACAAGATCATTTTGACGCGTCCGGCTGTCGAGGCTGGCGAGAGTCTAGGTTTTTTACCTGGGGATTTGAAAGAGAAGGTCGACCCATATTTACGCCCGGTTTATGATGCTTTGTACGATATTTTTGGCGTAGAGCATACAACTCGTTTGATGGATCGTGGGGTTATTGAGATCGCACCTCTTGCTTATATGCGTGGGAGGACACTCGATAATGCATTCGTTATTCTTGATGAAGCGCAAAATACGACGGTCGCGCAGATGAAAATGTTTTTAACGCGGCTTGGATTTGAATCGAAAATGATTGTCAACGGCGATACGACGCAAATTGATTTGCCAAAAGGTGCAACGAGTGGGCTTGTCAATGCTGAGTCGGTTTTGCGTGATGTGAAAAATATCGGTTTTGTCTATTTTGAACATTTTGATGTTGTGCGTCACCCGCTTGTTGCGGAAATCATTAAAGCGTATGAAGGAAAGTTGAAGTAGAATGAGAGAGTTTACTTTATGCATAAAAGGAGGTACGGATGAAAAATCGAAAGAAATGGATAGACTGGTATGATAAAACGGGGAAAAGGTACGTAACACCAGTTATTTTAATCTTCTTTTTCGTTGTAGCCTTTGTACTTATTTGTCAGATGGTGAAGCCGGAATCTTATAATGTGAAGCTTTTTGAAGTAGCGGAGAAAACGATTCGTTCGCCGCAAACGATTGAAGATCCAGAGAAAACGGCGGAGGAGCAAACAAAAGCTGCCGCGGACGTGGATGATGTGTATGTCTTTAACCGGGAAACGGCGCAGAATCGCGAATCGCTCATTAGCTCTTTATTTGCTTATGTGACGGAGGTAAACCGAGACGCGGCTGAAAAGGATGCGGCTAATAAAAAAGCAGCAGAGGCAGCGAATAATGCCACTCCTGCTCCAACGACGCTAGATGAGAAGCTGGCATCTTTAAAATCAAAACTATCAAAGGATGTTTCTGAGAATATCACGTCAGCACTTAGTAATACGGTTCTAACGACACTTCTACAGATGACCGTGAAAGACATACAGGCTGTTGAGAAAGAGGTCATTAGTGCTCTTGATGTCGCGATGGATCAGAGTGTTCGTAAAGATAATTTAACGGATATAAAAGTTGGTGCGCGTGATACGATTGAGCTTTCTAATTTGCCAACGAGCTATAAAGGTATTGCTAAAACGATCCTTTCCTACGCGATTGTTCCAAATGAGGTTTATAGCGCACAGCAAACGGAGGACAGGCGGAAGGAAGCCTCGGCTAATGTCGTCCCAGTGAAGATACTTCAAGGTCAGGTTGTTGTGCAGGAAGGACAAATTATTGATCGCGAAATTTATCGGCAGTTGGACTTACTACATCTATTAGATCAAAAAATGCCAATTAAACAATATGCAGGATTCGCTTTGTTGTTATTATCACTTGCGGTCATGCTATATTTCTTCACAAACAAGCAGAAAAGTCTTGATAAACCTACTAAAAATCAATATATGTTAGTTTTTTCATCGGTATATATCATTGTATTACTGATGTTACTTATCATTCGCTTTTTAGAAGGTGTTTATATCAGCAACATTTCCTTCCTGTTCCCAGCCGCGTTTGGCCCAATGATTATTAAAATCCTGCTAAACGAGAAGTTTGCCTTTATGATGACCATTTTTACGTCTGTCGCGAGTTTCTTTGTGTTCCAAAGTGATGCAACGGCAGCGGTTAACATAACGGTTCCGACATACATTTTGCTTAGTGGTCTAGCTAGTATTGTTGTTTTGCGCGATTACAGTCGACGTTCTGCGATTTTACTCTCAGGATTTATCGTAGGGCTCGCGAACACGGCTTTTGTCATTTTGCTCCTATTAATCAGTAATACAGGCCTGCTCACGCTTGCGTTTTGGGGACCTGTTGGGTATGCTTTTCTAGGCGGTGTCGGTTCCTTTGTTCTCGGGATTGGCATGATTCCACTGTTTGAAACTGTCTTTGGGATGCTTACGACCAGCCGTTTAGTGGAGTTATCGAATCCAAATCATCCATTACTTAAGAAAATTATGATGAAAGCGCCTGGAACATATCACCATAGTTTGATGGTTGCAAATTTGGCTGAAGCTTGTGCGGACGCCATTGGTGCGAACAGTTTGCTAGTGCGTGTTGGTTGTTTTTATCACGATAT
Organism: Listeria weihenstephanensis; assembly: GCF_003534205.1. Classification (NCBI taxonomy): domain Bacteria; kingdom Bacillati; phylum Bacillota; class Bacilli; order Caryophanales; family Listeriaceae; genus Paenilisteria; species Paenilisteria weihenstephanensis. Next base: position 1,881,196 of record NZ_CP011102.1, on the reverse strand, counting down.
TGGGAAAACGCTCAGGCCGCCTTACTTTGTAGAGAATCAGCTGCAAGGAATTAATCCGCATGACCGCTTGACGCCAGAGCAGAGTCGCGATATCATTATTGCGCATACGACGGATGGTGCTGCGATTTTGCGTGAGAATCATTTCCCGCAACCGATTATTGATATTGCGCTGGAACATCACGGTACGACGCTTGTGAAGTATTTTTATTACAAAGCGAAGGAAGAAAATCCAGACGTGAAGGAAGCCAATTTCAGATATCCAGGGCCAAAACCGCATACGAGAGAAATTGCGATTATTAATATTGCGGATAGCGTTGAGGCAGCGGTGAGATCTTGTGATGCGCCGACGAAAGAGAAAATTAAAGCGATTGTTGACAGTATCATTGAAGATCGAATAAAAGATAAACAGTATGTCGAATGCGATATTACGTTTCAAGAAATAGAAGTGGTGCGTGCAACTCTGTGCGCCACGCTGAATGGAATTTATCATCAACGGATTCAATATCCTGCGGAAGATAAGTGAGGAGGTAAATAATGACTTTAGATCTTGCTATGATGGATGAAACAGAGGAACTATCACAAGAGGCGCTTGAATTGGTCGAGGATTTACTACAATTCGCGGCTGAAAAATTGGAAATTCAAGATGAAAGCGAACTTGCGGTAACGTTTGTTGAAAATGCGCGAATTCAAGAGATTAACCGAGAGTATCGGGATAAAGATCAGCCGACAGATGTGATTTCGTTTGCCCTAGAAGAATTGGGTGAAGGAGAAGTAGAAATTGCTTGGGATGCGGATATGGCGGCACCTCGTATTTTAGGGGATATCGTTATATCGACGGAACGGGCGTTAGAACAAGCGGACGAGTACGGGCATGGATTCGATCGCGAACTTGGTTTTCTAGCGTTACACGGCCTGCTGCACCTCTTAGGCTATGATCATATCGAGCCTGCGGATGAAGACGAGATGTTTTCATTACAAAGAGAAGTGTTGAATGCCTATGGACTCGAAAGATAAAGTAGTAGCTTCGGGTAACCGGCGTTTCAGAAAATCATTTATTCATGCCTTTACAGGGATTAAAACAGCTATTTTAGAAGAGCGCCACATGCGTGTTCACATTACAGCTGGAATGATTGTCATTATTTGTGGTGTATTTTTCAAAGTGACAAAAGTAGAATGGTTATTTCTGATCTTTTCCATTTTTAACGTGTTGGCGTTTGAGATGATTAATACAGCGATAGAACGTGCGGTGGACGTGGCGACAGAAGAATTTCACCCCTACGCAAAAAAAGCGAAGGACGTTGCAGCAGGCGCAGTTTTGCTCGCTGCGTTATGTTCTGCCGTCATTGGACTTATTATTTTTATACCAAAATTATTTTAAAAGGAGCTTTTTGAGATGAAAGAAAATAATTTAATTGATTTAGCGAAACAAGCACGTGAAAATGCGTACGTGCCATATTCTAAATTCAAAGTTGGCGCAGCGCTTGTGACAACGGATGACGAGGTCGTGCTTGGTTGTAACATCGAGAACGCGTCGTACGGCTTAACTAACTGTGCGGAAAGAACGGCGATTTTTAAAGCAGTGTCAGAAGGTAAACATACTTTCAAAAAATTGGTGGTCGTGGCTGATACTGAAGGTCCCGTTGCTCCTTGTGGCGCTTGCCGTCAAGTTATCAGCGAATTTTGCGCACCAGAAATGCCAGTAGTTTTAACAAATATGAAAGGTGATACTGTGGAAGTGACTGTTTCCGAACTACTTCCAGGCGCCTTTACTCCGGGGGATCTTAAAAAATGAGTGACGTTTTCAAGTCAGGTTTTGTGGCAATTGTCGGCCGTCCTAACGTAGGAAAATCGACGTTATTAAATCAAATTATTGGGCAAAAAATCGCGATCATGAGTGACAAAGCCCAAACAACACGCAATAAAATCCAAGGTGTGTACACAACGAATGATGCGCAAGTCGTGTTTATCGATACACCGGGGATTCATAAACCAAAGCATAAATTAGGCGATTTCATGGTACGCGTAGCACTAAATACGTTCCGAGAAGTGGATATGATTTTCTTTGTGATCGACGCGGAAGCAGGTTACGGTCGCGGCGATGAATTCATTATCGAAAAACTGAAAAGAGTAGAGGAAACACCAATTTTCCTATTGATTAATAAAATTGACCTCGTTCAACCAGAAGCATTGTTGGACTTGATCGCAAAATATAGCGAGTTGCTTGATTTTGAGGAGATTGTTCCGATTTCGGCGCTTCAAGGTAACAATGTTGAGACCTTACTTGTGGAAACAACGAAGCATTTAGCGGAAGGTCCGATGTATTATCCAGAAGATCAGATTACGGATCATCCAGAGCGCTTTATTATCGGCGAGCTGATTCGTGAGCAGGTTTTGAAATTTACGCATGAAGAAGTACCACATTCCGTTGCGGTCGTTATCGAAGGCATTGAAACAAATCCCGAGACGCAAAAACTGCATATTATGGCACAAATTATCGTAGAACGCAGCACGCAAAAAGGTATTTTGATTGGGAAGCAAGGCCAGATGCTGAAGCAAATCGGGATGCGCGCGCGGAAAGAGATCGAACTTTTATTAGGATCGAAAGTGTATTTGGAAATCTGGGTGAAAGTGCAAAAAGGCTGGCGTGATAAAGAGCATTATTTGCATGACTTTGGTTTTGATCATGACGAGAGTTAAGACGTATTAATGAAATAAAAACAGAACCGACTCTAAAAAGTCCGTTCTGTTTTTATTTACCGTCTTATTTTACCGCGCCACTCCATGACACATCATAAAGCGCCACATGAAACGGTCCATCCCCGTAAACATCAAAGTAAACGGTCTTCGTTACTTTCGTTCCCGGTTTTACAATCTCGCGCCAGTCTTCTTTGTACGCGTTATCGCCCTCGGCACCAGTGTTATCATAAATCAAGAAATCGTCAGCGTAATAAGTAGCTGATCGCGTGCCTTTATTTTCGATAGTGACGGTTGCTTTCACGTAATAACCCGCCATTGGACTGTCTAAATCTGTGTCACCAGGCCATTTTTCTAGCTTCGTAACATTGATCCAGACGTTATCCTCGAATTCAGCTACTTGGCCAACTTTGTAGGTGATATAGTCATCTGCGTAGTAACCTTCGTCTTCACTATATTCCTCAGAACCATCATAAGGATCATCTTCGCCGTTCGTATCATCGTAGTTCGAACCATCCATTAAATCGTCGTACATCATGGAATGGTTGCCCATCATCGAATAATCGGATGAAAGGCCGCTAAAAGCGATTCCTACAGCAAATACGCCGCAAAAAATAATACCAAGAAAAGCAGAAGCGGAAGTCATGATCGCGCCAGGCCATTTATTTTTCCTAACAATGAGTAGGATAACACCAACAACGAGGGCGACAAAACATAAAAATAAGAAAAAAACTGTAAAAACAAGCAATGCTGTGATCATCTGAAACGCTCCTTTTATATCTTAATATTACCATTGTACAATAGCGCACGCATTAAATAAACGAAAATTTATCTTTTTTTCAAAATGATGTTGTATAATGGAGGTTAAGGAGTGAAACGAAATGGAAAAATGTGAAGGAATTGTCATCCGAACGACCGATTACCGAGAATCTGATAAAATTGTCGTTATCTACTCCCGAGAATACGGTAAAATTGGTTTAGTCGCTCGTGGCGCGAAGAAAACGAAGAGTAGACTCGCTGGTGTGACGCAACTTTTCACAAATGGTGTCTTCACTTTTTATCCGAATCGAGGGTTAGGAACGCTACAACAAGGCGAAGCGATTACTTCTTTTTCATCGATTCAAACGGATATTTTTCTAACGGCGTATGCGACCTATGCTTGTGAATTGTTAGATAAAGCGACAGAGGAACAGCAAGCGAATGGCTATTTATATGAACTTTTTTATCAAATTATTCATCATATTGATGAGGGATACGATCCGCAAGTATTGACGCAAATTTTTGAGATGAAGATGTTGCCGGTTCTAGGTTTATACCCGACGATGGATAAGTGCGCGATTTGTGGGCAGACAGAGGGGCGATTTGATTTTTCGGCGTATTCGAATGGTTTGGTGTGTCACCGCTGTTTTGAGCGTGATAGATATCGTTTACACTTGTCGGAAAACGTCGTGAAATTATTGCGTTTATTTTATATTTTTCAGTTGGATCGCCTTGGAAATATCAGCGTAAAACAAGAGACGAAAGAGCAGTTGCAGCGCGCGATTGACACGTATTACGAGCAGTATTCTGGCCTGTATTTGAAGAGCAAGAAGTTCCTTAATAATATGAAGAATTGGGATGAATTATTAAAAACGAAGCCGGAAAAAGAAGATGGCGATTGACTTTTCACTCGAAATGCGGTAAATTTTAAGATATGAACAATAGGTGCAGTGACGGAAAACTAGTATTAAAAAGCTCTTTTCAAAGCGAGTTCGGAGATGGTGGAAGCCGAACGTGAATCTTTTTAAGAAGGCCCTCCCGAGCACGAACGAAATCAAGGTGGGATTTGAGAGTACCCTTTCGTGAGATGCAAGGCTATGAAACGCCCGACTGGTTTTTATTTTTTAAATGGGTAGGACGTAAAACATGGCTTTACACAAATCGAGCGAAAGCGTTTGTATTCCAACGATTCCGTGGAATCCGGAAGCGGAGTGTACGATTGTACATGAGAACCGGAAGTCCGCGGAATCGTTGGTATGCGAGCGCTTGTCGCCGATTTACACCGGGTATGATCTATCCAAGTAGGGTGGAACCGCGAGATACTCTCGTCCCTATGCTTTTCTTTTTTTAGGAGGCATAGAGACGAGGGTTTTTATATGCCTAAAATTTATGGAGGTGGATTTGATGAATTTACAAACGATGATCCGAACGTTACAAGATTATTGGTCTGAACAAGGTTGTATTATGTTGCAATCCTATGATGTGGAAAAAGGTGCGGGAACAATGAGCCCGTATACATTTTTAAAAGCGATTGGTCCGGAGCCGTGGAAAGCGGGTTATGTGGAGCCTTCTCGTCGTCCTGCTGATGGTCGTTATGGGGAAAATCCGAACCGTTTATTTCAGCATCACCAATTTCAAGTTGTTATGAAGCCGTCACCTGATAATATTCAGGAGTTGTATTTAGGATCGCTTGAAAAGCTTGGAATTAACGCGTTGGAGCATGATATTCGATTTGTTGAGGATAACTGGGAAAATCCATCGCTTGGTTGCGCGGGTCTTGGTTGGGAAGTTTGGCTGGATGGCATGGAAATCACGCAGTTTACGTACTTCCAGCAAGTCGGTGGATTGGAATGTTCGCCTGTTACTTCTGAAATCACATACGGTTTAGAGCGCTTAGCTTCTTATATTCAAGAAAAAGAAAATGTATTTGATTTGGAGTGGACAGAAGGCATTTCGTATCGCGATATTTTCTATCAAGCAGAGTATGAGAACTCGAAATATGCGTTTGAGACGTCGAATGGCGACATGTTGCTATCGCTTTTTGATACGTATGAGCGTGAAGCGGGTCGTCAAATGGAAGAGGGACTTGTTTTTCCAGCGTATGATTATGTGTTGAAATGCTCGCACACGTTTAACTTGCTCGATGCAAAAGGTGTGGTTTCAGTGACGGAACGCGCGCAGTATATTGCTCGAATTCGGAACTTGGCGCGTCGCATTGCGAAGACATTCTACAATGAGCGTGAAAAACTTGGATTCCCACTAATGAAAAATAAGGAGGGCGCAGATCATGAGTAAAGATTTTCTATTGGAAATTGGTTTAGAGGAGATGCCAGCGAAATACATTACTGCGTCTGTCAAACAACTACAAGAACGTATTGAAAAATGGCTTGCAGAAAATGATTTGGAATATAAAACGACAGAAGTCTATTCAAGCCCGCGTCGTTTATCAGTGATCGTGAAGGATTTAGCTGAAAAACAAGCAGACCGCGTGGAAGAATCGAAAGGCCCAGCTAAAAAGATCGCAAAAGATGCAGACGGTAACTGGTCAAAAGCGGCACAAGGTTTTGCGAGAGGTCAAGGTGTTGATCCTGAAACGCTGGAATTCCGGGAAATTAATGGTGTCGAATATATTTATTTGGAGAAAGAAGTAAAAGGTGCAGCGACGATGGACTTACTGCCAGAGATGCGCCAAATCATTACTTCGATGACGTTCCCTGTTAGCATGCACTGGGCAGACTATGATTTGAAATATATTCGTCCGATTAAATGGTTGATCGCGCTGTTCGGTGACCAAGTGATTCCATTTGAAATTACGAATGTAGCGACTGGAAATGAAACACGTGGACATCGATTCTTGGGTGGTTCTGTGACGATTACGAATCCGGCTGATTATGAAGAAACACTTTTGAGCCAGTTTGTTGTTGCGGATGCATCGAAACGAAAAGCGGCGATTGTGAGCCAAATTGAGGAAATCGAAGCGGTAGAGAACTGGAAGATTCCTGTTGACGCGGGTCTTTTGGAAGAGGTTAATAATTTAGTAGAATATCCGACGGTCCTGCACGCTACTTTTGATGAGGCGTATTTGGAGTTACCTGAGGAAGTTCTGATTACGACGATGAAGGAGCACCAACGTTATTTCCCTGTGGTTGACGAGGCTGGCAAATTGCGACCGTACTTTATCACCGTTCGAAATGGAAATCATGAACACCTAGAAACAGTTGCGAAAGGTAACGAAAAAGTATTGCGAGCGCGCTTATCTGATGCGGATTTCTTCTATCAAGAAGATCTGAAAATCACGATTGACGAAGCTGTTGCGAAATTGAATAATATCGTTTTCCACGAAAAATTAGGAACATTGACGGAAAAAATGATTCGTGTGAAGAAGGTAGCGCTGATTATTGCAGAACAATTGAACATGACCGATGCACAAAAAGGGAAGATTGCGCGCGCTGTGGATATTTATAAATTTGATTTAGTGACGAATTTAGTCGGTGAGTTTCCTGAATTACAAGGAATCATGGGTGAAAAATATGCATTACTACAAGGTGAAGATGCGGAAGTGGCGACGGCGATTCGGGAGCACTATATGCCAACATCGGCGGACGGTGAGTTGCCACAAAGTGACATCGGTGCTTTGCTTGCAGTTGCTGATAAATTGGAAACATTGACTGGATTTTTCTGTGTGAATATCGTGCCTACTGGTTCGGCGGATCCGTTTAGTTTACGTCGCAGTGCGCTAGGAATTATGCGTATTATTCAAGCGAAAAACTGGGATATAAGATTGCTTTCTGTATTAGCGGATACGGTCGAAATTGAGCGTGCTGAAGGCTTGAATACAATCCCAAGTGAAGAAGTTTTCGAGCAGGTAGAATTATTCTTGCAAAATCGATTACGTGCAATTCTTTCTGATCAGCAAATTCGCCATGATATTATTGATGCGGTGGTTAAGGCGGGCAGCAATGTTGTACCCGAGTTAATCGAACGTGCGGAGTTGCTGAATAAAAATCGCGATGCGGAGTGGTTCCGTCCAACAATGGAAGCTCTTGCGCGTGTTGTTAATATTTCTAAGAAGCATCAAGGTAATGTAACTATTGATCCCGGTCTTTTCGAAAATGAGTCAGAACAGCAGTTATTTGATGCCGTTCAGAAGTTGAAAAAAGAGTATCCAACCTTGATTATTGTCGATAGACTGCGAGCTTTTGCGGCGTTACGGACAGCGATCGATGCTTACTTTGAGAATACGCTTGTGATGAGTGATGACGAAGCCGTGCGAAATAATCGTCTGGCGTTATTGTTTGAACTGGCGAGTTTTATTAAGGAATTTGCTCAAATCGAAGAAATAAACGTGAAATAAGAACGAGAAACTTTTTAATTAAAGGAGCTAATTACTATGACACAACCAGCAGTATATGTTGTTTCGGATTCAACGGGAGAAACGGCAGAGTTAGTAACGCGAGCGGCTTTGATGCAATTTGGTAAGAGCCCGCAATTCATTCACCGGTTCCATCACGTCGATACACCGGATATGATTGAGGAAATTGTGGATTTAGTAGCTGTAAACAATGGAATTATCGTGCATACAATCGTGGTGGAGGAAGTGCGCAATGAGTTAAATAAAACTGCGAAAAGTTTCGGCGTACCGATTATTGATATTTTCGGGCCACTTCTAGCTCAACTGGAAGAAACGTATCAGATCAAGCCACTTTCAGAACCTGGAATGGTGCGTTCACTTGATGAGGCATATTTCCGTAAAGTCGCTGCGATTGAGTTTGCGGTGGAGAACGATGATGGACGTAATCCGCGCGGCTTGTTACAAGCAGACTACGTTCTGATCGGCATTTCGCGTACATCAAAGACGCCACTTTCGCAATACCTGGCACTAAAAGGCTTAAAAGTCGCGAATGTACCGATCGTTCCAGAAGCGCAAGTTCCAGAAGAACTGTTTGAAATCGATCCAAATAAAATTATCGGTCTCAAAATCAGCAAGGAAAAATTAAATCAAATTCGTGAAAAACGCTTAGCTTCGATTGGACTTAGCGGCGTTGGGAATTATGCGAGTCATGATCGGATTGACGCCGAGCTTGAGATTTTTACCAAACTGACAGATAAACTTGGATGTTATGTGTTAGATGTAACGAATAAGGCGATTGAAGAGACAGCAAACGATATTTTAATGCATATTGGTGAAATTGTTGATGAAAATTTAGAATTATAGAAGGAAAAACGAATTTTGTGGCGAATATATATATTATAGCGGTTAAAAAATAGGTACCGCTATAATATATTTTTGTGCACACCTGCTTTTGAAGGAGGCTCAGTAGCGACATGACTCAAATTGTTATCGATGCAGATGCTTGTCCTGTGAAGGATGAGGTGCGTCAACTTGCGAAGCGATATGCGATTCCTTTAACATTTGTGGCCTCATACAATCATTTTTCGGTGAATTTACCAGAAGGTGAGACATGGATTTTTGTCGATACGGATAAAGAGTCTGCGGATATGAGAATACTTAACTTGGTTAAAAGTGGAGATATCGTGGTAACACAAGATATTGGTCTTGCAAGTATACTTATCGCCAAGAAAGTAGCGACCTTCTCTAACCGAGGAGAAGAATATCGTGAGGCCGAGATCGCGATGATGCTTGACATGCGTTATCTTCATGCGAAAGAGCGCCGGCAAGGTAAGTATAGTAAAGGTCCAAGAGCGATGACTTCTCAAGATAATGATAATTTTTTAGAGAAGCTGGATACGTTTATTAAAGCGAGGTTATAAATAGATGCAACGGATTCCAGAAGAAAAGATTGATGAAATACGTTCTCAAGCGGACATTGTGGATGTAGTCGGTAATTATGTGCAATTGAAGAAGCAAGGGCGTAATTACTCGGGGCTTTGTCCTTTTCATGGCGAGAAAACACCATCTTTTACAGTATCACCAGAGAAGCAGATTTTTCACTGTTTTGGTTGTGGTAAAGGTGGCAATATTTTTTCCTTTTTAATGCAGATCGACGGGCTTTCCTTTGTTGAATCAGTGAAAAAAGTAGCTGATATGACGCATATTCCACTCGATATTGAAATTTCTTCGGGGGATGGATCGCCTGCCAGTAGGCCTGATAGTCAAGAAGGTAAGATGATTGAAATTCACCAGTTAACAAGTAAGCTATATCACTATTTGTTAATGGAGACCGAGGAAGGGCAAGAGGCATTGCAATATTTGCTCGAGCGTGGAATGTCTGAACAAGAACTAGATCATTTTGAAATTGGTTTTGCACCAGCTCATGCATCGACTGTTACGACTTTTTTAAAGAAACGAGAGGTTGATTTGTCGTTGGCCGTGGAATCGGGCTTGCTTACAGAGCGTGATGATGGTAATATAGTAGATCGGTTCCGCAATCGAATTATGTTTCCAATTAAGAATGATCGCGGTCAATTAGTAGGTTTTTCTGGTCGGCTTTTCAACCAAGAGGATGGGCCAAAGTATTTGAACAGCCCTGAAACGCCGATTTTTAATAAGCGCCAAATCCTATATCATTTTTCAGATGCACGACAAGAAATTCGTAAGAAAGAAGAAATCTTGTTGCTGGAAGGTTATATGGACGTTATTTCAAGTGTTTCAGCCGAATTTAACAATGCCGTCGCTTCTATGGGTACATCACTCACCGAAGAACATGTGCAGATGATTCGGCGCGTTACAAACCGAGCGATTATTTGTTACGATGGTGATCGTGCGGGTATTGAGGCGAGTTTTAAAGCGGGAACTTTATTGGCAGAGCAACACAAGTTAGAAGTATTTGTATTGCAACTGCCAAATGGTAAGGACCCAGATGATTTTATCCGTTCGGAAGGTGTCGAGAAATTTACCGAAGTATACATGCATCAACGATTAACATGGACGGCTTTTAAATTACAGTTTTTGAGACGAAACCGTAATCTCCAAAATGAAACGGATAAAATCGCGTATCTTGGAGAGGCACTTGCTGAAATAGGCAAGCTTGATCAAGCTGTAGAGCGCGAACTTTATTTGAAACAGTTGGGTTCTGAGTTTGAACTTTCGATGGAAGCTTTGAAGCAACAGTTGCAGCAGTCGTTAGTATCGGCGAAACCGAAACCACGCGATTATGGAGGACCACCACCCGAGGATTATGGGGAATATCCAGTTTATGATGGTGGCGGTGGACCAGCTTACGAAGAATTTAGTTTCCAACAACCAACGCAGACGCCATCAGCAGGATTGACATCAGAGAAGCGTTTACTAAAGTATATGTTGGAAGATCGCGATGCATTTATCCAGATTCGAAATATGATGCAAGAGCAAGAAATCGATTTTTATCACGATAACTATAAAGCTCTTTATACCTATTTAATTGGATTTTATGCGACTGGGAATGATGCGAATCCGCTTGTGTTAATGGATCAGCTTCCCGATGATATGACGCGAAATCTCGTGAGCGAGCTTGAAATGATGGTTTTAAACACAGAGGTTTCAACAGAAGAATATCAAGATTATGTTGCCAGCTTGAGAAAAGCGAGCATAGAACGAGATATTAAAGAAAAAGAGCAACAACTACAGATCGCATCACAGCAGGGGGAGATGACGCTGGCATTTGAACTTGCCAGGACGATCACTGCTATGCGAGCTGACTTGAAAAAATAGCAATTATCACAGCACACGATACAAAAAGTTTAAAAACAGCAAAAATATCTGTATGCCTGATTTTGGTATGCCACGATTGTCTATGGACACATGGTTTAGATCCTAAACAAAGAGGTAAATACTTAGGGTGACGGTTATTTTTGGAAGGAGGACATGGCAGACTATGGCTAAAAAAGCACAACAATCAAAACCAGAAGATTTGAATTTAGATAAAGCGAAAGAGCTGTTAATTGAAGAAGGTAAGAAGAAAGGGTCACTAACGTACGCCGAAATCGCTGCCAAACTTGCTCCGTTTACTTTAGATAGTGACCAAATGGATGAATTTTTGGAGTTGCTCACAGTATTAACAATTGAGGTATCGGATGATGAGGATGAAGATGATCCAAATGAAGCTGAGTTAATCAAAGAAGAAACAGCCGAAATCGATTTAAATGACCTAAGTGTACCACCAGGCGTTAAAATCAATGATCCAGTTCGGATGTATTTGAAGGAAATCGGTCGTGTAAATCTACTGTCTGCTGATGAAGAAATTGCACTTGCAAAACGTATCGAGCAAGGGGATGTCGAAGCAAAAGGGCGCCTAGCAGAAGCAAATTTACGTCTTGTTGTAAGTATTGCCAAACGCTATGTTGGTCGTGGTATGTTATTCCTTGATTTAATTCAAGAAGGTAATATGGGTCTTATGAAAGCCGTTGAGAAATTCGATTTCAATAAAGGTTTCAAGTTTAGTACGTATGCAACGTGGTGGATTCGTCAAGCGATTACCCGTGCTATTGCTGACCAAGCGCGTACGATCCGTATCCCTGTGCATATGGTTGAAACGATTAACAAATTAATTCGCGTGCAGCGCTCACTGTTACAAGATTTAGGACGAGATCCAACTCCAGAAGAGATTGGTGAAGAAATGGATCTGCCAACAGAAAAGGTACGTGAAATTTTAAAAATTGCACAAGAACCAGTTTCGCTTGAAACGCCAATTGGGGAAGAGGATGACTCGCACCTAGGTGATTTCATCGAGGATCAAGAAGCGACATCACCGTCAGATCACGCTGCCTATGAACTTTTAAAAGAGCAGTTAGAAGACGTTCTTGATACGCTGACAGACCGCGAAGAAAATGTGCTCCGTTTGCGCTTTGGGCTAGATGATGGCCGTACGCGCACTCTTGAGGAAGTTGGCCGTGTATTCGGCGTAACCCGCGAGCGTATCCGTCAAATCGAAGCAAAAGCACTGCGCAAATTAAGACATCCAAGTCGTAGTAAACAATTAAAAGATTTCTTAGAATAAAAATTTCAGAGGAGAGTGCGTAATAATCGCGCTCTCTTTTTTCAAAAGGAAGGTTTTACGGGTGAACGAACAACAACTATCAGAACGTTTAGAAAAAGTAGTATCTTATGTACAGCAAGGCGCACGTATCGCTGATATTGGTAGCGATCATGCTTATTTGCCGTGTTATGCCGTGCAAAAAGGTCAGGTTGAGTTTGCGATTGCAGGAGAAGTTGTGGAAGGTCCATTTCAATCAGCTACAAAACAAGTGAGAAGTTTGGATCTGTCTGAGAGAATTTCTGTTCGTAAAGGGGATGGGCTTGCTGTTATTGATAGCGAAGATCGGGTTGATACCGTCGTGATTGCTGGGATGGGTGGTGCCTTAATTCGATCTATTTTAGAGGCTGATCCTGAGAAATTAATGGGTGTTAAACGCCTAATTTTACAGCCAAACATTGGGGCACATCAGCTACGTGAATGGGGCGAGAAGAACCAATGGGGTCTAGTTGCCGAGTCAATTATAAAGGAAGATAGCAAGATTTATGAAATTCTAGTTTTGGAGCCGAGTGAAAAAGTGGTGCGTTATTCAAATGGCGAGCGTTTGTTAGGTCCTTTTTTGATGCAAGAGAGATCCATTGTTTTTCAAGAGAAATGGCAGAATGAGCTGGCAAATTGGACGCAAATTCAGGCTAAAATTGATGCTACAAGGGCAAAAAATGAAGAAAAACTTGCAGAATTAACCGCCAAAATAAAAATTATCAAGGATGTGTTAAAATGAAAGTTGCAAATGGCTATGAATACGTGGCAGTTCTAGAGGGAATAGCACCGAAGAAATATGCAATGGAAGGCGACCCGATTGGTTTGCAAATTGGCGATCTTGCTCGGAAAGTACGAAAAATCATGTTTACCTTAGACGTACTTGAGAATGTGGTGGACGAAGCGATTGAAAAGGGTGTAGACATGATCATTGCCCATCATCCGCTACTTTTTAGACCACTCAAAAATATTGATTTTGCAACGCCACAAGGGAGAATCGTGAAGAAATTGATTAAGCACGATATCATTGTTTACGCTGCACATACGAATTTAGATATTGCAGATGGTGGTGTAAATGATACTCTGAGTGAATTACTGGAACTCACAGATACAAAAGTAATTGTGCCTACATATTTCGAAAGTTACTGTAAAATGGCGGTTTATACGCCAGATTTTGCGGAGGAATCCATTCGTTTGGCGCTTGTTAACAATGGGGCCGGAAAAGTTTCTAATTTATATACGGAATGTACTTTCTCAATAGCGGGCAAGGGACGTTTTTTACCTGGGGATAATGCCACACCTGCCATTGGTGAAGCAGGGAAATTAGAGGAAGTCGAAGAAGTGAAGATCGAAGCTATTTTTCCACGCTCAAAAATGGATCAGATTATGAAAGCAGTGAAATTAGCGCATCCGTATGAGGTTCCTGTGATCGATATTTATCCTATCGAAAATGTGAAGTCGCAAATGGGGCTTGGAAGAATTGGAACTTTGCCAAAAGCAATGGAGATGGAGAGTTTTATTGGCTTTGTAAAAGAGAAGCTTTCGATTGGAAATGTGCGAGTTATCGGTGACACGACCAAAATAGTCCGCAAAGTTGGCATTATTGGCGGTGACGGGAACAAATTTATTCATGATGTGAAGAGTGCTGGAGCAGATGTGTATATTACTGGAGATATTTACTATCACACGGGGCATGATTTACTTGCGATCGATTTGCCAACGATTGATGCTGGACATTACATTGAAAAAGTCATGAAGTCAAGTTTGCTCTATCAATTCGAAACGATGAGTCTGATGAACACATATGAAGTAGAGTTAATAGTCTCAGAGCAGAATACAAATCCATTTAAATTCTATTAAAAGAGGCTGGTGAACGCCAAAATGATGATTTATTATATTTGCGCTGTCATGACGTTTATTAGTGCGTCGGTGAGTTTTGGGTTTTCGTTAGTGGCGTACAAACAAGCGACAACAGAATCGTTGACGAATGCAATGTATGCCATTTCGCGCAGTTTTGCTCTTTGGATTGGCGCAGTTATCCCATTCTTTTATCATACGGTGGCTTATTTGTATATGATAGCCATAGCCATGATTCTTGTGCCATTTTTTGATGGTCTTATTGGTGTTAAAATCAAAAATAGGCTCAAGACATTTGGGCCATTTGTTACGGTAGCGGCGAATTTAGTTTGTCTCATCTTACTTTTCCTATAAAAAAGACTAGAGTTAGTATTCCGCGTCAAAATCGGAAGTTAACTCTAGCCTTTATTTTATTTACCGCCGTTTTTCAAGTGTTCCAAGCGAGCGGCACGTTGTTTTTCGATATTTTTCTTGCGAGCACGTGGTAAAATGCTGACTGGATCAACATCGTGGACACGCTCCCATGTAGATGGATCTTCTGGGTCATATTCATCCAAGAAAACTAAAACTTCGCGGATAATCTGTGTTGGCGTACTTGCTCCAGCAGTTACCGCTACTTTCTTAGCATCTTTAATCCAGTCCAGATTAAGCTCTTCCACATTTGAAATCCGGTGCGCTGGAACGCCTGCTTTTTCTTCAGAAACTTGCGCGAGGCGATTGCTGTTATTACTTCTTGGATCACCAACAACGATTGTCACATCAGCGCCAACTGCTTGTTTCGCAACGGCTTCTTGACGAACTTGAGTGGCCATACAAATTTCCTGATGCTGCTCCGATTGCGGATAAACCGACTGAATATAGTCCATCAAATCCATGACGTCCCATTGACTCATCGTCGTTTGGTTGGTCACGAAAATTTTCTCACCAGTGAGCGACAAGGCATCGACATCTGCCATATTTTCAACGAGATGTACGATATCTGGCGCGACACCAACGGCACCCTCAGGTTCTGGATGGCCTTTTTTACCGATATAAATGACATGAAAACCTTCATGCTTCTTTTCTAAAATTAAATCATAGGTGCGTGTCACATCTGGGCACGTGGCATCAAGGGTTGTAAGGCCTTTTGCTTTCGCGCGTTCTTTCACGGCTGGCGAAACACCGTGTGCTGTGAAAATGACCGTACCGCTTTCGATTTGGTCTAAAATGGCTTCTCTATTTGGACCGTCAAGAGTAACAATCCCAACATCTTCAAAAGCTTCTGTGACATGCTGATTATGAACGATCATGCCGAGTATATGAATTGGGCGTGGGAGATTCGGATCAAGTGAAGCGTTTCGAGCAATCACCATCGCATCGACCACACCGTAACAATAACCACGAGGGGCAATCTTAATAATTTCCAATGTTAAACCTCCTATATTTCTCAAGGTGTAGCAAGAGTCGCGTGATACCAATAAAAATGCGGACTACTTTTCTATTATAAGCCAGTTTTGATGAGGTTTCAACTGGCGGAATTATGTAAATATGAAAAAGACGTGACTTTTCTTGCTGACCTGACCTATAAACTATGGTATAATAACGTTTAGGAACAGAACGGAGTGGAAAAATGAACAAAAAAACAAGGTTTGATCAATTTCATTTTCAACCTTTTATTCAGCTTGCTATTGATAAATTAGGTTTTTATGAACCAACAGAAGTACAACAGAAATTAATACCGGCGATTATGAAAGGCGAAAGCGTTGTGGGACAATCCCAAACGGGAACTGGGAAGACGCATACTTTCTTACTGCCAATCATCAACAAAATTAGAGCGGATAAAGATAGTGTGCAGGCAGTTATTACAGCACCAAGCCGTGAACTAGCGACGCAAATTCATAATGAAATCAAAAAACTCATCAAATACAGCGATGACGAAATTCGTTCGCTGCTCGTTATTGGTGGTACGGATAAACAAAGAACGATCGATCGTTTGAAGAAGCAACAGCCACATATTGTTGTTGGTACGCCTGGTCGAATTAATGATTTAATTCGTGAAACAGCGCTACTCGTTCACACAACGCAGGTCTTTGTTATCGATGAAGCAGATATGACGCTTGATATGGGATTCTTGATGGATGTCGATCAAATTGCGAGCAAAATGCCTGAAAGCTTGCAAATGCTTGTTTTCTCAGCGACAATCCCGCAAAAATTAAAACCTTTCTTGAAGAAATACATGGAAAATCCACGTTATGAACATATTCAGCCTCAAGCTCTTGCGAATACAGACGTGAAACATCAGTTGATCGCCCGTCGTAGTAAGGATAAGATGGATATTCTGAAAAACGCGCTCGTTGCTTACCAACCTTATTTGGCAGTTGTTTTCACAAACACGAAAGCTATGGCGGATGAAGTGGCAAAAGGCTTGACCGAACGCGGTTTGAAAGTAGCTAAAATTCATGGTGGCGTTGAGGCACGTGAGCGGAAACGTACAATGAAACAGCTAGAAAGCTTGGAGTATCAATATGTTGTAGCGACTGACTTAGCTGCGCGTGGTATTGATATTCAAGGAATCAGCCATATTATTAACTACGAATTGCCAAGCGATCTTGATTTTTACATTCATAGAACGGGTCGTACAGGGCGCGCAGGACATTCTGGTGTTGCACTGACGATTTATGAGCCATCTGATGAGGATGCACTAAATCAATTGGAAAAAATGAATATCGAATTCAAACACGTTGATCTTAAAAATGGCGAATTTGTTGATGCGGATGACCGTAATCGTCGTCAAAAACGTGAAGCGAAGCGCGAAGCAGCGGATCCACGCGAAATTGGTATGCGTAAAAAAGCCAAAGAAAAAGGCAAACCAAACTACAAAAAGAAATTGAATTATAAAATGAACGAGATTAAACGTCGCGAAAGAAAAATGAACAAACGCGGGAGGTAACTAGCATGTTGAAATTAGGCTCACATGTTTCGATGAGCGGTAAAGGCATGATGCTTGCTGCAAGTCAGGAAGCAGCGTCTTATGGATCGAATACGTTTATGATATACACAGGTGCGCCCCAAAATACGCGTCGTAAACCGATCGAAGACTTAAACATTGAAGCAGGACTCGCGCATATGAAAGAGCATGACATCACGGATATCGTGGTGCATGCGCCTTACATTATTAATATCGGAAACGCCGTAAAACCAGAAACATTTGAAATCGGTGTGACCTTTTTGCAGTCCGAAATAGAACGTACTGCGGCACTTGGCGCGAAACAGATCGTGCTTCACCCCGGAGCGCATGTTGGCGAAGGCGCAGAAATCGGCACGAAGCAAATCATTAAGGGCTTAAATGAATCTTTGAAACCTGGGCAAAACGTTCAAGTTGCGCTCGAAACGATGGCTGGAAAAGGTACGGAGATTGGGCGTACGTTTGAAGAAATCGCAGCGATCATGGATGGTGTTACGCATAATGAGCTGTTGTCGGTCACGTTTGATACATGTCACGTGCATGATGCTGGATATGATATTGTGAACGATTTTGATGGTGTTCTAAATGAATTTGATAGAATTATCGGTTTAGATCGCCTGAAAGTGTTGCATATTAATGATAGCAAGAATGAACGAGGTGCGCATAAAGATCGTCACGCGAATATTGGTTTCGGCCATATTGGCTTTGACGCGTTAAATTATATCGTGCATCATCCGCAACTGGATGACATTTCTAAGATTCTTGAAACGCCTTACGTTGGTGAAGACAAGAAGAATAAGAAGGCGCCGTATAAACATGAAATTGCGATGCTTCGTAGTCAAACATTTGATCCAGATCTTTTAACGAAAATCATGGCAGCTGAATAAGGCGCTAATAAAGGAGATAAAAACATGACAAAATCACTCGTTTTTGGACATCAAAACCCAGATACAGATACGATTTGTTCTGCGATTGCTTATGCAGAATTAAAGAAAGCGCAAGGGCAAGATATGGAAGCGGTTCGTCTTGGCGAAATCAATAGCGAGACGGCATTCGTGCTTGATTATTTTAAAGTAGAAGCACCACGTTTTGTCGAGACCGTTGCGAACGAAGTAAAAACGGTTAGCTTAGTAGATCACAATGAAAAACAACAAAGCGCAGCTGATATTGATGATGTTACCGTTGTAGAAGTCATCGATCATCATCGTATCGCTAATTTTGAAACGGCAGATCCTTTGTATTACCGCGCGGAGCCAGTTGGTTGTACAGCGACGATCCTTTTCAAAATGTTCCACGAAAAAGGTATCGAAATTTCGAAAACAACGGCAGGTTTGATGCTTTCGGCTATTATTTCCGATACGTTATTATACCAATCGCCAACCTGCACGCCTGAAGACAAAGAAATCGCAGAAAAATTAGCAGTAATCGCGGGTATCGAAACAGCTACATACGGCATGGAGATGTTAAAAGCTGGTGCAGACGTTTCTACTAAAACAGTACCAGATTTGTTACTTGATGCGAAAGAATTTGAAATGGGCGGTTCGAAAGTAGAAATCGCGCAAATCAATGTTGTCGATGAACAGGACGTTTTAGTACGTAAAGTGGAAGTAGAAGCGGAAATGAGCAAACGAATCGCTGATAAAGGTCTTGATTTGTACTTGTTCGTTATCACTAACATTTTGACGAATGATTCGGTAGCGATAGCACTTGGTAGCAAAACGGATAAAGTTGAAGCTGCTTATGGCGTTGTTTTTGCCGCGAATGTGGCACCGCTTGCTGGTGTTGTATCTCGAAAAAAACAAGTCGTGCCAATTTTGACGGAGATCTTTTCTAACTAATGGAATTTTAAGAAGCAGCTGCCTTGATGTGAGCTGTTTCTTTTTTATAGGAGGGGCTTTTGGAATGGAAATTTTACGATTGGAACAAATAGAGTTAACACAGCAAGTGGCGGTATGGAATGAAGCTTTTAGTGATTATTTAGTACCAGCTGGCATGGATGAGGCGAATTTCGTGGCAAGAATGGAGAAATTACAGTTATCATCGCATGCTTCGCTGGTTGTAAAGGTTGGCGAGGAACTTGGGGGAATTGCTTTAACTGGCAATCGAATATTGGGTGGAAAGCATGTGTCTTGGATCGGTGGAATTGCGGTTGTTCCCAAGTTTAGAAAGCAGGGGTTGTCACGCAAACTGATGAATGCATTACTTGAAAATGATAAAGCGAATGGCATTGAGCAAGCATGGTTAGAGGTTATCTCGGAAAATACACCAGCGCGCGATCTCTATCTGAAATTAGGCTATGGAGCGGTTAATGATCTGGTTTTTCTCAAGGGGAGCTTGAAAGATTATCGTAAGGTTGGCTATGTTTTAAAAGAGGTATTTGATCATGCGAAATACATAGATTCGGAAGACGCACTCACACCGTGGCAAAATAGAATTACATCGCATACCAATGTAGCGGCCGTATGGTACGATGAAAAAAAAGTTGGTTTTATTGCGTATAATCTAGCGAAGGACGACCAAGGATATAGTTTATCGTTATTACAAGTACAGATAGAAAAGCCACAGCATATTTTAGGTGTGCTACAGACATTTTACGATCTATATGGCGCAATTCCGTTTACACTTGTGAATCAAGATGCGAAAGCCAAGTATATTCCTGAACTTCTAACACAAGGATTTGAGACGATCGCCAATCAAATCCAAATGCGAAAAAATCTATAGTTGCCTACCAAAAAGACGTTTCCATAGCTGGAAACGTCTTTTAAATCCTTACTGAACCCGACTCCTTTTTTGGCGAACGGGAATGAAATTTGCCAGAAACAGTAAAACAGCTAGAATAAGGGCTGTATATGCCACGAGAGCACTCATATCTCCTACGCGAATATAAATACCGACAAACGCCCAAACGAACACGAGCGGGGCAATCCAGTCATTCTCTCGGATCCGGAATAAATAAGCGATCAGTGTCGCGACAATAAGTAAGATAATCGACCAAGCGACTTCTTTTAGTCCTAAGAATGACGTGAATTCTTTCCAAGTGGTGTAATAACAAATATTCGCAATCGTAGCGACAGAAATCCAACCTAAATATAAGCTGAGCGGCGCCCTCCAAAGAAGCGATGGCGTAATGATTTGTTGCGCCTTGTAAAGCGTTATTAGCCCAATCAGGAGTAATAACATGACGCCAACCGAAGTTAGAAAGTAACCATAATGCCAGCAAATGATCCATAATCCGTTCAGCAAAGAAGTGATACAGAAAAAGAATGCGAGCGCCCCAGTTACTTTTTCCCGATGAAAAGTTAGCGCAATTAGCCAAATGAATAAACTGACATAAATAACACCCCAAATAATAAATACATAGCCAGCGGGGGTAAAAAGGACATCAAGCCGATTCGATATTTCTCCAGTTGTAACACCGTTTAGCGGTAAGATATTGGCCAGCGCGTTTACCCCGATCATCACAATAAAACACAAATACATCCATAATAATCTCATTTTTATACACCTCCCTAGTTATCATTTCCCTAAATACTGTTCATTAATCATCTGATAAGCGAATAAAATATTAAATAAGAGTCATTACGATTTACAGCGCGGCTTTTTTTAGGTATACTAGATCAAGTAGAGATTTTAGAGTAGAAAAAGGAGTTTTTTCGAGGTATGGATGAGATAATAAAGGTAGCGAACATTTCCTACCATTATGATAGAGAAGAAGTGCTCCAAGATATCAACTTATCGATCAAAAAAGGCAGTTTCACAGGAATCATCGGGCCAAATGGATCAGGAAAATCAACATTAATTAAACTTATTTTAGGGCTTTTAAAAATACAACATGGTGAAATAATGGTTTTTGGCGAGCCACAAGCGCAGTTTAAAGATTGGTCGAAAGTCGGCTTCGTCTCCCAAAAATCAAATGCCTTTAACGGTGCGTTTCCAGCAACGGTGAAAGAGGTCGTTTCTAGTGGTCTTGTGAAGAAGAAAGGCCTGTTCCGACGCTTGAATCGCCATGATTTCGAAGCGGTGTACGAAGCGCTTGATATTGTTGATATGAGACGCTTTGCAGGGCGTAATATCGGAGAACTTTCTGGTGGTCAGCAACAGCGTGTGTTTATTGCGCGGGCCTTGGTAAGTAAGCCGGAAGTTCTTATTTTAGATGAGCCAACTGTGGGGATTGATGCGCAAAACGTAACGTCTTTTTACGAGCTATTGAAAGAGTTGAATGCGAATGAGGATATTACGATGTTGCTTGTGACGCATGATCTTTTAGCGGTTAATTCGTACGTGGATCATATTGTTAGCCTGAACACGAAGGTTTTGTTTGACGGGTCGACGATAGATTATCAATTGTACCTGGAAGAGCGCGAACTTGAAGCGCTTGAGAAACGTCGAATGGGGGTGGCACATTGTGATTGCGAACCTGTTTGAATATGATTTTATTAGAAATACGTTTATCGTTGGAATTGTGATAGGTATCGTAGCGCCACTTTTGGGAAGTTTTATCGTGGTTAGAAGGCTGTCTTTGATGGCGGATGCGCTCAGTCACGTTAGTTTGGCGGGGATTGCGGTGAGCCTGTACTTGAGCAAAATGTATTTGCCGCTTGTTGCTTTGAACCCACTGTATCTGGGCTTTGGCTTTGCCGTTGGTGGTTCACTGTTGATGGAGAAACTGCGCAATGTGTATAAACAGTTTCAAGAGCTCGCGATACCAATCATTATGTCAGCGGGAATGGGTTTCAGTGTTATTTTTATTTCGCTCGCCAACGGATTTAATACGGATTTATTCAGTTATTTATTTGGAAGCGTCAGCGCCGTGAGTCGGTCGGATATGTGGACGATTTTAGCGACGGCGTTTGTGGTTTTAGTTACCGTATTTTTCTTGTACAAAGAGCTATTTTTGCTATCGTTTGATGAGGAATACGCGAATGCTTCAGGAATCCCCGCAAAAGTGGTCGACGTGATTTTCATGTTACTCGTTGCCCTTGTTATCGCGTCAAGTATGCGTATCGTTGGAATTCTGCTTGTATCTTCACTTATGACGTTACCAGTGGCCGCGGCGATCCGTATTGCAAAAGGATTCAAACAAACGATCGCCTACTCGATTCTGTTCGGTGAGATATCCGTTATTGGTGGCTTAGTCAGTGCCTTTTACCTCGATCTAGCGCCAGGTGGTTCGATTGTTATCATTTCCGTTATTATTTTAGTAGCTACAATTTCAGTTCAAAAAATCAAGCAAAAAATAGCGATTGCCGGGAGGAGTGATTCGAATGTCTCTAACAGCCAATGAAGCATTGCAATTAATGAAGCGAAAAGGATATAAACATACGGATAAACGCGAATTCCTGATTAATTTATTTGCGCGAAAAAATCGTTACATGACTGCAAAAGAAGTTTTAGAATCGATGAAAGAGGATTTTCCGGGAATTAGTTTTGATACGATTTACCGGAATTTATCTCTGTTTGTCGAGTTGGATTTATTTGAAGAAACCGAGTTATCGAGTGAAAAACATTTCCGTTTGTCATGCGCGCACGAAGAGCATCACCATCATTTTATTTGTATGGAATGTGGGAAAACGCGTGAAATCAGGATGTGTCCGATGGATTTTCTAGAAGAAGCATTACCGGGCTATCAAGTAGAAGGACATAAGTTCGAAGTATACGGTAAATGTCCAGAGTGTCTCGCAAAAGTAGGATAGAATAGCAGAAACCTTCAGAGATCAGATCTGGAGGTTTTTTTAGTAGGATTTAAATTGTTAAAATAAAGCTTGCAGATCAATATTGCCAGCATTATTAAATTGAGTTAAAATGATGTTATGCAAGACGTATTGTAATAGCGAAATTTGATGTGAGGTGTTCATGCATGACAGAGAGTAAAATTAATCCTAAGGTAGATGAATATTTAAGTAAGCCAAGAACATGGCAAGAAGAATTTATAGCATTAACCAAAATGGCACGGGCATCAGGCCTCACCGAAGAATTTAAATGGGGGAAACCTTGCTATGCCTTTGAGGGGAATAACGTATTTTTGATACATGGATTTAAGGAATATTGCGCGATTCTTTTCATGAAAGGTGCTTTATTGAAGGACCCGAAAGGTATTTTAGTGCAGCAAACGGAGAATGTGCAGTCCTCTCGTCAAATCAGATTTACTAATTTGGAAGAGATTGTGGGAATGGAGCCGTTTATTAAGGCTTATATCGACGAAGCAATCGAGGTTGAAAAATCTGGTGTGGAAGTGGAATTTAAGAAGCATGAAGAATTTGCTATTCCTGTGGAGCTTCAAAATAAATTTGAGGAGATTCCTAATTTGCAAGAGGCATTTGAGAAATTAACGCCTGGACGTCAACGTGGATATATTCTTTATTTTTCTGCGCCGAAGCAGTCTAAGACACGGGATTCGAGGATTGATAAGTATGTGGATCGGATTATTGACGGGATAGGCCTCAACGACCGCTACTGATCTCTCAGCGGGTCGACAAACGCTCATTTTCGTCGTTAAAAGCTGTGCTCCGATGCTCACGTATACATATACGCTCTGCTTCGGTGCTCGCTTTTGCCTAGAAACTGAGCATTTGTCGACCCGCTGAGGTTTGGTGGTTTCGTCGAGTTCAAAAAAACAAATAATAAAAGACGGTGAGGAATCCAAATTTAGATTTCTCACCGTCTTTTTTATGCGCGTTTTTTGTTTGTTTTTTTTGTTATGAAGTTGGTGCCGTTGATTTGGCCGAATTGGTAGCCTATAGAGTCAACTAGGTCGGAGATTGTGTCGGTTCTTTGGATGTTGGCTAGTTCGCGCACGATGTTGGCGGCAACGATGGAGTCTTCTAGGGCGTGATGGTGCTCGAATGTTAGGCCGAAGTAGTCTGCCACGATGTTGAGTTTATGTGATGGTAATGGTAATATTTTTTTTGATAGAATGCAGGAACAGAAGTAGAGGTTTGTGGGTAATGTGATGTCGTATTTTTCTGTTGTTGCTCGGAAAACGTTGATGTCAAAGGTTGCAAAATGGGCTGCGACGGGTAAGTCTCCGATAAATTGCATCACGCTTGGGTAAACTTGGCCCCATGTTGGCTGGTCCCAGACGTCTTCGGGATATATGCCATGAATGCGTATATTCGATTGGTAGAAGTCTTCCTCGGGATTAATTAGTTGGTAATACTCGGAATGCTTCTCGCCGTTGATGTATTTTACCATCCCGATGGAGCAGGGGCTTGTACGCGAGCCGTTTGCTGTTTCAAAATCAAGGACTACATAGTTTAAATTTTTCATCTAGTTTCAACTCCTTGTCTCTAATGATACCCCTAGGAATTCGTTTTGCGCAAGGATTTCGGTTTGATATAAAGGCCAAGGTCGCGACGCTCTTTGTGCAGTGCTTTGGAGAGCGAGAGCAACATCAGCAACATAATGAAGGAGAACGGCAAAGCAACGATGATAAGCATGTTTTGCAGTCCTTCTAAACCGCCACTGAAAAGGAGAATTCCTGCGATCAGTGATTGAATAATTCCCCAAATAAATTTCACGCGATTGGCAGGATTCATCACGCCGTTCATCGTTTGCATGCCAAGTACATAGGTCGCTGAATCGGCGGATGTGATAAAGAATACACCAACAAGGAAAATCGCGATAACGGAAAGTAGGGAGCCGAGCGGCATGTGATTAAACGTACCGAACAAAACTTCCTCCGTTTTCAGGTTGGTTAAGTCAAAACCAGCGCGTTGAACAGAAGTCGAAGCTGTTCCAAAAATGGCAAACCAAACCATACTAAGTAGCGTTGGAAGCAAGATGACACCAGCTAAAAATTCGCGAATACGGCGCCCTTTAGAGACACGTGCGATAAAAATACCGACAAATGGAGACCAAGAGATAAACCATGCCCAGTAGAAGATCGTCCAATTATTAATCCACTCACGGCCAGCCGCATTCACAGGATCGGTTCGGAAACTCATACTGATAAAGTTCTGCGCGTAAGTTCCGGTTGCGTCGGTCAACATGTTTAATGTAAGAAGCGTCGGACCAACAATAATAACGATAAGCATTAATAAAACGGCCAGCACCATGTTCGTATTACTAAGCCACTTCATTCCGCGACCCAGACCACTCATAGCGGAGGTCAAAAAGAGAACGGTAACGACAGCGATAATGATCAGTTGCACTTTAAAATCAACAGGAATATCGAATAAAAATGACAAACCACCATTGATTTGCGTCGCACCGAAACCGAGCGTTGTTGCCACACCTACAATTGTCGCGAAAACGGCGATAACGTCGATAGTGACACGTACAGAAGGGCGCATCCATTTTCCAAGAAGCGGATCAAGCGTCGCGCTAATTAGGCCAGGTTTATCATGTCTAAATTGGAAATAAGCAAGCGTTAAACCTACAAAGGCATAAATGGCCCAAGCATGAATTCCCCAATGGAAAAAGGAGAAACGAAAGGCATCCATTAAAGCTTGATTGGATCCAGGCGCGGCTTCAGGACTTGAAATTGCATAATGGGAAAGAGGTTCTGTTGCCCCCCAGAATACAAGTCCTACGCCCATTCCTGCGCTGAATAGCATTCCGAACCAAGAAATAGTTGAATATTTCGGCTTTTCTCCAGCTTTCCCTAACTTGATAGATCCGATTGGACTAAAAATAAGATAGAAGCAGAAAATAACGATGACAGATACAAAAATCAAGTAGTACCAACCAAATGTTGTTGTAATAAAATCCTTAATATTCGCCGTTACATCGGCTAACCCTTTTGGCGTTAGAATCCCTAGAGTCACAAATACAAGCGTAATCGCTAGCGTGATCCAAAAGACATTTGTAATTTTGTTTGAACTTTCCTTTTTTGTTTTCATAATTCCTCACTTTCGTTGTTAGGCAAGCTATCTATGTACCCCTAACAAATAAACAAGCGAAACAGCAAGTAGCTTTTCACAAGTTTGTATTATAGTTGACCCTAACTATGGTAACAAAGATTACGATTGAAAGCAAATGAGCTATTTATACGTAAATTATTCTATATGCCTAGTGGGGGTACCTAGATAAAATGGACCTCGGAATCACAATACTTGATATACCTATAGGGGGTATGATAATATAAAATAGAAGTAAGGCAGTGGAAGATAATTTAAAAGGAGTGATAGTAATGACTACACATACACATCACGCACACGGGGAAGATCATGAAAAAATGGATCATTCGGAGCATGAGGGGATGGACCACTCGATGCACATGGGTAATCTCAAACAAAAATTCTTTGTTTCGCTTATTTTAGCCATCCCAATTATTCTTTTATCACCAATGATGGGAATGAGCTTACCGTTTCAATTTACGTTCCCAGGATCAGATTGGCTCGTCCTTGTGCTAGCGACAATTCTATTTTTCTATGGGGGTATGCCGTTTTTAAAAGGCGCTAAGATGGAATTGCAAATGCGGAATCCAGCGATGATGACATTGATTTCGCTAGGGATTACGGTGGCTTACGTTTATAGTTTATACGCTTTTGTCGCCAATAACCTCTTGCACTCGAATACGCATGTCATGGATTTTTTCTGGGAGCTGGCCACTTTGATCATCATTATGCTGCTCGGTCACTGGGTGGAAATGAACGCCGTTAGCAATGCTGGAAACGCGCTACAAAAAATGGCCGAGCTACTACCTGGAACCGCGACAATCATGGATAAAGATGATGAAACGGGCGAAGTAAACTTGCAAGACGTTCATATTGGAGACCGTGTTTTAGTGACGGCTGGGGCCAAAATACCAACAGACGGGAAAATTCTAAGTGGAACAACAACTGTGAACGAATCGATGGTGACCGGAGAAGCAAAAGATGTCATCAAAGAAGTAAACGATACCGTCATCGGTGGGGCAGTAAATGGATCGGGGACAATCGTTGTTGAAGTAACGGGGACCGGCGAATCGGGCTATTTATCACAAGTTATGACGCTCGTTAAAAGCGCGCAACAAGAAAAATCGAGAGTAGAATCGCTATCAGATAAAGTAGCAAAAGCGCTGTTTTACGTCGCACTTATTGTCGGAATCATCGCGTTCATCGTGTGGGCGATCATTACGAAAGAACTAAATACACCACTTGAACGCATGGTAACCGTCCTAATCATCGCTTGTCCACACGCACTAGGACTCGCCATTCCACTTGTAACCGCAAGATCAACGTCACTTGGCGCCAAAAACGGTTTACTCATTAAAAATAGACAAGCACTCGAAATCGCGAAAAAAGTTACCGTCGTTATGATGGATAAAACAGGAACGCTAACAGAAGGTAATTTTGCAGTGAATAAAGTGGGGTCTTTTGTTACTGGATATTCTGAAGACCAAATTTTAGCATACATGGCAGCTCTTGAGAAAAATGCCAGCCATCCGTTAGCGCAGGGGATTATGAAGAAAGCGAAAGAGCTCGATGTGAGCATTCCAAGGGTGGAAAATACGCAAAATATACCCGGAGTCGGTATTGAAGGAGACGTAGAAGGGCTGAATATCAAGATCGTAAGTGCGAGCTACCTTGATAAACAGCAGATTTTCTACGATAAAGCGTTATTTCATGAATTATCGGCGAGAGGGAATTCGATTAGCTTCTTATTAATAGATAACGAAAATATTG
The DNA here is from genome assembly GCF_003534205.1 of Listeria weihenstephanensis. NCBI lineage: Bacteria > Bacillati > Bacillota > Bacilli > Caryophanales > Listeriaceae > Paenilisteria > Paenilisteria weihenstephanensis. Next base: position 1,853,384 of record NZ_CP011102.1, on the reverse strand, counting down.
GATTAGTGGCACAAGGAGATCAAATAAAAGCAGAATCCAAAACAATGATTGATCAGTTGAAGAAACATGGAATTACACCAGTCATGCTAACCGGAGATAACAAACAATCCGCTCAGGTTGTGGCAAAAGCGCTTGGTATTGATGAAGTACGCGCGGAATTATTGCCAGAAGACAAAGAACAAATTATTCGCGAGTACAAAGATCGTGGCGAGGTCGTGATGATGGTTGGAGACGGTATCAATGACGCGCCAAGCCTTGTTCGCGCAAACGTCGGAGTTGCAATTGGCGCAGGAACCGATGTGGCCGTGGATTCCGCGGACGTTATTCTTGTTAAAAGTAACCCTTCGGACATTCTCCATTTCCTATCGCTCGCTAAAAATACATCTAGAAAAATGGTAGAGAATTTATGGTGGGGAGCTGGTTATAATATCATTGCAATTCCACTTGCAGCAGGGGTTCTGGCGTTTGCAGGCATTATATTGACACCAGCAGTCGGGGCCGTGTTGATGTCATTAAGTACGATTATCGTTGCGATTAATGCGATGATGTTGAAGATAAAATAAGTATTAAAAAAACGTCGATGCCCAAATTTCAGCATCGACGTTTTCCTATTTATTTTGCAGCTTCTGCTTCTTCCGCGGCTTTCTTTGCGAAATATTCTTCTGCTAAAATATCAATTTCTTTCTTCAATTCCTCAACCATTGTTTCTTCGGGAACTTTACGAACAATTTTACCATGACGGAAGAGAAGGCCTTCTCCGCGAGCGCCAGCAATTCCGATATCGGCTTCACGCGCTTCACCTGGACCATTTACGGCACAGCCAAGCACAGCGACTTTTATCGGTGCTTTGATGGTAGAAATATATTCTTCTACTTCATTCGCGATACTAATTAGATCAATTTCGATACGGCCACATGTTGGACACGAGATAAGCGTCGCAGCATTGGACGAAAGACCGAATGATTTCAACACTTCACGCGCCACTTTAATTTCCTCTACAGGATCGGCGGAAAGGGAGACACGTAGCGTATTTCCAATGCCTTTGCTAAGAATCGCACCAAGACCGACCGCACTTTTAATACCACCGGCGAATTGCGTACCAGATTCTGTTATTCCTAAATGTAGCGGGTAATCAAATGCTTTGGATGCTAAATCATACGCTTCGATAGCCAAGTTTACATCGGATGCCTTTAGGGACACAATGATATCATGGAAATCAAGATCTTCTAAAATTTTGATATGATCGAGCGCACTTTCTACCATACCTTCTGCGGTTGGATAGCCATATTTCTCGATAAATTTCTTCTCAAGACTACCAGCGTTAACCCCGATACGAATCGGAATTCCTTTTGCTTTCGCTGCGTTAACCACTTTAACAACACGATCGCGACGACCGATATTACCTGGGTTAATCCGAATTTTGTCGACACCAGCTTCAATCGCTTTTAACGCCAAACGATAATCGAAATGGATATCAGCTACGAGTGGAATCGAAATTCTGCTTTTAATTTCAGCAAGGGCATCTGCTGCGCGCTCATCAGGGACGGCGACACGAACAATTTGGCACCCAGCTTCCTCAAGGCGATGAATTTCAGCAACCGTGGCTTCTACATCATGCGTTTTCGTCGTTGCCATACTTTGGATAAATAGTTCATTACTACCGCCAATGGTCAGATTTCCAACCTTCACGGGACGGGTATTGGATCTATGTGTTCTTTCTGTCAAAGCGATTCGCTCCTTATAAATCCTAACTTGCGGGATTTGTTATTATTAATGCATTACCAATCATACCACTATTCATGTAAAAAATCACCCATATTGATTATTAAAAATTGGTGAGAAATCGGCTTTGTGTGGCTGTTAGCAGAAATTGAATAGGCTAAAAAAGGCTTGAAAACTACCAAGAAGTGTAAAGAAAGACCATATCAAGTCGCAAAATAATGCGCAAGATATAGTCTCTAATTTTTAAATTATTTTGTAGGTTGCTTCAAATCCGTTGGTGGAATTGTTCGAATCACGAGATAAATGATGATAAAGCTGACGGCCATGTTGATTGATGAGAGATATGGAACCGTGATTTGGAACCAATACATAATAATCGTAAACACAGCGGCAAGCGTCATACTATACGCCGCGATATTCCAGTTGTTGAAATAACTGATACCCATACGGCCAAATCCGCTCATAATGAAACCAAATAGGGCGTATAAGGCAACTTTGAAGAAAGTCACGAACATCATTGCGAGTAAAATGATACCAAGTAAAATCGGGATAAAGTATTTCGACATGTCTTCCATGGATTGATAGAAGTTCACGAGATCCTCTTTGGATTTAATCCCCGCCGTCGCATAACTAACCGATTGGTCTACGCCAGGCGCTTTAATATAAATTTTATCAGATAAAAAAGCAATCGCGCTATCGGCCGAACCGAGCTGGTTATCGATTTGATCTGTCGTCAAGCTATCGGTCGAGTCAAAGTAGAAATAAACGCTACCTTGATCAATCGTGATTGGCTTTTTCGCATCCGAAACTAATTTGCCATCCTCCACAGTAAAGTCTGGGATGTCATTTTTAATCGTATCCGCGCCAACTTTCATCGCGTCATTTGCGGCTGTTGCGGTATGATAACCGATCGGTAAAAAGATAAGAATCGAAATTAGAATTATGTAAATGATCGATTTCCATATTTTATCCGCGCGGTACGTGGCGATATCTTCCGGAGAGTAGATACTTTTTGCAAAACGTTTGAAAATATTCATTTGGTTGTGATGCACCTCATTTTTCGTTTTATTATATAGTAGGAAACGTAAATCTAAGTTGGGCTTTACTTTCTTTATAATAGCTTGAAATTAGATAGATTGCAATGGTTGAGGATGTTAAATGTATAGAAATTATGCTATAATAGTCGAGAAGGAAGGTGATTATATGGCAATATACACGCAAGAAATTCCAAAAGTGACTGGTAAAGACGCAGAAATGTTTTTAGCTAAGATGGCACACTCGGAGAAAAGGAAACAACGTGCTTTGGAACGTAAATATCTTCAAGACGTTGCCGTATGTGGCGTTCATGTGGCAAGAGAGCTTAACAACAAAGCTGATAACTGATTTTAACGCTAAAGATATAAGAGAGAACTTCTGTAGTTTTAATTGTGATAATTCTTCGTTATCCAGTTATCTATATAGAAGTTCTTATTTCGATTCTTTAGACTTTGTTAATTCTACTTCAGTGCTTGTTAATGGGACAGGGACTATCAGGGGTTACTTCACTCTCAGGCAGGATAAACTTAAAGTGAATGATTTAGAATATGGGCACTCCGAATTGAAAGATTTGCTGTCTGTAAAACAATTCAACTTAAAGGTACAGGTACAAGAATGATGAAAGAAGTTGAAACTTATGCAAGAGCAACGGGTTTGCGATTCTTAATATTAGAAACTCTATTTGAAAGTAGGGATTTTTACTTTAAGACAGGTTTTTCAAAACTTTTTGATGAGCCGTTAAGTGCAGATGTTGAACATAGGGAAGCAATACTCATTTTGTACAAAGACCTCGAGTATTCGGGGAAAATAGAAGAAGCTTATCCTGATGATGATTGAAATTAGACACCCCTACCCTCTCAAGTAGGCATTTAAATTGCATCCCCTCCGCTCTAATGATAGTCTTATAAGTGTAGGAAGAAGTTATACTTTCTAAATAATTCCCTCGCATGGATCGGGGTTATTGTTTGAAAGTGCTGGCTTTTTCAAATAAAGATATATCAAGGAGGAGTTTTTATTATGACATATGAATTACCTAAATTAGCTTACACATACGATGCTTTGGAGCCGAATTTCGATAAAGAAACAATGGAGATTCATTACTCGAAACATCATCAAACTTACGTAACGAAATTAAATGATGCATTGAAAGGACATGACGATTTAGCTGCTAAATCTATCGAGGACTTAGTTGCTGATTTAAATAGTGTTCCTGAAGATATTCGTACTGCTGTTCGTAACAACGGTGGCGGACATGCGAACCACACATTCTTCTGGGAAATTCTTAGCCCTCAAGGTGGCGGCGAACCATCTGGAGCTTTGGCTGATGCGATTAACTCGACATTCGGTAGCTTCGATGAATTCAAAACAGCTTTTGCTAATGCGGGCGTGGCTCGTTTCGGTTCAGGTTGGGCGTGGCTAGTAGTGAAAGATGGCAAATTGTCTATCATTTCTACAGCAAACCAAGATTCACCTTTAACAGAAGGTTACACTCCAGTTATCGGTCTTGACGTTTGGGAACATGCTTACTACTTGAAATTCCAAAACGTTCGTCCAGATTATATCAAAACTTTCTGGAACGTAGTAGATTGGAATAAAGCTGGCGAAAACTACAACGCAGCAAAATAATTTAAAATTCGAGCCGTGTGCATAATCTGCATGCGGCTTTATTTTGCTTAAAAAGAGAATTCGGCAATTCTAAAGACGTCTTTAACTTTTCTTAATGATTTTCTCATCAAACTATAGTGGTAATCTCGCCAAAATTCGGATACAATAGAGTATAGATGAGTGCTGAAAAAGGAAGGATTGTGACGAGTGAAAAATAGATTTATTAAAAAGACAGACAAACCGAAGAAGAAAAGGCAAGTCATTCCGTTGCGCTTGAACATCTTATTTTTCGTGATATTTATACTATTCTCCGCCTTGATTTTGCGCCTAGGTGTCGTTCAGATCGTTCAAGGGGAAACTTATAAACGCCAATTAGAGGAAACAGATGATGTCAGTGTAACTAAGAATGTACCACGTGGCGTTATTTATGACCGAAATTATAACCTGTTAGTAGGGAATTCTGCGATTAAATCGATCACGTATACACGCAGCCAAAAAACACAAGCAACCGAGATGATTTCCGTCGCGAAGAAATTGGATAAATTGGTCGCGATCACGCCGGAGAAATTGACGGAACGCGATTTACAGGATTATTGGATTTTGACGCATGAGAAAGAATCATTAGCACGTTTAAGCAAAGCCGACCAAGCTTTGGACGGTGCAAAAGTGTACAAGAAACAAATTGCAGGCGTGACAAAAGATGATTTGGCGGGTCTGACTGACGATGACAAACGTATCGCGACGATTTATAAGAAAATGACGGCTGGTTATGCGTTATCTCAAGTTGCGCTGAAAAGTAAAGGCGTGACGGATGAGGAAATCGCGAAGGTAAGCGAGAATTTGGAAAGTTTGCCAGGCGTTGATACGACGACGGACTGGAATCGTTTTTATACGTATGACGAAACATTGCGTTCGATTTTAGGAAGTGTGTCGACGGAGAAACAAGGTATTCCGAGTGATAAAGTGGATTATTACTTAGCACAAGGTTACAGCCGGAATGACCGCGTTGGCCGGAGTTATTTAGAAGCACAGTATGAATCTGTGTTAGCTGGTCAGAAATCGAAGTCGAATAGTGTTCTGGATAGTAGCGGAAATATTATTGAGACTGTTGAGAAATATGAAGGATCTAAAGGTAAGGATTTAGTCTTGTCTGTGGATGTTGAATTTCAGAAGAAGATTGAGGAGATACTGAAGAAGAATATGCAGATTGGTAAAGCTTCAGGTGGATCTGATTTGTTTGACCGTGCATTTGCGGTTGCGATGGATCCATATACTGGGCAAGTCTTGGCGTTAGCTGGGCAAAAGATAGATGATAAGGGCGAGTATGAAGATTATTCGTTGGGTAACTTTACGACTGCTTACAACATGGGCTCGACCGTAAAGGGTGCTACAGTTCTTGCAGGGATAATGGATGGTGCAATTTCAGAAAATCAAACTTTCTTTGATCAACCCATTAAATTTAAAGGAACAAAAGCAAAAAGTTCATGGTTTAATAGAAATGGTGAAGGCGGGCGTACTCTAGATCCAGTTGGCGCTCTTGAAATTTCATCTAACTCTTATATGTACCAAGTTTCAATGAAGATGGCTGGTGCAAAATATGTTTATGACGGACCATTCCGTGCTTCGGCAGAAACTTTCGATAAAATGAGATATTATTATAATCAGTTTGGCTTAGGAGTTAAGACGGGTATCGATCTCCCAGGAGAACAAATTGGGTTTAAAGGTGATGATAAGACAATGGGTAAAATTCTCGATTTTTCCATTGGCCAGTACGATTCGTATACGCCTTTACAATTAGCACAGTATGGAGCGACCATTGCAAATGGTGGTTCTCGAGTTGAGCCAACAATGCTAAAAGAAATTCGTGATCCAAGTACAAACGGAGATACGGTTGGGAAAGTAGCAACAGAAATTGAACCGAAGATCTTAAATCAGGTGGGTGCACCAAGTTCAGCGATTAAAGAGGTTCAAAAAGGTTTCTATGAGGTGACTCATGGTGGAAGTGGGACAGGTGCAAGGTATTTTAATGACGTCCCAGTACCTGTCGCTGGAAAAACTGGTACTGCTCAGGCATATTATGATGGGCCAAATAAAGATGCTGCGATGACAGTAGTTTGGAACACAACTTTCGTGGGCTATGCACCTGCTGAAAAACCAGAAATATCCATCGCGGTTGTAGTTCCATGGGGATATAGAGAAACAAGTACAGATCCTAAAGTTAACATGAAGATATCTGAGGAGATATTTGAAGCTTATTATGATTTAAAAGAAGAGAGAGCAAAAGCTGGTAAGGATACATCGAAAGTGGATCAGCCAATTAATAATAAAGCAGCAGCTGCAGCTGCGCAAAGTAAATTAAATGATTAGTAATTTATAAAAAAGTAGGAATTTAGCTTGCTGAATTATATCGTAAAAAAACCGCAAACCCATTTATGGATTTGCGGTCTTTTTGGTGTTAACGTTGAACAGTTAGATAATGTTGCAAGACAGCCCTGTAAGAACGATCAGCCCAACCGCCATTTACCCAGACATCATATTGGCCAGCTTTCAAGCCTTTTAAAGAAAAGGATACTTTATAAGCTCCTGATTTATAAAGATCAATTCTTTTATAAAACTTAGAATCCCCTTTTTTATATAATTCGATAGATATTGCCTCTGAATGGTCATTTCTTCCGATCACGTCAATTGTAGTTGCATTTTTTGAGTACGTGTTAGCATCTGTGTGAAAAGCTACTTGAGATGATCCTTTCGAATTCATTGCAAATGCTTTCGTCGATGAAACCCCCAATACCCCTGCAAATACAAACCCTATAATCAATAAAAATGGTAAAACTCTCTTTCTAAAACTCATTTCATTCTCTCCCATCAATAATTTTTTGAACTACTCCCTTTTAACAGTATTAATATGTATCTAGAAAATAGAACTATACATATCATACTTTTAAATGGTGATAATTACAACTTTAATCTATATAAGACCTATATTATTTCCAGAGATAATATGGGTGGATTTGTTAATATTATATACATGCGCTATTTTTATTCATCAATTTAGTAAATTGTTACTGTGTTCTACAAATTATTTTTATTTTGAATTTGCTTAATTCCACTCGCCCAATTCGCTCGCGATCATATGAACAATACGGTTTTGCATATTATATGCGGTACGCCTGCTCACGTGTATCGTTTGCGCAATTCCTTCCATCGTTGAATTACTGTTTGTATACCAATAACGAAGCTTAATAAATTCTTGATAGGGGTCACCGAGCGAATTCAGAGTTTGAATAACACTTTCAATACATTTTACTACTGTTGTGAGGCGTTCAATTCTAATGTCCAGATGTAGCGTGTCGTAGGGAGCGGTTTGCGGATTCTTTTCACGTGTCAGGTGTTGATTTAGTTCGTTAATTCGCTCTAACATGCGTGGGTAATTCATAATTTCATGCTCAATATAACGATAAATTTCTTTGGGCATATTTTTAGTTGCTATTGCCATAATAATGACCTCCATTCATTTCTAATATAGGCTTATTATACAACGAATTTTAGACCTCAACCTGTCTCAAATCGCCCATTTTGAAAAACTTTTAGACAGCAAAAAAGCATCGCAGAAGGGAGGCTTTATCCCGTTTTGCGATGCTTTTATTAGAAACCGATGATTGCGTTTTGTAATTCTTTTAAGTAGCGTTTTTTTAGGATGGTTTCGATGACTTGAACAATTCGATCATATTTTCGTCTACGGTGGGCTAATATCACGTGGGTGTGAACTGGCGGTTTATATGCAATGTGAAATAGCTTAATTTCGATGAATAAAAGAATAAGTAAGGCTATAAAAGAGAAGAAAATATTTGCTTGATGTAGAAATAAAAAATAGATGATAGGTGTTCCTACAAATGAGCACATGATTATTGACTTAATATGGTGATAGGGAGTCAAATATATTGTGCCTGAAAGATAGGCTTTCAGATGTTCTAAGTTTTCTAATGATAGTGCATTTAAAGTTTGGTTTAGGTTTTTTTCGTCATTTGCATAGGCTTCGATGTTGGAAAACAGTTGAGAGAATTTCACATGTTCAGATTTAGATATTTTCAAGAAGATGCGCCTCCTGTGATTTCTTTTCCGAGCTGTCGGTGGGAGCGAATTTATCAACAGTATTTTGCAATTCTTTTTCATAGCGTTTGGTTAGAATAATATCAGCAATAGAAACAATCCGGTCGAATTTAGCTCTATTATAAGCAAGTTGTGTGTGTTGGCGAATAGGCTTTCTTGCAATAAATAAACGGATAATACTCAAAAGACAAATTACGAAGAAGAATTCTAAAAGAAAGGATATGAAGAAGTTAGATCGAAACATATTATAAAGAAAAATCAGCGTACCTGAGAAAAAGGTCCCTATAATTATTTCACTTTGTCTGAGAGCTACAACGCGTGTGCCACTTCCAGAAAAATAGGTCTTCACTTTTTCTAGTTCTGCTAAAGTGAGCCTGTTTAGTGCATAACAAATCGCTTCAATATTATCTGCTTGTTCGATTAAACCCGTTAAAAGCTTTGTGAAGTTGTCTAATTCTGCTTTGGGTGTCTTCATTTATGTACCTCCTAGGTTGTGTAGTTAAATCCAAGCTTCAGCCTATTTTTTTCGTACTTCTGCATAACGTTCAGCTAAGATTATATCAATGAGGTTAACAACTCGGTCATATTTCCCTCGAGCAATGGCCACCGCCAAATTAGGTCTAACAGGAGATGTAAGTACTGGTCGAACCAATTCGATAACGCAAATCAATAAGAATGCAACTGCAATAACCGCTACAAAGAAATGATTTTTAAACATATTGAGAAGAAAAATCATCATGCCTGCGATAAAAGAGCCAATAACTATTGTTCGTAGTTGCTGAAATGAAGTTCTTTTACCTGTTCCAGAAAAGTAGGCTCTGGTTCTTTCTAGCTCCTCGAGTGTCAGGGATTCTAAGGTTGCATTTAATACTGTAATATCATTAGCTTGTTCCATAATGCTTGAAATTAACTTGGAAAATGGTTCTAAGTCTTTTTTTGTTATTATCAAGTGGTCGACCTCCATATATAAAATAAACTCTACACCCATTATATAGCAGATGTAGAGTTTTGAATACTATTTTTGTGTTACTTTATCTAAAACACTTTTAATGCCAATTAAAAGTAACGCTGCTGAACCAATAAGCAGTTCTATACCAATTGCTCCAATAATACATGCAACTGCTCCAAGTACTATAGTTCCACCAAGAGCATACACACCAAGAGTTTGCATTTGTGAAGTCAATTCTTTATTTTGATTATCAAATATGAATGTTACTTTCATCGAAGCGCTTGTTTTATATTTGTCAGTCACTTCGATTTCAGGTACATTGGCTGTGAGTGTGATAGTTAGTTTATTTGCCACTGGTAGCCATTTTACGATAATATTTCCAACGACGATTTTTGCGGCTAAATCGGCAACTATTTTTTTTGTGTTGGCTGCATCCTCCGTTGAGAGGGTTCCGGTCCAATTGGCCAGTTCTTCTTCAAACGATGCATTTATTTTTCCGTCTTTTACTGTAATAGTCGTATCACCATCACCAGGATTTGTTAGTTTAGCGCTTGCAGTAAATAGAACGCTGAGATTTGGTGAAATGACGCGGGTATTCGTTTTTTCTAGTTCTAAATCAAAACTTACTTTATCATCTATTAACGTGGCTAAACTCGAATTTCCATATACAATGTCACGAAGTCGAAGTATACGTGCGCGGTTAATCGCGGCGGAACTCGGCGTCGTGCTGGCTGGTGGTGGCGTTACCGCTGAAACGGCTTTGTCTACGCCAGAATACGTTACTTTGTCGATATCCAACTTGCCATTTCCAGTACCAATCGACATTTCGAAATATTGATCGAATGCCCAGTCGTCAGGCATTGGGAAGCCGAGGTTTCCGCTGAATCCTGTGGACATATCGGCTACGAAAACGTTATCCACGATGCCAGCGTTTTTCAAGCGACTGCAGACGTTACGGGCGCCGTATACGCCAATTTTGTAGTCTCGCAGGGCTTTATTTTGATTGAATGCGGCTCTTACTTTTTTGAAATAAGGGATGATTAAATCTGTGATCTGGTAGTCGTAAGCGTCGAGGTCAACGGCGAAATAGATCGTTGTTCCTGCTGGGAATCCGAGATTATACGCGGCATCGATGGCTTTATATCCGTCGTCAATTCCTTGTAAGGAGACTTCAAAATATGGGATTTCATAGCCGCCATCTTGATAGATCGGGAAAATTTTCAGGCCTTTTTTCAGGATTGCTGCGATTTCAGTTGGATTCATTGCTTTTGGCACACGAGCGCCGCCGCGGATCACGTTTCCTGTTAAATAACGGCCGACGTAGCGGTAACCAGCATTCCAAAGGGTGTCAATTTGTTCGGTATTTAAGACGAATGAGGTGTCGCAAGCTGTTGCGCTTCGGTTTGTATCGCCAGAGCTTGAAAGTAGCGCTTTGAACGTACCCATATTAATCGCGCCGGTTGCTACGCTCATTTTCATAAATTCTTGGTAGCGTTTCACGAGATTTGTCGTCTCCGCGTCGTATTTACCGCCAAACTGATTGATTGGCAGGCCATTACAGGCAAGGCTATATTGCAAAAGTAGAACGAGGGCTGTATTCGATGTAAAAGTGGGGATCAGGCTTGTTAGACTTGTCGTTGTTCCAGGTCCGAAATTTCCATTTGCCGTCGTGCGTGCCATTCCTTCTTCTTTCTGCAGGGCGTAAATAAGCGCGGTATTCGTATCGCGACCGTATAAGCCATCACAAGGAACGAGTTTGCCGATCTAAGCACTGTAATCGCGATTTAGATTTTGCTGCACTGTTCGAACGGCGAAAATACCACCGCTCACCGTCTGAAACGCACTCATATCAAGTAACGCCTTCATAATAATCGTCGAAATAATCCCGTCTTGCGTCGCGAGTCCTGCGTCTTTTTGAAACATTTTAACCGCGATTTGCGTTTGTCCGCCGAATGTTCCAGTAAAACCGCCTGGGCTGTAGCCTTTACAATAGAACGCGCCTTGCAGAATATAGTTGATATTGCTCGGTTTTGCGTCGGTTGCTCCCATCGTTAACGGCTTGAATGCTTTCTCTGTTCCCGGTCCGAAATTATCCGCGGTAGGTGAGATGCCGAGTTCGATTTGAAGGGCGCGAGTTAAAGCGTAAATCGTTGTCCATCCTGTTTTACCGTTTTCAGGAATCGTTTGATAATCGCCTTTCGCGACATATTTTTGATACGTTTTGTTTAACCAACTTTGTCCTGTTTTTACCATTTCATCCATGTGTGTCAACTCCATTTCTCTATTTTGCGTGTCTTACAAGAGCTATCTTACAATGAAAAAGGGCGCTGAAAATGCAGAAAAAGTGCAGGCGAATTTTCGTGCGCTGTCTCACAACCAAAAAAATTTCAATTTCTCCTCAAAATCCCATGCAAAAACCTGATAAATGCGTCCTTTTGTGGTATGATAAGTTAAATGTGAAAAACAGAGTAGAAGTAAATCGGCGACAAGCGCTCGATTTTGCGTAAAGCAGAAATTAAGTCTTACTCGGAAACAATCAGTTTGGCGATAGATCTAAATTTATAGGTGTATCTTCTGTATTCGATTTTTCCGACAAAATACAACAAAACCAAGGAGGAAATAGAATGACAAAAAGTTATCATGTAGCCGTTGTTGGTGCAACTGGCGCTGTAGGGACTCAAATGATTCAATTACTGGAAGATGTGACGTTTCCAATAAAGGAAGTTTCGTTCTTATCTTCGGCGCGTTCTGCTGGTAAAAAATTGACGTTCCGCGGGGAGGAAGTCGTGATCAAAGAAGCGACGCCTGAAAGTTTTGCGGGTGTGGATATTGCTTTGTTCAGTGCTGGCGGTTCTATTTCTGAGCGATTTGCGAAAGATGCTGTGGCGCATGGTGCGATTGTGATCGATAACACGAGTGCGTTCCGGATGCATCCTGATGTACCGCTTGTTGTTCCTGAGGTGAATCCAGAGGCGCTTCGTGACCACAAAGGCATTATCGCTAATCCAAACTGTTCGACGATCCAAATGGTTGCGGCGCTTCAACCGATTCGTGCGGCGTATGGCCTGAATCGGATTATTGTTTCGACGTATCAAGCGGTTTCGGGATCTGGTATTCAAGCGATTGATGAGCTCCAAACGCAATCTCAAGCAATTTTGAATGGGGAAGAATTCACGCCTGCTGTCATGCCTGTGAAAGGTGACAAAAAACATTTCCAAATCGCGTTTAATGCTTTGCCTCAGATTGATGTTTTCACGGATAATGACTATACATACGAAGAGATGAAGATGGTCAATGAAACGAAAAAGATCATGAGTGATGCGTCAATAAAAGTATCGGCAACGTGTGTGCGTATTCCAGTTATCACGGGCCATTCGGAGTCTGTTTATATTGAAATCGAGCAAGATAACGTGAAGGTTTCTGAAATTCAAGAGCTTCTGCGTAATGCTCCTGGTGTCATTTTAGAGGATGACACAGCGAACCAAGTGTATCCGCATGCGGCAAGTTCGGCTGGTAAAAAAGAGGTTTTCGTTGGGCGTGTTCGTCATGACCTCGACGATTCGAAAGGGTTCCACATGTGGATTGTATCGGATAACCTGCTAAAAGGCGCTGCTTGGAACTCGATTCAAATTGCTGAATCATTAATTGAACAAGAAATCATCTGAAAAACGTGAAATAATTGAGGTGTAACAAATGAAAATTATCGTGCAAAAATTTGGTGGGACATCCGTGCAAAACGAGGAATCCCGCCAGCTTGCATTTAATCATTTACAGAATTCGATTGATCAAGGCTATAAAGTTGTCGTTGTTGTTTCGGCGATTGGCAGGTTGGGAGATCCATACGCGACAGATACGTTGCTCGAACTCATCGGCGCCAAGGAAACGCGACTATCGTTACGCGAACAAGATATGTTGCTTTCTGTTGGGGAGACGATTTCGACAGCTGTGTTCACGAATATGCTTTTGGAGGCTGGAATCAAAGCGACCGCGTTTTCTGGCGCGCAAGCAGGTATTCGAACAACGGGTGAATATACGGCTGGCAAAATTTCAGAGGTCGATGTGACGCGTTTACGAGAGACATTGGAAACGGTGGACATTGTTGTTGTCGCAGGATTCCAAGGTAGCGCACCAAATGGCGATATTACAACGCTTGGCCGTGGAGGTAGTGATACATCTGCCGCAGCGCTTGGCGTCGCACTTGCTGCCGATCGGATCGATATTTTTACCGACGTTGATGGGATGTTTACCGCCGATCCACGAATCGTTAAAAATGCGCGATCCCTGCCAACTGTGAGTTATAATGAAGTTAGCAACATGGCATATCAAGGCGCCAAAGTGATTCATCCGCGCGCCGTTGAGATCGCGATGCAGGCCAAGATTCCGCTCCGCATTCGCTCGACTTATTTAGAAGGAGAGGGCACACTGGTTACATCGCAAACCGATGTCAGTGGCCGTTTTGACGTGAAAGAACGACTCGTTACGGGAATCGCTCATGTTACCAATTTGACGCAGCTGCGAGTGAAGACGGATAGCGTCCATACCCAACAAAAAGCTTTCTCGATTTTGGCTGAGGCAAGTATTAGCTTAGATTTTATCAATATTTCGACTAACGAGATCGTGTTCACCGTGCCTGAACGAAAGCGCGAGCACGTATTGACACTTTTAAAAGAAGCATCATTTATTGCTGAAACTACCGAGAATTGCGCGAAGGTTTCGATCGTAGGCGCTGGTATCGCTGGAGTTCCTGGTGTTACTGCCAAAATCGTTTCTGCTTTATCCGCGAAAAATATTGCCATCTTGCAGTCCGCAGATAGCCATACAACCGTCTGGATTCTAGTCGGAGAAACGGATCTAATCGCAGCAGTTAACGCACTTCATGACGAATTTTGTATTGAAAATGAGTTGGAGGAGGAATAACATAATGGATTTTGGAAAAGTAGTGACAGCCATGGTGACGCCATACAATTCCGAGAAAGATAAAGTGTGTAAGAAACGGATTCATCGCTTGGTGAACCACCTGATTGAAAATGGTTCGGATGGTCTTGTAGTGGCTGGAACGACAGGGGAGTCGCCAACGATTTCGCATGAAGAAAAAATCAAGTTATTCAAACAAGTCGTGGAAACAAACCAAGGTCGCGCGAAAATTATTGCGGGAACGGGTTCTAATAATACTGCTGAAACGATCGAATTCACGAAAGAAGTCGAGAAAATCGATGGTATTGACGCTGTTCTGATCGTGGCGCCATATTACAATAAGCCGAACCAAGCGGGCCTTTACGCGCATTTTGCGGCGATTGCTAAAGCTACGACGCTACCAGTGATTATTTATAACATACCAAGTCGTTCGGTTGTGAACATTGAGCCAGAAACAATCATTGAGCTGGCGAAAATTGATAACATTGTCGCGGTCAAAGAATCCAGTGGTAATTTTGATAATATCACGAAAATCATTGCTGAAACGGGTGATGATTTTGCGGTGTATAGTGGTGATGATACGTTTACATTGCCGATTTATGCGCTAGGTGGAAATGGCGTTATCTCGGTTGCGAGTCACGTTATTGGGCCTGAAATGCAAACGATGATTCGCGCTTTTGACGAAGGCGATACGAAAAAAGCCGCAGAGATTCATGGCAAACTCGTTCCGTTGATGAATGCGTTATTTATCGCGCCAAATCCAGCTCCAGTGAAACATATGGTCAATAGACTCGGCGTCGACGTTGGGCATTTACGATTGCCACTCGCGCCGTTAACAGAAACAGAAATAGAAACAATTGAAACAGCATTCCAAAATTATTTGAAATAAGAGGAAGGAGGAATAACCTTTGACAATTAAAAAAGCAAAACACATTAAGATTATCCCACTTGGCGGAGTAGACGAAAGTGGAAAGAATTTATACGTGGCAGAAGTAGACGAGTCTATTTATATCATGGATACAGGTTTGATGTTCCCAGAAGACGAATTATTGGGCATCGACGTCGTTATTCCTGATATTAAATATTTAGAAGACAATCAAGAGCGGATCGAGGCTATTTTTCTAACGCACGGTCACGAAGATGCAATTGGAGCCCTACCGTACGTGCTTGCGAAAATTAAAGCACCTGTTTACGGCACAGAATTAACGATTGCTCTTGCTAAAGCGGCACTCAAAGAACATAAAAAAATTCGTTTCAACGATTTCCATATTGTTGATGAAAAAACAAAATTATCATTCCCGAATGTGGACGCGGAGTTCTTCCGTACAACCCACTCGATTCCTGATTCTGTAGGGATTGTTCTGAATACAAGCGAAGGCGCGATCGTTTACACAGGCGATTTCAAATTCGACCAATCAGCAAAATTAGGATATGAAACAAGTCTAGGTCGTATCGCTGAAATTGGCGAACAAGGCGTTCTGGTCTTACTTTCCGACAGTTCAGAAGCAGAACATGCTGGCGCAACTTCAAGTGATAGCCTTATCGATGAAGAAATCCGCCATGCTTTTCGTTCCGCAGAAGGCCGCGTTATCGTAGCGTGCGTTGCATCAAATCTTGTTCGTATACAACAAGTACTGGACGCATCATTCGCGACAAACCGCAAAGTAGCCATCGTTGGGAAAGAATTAGAGCGTGTTTTTGACATCTCGAAGAAATTAAACAAGATCCAACTACAAAGCGACGATCTCGTTATTCCTTTAAAAGAAGCGAAAACATTACCAGCTGATAAAATCGTAATCATTGAAACAGGTAATCTCGGCGAACCAATTCAATCATTACAATTGATGACACAAGGCAAGCACCCGAAAGTCAACATTGAAAAAGGCGATACAATTTACCTTACAACGACACCATCACCATCATCAGAAACCATTTTGGCAAAAACGATTGATATGCTGTATAAAGCGGACGCAACCGTGTTAACAATGAGCCGCGATCTATTCGTATCTGGCCACGGTAGTCAAGATGATTTGAAATTAATGTTAAACTTAATGAAACCAAAATACTTCATCCCAGTTCACGGCGAATACCGGATGTTGATTTCTCATGCAAAACTAGCATATCAAGTTGGCATGCCTAAATCAAACGTCTTCGTAGCAGGAAAAGGCGAATTAATCGAATATAAAAATGGTCGCATGACCGCAGGAAACCGCGTGTTTGCTGGTAATACATTGATTGACGGACTAGGCGTTGGTGACGTAGGAAATATCGTATTACGCGATCGTAAATTACTATCAGAAGACGGTATTTTCATCGTAGTAGTAACATTAAACCGCAAATCCAAAGCGATCATTTCAGGTCCAGACATCACATCACGCGGATTTATCTACATGCGCGAATCAGAACATTTGATTGAGAAATCATCAGAAGTTGTGACGAAAATTGTAGAGAAGAACCTACAAGACAAAGAATTCGAGTGGGCGAAATTAAAACAAGACATCCGCGACCAGCTGAACCGCTATCTGTTTGAACAGACGAAGCGTAGACCGATGATATTGCCGATAATCATGGAAGTATAGAAAACCGCAGACAGCCCGTTAGCCTCGACAGAATTTGTTAGAGGGCGCAGTGAAAACTCTCTTCTGGTTTTTGCGGAGGCACCGAAAATTCCGAGAGGCTGGCCGAAGAAGCTGGATCCCCTGAAAAGCTGAAACGGCCCGTTAGACCCGAAAAAATTTGTTAGGGGGCGCAGTAAAAGTCCTCTTTCGACTTTTATGGAGGCACCGAAAATTCCGAGAGGCTGGCCGAAGAAGCTGGATCCCCTGAAAAGCTGAAACGGCCCGTTAGACCCGAAAAAATTTGTTAGGGGGCGCAGTAAAAGTCCTCTTTCGACTTTTATGGAGGCACCGAAAATTTCGAGGGGCTGGCCGAAGAAGCTGGATCCGAAGGCACCAGACATCAAAACCCACAAAACCCAAGACAAAAGCTCCCCAAGATACCAAACTTCTCTAGAAACAACGATCCATCTCCAAACAAGATGAACCGCTCTAATAAAAAAACCATCGCTTTAACTCCAGCTTGATTTGGAGTTAAAGCGATATTTTTAACTAATCCTATAAGTATCTAAACGCACCTAAAGTTTCTAAATTAGCGGAATATACTACACTCCAATCCACATGACAGCTCTAACCCAACAAAAGATACTTCATAAAACCTTCAACATATGTTATAGTAAACAATATCATTCAAGCAAGGAGAGTTAAAAAAACATGGCTATTTGGTTTACACTAATGGGTTTTGCATTTCTAGCGTTTATCGTTGGACTTATCATGCTATTCACCAAATCCAAACGCACAATTGGAATTTATGTCGTGAGTGGCGCAAGTGTCCTTATCATTGCATCTGTTATCGGCGTATTCATTTCATTTGCAAACTACAATAAACTGCAAGAACAAGTCGCGAGTTATAGCTCTGATAGCAGAACAGGCAGCACAAAGTCAGAAGGAAAAGAAACATATAATGTAAACTGGCACAATAATGCGGACGGAATGGATAAAAAAATATCAACCGTCGCTGTTGAGAAAAAAGTCGTCCACTCGACAATGGAAGACAAAGATATGCCAGGAACATTGACAATAACTATCGAAATTAAAAATAATACTAAAAATGAACTACTAACGTATCCGCTTCAAGGCGAGCTAGTAACCATCAACGGTCAACAATTAGCCGCAGATATTATTCTCTCTGATCTAGTAGATGGTAAAATGAAACCTGGTGCAACAATCAAAGGCACGATCACATTTCCACTTGAAAAATTGGATAAAGTATCAGACATTGATTGGTTCCAATTTTCATGGTCGACGTATAACAAAGATAAATTAATTAAGAGTGATACAGGACGAATTAATTTGAAAAAATAACAAATAGCGCTTTCTTATCTGGGAAACTTGATGGGAAGTGCTTTTTTGTTTGACGGAGGGGAATGCTATGTATATACGACTAGCCAAAATAGAAGATGCGAAACGATTAGCCGAAATTCGCCTACAGATTGACGGAGAAACGGAAAATATGGATAGAGAACGAGGGGAGGACTTCCTTGATGAAGTTGCTTTTCAAGAAATCATAAAAATAGATACGACTTCGGTGAACAACTTATTTTTAGTAGCAGAAATCACTGGGGAGCTCGTCGGTTTTTCAAGATGTGAAGGTACTAATCTTAATCGATCTAAGCATAAAGTAATGCTTGGAGTTGCCGTCGTAAAAGATCACTGGGGGAAGGGCGTTGGACCTGAGTTACTCAGAAAATCGATACACTGGGCAGACCGAAATAGTATCCGAAAAATCACGTTAACAGTCTTAGAAACGAACCGGAAAGCTATCGAGATGTACACGAAATTTGGTTTTGAAATCGAAGGCCGCTTGAAAGCTGATAAAAAACTGGCAGATGGAAATTACTATGATACCTATGTGATGAGTAGAAACAAAAAGCAGTAGAAGAGCCATTTTAAAGGCCATTCTACTGCTTTTTAGCGTTCGTTATCTTACTCCGTCACATGCAATGCTTCAGCAAGATACTCATCATATGAAATTTCTTTATTATAGAATTGATCTTTCGAAAGGTTAACAATACGAGTCGCAACACTTTGTAAGAACTGGTGATCATGTGAAGCGAAAATCATCGCGCCTTTAAATTGGATCATACCGTTATTTAATGCGGTAATAGATTCTAAGTCCAGATGGTTGGTAGGTTCGTCCATCAATAGAACATTCGCACCGGAAAGCATGTTTTTCGATAGCATACAACGAACTTTCTCACCACCGGAAAGGACACGAACTTTCTTCAATACTTCATCGCCACTAAATAGCATACGTCCTAAGAAACCGCGCAAAAATGCTTCGCTATCATCTTGAGGGGAGTATTGGCGTAACCACTCCACAAGGTTCATATCGTTCTCTTCAAAGAACTCGGAATTATCTTTCGGGAAATAGCTTTGGGTTGTTGTTACGCCCCATTTATATTCGCCTTCATCTGGTTCCATTTCGCCAGCAAGGATTTGGAAGAATACTGTTTTTGCAACTTCATCGTCACCGACAAGGGCAACTTTATCGTTACGATTAATGATAAAACTTACGTCATCTAGCACTTTTACGCCATCAATTGTTTTCGATAAATTCGTTACAGTTAGCAAATCGTTCCCAACTTCACGGTCAGGATGGAATTGTACGAACGGGTAGCGACGACTAGAAGGTTGAATATCTTCCAGCGTGATTTTATCGAGCATTTTCTTACGGCTGGTTGCTTGTTTTGATTTCGAAGCATTGGCCGAGAAACGTGCGATAAAGGCTTCCAATTCCTTGATTTTCTCTTCTTTTTTCTTGTTACGATCGCCCATCATAGATTGTGCTAACTGGCTAGATTCATACCAGAAATCATAGTTACCAACGTAAAGCTTGATTTTGCTGAAATCAAGATCGGCAATATGTGTACATACTTTATTTAAGAAATGACGATCATGGGAAACAACGATAACGGTATTTTCAAAGTTAATTAGGAACTCTTCCAACCAGTGGATTGCTTTGATGTCCAGGTGATTGGTAGGCTCATCCAGAAGTAAAATATCAGGTTTACCGAATAGCGCTTGAGCAAGTAAAACTTTGACTTTATCGCCACCCGTAAGGTCTTTCATTAATTTATCATGCAAATCAGTCGTAATACCAAGACCACTTAGCAAAACAGCAGCTTCTGGCTCTGCGTCCCAACCATCAAGCTCTGCAAATTCACCTTCAAGTTCCGCAGCACGAATACCGTCTGCATCACTAAAATCTTCTTTTGCATAGATCGCATCTTTTTCTTCCATGATTTTAAACAGTTGATCATGTCCGCGAATAACGGTTTTTAGAACAACTTCCTCATCGTATTGGAAATGATCTTGCTTCAAAACGGTCAAACGTTCGCCAGCAGGAATATGCACGTTACCACTTTGCGAATCAAGCTCACCAGAAAGTACTTTTAAGAAAGTAGATTTACCAGCACCGTTCGCACCAATCAAGCCGTAGCAATTCCCAGGTGTAAATTTAATAGAAACATCTTCAAATAATTTTTTATCGCCAAAACGTAAAGATACATTATTTACAGTTAACATTTTCGTCCTCCCAAATTCACGCGTTTCCAACTGAAATTTTCATATTGAATGTCAAAAACGCAATTACTCCTATTCTATCATGTTTAGGTGCGCATTGAAAGAGCAGGGGACTGGACTTTCTAAAAAATGCTGTTATAATGAAAACCAGATAAACAAATAAGTCGCCTAGATTACAAACTCTAGAGGGGTTATTTGGATATTCGATAGTGAAACTAACTCTTTGATCGATAGACTATGAAGCTTATCTTTGGGATAGGCTGTAGATATCGTTTTACACAAATTGAGCGAAAGCGTTTGTATCTGTTGGATGCGAGCGCTTGTCGCTAATTTACACTGAGTAAGCATCTATCTTGAGACGTTACCACAGGGGGGGCCTTGGCTGAGATTGATTCCTGATTTTTAGGATTCTGACCCTTTGAACCTGTTCGTTAATACGAGCGTAGGGATTGTGGCGAATGAAGTGGTATCTGATACATAGTTAGATGATATGACTCCTTTCTTCTGCGGTACGTTTTTACCAAAAAAAGAAGGGGGTATTTTTATGCGTAATACGCGATTATTGACGTTGCTTGAATGTGCTATTTTTGCAGCAATCGCAATGGTTCTCAGTTTTATTCCACTGGATTTTGGATCGTCATTGTCCATCTCACTCGGCATGATTCCGATGTATATCATTGCTATCAGACGTGGCTTTTGGGCTGCTGGCTTTTCAGGTTTATTGTGGGGGATTCTTCATTTTGTGACAGGTAAAGCCTATATTTTGAGTCCGTTACAGGGTTTTCTTGAGTACATTGTTGCTTTTCTTTTTATCGCTTTTGCTGGTGTATTTGCAGTGCAGGTGCGGGGTTATTTGAAAGAAGGTAAACTTAATAAGGCAATCGGATGGGCGTGGGCTACGATGATTATCGGTGGCGTAGCGCGGTATTTCTGGCATTATCTTGCTGGTGTATTATTTTGGGGCGCTTATGCTTTTAAAGGATGGTCCGCGCAACTATTCTCGCTTGTGATGAATGGGGCTAGTTGTATTTTGACTATTGTTGTAGCTGGGATTATTGTCAGTATTTTGATGAAGATTTCACCAAAGCTATTTTTGCCTAAGTGATCGTATTAGCGGAAATATATTTACGGATATTCCTTTCCATGGTACAATGAATGTAGGAAAAGAATGATCATGGTACTATCCAAAATGTAAAGCCCTATCTCTGGCGGGAGATAAGGGCTTTTTTTTGGTTAGACTTACCGTCTGCGTTTGTAGTGCTTACGCCGTGTCTCCAACCAGTGGCTGAAAAGTGCAAGGACACAACCAACAACGATCGGCGCAATGACAGCGGAAAAAATAATCATGATACTACCCTCCCTTCTCTAGATGCTAAAACTCGTCTCTAGAGGCAGACGGCTTATTAATTATACCACATAGGGCTCATTTTCTGGTTAAATAATCCCAATAATTTTTCATGTTTTGTGGTCTATTTTTGCTGCTAGTTGATAAGTGTATTTTAAGCTCAGAAGTACATTTTTAACCCCTTATTAGACATCAAAATCAAGAAATCCGAAAATTCCCTAATTGCCTATGAGTAGTGCATTTGGAGGGGGTTTTTTAGGTTAAAATAGGCATAAATGAGGCATGGAGACTCGCTTTTTGATTTTAGTTACGTTATAATACTTATTGAAAGGGCTGTGTTATTCGGAATAGAATCAACTTTTTGATCTTCTACTCACTATAACTGTGTTCCCAATATGTAACCAGTTAAAAGTTGAGGAGCGCCAATTTCCCAACTTTTATTTCTTTTTATTGATAAGTTTTTCCATCGTTTTTCGGCGGTATATGAAATGTTTCATTATCATTCGAGATGGGAATACATATTTCGTGGGTAAGTAGGATTGAAAATGTTTATTCCTTTTTCAGCTACTTTTCTCAGAACTAAACTAGTAGATAATTTTGCTAGTTAAATAAACTCGGAGGTGTCTAGATTGCTAAGATTTGAGCATGTTTCAAAAATTTACAAGGGCGGTAAAACGGCGGTCAAAGATCTAAACTTAGATATTGATCGCGGCGAATTTATTTGTTTTATCGGACCAAGTGGTTGCGGGAAGACAACAACGATGAAAATGATTAACCGCTTGATTGAGCCTACAGAAGGTCAAATCTTTATTGATGACAAAGATATTATGAAGGAAGATGCGGTGAAATTGCGTCGTTCGATTGGGTATGTTATTCAGCAAATTGGGCTGATGCCACATATGACGATCCGCGAAAACATCGTGCTTGTTCCTAAGCTTCTAAAATGGTCAGAGGAAAAGAAAAATGAACGGGCGCTCGAGTTGATTAAACTTGTTGATTTGCCTGAAGAATATTTAGACCGTTATCCATATGAATTAAGTGGTGGTCAACAACAGCGTATTGGGGTATTGCGTGCGCTTGCGGCAGAGCAGAACTTGATTTTAATGGATGAGCCTTTTGGTGCGCTTGATCCAATTACGCGTGATTCTTTGCAAGAGGAATTCAAGAATTTGCAGCGGGAACTTGGAAAGACGATTATTTTTGTAACGCATGACATGGATGAGGCTATCAAACTTGCGGATCGGATTGTGATCATGCGAGGTGGAGAGGTCGTTCAGTTTGATACGCCAGATGAAATTTTACGAAATCCTGCTGACAAATTCGTGGAGGACTTTATCGGGAAAGATCGCTTAATCGAGGCGCGCCCGAATGTGACGACTGTTGAGCAGATTATGAATAACACGCCAGTTTCGATTACGGCGGATAAATCATTGCAAGCGGCGATCCAACTGATGAAGGAACGTCGAGTGGATACGTTACTTGTGACGGATGACCAGAATGTGCTGAAAGGGATAATTGATGTAGAAGCGATCGAGCATAACCGCCGAACTGCGACATCTGTTATTGATATTTTGGATAAAAATGTATTTTACGTTCGCAAAGATACGTTACTGCGCGATACGATGCAGCGGATTCTAAAACGTGGGTTCAAGTATGTCCCAGTTGTGGATGAGAAAAACCGCTTAGTCGGGATCGTGACACGTGCGAGTCTTGTTGATATCGTCTATGATTCGATTTGGGGCGATGTAGAAGAAGTTGCCGCAGAGCAAGCGGAAGCAACGAAAGAACTTGAAAAAGAGGAAGTACACGAATAAAATAGGAGGTTATTTTTAATGGACGCGATTACGCAATTTTTCCAAGACAACGGCCATGACCTGCTAGTGAAAACGTGGGAACATCTCTATATTTCGCTTTCTGCGGTAATATTGGGGATCGTTGTGGCTGTACCTGTGGGAATTCTTTTGACACGCTCGCCGAAAATCGCTAATTTTGTGATTGGGATTGTTAGTGTTTTACAAACAGTACCATCGCTAGCGATCTTGGCTTTTATTATTCCAATTCTAGGCGTTGGTAAAATACCAGCGATTGTAGCATTATTTATTTACTCTGTGCTACCGATTATGCGAAATACGTTTATCGGGGTTCGCGGAGTTGACAAAAACTTGATCGAATCAGGTCGAGGCATGGGGATGACTTCTTGGCAACTTGTCAAAAACGTCGAACTTCCCAACTCGATTTCCGTGATTATGGCGGGTATTCGTTTATCGGCTGTATACATCATTGCCTGGGCAACACTTGCTTCATACATTGGTGCAGGCGGACTCGGTGACTTTATCTTTAACGGATTGAACTTATATCGCCCAGATTTAATTCTCGGTGGGGCGATTCCAGTTACGATTTTAGCGCTATTAGTTGAATTTTTCCTAGGTAAATTGGAAGTTCGGATTACACCAAAAGCAATTCGTGCAGCAAAAGAGAATATGTAAGGAGGGACAGTAGAAATGATGAAGAAAAAACTCAAGCTTACAGCTGTCATCCTGCTTGGCGTATCTCTTTTATCGGCGTGTGCGTTGCCAGGACTCGGCGGCAGTACAGACGGCACGATTAAAATCGGGACTATGTCCACGACAGAATCACAGATTGTAGGCAATATTGTTAGACAAATGATTGAACATGATACAGATTTAAAAGTAGAAATGGTGAATAATCTCGGTTCATCCGTTGTGCAACACCAAGCGATGGTGAATGGTGATATCGACATTTCTGCGACGCGTTATACAGGAACAGATCTTGTTGGACCACTCGGCGAAGAGCCAATTAAAGATCCTAAAAAAGCATTAGAAGCCGTTCAAAAAGGTTTTTCTGAGCGTTTTGATCAACACTGGTTCGGTTCGTATGGATTTGCGAACACGTATGCTTTCATGGTGCGTCAAGATACAGCGAAGAAATATAATTTAAAAACAATCAGCGATATGCGTGCGGTAGAAGATAAGCTTGTTGCAGGTGTCGATAACTCTTGGATGGAACGTGCTGGTGATGGTTATAAAGCCTTTTCAAAAGACTATGACATCGAATTTAAGAAAATTTTCCCGATGCAGATTGGCTTGATTTATACGGCTCTGAAAAATAATCAAATGGACGTTGCGCTTGGTTATTCTACGGATGGTCGGATTCCAACGTATAATTTGGTCGTTTTGAAGGATGATAAGCAATTCTTCCCGCCATACGATGCGTCACCAATGGCAACGGATGCTATTTTGAAAGAACATCCGGAGCTGAAAACAACGATTAAAAAGCTTGTAGGAACAATTTCAACGGAAGAAATGCAAAAGCTGAACTATGAAGCCGATGGGGAATTGAAAGAACCGTCGATCGTTGCAGAAGAATTTTTGAAGAAACACAATTACTTTGAAGATAAATAAGGAGGTGTCGACAAAATGGATACATTTTCACAACTCATTGACTATTATCAAACCAACGCAACATACGTGATGGAAGCATTCTGGCGGCATTTCTTAATGAGTGCTTACGGGGTTATTTTCGCAGCGATTGTGGCAATCCCACTAGGTATTTATATTGCTCGCAAGAAAAAATTAGCAGGATGGGTTATCCAAACAGCGAACGTGATTCAAACGATTCCGGCGCTGGCCTTACTCGCGATGCTAATGCTTGTCATGGGACTCGGCACGAACACGGTTGTCCTGTCGCTATTCCTTTATTCGATCCTACCCATTCTAAAAAACACCTATACGGGTATTCAAAACGTCGATGGTGCCTTACTTGAATCGGGAAAAGCGATGGGAATGACGAAGTGGCAAGTATTACGCATGATTGAAATACCACTAGCGTTATCCGTGATTATGGCAGGGATTAGAAATGCCCTTGTTATCGCGATCGGTGTTGCCGCAATTGGTACATTCGTTGGTGCAGGCGGACTCGGTGATATTATCGTCCGTGGAACAAATGCAACAAATGGAACGGCGATTATTCTAGCTGGTGCAATTCCGACCGCGCTTATGGCTGTTATGGCAGATGTATTGCTTGGTTGGGTCGAACGCAAACTCAATCCAGTGAAAAATAAGAAGAAAAAAATGGTAGAAGTTTTATAATGATTAAAGCGAACTATTGCAGCCAATTTGGAGCAGTAGTTCGCTTTTGTTCGTAAATAGAATGGAGGATATCTGATGGAATCGAAGTTAATTATTATTCGTGGAAATTCTGGAAGTGGGAAAACGACAGTTGCTAGACGATTGCAGGAAAAATTAGGAGATGGGACATTACTCGTTTCTCAAGATATAGTTCGCCGCGATATGCTTCGTGTGAGAGATCGTTGCGGGAATCTAAGCGTGGAACTCATTCAAACTATTGCTGAATATGGTAATGGTAAGTGTGCCTATGTCATCGTAGAAGGAATTTTGGGCAAGGCTAATTATCAAAACATGCTTCAATCGCTCCTGCATTCTTTCGATAACAACGCGGACGTTTATTATTTTGATATTCCTTTTTCTGAGACGGTAAAAAGGCATGAAACGAGAGAAAATGCGCATGAATTTGGCGTGGAAAAGCTGAAAGAATGGTGGCTTGCAAATGATTCATTGGGGATAGAAGATGAAATAATGCTAGCGTCTGACCTAACAAAAGACGAGATTGTAAACATCATGTTGGAAAAGAGTACAAATTCGAAAGCGTAAGCGTTTGAGAATGGTGTTACATAGCAAGTTATGCGATAATAATATTTCGGCAATCATTATTTGACTACTTTGAAGAATGGGGAAGATACTATAATGAAAATAAATCAATTAATCGCAAACAATATTCACCGATTAGATACCGAACTACCCGCAGATAAATCGCTTGGAATCGCGGGATTATCAGGTTCAGGGAAAACAACTTTTTGCCAAACGATTGGGGAAGAGTCTAAGAAGCGCCTCGTTTCTCTATTGCCAAAAGCGGAATATCAATATTTATTTCCTGAGGTGATGGAAACAAATTTCAGCGCGATCAAAATGGAAGACATGCCACTCGTTCTTTTTCTTGGCAAATCGTCTATCTCATCCAACCCACGCTCCACAATTGGCACTCATACAGGTGTTTTTAAAGAAATTCGTGTTGCCATGGCGGAAAAATT
The DNA here is from genome assembly GCF_003534205.1 of Listeria weihenstephanensis. Taxonomy (NCBI): domain Bacteria; kingdom Bacillati; phylum Bacillota; class Bacilli; order Caryophanales; family Listeriaceae; genus Paenilisteria; species Paenilisteria weihenstephanensis. The sequence continues at coordinate 1,826,436 of NZ_CP011102.1, read as the reverse complement.
CAACTTATCGCCCGAATTATTTTCGTTTAATAATGAACTCGGCTGGTGCAAAGGCTGTAAAGGGCGCGGTTCTAACAGCAATGTCACCTGTAAAAAGTGTGGCGGGAAACGTTTTAATCCAGAGGTAGAAGAATATAAAATCGATATATTGGGACGGGAGCAAAGTATTTCGGACCTCAATAATTTAAGTCTGGAAACGTTGCTGTCTCTTAAAGATGAATTGCAACTTAGCGAGGCGAAACAGCATATCTTACAAAATATTATCAATATGAATATCGGCTATTTAACGCTGAATCGGATCATGGGAACTCTTTCAGGTGGCGAATTAACGCGACTTTATTTGGCAGAATTCATGGCGACAAGTGAAAATACCGTGATCATTATTGACGAAATTTCTGTAGGGCTTGATCACCAGACGCTATTGAAAATTTTAGAGCAAATTAAAAAATTGGGCTATAAAAACCAAATTTGGCTGATTGATCACTCGGATACGGTGCTTAATACGACAGATAAAGAGCTTTTCTTCGGGCCTGGTAGTGGGAAATACGGTGGAAAAATCGTCGAAGAATCGCCACGACCTGCGCCAATTCTTGTAGGGCTGAATCAAGAAACACCAACGGAATATTATCAATTTAAAGAGCTGCATTGTCGTAACATCCAAATGGCGGAAATCGAGATTCCTAAAAATAGATTGGTGACGTTTACTGGTGAATCTGGATGTGGTAAATCGACGCTTGTAAACGAATGCATCGCGACTGATTTCCTGAAACGTTACCCGAAAGACAAGCTTGTTATGGTTGGTCAAAATCGAAATCAATCGATCACAAGCCGTTCAACCGTGGCAACTTTCCTTGATATTAAGCAAAAACTGACGAAATATAGTGATGATATCGATAACTTATTTGAGCGCTCGATTGAAGATATTTTGGAGGAGTTGCCGAAGCAGGATATCGCGCATAAACGCTTGAGCCTATTGATCAAACTTGGACTTGGATATTTGACGTTAGAAAGAAAAACGCAGACGTTATCTACTGGTGAATTCCAGTGCGTACACTTAGTCTCGGAACTTTTTTCAGGATTGAAAAACCCGCACACGCTCTTCATTTTTGACGAGCCTTCCAAAGGGTTATCGCAAAATATTTTAAACCAGTTTATTGATAGTATTCGGGTGATTTTGGAAGACGAAACGGTTTCGATCGTGATGATTGAACATAATGATTATATGCTAGAAAGTTCGGATTTCATTGTTGATTTTGGGAAACGGCAGCAGGAGCCAGTGGAGAAACTTGATATTTTGAGCCATGAAGATTTTTACCGTTTGAAAAAAGGAGAAGGTAGCGCGAAGGCAACGACGATTTCATCCAAACTCCAAAAGCAAGAAGGCATTCATTATTTAGAGGAAGATCCTATTGCTTATTTCAAAAATGCGGAGAACATCTATAAAGGCGGTATTTTGAAAAGCTTATCGTCAATGGCTCGCTTGATTTACGGGGAATATGAGTCCGAAATGATTGCGCCGGTTGTCGCGATTGATCTAGAACGCCATCTTTATAGTCAGTATAGTTTCCTCTTCGAAATGGGTGGTCTGATTAACCATATCGTGGCATCTCATCCGACGAACAAGGATACGAGAAGCTTTGATTTTTATTCTGCGGATAACCATTGCCCAAGTTGTTCTGGACGCCGATTTATCGAGGAATTTGATTTTGATTTGGTGATTCAAGATAAGAACGCGCCATTTTGGGAAGGTATGCTACACCCTGATATCATGAAAGTTTTAGAATTTTTCCAGTTCCAGAAGATAGAATTCTTGTTTGAAGAAATTAAGCAAGAGCTCGGTCATGATTTGAGCAAGAGCTATAACGAGATGACAGATGCGGAAAAACATACTTTCTTATACGGGTATTGGGAAAAATCATTTTATGATAAAGCTGGTAAGTCCAGAAGAATTTGGCAAGGTTTTAACATGATTATCGGGCGCTATATTGTGATTTCAAAATCGATTATTAAAGAGCAAATGAAGGCATCGAAAGAAATGATTGTTTGTCCAATTTGTGAGGGAACGGTACTCGGTCACCATCGAAAACTGGAATTTGGCGGGACGGATATTCGCGAAATTATTGGTCAGCCAATCGATGACGTTATTAAAACAGTTGGTCCGCTACCAGAACTCGAGAAATTAAAGACCATTGTAGGTGGAGATATGCTACTTACAGAAGATGTTTCGTTGCTTTCGAGAGACAAACAAGTTGCGCTGAAAATGCTGGAGCTGGAGCAGGCGAGCTTTGTCGGTTATGAAATGGTGTTGCAAAACGCGGTGCCATTCTGGGATCAGATAAAGGGCAGTATGGAAGCAATAAGTCGCAAAAATCATGTTACTATCTGTGATTTCGATAAAATTACCGAAACACGCGAAACAATTATTGATGCGTATTTCGTCAATGGTAAATATAAAAAACTGACCTATGTTTACGAAGCATTTGGGTATAAAAAAATCGTGACGCAAATTAACAAAGTCAAAAAAAATCACCCATGCCCATTCTGTAAAGGGAAGAAAGTGATCTCAGAAGATGGCCTCCATGATGGCGTACAAAAGCTATCTATACCGTGTGTAACATGTTCTGCGACTGGTCTCGATAATGAAGGCCTAAAAGAAGTCATCGAGGGTACAGACGTGCGTACGTGGCTAACAGGTAAAGTAAGCGATATTGTTCCAGAAAATGAAAGAACAGAAAACGTTGCGGATATTCCCATTTTTAATCGGATTCGCGAACTGAACAAACGAGAAATGATGGCAGTTTATGAATGCTTAGAGCAAAATAATTAAAAAAAGCCCGGTGCCTCCAAAATTGCGGAGACATCGGGCTTTTGATCGTTAAAATAACGTAATGACATAGATGATGAAATAAATAATGCCAATAATTGCAGGGATAATCGAGGCCATCATCAGGAAAATCTGATACATTGGTTTGCGCTTCATTTGCATCCCTTTAATGCTTAGATAAAATCCGAAACAACCAGCAACTCCCATTAAAATAGCGACAATAAATAGAAGGCTTTCTGGCCAATTACCGCTATACATCACATATAAACAAATGTAGCCGAATAGAATAAACAAAATATTAACATCGACTAGCGCTTTCCATTTTTCATTTTTAGGCATGTACGTTCCACTCCTTACAAAAGTAAGTATAGCTAAAACAGGAGGCTTATGCAAGTGGCTGCCTCGTCTGTATTAATTACCAGTAAATAAATCAATAGCATCAGATAATTTCGTACTAACAGCTTGATCCTCACGCAGGTCGCTTTGCACTTTCATCGTTTCTGCTGGTATCTCCGTGATAATTCCGTCAACACCAGCAAGCATATATTTCCGCGCGGCTTCTGGTGTCGTAATCGTCCAAACGAGCAGATCCATATTACGCGCATGCGCTTGTTCTTGCATACTTGCGCTATAAGAGAACTCCTCGATGACGATAAAATCGGCGTTGATATTAACGAGATTTCCAAAATTAAGCGGTACAATGAAGCCGATACGCATCGCAGGATAATTTTTCTTAATGGTCTCGACGATAGGTCGGTCAAGCGTCTGATAAATATAACTGGATTCAACGCCATGATCTTTCACGATCTTCTCGAAATTAGCGATGAAACCTTTGGATTCACCACCATGTGTCTTGATTTCGATATTTAGGTTCACGTTCCATTTTTTCGCATGATCGATGTACGTTTCAAGGGAGGGGATAGTCGACGTGAAGCCATCTTGCCTAATCGTTACTTTTTCAAGTTCCGCAAGCGTCATATCAGCAACATTTCGATTAATCCCAGCTAGCCTTCTTAAGTTCGTATCATGAAACACGACGAATTGGTGATCTTTTGTTTCAAGTATATCCATTTCCACAAAATCAACGCCGATTTTCGCAGCACCGTGGAGCGCTTCAAGTGAATTTTCCACACCGGTACTTTTTAATCCGCGATGGGCGATGATCTGCGTGTTATCGCTATATGTGACTTCGTTTAAATAGACACCGTTAATCGTTACGAGCGCTGCGATTCCAAGCGTAATAACGACATAAAATGACTTGCGATGTTTCCGCTTAGCGCCTCTCGTTTCCGTTTTGGCCACGACTTTATTTTCCCGTGTTAAAAACATAAAAATGACAGCATGAGCAATAAAAATTGGCGTAATCGTAAAGGCAACAACAAAGAAAATCTGGCTTAACGTCAAGGATATCCCAGCTACAACTGGAGCGGCCGGGGCCCATAATTGCTCTGTTAGAATCGTCGGAAATAGGAAAATGAAAGCCGTGATGAATAGCAAAATTGCGCCAATAAGAGAGAATAATAAGAAATTCGCCACAATGCGCCAAGTTTGCCAACGCGTCGTCACCCAACTGCGCTTAATCGCTTGAAAAATGGTATGATCGCCAGTAAGGAAGATGGCGAGCGAGAAGAGTAAACGAATATTAATATAGATCACAACGGCGATAAAACTAAAGTAAAGAATCGAGCCAGATGTGGATTTAAGTAATTCGTTCACGATGAAATTTGGAATATAAATCCCATCCGTCAATTCGGAATGAAGTCCCATGCCAGCAATCGGTACAATGAGAACGAAATATAATAGAAAGAAAACAAATTGGAAAGATAATAAATATTTCGATTGTCGCATAATTTTGCGAAGAATCATTCGGATCGTGAATGGTATTTGTTGTTGATGATAGTAAGCAACAAGAATTAATACAGATAATTCAAGATAGATAAAAAAGAGCGCGAATAACCCAAATAGGAGAGCAAATATAAGGCCAAGCGGATTGCGCAAAAATTCAAGTATATTTTGATCGGTGATGCTGTCATATCCAAGCGATGTCGTCATGACTTGAAAAAATAACGCTAGAAATGGAAGTGCGAGTAAAAGTATGATAGCTTGTAAAATAAAGACGAACTTTATGTAGTACCACGAATTAAAACGGGTATAAAAGAAAGAAGTCTTTAATGTTTGGAATATTTTGATGGCGTTCATGAAATCCCCCCTAATAGTTGCTCTTTATTATACGATAGAGTGGTAAGAAATAGTAGCTAAATTAGGCTGGAAAAATATTATTTTTGAAATTTACACGAAAATGCTTTTGCTTCATGCTTTTTTTTAGTATTATAGAATATGATGGAGTTGTTCCAAGTATTAGGAATGAGCCAAATAGAAAGTAGATGGAGGTCAATATGGATACCCCAGAATATAAACGAGTAGTATTGAAACTTAGTGGTGAAGCTTTAGCAGGAACGGAAGGGTTTGGAATTAACCCCCGCGTTGTAAACTCCATTTCGCAACAAGTAAAAGAGGTTGTAGAGCTTGGTGTGGAGGTCGCTATCGTTGTCGGTGGTGGCAATATTTGGCGAGGTAAGCTTGGCAGTGAGATGGGAATGGACCGGGCTGCGGCAGATTATATGGGAATGCTTGCAACAGTTATGAACTCCTTGTCCTTACAAGATTCACTAGAGAACGTTGGTGTAGCTACACGTGTTCAAACTTCCATTGATATGCGTCAGATAGCTGAACCGTATATTCGACGTAAAGCGATTCGTCACTTGGAAAAAGGTCGCGTTGTTATTTTTGCAGCGGGAACTGGGAATCCTTATTTCTCAACTGATACAACGGCAGCATTACGTGCAGCTGAAATCGAGGCAGAAGTTATTTTGATGGCTAAAAATAATGTCGATGGCGTTTACAGTGCCGATCCAAAATTGGATGACACAGCCGTAAAATATGATGAACTTTCTTATCTTGATGTGATTAAAGACAATTTACAGGTTATGGATACGACGGCATCATCTTTAAGCATGGACAACGATATTCCATTAGTCGTCTTCTCGTTTGAAGAAACAGAAAACAATATCAAACGCGTTATCCTAGGCGAAAAAATTGGAACAATAGTAAGAGGGAGGAAATAAGAATGAGTAAAGAAGTTTTAGCTCAAGCAAAAGACAAAATGACAAAATCGGAGCAAGCGCTACAACATCAATTAGGATCTATCCGCGCAGGTCGTGCGAACGCGTCTCTACTTGACCGCGTATCTGTAGATTACTACGGCGCTCCAACACCAATCAACCAAGTAGCAGGAGTGAGCGTTCCAGAAGCACGTTTACTAATGATCTCACCTTACGACAAAACAGCGCTGGGCGATATCGAAAAAGCGATTTTAAAAGCAGATCTTGGAATTATGCCAAATAACGACGGCGAAGTAATCCGTATTGCGATTCCACAATTAACAGAAGAACGTCGTAAAGAACTAGTAAAAGAAGTGAAAAAAGAAGCAGAAGACGCAAAAGTAGCCATCCGTAACGTACGTCGCGATGCAAATGATGACTTGAAGAAATTAGAGAAATCCGGCGATATTACCGAAGATGATTTGCGTAATTTCACAGAAGACGTGCAAAAACTGACCGATGCGAGTATTAAGAAATTGGATGAGATTGCGAAGAGTAAAGAAGAAGAGATCATGGAAGTATAGAAGAGCGGAAACAGCCCGTTAGCCTCGACAGAAATTGTTAGAGGGCGCAGTAAAAGTCCTCTTTTGACTTTTACGAGGAGCTACTAAAAGGAAGGCATTTTCATTACATTCAACTGCATATTGAGGTTCTAAAAAAGCAAACGACGCTTTTCAAGAACCACAACAGAGCTGGATCCGAAGGCGCTAAAATCTCAACCAACAAAAAATGTTGAGATACCACCCCTTTCAGATCCCCAACTTCAATAAAAACTAAGAGCTAATTCAAAACTCAGCGGTATAATCCCCGCTGACAGATTACAAACTCACACGACTCTCATGCATATTAAGACTTCAATCAATTAATGATACGAGTCCAAAAGTTCTACAGAGAGGCATTTTCTTCAAATAAGGAAGTGCCTCTCTGATTTATAGAAATAAGGCCATTTTGAAATAGGAAAATCAAGAAATATCTCGAATCTCATTAATTTCTTATTTAACTTGAGCAAGTTATAGTACATAATTGCTGTTATTTTTGTTATTATAGGTATAGACGTGCCGACTCTTGGTAATTCTATTGGAGGAAAGAACATGTTTAAGAAAATATTTCGTCAAGACGAGAATATGATAAATAGTGAAATTTCAGCGGAACTTCCTTTGCCAAGCCACGTTGCGATTATTATGGATGGTAACGGTAGATGGGCGAAGAAGCGTTTCTTACCTCGCGTTGCTGGGCATCGTGAAGGTATGCAAGTGGTGAAGCGGATGACGCGTTATGCGAGTGGTGTCGGAATTGATGTCTTGACCCTCTATGCTTTTTCTACTGAAAACTGGAAGCGACCGAATGATGAAGTCGATTTTTTAATGAAGCTACCCGGTGAATTTTTCGATACGTTTATTCCTGAATTGATGGAAGAGAATGTGCGGGTAAATGTGATGGGGTATAAGGAAGAACTGCCGAGTCACACGCTAGATGCAGTGGAACGCGCTATCGAAGCGACAAAAGGGAATACTGGATTGGTTCTCAATTTTGCGCTTAATTATGGATCGCGTGCAGAAATTGTAACGGCGACGCAAGCGGCAATGCGCGAGTTACTCGAAGAAGGTTTAACGGCAGACGATTTTACGGAAGAAAGGTTAGCGAAGCATCTAATGAGCGCTGGTTTATCTGATCCTGATCTGCTGATTCGTACGAGTGGCGAACTAAGATTGAGTAATTTTATGTTATGGCAACTTGCGTACAGCGAGTTTTATTTTACGGAGACGCATTGGCCTGATTTTTCGGAAAGTGATTTCAAACAGGCGATTGTGGAGTATCAGAATCGCTCGAGACGTTTCGGGGGTCTATAGGGAGGATATATTGTGAAAACAAGAATTATTACGGCAATCGTAGCATTAGCGGTGTTCCTACCGTTTGTGATTTACGGAAAATTGCCATTCGAACTGTTCAGCATGTTGTTAGCAGCGATCGCATTATATGAAATATTGGTGATGACGAAGCAGAGTTTATTTTCAGTGAACGGCGTCATTACACTTGTTTTGACACTTACGATTGCGGCACCGAGCCGTTTTTTAGAGTGGCTAGGGGAATACGATATTACGCAAATGGAAATTATTTTTGTGTGTATGGCACTATTGCTTTCCTATACGGTATTTTCGAAAAATAGATACCATTTCGATCAAGTGGGAATCGGTATTTTAGCGGCTTTTTATACGGGACTTGGGTTCCATTACTTGGCTGAAACGCGAAATGCGGGATTGGAATACGTTATTTTCGCGCTTTTGATTGTGTGGATAACGGATACGATGGCCTATTTTGTAGGACGCTCACTTGGGAAACATAAACTAGCGCCAAATGTGAGTCCGAATAAGACGGTGGAAGGTTTTGTTGGGGGTATCGTGTTTGCTGTTTTAATCGCTGGAGGCTACTATCTGTACATGGGTCTTGATGGAAATCCAATTGTGATTGGCATTCTTATTGTGGTGCTTTCTATTTTTGGACAGTTGGGAGATTTAGTGGAATCAGCGTTGAAACGTTATTATGGCGTGAAAGATTCAGGGAAATTACTGCCTGGACATGGCGGGGTATTAGATCGGTTTGATAATTTATTATTTGTATTGCCGCTCCTGTTACCTTTGCTACATATACTTCAAATTTTATAAAATAGAGGTGTACTAATGAGGAAAATTAATTTACTAGGCGCGACGGGATCAGTCGGGAGCCAAACACTTGAAATTGTAAAAGAACATCCAGAGCTTTTCCAGGTCGTAGCGCTTTCGTTTGGAAGAAATATGAAGCTTGGAATGGGAATTATCCGGGCGTTTAAACCAGAAATCGTATCGGTGGAACATCGCCGAGATTACGAAAAACTGAAGTTAGAATTTCCTGACATCAAGATTTATTATGGCGCGATGGGCTTACAGGAAGTTGCAACGTACAGTCATGGCGATATTTTAATTAATGCGGTGATGGGAAGTGTGGGCTTGCAACCAACGCTTGACGCGATCGCAGCGGGTAAAGAAATCGCGATTGCGAATAAAGAAACGCTCGTAACCGCGGGACATTTAGTCATGCGTGCGGCAAAAGAAAAAGGCGTCAAGATCGTACCCGTAGATAGCGAACATTCGGCTATTTATCAGTGTTTACAAGGTGAGAACCCGGCGAATATTGATAAATTGATCGTGACGGCATCGGGTGGTAGTTTCCGCGACAAGACGCGTGAACAATTGAAAAATGTGACCGTCGCAGAAGCTTTGGCGCATCCAAACTGGTCGATGGGAAACAAAATTACGATTGATTCAGCGACGATGTTTAACAAAGGTTTGGAAGTCATTGAAGCACATTGGCTTTTTGATTTAGATTATGATGCGATTGATGTGGTTATTCATCGTGAAAGTGTGATTCATTCGATGGTCGCTTTTAAAGATGGAAGTCATATTGCGCAACTTGGCTTGCCGGATATGCGTGTCCCGATTCAATACGCGCTAACGCACCCGGAAAGAGCGAGTATTTCGTTCAACAAACCGTTTGATATTACGGAATTCGGCACGCTTCATTTTGATAAAATGGATTTTCATCGTTTCCCAGCATTGAAATTAGCGTACACTGCTGGTAAAATAGGTGGAACGATGCCTTCTGTTTTAAACGCAGCAAATGAGATTGCTGTTGCCGGCTTCTTAAATGGGCAGGTAGCATTTCAAGACATCGAGGCGCTCGTTGAAAATGCGATGAACCGCCATGAGGCAATACCCAACCCTGATTTGGAGACTATTTTCCAAGTAGATCAGGAAACACGTGCTTACGTGAAGACACTTTTATAGAGGTGAAACAATGACAACCATTATTGCGTTTATATTTGTTTTTGGCCTAATCGTTTTCTTTCATGAACTCGGACATTTCTTGTTTGCAAAAAGATCTGGGATTCTAGTTCGCGATTTTTCGATTGGTTTTGGTCCAAAAATATTTGCTTACCGCAAGAAAGAAACACAGTATACTTTAAGGCTTCTCCCCATCGGCGGTTATGTGCGCATGGCGGGTGAGGATGGTGAAGTCGTTGAGCTGAAACCAGGTTACCGCGTCGGCTTGATTTTAAATGACGATGAAGTGGTCACCAAAATTATTATTAATGGAAAAGATCAATATCAAGATGTGCAACCACTTGAAGTTTCTGGAAGCGATCTTGAAAGAGAACTTTTCATCGAAGGTTATGAAGAATACGACGAGGACAAAATCGTTCGCTATCAAGTAGCGAGTGACGCAGTAGTTGTCGATGGTAAACTAGAAACAATTATCGCACCATATGATCGTGTTTTCCAATCTAAATCACTTGGTAAACGTGCGATGACCATTTTTGCAGGACCGTTATTCAACTTTATTTTAGCTATTATTATCTTTACAATTCTTGCTTTTGTATCGGGAAGTGTCCCGTCAAATGATCCAGAAATTGGGCAAGTAATGGATAATGGTGCAGCGCAAGAAGCTGGTTTGAAACAAGGTGATGAAGTTATTTCCATCAATGGCAAGGCGATGGATTCATGGCAGGACATTTTTTCTACAGTAGAGAAAAATCCGAATAAAGAGTTGGATTTTAAAGTAGATCGTGATGGGAAAACACAAGATATCGAAGTGACGCCAAAAGCGGAAAAAGCGCAAGATGGCACGAGCGTTGGTAAAATTGGAGTTGCTCAACCAGGGTCGGATTCCTTCGTAACGAAAATCACATACGGCTTTACGCAGACTTGGTTCTGGGTAACGCAAATCGGTCATGTCCTCGGACAAATGGTAACAGGTGACTTCTCGCTGAACATGTTAAATGGCCCAGTTGGTATTTACACGTCGACACAAGAAGTTGTGAGTTATGGATTTTTAACATTGCTTAACTGGACTGCGGTTCTGAGCATCAACTTGGGGATCGTCAATTTATTACCACTACCAGCACTTGACGGTGGACGTTTGCTATTCTTCTTGTATGAACTAATTAGAGGAAAACCACTCGACCCGAAAAAAGAAGGTATGGTGCATTTCGTCGGTTTCGCTTTACTGATGATCTTAATGTTGCTCGTGACATGGAACGATATTCAGCGAGCGTTTTTCTAGAAAGATATAAGGGAGAATCTTTAGGGCCTAGCGCCTGTTAGATTTTAAAGATAAAAATAGGGGTGTTAATTATGCGTCAAACATTGAGTTTTATTCCAACATTGAAAGAAGTACCTGCTGATGCAGAGGTGAAAAGTCATCAGTTATTATTGCGCGCAGGCTATATTAGACAAACTGCAAGTGGAATTTATAGTTATTTACCACTAGCAAAATTAACATTACAAAAAATCGAAACCATTATTCGTGAAGAGTTAAATCGTATTGATGCGGTGGAATTATTATTACCTGCTCTACAACCAGCGGAACTATGGCAAGAATCGGGACGTTGGGAAGATTACGGTTCGGAATTAATGCGTATGAAAGACCGCAATTCGCGCGATTTCGCACTAGGCCCTACGCACGAAGAGGTGATTACATCATTATTGCGCGACGAAGTTAAGTCTTACAAGCGTTTACCGTTAACGATGTATCAAATTCAAACGAAGTTCCGCGATGAATTACGTCCTCGCTTTGGTTTATTGCGTGGTCGTGAGTTTATCATGAAAGACGCTTATTCATTCCATGCAACAGAGGAAAGTCTAGACGCAACCTATGAAAAAATGTACCAAGCTTATTCTAATATTTTCAAGCGGTGTGGCCTTGATTTCCGTGCGGTTATTGCGGATTCTGGTTCCATCGGTGGAAATGAGACGAAAGAATTTATCGTTTTATCGGACATTGGCGAAGATACAATCGCTTATAGTGATGCTTCTGATTACGCGGCTAACGTCGAAATGGCGCCAGTAATGTACATGGAGAAGAAATCACATGAAGAAGAAGGCGAACTTGAAAAAGTAGCGACGCCTGATCAAAAAACGATTGCAGATATTGTTTCCTTTTTCGATATTCCGATTGAAAAAACGGTGAAGTCAATGCTTTACGTTTTGGACGAGGACGAAGTAATTATGGTTCTTGTTCGCGGAGATCATGAAGTCAACGATATTAAAATCAAAAACGCTTTATCGGCTACAACGGTAGAACTTGCGTCAAATGAGCAGGCGATTGAATTGTTAGGTTCTGGTTTCGGTTCGCTTGGTCCAATTGGCGTGCCAGAACATGTTCGTATTTTTGCGGATAATGATGTTCAAGATATTGTGAATGCTGTTGTTGGTGCGAATGAAGAAGGTTATCATATTACGAATACGCAACCAAAACGCGATTTCAACGTACACACATACTTCGATTTGCGTTTAATAAAAGAAGGCGATCTGTCACCAGATGGTCATGGCGTTATTAAATTTGCGGAAGGTATCGAAGTTGGTCATATTTTCAAATTAGGAACAAAATACAGTGAAGCGATGAACGCGACATTTTTAGATGAAAATGGACGTAGTAATCCGTTTATCATGGGCTGTTATGGTATCGGTGTTTCAAGACTTCTTTCTGCGATCGCTGAACAACAAGCGGATGAATCAGGTTTGGTTTGGGATCGTAATATCAGTCCACTAGACCTTCATTTGATTCCTGTTAACATGAAGAGCGAAGAACAAGTTCAGTTTGCAGAAGAACTTTATGCTTCCCTACAAGAAATGGGCTATTCGGTCCTGCTTGATGATCGTTCTGAACGTGCCGGCGTGAAATTTGCTGACGCTGATTTGATCGGATTACCTATGCGTGTTACAGTTGGTAAGAAGGCGTCAGAAGGAATTGTTGAAGTGAAAATTCGTAAAACTGGTGAAATGATAGAGGTTCGTAAAGATGAACTTATGAATACTCTACCCATCCTTTTGGGCGAAAACGCGTAGAGTGTAGTGGGGAAATCAGGTGAATCGGCGGCAAGCGTTTGAATTGTTGGAGTTATTCGAAATGAAATGCGTTATGACCCCAACAATTCGAACGTTTTCGCTTGATTTGCGTTGGTTCTTGTCTTTGAATTAGGTTTACAGTTAGTGAAAATAGGCCGTCTTACGAGTGGGATACAGGAAAGTGTTGTATTTTCAAAGTAAGAGGGTATTTTTTTGTTAGAAGTTTGAAATATGAGGAGTTGTTGGATTTGTCTATTACAGATGCAGAAAAACAAGAACGATTCCAAATTTTGTTGCAGCAAATTGGATTAGGAAATGATGCCGTATTTCAAGATTTTACGAAAGATGGAAAAATCGAGAAATTGGTTGTAGATAAAGCGAATAAAGTGTGGGAATTTCACTTGGAAGTAGCGCAAATTTTGCCGTTTGAATTGTATCAAATGATGCGTGTTGGGATGAATCATGCGTTTCAACAGATTGCGAAGACGACGATGCGGATTCATGCGCGTGATGAGACGGTGACGGAGCGTCTAGTGGAAGATTACTGGAACGACACGATTACGCCGTTCGCGAAGCAGTCACCGATGATCGGTCAACTTTTAATTGAGCAGAAGCCGACATTTACAGCCCCTAACTTTATGGAAGTTCGTATACATAATGAGATGGAGCAGACGACGATTGCCCAGCGTTTCCAACCCGCGATTGCGGAAAGTTTGCGTGAAAAAGGATTTCCGAATATGATGCTGCGGACAAATATGCTTGATCAATCAGAAACGGAACATTACAAAGCTTTTGTGGAAGCCAAAGAAAAAGAGGATCAGGCAAAAGCGCTCGAAGCCGTGCAAGTGATGCAAAAACGCGCGGAACAGGCGGATAACGGTGGCGGCGGACAAGCTCCATCTGGTCCATTCCAAATCGGCTATAAAATTAAAGATGATGAAGAGCGGAAACCACTGGGCGATATTTACGATGAAGAGCGCCGAATTACAGTGGAGGGCTATGTTTTTGCGACGGAAATTCGTGAGTTGCGTAGTGGTCGTAGTTTGCTTCAATTCAAAATTACCGACTACACGAGCTCGATTATTATAAAAATGTTCTCGCGTGATAATGATGACGCGGCGATGTTCCAAAACATGAAAAAAGGCATGTGGGTTCGTGTTCGTGGTAGTGTTCAGATGGATACGTTTGTGCGCGATCTCATCATGATGGCGCAAGACGTGAATGAAATTGCTGGCGTGAAGCGTTTAGACACAGCGGAAGAAAAACGAGTAGAATTGCATCTGCACACACCAATGAGTCAAATGGACGCGACTTCATCCGTGGCAGATTTAGTAAAACAAGCAGCTGATTGGGGACATCCGGCGATCGCGATTACAGATCATGCTGTGGCTCAATCGTTCCCAGAAGCCTATGGCGCAGGAATGAAAAACGGCATCAAAGTATTATACGGAATTGAAGCGAATCTAATTGACGATGGTGTTCCTATTGGTTACAATGAGCGACACACAGGCTTAAAAGACGCAACATATGTCGTGTTTGACGTTGAGACAACAGGTCTATCAGCTGTTTACGATACAATCATCGAGCTTGCTGGCGTGAAAATGAAGGACGGCGAAATCATCGATAAGTTCGAGGCTTTCATCGATCCAGGCCATCCCTTATCCGCAACAACGATCAATTTGACTGGGATTACAGACGATATGGTAAAAGGCTCCGATCCAATTGAAGTCGTGTTAAAGAATTTCAAAGAATTCTGCGGAGATACTATCCTAATCGCGCACAACGCCTCATTTGACATGGGCTTTATCAATACTGCATACGGGAAAATAGGCATGGACAAGGCAGAGAATTCGGTTATCGATACACTAGAATTAGCTCGTTTTCTCTATCCGCATTTCAAAAATCATCGTCTAAATACATTAACAAAGAAGTTCAATATAATTTTAGAACAGCACCATAGAGCCATTTTTGACGCCGAGGCAACGGCCTATCTTGGTTGGAAGTTGATCAAAGATGCCAAAGAAATGCGCGATATTGACTTTCATGACCAACTGAACAATTTCCGAGGAGAAGGCGATGCATACAAACGCGCCCGTCCTTTCCATGCGACGATTTACGCAAAAACAGACGTCGGCTTGAAAAATCTATTTAAGCTCGTTTCGATGTCGCAAATCAATTATTTCTTCCGTGTTCCGAGGATTCCGCGTTCTGAACTCAACAAACTCCGGGAGGGTCTCATCATTGGCTCAGCCTGTAATCAAGGCGAAATTTTTGAAGCGATGATGCAAAAAGGGATGGAAGAAGCCGAGCGAATCGCCGCGTTTTACGATTTCATCGAAGTGCAGCCAAAACCAGTGTATGCGCCACTTATCGAGCGAGAATTGATACGTGACGAAAAAGCGCTTGAAGAAATCATCGGGAATTTGGTCAAAGTCGGCGAAAAAATTGGCAAACCAGTCGTTGCGACGGGAAATGTTCACTATTTAAATCCGAACGATAAAATCTACCGCAAAATATTAATTCACTCGCAAGGTGGAGCAAATCCGCTTAACCGTGCGTCACTTCCAGATGTTCATTTCCGCTCCACAGATGAAATGCTTGCGGAATTTGCCTTTTTAGGAGAAGAAAAAGCGAAAGAAATCGTTGTCACGAATTCAAACCTCGTTGCTGATTGGATGGGAAATCTGAAACCAATCAAAGATGACCTATACACGCCGAAAATTGAAGGCGCAGAAGACGAAGTTCGCGATATGAGTTATACGATGGCACGCAGTATTTACGGCGATGAGCTGCCAGAAATCGTCGAAGCTCGTCTTGAAAAAGAACTAAAAAGCATCATCGGTCACGGTTTTGCGGTTATTTACTTGATCTCACACAAACTTGTAAAAAAATCGCTCAATGAAGGCTATCTCGTAGGTTCGCGTGGTTCGGTTGGGTCCTCCTTAGTCGCTACAATGACAGAAATCACCGAAGTAAATCCGTTACCACCACATTATATTTGCTCTAACTGTAAGCATTCTGAGTTTTTCGATGACGGTTCTGTTGGTTCTGGATTTGATTTGCCAGATAAAGAATGTCCAGAATGCGGAACGGCGTTTACGAAAGAAGGTCAAGATATTCCTTTTGAAACGTTCCTTGGCTTTAAAGGGGATAAAGTTCCCGATATCGATTTGAACTTTTCTGGGGAATATCAACCGATTGCGCATGCCTATACGAAGGAGCTTTTCGGTGAAGAATATGTATATCGTGCTGGAACGATTGGTACGGTTGCTGAGAAGACGGCGTTCGGTTATGTACGTAATTACGAGCGCGACATGAATATGACGATTCGTGGGGCTGAGGTGGATCGTCTCGTGCAGGGCTGTACTGGCGTGAAGCGGACGACCGGCCAACATCCAGGGGGAATCATCGTTATTCCAGATTACATGGATGTCTATGATTTCTCTCCGATTCAATTCCCGGCGGATGCGACTGATTCTGAATGGAAAACGACCCATTTTGATTTCCATTCGATTCACGATAACGTGCTGAAACTCGATATTCTGGGGCACGATGATCCGACCGCCATACGGATGCTGCAAGATTTGAGTGGTATTGATCCAAAAACCATTCCAACAGATGACAAAGAAGTGATGAAACTGTTCGGCTCCACGGAATCACTTGGCGTGAAGCCTGCCGATATTGATTCCAAAACTGGAACGCTCGGTATACCAGAGTTCGGTACACGCTTTGTACGTCAAATGCTTGAGCAAACGAAACCAACAACATTCTCCGAGCTCGTTCAAATTTCTGGACTTTCTCATGGAACCGACGTATGGCTTGGAAACGCCGAAGAATTGATCAAAAACGACATCTGTTCCTTAGCAGAAGTTATCGGTTGTCGTGATGACATCATGGTTTTTCTGATCTATCAAGGCCTCGACAGTTCACTTGCATTCCAAATCATGGAGTCCGTTCGTAAAGGGAAAGGGCTATCCGAAGAAATGGAAGCTGCCATGATCGAAAATAAAGTACCGAACTGGTATATTGATTCATGCAAAAAAATCAAATATATGTTCCCGAAAGCCCATGCCGCAGCCTACGTTCTTATGGCTGTCCGGATTGCCTATTTCAAAGTGCATCACCCATTGTTCTTCTATGCGACATATTTCACTGTCCGTGCCGATGATTTTGATTTAACAGCAATGGTCAATGGAAAAGAAGCAACGAAAGCAGTCATGCAGGAAATCAACGCAAAAGGACTAGAGGCTTCCACAAAGGAGAAGAACTTACTAACGGTACTTGAAATCTCCAATGAAATGTTAGCACGCGGTTTCTCATTCCAAAAAGTAGATCTTTACAAATCAAGTGCAGACGAGTTTATTATCGAAGGAGATCAGCTAATCCCGCCATTTAATGCGATTCCAAGCCTTGGTACTAACGTGGCAAAAGCGATTGTCGCAGCACGCGCGGACGGTGAGTTTCTTTCCAAAGAAGATTTACAACAGCGCGGAAAAGTATCAAAAACAATCATCCAATATATGGACGATCAAGGTTGTTTAGAAGGCTTGCCAGATCAAAATCAGCTGTCTCTTTTTTAATAATAATGGCTCTATACAAGGCGACACAAGGCCTAAAGCTTGCGAATGTGAAAAGTTTGTGTTATAGTTAAAAAGAAATTACGATAACTAACCAAGAGTGGGCCGACGCCCACTCTTTCCTTTTGCAACTTTGCAGGGTTAAAATATCGTATATTACGAGTCTGTACCACATTTTCCCCGTCATAATCACTTAGGGAATAGCGGTTTTGATGCGAGTGGGACACGATTCGAGACATAACAAGGAGGCTAAAATGAGTAAAGTTCTTGAAGAAGTCGAAGCCATCGTACTACCAATTACGAACGAGCTTCAACTAGAACTGGTCGATTTAGCGTTTGAAAAAGAAGGAAAGCACTGGTATTTGCGGGTATTTTTAGATAAAGAAGGCGGCATTGATATTGACGAATGTGCCTTGGTCAGCGAAAAGCTAAGTGAAATCTTGGATAAAAATGACCCAATTACACAAAACTACTTTCTGGAAGTATCATCACCAGGCGCCGAACGACCATTAAAAAAAGAAAAAGATTTTGAAGCAGCTGTTGGTAAATGGGTCCATATCACAAGCTACGAGCCAATTGCGGATCGTAAAATGTGGGAAGGCACGCTAATCAGTTACGATGGTACAACATTAACCGTTGAAATTTTGGATAAAACGCGCAAGATTGTTTGTGAAATTCCAAAAGATAAAGCAGCCAAAGCACGACTAGCAATTAAATTTTAAAAGCAGTAAATTAAAGGAGCTGAAAAAAAGATGAGCTCAGAATTATTAGATGCTCTTCATGTTTTAGAACATGATAAAGGAATTTCGCGCGATGTGATTATTGAAGCAATTGAGGCAGCACTTGTGTCTGCATACAAACGTAACTTTAACCAAGCGCAAAATGTACGAGTGGATTTAAATGTAGACAAGGGCACTATGCACGTTTTAGCGCGTAAAGATGTCGTAGATCAAGTATTCGATTCGCGTTTAGAAATTTCTGTAGAAGAAGCGCACAAAATCAATGCTGGATTCAAAGTCGGCGATGTTGTGGAGCTTGAAGTAACGCCAAAAGATTTCGGCCGAATCGCAGCTCAAACTGCAAAACAAGTTGTAACTCAACGTGTACGTGAAGCAGAACGTGGCATCATTTATGACGAATTTATCGATCGTGAAGATGACATTATGACTGGTATCGTGGAACGTCAAGATTCACGTTTTATCTACGTTAACTTAGGTAAAATCGAAGCGATCCTGTCTCAAAATGAACAGATGCCAAACGAAACATACCGTGCCCATGATCGCATCAAAGTATACTTGACGAAAGTTGAAAAAACGACAAAAGGCCCGCAAATCTATGTTTCTCGTACACATCCAGGTCTTTTGAAACGACTTTTTGAAATGGAAGTTCCAGAAATATATGAAGGCATCGTAGAAATTAAATCTGTTGCTCGTGAAGCTGGTGATCGCTCTAAGATCTCCGTTTACACAGAAAATCCAGAAGTGGATCCAGTTGGTTCATGTGTTGGTCCAAAAGGGGCTCGTGTACAAGCCATCGTTAACGAACTAAAAGGCGAAAAAATCGATATCGTAGAATGGTCTGCTGATCCGTTTCAATTTGTTGCAAACGCCCTTAGCCCGTCCAAAGTTCTCGACGTTATCGTAAATGAAGCCGAACAAGCAACAACCGTTATCGTTCCAGATTATCAACTGTCATTAGCTATCGGTAAACGTGGTCAAAATGCCCGTCTTGCTGCTAAACTAACTGGCTGGAAAATTGATATTAAGAGTGAAACTGTTGCAACAGAAGCAGGCATTTATCCGCGTCCAGATGGTCCAATAATCGAGCGTGTCGACATTGACATGGCCGATGAAATGACCGAAGACGAAGAATAAGGAGGGACAAACGCCGATGCGCAACAAAAAAATTCCCTTGAGAAAATGTATTGTAACCGGTGAGCGCAAACCAAAAGGCGAACTTTTACGTATTGCGTACTCCAAAGATGGTGTACTTACGATAGATCCGAGCGGCAAAGCGCCTGGTCGTGGCTTTTATATCATAATAGACAGCAAAGTTGCCGAAAAAGCCAAGAAGAAAAACAGTATCTTTCAACAAATGAAGATGCCAGAACAAGACGGTTTTTACGATCAATTGATTGATTATGTAAAAACAATTGAAGGAGCAAATCATGGATCATAATAAAGCATTTTCCTTGCTCGGAATCGCTTATAGTGCTCGCAAACTCGTTACTGGGGAAGAGCTAGTTTTGAAAGAAGTGAGACGTCAAAAAGCGAGACTCGTCATCATTTCAGAAGATATATCAGAGAAAACCGAGAAAACAATCCGTAACAAATGCCAGTATTACGACGTCGCGCTTGTGAAAGCCGGTACCCGTGAACAACTTGGCGGAGCAATCGGCAAAGATGCAAGAGCTATTATTGCAGTAATGGATAAAGGATTTGCGGCAAAACTTACGGAACTCCTCGGGTGAAATCTTAACGGAGGTGTGTCACATGAGTAAAGTTCGTGTTTACGAATACGCAAAAGAACATCAATTACCTAGTAAGAAAGTCATCGAGACATTACAGGAGTTAGGCGTTGAAGTCGCTAACCACATGTCTACCATTAACGAAAATGCACTACGACAACTTGACAAAACATTGCTTGGACCGAAAAAAGAATCTGCCGCGCCAAGCAGCCAACCTAAAGCACCAAACGAAGCAGGTCAAAGTAAGGGGTCTAATAAACCAAATATGAATGATAAATCAAATCAATCCAAACCAAATAATACTAGTAAACCAGCCACGCCAAAACCAGCAGCAGGCGCGAATAAGCCTGCTGGCAATTCACAAGGTAGCGGCACAAACCGTCCAAACAATAGTGGAGGCCAAAGCCGTCCAGGCGGCGCCGCACAAGGTGGGGGTAACCGCAATCAAGGCGGAAACCGTAACAACCAAAATCGCGGACGCAAAAATAACACGAAATACAAAGGAAAACGTAATCACAGTACCGTACCACCAACACCGCCGAAGCCAAAAGAGCTTCCAGAAAAAATCATCTTCTCTGAGTCACTAACAGTAGGTGAATTAGCGCGTAAACTATACCGCGAACCATCCGAACTCATCAAGAAATTATTTATGCTTGGCGTTGTAGCTACAATTAACCAAGAATTAGATAAAGATGCGATCGAACTTCTTTGCGGAGAATACGGCGTTATTGCTGAAGAAGAAATCAAAGTAGATATCACAGATTTAGACGTTTATTTTGAAGAGGCATCGGAAGAAGATAAGGGCAAAGAAGTAGAACGCCCTGCTGTTGTTACAATCATGGGGCACGTCGATCATGGTAAAACAACATTACTCGATTCTTTGCGTAACACAAAGGTAACACTTGGTGAAGCCGGCGGAATCACACAACATATCGGAGCTTATCAATTAGAAGTCCACGATAAAAAAATCACATTCTTAGATACACCAGGTCACGCCGCTTTTACAACCATGCGTGCTCGTGGTGCCAAAATTACCGATATTACGATTCTTGTTGTAGCAGCTGATGATGGCGTTATGCCACAAACAATCGAGGCGATCAACCATGCGAAAGCAGCGGAAGTTCCAATCATTGTTGCTGTAAACAAGGTCGATAAGCCACAAGCGAATCCAGACCGCGTTATGCAAGAACTAACAGAATATGAACTTGTTCCCGAAGCATGGGGTGGCGACACAATTTTCGTGCCAATCTCCGCTAAATTCGGCGAAGGTTTAGATACATTGCTTGAAATGATTCTACTCGTTTCTGAGGTAGAAGAACTAAAAGCAAACCCAGATCGTTTAGCAATCGGTAGCGTTATTGAAGCCGAACTAGATAAAGGCCGTGGCTCTGTTGCGACATTACTAGTGCAAGACGGTACGCTAAATGTTGGAGATCCAATCGTTGTTGGTCATACATTTGGCCGCGTTCGTGCGATGGTAAATGACCTTGGCCGCCGCGTGAAGAAAGTGGGACCAAGTACACCAGTTGAAATCACTGGATTAAGCGATGTACCACAAGCTGGCGACCGTTTCGTTGTCTTTGAAGACGAAAAAACAGCGCGTAGTGTCGGTGAAGCCCGCGCAAGTCGTGCCGTTGTAGCTCAACGCTCTGCGACAAATCGCGTTAGTCTTGAGAACCTTTTCGAACACATGAAAGCTGGCGAAATGAAAGAAGTTAACGTTATTATCAAAGCTGACGTACAAGGATCAGTTGAAGCACTTGCTGCATCCCTACGTAAGATTGAAGTAGAAGGCGTTAACGTTAAAATCATTCATACATCTGTTGGTGCTATCAATGAATCCGATATTACACTTGCCGCAGCATCCAATGCCATTGTTATTGGTTTCAACGTTCGCCCAACAACACAAGCCCGTGAAGGTGCCGAAAATGAAGGCGTAGATATCCGTTTACATCGCGTTATTTATAAAGCTATCGATGAAATTGAAGCAGCGATGAAAGGAATGCTTGATCCAGAATTCCAAGAAAAAATTATCGGTCAAGCACAAGTTCGTCAAACCATCACCGTATCAAAAGTTGGTACAATCGCTGGTTGTTACGTAACAGATGGCAAAATCACACGTAACAGTGGCGTTCGTGTTATCCGCGACGGCATCGTAGTCTTTGAAGGCGAAATCAGTACACTGAAGCGCTTTAAAGATGATGCAAAAGAAGTTGCTAAAGGATTCGAATGTGGTATCACAATCGAGAAATTTAACGACATTAAAGAAGATGACGTAATTGAAGCCTATGTTATGGAGGAAATCGAACGTAAATGATCCGTTACGTCGAGTCCGAATGGCTTTTGCCAACTCCACAAAATCTAAAAGAAAAACGAGCCATCATAAAGCGAGTTTTGACTCGCGCTGGCCAGAAATTTAATATCTCCATTGCTGAAATTGGTTTCCAAGACAAGTGGCAGCGAAGCCTAGTTGGTTTTGCTGTCGTGTCTGAATCCCATGAACAAGCAGAAAAAGTAGCTGATACAGTACTTGCATTTCTCGATTCTTTTCCAGAGTGGGAAAGAGGCAAAACAACAATGGAAAGTTTGTAAAATGAGGTGAAAACATGAATGTTCGAGCTAATCGTGTATCAGAGCAAATGAAAAAAGAACTTGGTGATATCTTGAACCGTAAACTAAGAGATCCACGTATTGGTTTCATTACCGTTACTGGCGTGGATGTTACTGGAGATCTTCAACAAGCAACCGTGTTCGTTTCCGTTCTAGGTGAAGAAAAAGAGCAAAAAGAAGCGCTCCTTGCCTTGGAAAAAGCACATGGCTTTATTCGCTCTGAAATTGGAAGTCGTATTCGTTTGCGCAAAGTTCCAGAACTATTTTTTGAAATAGATCATTCTGTTGCTTATGGCAATCATATCGATGACTTATTACGCGGTCTAAACGATAACGAATAATAAGCAAAAGAAGGATAGGTGCCGTTTTTTAGCGGACGTCTATCCTTCTTTGTGTAGGAACGGGAGTCGATTTACAAAATGGATGGAATTATCCCTTTATGGAAAGAAAAAGGAATGACAAGTCACGACTGCGTGTTTAAATTACGAAAAATCCTTCAAACAAAAAAAGTGGGTCACACTGGTACGCTTGATCCAGACGTGGAAGGCGTGTTGCCAATCTGCATCGGTCGAGCGACAAAACTGGCAGAATACATTACAGACGAAGGTAAAACATACGAAGCTACCATCACACTTGGAACGGCAACAACGACGGAAGATGCAAGCGGTGAAGTTGTTTCGCAAAAAGAAATTTCAGAAACGATATTACCTATCGACGCTGAAAAAGCAGCGAAATCTTTCATAGGTGAAATCGAGCAAATTCCGCCCATGTACTCCGCGGTCAAAGTGAACGGACGCAAGTTGTATGAATATGCAAGAGAAGGTATAGAGGTGGAGCGTCCAAAACGAACGGTGAATATTTATGCAATCGATCTTCTGAAGCCTTACGTACCAATAAGTCCAGATAATAATAGCTTCCGTATTCGTATTCATTGCGGAAAGGGAACCTATATTCGAACACTTGCTGTCATGATAGGCGAAAAGCTTGGGTATCCCGCTCACATGTCTGAATTAAAGCGTACACAAAGCGGTATTTTTAAAGAAGAACAGTGCTTTACACTTGCAGAAATTGAGAAATTGCGAGCAGAAGAAGATGAAGCGAGCTACCTGTATCCGCTTGAAGACGGTTTATCTGACATGAAAAAACAAGAAATTTCAGACTTAGTTTATGAAAAAGTTCTAAATGGCGTTGTGCTGCCAGAACAATTTATTAAAGAGCGCGGTGATGGACGTGTAGCACTTCTGCACAAAAATAAATTAACAGCGATTTATGTACAACATCCCGAGCGACGCGATTTTTGGAAACCGGAAAAGGTTATCGAATTGCGCCCTGGGAAATTAAATTAAAATAGCGGAACGAAAAGAAGCTACTCTTGTACAAGAATAGCTTCCTACAACTCCGTATTGATTGCGTATTATGTTTTACCCGTGATGGCGGTCGTAAAACGTGAAGAAAAGGGGATTTTTATGGAAACATATTTCTTGCACCATCCACCAGAACAAATCGAACGTGATCCGAAAGTAATCGCGCTTGGTTTTTTTGATGGATTGCACCGAGGGCATCAAGAAGTTATCAACACAGCGAAAAAAGAAGCTGAAAAGTTAGGCATTAAGACAGCGGTTTTGACATTTGATCCGCACCCATCCGTTGTCCTTAGCCAGCAACGTAAACAGGTGAAATATTTGACGCCATTGGAAGAAAAGAAGAAACATATGGCGGCACTTGGCGTTGATATTTTATATATCGTCCGATTTACGACTATTTTTTCTAATCTTAGCCCAGAAGACTTTGTACAAAACTACCTTATTGATTTGAACGCAAAGCATGTTGTTGCTGGTTTTGATTATTCCTATGGCTGTAAAGGCGCTGGTAAAATGACCAACTTAGCCAACTATGCGCAAGGTCAATTCGGCGTAACGGTTGTTTCAAAGTTGGAAGACTTACATGACAAAGTAAGCTCCACCAGTATCCGCCAGTATATTGCAGAAGGTCAGTTAGACGAGGCCAATCAATTGTTGGGTTACCCATATACGATCACTGGGACCGTTATCCATGGCGATAAACGAGGTCGGACGATTGGATTTCCAACAGCAAATATAGCGGTGGATGAAGGTTTCCTAATTCCAAAACTTGGCGTATATGCTGTTAAATTTATAGTCAACGGCGAAAAACATCTTGGAATGGCGAGCATTGGCTACAATATTACGTTTAAAGATGACCAAGCGATGTCGATCGAAGTTTACATTTTAGATTTTCATCGAGAAATTTATGGCGAAGAAATCGAGATCGAATGGTTCCATTATTTCCGGCCAGAACTGAAGTTTAACGGTGTAGAAGGTCTCATCGAACAATTGAAAAATGATGAAGCGGATACTCGCACTTATTTTTCGCAAAAAGACTAGGTATTACTTGCTTTTTACGTCAAAATAGTGTATCTTTAACTCTGTACGAAAAAGAACCCTTACTTGGCTTTCGCGAGTCACCAACGCTTGGCTCAGTATGTGGGGATTAGAAAAGAAGGAGGTGTGTAAGAAATGGCATTGACACAAGAGCGTAAAAATGAAATTATCGCTGAATATCGTGTACATGATACGGACACTGGTTCACCAGAAGTTCAAATCGCTGTTCTTACTGCAGAAATCAACAGTTTGAATGAACACGTTCGCGAGCACAAGAAAGATCACCATTCTTATCGTGGTTTGATGAAAATGGTCGGTCATCGTCGTAACCTTTTAACTTACCTACGTAAGAAAGATGTTGCACGTTACCGCGAACTTATCGGACGTTTAGGTTTACGTCGATAAACACAAGGAAAACGGGATATTTTTGTCCCGTTTTTTTTTGAAAAAAATAAACAAGTAGCGTCCCACTAACAAAAGTAGAAAGAAGCTTTATCGCATGAATCCAAAAACGTGCCATTATACATAAGAAATCAAGTTTAACTAAAACCGATGAACTCGCAGATGCGAAACCCCGCAAGTCGAGAAGTGCTTAGATACTAGGCGAAGTTGAGCACAGACGTGGAGCATACTAAGGTATGTTGACTGAAAACAGGGAGAGGGTAGTATCCTCGACCATGTGAGAAGTTATGCGAAACTCTTTTGTGTAGAAGGGCATCGGCGCGCAGGCTTCAACGACGTAGCTGAGTGCTTCTCGACTTGCTGGTAGGTTTTTGGATTTATGCGTGTCTGAATGCACTTGAAAGTTCAGGCGTGCGTGAAGAATTATTATGCATGGTAAAGTTTCTATATTGGTAGTGGACGCTCCTAAATCAAAAGGAGATCAAAATATGACTGAGAAACAAGTTTTTAAAACTACATGGGCAGGCAAGGATTTAACAATTGAAGTTGGCCAAATGGCAAAACAAGCAAACGGTGCAGCGCTGATTCGTTTTGGCGATACAGTCGTTTTAACAGCAGCTGTTGGTTCAAGAAAACCAAGACCGGGCGACTTTTTCCCATTGACAGTAAACTATGAAGAAAAAATGTATGCGGTAGGTAAAGTACCAGGTGGATTCCTAAAACGTGAAGGTCGTCCAAGTGATCGCGCTACGTTAACAGCACGTCTTATTGACCGTCCGATTCGTCCACTTTTTGCTGAAGGATATCGTAATGATGTTCAGATTACATCGACTGTTCTTAGTGTAGAGCAAGATTGTTCTCCAGAAATGGCGGCAATGCTTGGTTCATCTATCGCACTATCGATTTCTGATATTCCTTTCGAGGGACCAATTGCAGGTGTGGATGTTGGTCGTGTGAATGGCGAATTTATCATTAATCCAACGACAGAACAAGCTGAATTAAGCGATATTAGTTTAACTGTTGCTGGAACAAAAGAAGCGATCAACATGGTAGAAGCTGGGGCAAAAGAAGTTCCAGAAGAAGCAATGCTTGAAGCGATCATGTTCGGTCACAAAGAAATCCAACGCTTAATCGCTTTCCAAGAAGAAATCGTTGCAGCCGTTGGTAAACCAAAAATGGAAATCAAATTATTCGTTCCTGACGCGGCACTTGTTGAAGAAGTAACATTACGCGCGGAAGCAGATATGAAAGTAGCCATTAAAACAGAAGAAAAATTGGCGCGTGAAGAAAATATCACCGTGTTAAAAGAAACTGTTATTGCGGAGTACGAAGCAAAAGAGCTAGAAAATGCTTCAGAAGTAATCTCAGAAGTACATCACATTTTAGAAATACTTGAAAAAGATGAAATGCGTCGTTTAATTTCACAAGATAAAATCCGTCCAGATGGTCGTAAAGTAGACGAAATCCGTCCATTATCATCAGAAGTTGGCGTCTTACCTCGTGTCCATGGTTCAGGTTTATTCACGCGTGGCCAAACACAAGCGCTTAGCGTCTGTACATTGGCTCCACTTCGCGAGCACCAAATCATTGATGGTTTAGGCTTAGAAGACTCAAAACGCTTCATGCACCATTATAACTTCCCGCAATTTAGTGTTGGGGAGACAGGTCCACGTCGCGCACCAGGTCGTCGTGAAATCGGTCACGGAGCACTCGGCGAACGCGCTTTAGAACAAGTTATTCCAAGCGAAGAGGATTTCCCGTACACTATCCGTCTTGTATCTGAAGTTTTAGAATCAAACGGTTCAAGTTCGCAAGCAAGTATTTGTGGTTCGACGCTTGCAATGATGGATGCAGGTGTTCCAATTAAAGCGCCAGTTGCAGGTATCGCAATGGGACTTGTAAAACTTGGCGATGACTACACGATTCTTTCCGATATTCAAGGTATGGAAGATCACTTTGGTGACATGGATTTTAAAGTTGCTGGAACACGTGAAGGAATTACCGCGCTACAAATGGATATCAAAATCGACGGTCTTAGTCGCCAAATTTTAGAAGAAGCTTTGACACAAGCGAAAGCAGGACGCCTGCACATTCTTGAACACTTGGAAGCGACGATTAATACACCGCGTGAAACATTATCAGAATACGCTCCTAAAATCGTAACAATCAATATCAAACCAGACAAAATCAAAGACGTTATCGGACCCGGCGGTAAACAAATCAATCAAATCATCGAAGAAACAACCGTTAAAATTGATATCGAACAAGATGGTACTGTATTCATCGCGTCTCAAGATGATGCGATGATCGAAAAAGCAAAAGCAATGATCGAAGAAATCGTACGCGAAGTACAAATTGGCGAAATCTTTGATGGTAAAGTACGTCGTATCGAGAAATTCGGAGCTTTTGTAGAATTATTCAAAGGGAAAGATGGTCTCGTGCATATTTCTGAACTAGCACACGAACGCGTTGGTAAAGTGGAAGATATTCTGAAACTTGGCGATATCGTGAAAGTGAAAGTAACGGAAATCGATGACCATGGTCGCGTAAACTTGTCTCGTAAAGCACTCATCGAGAAAAAAGAGGGCGAAACAGAAGAAGCGAACCGTGCGCCACGTAAAGAAGGTTATAAAAAACCCTATAATAATGATAAAAAATAATTAATTTAAAAGGCAGCGATAAAAAGGCAACTTCTTATCGCTGCCTTTTTTGCGTTCAGAAAAAGCCTACCGAAAAATCAGCAGACTTTTAATAATACTATTTCTTACGTGCTTTCAAATTAGACTTATATTGCGCTTCAATAGCCTTATGAACGGTCTTCCATTTTTGTTTCGCCGCTCGTTGCAAAGCAGGATCGTTTTTACGCTCGAAATAAGCCAGTTCTCGCTTTAATTTGATCCAGTTTTGATAATGAGCCTCGGATAGGTTTCCGCTTGTCAGAGCGTCCTGTACAGCGCATTCAGGCTCACTACCGTGTTGGCAGTTTCTAAACTTACAAGATTCCGCTAATTGCTCAATATCTTGAAATGTTTCGCCAAGACCATCACTTGCCTGGCCAATACCGAGTTCTCGCATTCCGGGCGTGTCGATAACGAGTAATCCAGACTCCAATAAATGCATTTCTCGGTGGGTCGTCGTGTGCTTTCCTTTTGAGTCATCTTCACGAATCTCACTCGTTTTCATAAGTGTTTTCCGCGATAATGCATTGATGAAAGAGGATTTCCCAACACCAGAAGAACCAAGTAAAACAATCGTTTCGTTATGCTTTAAAAATGCTTCAATTTCCTCAAAACCACGCTTGGATAAATTATCGACAGGGAAGACAGGCACACCATAGGCAACCAATTCAATCTCATCCCTGATCGGATCTACATTATCACTCAAATCGGCCTTCGTCAAAATAACAACAGGTTTGGCGCCACTATCCCAAGCAATCGTCAAATAGCGCTCTAAACGATTCATATTGAAATCATGATTTAACGAAGTAACGATAAATACATAATCAAAATTAGCCGCAACCAACTGTTCACCACCAGCAGGATCACTGCGTTTAAAAACAGTTTTCCTCCTTAATACTTCATGTATAATCGAGGTGTCGTTGGGGTAGCTTTCAAGTGCTACAAAATCGCCAACTGCGGGTAAATCCGTGTTCATCGCATCCATAAAAGCAACATATTTCAATTTCGCTAAATGTTCGCCATCATCAGATACAACTTTGAAGAAATCCTTAAAAACAGCCGTAACTCGCGCAGGAATCAAACCTTGCGCCAAAGTTTGTGTTTCAAAAAAATCGGTAAATCCATAATTATTAATAGTCAATGTTTTCGCTCCTTTAAAATAGGGGAGCTTTAAAAAATACGATCCGCTCCCAGAATATGATACTTAGTCGTAGTTACAAATTTTACAATCGCCATAGGTCATCATCCTTTCATAGTGGGAATTCCGCTCCATTATAGCATATCAGGCCGTTCTATGTATACAAAAAAACAGAAAAGCAGTCATCTACTTTCCTGTTATGGTTATTAATTTTTATGTGTGATAATTTTTGCGATTTGGTCAGCAGTCATTGTGCTATTTACAGCATAGCTACCATCGCGTACGTATTTTTCATAGTTATTTGAACGTAAAAATTTATCGAATTCAGTGCCAGATTTAATGATGCCAGCAGCTTGTAATTCAGTACCTGCTTTAGAAGAAGGGTCACCTTTTTTGATGACAAGTGTAAATTTCTTCACTTGTTTTGCCTTTTCTTCCTCGGCTTTTTTCTTAGCGGCTGCAGCTTTTTCTGCTTCAGCATTTTGTGATTTCTCTAATTCTTGTGCTGCTAGTAAATCTTCGTATTTCTTCTTGTACGTGGAGCTATCGTCCGCTTTTGCGGTTGTTTTTGGCTCGGTTGCTGATTTCTCAGCTTGTGCACTTGACGAGAAGAATGCATCGAAGACAAGCAATAGGACTGCTGAGATTAGGAAACCTAGCGCCAACATGCGAAGTGATTGTTTCATCGTATTTCCTCCCTTATCTTATGGAATCTCTAATTTAATGTGCTACGTATTCAGCGATAATTTCATTTACTTGTTCTTCCGACAGATCAGATTGCGTAATAATTTCCTCTATAGTGACACCAGAAGTATACAAATTGATGATTTGTTTTTTTCTTAAGTCACGAAGTTTTTTGCTGGATGTACGCACAGGTGTGACAGTATCAGCATCAATCTTCAATGTATTTTCCAGAGTAGACACGCGTTTTTTCAATTCGAAGTTCTCTTGCATTAATTGAGAAGCAATTTCTTCCATCTCGTTTTCTAGCTGCTTGCTGTTTCCTTTTTGCATGAAAGAAAGAAGGAACAAGACAACAGCACAAGCAAGGAGAATTATGATTAGAACAGTCATTGTGTAGATAACACCTCTTTTCCCTAAACTCTACTTCTATTTATAGCATAAATTGAGGTAAAAACATAGTCAAAATGCAATATTGTAAAGAAAATAAAAAGAAAACCCCAGGAATCCTTGCGCAATGGCGTTAAAAATGATATTATAATACAGGTCTGATAAATAAATACTCAGTTGATAAATAGTTTGGAGGGAAATAGCATGCGTGTTAATATTACTTTAGAATGTACTGAATCTGGCGAACGTAATTACATCACTACTAAAAACAAACGTGAAAACCCAGAACGTATTGAATTAAAAAAATATTGTCCAAGATTGCGCCGTGTGACTTTGCACCGCGAAACTAAGTAAGCAACAGGATTTTTCGCCTGTTGTTTTTTTTGCCATTTTTAGAACTGGGGGAATTGTAGCTATGAGTGAAAAATCTGTTCTACGTATAAAGATGTTAGCGAAATTAAGATTAATGGATCAGTCTACATACGAGCATCGCTCACAAAATATCGCAACCTTGCTATTTCAAGAACAAGCATGGCAAAAGGCTGAAACGATCGGCATCACGATTGCTCGATTTCCAGAGATAGCGACCCAAAAAATAATAGAAAAAGCCTGGGTAGAAGGGAAAACAATAGCCATTCCTGAAACCGAAAATAAAAGCAAGGCGATGCAATTCCGTGCGTTCGTGGAGGGTGATGAACTAGAGATGAAACCACTCGGATTATCAGAACCAACATCACAGGCACCAATAATACCTAAAAATGAACTTGATTTACTGATCGTTCCTGGCGTTATTTTTCACCCAGAAGGATACCGAATTGGTTTTGGGGGTGGCTTTTATGATCGCTTTTTAGTTGATTATACTGGTGACACTATTTCGCTTTGTTTTCCTGAGCAAATATCAACAGAATTCATACCAGAAAGCCATGATATAGCAGTTCAAAAACTCGTGATCGCAAGTAAATAAAAATAATAGCAAAAAATTGACGGAGATTGATTTACAATACTCCTCTTTTTGCGTATAGTAGTACTATAAATAGCATTTTAATAGAAAGCAGGGAATTTTTTGAGCCTCCAAGAACAGTATATTTTTTGGCGGTTAACTAACTATTTTCTTATAGAGGAAGGATATCGCCTCATCCATCTCCACGAGAAGAAACAAGAATTATGGTTAGATAATCCAGCCCAAAAGAAGCGACCAGTTATTCGAATTCAGATGAAGGAGCTCAGTTGGTCAAATGTGTTAGAGCGAGATATTGAGCAAGTGATGCGTGTATGCGAAGATTTACGTAAGCAAATGGGGCGTTTGAAGTTACCGTTGATCAATATTTATATCACACCTTTTGAGCCTGTTGGGGACACTTCAAAATGGTTCGATCAACCGCTAAAATCAGAAAATGAAAAAATAAGTTTGGATAATATATTAATCGACAAAGAAAACGCGAGTGTGCAGTTAAGAGCACTAGAAGCTGAACTCGACGTACCCCAAGAAACATTCCAAATTCCAGATCACCTAGATGAAGCCGCTATCACGACAGAGCGCAGTCTGGTCATTAATCATATCACAGCGAAAGTAAGCGAGGAACAAGTGCAAGCACGCAAGGAAAAACCGTATGTCACATATATCCTACTAGCTATTCAAATAGCCGTATTTTTGATTATGACTTTCACAGGTGGAACAAGCAACAGCACGTATAACCTTGTTCGATGGGGTGCAAAGTTTAACCCGCTTATTTATGCAGGTGAGTGGTGGCGCTTTATCACGCCAATGTTTATCCATATTGGACTACTCCATCTATTGATGAATTCCGTTGTTCTTTACATCATTGGACCGATGGCAGAAAAATTATATGGAAAATGGCGTTATGCCCTTATTTATGTGTTATCTGGCATTACAGGCGTTGTGGCAAGTTTTGTTTTCAATGTCAATATTGCAGCAGGAGCAAGTACCGCGATTTTCGGTATTTTTGGTGCGTTGCTATATCTAGTGGTACTAAAACCTCATATTTATGCAAGATCGCTCGGCATTAGTATTGCTGGTTTAGTTGTTGTGAATCTAGTAGTCGACATATTTTCTCAAGGAATAGATTTAGCAGGTCATGTTGGCGGGCTTGTTGGTGGATTTTTGATTGCAGGCGCGCTATCTATGCCCAAACAATATTTTCACTGGCGCCGTGTACTTTACGGAGCTTCCGCAGTACTGCTCACCGCGTTCTTTTTATGGTTTGGCTTTAATAAAGGACAGCAACCATACGATCCAGAAAATGCGAATGCAGTGGCAGGCGCATTTATCCAGAAAGAAGATTTTCAAACAGCGCAAAAAATACTGGATCAACTTCGAATTTCTGGCAGTGCAGATGATGTGACCTATACAAACCTTGCTATTATTGCTTTGACCGATGCTAAAGTACAGGAAGGGCAAGATTACGCAAGAGAAGCAATCGAACAAGAGTCATTTAATCCGCATGCCCATTTCTTATTAGCGCGAAGCTATGAAATACAAGGTAATTTAGAGTTAGCGTTAAAAGAGGCATCTATCGCGGTCTCCCAACAAGATACAGAACCGTATGTGCAATATAAAAAATACCTAGAAGATAAAATTAAAACAAGACAAGAGGTATAATTATGACAACCGTTTATGATGTAGCTCAATTATTAAAAAAATATGGCATCATTTTATATCTTGGTAAGAGACAGTGGGATATGGAAATGATGGAATACGAGTTGACAGAACTGTTCAAGCACAAAATCTTGGATCGAGAAGTATATGCCCGCGCAAGATCCATTTTAAAAGTTGAGATTGACAAAGAAAAAGCTAAAAATAACGTTGTAGATTAGGAGATATGTGGAAATGGAAAAGAAATTAATTGGTGTTGACCTTGGCGGCACAACTGCAAAAATCGCGATTTTATCAGCTAACGGAAAAATCGAGGAGAAGTGGTCTGTTGAAACGGATATTTCAGATGAAGGATCTCACATCGTCCGTAATATTGGTGATAGCATTAATCAAAAATTGACAGATTTGCAATTAGACAATGACATTTTTCACGGCATTGGAATGGGGACACCTGGAACGATTAACTATGAAACTGGTACTGTGAAAGGCGCCTATAATCTTAACTGGGCGAAGGAGCAAAATGTTGCAACGGACCTTAAAAACATTACTGGATTAGGTGTTTATCTGGATAATGATGCGAACATTGCGGCCGTTGGTGAGAGATGGAAAGGCGCTGGTGAAGGTTCAGCTAACGTATTCTTCGTGACGCTTGGAACAGGTGTTGGCGGCGGAATTTTCGCTGAGGGGAAAATTCTTCATGGAGCGAAAGGTGCAGCGGGTGAAATTGGACACATTACAGTTGATACGAGCAAAGATGCTTATGTGTGTACTTGCGGTAAGAAGGGTTGTTTGGAGACAATCGCATCGGCAACAGGGATTGTTCGCGTAGCTAAAGATTTAGCGAAATCGTTCGAACAAGATTCCAAACTTAAAAATATCATTCAAGATGGTACAGAGGAAACAACATCTAAGTTGATTTTTGAATTAGCTAATGAGGGTGATGTGTTAGCGACGAAAGTTGTCGACCATATTTGTTTCTACCTCGGCCTTGCATGTAGTCATATTGGAAATATGCTAAACCCAGAGAAAATAATCATTGGTGGTGGCGTTTCGGCTGCTGGGGATGCACTTTTAAAACCGATTCAAAGTTATTTTGAAGGAATGGTGTTTCCAGCTGTTAAGGAATCAACATCGATTTCCATCGCAACATTGGGAAATGATGCTGGGGTTTTAGGAGCAGCTTGGTTAGCGCTTCCCTCAGAGTAAAGTTTCATTTAGCTAGATATATCTTTGGCAACACCTTGTTGCTAAGATGTATCTAGCTTTTATTCGTTTTTCATGGAAGTTTGTTTCAGTTTCTTGATGGTAGGGTAAAATGGAAGTAAGGCAGAGGCAATTGGAGGGAGATTATGAATAAGATGCGCATAGGTTTCATCATTACTATCCTTGGACTTTTATTTTTTTCCTATGGTTGTAAAAACGAGGAGACAGCACCTGGTAAAAAGAAAGAGGATGCTCCCGTGGCCGTTCAAACATCTACAGTTAATTCTAAGGAGTTTCAACGTGTGATAGGCTGGGTTGACGATGAAAATGTTTTACTTCAATTAAAGAAACCTGGAAAAATAACTTTTGAGACGCTTAATATTTTGACGAATAAAAGAAAGAAGATTTATGAAACAAAAAATGTTATTTCTGAGGTACAAATAAGTCCGGATCGCGATCGCTTCTTGGTGTATTCTACGTCGAGTAAGGACAAGGCAGTTTTGGACGTCATATCTATGGCGGGTACTCCTTTATTCACAAAAAGTATCAAGCCTCAGAATATCGAATTTGCTTGGAATCACGATAATCCGGACAAGATGTTTATGACAACATTTGATACAGACTGGAATTATCAGGTTTTCCAGTGGGACATTCCATCTGGTAGCATAACGAAATTGGATGCCACATCACCCTTTGTGTCGTGGTATAGCGATAACTTGTTTGTCGTAAATCAAAAAGCCTCCGCTCAAAATGATCGAGGGGATATTTTCTTAGAAGATATTCGGGACAAAAGCGTGAAAAATCTTATTGTAGCAAATGTTTATCAGTTTGCAGTGTCCTCGAATATATTCTTAACAATGGAGCCAGGTGAGACGGAGAAATCGATGGTTTATAATTTTAGGTCTATTGGATTTCAGTCGTATTATAAATACAAAGCCCCTAGAGTGTATGACGAACTGGGGACCTTTTTCCCTTTCTATGATTTGAATGTAGAACAAGAATCTTTTCTTACTTTTGAACCGTATGAAAGCAAAAAGTTAAATGACCATGGTGGAGAGTTTAAACTAGTGAAAATTGATCCTAAGACAAAGCATAATGATACGATTTTAGAATTAGTCAATAATGAGCCTATTTTAACCTCACCTAGTGGGAAATATTGTTTATATGGCTATTTGTTTGACCGGGTGGTTGATTTGGAAAGCGGGGACATGACTTATCTTATTCCGCACCGTGACAAGATTTATTAAAAGCCAAATGAGGCTCTATCCTCATTTGGCTTTTTGAGTGGTAAATTTTAAACGGAGACATCTCTTTTTTGAAAGAAAATAAAAGATAGTGCCATAAATACTACATAATATACCGCCAAGACACCAAGTGCTAATCCTGGAGAAAGTCCTTTTACATCCATACCAAGACCATTGGCATTCATACTAATATAATATAATGGTGCCATGAAAATGTATTTAAACCATTGGAACTGCTCAACTAGCATGAGCGTTATGCCTCCAGCGATACTGTTTACAAAAAGGAGGAATAGTCCAATACCAACTGCTAATGCTTGGCTTCTTAGAAGTGATGAGATCATGAAAGCAATAGACGAAGAAAAAATTAATTGAACAAGAAAATATCCTAATTGTGAACTGAGCGCATGAAGGGCTGTTTGACTAGCATTTAAAACGTCACCATTCTCTGAGTACGTGGGATTAATTGCGCTTATGTCTTGTGATAGGCTACCAAATGAGGTAATGATCCCTCCGATAACATAGGACATGATAAGGACGAAAAGTGTTAAAAGAACGGCGTATAAAAGAACGACGATATATTTAGAAAGAAGAATCTGCCATCTTTGATAAGGACGGATAAGTAATAATTTTATTGTCCCATAGCTGAATTCAGAAGATACTACGGCGCTTGCGACAACAATAGAGAATAGAGCAACTAGAAACATGCTGATACTGTTGATAGATAACATTAGCTGGACATTATCTAAATCTGGAATAAAGGATTTGTAGCTTGCAGAAAGCGCAAGGACAATAGCTAAAATAATAAGTGGATATAACCATGTGCTGAATCGAAGTGTTAATTTTTTAGTCTCGTTTGCAATTAATGACATCATTCCATACTACCCCCATTGTGCTTTGTTATTTCTAGGAAACGCTCTTCTAGAGATTTTGTGTGCGCTTCTACTGTAAATATCGAAATGTCAGCAAGTGCTAGTTTCTTTATTAGCGCGGGAATATTAGATGGGAGTGTTGTTATAAAGAAGTGAGGCGTCCCATCTTCAGCAACTATGTAGTCTATATCCCAGTTAGTTAATAATTCTTTAGCTTGTGGAAGCGGTTCTAAGTGCATATGGAAAGCCTTCTCTTGCTCAGAGGTACTAGTTTGTTCCATGTCCGCTATATGCGTCAGTTCGCCTCGCTCTATAATTGCAAAACGATCGCATAATAGTTCCATTTCTGTTAGTAAGTGGGAGGAAACAAGAACACTGACCCCTTGTGTAGCTAATGATTTCATTTGTAAGCGGAATTCTTTCATACCTTCTGGATCCAAGCCGTTTGTCGGTTCATCGAAAATGAGAAGTTTAGGCTCATGAATGAGTGCTTGCGCGACTCCAAGACGTTGTCGCATCCCGAGGGAATATGTTTTTACTTTATTATTGATCGCTTTTTCTAAATGGACAAGTTTTATAATTTCATCAATCCGCTCAGCTGATACTTTCTTTCGAGACATTGATGCGAAAGCTTTTAAATTCTGTAATCCAGTCATATAGGGATAGAACTCAGGATTTTCAACGATAGCGCCCACGTGCTGAATGGCTTCTGTGTAAGAAGTATCGATATCATGACCTAGTATTTTGATTTCTCCACTGGTTTTGCTTATCAACTTGACAATACTACGAATAATAGTCGTTTTCCCAGCACCATTTGGACCTAAGAGACCAAATATTTCACCTTCATTTACAGAAAAAGAGATGTCTTTTACAATAGCTTTATTACCAATTTTTTTTACTAAATGATTTATCTCTAAAACGGTTTGTGTCATATGTTCTCCTTTCTTTCTTGGAAATATTGTTGGATTTGATTTGCGATTTCTTGTGGTGTTAACTCATCTGTTTCAATCGTTAAATGCGCAGAATTTTCGTATAGCTGGGCACGTGATTCAAATAAGTCTTTGATTTCTTTGGCACTTTTTTCCTGAATCAACGGGCGAGTGGTATCTCCTTTTAATCGAGATAAAAAGCTATCAGGTTGAGTTTTCAGATAAACGACAAAGTTAGCAGCCGTTAGTTCTGCTCTATTTTCTGGAGATAGAATAATACCACCGCCAGTGGATATGACAGCATCTTTTTGTAATACGCGTAGTAACATTTGATGTTCAAGTTCTCGAAACTTTACTTCTCCTAAGTTTGCAAAAATTTCTGTGATTGACGCTTGTTGTTCTAGTTGAATTTCTGTATCGATGTCGATTATTGGTAACTGCATTGTTTGGGAAAGTAGCTTGCCAACTGTTGTTTTCCCAGCTCCCATAAATCCAGTTAGCACAATTTGCCTCATTGATAAATCCTCCTTAGCGCTAGCATTAATTTAGTAGAAGATAAATTTTCTGTGATTTAATGTCCCAATAAATGATTTGATTTAAGATATAACCATTTTTTAGTTTTGTGACAGTGTTATATTTTATGCTATCTTCGGTACTATCCGCCCAATTATACCATAAAATTGCCTCATTGTGACTCTCTGTAAATGTCTTTTGGCTAGATTTGATTTTGGAAAGATTATTATGGATGGATATATTTAAAAGCGTGTTGGCTAAATAATGGTTTTGTAATTGTTTTTCCATCTGAAGCTTGGAACTATAGATACTTGTCGCTCCAAGCATGACAGTGATTCCGAGCAATGTGATATAGAGGCACAACACGTAAGTGAAGCCATTTCGAAACATGTGATTTATATTCCTCCTTCCTGTACATAAAAGCATGCAATCAATTTGATATTATCTTCAAAAGTTACTTCATAAATAAGTCGACCATCATTGGTTTTGGTCCATTTATCTTGTTTGATTGTTGTTAATAATGGTTCATGGCCTTTATTGTCAACGGAACGCCGGACCATATTTTGATAACCTTCGTACTTAATTTGTTTGGATTGAGAAGAGAAAATAATGGCATGATCAGTAACTATAAATCCTGTACCTTGGTATATTTCTTTGCGTGTCTGATTCATAAAGAGTTGCCATTCATAATTTTTGTCGACATCCATCACTTTGAGAACGGATTGATAGCTTTGGAATATAAGTGGTATAAAAGAGGTAACTATGATGAGGATTAGCAATGAAAATAATGATTCGAGTAGGGTGAATGCTTCTTTATTTGATAGCATAACATAAATTTTCTTGGGCATAATTAGCGCAAATTTGCTTCGCCTCCTGATTCATTGTTATATGATATGTTTGGTTTTTGATAGAGATTTCCTTACTTGATGAAAAGGAGGTATTTAGATGAAGTTGGCTCTCCTCAAAAAGCAATTGGTATGCTGTGGTAAGTTGGTTTTGTTGATGTAGTTGTTGCTTTATTTGCATGATCATAGGTAAGAGTGAAAGTACAATGATAGATAATAGACTGAGCGAGAAAAGGCTCTCAAGTAAAGAAAATCCATTATATTTCTTCAATACGAAACCTCCCTTTGCCGATTTGAAAAATGAGTGCATATTTTTTGCTATTACCTTGGATTATGACAGTTTTGAATTTACTAATGTTTCCAAAGGGGGGAGAAAAGCGAAAAACTTGCTCGCTTTTCTCGGTGAAATGTAAAGATGTACTGAGTTTTCTTACAAGGATATTATTATTAGCCACAGCTCCTGTATAGGAATTATTAATACCATCTAATGTTAATGCTGTTTCTTGATGCGTTGTAATTGCTTCGGCTTGTAGCTGCATGATATCCATTTTTAGCTGGTCAAGACTTTGCTTTTCATACATTTGGACTATTAGATTTCCTGCTGGGAAGACACTGATGCTTAGAATGATAAGGCTAATAGAGAGAACAAGCAACATTTCAATTAGGGTGAAGCCATTCTTTTTCACGAGCCTTCAGTGACCTTTCCGCTACTATCAATGTTGACATCTTTACCATTCGGGCATTTTTTCTGTTCGCCTTTAAGGTATCCGCCAGTCAGTAAATCTTGAAGTGATGGGACTTTGTTGTGTTCCAGTTGATAAGCTTGGGTTTGTCCTTGAACCATTGTAATAAATGCGTCGCAACCTTTATCATTGATGGACTTACTTTGCTTTACGATGTTAGGGATAGTTAGAAGTAGCAGCACGCTAACCACAAGTAAAACGATAAGCATTTCGACTAAGGTGAAACCTGATTCATCTTTCCAATTGATCTTTTTAAACATTGAAATCACTCCTATTTTTTTATTAGTCAGATGGAATTAACCATCGAAAACATCGGGAACAAGATAGAGAGGTAGATAGAAACGATAAGTATGCCAATAATCATAAATACAGCAGGTTGTATGAAGCTGAATATTTTTTCTGTTTTTTCTTCTGATTTTTGATGGCATAGCTTGTAGTAAAATAATAATTCTTCCGCTAATTGCCCATTTTTTTCTCCGTGTTGGATAATATAAATCAATTCTTTTTCAAATATAGAAAATTGGCCGAGAGATTGGGTGAATGCGACGCCCTCTTTAAAACCTTTCTCAATAGCTTTACTGATGTATTGGAAAAGTGGTGGGGAGTCATTAAGTGAGAATACTTGGACCATGTCGTTGATGGATAGTCCGCTTTTCAAAAGATAGCCACATTCGCGGGCAAATATTTGGGAATAATGTAATCGCATGAATTTTTTGATGATAGGGATTTTGCAATAAAGTTCAGCCCGTTCGTAAGAGTTTTTCTTACGTTGCTTTGTTAGAAAGAAGGTGCATAGAGCAAACAGTAGACCAAGGAGAATAAGAAAAATAATTGGTAGCTTCTCTAAAATAAAATAAGTGAAATTAGTTGTTTGGTTTTCTCCGTGGGTAAGCTGGCTGAACAGCATGTCGAATTTCGGGAGTAGAAAAATTCGCAACAGGAAAAAAACGATGATGACCGTTGCAAATAGAATGAGCGGGTATTGAAAGATTTTACGTAAGGCTTTTTGCTGTTCGGCTTTTCTTGTTAAATGATCTCCTGTTTCTTGAACTGTTTCATTGAAATAGCCGTGTTTGCTGGCATAGTGGAGCTGTGTGCATACGAACGAAGGGAATTTTGCTTGTAATAGTGCTTCGCTAAAAGGGGCACCAGAAGAAAGGGTTGTAATCATTTGGCTGTTTCTTGAAGCATCTTTTGGTGTTGTAATCGATAAAAATGAAATAGCTTCTTCCATTGTAAAACCTTTACTTAGGAGATCTGCTAAGCGAATTAAAAATTCACCGTCAGCTCGCCAGTTATTGCGGAG
Organism: Listeria weihenstephanensis; assembly: GCF_003534205.1. Taxonomy (NCBI): domain Bacteria; kingdom Bacillati; phylum Bacillota; class Bacilli; order Caryophanales; family Listeriaceae; genus Paenilisteria; species Paenilisteria weihenstephanensis. The sequence goes on along the minus strand of NZ_CP011102.1, from coordinate 1,785,962 downwards.
AGAAAAATCCATAGTAACCACCTTTCTTTATTTGGTGTGCTATATTGTTGGGTAGCGTCTGCTCAACAGTTGTGGAGAAGAATTGATTGATGTTTTCTTTTTCTAAGAATTCATAAAGGGCAGTTCTTTTTCTCGGGAGGTGATTACATAACGTGTGGCATTTTCTTTCGCAAAAAATACAATGCAAATCTTTTAATTGCTGGTAGGAGATTCCGATGAGACATTGCCTGAGTTCTTCTTTATCTACACCGAGTTCTAATAAGCGAGATAAGACACCGTATGTATTATCTGCATGCACAGTACTTAATACAAGATGACCTGTTAAAGCGCTACGAATAACCATTTTGGCAGTATGAGTGTCTCTAATCTCGCCAACAATTAAAATATCAGGATCATGTCGTAGTGTTGCTCGGATAATTTCGGCATAATCTAGTCCTGCTTTTTCGTTTATTTGTACTTGTAAAAAAGAGGACATTGGCCTTTCAACGGGGTCTTCAATAGTGATGACTTGTAGCGGCTCTTCTTGGCTTAATGAATGGGCTAAGCTATACATGCTGGAGGTCTTACCGCTACCTGTTGATCCCGAGAATAGTAGCAGACCTGTGTTATGTTTTGCTGATGACAGGATCTGGTTGGCAATAGGATGGAAAACAGTGCTATTGCAAAACGGAATAATCTTTTGTTCAGAGAAAACGCGGATAACCATGCTCTCGATGAAGCGAAAATTAGGAATTGTGGCAAGCCTGACAGATACGTTATTGTCGTGAACAAGTGCTTGGAAAGAACCGCTTTGTGGTTTTCTTGTCTCGCTGATGTCCATAAATCCTCTGTATTTTAAATGGGACAATAAACGTTCGCCTTTATCTAATGTTAGCGAATGGAAAAATTGTAATCTGCCATTAATACGGAAGAGGATACGATAATTTGCTTCATATGGAATGAGATGGATGTCGCTTGCCGAAAGAAGCATAGATTGGTTTAGTAAGGCATTTGCTAACTCTTGAATCATTGGAATAGGCTCCTTCAAATTGTGTCTATGCTAATGGTATTCGACGTTGCCTCTTGAAATCCCTTTAAGGCAGAAAAGGACAAAATCCGATTTTAAAGGGTCTGATTGTGAAGAAAAGATATTTTATCGGTAATAATAGATCTAAAGTAAGCCGAAATAGCTGTAAAAAAATTTTTTGGATAATTGAAATTGAACAATTATTCACATACGTACGATATTGAGTTGAATTGTTGATAAAGCCCTTTCATTACGAACTATATCGCTTTAATTATGATTTAATAAGACTGAATTCAATTATTTGCCGAACGATAGAGTCTCGTGGTAACATATAGGAAAGGCAACTGATACATAAAAGAGCGGATGAAAATAAACAGAGAGACTGCATTTTAGCAGCGCCGACGGGGAAAGCATGTGAATGTGAAACTCTCAGGCAAAAGGATGTTTATGGGACGCAACTCTGGAGGCATTTTTCCTTGTTTTGGAGCACGACAGAGACTTATTTTAACGAGTAAGTCCTTTTAGTATGCAAAAAAAGAGGAGGATTCACATGACAGAATTAAAGAAAACGCCAATTTTTCCACTTTACGAAAAGTATGGGGCAAAAACGATTGATTTCGGTGGATGGGATTTGCCAGTACAATTTTCAGGGATAAAGGCGGAACACGAAGCTGTTAGAACAAATGCTGGGTTATTTGATGTATCGCATATGGGGGAAGTTGTGGTGCGAGGCAAGGGGAGTCTAGACTTTTTGCAGAAAGTTTTATCCAATGATATTTCTAAATTAAAGGATGGAAAAGCGCAATATAATATTATGTGTTATGAAACTGGTGGCGTGGTAGATGACTTGGTGGTCTACAAGAAAGCAGAAGATGACTATCTTTTAGTTGTGAATGCAGCAAACACGGAGAAGGATTTTGAGTGGTTGCAGCGCCATGCAGCAGAAGATGTGACTGTTGAAAATGTATCGGCAGACTACGGCCAACTAGCTTTACAAGGGCCAAATGCGGAAAAAGTATTGACTGGCCTGACTGATGCTGATTTAGGCGCGCTAACGTTCTTTGGTTTTGTTGATAACGTGCAAGTTGCAGGAGTAAACGCGCTCGTCTCCCGATCTGGTTATACGGGAGAAGATGGTTTTGAAATTTACACAAAAGCGGAAGATGCACCGGCTGTTTGGGACGCGATACTTGAAAAAGATGTCTTACCAATCGGCTTAGGTGCGCGTGATACACTACGTTTTGAGGCGAATTTAGCACTCTACGGACAAGAACTTTCTAAAGATATCTCGCCACTCGAAGCTGGTGTAGGATTTGCGGTAAAATTACAAAAAGAGCCTGATTTCATTGGGAAAAAGGCGCTCATTGATCAAAAGGAGTCCGGTTTGACACGTAAATCTGTTGGAATTGAACTGATTGATCGCGGGATTCCACGTCATGATTATAAAGTTTTTGCGGGAGATAAAGAAATCGGAATTGTTACAAGTGGTACGCAATCGCCGACTCTTGGTAAAAATCTTGGTCTGGCGCTTATCGACATTGACTATATTGCTCTAGATACGGAAGTCGAAGTCGAAGTTCGTAATAAGAAATTAAAAGCAAAAGTAGTTCCAACCCCATTCTATAAACGCGCAAAATAATGAGGAGGATATAAAATTATGGCTAAACATCGTTTTTTACCAATGACAGAGCAAGATGAGAAGGATATGTTAGATACGATTGGTGTGGCATCGATTGATGATCTCTTTACGGATATTCCAGAATCGATTCGTTTTAACCGGGATTATAATTTAAAGCCAGCGAAGTCTGAACCAGCGCTTTTAAAAGAGTTGGCTAAAATGGCGGCCAAAAATGCGGATTCTGTGACGTATACTTCCTTTTTAGGGGCGGGGGTATATAATCACTACATTCCGACAGTCGTTGATAGCGTTATTTCACGATCTGAATTTTACACGGCTTACACACCGTATCAACCAGAAATATCACAAGGGGAGTTGCAGGCGATATTCGAATTTCAAACGATGATTGCAGAAATTACCGGCATGGATCTAGCGAATTCGTCGATGTATGACGGTGGAACGGCGCTAGCTGAGGCCGCTATGCTTGCAAGTGCTCACACGAAACGTAAAAAAATCTTAATTTCAAAAGCTGTTCATCCAGAATCGCGTAACGTTGTTAAAACGTATGCGAAGGGGCAACACATTGATGTCATTGAAATTGATGAAAAGGACGGCGTGACGGATTTAGAAGCTTTAAAAACACAGGTTGATGATACAGTTGCTGCAGTGATCGTACAGTATCCGAATTTTTATGGACAAGTAGAAGCACTACAAGAAATTGAGCCGTTAGCGCATGAAAATAAAGCATTATTTGTAGTTTCAAGTAATCCTCTAGCTTTAGGAGCACTTACGCCACCGGGGAAATTTGGAGCTGATATTGTTGTAGGAGATTCCCAAGTATTTGGTATTTCTGAAGCATTTGGTGGGCCTCACTGTGGTTATTTCGCGGTTAATTCGAAATTGACACGTAAAGTTCCGGGTCGCCTTATTGGAGAAACGGTCGATGAAAATGGCAAGCGAGGGTACGTTTTGACTTTACAAGCGCGCGAGCAACATATTCGTCGTGACAAAGCAACATCTAACATTTGTTCTAATCAGGCGCTAAACGCGCTGGCATCATCTGTCGCTATGAGTGCTCTTGGAAAAAATGGGATCACTGAAATGGCGAAACAAAACATTGATAAGGCTCACTTTGCGAAAAAAGTTTTCCAAGATAAAGGGTTTAACGTAATTTCCGATGATGCGTTTTTCAATGAATTTGTTGTGAAATTATCGAAACCTGTGAAAGAGGTCAATCGTGAATTGTTGGAGCAGGACATTATCGGTGGGTATGATCTTGGTATATACGAAGAAAAATACGCGAATCACATGTTGGTTGCGGTAACTGAAATGCGTACAAAAGAAGAAATCGAAACATTAGTAGCAAGTTTGGAGGGTGCAAAATGAATAGCGAAACAATGCCGTTAGTGTTTGAGCGTTCTGTTCCAGGTCGGATTGGATATAGCTTACCAGAAAGTGATGTACCAGAAGTTAATTTAAGCGATTTATTTGGAGCAGCTTACATTCGTGAGACGCCTCCAGCCCTGCCTGAATTAAGTGAATTGGAGTTGATGCGCCATTATACAACACTTTCTAACCATAACTTTGGTGTCGATTCTGGTTTTTATCCATTAGGCTCTTGTACGATGAAGTATAACCCGAAAATTAACGAAAAAGTGGCGCGCTTTCCTGGATTTGCGAATGTTCATCCATATCAACCAGAAGAGTCTGTACAAGGCGCAATGGAACTTTTGTATGATTTGCAAGAAAGTCTTGTTGAAATCACTGGTATGGACGAGGTGACGCTACAACCTGCCGCTGGAGCGCATGGTGAGTGGACGGCGTTAATGTTGATCCGCGCTTTTCATGAGGCCAATGGTGATCACAAGCGCACGAAAGTAATTATTCCTGATTCAGCGCATGGGACAAACCCAGCATCCGCAGCTGTTGCCGGATTCGATATTATTACGGTGAAATCAAATGATAAGGGTCTTGTCGATATTGATGACTTAAAGAGTGTTGTTGGCGATGACACGGCGGCTTTGATGTTGACAAATCCGAATACACTTGGTCTTTTTGAAACGGAAATTGTGGAAATGGCAGATATCGTGCATAAAGCAGGCGGGAAGCTGTACTATGATGGTGCTAATTTAAATGCGATCATGTCAAAAGTTCGTCCTGGTGATATGGGCTTTGACGCTGTGCATTTGAACTTGCATAAGACATTTACAGGTCCACATGGTGGCGGTGGCCCAGGCTCAGGCCCGATTGGCGTGAAAAAAGACTTAATTCCATTTTTACCAACACCAGTTTTGACGAAAAAAGAAGATAAATACACCTTTGATTATAATTATCCGCAATCGATTGGCCGCGTGAAACCGTACTATGGTAATTTTGGAATCAACGTTCGTGCTTATACGTATATTCGTACAATGGGGCCAGATGGTCTTAAAAAAGTAACGGAATACGCTGTGTTAAACGCGAATTATATGATGCGCCGACTAGAAGGTGCATACGATTTGCCGTTTGACCAAGTTTGCAAGCATGAATTCGTGCTTTCTGGGAAACGTCAAAAGCAATTGGGTGTTAGAACATTAGATATTGCGAAGCGCTTACTTGATCATAATTTCCATCCGCCAACGGTTTATTTCCCATTGATTGTAGAAGAAGCAATCATGATTGAACCGACAGAAACAGAGGCGAAAGAGACGCTAGACCAATTTATCGATGTTATGCTCAAGATTGCAAAAGAAGCGGAGGACAACCCTGAGATCGTTCAGGAAGCCCCTTATAATACGTATGTAAAACGTTTAGATGAAACGCAAGCTGCTAGAAAACCTGTTTTACGCTATCATGAAAAAGTGGAAGATGAAGTAACCACTTGATAATAGAAGAAACGCCGTGCCCTGGAAAATAGGCACGGCGTTTCTTTTATTCGTCTTCTTTAATTATAACGCCTAAAGCTCGCGCAAAGCTGAGGGCTTGTTCAGATGTAACGCGACAATCACCTAATTTATCGAGAGAAACCATGATCCCTTCAAAATGATTGACGCTGAGATCGATGCTTTCCATGATAACGTTCGAAAAATTAGCTTCATTCAGCTGGCAATCAACCATTTCAGAATGCTTTAATTCACTTTCGTAAAAGTCGGCATTAATCAGCGCGCAACCTTGCCATTCTACATGTTTAAATTTAGAAAAACCGAGTGAACTCATCGTCATTAAACAATTTTGGAAAAGCGTGTTATGAATTAAAGAATCCGATAAATCAGCACCAGTAAGCTTGCAATCAATGAATTGACAACGATGAATGATAGCGGAAGTGAAGACTACGTTGGAGAGATTACACTTTTCAAAAATAACATCGGTAAGTTCAATATTGGGGAATTCTAGCGTTGTAAAATTCACGTTTCGCAAAATAACCTGATCAAGCACGATGCGTTCCATGGGATCAAAATCAAAGTCACGATCTTCTATTAGAACCTCACGCAAATACACCTCTTCAGAAAGCCAGTTAGAATCAAGTTCGGCTAACTGCGGTGGTATTTTGGGAGTTTGGATTTTTTTCGCCATTGTTAAACCTCCTAAGAAAATAGTGTTACATAGAAAAACCACTCAAGCTACAAACAGCTTAGTGGCTTTTCTACAGTCTGTGTCAAACTCTTTATTTTGATTTTGTTTTTCCAGACCATTTTTTAAATCCGCCTTTAAGTTGGAACAGGTTGCGGTAACCGTTTTTGTATAGCATGATTGCTGCGCGGTTACTACGTTGCGCGCTTTGGCAGTACAAGTATACAGGCAAATCTTGACGAATTTCTGCTTTGCGAGCTTTCATTTGGGACATTGGAATGTTTCTCGCGCCTAAAATATGTCCAGCATCGAATTCATTTGGTTCACGCACGTCGATTAGCTGCGCTTTCCGGTAGTCTTTTTTGAATTCTTCTTCGGTCAAAATAGTTAACGCTTTTCTTCGCATAATAAATTGATACACTTCATAGCCTAGCAGTACAACTAAAATTGCAATTGCTAAAGCCCAACTCCAGTCTATATTCAAGTTGATATACCCCTTTCGATTATCTTACCTCATTTACCATTATAACTTATTTTTTCTTTCCATCAATGACTTTGAGTGAAGTTTTTCGTTTTTTTGTTTGTGGTTGATTTTTTGCACGCATTTTTTGCGACTGTTTGACAGCGGCTTGATATTTATCATCCTTCTTCGGTCGGTTACTAAAGAAGCGGAACAGTAGCCAAATAATCAGGATTAGGATGATCGAGACGACGAGGCTTGAAATAATGCTTTTAAAGCCGACGTAGAAAATACCGATCACTGCGAAAATAGCTAAAATATAAAACCAAATGGGGAGATTACGCATGTTTTTTCACCTCATTCCAGTAATTCTAAGTTTTCAGGGAGCGATTCTTCTTGTTTCGTGCGTTCTACGCGGTGAAGCTCATTGAATGATGCGATGGCAACTTCCGCTTGATCGTCGGAAGGTTCTTTTGTTGTCAATAATTGTAGCCATAAACCTGGTACGCCTAAATATTTCAAAATAGGGATATTTCGGCATTTATTAGTCAGTTGTAATACTTCAAATGCAACGCCGAGAACGACTGGTATTAGCAAGATTCGATTGACCACGCGTGCCCAAAGTGGATCTGTGGGAACGAGCATATAAATGAACATGCCAACAATCACAGTAAATAAGATAAAACTAGAACCACAGCGATAATGTAAGCGTGATTGGCGTTGTACATTTTCGACAGTGAGGTCCAAATTAGCTTCATAACAATTGATGACTTTATGCTCCGCGCCATGATATTGAAAAACACGTTTAATAATTGGCGTTTGCGAGACGGCGAAAATATAGCTGAGCAAGAGGATTAATTTAAATAGTGTTTCGAGCATGATTTGTCCCATGTCACCAGACACGATCGGTCGGAAAAGATTGGCGATGAATACCGGGATTAATGTCATAACGAACTTGGCGAAAATGAAAGATAAAACACCAACAACAGCAACACCGAGCCACATTGCGAGTTTCGATTCTTTTTTTTCGATTTTCTGCGTTTCCGCTTCGTCTAATGGATCTTCGTCATAGCGATCCGTCGCGAAGGTTAAATGTTTCGATCCAATCGCGCTCGACTCAATTAAAGCAACAATACCCCGAATAAAGGGGATGCGCTTTAACGTTTGAACCCAAGCGGGCGGATTTTTTGTTAAATAAAAGTATTCAATTGTGCCATCTTTTCGTCTAATGGCCGTCACGGTCTCTCTTCTGCCGCCAAACATGACGCCTTCAACAACCGCTTGTCCACCGTATATTCCTTTTGTTTGTCCACTCAAAATCGTTCACCAGCCTTATATAGTATACCTTTGTTATTCTACGCTAATTCGAGGCATTCGTATAGTTATAACGCATAAAAAAAGTTATTTTCGCGGTTTTATGATAGAATAGCTTTATTCGAGCGAAATAAGACGTTACATAATGAAAACAAGTAGGAGGAATTGGAATGACAAAATTAGCAAAAATTCAAGCGGCACTAGCAGATCACAAAATCGAGGCTGTGCTTGTAACAAGTGATTATAACCGTCGCTACGTGGCGGATTTTACTGGGACAACAGGAATCGCTTTAATTACACTGAAAAAAGCATTTTTCATCACGGATTTCCGATATACAGAACAAGCGGCAAAGCAAGCAGTAGGATATGAAGTTCGCCAAAATAAGGGCCCGATTTTTGAAACAGTGGAAGCGGTTATCGCGGAACAAGGTATTAAAACGCTTTATTTTGAAGAAGCATATGTGACAGTCGCAGAGCATAAATTAATGCAAAGCTACTTCTCAGCAAAATTAGAGCCAATTAGCGATTTGTTCGAAGATATGCGTAAAGTGAAAACAGCGTCTGAACTTGCTGCAATTAAAACGGCTTGTGAGATCGCGGATGCTGCATTCAAGCATATTTTAACATTCATCAAACCTGGTTTAACAGAACTTGAAGTGTCCAATGAGCTCGAATTCTTCATGCGTCGAAACGGAGCATCTGGTTCATCTTTTGACACGATTGTAGCGTCCGGCCTGCGCTCCGCTTTACCACATGGCGTTGCATCCGATAAAATTATTGAAGTGGGTGACTTTGTAACAATGGATTACGGTTGTTACTATGAAGGCTACTGCTCCGATATGACGAGGACAATCGCGATCGGTGAGCCAAGCGCTAAATTAAAAGAAATTTACGCGGTGACACTGGAAGCGCAATTGAAAGTCATTGATGCGCTAAAACCAGGCATGTCAGGCATTGAAGCAGACGCAATTGCTCGTGATCACATTGCTTCAAAAGGATACGGCGAAGCATTTGGTCATTCGTTAGGTCATGGCATTGGCTTGGAAATTCATGAAGGGCCAAATTTATCCATGAAGAGCCCTAATATTCTAGTCCCAGGAAATGTTGTGACAGATGAACCAGGTATTTACTTGCCAGGCATTGGTGGCGTGCGGATTGAAGATGATATTTTGATCACCGAAACAGGAAATGAAGTTTTAACACACTCACCAAAAGAGTTAATTATTTTATAAAATTGTATAATGGAGCGTTTTGTGGTTAAATAAATAAGGATGAAACCAACTTAAAAGTAGGAGGATACAAGATGATTTCTGTAAATGATTTTAAAACAGGTCTAACAATCGAAGTCGATAACGGTATTTGGCGCGTGCTGGATTTCCAACACGTAAAACCAGGAAAAGGTGCTGCGTTCGTTCGTTCAAAATTACGTAACTTACGTACTGGCGCTATTCAAGAAAAAACATTCCGTGGCGGCGAAAAAGTAGCCAAAGCCCAAATCGACAACAATAAAATGCAGTATTTGTATGCAAGTGGCGATCAACATGTGTTCATGAATACAGAAACATATGATCAAATCGAGCTTCCTGAAAAACAAATCGAATATGAATTGAAATTTTTACGTGAAAACATGGAAGTTCAAATCGTGATGTACCAAGGAGAAACACTTGGCGTTGATTTACCAAACACGGTAGAACTTAAAGTTGTGGCAACAGATCCTGGAATCAAAGGCGATACATCTTCCGGTGGTTCAAAGCCGGCAACACTTGAAACTGGCCTAGTTGTTAACGTTCCATTCTTCGTCAATGTAGATGACACGCTTGTTGTCAATACAACAGACGGCGGATCATACGTATCACGCGCGCAGTAAAATAAAAATAGTCTGTCTATTCCTGTATGGAGCCTACTTTTGCGGTTCGTTTTCATCAGAAATGGGCAAGGCTATTTTTTTTGCAAAAAAACAGTCTAAAGCTACGAGTTTCTATAAAAAGTATGGTACAATAATTAGGATGCGTGACGAATGCATTTGAACTTATATATAAATGTATAGATGAATATTGAGGAGTGTTATAAATAATGTTATCAATTAACGAGATTAAGCAACTTGTGAAACTAGTAGATGAGTCTTCATTGACGGAATTCGAATATGAAACAGAACAAGGAAAAATCAAGATGAGAAAAGGTGGAGAGCTCGTATCACCAACAGTATCAGCGCCAGTAGTACAAGCGGTTCTTCCAGCGCCAAAAGTTGAAACAGAAGAAACGCCAACTCCAGCAGCTGCACCAACAGAAGATTTTCATGTGGTGACGTCACCAATGGTTGGAACTTTCTATGGTTCCCCAAATCCAGAAAGTCCAGCATTTGTAGAGCCAGGTTCTGTCGTGACAGTAAAATCCGTTGTTTGTATTATCGAAGCAATGAAATTACTAAACGAGGTAGAAGCAGATGTGAACGGTGAGATCGTCGAAGTACTTGTTTCTAACGGGGAACTTGTGGAATTCGGTCAACCATTATTCAAAGTTAGAAAGAAATAAGGGGTAATGTATCATGATAAAAAAAATACTGATAGCTAACCGCGGAGAAATTGCTGTTCGTATTATTCGTGCAGCAAAAGAAATGAACATTGAAACGGTTGCCATATATTCTGAAGCAGACAAAGAAAGTTTGCACATCCAACTAGCAGATGAAGCTTACTGCGTTGGACCAGCGTCGTCGAAAGAAAGTTATTTAAACATGTCGAACATTATTAGCGTGGCCGTATTGACAAATTGTGATGCGATCCATCCAGGTTACGGTTTCTTAGCTGAAAATGCTGATTTTGCCGAGCTCTGCCAAGACTGTAATATTATTTTCATCGGTCCAAGTGCAGATGCTATTTCGCAAATGGGAACAAAAGACGTAGCACGTGAAACGATGAAAAAAGCAGGCGTTCCAGTTGTTCCAGGTTCTACGGGTATTATTAAAGACGTGGAAGAAGCCAAAAAACTTGCTAAGAAAATTGGTTATCCTGTCATCATTAAAGCAACAGCTGGTGGTGGCGGTAAAGGTATTCGTGTCGCAGAAGATGAAGAAAAACTAGTTTCTGGTTTACAAATTACACAACAAGAAGCAGAAACAGCATTCGGCGATCCAGGCGTTTATATTGAGAAATTCATTCAAGACTTCCGCCATGTTGAAATTCAAATTATGGCCGATAATTATGGTAATGCTATTCATTTAGGAGAGCGTGACTGCACGATTCAACGTCGTCTCCAAAAACTCGTGGAAGAAGCACCATCGCCAGCTCTAGATGAAAAAATGCGTCAAAAGATGGGGAAAGCGGCCGTGAAAGCAGCGAAAGCAGTGAAGTATTCAGGCGCAGGAACGATCGAATTTATTTATGAACCAAAAGACAAAACATTCTATTTCATGGAAATGAACACCCGTGTACAAGTGGAACATCCCGTGACAGAGTGGATTACAGGTGTTGATATAGTGAAACAGCAAATTCTTGTAGCATCAGGTGAGCGTTTGGCCATTAGACAAGAAGATGTAAAACTAACTGGATGGGCGATTGAATGTCGTATTAACGCCGAAAACCCAGAGAAGAACTTTATGCCTGCACCAGGAGAAATCAAGTTTTACCTACCACCAGGTGGCAATGGGGTACGTGTGGATTCTGCGGCCTATCCAAATTATAAAATCCCGCCATATTACGATTCAATGGTTGCTAAGGTTATCTGCTATGGTGAGACTCGTGATGAAGCCATTGCGAAAATGAAGCGCGCCCTAAGCGAATTTGCGATTGAAGGTATTCCAACAACGATACCGTTCCATTTACGTGTACTTGATCATGAAGTTTTCATTTCTGGTGACTTTAACACGAAATTCCTAGAAAAATATGATGTAATGAATCTATCGTAAGGAGAGATAATCATGACACTGACGAAAAACAAAGAAGAGGAAACACTCGGTAAAATTGAGATAGCGCCAGAAGTAATTGGTGTTATTGCTGGACTTGCAGCGACAGAAGTGGAAAACGTAGCTGGTATGCAAGGATCTTTTACAAATGAAATGCGTGAACGTCTTGGTGGCGCAACCAACCATAGTAAAGGCGTTAAAATTGATCTAACGGAAGACGGTATTGTGATCGACGTGTATTGTTACATTCAGTTCGGTGCGACGATTCCACTGCTAGCGCAAAACATTCAAGATAGCATTCGTGAAACAATCTTAAACATGACAGGCCTTGAAGTTATCGAAGTAAACATCCATATTGTTGGTGTGCAATTCGATCGTCAAGAAACCGTATCATTTGATGAATTAGAAATTTAAGTTGACCGATTTTTGCAAGTAGAATCAGTCAGAAATAAGGAGTAGAGCTTTTAATGAAAAGACGAGAAGCGCGGGAAAAGGCTCTTCAAATATTGTTTCAAATGGAACTCAATGAGATGCATTTGGATCAAGCAATAGCCAACGTGATGGAAGACGAGAGCGATGCGTATGTCGATAAGTTGGTTGAGGGTGTTGTTGCCAATAAAGCCGCGATCGACGAGTTAATCGCCGGAAACTTGGATAATTGGAGTATGGACAGACTAAATAAGGTCGACCTTGCTATTTTGCGAGTAAGTGTATTTGAAATGGTATATTGCGAAGATATTCCAGATCGAGTTAGCTTAAATGAATCACTGGAGATTGCTAAAATTTTCAGCGATGAGAAATCAAGTAAGTTTATTAACGGTGTTTTAGCGAATATAGCGAAAGACGACGAATAAACGAGATATAATTTTTTACGCGGTGTCATTTTTAATTTACAAAACTTTCCACGACTAAGTAATGTTACCTGTTTCGGGGCTTTTGGGCCTCGGAATACACAGGTTTCATATATAAACTAAGGGGGCTTTTTTGATGGGACAAATTATTGATGGGAAACAACTGGCGAAAAAGATTCAAGAAAACGTAACAAGTGAGGTAGCTGAACTCGCAAAACAAAATTTGCAACCAGGATTAGCGGTTGTACTTGTTGGCGATAATCAGGCCAGCCGTACATATGTAAGAAATAAGCAGAAGCGCACAGAAGAAGCAGGTATGAAGTCTGTTTTAATCGAGTTACCAGAAGACGTTTCAGAAGCGAAGTTATTGGAAACGGTAGAAGCGTTGAATACAGATGTGACGATTCATGGTATTTTAGTGCAATTGCCACTACCAAAACACATTTCGGAGGATAAAGTGATTGATACGATTATTCCTGAAAAAGATGTCGATGGATTCCACCCGATCAATGTTGGGAATTTGTATGTGGGCAAAGAAGCGTTTGTTCCTTGTACACCAGCAGGAATCATTGAATTAATTAAATCGACAGGTGTAACAATCGAAGGCAAGCAGGCCGTTGTAATTGGACGTAGTAATATCGTTGGGAAACCTGTGGCGCAATTACTGTTGCAAGAAAATGCGACGGTAACCATTGCACATAGCCGCACAAAAGATTTACCAGCAGTTGCCAGAACAGCGGATATTTTAGTTGTGGCGACAGGTCTTGCTAAATTTATCAAAAAAGAGGCGATCAAACCAGGCGCTGTAGTCATAGATGTTGGTATGGATCGCGATGAGAATAATAAATTATGTGGTGACGTGGACTTTGATGATGTCAAAGATACGGCTGGTTTTATTACACCAGTACCAGGTGGCGTTGGCCCGATGACTATCACAATGCTCCTTGCTAACACGTTAAAAGCAGCAAAACGCATTTGGGATACGCAATTACAAACGAAGTAAGGTTGTGTAACGATGGAACAGGATAAATACCTCAGTGTTGAGGCGCTAACTAAATATATTGAGAAAAAATTTGAAGTGGATCCCTATTTGAAGAACATTTATGTCAAAGGTGAAGTTTCAAATTTTAAACAGCCTGTCAGCGGTCATATGTATTTTACGCTGAAAGACGAAGGCGCTGAGCTGCGTTGTGTTATGTTCCAAAAGTCGGCTGCAAAACTGGGATTTAAGCCAGAAGATGGCATGCAGATTCTACTTACTGGTCGCGTTAGCGTATTTAGTAAAGGCGGACGTTATCAGCTCTATGCGGAGTGGATGGAGCCCGATGGCATCGGCAGTCTGTACATCAAGCTGGAACAATTGAAGAAACAGTTGGATAAGGAGGGGCTTTTTGCGCAAAATCGCAAACGAGCGCTTCCTTCTTTTCCTGCGAAAGTCGGGATTATCACGTCGAAAACGGGTGCAGCGATTCGAGATATGATTACAACGATGAAACGTCGGATGCCTTCGACGGAAATTCTGCTATTCCCTACGATAGTACAGGGGGACACAGCGGCTCCCAATATTGTTCGCAATATTGAACGTGCTAATTTTCGCAATGATATTGATGTGTTGATTATTGGACGTGGTGGTGGTTCTATTGAGGATCTGTGGGCATTTAATGAGGAGATCGTCGTCCGAGCTGTCGCTGATTCGGATATTCCCGTTATTTCGGCGGTAGGTCATGAAACGGACACAACATTGACCGATTATGTGGCAGATGTTCGTGCGGCAACGCCAACTGCAGCAGCAGAATTAGCAGTTCCAGATTACCGTGACTTATTGGAACGCATAGCGGAGAGGCGATTCCGTTTGATCCAAGCAATGCGACAACGAGTCGATGTTTCCAAACAAAATGTAGATCGCAAGCGAGAGCGTCTGATCATGCATGGGCCTAAACGTCAAATTGAGCAATATCAGGAACGAACGGATTATTATGTAGAACGATTAGAGCGAGGCTTGAAACAGCATTTAATGATGAAAAAATATGCTTTTGAGCGACTCTCATTTAGATTAACACATACGGGGCTTGATCGGGAAATTGACCAACAACAGCAACATTTGGCAACACTGAACAAGGATTTGAAACAGCAAATGAGTCGCCTGGTTACAATGAAAAGGCGAGATTTTCTGCAAAAAGTAGAAGCGTTGGAGCATTTAAGCCCATTAGCCCTACTGAAACGCGGTTATAGTGTTGTTTATAAAGAAGATGAAATTTTGACATCGAGCAAGGATATATCTGTTGGTGATCCAATTCAAATCACGATGGCAACTGGGAAAATTCATGCGAAAATCACCAAAAAGGAGGACAAATGACTATGGCAACAAAAAAAATAAGCTATGAAGAAGCAATGAAAGAGTTAGAAGGCATCGTCCAAATGCTTGAAGAAGGTAATGTTTCGCTTGAAGATTCACTCGAAATGTATCAGCGTGGAATTGAACTTACGAAACTATGCCAAGAAAAATTAGCGGCAGCGGAAGATAAATTAGCGAAAGTTGTGACGGAATCAGATGAAGAAGAGCCATTTCAGGCAGAAGAAGGTAAGAAATGATGACTTTTGAGCAGTTTATGCAACACTATAAACAAGAAACGGAAAACTGCATGAAAAACGCCATTGTTGCAACCAACTCTGATCAAAAGTTGGAGCAATCCATGATTTATTCGCTTGAGGCGGGTGGTAAACGGATTCGGCCGTTACTCGTTTTAGCGACGATCATTGCTTACGGACGTGAGCCAGAATTGGGATATCAAACAGCGGCTGCGATGGAAATGATCCATACATATAGTCTGATTCACGATGATTTACCCGCGATGGACAATGATGATTATCGACGTGGCAAATTGACAAATCATAAAGTATACGGTGAGGCTACGGCTATTTTGGCGGGTGACGCACTGCTTACAAAAGCCTTTGAGATGATTGTGAGTGATGTGACTTTAACCGCTACGATTAAAGTGGATTTGATTCAACTCTTTGCGAAGAATGCAGGAGCTAACGGAATGGTTGGCGGCCAACAAGCGGATATTCTTGGTGAAAATAGAACGTTATCGCTTTCGGAATTGGAGTCGATTCATCGTCGGAAAACGGGTGCATTACTCAGCGCTTCTGTTCTTAGCGGTGCGATTATAGCAGGTGCTTCGGAAGATGACAAAAAGGTACTAGAGAAATTTGCGCATCATATTGGGATCGCCTTTCAAATTTGTGATGATATTTTAGATGTCATTGGAGATGCACAGAAAATGGGTAAAAAAACAGGTGCGGATTCTGAATTACAAAAAAGTACGTATCCAGCGTTACTGTCGTTAGAAGGTGCAAAACAGGCCCTAGCGGAGCATACAGACTTGGCGAAACAAGCTTTAGGAACGCTCGACATAGATGCTACGTTTTTATTAGGATTAACCGATTTAATCGCCGTTCGTGATTTTTAGTACATTAGTACAGCCTCGATTTTCCTGTGAATATTGGAGAGAATCTATGGAGTGAAATGAAGGTGCATCATTTTATAAGATGCTCTTTTTTTCGTCCTTTTTTGTTATCCTGTTTACTTTTGCTCCCAAACTACCAACAATTTAATAGTAAAATCGGGGCAACTGGTTTATAATGAGACCAATGGAAACATTTAAGGTGGCGCAGATTAGAGTTCTGCGGTGCCAATCGATATTGATGGAGAAATCCTAGAAAGTGAGTTGTTTTGTTTGGATTTATTGAAAATTACGGATCCTGCGTTCGTGAAAGACTTGGACGTAGCGCAAATGGAAGCGCTCAGTGCGGATATTCGCGAGTTCCTAATTCAATCGACTTCCAAAACGGGCGGGCATATTGGACCGAACCTAGGTGTTGTTGAGCTAACGGTAGCACTTCACCATTGTTTTAATAGCCCTGAAGATAAGTTTTTATGGGATGTCGGGCACCAATCCTACGTACACAAGATTTTAACTGGTAGAGCAAATAGATTTGATACATTGCGTCAGCATGATGGTTTAGATGGTTTTCCGAAGCGTAAAGAATCAGAGCATGATGTTTGGGAGACCGGACATAGTTCTACTTCGTTGTCAGCAGCTGCAGGAATGGCGATTGCAAGGGATATTCGCGGTGAAAAGTACCACGTTCTGCCGATCATTGGTGATGGGGCGCTAACGGGCGGTATGGCGCTTGAAGCACTGAACCATATTGGCGATATGAAAAAAAATGTGATTGTTGTCCTAAATGATAACAATATGTCGATTGCTCCAAACGTAGGCGCGATGCATAATGTTTTAGGCAAGTTGCGCACATCAGGCAAATTTAAACGTGCCAAAAAAGATATTGAAGCTGCTATGAAGAAAATTCCAACGGCTGGCGATAAGATTGCTGGCGCTGCGGAACGAATTAAAGATAGCATTAAATATTTGCTTGTTCAGGGTACTTTTTTCGAAGAGATGGGCTATACGTATCTCGGACCTGTGAATGGGCATGATTACAATGATTTAATTACGAATATGGAATTTGCGAAAAAGGTGAAGGGCCCTGTATTGATGCATATCGTTACGACGAAAGGCAAGGGCTATCAACCAGCTGAATCGGATCGCATTGGTAACTGGCATGGAACTGGTCCTTACAAAATTGAGACAGGCGACTTTATCAAACCTGTTGGCGGACCACCTGCTTGGAGCGCGGTTATTAGCGAGGCAATACTGGAACTGGCGCAGAATGACGAACGTGTTGTTGCGATTACACCAGCCATGCCAGTTGGTTCGAAGCTAGAAAAATTTGCAACGGCATTTCCTGATCGCTTTTTTGATGTAGGGATCGCGGAACAGCATGCAACAACAATGGCGGCAGGACTTGCAGCGCTTGATATGAAACCGTTTTTGGCGATTTATTCGACTTTTTTACAACGTGCGTATGATCAAGTGGTCCATGATATTTGCCGGCAAGAGCTGAATGTAATGATTGGTATTGATCGCGCTGGATTAGTTGGTGCTGACGGAGAGACGCATCAAGGTATTTTTGATATTAGCTTTTTGCGTGGTATTCCGAATATGACAATTATGATGCCAAAAGATGAAAATGAAGCGCGTCATCTTGTGAAAACGGCGTATGAATATAATGATGGCCCCATCGCGATTCGTTATCCGCGTGGTAATGGGCTTGGTATCAAAATCGATGCGGAGATGAAAGCTGTTCCAATCGGTTCGTGGGAGACGCTCAGTGAGCCTGTAGATGTCGCTATTGTAACGTTTGGTACGACGATTCCGATGGCTGTTGAAGCCGCGATCGAATTGAAGAAACAAGGCCTTCAAGCTGGCGTGATTAATGCACGCTTTATCAAACCGCTCGACGAAAAAATGCTACAAGATCTAATGGAGCGTAATATTCCAATTATCACGGTCGAAGAAGCACTTTTAAAAGGTGGCTTTGGTACGGCGGTTCTTGAATTTGCGGAAGAACATGGCTTTGATCAAGCGGTAGTTCGTCGAATAGGTCTTCCTGATGAATTTATTAGTCACGGCTCGGTTGACATGATTCTCGCAGATCACGGGATTTCGGCGCTTGGCATTTTAAGTACTATTCAAAAAATATTACCAGAAAAACAGATAAGGGCGTAGAGATGGCTATAAAAAAAGAACGCGTAGACGTATTATTAGTAGAACAAGGACTATTTGAAACACGAGAAAAGGCAAAGCGGTCTGTCATGGCGGGCTTAGTTTATTTAAAGGAAGAGCGTGTCGATAAACCAGGCGAGAAGTTTCCAGTAGAAGCTGTCTTTCAAGTGAAAGGGAAAGTTATGCCTTATGTGAGTCGCGGCGGATTGAAGCTTGAAAAGGCACTACAAGTATTTGATTTGGATGTAAAAGACAAGTTACTACTTGATATTGGCTCCTCCACGGGCGGATTTACCGATTGTGCGCTCCAAAATGGTGCAAAACACTCGTACGCGCTTGATGTGGGCTATAACCAGTTAGCGTGGAAATTGCGTAATGACCCACGTGTGACCGTAATGGAACGCACGAATTTTCGTTATGTGACACCTGCTGATTTTACTCAAGGCTTGGCTGACTTTGCGACCATTGACGTTTCTTTTATCTCGCTGAAATTGATTCTGCCAGTTTTAAAAACAGTATTGGTTAGTGGCGGAGACGTTATGACCTTGATTAAACCGCAATTTGAGGCGGGAAAAGAGCAGGTCGGGAAAAAAGGGATTATTCGTGATCCTAAAATTCATCTGCAAGTCATCGAAAAAATCACCAATTTTGCACTTGCGGAAGGATATTCGGTGATGGCCGTTGATTTTTCTCCGATCACGGGTGGAGAGGGAAATATCGAATTTATCGCCCACTTAAAATGGGATAATAAAGGTGAAAATCACTTATCTGCTACAGAATTATCGGATATTGTGGCAAAAGCCCATACGAAATTAGAATAATTATGCATGCCGAGTGATCTGTTTCAGAGCACTCGGTTTTTTGTGTTTTCAGCTAGTTCTATGTATTTTTAAGCCTAATTTGCTATTTTTCACATGCATAATCGTCTTTGTAAACATTTCTTAAGTTAAATCCGTGACTTTACGCTCGTTTTCGGCTAAGATATAAGAGAGAAAAAGTTCGTGAGGTGAGAAATAATGAATAAAGGTCATCGTCATATTATTATTAGAGAGCTCGTTACGTCAAACGAAATCGAAACGCAAGAAGATCTTGTTGCGTTATTACTAAAAAGAGATGTCAAAGTCACCCAAGCCACGATTTCCCGCGATATTAAAGAACTGCATCTAGTGAAAGTTCCAACACAAACTGGAACATACAAATACAGTTTACCTGCTGATAATCGTTTCAACCCGCACCAAAAGCTGAAACGCTCTCTTGTAGATGCATTTATTAGCGTTGAAACGGTACAGTTCATGCTTATTTTAAAAGTGATGCCAGGAAACGCTAATGCCATTGGAGCCCTAATTGATAATTTAAATTGGGAAGAAAAAGTCGGATCATTGTGCGGAGATGATACGTGTTTGATCATTTGTCGTAGTGAAGACGACGCGAAAGTATTATCAGAGCGCTTTATTGAAATGCTCTAAATTTGAGGTGAATAGATTTGCTACAAGAACTAACGATTAGAAATTTTGCTATCATCGAATCTTTAAATCTATCTTTTCAAGAAGGTATGACTGTTTTAACAGGGGAGACTGGCGCGGGAAAGTCAATTATTATTGATGCGCTCGGTCTTCTTGTTGGTGGCAGAGGTTCTGTTGATTTTATTAGACATGGAGAAGAGAAGCTTGAAATCCAAGGGCTGTTCACAATCAACCCGCAAAATAAAGGTTGTTTAGAGGCGCTTGAAAATAATGGTATTGATGCAAGCGACGGTATGGTAGTCCTTGAGAGAATTCTGTTCCAAAGTGGTAAAAATGCTTGCCGTATCAATGGGAAACTCGCGACGACCGTTGTGCTACGCGAAATTGGTTCCCGTTTGATCGACATTCACAGCCAACACGAACATCAAGAGTTAATGAATGATGAGTTCCATTTGCAGCTACTTGACCGCTTTGCGTGGAAGGATATTGAATCCACACTAGCCAAGTACCAAGCGAAATACGCCGAATATATGGAAATGAAAACAAAATGGCGTAATTGGACAAAAAATGAACAAGAACTTGCGCAACGCCTAGATATGCTTCGTTTTCAGCAAGACGAAATTACGAGTTCCAATCTGCGGTTAGGCGAGGAAGAAACTTTGGTGGAGCAAAAACATGTGCTTTCCAATTTCGAGAAAATTAATGAAAGTTTGCAAAGTGCTTATACGGCGCTTCAAGGCGAAGAGCGTGGCCTCGAATTTATTTCTGAGGCGATGCGACATGTGGAGTCTGCGAGTGATATCTTGCCAGAATATAAAGCACTGAGTGAATCGGTGGCTTCGAGTTTTTATTTATTGGAAGATAGTGCGATGCAAATTCGGCAAGAGCTAGATAAACTAGAGTTTCAACCAGACGAGCTGGACACGATTGAAACGCGCCTGAATGAACTGAGCCAGTTGAAGCGCAAATATGGTAAAACAGTTGAAGCCATTATCCAATACAACGAAGAAATAGATCAAGAAATCCTAGAATTATCCGACCGGGAAACGCATCTAGGTCATTTGGAAAAAGATTTGGAAGTTGCGAAAGAACAGCTTTCTGAACTTGCTGGAAAAATCACAGCAATCCGCCAAAAATCAGCAAAATTACTCGAAAAACAAATTAAAAACGAATTAAATCAGCTATATATGGAAAAAGCGATTTTCCAAGTGAATTTCGCGACAGAAGCAAAAGAATTTACTGAAAACGGTGTTGATAAAGTCGCATTTTATATGAGTACAAATCCAGGTGAACCGCTGAAACCGTTGTCCAAAGTAGCTTCTGGCGGTGAGTTGTCGCGGATGATGCTGGCGCTCAAAACAATTTTTTCACGACATCAGGGCATTACATCGATTATTTTTGATGAGGTGGATACGGGTGTCAGTGGCCGGGTAGCCCAAGCAATTGCTGAAAAAATTTATGCGGTGGCGATTGGTTCTCAGGTACTCTGTATTTCGCATTTACCTCAAGTAGCTGCCATGGCAGACCACCATTTCTACATTTCTAAAGCAACAACTGCGAATCGCACGATGACATCTGTCGTAGCCTTGTCTGGGGAACAAAAAATTGAAGAAATCAGTCGGATGATTGCGGGCATTGAAGTGACGGATGTGACAAAACAACATGCTAGTGAAATGCTGACACAAGCCAACAAGATTAAAGCACAGAAGTAAGCGTTACTTGAAAACTAATTAAATAACTTGCATCTCAAAAGAAATTTGCTTACAATGATGAGGTAGCTTTTTTATTACCTGGTCATAAAAACAACTACTAAATTTGAGGTGTAGGTTTTTTTCTGCGAAAAATCAAATTTAGGAGGCTTTATATGACGATAAAATCAGTATTCGATCCAGTAGTTCCAAATGAAAAAGTAACAATAGCAATTGCTGGTGCGGATGATCCGATTATTTTAGAAGTTGTGGAACAAGCGTTGGAATTGGGAATTGCTGATTTCATGTTATTTGGGCGAGAGGAGCTCATTCCAATCACTTCTCCAAATGTGCAAGTCATCGCCACGATTTCAGATCAACAAGCGGTCGAACAAGCTGCGCGTGCTGTAGCTGAAAAAAAAGCCGATATTTTGATGAAAGGGAATCTCCCAACGGCACTTATTTTAAAAACAATTTTGAAAAAAGAGTTTCAGTTACGAGATAAGGAGTTATTATCACACGTTTCCGTTTTTGAACTACCTGCCTATGATAAACCACTTATCGTATCCGACGTGGCCATGAACATCGCGCCAACAGAGGAGGAGCAGATTCAAATCACACATAATGCGATTGAAGTTGCTCATAAATTAGGCATTAAGCGCCCGAAAGTGGCCATTCTTAGCGCTGTTGAAAAAGAAAATCCAAAAATGAAATCCTCTATTCAAGCCGCGCAAGTAGCTGCTTACTTCAAAGCCTTTCCTGAGGACGCCGCGGTAGAAGGTCCGCTTGCTTTTGATAACGCGATCTCTAAAGCAGCAGCCGTTCACAAGAATATTACGAATGAAGTAGCTGGGGATGCAGATATTTTGATTGTACCCTCTATTGAAGCGGGAAATATTCTATATAAATCACTCGTTTTCTTTGCAGGAGCTAGAGTTGGCGGGATTATAGCTGGTGTAAAAGTGCCAGTCATTATTGCTTCTAGAAGCGATTCGGTGGATAACAAACTTGCGTCATTAATACTAACAGTCGGAATGATCGGAAAATGATACAAAACTTTGAATAAAACGATTTCAAGTGTTGGGGTGCAAAGCTTTTTAAGTTTGTGATAGGCACGTGATACAATAGACGAGAGTTGAATATTCGACAAATTTGGTTCCTATGGGGGTATGTGCGTGACTTTTCAAGTGTTGGCAATTAATCCAGGATCGACATCAACAAAAATTGCTTTATTTCAGGGCGATACAGTCATTCTAAAAGAAGAAATTTCACATACGAGAGAAACGATGGCGACTTTTGCAACTATCTTGGATCAGTTCGATTTTCGTTATCAATTAGTGAAAGAGGCGCTGGCATCAACAGACTTGACAAATGTGGCTGGGATTGTTGGTCGTGGCGGTTTGCTAAGACCGATGGCTGGTGGAACATATGAAGTGAATGACGCGATGCAACAAGATTTAGAAATTGGTGTTTCTGGACAGCATGCATCGAACCTCGGTGGGTTACTTGCTCGTAAAATTGCGAAGGACCACGGTGTTGCGGCATATATTGTCGACCCAGTTGTGGTGGATGAGCTGGCGTCTGTGGCGAGATATTCTGGAAACGTGAATATTGAACGGCAAAGTATTTTTCACGCGCTGAATCACAAAGCAGTGGCAAGGAATGTGGCGGCGAAATTAGGTAGAACTTACGAAACGTCGAATTTCATCGTGGCACATCTCGGTGGCGGTATCTCGGTTGGCTCGCATCAACAAGGTCGAGTTATCGATGTCAATAACGCGCTTGATGGTGATGGCCCAATGAGCCCTGAACGATCTGGTTCACTTCCGATGGCTAGTTTTCTCGCGTGGGCTTTTGAAAAAGATACGTCTGAAGAAGCACTACATAAAGAGCTCGTTGGTCGCGGCGGTCTGGTTTCCTATAAAGGAACGAACGACTTACGGGATATCGAGCGACAAATAAAAGCCGGTGACAAAGAAGCGCTCGCGTTGTTCGAAGCTATGGCCTATCAAGTGGCAAAAGAAATCGGTGCCAATGCGGCCGTATTAAAAGGTGAAATCGACGCGATTATTTTGACAGGTGGCTTAGCTCGGAGTGAGAATTTTATAAAAGAAATTAGCCAATATATTCAGTGGATGGCCCCAATTGTAACAGAGCCTGGTGAGGACGAAATGGCTGCGCTGAACGAGGGTGCCCAACGAATTTTGCAAGGAATAGAAGAAGCGAAAGTTTACGAAGGAGAGGTATAAGAAATGGCGAAAGAATATGATGTAGTAGTACTCGGTGGTGGAACGGGCGGTTATGTCGCGGCAATACGTGCTTCTCAAAAAGGCTTAACGGTAGCGGTTGTTGAAAAAGATCGACTTGGCGGTACGTGTTTGCATCGTGGTTGTATTCCAAGTAAAGCATTGCTCCGCTCAGCAGAAGTGCTACAAACTGTGAAAAAAGCAGCTGAATTCGGCGTTGAAGCACCAGAACCGACATTCAGTTTTATAAAAGCACAAGAACGGAAACAGGGCATCGTGGATCAATTAGAGAGCGGTATCGTGCAACTGTTTAAAAAAGGTAAAATTGATTTATATGAAGGCAAGGGCATGATTCTTGGCCCATCGATCTTCTCACCAACAGCGGGAACTATTTCCGTCGAGTTTGCAGATGGACGAGAAAATGAAATGCTGATTCCTAAAAACCTTATTATCGCAACTGGTTCCAAGCCTCGTGCTCTAAAAGGTCTTGCGTTTGACGAAGAGTTCGTATTATCATCGGACGGTGCACTACAATTAGACACATTGCCAGAATCGATCATCATCGTTGGCGGTGGCGTGATTGGAATGGAATGGGCATCTATGTTACATGATTTCGGCGTCGAAGTTACAGTGGTTGAATATAGCGATCGCATTTTGCCAACCGAAGACAAAGAAATTTCAAAAGAACTGCACCGCCTCTACAAAAAGAAAAAAATCAATATTGTAACCAGCGCTGAGGTTCAAGCAGATACTTTTCAAAAAACTGCGGATGGCGTTGAAATAAAAGCGATCGTCAAAGGCACCGAGCAAACATTCACAGCTTCAAAAATGCTCGTTTCCGTTGGGCGTGCTGCAAATGTTGAGAATATCGGACTTGAAAATACGGATATCATCGTCGACAAAGGCGTGATTCAAGTAGCGCCCAATTTCCGAACAAAAGAGAGTCATATTTATGCGGTTGGCGATTGTATCGGTGGCTTGCAATTAGCGCACGTCGCGATGGAAGAAGGCATCATTGCCGCAGAAGACATCAGTGGCAATCCTCAACCAGCCATTAATTATAATCACGTACCACGCTGTACGTATACATCACCAGAGATTGCTAGTGTCGGTATTACCGAGGAACAAGCGAAAGAACAGGGCTATGAAGTCAAAACCGGTAAGTTCTTTTTCCGAGGAATTGGAAAGGCGCTTGTTTACGGGGAGTCAGACGGTTTCATCAAAGTGATTGCAGATAAGAAAACAAATGATCTACTAGGTGTCTTTATGATTGGACCACACGTGACAGATATGATTTCAGAAGCCGCGCTCGCACACGTGCTTGACGCGACACCATTTGAAATTGGCAGCACGATTCACCCGCATCCAACGCTCGCAGAAGCATTCGGTGAAGCCGCGCTTGCTGTTGACGGACTAGCTATTCATGGATAACAAATAAGGAGGAAATTTGGCAATGGGATTAAAAGAAACAGGTTTATCAGATGAAACCTTATTAGAAATGTATAAGAAATTACTCTTAACACGACGCATTGATGAGCGCTTATGGTTGCTCAATCGATCTGGGAAAATACCGTTTACAATATCAGGACAAGGACAGGAAATTGCTCAAATCGGTGCAGCATTTGCTTTTGATTTGGAGAAAGATTACTGTCTGCCTTATTACCGCGATCTTGCCGTTGTCCTTTCATTCGGTATGACTGCGCGCGACATCATGCTCAGTGCATTCGCAAAAGCGGAAGATCCAAACTCTGGCGGTCGCCAAATGCCTGCTCATTTCGGTCAAAAATCAAACCGAATCGTGACGCAAAGCTCGCCGGTAACAACACAATTTCCGCATGCAGCAGGAATTGGTCTCGCTGCGAAAATGAAAAAAGATCCAATCGTTGCCTATACTTCTACAGGCGAAGGTTCCTCCAATCAAGGCGATTTTCATGAAGGTATCAATTTTGCGAGTGTGCATAAATTGCCTGTTGTCTTCGTGATCCATAATAACCAGTATGCGATATCTGTTCCAGTTGAGAAGCAATATGCTGCTGCAAAACTTTCCGATCGCGCCCTAGGTTACGGCATTCCAGGCGTTCGCGTCGATGGAAATAACATGACCGAAGTTTACTTAGCATTTAAAGAAGCGACCGATCGTGCCCGTCGTGGGGAAGGCCCAACTTTGATTGAAACAATGACATACCGCTTCACGCCTCATTCCTCAGACGATGATGATAGAAGCTATCGGACACTAGAAGAAGTAAACAAAGCGAAAGAACGCGATCCACTTGCTGTTTACACGGAAGAATTAGAAGCGCTCGGTATTCTAGACGACGCCAAAAAAGAAGCGTTTGAAAAAGAAGTGATGACATTGGTGAACGATGCAACAGACTACGCGGAAGCGGCAAGTTATGCAGAACCAGAATCAGCCCTACTTCACGTCTACGAAGAACCGACCAATTAAGACTAAGGTTGGCAGTTCATGAAAAACCAACCATTTAGGAGGAATAATAATGCCTGTCATTTCATATATTGATGCGATTACGGCCGCGCTTCGTGAAGAAATGGAACGCGATGAAAATGTATTTATTTTAGGAGAAGATGTCGGGAAAAAAGGAGGCGTATTTAAAGCAACTGCTGGCCTCTACGACCAATTTGGCGAAGACCGCGTGCTCGATACGCCACTTGCTGAATCCGCTATTGCTGGTGTTGGTATCGGTGCTGCGATGTATGGCATGCGTCCTGTTGCTGAAATGCAATTTGCTGATTTTATCATGCCTGCGGTGAACCAAATTATTTCCGAAGCATCGCGCATTCGTTACCGCTCAAACAATGATTGGGATTGCCCGATTGTATTTAGAGCGCCATACGGTGGGGGTGTTCATGGTGCACTTTATCATTCCCAATCGATCGAGAAAGTTTTCTCAGGCCAACCGGGACTTAAAATTGTGATGCCATCGAGCCCATACGATGCTAAAGGACTTTTGAAAGCTGCGATTCGCGATAATGATCCAGTTCTTTTCTTGGAGCACAAGCGCGCGTACCGTCTTATTAAAGGCGAAGTTCCAGACACAGATTATACGGTTCCGATTGGTAAAGCAAATGTTGTCCGCGAAGGCGATGATTTAACGGTCATCACATATGGTTTAGCCGTGCATTTTGCGCAACAAGCCGCCGAAAAATTAGCGAGCGATGGCATTGAAGCTGAAATTCTGGATCTCCGCACGATTTATCCGTTAGACAAAGAAGCCATTATCGAAGCTGCGAAAAAGACCGGAAAAGTGCTACTCGTAACGGAAGATAATAAAGAAGGTAGCATCATTGGCGAAGTAGCCGCAACCATCGCGGAACATTGCCTCTTTGATCTGGATGCACCAATCAAGCGTTTAGCTGGTCCAGATACCCCAGCGATGCCTTTTGCACCAACTATGGAGAAATATTTTATGATCAATCCAGATAAAGTTGAAAAAGCGATGCGTGATTTAGCGGAATTTTAAAGGAGTGAAAAAGAATGGCACTTGAAAAAATTACAATGCCACAACTTGGTGAAAGCGTAACAGAGGGAACGATTAGCCAGTGGTTAGTTGCACCTGGTGACCACGTAAATAAATACGATGCCTTAGCAGAAGTATTGACGGATAAAGTAACAGCAGAAATCCCATCTTCTTTTACAGGTACAATCAAAGAATTAATCGCAGAAGAAGATGAAACATTAGATGTTGGAGCTGTGATTTGTATTTTAGAAACAGAAGGTGAAGCTGCGGAGTCGGAAGAAAAAGAAACAGCGACGACGCAACAAGCTACTCCTGAACAAACGCCAGCCTCTAAAAAAGCACCCGTGAAACAATCAGCGGGAGCAGGTCGTTTTTCACCGGCAGTCTTAACGCTTGCAGCAGAACATGGCATCGATTTAGCTAATGTGAGTGGCTCAGGTCGCGATGGCCGAATTACGCGAAAAGATGTGCTTGCTTATGTAGAAAATGGCGCGCCAGTTGCTAATGTCGCGAAACCAACAGAAGAACCTAAAGCTGTATCAACACCGTCACAGCCTAGCGCTCCGATGCCAACAAGTCAAGTTGGTGATCGTGAAGTTCCGATTGATGGAATCAGAAAAGCGATTGCAAAACACATGGTTGCAAGCAAACACGAAATTCCACATGCTTGGATGATGGTCGAAGCAGACGCAACGGGCCTTGTTCGCCATCGTGATGCGCTCAAAAACAAATTCAAAGCAGAAGAGGGCTATTCGCTAACGTATTTTGCATTTTTCGTGAAAGCTGTAGCACAAGCGCTGAAAGAGTTCCCAATTTTAAATAGTACATGGGCTGGCGATAAAATCATTGAACGCGCGGATATCAATATTTCCATTGCTGTTGCGACGGATAGCCACCTTTTCGTTCCTGTTATTAAAAATGCAGACGAGAAATCGATCAAAGGAATTGCTCGTGAGATCAGTCAACTAGCGGCTAAAGCGCGTGCTGGGAAATTAACACAAGACGATATGTCGGGTGGCACGTTCACGGTGAATAGTACAGGTTCATTTGGTTCTGTACAATCGATGGGAATCATCAATCATCCGCAAGCAGCGATTTTGCAAGTCGAGTCCATTGTGAAACGTCCTGTGGTTATTGACGATATGATTGCAATCCGTAATATGGTGAATCTATGTCTGTCAATTGATCACCGTATTTTAGACGGACTAGTTGCTGGACGATTCTTAAATAAAGTCAAACAAAATATAGAAACCATCACGAAAGAAAATACACCAATTTATTAATTTAAAAATGGATATACTAGGGAGTGGAAATTGGCGCTATATGTTTTAGCGCTTGCTACAGCGGGTATTTATATACTACATCTAGATCCATACCCCTAAACTCCCTAGATTTCTTGAGTGATACGTAATCCTACGCTATCACTCTTTTTTAGTTCGATCAAACGTTCAAAATGACGAGGTTGGACGGGCAAATAGGATCTTATCTAGCAATGCCTTTCATTGGGACGCAAAAAAACCACATAAATAAATATGCGGTTCGCCATTTTTAATTTTATTAGCAATTATAAGAACATCAAAACCCCTGTTAACACAGAAGAAGCAACGATTGCAACTAGCATTAAAATAACGATTACTTTAGCAACTTTTTTGTTAGTCATAGTATTGGATGACTCCTTCCAAATAAAATCTCGATATCTCTATCATACTTACTTTATGTGAGAATTTCAAGTGAAAATAGTAACAAAAATCGAATAAATTTAAAAACAATGATCGAGGTGAGTAAATATGACACATTCTAACGTACGTGACCTTTTTTTAGAATTGGTTGCAATCCCATCACAATCTGGACAAGAACAAGAGCTTATTTTGTATGTAGAACGCTATTTCAAAGAACTCGCCATTGATGTCAAAGTTAGTAGACAGCAAGCGGGTATTGTCGCATGTATTCCGGCAACAGATGATTCCGTTACACAATTGCCTGTGATTGCTTTTTCAGCGCATCTGGATACAGTAACTTCAACCGAGATCCCAGAAGTCATCGTTGCAAACGGGTATATCGATACAGCAAATGAAGCTCCTCTTGGCGCTGACGACAAAGCAGGTGTGGCGGCATTATTATCGGCAGCGTCTGAGCTTGTTACAAGCAAGGATCCCCACGGCCCATTGGAATTCATTTTTACTACAAAAGAAGAAGAAGGGCTGACAGGTGCGAAATTATTTGATCTCGATTTGGTGGACGCTTCCTTTGGTTACTGTTTAGATGCCCCAGGTGCGGTCGGCGGTATTATTCGAACAAGTAAAACCCATTTGCAATTGGATTTTTGGATTGAGGTTGGCATGTCACATGAAAAATCAGCTATTCTCGTTGCACGGGAAGCGATGAAAAAAATCCGGAAAAATTTTGCGGCTACGTTAGGAATTTCATGGCAAGTTTACCATTTTGGTGGTGAAATTTTGGAAAACGGTAATGAGAAAGTGACGATTCTATCTGAATTTGCGGCCGATGTCCCACTTTCAGACTGCTTACCATACGTAGAACAAATTAAACAGATTTTTATTGAAACTGGTGTTACATATAAGGCGGATGTGCAAGATGTGACACATATGAATTACCACCATTTTGATATCCCTGAAACGAGCCAGGTCTGTAAGATTGTAGCAGAAGCGATGCAGTCTCTAAGCATTCCGAGAAAAACAATTCAGCAAGAAGGTGGCACGGATGCTAATGTCTTTAACGATCGTGGAATTCCATTTATCGTTCTTGCTACAGGTTTTGAAAATCCGCATACAACGAGGGAACGAATAGCTGTTCCAGAGCTAGAAAGGCTGACCGAACTCGTTTTAGAAATCATAAAGAGAGCGGCAAACAGACAATAATTTCGCTGAATTCGGGTTCGTTTCGTTGCCGTGGCGCCAAAGTTTTGATATAGTTGTTAGTGTTGAGTAAATGGTAGCATTCATTATAACGAATGACTCGAATGAGAAGGGACGAATGTAAAAAATGGCAAAACAAGAAATTGGCGTTATCGGAATGGGCGTAATGGGTCGCAACTTGGCCTTGAATATCGAAAGTCGTGGTTATAGTGTATCGATTTTTAACCGCTCTAGCGAAAAAACGAAAGCAGTCGCAGAAGCACATAGCGACAAAAAATTGTTTCCAACGTATAACTTAGAGGAGTTTGTTAACTCTATCGAAGTACCTCGTCGTATTCTTTTAATGGTACAAGCGGGAGCAGCGACAGATATGATGATCGATGCTGTCAAGCCGTTCTTAAGCCAAGGGGATATTTTGATTGATGGCGGAAACACGTTCTTTAAAGATACGATTCGTCGTAATAAGATGCTAAGTGAAGAAGGTTTTAACTTTATCGGAACTGGTGTTTCTGGCGGCGAAGAAGGCGCGCTTAAAGGTCCATCTATCATGCCTGGTGGGCAACGCAAAGCCTACGATTTAGTCGCTCCAATTTTGCAAGAGATTGCCGCTGTGGCGGATGGCGAAGCATGTGTCACTTATATCGGCCCAGATGGCGCTGGACACTATGTGAAAATGGTGCATAACGGAATTGAGTATGGCGACATGCAATTGATCGCAGAAGCCTACACAATTCTGAAGCAAATCGGCGGTTTAACAAATGATGAACTTGCTGAAGTTTTCACAGAATGGAACGAAGGCGAGCTCGATAGTTACCTCATCCAAATCACGAAAAATATCGTGAAAACAAAGGACCCTGAAACAGGTAAGCCAATTGTTGATGTTATCCTTGATAAAGCCGGTCAAAAAGGAACAGGTAAATGGACAAGTCAAAGCGCACTAGACTTAGGTGTGCCGCTTTCTCTAATTACCGAATCCGTGTTTGCACGTTACATTTCCGCTCTTAAAGAAGAACGCGTACATGCAAGTACTGTTTTAACTGGACCAAGTAACTACTCATTTAATGGCGACAAAAAAGCTTTCGTAGAATCCGTACGTCGCGCGCTATACTTCAGTAAAATTGCATCATACGCACAAGGATTCGCTCAAATGAAAGCAGCCTCTGACGAATATGATTGGGATCTGCAATACGGCGAAATCGCGAAGATCTTCCGTGCCGGTTGTATCATCCGCGCTCGTTTCCTACAAAAAATTACAGATGCCTACAATAACGACAAAAACCTAAACAACTTGTTACTCGATCCATACTTCAAAGATATCGCTCATAATTACCAAGATGCATTGCGTGAAGTCGTAGCAGAATCGGTAAAAGCAGGAATTCCAGTACCAACTTTCACAGCAGCAATCAGCTATTATGACAGCTACCGCGCAGCAGTATTACCAGCAAACCTAATCCAAGCCCAACGTGACTACTTCGGCGCCCACACATACGAACGCGTGGATAAAGCAGGAGTATTCCATACAGAGTGGCCGGAGATTGGGGAATAAATAGAAAAGCGGAAACAGCCCGTTAGCCTCGACAGAATTTGTTAGGGGGCGCAGTGAAAACCTTCTTTTGGTTTTTGCGGAGGCCACGAAAATTCCGAGAGGCTGGCTGTTGGAGCTAGATCCGAAGGTGCTGAACATGACTCAAGCATGAATCTCGATATTCTATAACCTCGAGATGCCTAAACTTCCTTAAAGAACAAGGCACAGCTTCCAAACTCGGCGTTTAATACCAGCCGTTGAAACCTGATTGGGGGATCAAACTCAGCGCCTTCCTAAGATCTAGCCCAAAAAGAATGATGATTTACCTCTAAACAAGAGATAAGTCATCATTCTTTTTCATTTCAACAATCACGACAAACTAATGGCAACCTCCTAAGAAATTCACCCCCAAAATGAGTATCCCATGAATATCTACGAATAAATTGCTTAAACAGACTGTTATTAGTTGTTTTTGCCGTGATTTTAGTTACAATGGTAATAGGAAGATATCTGGTTTTTGAAGGTGGGGAAGTTAATGAATAGAATATTAATTGTAGAAGATGAGAAAAATTTAGCTCGCTTTATAGAACTAGAGTTGCAACATGAAGGTTATGAAACTGGTGTTGCGAATGATGGCCGTGCTGGCTTAGAACTCGCGATTACCGAAGAATGGGATGCCATCCTCCTTGATTTAATGCTACCTCAGCTTAATGGTGTCGAAGTTTGTCGCCGAGTTCGTCAGGTAAAAGAAACACCAATCATTATGATTACCGCACGTGATTCTGTTATTGACCGCGTATCTGGTCTAGATCACGGTGCCGATGATTATATTGTCAAACCATTCGCAATTGAAGAGCTGCTTGCGCGTCTGCGTGCTTTATTACGCCGAATTGAAACAAGTGAAAACGAAACGAAACAAACAACGCTTGAATATCGTGATATCGTTGTGGAGAAAGAAAGTCGTATCGTGAAACGTGGGGAAGATATTATCGATCTGACGAAGCGCGAATATGAATTATTACTCACTTTGATGGAGAATATCAATATTGTTTTAACACGTGAAGTCCTTTTAAATAAGGTATGGGGTTATGAAACCGAAGTGGAAACGAACGTGGTCGATGTGTATGTCCGGTATTTACGGAATAAGATCGATAATAAGGACGAGGACGAAAGTTACATCCAAACAGTTCGGGGCACGGGGTATGTGATGCGTACATGACTCAACCAAACACATTCTCTTTAAAAAGCCGATCACTTAAATTCAAATGGACATTTGGCGCCAGTGCCGCAATTTTTCTAACATTTTTCTTATTCTCATTTGCGATTTATCAAGGAATCGGTAGCATGCTCTTAGGTGAGAAGAACACGACTATCAAATCAGCCGCGACAGCAGCCTCACAAGCGCTTTATATTAATGGTTTGACAAGTAGCGCCTCGAATCTAACGAGCGAAAATATAGGCCCGGTAGTGCAGGGGAGCAAAGATTTAAGTCAACGTTTAGAAGATCAAGTTCTTGTTTTTTATGATGCAAAGGGGAAGAAGATTGAGCAATATTCCTCCAGTATTTTTAAAAATAGAGATTATGCTACGTATGATTATAGTAGCTATCTTGTGAAAGAGCCTGGGGATCCTATTTTCAAGCCAACTGTCAAAGGTCAACAAATGGTTATTGGACAGATGCCAATTGTGGATAGTGCTGATAATTCTACTATTATTGGCTATATTCAAGTCATTAATCCGATGACATCCTATAATAGCATGATGGGCAAACTGCTTGCGACGATGTTCTTGCTGGGTGCAGTAGCCTTATTTATTAGTGGTATGCTTGGTTATCTACTCGCACAAAATTTCCTTAATCCACTGACTAGAATGGCGAAAACAATGAATGATATTCGGAACAATGGTTTCCAAAAACGTATCGAACCAACGAATATTACTAAAGATGAGATCGGTGAATTAACGATTGTCTTTAACGATATGATGGAACAAATTGAGCGTAGTTTTGAACAACAGAAGCAGTTTGTAGAGGATGCCTCGCACGAATTAAGAACGCCTGTACAAATTATGGAAGGGCATTTAAAGTTGCTGACTCGTTGGGGGAAAGATGATCCAGAAGTTCTCGATGAATCGCTCAATGCGTCGTTAACGGAATTGGAACGAATGAAGAAGCTTGTGCAAGAAATGCTTGATTTATCTCGCGCGGAGCAAATTTCGCAGACGAAAGAATTGCAACTCGTATGTGTAAATGATGTCGCGGAACAAGTAAGACGTAATTTTGAAGTAATGCACGAAGACTTTATATTTACGCTGAAAGAGGACGATAAAGATCTCCATGCGCTGATTCAACATAATCACTTAGAGCAAGTCTTAATTATCATTGTCGATAATGCGGTGAAATACTCTGGTGATGGAAAGCAAGTGGATATGCACGTATTTAAAGAAGACGATAAAGTAAAAGTTGCGATTAAAGATTATGGTGTTGGTATATCCAAAGATGAGATTGACAAGATATTCAACCGTTTCTATCGTGTGGATAAAGCGCGGAGCCGTGAAGTTGGCGGGAATGGTCTGGGTCTTGCTATTGCAAAAGAACTAGTCAGTGGTTATCTTGGATCGATTCAAGCTGAAAGTGAAGATAATGTGGGCACGACAATAACAATTACACTTCCTTTAATCGAGAAAAAAGAAGAAAAAACATCTTAAACAAAAAAGTTTCCGATTCTCGCTGCTACGTTTAGCGTGAAAATCGGAAACTTTTTTATTATGAATTTTTATTCTGTTCTTGTTCTAATTTCTCAATATCTTTTTCTTCTTTTTCCATAATCTCTACTTCTGGGTGTTTTTTCATGTATAATTTTTTGGTTAGTAGTGTTTGGCCAGCAAGGAAGAGACCACCGACTGCCCAATATAGTGCTAAGGCTGATGGCGCCGAGAAAGAGACGAACAAGATCATTACTGGTGAAATTAACCCCATAATCTTCATCTGTTTTTTCTGCTCGGGTGTGTAACCGATAAGGGATACGAAATATTGTAGTAAATAAACTGCACCGGCAATAAATGCTAGGATCATGTCAGGACTTCCTAAACTAAACCATAAAAAGGTATGGTGTGCAATGTCGGAAGATCCACGAATCGCGTAGTAGAATGCCATCAAAATAGGCATTTGTATTAAAAGTGGTAAACAGCCCATTTGTAGCGGGTTAATATTATATTTGGAATAAACAGCAGCCATTTCTTGTTGAATTTTTTGCTGCTCTTCTTTTGAAGTTGCTCTTTTTAGTCGTGCTTGGATTTCATCAATTTCTGGTTTTGCGACAGCCATTTTAGATTGCATTCCCATTTGTGCTTTGGCAGTACGCAAGTTAAGTGGCATGATAAGCGCTCGAATGGCTAGTGTTGTGACGATAATTGCGATACCATAGTTACCGCCAAATATCGAAGCAATCCACTCAATCACAGTGGTGAATGGCTTAATAAGATAGATGTAGAAAAAACCATCTGTATTTTGAGAAGGGTCCATGCTACAACCCGCTAGTGCAAAAAATAAAGTTCCAATCATGATTAGCAATAAAATATTTTTCTTTTTCAATGTCTTTTTTCCTCCTAGAACTTAAGTTTCTAATATATGTGAGGTTAGGAAAAAGACGGTGACATCTCGTCGTCTGTGTTGGAACAACGTGTTATTGCCTGAACAAGCCATGTGATTATGAAGCTCGGCTGATCTGTTTCTGTTGGTTTCAAAGGAATAACAGGAAGTGGCGTGATGCATAGGTGTTTCGTATGCAGTACCATTGTTGGCTTCACCATAGCAAGAATCGGCCAGTATTTCAGCACAGCCATCGTCATGAAAAACGTGACATAAAGCGAGATATATTCAGGTCCGAGCGCCATCTGGATCATTGATTCAAACACACGCAACACTCCTTTCCGTTCATAATAAGTACAGCCTTAACTATAAGTGAATTGCGCCAGAAAAACAAGTCTAGGCCGTAAGAAAATTCTAGTACTCGATATCAAATGTTTTTTGTTCTTCAACAGGAGCGTCTTTATAGATATAAACCTCACCAATTTGCGCGGAAGGAGAAGGTCCTTTTTTCACTGCTTCGATGAATTTTTCTAAGTCAGATTCTTCCGCGATAGCTTGGATTTCAACGGAGCCATCCTCTAAATTTTTAACGGTACCGCTTACGTTCATTTTGTACGCTAAATGTTTTGTTGTGTAGCGAAATCCAACGCCTTGTACCATTCCAGTTACACGCATAATTACTGTTTTACGAGCCATACGTCATCACCTATCCTTTTTGATTATATTTTTAGTGTACCTTTTTTTCGACAATTTTTCAAAAAATAACGTATCAGAAGCAAGTTAGGATGAGTTTGGGAGGCCTTGTGCTATAATTGTTTTACAAAAAGAAGTGAATGAAAGTAAGGTGTTTTTGGAGATGGAAGAATTTCAAGTCATTGTTACGAAAGGCGAATACGAGCCCTGGTGGTTTTTTGAAGAATGGCAAAAGGATATTGAGTCGATTTTTACGTATACAGAGAAAGAAGAAGCGCTTGCGAAATATCAAACATTAGCCGAAAAATTAAGAGACATTTATCCGCATAGTGCTGTTAAAAAATCCGTATTACTAGCGACTTGGTCTGAAGATGAGACGCAGTATTGCGAAGAGTGTGAGGACGATATTCAAACGTTTCATGGTCTTATATTATTTCAAAATGGAGCGGTGTATGAACCGACAGCAGACGAACAAGCCATGTATTTTTCTTTTGCAGAGGAATTAGATATGTCAAAGGACGCCTGAAATTTAGGTGTTTTTTTAGATAGGAGGAAAATCAATGAGGGAAGAAGAGAGGTCACGTCGAAAAGACGAACATATTGCGCTAGCTTACAGACAATATCAAGAAAATGCGTCATCTTTTGAGGATATTCGATTTATACCGCAATCTTTGCCTGATTTTCACAAGGAAGATGTGGCATTACATACCTATTTTGCGGGTCAAAAATTCGAATTGCCGTTCTATATTAATGCGATGACGGGCGGAAGTGCGCGAACGCAAAAAGTGAATCAAGATTTGGCTATTATTGCACGTGAAGTTGGTGTCGCGATGGCAGTTGGATCCCAATCAGCCGCACTAAAGAATCCTGATTTGGAAGATACGTATAAGGTTGTTCGAGCCGAGCATCCAGATGGACTTATTTTCGCCAATATAAGTGCTGACAATACGGTTGACGATGCTCGAAAAGCGGTCGACATGCTTCGTGCCAATGCTTTACAAATACATATTAACGTAGCGCAGGAATTGGTGATGAAGGAGGGCGATCGTGATTTTTCGAATTGGTTGCGCGCGATTGAAAAAATTATCGCCTTGCAGGAATTTCCTGTTATTGTGAAGGAAGTTGGCTTTGGAATGAGTCGAGAGATGATGCAGCAATTGCAAAATATTGGTGTGGAGACGATTGATTTAGGCGGAAAAGGTGGTACTAACTTTGCGAGGATAGAGGGAGATAGAAGGCGCGATCAAGCTTACGATTTCTTGGGAGACTGGGGTTTAACAACAGCTGAATCCCTACTTGATTGCCAAAATAGTACAGCAGAAATTCTTGCTTCTGGTGGGATTAAG
This sequence comes from Listeria weihenstephanensis, assembly GCF_003534205.1. Classification (NCBI taxonomy): domain Bacteria; kingdom Bacillati; phylum Bacillota; class Bacilli; order Caryophanales; family Listeriaceae; genus Paenilisteria; species Paenilisteria weihenstephanensis. The sequence continues at coordinate 1,748,740 of NZ_CP011102.1, read as the reverse complement.
ACGCCTCTAGATGTTGTGAAATGCCTGTCGCTTGGTGCGAAATCGGTCGGAATTGCAGGAGCTGTTTTATATGAACTGAAAAAAAGTGATGTGGAAACGACGATTCAGGTATTTCAAGGTTGGTCGAACCAGTTGAAGAGCTTGATGACGCTTTTAAATGCAAAAACAGTAGCTGAGTTAGTTCATAAACCACTGCTTATACAAGGGGAGTTACAAGAGTTCGCGAAATTGCGCCATATTAATATCGATCTTTTCGCTAATCGAGACAATTAAAAAGATGTCATCCAATTTCGGATGACATCTTTTTAATTATTTTACACTTGCTAGTCTAGCTTCTAACTCTTCTGGACTAAGTGCATGTTTTTTAACGTAGAGATTGGCAGGATGCGTCCGACATTCGTGGGAGCAACTGCGTAAATATTTTTCTTCATTTTCAACGGAAGCTAAAATTTGTTTGTTACAGTAAGGATTTGCACAGTTAATGTAACGTTCACAAGGCGTGCCGTCGAAGTAATCTTTGCCGACAATCGTGTGATCCACGCGATTAATCGGAACAGCGATACGCTCATCAAAAACGTACATCATACCATCCCAAAGATCACCTTTTACAGTTTCATCCTTACCATATGTTGCAATACCGCCGTGTAATTGAGAAACGTCTTCAAAACCAGCTGTTTTTAACCACCCAGAGAATTTCTCACATCGAATTCCACCAGTACAGTAAGTAACGACTTTCTTATCTTCAAACATATCACGATTTTCCTCTACCCATTCTGGTAGATCACGGAATGTTTCAATGTCAGGACGAATGGCCCCGCGGAAATGGCCAAGATCGAATTCATAATCGTTTCTAGCGTCCAAAACAACGGTATTTTCGTCTTGTAAAGCCTCGCGGAATTCTGCTGGTTCCATGTAATTTCCGGTGATTTCTAAAGGATTGACGTCATTTTCAAGGGAAAGCGAGACAATCTCTGGGCGTGGACGTACGTGCATTTTTTGGAACGCATGTTTATCCGCCTCATCAATTTTGAATACCATATCAGCAAAACGTGTATCTGCGTGCATTGCCTCGATATATTTCTCCGTTTCCTCTGTTGTTCCTGAAACAGTGCCATTAATGCCTTCCTCTGCCACTAAAATCCGCCCCTTAAGACCGATTTCCTTGCACATAGCGAGGTGTTCGGCTGCGAATTGTTCAGGATTATCAATCGTTGTGTATTTGTAATATAACAACACTTGATAGCTGCTCATGTTCTAACCACCCTTAATTTAATTTTATTGGAAAAATGAATTTCCTTGTTTGCGCATTGTCTATGATACTATATTTATGGCTGTTTAGGCAAGAGGAAGAGATATACTTCGCCTTAGAATAGTTCAAATTATGAAATAGTTATTTTCCACAGCGTTATAGTGTGATATAATTTACTATAGTATTAAACGAGCATAGGAGTGGGTAAAATTGCAAGGAGGAGAAACATCGATTGATGAAAAAGTAGTACAAGATGTCTTTGTAAAAAAACGTAACAAAACAAAGTGGTTTATCTATAAAATGTTAATGATCACGTTAGGCGCTGTATTAATGGGTGTTGGTTTAGAATTATTTTTAGTAAATAATCGGATCTTAGATGGCGGCATTGTTGGTGTTTCCATCATTATCTCACAATTAACACCAGCGCCATTAGGTGTACTAACATTTGTTTTAAATATTCCGTTCTTTATAATCGGATATCGTAAAATTGGTAAAAATTTCGCATTAGTCACGCTATACGGCATTGCAGTTATGTCGATTGTGACGCTGATATTGCATGATTTAGAACCAGTCACAGATGATCTACTGCTAGCTACCGTATTTGGCGGTGTGACACTTGGACTTGGTGTTGGAATTGTCATTCGAAATGGTGGTGCGCTTGATGGGACCGAGATTGTTTCCATCATTATCAATGGAAAAACACCATTTTCAACGGGACAAATTATTATGGCGATCAATATCGTGATTTTCTTAGTCGCTGGTCTCGTTTTTAACTGGGATCGTGCCATGTATTCTCTGATCACGTATTTTCTAGCGTACAAAGTGATCGACATTGTCATTAGCGGTTTAGACGAATCGAAAAGTGCTTTTATTATCAGCCATCACTACGAAAAAATTGGTGCCGAGATTATTGAACAGCTTGGAAAAGGCGTTACTTACATCGATGCAACAGGTGGTTATTCTGGCGACATAAAAAAAGTAGTTTTCGTTATTATCTCCCGTTTTGAAGAACCAAAACTCATTTCTATTTTAGATGACATTGATCCAGATGCCTTTCTCGCAGTTGGAAATAATATGTCGGAAGTTCGCGGTGGAAAACAGATGAATATGAAAACACCGCGCCTTTAAGAATGTAAACATTTTCAGATCTTGCTTTTTAAATGGGCAGATCGGGAAATGTTTTTTCTTGTAAAAAAGTAGAACGTATTTTCGTATTTTTAGCTGATATAGGAGGATTGTCTGCGTATTTTATGATATAATGAGGCAAGCGAAAAAAAGTTAGGGTGGGGAAATTGGCAAATCAAACAAAGAAAAAAACAGCTCGCTCGAAAAAAACGACGAGAAAGAAAAAACAAACAACAAAATCATATTCTTTTGAGATAAGCGGCGTCATTATGGCTGGGCTTAGTCTCATTGGTATTTTCAATCTAGGCTTTATCGGTCGACTAGTATATGCGTTAGGCGAGTTTGTAGCAGGGGATTTATCCATCGTACTACTTGCTGGATTGACTATTTTGGGTATTTATTTTATTTTTAAAGGCTCATTTCCGAGAATGTTTACAAAACGCTTGAATGGCGCCTATTTGATTTTTATTGGTTTACTGATCTTTTTTGAAATGTGGTATGTGACGCACGTTTTAGCAGATGGTTCTCCAGTATTTGGATCGATGTGGAAACTGCTCGTGGAAAATATCGCCCACCCAAGCCAAGTTGGTAGTGTAGGCGGCGGCGTTATTGGTTCGGGAATCGTTGCGATTACATATTTTCTAGTTGATCGTATTGGAACAAATATTATTGCGGCGATTCTGTTGCTTTATGGTCTATCACTTGTGACCGGGATTCCTTTGCGTACAGCCTTTGCGAAGATTGGTGCTTTTTCAAATGGCGTATTCCAAAAGGTACAAAGCTTATTTGAGCGGGATAAAAAACGGAAGCCAAAACCTAAAAAAGCTCCAAAAGCGAAGAAAGAAAAAGTGGCCGCGCCAAAGCCTGTGCTAGAAGTGGCCCAAGAACAGGAAGAAAAAGCGTTACCACCGATCATTTCCAATTTTCAACAAGCGAAAGAAGTGGCGAAACAAGAAAAAGTAGTAGAAGAAGACACAGCGCCGATCACGTTTCAACAAGAATCATTCGAAAATGAAATTTACCAATTACCGCCGATTGATTTGTTGACGCCTGCAAAACCGACAGATCAAAGTAAAGAGTATGATCAAATCAAGGCGAATGCTCAAAAACTAGAAGCGACATTTGAAAGTTTTGGCGTGAAGGCGAAAATTACGCAGGTTCACCTTGGCCCCGCTGTTACAAAATATGAAGTACAGCCATCCGTTGGGGTAAAAGTAAGCAAGATTGTAGGACTAAGTGATGATATCGCCTTAGCACTCGCCGCAAAAGACATCCGAATTGAAGCGCCTATTCCAGGTAAATCAGCTATTGGGATTGAAGTTGCCAATCAAACGGTAGCCATGGTCGCACTCCGAGAAGTATTAGAAAACAATCCGAATGAGCGCCCAGAAGAGAAGTTGCAAATTGCCTTGGGACGCGATATTTCTGGTGAAGCCATCGTTGCAAGCTTGGACAAAATGCCACATTTACTCGTCGCTGGAGCAACAGGTAGCGGAAAATCCGTATGTATTAACGGAATTATCACGAGTATTTTACTTCGCGCAAAACCGCATGAAGTGAAAATGATGATGATCGATCCAAAAATGGTGGAATTAAATGTTTATAATGGGATTCCTCATTTACTAGCACCCGTTGTGACTAACCCAAAAAAGGCGGCACAAGCTTTGCAAAAAGTTGTTTCTGAAATGGAACGCCGTTACGATCTGTTCTCTCATACAGGAACGCGAAATATGGCCGGCTATAACGCCAATGTTCGTCAACACAATGAAAAAAATGAAGCAAAACAAGCCGAATTACCGTTTATCGTCGTGATTGTTGATGAATTAGCCGACCTAATGATGGTGGCATCAAACGATGTTGAGGATGCTATCACACGCCTAGCTCAAATGGCTCGTGCTGCAGGAATCCATCTCATTATCGCAACGCAACGACCATCCGTCGACGTTATAACCGGTGTCATTAAAGCAAATATCCCGTCACGGATTGCTTTTGCCGTATCGAGTTCCATCGATTCCCGTACTATTTTAGATATGGGTGGCGCTGAAAAATTACTTGGTCGCGGGGACATGCTCTTTCTTCCAGTTGGATCAAGTAAGCCCGTTCGAATTCAAGGTGCATTTTTATCTGACCAAGAAGTAGAGGATATTGTTTCCTTCGTCGTAGCACAACAAAAAGCGCAGTACAACGAAGATATGATTCCAGACGATGTTCCAGATGTGCCGGTTGACGCAGAAGACGAACTTTACAATGAAGCTGTCGAACTTGTCCGAGAAATGCAAACCGCGTCTGTTTCGATGCTCCAACGCAAATTCCGTATAGGTTACAACCGTGCGGCTCGTATCATTGATGAAATGGAGCAACGAGGTGTTGTCGGTCCGCATGAAGGTAGTAAACCACGTCGCGTCAATATTAGCGATTCACCAGAGTATGAAGACTAGACCACATCAAAAAAGCATGGCGATACATGCAGTAACTCCAAAATGTGAGGAGGTTTCTGAAACATATCGCCATGCTTTTTTATTTTAAAATAATTCTTTTATTTGTTCATTAATTTCCGCATGATGATCCGCGTACTTGTCCGCCGTCCGCACGAGCAACTCATCAAAAAATGCAGGTAACTTATCTTGACTTAAGTCCACGCCTTCCGCTGTAATCCCGCCTTTTGTAGCCACGCGTTTAATCAACGAATCAAACGTGTAACCTTGTTCTGACAGCAATTTTGATGTGCCAGCTAGAGAGTTACTAATCATTTGGAAAACTTGCGCTTCTGTCAGGTCCGACTTACGGACAGCTGCTTGAACGAATTGCTCAAAAATGGCTGCAATGAAACCTGGCGACGAACTCGTAAGATCACTTGCCAAATCAATATTCTCTTCCGCAACTTCCATAACCGAACTAAACGTTCCTAGCGCCTCATCTAGCCACGCTTGATTCTCTTTTGAAACGGCAACATCATGATTCACCAGACTTGTACCAACACCAACCGATGTCGTTAAAGAAGGGATTAACTTGCTGTATTGCGCCGCCGTCGTCACGTGTTTTAAATCATCGACAGAAACCCCTGCTGCGATTGAAATGACATGCGAATCTTTTGTTAAAGCCGGTTTGTTTTCAAGCAAAACAGGTAAGACGGCAAGTGGCAAGACGCAAACAAACGTGTGCTGTGCTTGCTCAAAAACAGCCTGACTCGTTTTACTAATCGTGATGTTAGGGAATAAATCGTGAATTTCCTGCAATCGCTCATTTTCAGAACGCGTATAAATAATAATATCCTCTGGTGACACATTGGCATGCGCTAATAATTGTCTCGTCAAAAGATCCGCCATGCTACCATACCCAATAAATCCAACTTTCATCTAAATCATCTCGTTTCTACTCAAAATTATGCTACTGTTCTATTATGCAAATCTTTCTCCACACTTGCAAGTCATTCACCTTTAGAAAAAAAGGAATATTCCGAATATATTTTGAATACTTTTTTTAAGCTTCGATATTTATTTATTTTGGTTTACATGGTATATTAAAAAGAGTGATAGTATCCGTTTACAAATAAAAGGTTAGATTTAACAAAAAGGGAACATAAGTCATACATACTTTCTAATCGTTCGTATTTGGGGTGCTAACAACTATAATTTTATCTCTTGGGAGGGATTTTAAGGTGAAAAAGCGTACATTTGCTTTAGCACTATCCATGGTTTTGGCGACAAGTGTTGTACTTGGAGCATGTGGATCATCAGATGACAGTAAGAAGAGTAGCGGAGACAGTGATAAATTTACTGTAGCCATGGTAACAGACACTGGTGGGGTAGATGACCGTTCATTTAACCAATCAGCATGGGAAGGTATTCAAAAATTTGGTAAAGCGAACGACCTTGAAAAAGGAACAGATGGTTATAACTACTTACAATCCGCTTCAGAAGCTGATTTCAAAACTAACTTAAACACTGCTGTTCGTAACGATTTTAGCCTTATTTTTGGTATTGGTTACAAATTAAAAGATGCTATTGAAGATGTTTCCAAGCAAAAACCAAAAAATAAATTCGCACTTGTGGATGATACAATTACAGATCGTGATAACGTTGCAAGTATCGGCTTTGCTGACCAAGACGGTTCATTTTTAGTTGGTGTTGTTGCAGGTCTTACAACTAAAACAAATAAAGTTGGATTTATTGGTGGCGTTAAAGGTGCCGTAATCGATCGTTTTGAAGCAGGAGTCACAGAAGGCGTTAAAGCCGTGAATCCTAAAGCAGAAGTGAAAGTTCAATATGCCAATGATTTCGCTAAAGCAGATAAAGGACAACAAATTGCAGCTGGTATGTATAACGGTGGCGCAGATATTATTTTCCACGCAGCTGGTGCCACTGGTAATGGTGTCTTTGCAGAAGCTAAAAACTTGAAGAAAAAAGATCCAGCACGTGCCGTTTGGGTAATCGGTGTTGACCGTGACCAATGGGATGAAGGTGCTGTCACTGCAAATGATGGCAAAGAATATAACGTAACACTAACATCTGAAATCAAACGTGTTGATATCGCAGTAGAAGATTTGGCAACACGTACGAAAGCTGGAGATTTCCCAGGTGGCGAAAAGATTGAATACGGTCTTGATAAAAATGCTGTCGGTCTTTCTGCAAGCCAAGATAACCTATCAAAAGATGTTCTAGCTAAAGTAGACGAATATAAACAAAAAATCATTGATGGCGACATTAAAGTTCCAGAAAAACCTTGATAAGCTGATTTTAGAGTAAAAGCCGGTTTGATACCGGCTTTTATTTCTGAGAATGGCATATATTTTCATGGATGATTTGTTTATGTTTTTATTTTTCGTTCGTATTGTAAGCGTTTCAACCTATAATGAGTTGGATTATATTCTCTAATCATAGGTCAAAAAGAGTATTTTTATAAAATATAGTCTATTTTTATGCTTTTTTTCAAAAAAGCAATTGCAATACGGCGCGTTTAGAAATAGAATAAGGTGATGACTTTTTTGTAAGACTACATACTTCGCTCTATTCATGATTGAGAGAGGACTTTTTTACACCAGACCAAATCATGTAAAACGGTTTACATCAAAAAGGAAATCAATCCATTCAATGGATATTAGCGATAATAAAGGGAGTGAGACAGTGGATTATGTTATTGAAATGTTAGGGATCAGAAAAGAGTTTTCTGGGTTTGTAGCTAACGATAACATTACCTTACAGCTGAAGCGTGGCGAGATTCACGCGTTGTTAGGTGAGAATGGTGCTGGAAAATCAACACTAATGAATGTTTTGTTCGGTCTTTATGAACCAGATGGTGGCGAAATTCGCGTTAACGGTAAAACGGAAGTGATCAATAGCCCTAACAAAGCCAATGATCTTGGAATTGGTATGGTACATCAACATTTTATGCTCGTTGATAAATTTACCGTTGCCGAAAATATTATTTTAGGCAAAGAACCGAGTAAATTTGGCGTTATCGAAAAGAAAAAAGCGCTAGAAGAAATTCAATCTATTTCCGATCGTTACGGTTTGAAAGTGGATCCAAACGCTAGAATAAGTGATATTTCAATCGGTATGCAACAGCGCGTGGAAATTTTAAAAACATTGTATCGCGGTGCAGATATTCTGATTTTCGATGAACCAACAGCCGTTTTGACACCACAAGAAATTAAAGAGCTCATTTCCATCATGCGTAGATTGATTAAAGAGGGTAAATCGATTATTTTAATCACACATAAATTAAAAGAAATCATGGATGTTTGTGATCGCGTCACTGTTATTCGTCGCGGTAAAGGTATGGGAACCGTCAATGTTCCTGAAACAAGCCCGCAAGCACTTGCCAATCTCATGGTTGGACGCGAAGTAGTCTTTACAACCGAGAAAACACCCGCGACCCCAGGAAAAGATGTTTTAGAAGTGAAAGACCTAGTTGTGAAGGAAAGTCGTGGCGTAGAGAGTGTTCGTGGACTAAACCTGACTGTTCGAGCCGGCGAAATCGTCGGGATCGCAGGTGTGGATGGTAATGGTCAAAGCGAACTCATTCAAGCTATTTCAGGACTTACTAAAACAACCAATGGCTCTATTCTACTAAAAGGCGAGCATATCGAGAATAAAAAACCACGTCGTATCACAGAATCTGGTCTCGGCCACATTCCGGAAGATCGTCATAAACACGGGCTTGTTCTAGAAATGTCGCTTGGCGAAAATATCGCTTTACAAACGTACTATAAAAAACCGATTTCAAATAAAGGTTTCCTCAACCATAAAGAAATGTATGACTTTGCTCGTAAGCTTATTGAAGAGTATGATGTTCGCGCAAGTAGCGAGTATGTTGCGGCTAAAGCACTTTCGGGTGGGAATCAACAAAAGGCGATTATTGCGCGTGAAATTAGTCGCGACCCAGATTTTCTCATCGCCGCTCAACCGACACGTGGACTTGATGTAGGTGCGATTGAATTTATTCATAGACGCCTTATTGAACAACGTGATGAAGGAAAAGCAATTTTACTAATGTCCTTTGAGCTCGATGAAATTATGAACGTTAGTGATCGCATCGCCGTTATTTATGAAGGTAAAATTGTTGCAATCGTGAAACCAGAAGAAACGACTGAGCAAGAACTCGGCTTACTGATGGCTGGTTCGGCAAAAGCGGAAGCGGGGGAGAAAACGCATGTCTAGAAAAATACAAGCCCTTGTCATACCAGTCACGGCCGTTATACTTGGTTTGCTGTTCGGTGCGCTTATCATGTTACTTTTCGGATACAATCCAGTAGACGCCTATATTGCTCTTTTCCAAGGTGCGTTTGGTGACTCTTTCTATCTCGGAGAAACAATTCGTCAAGCAACGCCTTACATTTTAGTCGGTTTATCCATTGCGGTTGCTTTTAAAGCCGGACTATTCAATATCGGTGCAGAAGGTCAGCTCTTGATGGGCTGGATCGGTGCGGTTGCTGTCGGTTTAACGTTCGATGGTTTAGACAAATGGATCCATCTACCGCTTGCATTGCTTGCTGGTATTGTCTGTGGCGCTTTCTGGGCTTTCATTCCCGGGATTTTAAAAGCCACGCTAAAAGTCAATGAAGTAATCGTTACAATCATGTTAAACTACACGGCGCTTTATATTTTCAACTACGTCGTGCAAAACGTGCTAACAAAACAAATGGACAAAACACCAGAAGTTCCCGCATCTGCTTCACTTCAATCAGAATTCTTGCAAGAAATGACGCAATATTCGTCGCTTCATTGGGGAATATTGATCGCTGTTGGTTGCGCGCTTATTATGTGGCTTGTTATTAATAAAACAACCTTTGGCTATGAGCTGAAATCAGTTGGTTTCAACCAAAACGCTTCCAAATATGCAGGGATGAGCGTCGCGAAAACGATTGTCATTTCGATGATTATTGCTGGAGGTCTTGCAGGACTTGCGGGCGCGATGGAAGGTCTTGGAAACTACGGTACAGCTTATGTACTACCAACATCTCCAGGTACCGGTTTTGACGGAATTGCCGTTGCTTTACTCGGCGGTAACTCACCAATTGGTATTATCTTCTCCGCTATTCTGTTCGGAGCGCTAAAAGTAGGATCGCTAAACATGCCTGCTGTCGCTGGAGTTCCAAACGAGCTAGTAAACGTGGTTATCGCGCTTATTATCTTCTTCGTTGCTTCCAGTTATATTATTCGCTGGGCTATGGATAAATTTGCGAAAGGGGCGAAAACAAAATGATTTCGACTTTAGCGATTATTGTCTCTAGTACATTATTAATGGCTGGACCACTTATCTTTACAGCTCTCGGCGGTGTTTTCTCAGAACGAGGAGGCGTTGTCAACATCGGGTTAGAAGGTATGATGATCATGGGAGCATTTTCATCGATCGTCTTTAACCTTACATTTGCCGATGTATTCGGCAACTGGACGCCTTGGATTGCGCTTTTTGCAGGAATGTTCGTCGGCGGTGTTTTCTCACTTGTACATGCCGTGGCGACGATTAACTTCCGTGCCGACCACGTTATTAGTGGTGTCGCGATTAACTTTTTAGCACTTGGTATTTCTTTGTTCTTAGTTAAAGTTATTTACGACAAAGGACAAACAGACCAAATTAAATACTACTTCGGAAAACCAGATATTCCGTTCTTGAAAGATATTCCGGTGATTGGCGATATTTTCTTCAAAAATGTCCCGGTCATGAGTTACGTCGCAATTGTTGTGGCGATCGCATCCTGGTTTATCATCTATAAAACAAGATTTGGCCTGCGTCTTCGCTCGGTTGGGGAACATCCACTCGCAGCGGATACAATGGGAATTAAAGTTCGCTGGATGAGATATCAAGGGGTTATCATTTCTGGTATCCTCGGTGGACTTGGTGGAGCCGTTTATGCCCAATCATTTACACTAGATTTCGGTCATGCGACGATCTCAGGGCAAGGTTATATGGCCCTAGCCGCGATGATTTTTGGTAAATGGAATCCACTTGGTGCAATGGGTGCTGCAATTTTCTTCGGATTTGCACAGTGTCTGAGTATCATCAGTGGACAACTACCATTCTTCAGCGACATTCCAGACGTGTACTTACAAGTTGCCCCTTACGTTCTAACTATCTTTGCACTTGTTGGTCTCATCGGTAAGTCCGAAGCACCAAAAGCAGATGGCGTAAATTACATTAAAGGTAAATAATATAACCTGAGACAAAACTCGATATAAAGCAAGATCGCCCTCCCTTTTCTTCGGATAGGATGACAAATTCTGCTTTATACAAATCGAGCGAGAGCGTTTGTATTCAGGAGTTTGATGGAAGCTGGAAAGTAGAGCATACTGGTGTATGTGAAAACCGAAAGTCCGCCAAACTCCCTGAATGCGAGCGCTTTTTGCCTATTTATCAGGGTTATGATCTTTCTAATTGTTTACCCCACCAGAATAAGGTACAATGAGTAGTGCTAAGCCAAATAAGGAGGGATTTTTCATGACCACTCAAAAACAGGAATATAAAGAACAAGTTGGAGCGATTCAGTTAACGCTTATTCCTTCTGACAAATATAAATCCAATAAAATCGTTTTTAAATTCAGAGCGCCACTAACGCGCGAAACCTCTACTAAACGGTCGTTAATCGCCGCTTTAATCGAGACCAATACAAAGAAATACCCAACACAAACAGCTTTTCGAAAAGAACTAGCGAGCTTATACGGTGCGAACTTTTATACGTCTGTTGATAAAAAAGGAAACGAACATATCATAACGGCAGTCCTAGACATGGTGGACGGTCAATTTGTCCCAGAAGGCGATACGTTACTTAAACAAGCATTCGAACTAATTCAAGAAATTCTTTTCAATCCGAACGCGGAAAATGGTAGTTTTAATGAAACAACCGTTGCTCGTGAAAAAGAAAATTTAGAACAGCGTCTAGAAAGTGTATATGATGACAAAATCCGTTACGCAAACAAGCGTTTAACAGAAATTATGTTTGCTGATGAGAATTATAAATATGGCGCTTTTGGTGTTCTAAAAGACATTCCAACTATTAGCGCTACCGATCTCTATGAGTACTATCAACAGTTTTTAGTGGAAGATACGATCGATTTATTCATATGCGGCGACGTTAAAAAAGAGGACGTACTCCCACTTGTGAAGGCACTTCCGTTTGTAGATCGGGAATATCGAGATCTAGATATTATCCCGCCAGTTCACCCAAAAAAGGTAAATACAGTGAAAGAAACGCAGTCCATCAATCAAGGTAAGCTCGTACTTGGATACAGAACTAATATTTTATTTGGCGAAGAAGCATACGTGCCATTACAAGTTGCGAATGGCTTACTTGGCGGTTTTGCGAACTCGAAAATCTTTATTAACGTGCGCGAAAAAGCAAGCCTGGCCTATTACGCCAATAGCCGCATCGATTCATTTCACGGTTTCATGATTATCTCCGCTGGTATCGATGAAAAAAATTACGATCAAGCGCTTGCGATTATTAAAGAACAAGTAACCGCAATGCAAACAGGGGATTTCACAGAAGATGAGCTATCACAAACCAAAGCAATGCTAACGAATCAACTTTTGGAAGCAAACGACCAAGCACAAGGTTTGATCGAGCTAACTTACAATAATACATTGAAAAAAGCGAACCTAGATCTACCTAATTGGCTAAAACGCATTTCCGAAGTGACAAAAGAAGAAGTAGTCGCTGCCGTGCAATCACTTGAACTCGACACTATCTATTTCCTAAGCAAAGGAGCTGAATCCTAATGAATAAACAAAGCTATGACCAATTAAAAGAAGCTGTTTACTATGAAAAACTAGAGAACGGTTTGCAAGTATATGTCCTGCCAAAACACGGGTTTAGTAAAACATTTGCTATCTTCACAACGAATTACGGCTCCATAGATAACGAGTTTGTGCCGCTCGGCGAAGATTCCTATACGCGTGTACCTGATGGAATCGCGCATTTCTTAGAGCATAAATTATTTGAAAAAGAAGATGGCGATGTATTTTTCAAATTTGGTGAAAAAGGGGCCTTCACAAATGCCTTCACCTCTTTCACTCGCACAGCCTATTTATTTTCCAGCACATCTAATGTAGAAGAGAACCTGGAAACACTCGTCGATTTTGTTCAAGAACCTTATTTCACAGAAGAAACCGTGGAAAAAGAAAAGGGCATTATTGGGCAGGAAATTCAAATGTATGATGATGACGCTGATTTCCGCGTGTATTTCGGAGCTATCGAAAATATGTACCATCATCACCCAGTGAAAATTGATATCGCAGGTACCGTGGAATCCATTGCGGATATTGATAAAGATCTATTGTACCTATGCTATAATACGTTCTATCACCCAAGCAACATGGTGCTTTTCATTGTTGGAAATGTCGATCCAAAACAAGCGATCAATCAAGTTCGCGATAACCAAGCCAAGAAAACATTTGCACCTGCAAAACCAGTAAAACGTCATTTCCCAGAGGAACCTAAATCCGTTGCCGTACCAAAGAAAACATTGAAATTTCCTGTACAGATTGCGAAAAACTTGGTAGCAATTAAAGAGGATATTGGCTTACTCCGAGGTATAGATGCTGTAAAACATGAAATGACCGCTGATATTATGTTGGAATTACTGTTCGGAACGACCTCCGATGCGTATTTAGAACTCTACGATCAAGGCGTTATCGATGACTCATTCGGCTTTGATTATAGTTTACAAGATAGCTTCTCTTTCGTTCTGATCGGTGGAGACGCAAAAGATCCTGATTTACAAGAAAGAAAAATCAAAGAAACATTAGAAAATGCGCTCGTGACAGGATTTAAGGAAGCAGATTTAGAGCTTATCAAGCGTAAAAAAATGGGGCAGTTCCTCCGCTCGCTCAATTCACCAGAATTCATTGCTAATCAGTTTTCACAGTATATTTTTGAAGATGCTTCTCTTTTTGATATCTTACCAGCGATTGAATCCGTGACTGTAGCCGATGTAGAAGCGTTTCTAAAACGTATTTATTTAGAGGATCGCGTTACAACATTCCAAATTGTACCAGAGTGATTAGGTGCAGATTTAAAAATTTTTACTAATTTTATAATAATAAATGGCATTTGGCGCCGAGTCATGCTATGATGAAAGAAATGGATAGAAGGGACTTGCCGTCTTTGGATAAGGATACGAAATACGCGCTAGTTACTGGAGCGAGTGGAGATATAGGAAGAGAGATCGCGATTGCGCTTGCAAAAGAAGGATTTCACCTATATTTACATTATTATCGTAACGAACAGGCAATACAGCTATTACGAGAGGAATTGCTTTCTTTTCATGTAGATGTTATCCCGATACAAGCTGATTTTACTAATTCTGACATGATTACCCGATTGCAAGAATCGATTTTTCAATTAGATGTATTTGTACATGCGGCTGGAAATAGCTATTATGGCTTATTTCAAGATACGCCTGATCAGGAATTAAAGAACTTATGGGATATCCATGTTCATTTTCCAATGCAGTTATTGCAGAAATGGATTCCGAAATTGCAACAGAGTGAGTCTGGAAGAATTATTTTTATTAGTTCTATCTGGGGAGAAGTTGGGGCTGCGATGGAAGTGGCTTATTCGGCTGTGAAGGGAGCGCAAATTGCTTTTTGTAAAGCACTAGCGCAAGAAATAGCCTTATCAGGAACGACCGTCAACGTAGTATCTCCAGGAATGGTAGATACAAAAATGAATCACCTTTTTGACGAAGAAGAAAAGACAGCGATTTTAGCGGACATTCCAATGCACCGATTTGCAAAACCGAGTGAAGTTGGGGACGTGGTTGTTTTTTTAGCAAGCGATCGCGCAAGTTATATCACTGGACAAACGATGCGTCTAAACGGTGGCTGGTTTATGAGGTAAGAAAAGATTTTATGTAATGGTAGGTGTTTATATTGACCGAACTAGGTGAGAAACTGAAAAATGCAAGGCGAACAAAAGGTCTCAGTCTTGATGATCTACAACAAATAACAAAGATTCAAAAACGCTATCTAGTTGCTATTGAAGAAGGTAACTACGCTGTGATGCCCGGTAAATTCTACGCGCGCGCTTTTATTAAGCAGTATGCAGAAGCTGTCGATTTAAACAGTGAAGAACTTTTCCAAGAATTTGAGAATGAAGTTCCTGCTACAAGCCAAGAAACGGTTGTAAACGAGCAAATAACACGTGCGCAACAACGACGTGCCCCGCTCGCAGCAAGCCAACCAGGCAATGATAATCCACACACGACGCACTCGGTATTTGGGTTAGTTCCAAAGATCCTCATCGCCTTATTCATCGTCGTTATCGGCTTTGTTATCTGGTATTTCGCCATCTATAGCGGCGGTACAGGTGATGAAGTGAAGAACACGAGCAATGGTGATGCGACAGTGAAAGTGGATGACTCTACAACAAGTGGTTCTGACACGAAAAAAGATACAACAACGAAGAAAGACACAAAGAAAGAAGACACAACCACTAAAAAAGAAGAAACACCAAAGAAAACAGAGGTCAAAGCCGAAACATCTGGCAATGCGACAACATATACTGTAACCAATGCGACAAAACTTTCATTAACGTTCACCCTATCTGGTGGCGAAAGTTGGATCCAAGTAACAGATGACGCAGGCTCTAGTATTTTTGGAGGCATTATTGCTGACGGAGAAACACAAACGTTCGATTTAGCAAATAGTAAATCTGCAAAAGTAACGCTTGGAAATGCAACTCCTGTTACAATGAAAATCAATGATCAAGCAGCAGAACTGTCTAAAGAATCGATTACTCAAAAGCTAACGATCGACCTTGCCGAGAGTACAGATACTAGTACAGATTCTGATAGTAGCGCACAATAAATAGTTTTAAATACAGCGTGGCGATAAATAGAAAGACGTTTATCGCCACGCTGCATTACATATTTTTTCAAAAAAGAAGGGATGGAACAAATGAATTTACCAAATAAAATAACGGTAGCCCGCATCATCTTAATTCCGATTTTTGTCGTTTTGTGTGTGGCACCACTCGGCCTTGGTTCAGTTACATGGCTTGACTCGACAATTCCAGTTTCGAATATTATCGCAGCGATCATTTTTATTGTTGCAGCACTCACCGATTGGTTTGACGGACATTTAGCACGAAAGCATAATTTAATTACCAATTTCGGGAAGTTTGCCGATCCGCTAGCAGATAAACTATTGGTAGCAGCGGCATTTATCATTTTAGTCGAACAACATATCGCGCCAGCTTGGGTTATCATCATTATCATCAGTCGTGAGTTCGCGGTTACAGGTTTGCGTTTGCTCCTTGTAGAAGGCGGCGAAGTAATGGCAGCTGGACAACTTGGTAAAATCAAGACCTTCACGCAAATGATCGCTATTCCATTATTATTATTGCACAACTGGCCGTTTGAATGGTCCGGTATTCGAGTAGACCTTATCTTCCTATACGTCTGTGCTTTCTTCACAGTCTGGTCCGGTTGGGATTACTTCTATAAAAACCGCAACATTTTCAAAGGTTCTATGTAACATGAGAAAGCAACTTGCCATTTTGTCGGTAGGTTGCTTTTTTGCATCTTAACTAGTAGTATTTTCAAGATAGAAGTTGTAGTATATAAAATAGAGAGAGGACGTGTTTTCATGCGTAGTGCAGAAATTATTGCAGTAGGTACCGAATTATTATTAGGTCAAATTGTGAACTCTAATGCCGCATTTATTTCAAAGGAGCTTGCCGAATGTGGCGTTTACGTGTACCATCATACGGTTGTTGGCGATAATCCAGAACGCTTAAAGAAAGTTATTGAAATTGCCGAAAGTAGAAGTGATATCTTGATTTTCTCAGGAGGACTTGGACCCACAGAGGACGATATCACCAAGCAAGTGTTAGCTGAGTATTTGAAGAAAAATATTGTATATGACGCGGATCATTTAACAAAAATTGAGCAGTTTTTCGCAGCCAGAGAAGACAAGATGTCTGAAAATAATAAACGTCAGGCGGAAGTGATTGAAGGATCGCAAGTTTTGTCTAATGATTTTGGCTTTGCAGCAGGGATGTTCTTGGAGGCAAACGCTCACACGTACATTTTACTTCCAGGCCCTCCATCTGAAATGCAACCAATGTTTACGAAATATGCCAAACCTTTTTTACTCAAAAATAGTGAACGTGAAATTATATTAGAATCCAAAATAATACGTTTTTTCGGCATTGGCGAATCGAAACTTGCAGATGACTTAAAAGACATGATTGCGAACCAGACAAATCCTACAATCGCAACGTATGCCGGTGAAAATGAGGTTGTTATCCGAGTAACGGCGTCTGCAAAAACGAGAGAAGAAGCGCTAGAACTGATCAAAGCGACGGAAGAAGAGATTATCAAGCGTGATGGAGCTTACATATACGGCTCTGGAGAGGTCACGCTGGTCGATTTAGTCATTCAACAGCTTATGGACGCCAACATGACGATTTCAGCTGCAGAGAGCCTTACAGCGGGTCTATTTCAAGCGGAACTTGGTGGAACAACTGGCATCTCGAAAATATTTAAAGGCGGTATGGTCACATATAGTTCAGAGATGAAACACGAATTACTTCACGTATCGAAAAAAACAATCGAACAAGAAGGTGTTGTGAGTCAGGCTTGTGCGATTGAAATGGCCGATAACATTCGTGAACTATGCAATACTGATATTGGCATAAGTTTCACTGGTGTTGCAGGCCCTGAAGAACTTGAGGGCAACCCTGTTGGAACCGTTTGGATTGGCCTTAGTGTCGTGGGAAGTCCAACTTTAGCTTATCGTTATACCTTCAATCGTGATCGCAATTATAATCGCCGCAGAGCTGTAAAAGAAGGTTTTGCGCTGATTAAAGCTTTTTTGGACGAAAAATCTGATAAAAAAGTAGAATAAGGGGTTAAAAACAGCTGACCAAACCTTAAGAAAAGGTTAGACGAATGCTCCGAAAACGGCTATAATAAAGGCATAGTGGCAAGGCGAACAATAAACGTTAGAACGCAAAATTAGGCACTATAAAAAAATACGAACAAATATTCGCTTTTTGCTTGTATATCATTAAAAAATAAGGTATAGTATCTATAGGCAGTAAAAACAGCCATTAAAAATGAGATTGTTTTTATATAATTAGATATTATAGATAAAGACTAGGAGGCAATAATGTGAGTGATCGTCAAGCGGCCTTAGACCAGGCTTTAAAACAAATTGAGAAACAATTCGGTAAAGGTTCCATTATGAAGTTAGGGGAACAATCAGATCATAATATTTCTACGATTTCTAGTGGCTCTTTAGCCCTCGATATCGCACTTGGAGTAGGTGGCTATCCACGTGGACGTATCATCGAAGTATACGGACCAGAGAGTTCAGGTAAAACAACTGTTGCCTTGCACGCCATTGCAGAAGTACAAGCACAAGGTGGAACGGCAGCTTTTATCGATGCTGAGCATGCCCTTGATCCAGCTTATGCGAAGAATCTAGGCGTTAACATCGATGAACTACTTCTTTCACAACCAGATACTGGGGAGCAAGCATTAGAAATCGCAGAAGCACTCGTACGTAGTGGAGCTGTTGACATTCTAGTCATTGACTCTGTAGCGGCACTTGTACCTCGTGCTGAAATCGAAGGCGAAATGGGAGATTCCCATGTTGGTTTACAAGCGCGTTTAATGTCCCAAGCACTACGTAAACTATCGGGGGCAATCAACAAATCTAAAACCATCGCGATTTTCATTAACCAAATTCGTGAAAAAGTTGGTGTTATGTTTGGTAACCCAGAAATCACACCTGGTGGACGTGCACTTAAATTCTACGCGACAGTTCGTCTGGAAGTAAGACGTGCAGAGCAATTGAAACAAGGCACAGATATCATCGGTAATAAAACGAAGATCAAAGTGGTTAAAAATAAAGTAGCACCACCATTCCGTGTTGCGGAAGTTGACATGATGTATGGTTTCGGTATTTCACGTGAAGGTGAGCTTGTTGATATGGCATCTGAAATAGACGTTATTAATAAGAGTGGTTCATGGTATTCTTACAATGAAGAACGTATTGGCCAAGGCCGTGAGAATGCAAAACAATACCTGAAAGAACACCCAGAAGTTCGTGATGAAGTCTCTAAACGTGTTCGTCAAGAATACGAAATAGACGTAAAACCGAATTTAACGGAAGACATTCCAGCTGAAGAGATTAATTTACTGGATGAAGACTAATAACAAAACAAAAATGCTATCCCCTATAGGATAGCATTTTTGTTTTGCATAATATTTATTTTTGGAAATGAAAAAGAGGCTTCGTTACTTTTAAAATGTTACAATCGATACCTATAAAGACCTAAATAGAAACAAGTCTAACTACTAAAGAAAGCATACGAGATACAGCTTTTAAAATAACCGATCTTGATTCCGTTTACATCTTAGCGCTTTCCTTGACAATACATGGATTGACCTATAGAATTAAGTTGTATATTTTACATTTAAAAATGAAAAAATACACGCGTGTCAGAAGTTTATCTGACAACCGACATAACCATTAAAAAGAATTGAATAGCAAAGGAGGTGTAAGGATGGAAATCGTAATCACAATCATCTCCAGCTTGCTTTTCTTAATCGTCGGTCTGGTTGTTGGTTCTCTAATTTATAAATCAAGCTCCCAAAAGAAATTGGTGGCTGCTAGAAGTACGGCTGAATTAATCACGGAAGACGCTAAGAAAGAAGCAGAAACCTTGAAGAAAGAAGCGTTACTTGAAGGGAAAGAGGAGAATCATAAGTTACGTACTGAAATCGAAAATGAACTTCGTGGGCGAAGAGCAGAACTACAAAAATCAGAAAACCGCTTATTGCAAAGGGAGGAAAACCTCGACAGAAAAGATACTTCTTTAAGTAAAAGGGAAGCAACTCTTGAAAGAAAAGAGGAGAGTATCAGTAAACGACAACAACAAATTGAAGAAAAGGAAAGCAAAGTAGAAGAGATGATCGAAAAACAACAAGTAGAGCTAGAAAGAATATCTGCCCTTACGAAAGACGAGGCGAAGAGCGTTATCTTAGGCCAAGTAGAAGAGGAACTAACACACGATACAGCAGTTATGGTAAAAGAAGCGGAAACTCGTGCGAAGGAAGAAGCGGATAAGAAAGCTAAAAACATTCTTTCTCTAGCAATTCAACGCTCGGCGGCAGATCATGTTGCTGAAACGACGGTAAGCGTTGTAAATCTACCGAATGATGAGATGAAAGGTCGTATTATTGGTCGTGAAGGCCGTAATATTCGTACTTTGGAAACACTCACTGGTATCGATTTAATCATTGATGATACACCAGAAGCAGTTATCCTTTCCGGATTTGATCCTGTTCGCCGTGAAATCGCGCGAATCGCTTTGGAGAAACTCGTACAAGATGGACGAATTCACCCAGCACGGATTGAAGAAATGGTCGACAAAGCTCGTAAAGAGGTTGACGAACATATTCGCGAAGTTGGAGAACAAGCCACATTCGAAGTTGGAATTCATTCGATTCACCCAGATCTAATTAAGATTCTTGGCCGTTTACGCTACCGTACAAGTTACGGGCAGAACGTCTTGAATCACTCATTAGAAGTTGCAAAACTAGCGGGAATTTTAGCTAGCGAGCTTGGGGAAGACGTTACAATGGCCAAACGTGCTGGACTCCTACATGACATCGGTAAAGCGATTGATCATGAAATTGAAGGAAGTCACGTTGAAATTGGTGTAGAACTTGCTACGAAATATAAAGAAAATGATATTGTTATTAATAGTATCGCTTCTCACCATGGAGACACAGAGGCAACGTCTGTTATCGCTGTTTTAGTAGCAGCCGCAGATGCCTTATCAGCCGCTCGACCAGGCGCTCGTAGTGAAACATTGGAAAACTACATTCGCCGCTTAGAAAAATTAGAAGAAATTTCCGAGTCTTATGAAGGTGTAGAGAAATCTTACGCTATTCAAGCAGGACGCGAAGTTCGTATTATCGTAGAACCTGATTCTATCGATGATCTTGCTTCTTATCGTTTAGCACGAGACATTAGAAAACGGATTGAAGAAGAACTGGAATACCCTGGTCATATTAAAGTGACTGTTATCCGTGAAACTCGCGCTGTTGAATACGCGAAATAATCACAATGTACGCCAAACGCGCAGTATCGAACTTTCGGTACTGCGCGTTTTTTGATGCAACGGACTTGATTCATTTCAAGAAATAAGGCTATAATATGCAGTAATACGAAATGATAGGGGCGTTTTACAATGGGAGCTTGGGAAATCAGAACTTTTCAAAAAAATAATTATAAGGATGTAGCGGCGATTTATCAAAAAGGAATCGACGGGAAAAATGCGACATTTCAAAAAGTGGTCCCAAACTATGAGGCGTGGGATCACAAATATTTAGAGGATTGCCGCTTTGTTGTGATAGACAACGGCCAGGTTATAGGTTGGTCTGCGTTACTTCCTTTCTCCGCGATGCCTTCTTATCGTGGTGTTGCAGAGCTGAGTATTTATTTAGACCCGTCTGCCGCTGGAAAAGGAATTGGGACAGCGCTTATGGAACATACGATAACGGAAAGTGAAAAAGCCGGTTTTTGGACGTTGCAATCTCTTGTTTTTCCTGAGAATAAAGCGAGTATCGGGTTGCATGAGAAGTTTGACTTTAAGCAGATGTGTATCCATGAAAAATTAGGCGAAATGGATGGTAATTTTCGAGATGTGGCCTTATTGGAACGAAGAAGTGGAGTCACTGGAAAATAGAACGGGCATTTTCGCGCTTTTAGCGGTATAATGGATAGATATAGAGTATTTTAGTGAGGAGCACGATGCATGGAATTATTATTTATTGGTGATGTTGTGGGTTCGATTGGTCGAGATATGATCACCGAATACCTACCACAATTAAAGAAAGCATACCGCCCGACGGTTACCGTGATTAATGGAGAAAACGCGGCTGCAGGACGTGGAATTACAGAAAAAATTTACAAACAGTTTTTAGAACAAGGTGCAAACGCGGTGACGCTTGGAAATCATGCGTGGGATAACCGTGACATCTTTGAGTTTATTGATGATGCCAAATATTTAGTTCGACCAGCGAATTTCCCAGAGGAGACAACGCCTGGAACTGGACTTGTTTTTATTAAGAGCAACCAAGTGGAAGTAGCGGTTATTAATATGCAAGGGCGCGTGTTTATGTCGGATTTGGATGATCCTTTCCGCAAAATGGATGAGCTGATCGCCGAAGCATCCGAGCGCACCAATATTATTTTTGTTGATTTTCACGCTGAAACAACGAGTGAGAAGCAAGCGATGGGTTGGTATGTAGATGGCCGCGTAACCGCTATTGTTGGTACGCATACACACGTTCAAACATCGGATAATCGGATTTTGCCACAAGGAACAGCCTATTTAACAGATGTTGGAATGACTGGCCCCTATGATGGTATTCTCGGCATGGATAAAGAAGCTAGTTTGCGTAGATTTTTAACTGCGATGCCTTCTCGTTTTGAAGTTCCTAAAACAGGTCGTGCTGTCCTATCTGGTTGCATGATCAGCATTAACGACACGACAGGGCGCGCTACGAAAATTGAACGAATCTTGATCAACGAAGACAACCCGTTTACGAATTAAGGAGGTGTTTGGCTCCATGACCTATCAAAAAGATGAAATTATCGCGAAGGCAAATGAGCTAAAACAGGCGCTTCAACAAACCGAAGCCGTCGAATTTTACCGCGCGGCAGAGGCTAAGATCAATACGAACCAAAAAGTAGCGGCAAAAGTAGGCGATATTAAGAAACTGCAAAAAGAAGCAGTGAATCTAGAACATTATCAAAAATTTGGTGCAGTCAAAAAAACAGAAGACGACATCGATTCGCTCACAGCAGAAATTGACCATTTACCGATTGTTCAAGAATTCAGACGTGCGCAGGAAGAGGCAAATGACTTACTGCAGGCGATCACATATGAAATTAGTCATAAAGTAACTTCCGAGCTTCAGAAATAACCATGTAACGATGCAACGATTAGCCACGCGCTTTTTGTTGCATCGTTTCTTTCTACCGACTTTCTTCATGAATTCACTCCGTTTATGCTATAATATAAAGACAAAATAACTTTTAAACAAAGAGAAAAAGGGTTGATTGGAATGGCAGTAGAAGTTACGCCGATGATGAAGCAATATTTAGCGATTAAAGAAAATTACAAAGATGCATTTCTATTTTTCCGATTGGGAGATTTTTACGAAATGTTTTTTGAAGATGCCATTCAAGCGTCGCAAATTTTAGAGATTACCTTAACGGCTCGCGCGGGAAATACGGACAATCCGATTCCAATGTGTGGCGTCCCTTACCATGCGGCGGCGGGTTATATTGATACGTTGATCGACAAAGGTTACAAGGTTGCTATTTGTGAACAAGTAGAAGATGCAAAATTTGCAAAAGGTATGGTAAAACGCGAAGTTGTCCAGCTCATTTCTCCGGGAACGATGATGGAATCAAAAGGCTTGAAGGAAAAAGAAAATAATTTTATCGCGGCGGTTTATCAGCATGAAGACAAGGAATACGGCTTTGCATACTGCGATTTATCCACGGGAGAATTGAAATCGACGGTGCTTCCACTCGGTGAAGACCGTTTGATCAATGAGTTGACAACGCTGTCTGCGAAGGAAATGGTCGTTGGGATTGAGTTCAGCGAGGCTTTTCCAGAGGCGGTTCGTGAGCAGTTAGGGCTGTTTATTTCCTATGAAAACAACAATGAGCTTCCAGACGGCTATCACGCTTTAATAACGAACACGATTCATCCGATTGAGAAAAAAGCGATCGCCAAGCTGCTCAATTACTTTATCGATACGCAAAAACGTGATTTATCTCATTTACAAAAAACGGTGCACTATGAAACAAGCCAATATATGAAAATGGACTACTATTCCAAACGAAATTTGGAGTTATCAGAGTCCATTCGCGGTAAAGGTAAACAAGGTACGCTACTCTGGTTGCTTGATCAAACGAAAACTGCAATGGGTGGACGTCTGCTGAAACAATGGATCGATCGCCCGCTTATTCATTTAGATGAAATCGAAGCGCGCCAACAAGATGTTCAGAGCTTCATCAATCATTATTTCGAGCGGATGGAATTGATGGAACAGTTGAAACAAGTGTATGATTTGGAGCGTTTAGCAGGTCGGGTAGCATATGGAAACGTGAATGCGCGTGATTTAATTCAATTGAAGCACTCCCTCTATCAAGTTCCACTGTTGAAAGAGACGCTAAAATCAATGAATCAGCCGAATCTGACGCGTATTATTGACGAAATCGATCCATGTGATACGCTTGCGGATGTTTTAGAACGTTCAATTAACACGTCCCCACCGATTTCGATTCGCGAAGGCGGTATTATTAAGGATGGCTATAACGCAGAGCTTGATACATATCGTGATGCCAGCCGTAATGGGAAAACGTGGATTGCAGAACTCGAGAAGCAAGAGCGTGAACTTACAGGAATTAAGTCGTTAAAAGTAGGTTTTAACCGCGTTTTTGGCTATTATATTGAAGTGACGAAGGCGAACATTGCGGCTCTTCCAGAAAATCGATATGAGCGCAAGCAAACGTTAACCAATGCCGAGCGCTACATTACGCCCGATTTAAAAGAAAAAGAACGCCTCATTCTAGACGCAGAAGAAAAAAGTATCGAGTTAGAATATACACTATTTATTGAAGTACGTGAGACGGTAAAAGAATACATTGCACGTTTGCAACACCTAGCGAAAGTGATCAGCGAAATAGACTGCTTGCAAAGTTTTGCGAATATCAGTGAAAACAATCATTTCGTGAAGCCAATCATGAATAAAGAGGGTCATTTAGAAATCATTCAAGGTCGCCATCCTGTTGTGGAGAAAGTAATGGGGACGCAGAGCTACGTAGCGAACGACTGTGTGATGAATGAAGACCGTGGTATGTTATTGATCACAGGCCCGAATATGTCTGGTAAAAGCACGTATATGCGCCAAATTGCTTTGACTGCGATTATGGCGCAAGTCGGCTGTTACATCCCTGCCGAGCAAGCGACGCTACCAATTTTCGATCAAATTTTCACGCGGATAGGTGCAGCGGATGATTTAATTGCTGGGCAAAGTACGTTCATGGTTGAAATGCTCGAAGCCAGAAATGCGATCGTGAATGCCACCGCGGACAGTCTGATTTTATTTGATGAAATCGGTCGTGGAACCGCAACGTATGATGGTATGGCGCTGGCACAAGCGATTATCGAATACATTCATGAAGAAGTGCATGCCAAAACACTATTTTCCACGCATTATCATGAACTGACGATCTTAGACGAAACATTGCCAGGCATGCATAACGTTCACGTAAGCGCGGTAGAAGAGGATGGTAAAGTCGTTTTCCTCCATAAAATTGCAGACGGCCCCGCTGACAAAAGTTACGGTATTCATGTCGCCGAGCTCGCGAACTTACCAGAAAAACTGATTGGCCGAGCTCGCCACATTTTAGAACAGCTAGAAAGTTCCGAGGAGAAGATCATCGTTCCAGCAGAAGTCACCAAAGCTCCAGAAGTTCATGAGGAAGTGCAATTATCGATGTTCCCAATAGAAGAGAAGTCCGTGCGCACAAAACAAGAACAAACGCTCATCAAAATGATCAAAAACATTGATTTGATGCACATGACGCCGATGGATGCGATGTCAACACTCTATGATTTACAGAAGAAAGTAAAGCAATAATGAAAGTTAGGTGAAGTAAGATGCCCCAAATTATTGAACTAACCGATGCATTATCCAATAAAATTGCGGCTGGCGAAGTTGTGGAGCGCCCTGCTTCCGTCGTAAAAGAACTTGTTGAAAATGCCATCGACGCTAAAAGCACCGTCATTGATGTACTTGTCGAAGAAGGCGGTTTAAATAAGATTACGATTATTGATAATGGCATTGGGATTACGGCCGAAGAAGTTTCTGTTGCGTTCAAGCGTCATGCCACGAGTAAAATTAAAAATGAACACGACCTATTTCGCGTTCATACACTCGGTTTTCGTGGTGAAGCACTTCCGAGTATCGCTTCAGTGTCTCGTCTTGAAATGACCACAGCGACAGGAGAAGGTGCCGGTACTAAAATTATCGTAGAAGGCGGCAAAGAAATCGAAAAGCATAGTGCCCAAGCGAGAAAAGGTACGGAGATCCAAGTTTCTAATCTATTTTTCAATACACCAGCGAGGTTGAAATATTTAAAGAGTTTGCATACGGAGCTTGGCAATATTACCGATATCATGAATCGGCTGGCATTATCGCACCCAGAGATCAGTTTCCGGTTTTCGCATAATGGGAAAAGCTTACTTAAAACAAACGGAAACGGCGATTTACAGCAAGTTATGGCTTCAATCTATGGTCTTGCTGTCGCGAAAAAAATGTTGCCAATCCAAGCAGAGTCGCTCGATTTCAAATTAACTGGATACGCAGCACTACCCGAAATCAATCGTTCCAATCGTAACTACATTTCAACGATCGTAAACGGCAGATTCATTAAAAACTATGCGCTCGTTCGTGCGATTCAAGAAGGTTACCATACATTACTCCCAATCGGACGTTTTCCAATTCTAATTCTCCAAATCGAGATGGACCCGCTGATTGTTGATGTGAATGTGCACCCAGCAAAGCTCGAAGTTCGTCTAAGTAAAGAAGCAGAACTCGGTAAATTTATTGCGGACACATTAAAGGCAGTTTTTCATAAAGAACAACTTATACCAGAAGGAACCCTTTCCAAACGTCAAAAGCTTGTTTCTGAGCAAATAGCGATGAATTTCGATGGACAGGAAAAAGAAGAGTCATCAGCGGAAGAGACACGCGAACCGGCGAAATCAGCGCCTACATTTACGCCAAGCTATTCTACTGCCACACAATCGAGGTCAGACTTGCCAACAAGCGATTCTATCCCAGATGAGCCACCACTTTTCATCAATGAGGAGATGGCAACATATGAAGTAGAAACACCAATAGAGGCTCCAGCACCAAAGGCCGAGCGAATTCCTAAAATGTACCCTGTAGGCCAAGTGCATGCGACCTACATCGTTGCGCAAAATGAAAACGGCATGTACTTAATAGATCAGCACGCCGCACAAGAACGCATCAAGTACGAATTTTATCGTGAGAAAATTGGGGAAGTGGACCGTGAGTTACAGCAGTTGCTAGTCCCAATTGTGCTTGATTTTTCCACTGATGAATTTATCAAATTAAGCGATCAAAAAGCGAAATTAGAAGAAGTAGGCGTTTTTCTAGAAAATTTCGGACAAAATAGCTTTATTATCCGCGAATATCCAACGTGGCTTCCTAAAGGTGAGGAAGAGAGCACATTGCGTGATATATTAGATGAGGCGTTGCATAAACCGCAGATTAGCATTCATAAATTGCGGGAAGATGCTGCGATTATGATGAGTTGCAAGAAATCGATCAAGGCTAATCATTACTTGACGCAAGAGGATATGGAGACGTTGCTGGACACATTACGAGAAGCAAGCGATCCATTCACTTGTCCACACGGCCGACCCGTTATTATTCATTATTCCACTTATGAACTTGAAAAAATGTTTAAACGGATTATGTAGAATTAAAGGAGAGAAATAGATGTCGTTTCACGGTCAAACAATCCTACCCGCCGCACATAACCACCGAGATGTAGAAAAAATACTTCGTTTAGATGCGGAATATATGGTCATGCTAGAAACACAAGTGGGTCAGTTGAAATCCCTTGTTAAACTTGCCGAATCCGGCGGAAAAAAAGTACTTTTACACGCTGATTTAATTAATGGGCTCAAAAATGATGAATATGCAGTAGACTTTTTATGCCAAGATATTCGTCCAGCAGGAATCATTTCTACACGCGCCAATGTCATTCAAAAAGCAAAGCAACATAAGGTCATCGCGATTCAGAGGCTCTTTATGCTCGATTCCAGCGCTTTTACAAAAGGAACCGCGCTCGTTCAGAAAATCCAACCAGATTATATTGAACTTTTGCCAGGGATTTTGCCAACAATGATTGAGCAAATGACCGAATTACTACACATACCTGTCATTGCGGGCGGCCTTATCACAACGCAGCAGCAAGTAGACGACATATTAGCAGCAAAAGCAACGGCTATCACGACATCTCAAAAATCACTATGGAAATGAGGGGTTTCAAGATGGGGAAAATTGTTGTTATTGGAAGTATTAACATGGATATCGCAACCGATCTAAAAGGAATGCCTGAAATTGGCGAAACGATCAAAGGACAGGATGCCGTTATTTCACCTGGTGGGAAAGGTGCCAATCAAGCCGTTGCTGCCGCTAAACTCGGTGGTGATGTGATGATGGTAGGTATGATCGGCAACGACGCTTTTGGTGCCGACGCACTTGCTAATCTCAATTCTTTTGGCATAGATGTGACACATGTTCGGAGTGTGAAAAGTACGACGGGACTTGCGCTGATTTTGCGGGAACATGGCGATAACCGAATTATCGTTTCACCAGGTGCAAATAATGACTGGCCAGATGATTTACCACTAGAAGAGATCATTCCTGCTGCTTCGATTGTTTTGTTACAAAACGAGATTCCGTTTCACGTGATTGAAAAAGTAGTTGAGGTGGCGTTAAAACATAACGTACCAACTATTTTTGATCCGGCGCCAGTAGAACAATTTCCTGTGGCATTTTTACAAAAGATCACATACTTGACGCCGAATGAGAGCGAGTTCAAGGAATTACCAGCTGATATTTTACAGCAAAAAACAGAGGCGGTTCTTGAAACCAGAGGGAAAGAAGGCGTCCGCATCCATCGCTCACGCGGCAAAGAAGTTATTCCAGCTGTGAGTGTAGAAGTAAAAGATTCAACTGGGGCAGGCGATACGTTCAACGGTGCTTTTGCTGTGGCGATGACAAATGGCGAATCATTACCAGACGCCGTTCAATTCGCCAATAAAGCCGCCGCGCAGAGCACAACCAAAGTTGGCGCTCAAGTTGGGATGCCGAACTTAGAGGATATAACCAATACGAAGTAAACAAGCGAATGTTGGTGGAGGAAACTTCATCCGTGTTCGCTTTTTTTTGCAGAGAAAACAACCTTACTCTATGGGAATTTCTTTAATAATCTTCGCAGGAGTACCCGCCACAATTGTGTTTGGTGGAACATCCCGAGTAACCGTTGCGTTCGCCGCTACAATCGCATTTTCGCCAACAGTGATACCAGGAAGAACGACAGCACATGCTCCAATCCAGGCATTCCTCTTTATGAGGACCGGTTTTACAATAATACCTCTACGCAGCGCAGGATCAACTGGATGATTAACACTGATGAGGGAAGCCCCCGGTCCAATTAAGACGTGATCTTCTAGTGTGATACCACCTAAATCAGTAAAGGTTACGCCACAATTAATAAAGACATGCCGACCTATGTGAATATGTCTCCCGAAATCTGTATAAAACGGTAAGTTAATAGAAAAAGAAGCATCAATTTCCCTACCTGTAATATCAGACAATAGGGCTCGTACTTCTTCTTTAGAAAGGTCCGTAGTATTCAAGCGGAGAAGTTTGGATCTGTTTTCATCCACAATCGCATCTATCTCTTTAAAAATCGGATCATCTATTTGGAGCAAATTATTTGTAATATCCTGACTCAAACTATTTTTCTTCATCATAAAACTTCCTTTCTCATATTGTTATTCTAATCATAAAGTGTTATCTTTAAAATAACAAATACCTATAACAAATCACTAACGATAACTAAAAAGTATAGGAGGCGGTAATATGGACATACGTGTCTTGCGCTATTTTTTAGCCGTTGCCCATGAAGAAAACATATCTGCTGCAGCTAAAATATTACATGTTTCACAACCAACCTTATCGAGACAATTAAAAGAGTTGGAAGAAGAACTAGAAGTAATCCTATTTATACGTGGGAATAGAAAAATCAGCTTAACAGAAGATGGTCTATACTTGGTAAATCAAGCGAAGGAAATTGTCGCCATGATCGATAAAACAGCATCGAATATAAAAAAAGCAGAAAAAATCAGAGGGGACATATATATCGGTGGTGGAGAAAGCGATGGCATGAGGCTTATCGCGAAAGTAGCGAAAGAATTAATAGCTAATTATCCAGATGTACACGTTCATTTATTTAGTGGAAATGCCGAACAACTACTTGAAAAACTGGATAATGGGCTGTTGGATTTCGGAATGATTATCGGGCCAATAGCAAAACAAAAATACAGCACTTTAAACCTACATACGAGAGATCAGTGGGGCGTTTTGATGAGAAAAGATTGTTCCTTAGCCAAGAAAACCAGTATAAGAGCAAGCGATATTAAAAACGTACCTTTGATCACATCTAATCAAACTGGGGTAGCTGATAAACTGTCTGAATGGTTAAATACGAATCTTGATGAGTATAACATCGTGGGCACCTACAACTTATTATATAATGCTTCTTTACTTGTAGAAGAGCATGTCGGATATGCTTTATGTCTTGATAAGATAATCAATACTACAGGAGGTAGCGAGCTATGTTTTAGACCGTTGATGCCAGAATTATATGAAGATATCCGCCTCATCTGGAAGCGAGATAAGGTACTTTCAAAAGCATCTACCGTTTTTCTAGAAAAATTAATAGAGGTCACTGGTAATAGGGATGGAGGGACTGAAAATAGTGCTGTATCGCTCATTTGAAACAGTTAGCAAAGAAGCTAAGCATAGCAACAATTCTACGCTTGATACAGGAATCATGATTATACAGCTGTACTACAACAGTAAAATGATTTTTTAATAGTACAGAAATATTACAATGTTTCAGTTAAATTATTTTCGTACTTATTTAATAATCATGATAATCTAACAAACATTGTGATACCAATCACTTAGCGCCATTAAAGTAATGAAAGCACTTTATTTCATTAGAAATAAATTAAAATTTATATGTGAAAACTGTAGCATTATTTTTATTTTGTGGTATGATAACAGTATAGAAGTTACTAAATAACTTTGCTCAATTTTTAACGCTCATAGACGAACAATGAAACGTAGGAGGTTTCCGTGATGAAAGAACAATGGTTTGAATTTACAGGTGGTAATTGGGAAAACGAAATCGACGTAAGAGACTTTATTATGAAAAACTACAGATTATACGATGGTGATGATAGTTTCCTTGTAGGTCCTACAGATGCAACATCGCAATTATGGGATCAAGTTATGGATTTAACAAAGCAAGAACGGGATAACGGCGGAGTTTTAGATATGGATACAAAAATCGTATCTACTATTACATCACATGAACCTGGATACTTAAACAAAGACTTAGAAACAGTAGTAGGGGTTCAAACAGATGTACCATTCAAACGTTCCCTACAACCATTTGGCGGTATTCGTATGGCAGAACTTGCTTGTGAAGCTTATGGTTATGAAGTAGACAAAGAAATCTCAAGTATTTTCAGAGATTGGCGCAAGACGCATAACCAAGGCGTTTTCGATGCTTACAATGACGAAATGCGTGCAGCTCGTAAATCTGGTATCATCACAGGTCTTCCAGATGCTTACGGACGCGGACGTATCATCGGTGACTATCGTCGCGTTGCTTTATACGGTGTAGATCGCCTTATTGAAGAAAAGAAAAAAGATCTTAAAAATACTGGTCTTCGTACAATGAGCGATGATATCATTCGCTTACGTGAAGAACTCAATGAACAAATTCGCGCTTTAGCTGAATTAAAACAAATGGGAGCACAACATGGTTTTGATATTTCTAAACCAGCTACAACTGCACAAGAAGCTTTCCAATGGTTATACTTCGGTTATCTTGCAGCAATTAAAGAACAAAACGGCGCAGCAATGAGTTTAGGCCGTACATCTACTTTCCTTGATATCTTTGTAGAACGCGATTTACGCAACGGTACATTAACAGAAGTAGAAGCACAAGAAATTGTGGATCATTTTATCATGAAATTGCGTCTTGTTAAATTTGCTCGTACGCCTGATTACAACGAATTGTTCTCTGGAGATCCAACATGGGTAACAGAATCAATCGGCGGTATTTCAGAAGACGGTTTGCCACTTGTTACAAAAAACTCATTCCGTTTCTTGCATACACTTAACAACCTAGGACCAGCTCCTGAACCAAACTTAACCGTACTTTGGTCGACTCATTTACCATCAGGATTCAAGAAATTCTGTGCTAAAATGTCTATCAAAACAAGCGCTATCCAATATGAAAATGATGATGTAATGCGTCCTAAATGGGGCGACGATTATGGAATCGCATGTTGTGTATCCGCAATGCGTATCGGTAAACAAATGCAATTCTTCGGCGCACGTGCGAACCTTGCGAAAACATTGCTTTATGCTATCAATGGTGGCGTAGATGAGAAATCAAAAGCACAAGTTGGACCAGCTTTCCAACCAATTACATCAGAAGTGCTTGATTATGAAGAAGTAGTCGCTAAATATGACGAAATGATGGAATGGATTGCAGAACTTTATTTAAACACATTAAACGTTATCCATTACATGCATGATAAATATGCGTACGAACGTCTTGAAATGGCTTTACATGACACACATGTTTTACGTACAATGGCAACTGGTATCGCTGGACTTTCTGTTGCAGCTGACTCACTAAGTGCTATCAAATACGCACAAGTAAAACCAATCCGTGACGAAAATGGCATCGCTGTTGATTTTGAAATTATTGGCGACTATCCTAAATACGGAAACAACGATGATCGCGTAGACCAAATCGCTGTTGACTTACTAAAAGCATTCATGACAAAAGTAAGAAAACACAAAACGTACCGTGATTCTGTTCACACAACATCTGTTCTTACTATTACTTCTAACGTGGTATACGGTAAGAAAACTGGTAACACACCAGACGGACGTCGTGCTGGCGAACCATTCGCACCAGGAGCAAACCCAATGCACGGTCGCGATACAAAAGGCGCTTTAGCTTCCCTATCATCCGTTGCAAAACTTCCATATGAATATGGACAAGATGGTATCTCGAATACGTTCTCGATCGTGCCAAAAGCATTAGGTCGCGAAGATGAATCACAAATTAACAACTTAGTAGCTATGCTTGATGGTTATTCAACAAAAATGGGCCATCATTTAAATATTAACGTCTTCAACCGTGATACATTGCTTGATGCGATGGATCATCCAGAAGAATACCCACAATTAACAATCCGTGTATCTGGTTACGCTGTTAACTTCATTAAATTAACACGTGAACAACAATTAGATGTGATACACCGCACTATGCACGAATCTATGTAAGTCAGCAAAACGAGAAACGCTAATCTTCGTCGTTAAAAGCTCCGTTCCGATGCTCATGTACAGTCGTACATTCCGCTTCGGTACTCGCTTTTGCCTAGAATCTTAGCATTTCTCATTCCGCTGAGGTTTCGCGGGGCTTTATAGTTCTGTGAAAAGACATTAGTTAGGGATTGTGTTTGTTGCAATCCCTGTCTGTTGTAAATCTGTCACTGAAAGGAAGAGGAGTAAAATGTCTGAAGTTATTGGTCGTGTTCATTCCGTAGAAACAATGGGGACTGTTGATGGTCCTGGTATTCGTTTTATTGTTTTTATGCAAGGCTGTTTATTGCGTTGCCAATTTTGTCATAATCCGGATACATGGAAGATCGGAATTGGGGAGGAAAGAACCGCACAGGATGTTTTTGAAGAAGCTTATAAATATAAGGCTTTCATGGACGCTTCAGGTGGAGGTATTACAGTTAGTGGAGGGGAACCCTTACTACAAGTAGACTTTCTTATTGAACTCTTCACCCTTTGCAAAAAAGCTGGAATTCATACTACTATTGATTCTTGCGGTGGCTGCTTTACAAGAGATCCAGAATTCATTGAAAAACTAGATCGTCTGATGGAAGTCACAGATTTAATATTGCTTGATATCAAGCAGATTGATCCTGCCAAACATCTAAAACTTACAACTCGTCCAAACGCGCCAATTCTTGATTTTGCACAGTATTTAGCGGATAAAGAACAACCAATTTGGATTAGGCATGTATTGATTCCAACTAAAACTGATGATCCTGAAGACTTAACGAAATTACATGAATTCATCACAAAATTGCCGAATGTAGAGCGGGTAGAAGTGCTACCATATCATACAATGGGCGTGTATAAATGGGAGAGTCTCGGTATCAGATATCCGTTAGAAGGAATCGAAGCACCTGAAGATGATGTCGTTAAAATGGCAAATACTATTTTAGAAACACAAAAATATAATTAAATAGTTCCTAGCAAAGAGCATAGATTCACAATACTATGCTCTTTCATTCTTTCATTACGTTTTGATTACAAAAAAGGCATTATCATGTCAATAAAATGTTAACTTATACAATTATCACTTGAATAATCCCCTAATATGTGTTTAAATTGTAATATAGAAATATAAAAGGGGGCAATAATCTAATGCGGCAAGGCCGAAGATCACAAGCGCACAAGATAAAGTCATCCAAGTTTAAATGGTTCATGGCAATCATCATTACAACCATTGTTTTAACTATAGGAGGCTTAGCGATAACCAATAATTTATCTACGAATAGCACGGGTTCCAAAGAAATGATTCAACTAAAAGCCGAAGCAGTCACTGTGCAGCACTGGAAAGTACCAGCGAACAAGCAACCTATGAAGATGGCACCAATTGATCCACCAGGACCTGCTGCAGGAAAAAAAGTTGCTTACCTTACTTTCGACGATGGTCCAAGTATTCATCTTACGGAATTCTTAGATATACTGGAGCGAGAAAATGCTCCATCATCATTCTTTTTTGTAGGAAATGAGTTTCCTAACAGCGATAAAGCTACGTATCAACGTATGGCCAATGGAGGTTCTGTTATTGGTTTACATAGTTATACGCATGACCCTAAGAAACTTTACCGTAAAAAAGATCCTACGTTCATTAGAGAAATGAACCGCGAACGTGATAAATTTGCAGAAATAAGTGGTATTCGCACTAATTTAATCAGAGCACCATATGGCAGTACGTATCTTACAGACAAGCAAATTGAAGAAACGAAACAAAATGGATTCCGTCTGGTTGATTGGAATATCGATAGCAACGACTGGCGTTATGGTCCTGGTAATTCTAATGCAGTATACAAAAATGTGCTTTCACAAGTTAACGCATATGAAGGTAGCGATGAACCAATCGTGATTTTATTCCACGAACGTAAAAATACGCTCGATGCATTACCAAGGATTATAAAAATGTTTCGTAACAAAGGATATACATTCCAGGCTTATCATGAAAATGAAACTTTACATCAAAACTTTAAAAATGATCCTAATTTATAAGATAAAAAGCATTATTTGTTGTTGATTGGCAACAAATAATGCTTTTTTGTATGAATCAGCTATTCTGATTATTGATTCATTACTTCCTATAATATATATTATGTAAACTAGAAAGAGCGAAGTCAAATTGCTGAGCAAATCGCTCCCTTTCTAGCTTTTGTTTTAGTATTTTAGATTAATTTATTGATCTTATAACGATCTTTGAGATGTTTTAATCATGTTTAAACTTTTTTCTTAATTTCCGATAGGCATTCAGTACTTCATGATAAGATTCTACATCTTTTCTGTAAAATAAACAAATTGTTCTGGGGCTTTCTTTATTAAAAACATATAATGGATTGATTCTTTTGTCTTTAACTAGTCTAGTTACATTCGTGGTATCCATATTAAGCATTTCTGCAGCTTGCTTTTGTGACATGATGTATTCATCAAGAATAGCAACAATTTTTTGCTTAAGAATATCGTCGTTAGGTCCAAACATTCATTTTCGCATCCTTAAATTTTTTGATTGATATGATAAATTCTATTTATCAGCATACTTTAAATTTGACTTAAAAGCTCAAAAAACTATACCATTAATCCACGTTTTAACAACATTAAATTCCTCATCAACTAAGACCAAATCGGCCACAAAACCTTCTTTAATAGATCCAACATTAGCCATCCCTAAAATGGTCGCTGGCGTGCTGGTAGCCATCTGAATACTGTTTTCTAAGGGAATACCAAACTCTGTACTAAGTTGTAAGGAACGGTTCATAGTCACTGTACTAGAAGCCAATGTGCCATCATGTAAGCGTGCTACACCTTCCTTGACGGTTACTTGATGTCCTCCAAATAAATACTCACCATCACCGACACCCATGGCTTGCAACGCATCTGTCGTCAGTACCATTTTGTCGGGCCCTTTTATTTTATGCATTAACCGAACAATCCCTGGATGGAGATGTACGCCATCAACAATTGCTTGCACGCTGACAGAGTCGTCTTCCAAGGCTGCGGTTACTAATCCTGGTGCCCTGTGATGGATCGCTGGCATGGCATTAAAACAGTGCGTAATATGTGTTGCTCCATGGCTGAATGCAAGTTGAGCCTGCTCGTAGGTCGCATTAGAATGAGCAATCGCCACAACCACGCCACGTTCCCTTAAAAAGTGTATAAGCTCCAGGCCACCTGGTAATTCTGGCGCTATTGTCACCATCTTAATTAGACCGTCTGCCACATCGAATATTGTTGCCATTTCCTTTAAATCGGGATGGCGTAAATGGATAGGATTTTGCATGCCCTTTTTCTCTACATTAAGATACGGGCCTTCCAAGTGTATCCCCGCAATTTTAGCGCCTTCTTCTTTACCTATTACCGCTTTCGTTTGCTCAATCATTAACAATAAAACCTCTAAACTAGAACTAACCGAAGTTACTAAAAAGCTAGTGCAGCCAGTTTTTGCGCATGCTCTTGAAACTGCTTGAATACTTTCCGTTGTCCCATCCATCATATCAAAATTATGCGCTCCATGAATATGAACATCGATCATGCCAGGTATTAGCAGCTTATTATCACCATCAATAATATTTTCTTGAAAATATTCGTCTACGTTTAAGTCTTCTAAGTCCTCGCCGGTCAATACTCGCTGGATTTTATTTCGATCAATAACAACGGCCGCCTCAACTAAATCTTGACCTTGAGCTATTCTTACATTTTTAATAATCGTCATTATTTCCCTCCTTCTTTCACAAGCACCACATCGATTTCCTTTGCAATCATGACATTCATGAGGCTTGGCGGCAAAGCTTGATCTGTAATGATCTTGTTGATACCTGTAAAATCGATTTTATACGCGGATTGTTGATTAAACTTGCTACTGTCGATTAACAAACACACCTTCTGAGAATTTTGAATAATACCTCGCTTAAGGTGACTATCGGCCAATTCTGAGTAATATATCCCTTGCTCCGTTATTCCAGCGGCTCCGATAAAAGACCAATCGAAATTAAACTGATTTAATTGCTGCAAGACTGCTTCACCAGTTAGTATACGAGATTTCGCATTAAAAAAACCACCAAGTAAATAAACTTGATTACTTCCCTCTTGTGAGACGGATAAAGCATTGTCCATGGAATTTGTCACGACAACCAAATCATGAGCCACTAAGTTAGCTGCTAAAAAATGAACCGTTGTGGAAACATCTAAATATATCGTCATTTCCGAATCTAGTAAGTGACCCGCCTCTTTCGCGATCTCCTCTTTTTCTCTTGCTCGCTTAATTAAGCGACTCGAATAGTTTTCGATCTGTGCTTTTAAAAGCGGGCGCGAAATTCCACCAGGATACCGTTCTGCCAATCCTTGCTCTACTAATATCACTATATCTCGACGCACGGAGTCTTTTGAAATATTGAAAATCGACATCAATTCCTTCTGAGAAATCTTCGGTTGCTTTTCTAGTATGCTGAGGATCTTAGCCAATCGTTCTTGTTGATTCATAAGCCAACCTCCTTAAGTTTACGCGATTATTAAATAATTTTATGTAAGTCAATTATAATCTTTATTCACTAATTGTCAACCAAATCAAATATAGAATGGAATCCAGATAGTGGTTTCAATAAAAATAAAGATATATATTTATTGTAAAACGATATATATTTTGCTATTATCAATATAATACTATTAAATGAGGTGTTTATTATGAAGCGAGGATCTACTCTCTTCTTAAAGATTGTTGTTCTTCTTATGGGAATTGCAATACTTGCTGCATGCGTTATTCCGTTACCACTACTTGCCACAGAAGTCAGTAAAAGAGCTCCCGAGTTTACCAAGTTGCTATATCCAATATTAATGACGGTGTACATTACTGTTATCCCTTTTTTCATTGGTTTGTATCAAGCTATCAAAGTTCTAACATTTATTGATAAAAAAGTGGCTTTCTCCGAGCGTTCTGTTCACTCCTTGAAATGGATCAAATATTGTGCCATTATTATTAGCTCACTATATGTACTTTGTTTGCCACTTTTTTATTTTTTAGCAGATAAAACCGATGCTCCAGGTATTATGATCATCGGACTTATTCTTACATTTGCATCTATCGTTATTGCCACATTTGCTGCGGTTCTTCAAAGACTTTTACAAGAAGCAATTAGTATCAAATCAGAAAACGACTTAACGGTCTGAGGTGACTAAGCTATGGCGATTATAATAAATATTGACGTACAACTGGCTAAAAGGAAAATGAGTGTTACCGAACTATCCAAAAAAGTTGGCATCACAATGGCTAATATTTCGGTTCTGAAAAATGGTAAGGCA
Organism: Listeria weihenstephanensis; assembly: GCF_003534205.1. Lineage (NCBI taxonomy): Bacteria > Bacillati > Bacillota > Bacilli > Caryophanales > Listeriaceae > Paenilisteria > Paenilisteria weihenstephanensis. Next base: position 1,710,286 of record NZ_CP011102.1, on the reverse strand, counting down.
AAAGCAATCCGGTTCTCCACCCTAGAAGCTATTTGCGCAGCACTCGAATGTCAACCTGGGGATATTTTAGAATATAAAAATGAGAAATAAATAGAGCAAGTTCCCATATGAATCATGTTTGGGAGCTTGCTCTATTTTTAGAAGTCTCTTAGTTTTTTCTCAGCAGGTATCATATGGCTCGCATAATTATCAATTTTAAAATCTAGACGGTCTAATGCGCTTTGCATCATGTCAATACGATCTTGCAGCTCATTTCGCTGTTCTTTTAAAAGTTCTACACGTGCGGGTGCGGTGTCATCTCCTTCACGAAAAAGGCTTAGATATTCAATTAAGGATTCAATGGATAGCCCTGCTTTACGCATCTGACGGCTGAATGTGATCCAACGCAGATCTTCATCATCGAATATACGAACACCATTTTCATTTCTTTGCACTGGTGGAATGAGCCCTATTCGCTCATAGTAACGAATCGTATCGGCAGAAACATTCGCCTCTGCGCTTACCAATTTTATATTCATCCATACAACCTCCTTTAAAAATAAAACCTGCCTTTCTTTCATGCTATAATAAGCAATATATCGAAACGAAAGGAGAAATACATGAAAAAATTTGAAGTGACTGTCACAATCGACAGACCTATAGGCTACACAGACGCATTTAATAATGTATATCCGGTAGACTATGGATTCGTTGAAAACATCATTGCTGGGGACGGCGAATATCAAGATGCCTATATACTGTCTGCGTCTGTCGTTCCTACAAAAAAGTTCTCCGGCGAAGTAGTGGCTGTTATCGTTCGAAAAAATGATGTAGAAGATAAATGGGTTGTCATGTCTAAAGGCGAACACATAGATATAGCTACCATTCAATCTAAAACCAATTTTATAGAACAATATTTCGACTCAGACATTATGCTTCTTGTTTAATTTTCCACCCTTTTAGTATACATCTTGGAGTTCACTTCAAGTCAAGCATATGCGAAAAGAGCCTCCAATGTTTGTACAGCATCCCGGAGGCTCTTTCTTTTAGGTGTAATTAGTCTAGCCGTTTCGTACACGTCAAAAGTCGATCTTTCACGATGGGGAACTTTTGCATGAGTCGTAAGGAATAAACCGCACTTAAAATACTAATAAGCGTCCAATCCATCCACGCTGCCGCCTCTTCCTTCTGAGCGAATGAGTTGTTCAATTCTTAGTTCATGACTGCTTGATACTTATCAAATAGCGCTAGAAACTCTTCTTCTGTAAAGGATACGTCTTTATCTTCTAAAATACCCTGAATTTTTTGTAAGCACATGTACCAACCTGCAATGTCACGTGGTGTATGTGTCGTCAACTCCGTTATTTCTTCCGTGAATCGTAGCACTGTTGTTGCTTCTTTTTCGATGAGCTCAAATCGAACGACATTCTTATCCCACGTGTACTCCAATACAGATTTAGGATCATAAATGGTGATCGTCATCTCTTCGTATTCGCCATTCCCAAAATCAAATAAGATCATACCATCAACGCCAGACTCGCCGACGCTTAGTTCAGGAAACCATTGGGCAAAACCTTTCGTTGTTGCAATAAGCTCCCATACTTTAGGGCGCGGGGCATTTAGCTCTAATTCAAATGACATAACGCCAGATTCTTCGGTTATTTTTTGATAGTTTTCTTGCATCGTACATCTCTCCATTTCATATTTTAATTAAGGTTGGTCTAAAACAGGTATTGGCTTCACAAATAAGAATAATACGCCACCGATAACGAATAAAACGACGAGACTCGCAACACCGTATTGTGTGTGGCCAGTGACTTGAGCGATGACTCCCATCAGTGCCGGGCCCATAATTGCTGAAAATTTGCCGAAAATATTATAGAATCCGTAAAATTCATTGGATCGTTCTTTAGGGATGATTTTGCCGAAATAAGAACGGCTTAGCGCTTGAATGCCTCCTTGAGATGTCCCGACAAGCATGGCTAAAACCCAGAAATCAGTCGTTGTTTTCATGAAAATAGCGTAGATACAAATGATAATATAAATCGAAATCGCGACAAGTATGAGAGATTTACCACCGAATCGTTTCGCTAGTTGACCGTATATAATCGTGAACGGGAACGCCACAATTTGCGTGACCAACAAGACAATGATCAGCGTGGTGTCTGAAATCCCAAGATCAATCCCGTAGGACGAGGCCATTCTGAAAATCGTATCCACACCATCGATATAAAAAAAATACGCGACTAGAAACAGAACAATATTGCGGTACTGTTTTATATTTTTAAGCGTCTTACCAAGCCTCGCGAAACTGCTTCGTACGGGCTTTTTATCATGTGGAATGTAGTAAACTTGTTGCACATTACGCCAAAGTGGTATCGTGAAAACAGCCCACCAGACAGCGGTTAGTAAAAAGGCGCCATTTAGCAGCATCGTTTGACTAATTGGCAAGATTCCCGTCGCTTGAAAGATGATGAAAACGACAAACGGAATGCAACTTCCTAGATATCCAAATGCATAACCGAAAGACGAAATTTTATCCATTCGGTCATTGCTGGTGACGTCTACTAAAAACGAGTCGTAGAATATATTAGCTCCAGAAAAACCGATCAAGGATAACATATAGAATATCAGCAGCAACATCCATTGATCGCTCGGAACGAACACAAAGCCAACTGTAAAAGCGATACCGATCCAGGTGAATAAACTGAAAAACCGTTTCTTGAAAAACTGGTAATCAGCAATGGTCCCTAAAATCGGCGCCAGTAGCGAAATAAATAGCGTACCGAGCGAATTCGCATAACCCCAGTAAGCCGTTGATACATGATCTGCAATACCAGCGTTACTCGCCACCCCTTTAAAGTAAATCGGTAAAATCGCCGTTGTAATCATAATAGAATACACCGAGTTGCCCCAATCTTGCAATACCCAGCTCTTCTCTTGTTTCGTCAATTTCATTTAGATGTATCCCCTTTTCTTAATCAAAAATACCTTCTATCACCGTACCAGCTGTTCCAGGGAAGTCAATATTTAAAATGGCTGCAAACGTTGGCGCGGCGTCAATTAATCGTGAGCGCTCTATCACTGCTCCCTTTTTGATACCCTGTCCAAAGGCAATCATGGTTGTATCATAGTTTGGCTTTTGCGGTGAATAGCCATGTACGGCGCGATAATAGTCTGGCCTCCCAATGTCCTGCGCCTCGATTTTTTGAACAACATCACCTACTGCTGCATCTTTAAAATAGTAACCTGCCTTGGCTTCTATCATTAAAGCGCACGTATCATCTGCTCCAAATGCTGCTGCTTCCTCAGCGCTAAAAATCTTTTCAATACCTTCTAATGGCTCTATTAGCGCCCGAATCTGGTCTATATCCGTATCATCTTTAGCATAAATATAACACGAACCATCGCAACTTTTAGCGTAGACATCCCAATCTGTTATTTTTCCATTTTGTACAGATAAGAAATGATGCTCGGCGAATAGCGCGTTTAACTGGATGGCCTTACTCACATCAATCTGATAATGATCTCCTAAAACAATGAATGTCGTCTCTGCGTATGTACCATTTCGCTTCGTCGCCTCGATAATCCTTGCTAACCGGTCGTCGTGGCGTTTTAGCGCTGCGTGTGCTTCAAGTGATCTAACCCCGTGGGCATGCCGCATACTATCCATATCCACTAAATGCACAAGTGTGAGATTCGGTTTTTTGCGAAGAATCGTGTCTTCTACTGCGGCTGTCAAAAAGTTATCTAAGTCTGGCTGGGCAATTCCTTTTCTTAAATGGCCAAAACGATGGTTCATTTCTATCAAAAAGCCTGGCGAACTTCCCCACAATGAAACGGCGACTTGACTCAGCCAAAATCGATTCGGGAAAATTTCAGCAATATTATAATCGATCGAACTACGCGCTGCCACTGGCCATAAAAAGGCGGCAGTGCTTAACCCTGCTTGTTTTGCGGCATCGTATAAGGTGGGAACTTTGATTGCATTACGATACCAATACCAATCTGGTGACGCCTTTTCTGGTTGCACCTTCGTGTTGTTTATAATACCATGTGTTTTCGGATAATGTCCCGTCATGATCGTCGTATGCGCTGGGTATGTGAGCGAGGGATAGATCGTTTCAACAGCTGAAACATGCGTCCCATTGTTTTTCAGAAAAGCAAGTGTGGGTAAATCGGTGAGATCTTCCAAGTCAGCCTTTCCGAGCGCATCTAAAGAGATAATTTGCAAATAGCGACTCATATTTTTCATTCGTTCCTTTCGTCAAAAAAACCGAGAAAATAGCAGAAGCAACTTCCTCAGTTCTAACTTACTTGGTGACTTTTTTATCAGGATGCACCATGACCTCATCTTCGTTAATCACGCCGAGAACATCTAAGAAGAACATGAATACTGGAATACCAACGATTAGTCCCCAGATGCCGAAGAAATGTTCTGAAAAAATCAGCACAATAAACGTATAAAAAACAGGTAAATCAGTCTTAGCGGACATCAATTTCGGATTTAAAATATAGGATTCGATCGCGTGAATGACAACCACAAGTACTAGAATAATGAGTACGTAGTTGATACCACCGATAGCATAAGCGATAATCGTTAGCGGTATCATTGAGATAATAACGCCCGCTACTGGAATCAGGCCCAGTAAGAAAACCATAATTGCAAGTGAGAATAGTTGCGGGAAGCCCATGATCCATAGAGCGATCGTTGTTAGTACGCAGTTGACCAGTGCGATCATAAATTGCGCTTCGATCACTTTTCCGAATGTTTCTGTGAACTTAGAACCGAAATATTTTAGCTCGTCGTAAACGAAGGCTACTTTACTCTGACCAAATTTACTAGTAAACAGGATCAATTGTTCTTTTCCAAGTGAGAAAAATAGGCTCAAAATAAGCGCAATGAAAATATTCATCGTTACGACACCGATATTAGCTAAATACGAGAGTAGGAACTGAATACCATCGTTCGCATATTTCGTTATTTCAAATTCTTTAGCAAGGGACATGATGTAATTAACAGATTCGTTGTTTCCTGGATTCGTGTAAAATTTAGTAACAGACCTAATCAGCTGATCTAGTTGTTCGATTAGCATTGGTATGTATTTAACAACGATAAGTGAAATGCCGAGTGCGATAAACACATACAAAATAATCACGATGACTTTCCTATAAATCGAGATCCGCTTCAAAATAAAATTCTCCAGACGATTGATTAGAAATGAGAATATAAAGGTGAGCAAGATAATATCGATCATACTTCTAAGTAGATATAGAACGACGGCAACTAATATAAAGACAAGTACGCGTCGGAAACTACGATTGTAAAACAGTTTTATTACAGCATCCAAATTGAAATCCTCCTAGTTTGATTCTGACTCATTCTATTGTAACAAAAAAACACTGTTGATGCATGCTATCTATTAAAAAAACTCTTTAGCTCAACATCTAAGCCAAAGAGTTTACAATTACTTATCTTCTCCAATAATTTTTACTTCAGTTTCAAGCAAAACACCGGATTTTTCTGAAACTGTCTTCTGCACGTGATCGATAAGCTCCATATAATCTGTTGCTGATGCATGATCGATGTTCACGATAAATCCAGCATGCTTCATGGACACTTGTGCTCCGCCAATTTGATGACCTTGTAAACCAGCATCTTGAATGAGTTTCCCCGCAAAATGACCTGGTGGACGTTTGAATACACTACCACATGAAGGATATTCTAGTGGTTGTTTTGCTTCGCGCATTTCTGTTAGCTCTTCCATTTTTAAGCGGATCGTATGTGGTTCAGCGAGCGTTAATTCAAATACGGCTTCTAGTACAACGTAATGATTGTCTGCGATCGAACTTTTGCGATATTTGGCTTCTAACTGGTCTTTTTGAAGATATTTCAACTCACCAGTTGGTGTTAGTACCGTAGCTTCGATTAACACGTCAGATATTTCGCCACCGTAAGCGCCAGCGTTCATGTAGAGCGCACCACCGACGGAACCTGGAATACCACAAGCGAATTCTAAACCGCTCAGTGAGGCTTCTAATGCAAAGCGAGAGACATCGATGATTTTAGCACCACAGCCAGCAATGACCTTCGTACCTTCCCGTTTAATCGCATGAAGCGCATCTAAGTACATCACAATCCCACGAATCCCGCCGTCTTTAATAATCAGGTTCGATCCGTTTCCGAGAATGGTTAGTGGTACGTTATTTGTATTGGCGAATTTAATCGTTTCAGCAGCTAATTGATGACTTGTCGGCATAACAAATAAGTCTGCCTGGCCGCCCGTTTTTGTGAAAGTATACGCCGCTAAATCTTCATTCGGTTTTACAATAAGTGTTGGAATTTCTTGCTTTAATTGTTCCATAATTTGAGTTGTGTACATACGCCTTTACCTTTCTATTGGCTCTAATTAGCCTTTCTTATTACGAATTAACGGGGTAATCCGATCCATCGACGGCTCATATGCGCGACAATAGGATTCGTACGCCTTACCAAATTCTTTTACGCATGCCGGAATGGCTTGATCACGATTTAACTTTAAGCCATTTTCTAACATTGGAATCAGCGAAATAATTTGGTCGAAAATATGTCCTGCTTGGGCCTCACTTAGTACAAACGCTAATTTTGATAGTTGTCGGCGTTGCTCTGGTGGCAACATCTTACCATGTGTTTGCGTCCATTTTAACATTTTTTTACGGATATCACGTGTTTTTTCTAAGTATAGACTTTGTCCGTAGGCAGCGATTGCATAAGCTAGCGATAAATCCTCCGCATGATGCCAGTCTTCCTCAAAGATCTCTTGCTGCGCCTCAATTTTTTCATTTAGTAGCGTGATATCTTCTTGATAAATATCCAATTTGCGTTGCTGTTGCTTATATACCTCGAGGGCAAGATTTAACTGGTCAATGTCAAGCTGCATCTTCTCTCCAAATAAACCCTTCTCATTCAAAATCCGCTGTACTTTTTCAACACGCTCTGCTGTAATGCTATCGCGTTCTTTGACAACGTGTGTTCGTTTTTTCAAGTATTCAAAGTAAAAGCTATATTTTTGCACGTAAATGAGAACTTGCTCCGCGGTATTTCGGTCGACTGTTAAGCCATTAGGATCTACAACCACTACGCCAGCCATTTTGCCGAGCATCGAGTAAACGATAACTTCAAAAAGCGTACCATTAATACGAACTTTGTACGGTAACGAGTGATTATTTTCTAGCATTTTTTTATATACTTTGGGATTTTTATTTACCATCCATATCACCTTCACTAAGCATTTTCAGTATCTATACTTCTATTATAAAGGAAAATCATCAAAATGTCAGGAGAAAGTTTTATTAGTTTACATAATAATATTATGAGCAATTAACTCTATTTATAACTAACAGCTATAAACATATCAGCATCTTGCTTCATGAATACTTTTTCGCCATGATAAAATATATCGATATCAGTCGACTCAAAGCCAGTACTCGCAAGCCATTTTTTGAGTTCATTTGCATCAAAACCATTATGAACAGTAGGATGATCAATGCGTTCATTTTTATCAAAGTCAACAATAATTAGCTTTCCTCCATCATTTAAAGTTCCATACAATCTTTCTAAAATGAGTTTAGTATCTGGAATATGTAAAAGAACCAGCGAAACTAAAATAATATCCGCTTTGGTTGCACTAACGTCCTTCGTGAAATCTGCAACTAATGTCCGCGCATTTTGAATATTAGTTTGTGCTATTTTATCACGGATTATCTCTACCATGCCTTCTGAGGAATCAATTAGTGTAATGGAGTTCACCAGATCCGTTAGCTGTAAACCAATTAGTCCAGTTCCACTTCCATAATCGATGAGTGTTTTATTTTTAGCTTCCATCAATTCTTTCTTTACTCTGCTGGCAACGATATTAGCGAGTTCGATCCGGCTTTCTGAATCATAATTTTTTGCCATTCTTTCAAAAATATTATCTTCCATCTGTAGTCTCATCCTTTACTTTGTCGTTTTATTTTTTTCAAACAGCCATATGATTAGTAAACATCCTAATACTTCTATTGGGATACTTACAATAAACCATAAAATAGTTCGCGGGAAAATCTCATAATAGTAGTACATTGAAACTGTTAGCCAAATAAATAGTAGAATATACTTTACGATGCTTCCCAAGAAATCACCTCTTACATCTGTGTTGTAGCTATTTAGATTTTGTTCCTTAAAAGAAAAACCTACCATTCTTTACGAATAGCAGGTCCTTAAGAATCACTTAAAACGTGATTTATTTTTTCACTTGATTCATAACTTCTTCAACAAAGTTGTCTTCTTTTTTCTCTAATCCTTCGCCGACTTCAAAGCGAACGAATGATTTGATTGTAGCGCCTTTTTCTTTAACAAATTGGCCTACAGTTACGTCTGGATTTTTAACGAATGGTTGATCTTCTAGGCTAATTTCGCTAAGGTATTTCGTTAAGCGACCTTCGACCATTTTTTCAACGATGTTAGCTGGTTTGCCTTCGTTAAGAGCTTGCTCTGTAAGGATTTTTCTTTCGTGCGCAATTTCGTCTTGAGAAACGTCATTACGAGAAATGTATTTAGGATTAATTGCTGCAACGTGCATTGCAACATCTTTCGCAATCGCGTCATCAGAAGTTCCTTCAAGAACTACTAATACACCAATACGTCCACCCATGTGAATGTATTCGCCAAATGCGTGATCAGCAACTTTTTCTTTAATTTCAAAACGACGAAGAGAAATTCTTTCACCGATTTTTTGGATTGCTTCATTGATGTAGTCTTGTAAAGATTGCCCATTAGGCATTTCCGTTTTTAAGGCTTCATCTAAGTTATCTGGACGAACAGTTAGTAGTTGGTTTGAAATGTCTTGTACTAATTGAATGAATTGGTCATTTTTAGCTACAAAATCTGTTTCCGCGTTGATTTCAAGTACTGCAACATGTTTGTCATTGCTGACAACACTTGTCATACCTTCTGTCGCGATACGATCTGATTTTTTAGCAGCTTTCGCAATACCTTTTTCACGTAGGTAGTCGATTGCTAAATCCATATCTCCATCTACTTCTACTAATGCTTTTTTACAATCCATCATACCTGCACCAGTTTTTTCACGTAGTTCTTTTACCATTTGAGCTGTAACGTTAGCCATTTACAATTCCTCCTAATATAAAATTGTTTGAAAAAAGGTGATAAGAGATTGCCACTTATCACCTTGTTAGTTTTAAATCATATCTTATGCTTCTGTTGTTGGTTCTTCAGCAACTGGTGCTGCAGGTTTTTCTTCAACAACTGGAGCTTTTACTTCTTCAACAGGAACTTCTTGCTCTTCACCTTGGTTTACTTCGATGATAGCATCAGCCATTCTAGCAGTTAAAAGTTTAACCGCGCGGATAGCATCGTCATTTGCAGGAATTACGTAATCAATTTCATCTGGATCACAGTTTGTATCTACAATACCGATAATCGGGATGTGTAATTTACGAGCTTCTGCAACAGCAATACGTTCTTTACGAGGGTCAACGATGAACAAAGCATCTGGAAGACCTTTCATATCTTTAATACCGCCTAGGAATCTTTCTAATTTCTCTTGTTCTTTCTTAAGTAGAACAACTTCTTTTTTAGGAAGGACTTCGAAAGTACCGTCTTCTTCCATTTTTTCGATTTTCTTAAGATGTTTAATACGTTTTTGGATTGTTTCAAAGTTTGTCAATGTTCCACCTAACCAACGATGGTTAACGAAATATTGACCTGAACGGATCGCTTCATCACGTACTGAATCTTGCGCTTGTTTTTTAGTTCCTACAAAAAGGATTGTTCCACCGTCAGCAGAGATTTCTTTCATGAAATTGAAAGCTTCGTCTACTTTCTTAACAGTTTTTTGTAAATCGATAATGTAGATACCGTTTCTTTCTGTGAAGATATATTTCTTCATTTTTGGGTTCCAGCGACGTGTTTGGTGGCCGAAATGTACCCCAGCTTCTAACAATTGTTTCATTGAAATAACAGGCATGTTATTCCCTCCTATGGTTTTATTTTTGCGGATTTTCCGCCCTCCGCGTGAATCAACCAGACAAAGACTTGCAAGCAAGCACCTTTTGTACTGTCCTCAACGCGTGTGTGATTTAACACTGTTTTCTATATTAGCATAAAAACCTTCGTATGACAAGTAAATGCAACGTTTATCTTACAAAATAGCGAAATGTTTTCTCTTATTCGTGCGTATGTCCAGAAAATGGTGTGTACACATTGTCATACTGCAGGTGCATCATCATTCCGTTGGTCGCATGGTCCAAGTTATGGCAATGATCCATCCAAATTCCTGGATTATCAGCTTTAAATGCGACTTCATATGTCTCACCAGGCTTTACGTTTAGAGTGTCTGTCCACCAAGGACTACCCGTTGTCGCTTCCCCATTACGCGTCAGAACAAGCATGGTATGTCCGTGTAAGTGCATCGGGTGGTGACCATAACTCCTATTGATAAACGTCGTCTTCACTAGATCCCCCTCACTGACCATGAGCATCGGTGTGTTTGGATAAAGCATGCCGTTAATCGTCCATAAATGATGCACCATACCGTCGAAAAAGGCTAACTTACTGTCAAATACCATCGTAAATTCACGATCAAATCCACGAGATAAATCTAATCCTGTTGCTTTTTGTTCACCGTATTGCTCCGGTTTGAAAACTTCTTTTGGAATATCATGAGAAGCTTCGGTTGTTCTCGTCGTCGATTGGAATTCCCATCCTCCTGCCTCATCTTTTGCATCAAATAACCGCACTGCATGATTTGGCATCGTGAATGTAATATCCATGCGTCCGCCAGCTGGCACCTGTAAGTACGTATCTTTTAGATTTGTTGGTCGATAGATGGCGTTCCCGTCAATCGCAGCCACTTGATACGAAGCTCCGTTCAGAATGATTTTTTGTGGCTTATTATGTGCATTTCCAAGACGGATTCTGACTTTAGTACCTGGTTTTACAGTTTTCGGCAAACTTCCATTAGCTGATAGTAGTGCGCCATCTTTATCTATATATTTCGGAGCAACGAAGCCCACGATTTCGAGTTCATTTTGTGTCCTGTCTTTTGGTTCAACAACGAGCGACCCAAATAAACCATGACCTACTTGTTCGGAAGACTGACTGTGAGAATGGTACCAAAATGTCCCCACTTTATCCGCTTTGAAACGGTACGTATGACTCTCCCCAACCCCGACTGCTTTTTGCGAGATATCCGGGACACCATCTTCTGAGATCGGTACGTCATATCCATGCCAATGAATCGTAACGCCATCCGCAATATCTTTGTTCATTAAAGTTACCTCCACGACATCCCCCTGTTTTACGCGAATCGCAGGCCCGGTCATTTCTCCATTAAAAAGCCATACTTCTTTTTTCGTCCCATCAGGAACCGTCATCCTTTTTTTTGCCGCTGTAAAACGATAGCGCTTGGTTACGTCCGCTTTACTCGGTCCAGTCAAGGTAGTTACATCCGTTTGATTCTGCAATTTCGTCGCATTTCCACCGCCCCAATCCATAATCATATCTTGCCCATCAGCCTTCATTTCATTTGCGTTCCATATGAGCGACACGGAAATAAAAGCAAGAATTGTAAAGACACTACCAACAATAAGCCAGCTACGCTTTGCTCGATCTGCCAGCCATTTATTCCATGCATATAATAGAAAGAATGCGAAAATTGGTACACCAAAACATTCGAAATATTCCCTAACGCTCGGAAATGCAGGTATTTGGAAAGCAATCATAAAAACAGCAAACCAAGATATGAAAATCGCATACCGTTTTGTCACCGTTCGCCAGCTCGTGTGTTCCCGAAAAATCAAGACTAGCAAAATTGGAGACAAAACCATTGGTGCTAACATCCCAAAAATTTGCCGAATAAATTCCCAACCAATAGTCAGGCTTGCAAGTAGCGCAACGGCACACCAAGCTATGAAAAAAAAGCCATTTACGATAAATAAAGCTCTGGTACCTTTAAAGAAAAAAACTGACCAAATAACTGCCATTGCCACCAGTATAAAAATAGAACTCCCAAAAAACATCATATACATCTGTATGTAACTCCTTTTTATCTATATATTGTCATTTCTATTTAAGTATACTACAAATTGCACAATCTTTCTTAGCAATCGCTAGTAAAATTATGTTATACCGTTGAGAAAACAACGTAGAAAATCACGCTATTCTCTTATTTTAACTATGTCAAAAGGTGTGCTAGTCTCTTTTTAGATATGCCTATTTTCCCATTTTAAACACTAAGTGAATGTTTTCACAAAAACAACTAGACAAAGACTTTGTGAAGTGTTACACTTACTTTATAAATAAGAAACACAAAAAAAGGACGGCGAGTCGACCGCCGCAATTTTTTTGAAATAACAGGGACATTAAATGTCACGAGAGGACGTTTTTAGTCCCAATATCATTGGAGGGTTCAAAAATGGCAATGAAAGAAAAAGCTGTAAATGAAGAAGTAGAAGTTCAAAAGGTAATTGATAAATTAGCAAGTAATGGACAAAGCGCACTGAAAGCATTCGCTGACTTTGACCAAGAAAAAGTAGATAATATCGTTCATGCAATGGCACTAGCTGGTCTTGATCAACATATGCCTCTTGCTAAACTAGCGATTGAAGAAACTGGTCGCGGTATTTATGAAGATAAATGTATCAAAAATATTTTTGCAACAGAATATATTTGGAATAGCATTAAAGCAGATAAAACAGTCGGCATTATCCATGAAGATAAACAAACCGGTGTTGTTGAGATTGCAGAACCAGTCGGCGTTATTGCTGGGGTAACTCCTGTAACTAACCCAACTTCTACTACACTATTTAAAGCTATCATTGCTATTAAAACACGTAACCCAATCATTTTCGCATTCCACCCAAGCGCTCAAAAATGTTCTTCTGAAGCCGCTCGTGTTGTTTATGAAGCAGCAGTTGCAGCAGGCGCTCCAGAACATTGTATTCAATGGGTTGAGAAACCATCACTAGAAGCGACAAAACAATTGATGAACCATAAAGATGTAGCGCTCGTGCTTGCTACAGGTGGTGCAGCAATGGTTAAATCAGCGTACTCTACTGGTAAACCTGCTCTTGGCGTTGGTCCTGGTAACGTTCCAGCTTACATCGACAAAACAGCGAAAATCAAACGCGCAGTAAACGACCTAATCCTATCTAAAACTTTCGATCACGGTATGATTTGTGCTTCTGAACAAGCTGTCATCGTCGACAAAGAAGTTGCCAAAGCTGTAAAAGACGAAATGGAAGCGAACAAATGCTACTTCGTTAAAGGCGCTGAATTCAAAAAATTAGAAAGCTATGTTATCAATCCTGAAACACACGCGTTAAATCCAAATGTTGTAGGTAAATCCCCTGCTTGGATCGCAAACGAAGCTGGATTCAAAGTTCCAGAAGATACAAAAATGCTCGTAGCTGAAATTAAAGGTGTGGGCGACGATTACCCACTATCTCATGAAAAACTAAGCCCAGTCCTAGCTTTCATTGAAGCGAAAGACCAAGCACAAGCTTTTGATCGTTGTGAAGAAATGCTTGTATACGGTGGTTTAGGTCACTCAGCAGTTATTCATTCAACAGACCGCGAAGCACAACTAGCATTCGGTTTACGTATGAAAGCATGTCGTATCATTGTGAACGCACCATCTGCTCAAGGCGGAATCGGCGACCTTTACAATGGCTTCATCCCTTCCCTAACACTAGGTTGCGGATCTTACGGTAAAAACTCTGTATCACAAAACGTTAGCGCAACAAACCTTTTAAATGTGAAACGTATCGCAGAACGGAGAAATAATATGCAATGGTTCAAACTGCCACCAAAAGTATTCTTTGAAAAATATTCTACACAATATCTACAAAAAATGCCGAACATCGAACGCGTATTCATCGTAACTGACCCAGGAATGGTGCAATTCAAATATGTTGACGTTGTTATCGAACACTTGAAAAAACGCAGTAACAATGTAGACATTCAAGTATTTGCAGACGTAGAACCAGATCCATCTGACGTAACTGTTTATAAAGGCGCAGAACTAATGAAAGACTTCAAACCAGATTGCATTATCGCACTCGGTGGTGGTTCCGCAATGGATGCTGCCAAAGGTATGTGGTTATTCTATGAACACCCAGAAGCTTCATTCTTCGGTTTGAAACAAAAATTCTTAGATATTCGCAAACGTACATTCAAATATCCTAAACTTGGTGAAAAAGCGCAATTCGTTGCCATCCCTACTACATCTGGTACTGGATCTGAGGTTACTCCTTTTGCGGTTATTACAGATAAAGAAAACAACATTAAATACCCACTTGCAGATTACGAATTGACTCCAGACGTAGCAATTGTCGATGCACAATATGTGATGACAGTTCCAGCTCACATCACAGCTGACACAGGTATGGACGTATTAACACATGCGATCGAGTCATACGTATCCGTAATGGCAAGCGATTATACTCGTGGATTGTCTCTACGTGCCATTGAAATGGTATTCGAATCATTACGCGCTTCCGTTCTTGAAGGTGACGAAGATGCTCGTGAAAAAATGCATAATGCTTCCGCTATGGCTGGTATGGCATTTGCCAACGCTTTCCTAGGAATTAACCATAGTTTAGCTCACAAAATCGGACCTGAATTCCATATCCCTCATGGTCGTGCGAATGCTATCCTTATGCCACACGTTATTCGTTACAATGCAACAAAACCTAGAAAACATGCGTTGTTCCCAAGATACGAATCTTACCGCGCAGACCAAGATTACGCACAAATTGCTCGCGTACTAGGGCTTCCAGCTTCTACAACAGAAGAAGGCGTGAAATCACTAGTTGATGCAATCATCAGCCTTGGTAAAGATTGCGGAATCGAAATGAGCTTGAAAGGTCAAAACGTTGACAAGAAAGCATTCGACGCAGTGGTTGATACACTTGCTGATCGCGCGTTCATGGATCAATGTACGACTGCTAACCCAGTTCAACCGCTCGTTTCCGAGTTGAAAGAAGTTTATATGAACGCTTATAAAGGTGTTTAATTTATAACTATATAAAAAAGAACAGCCCCTCCCTCGGGCTGTTCTTTTTTTATGCTACAACTTGTTTACATAATTAAATTATCGTTTACTACGCCCAAATAAGCAACGATATATACAATCCAACCAATGTGATAAATAAAACTGGCAGTGTGATGACAATTCCAATTTTAAAGTACATTACCCAACTTATTTTCACATTTTTTTGAGCTAATACGTGAAGCCATAAAAGTGTTGCTAAAGAACCAATTGGCGTGAGTTTAGGTCCTAAATCAGATCCAATAACATTGGCATAAATCAGCGCTTCTTTCATGATACCTGTAAAAGGAGTATGGTCAATCGCAAGTGCATTAATCATCACGGTTGGCATGTTGTTCATGATGGAAGACAGAATCGCAGCAATGAATCCCATCCCAATCGTACCCGCGAATAATCCATAACTACCGATGTATTCCACTGCACTGGCTAACACTTTTGTAATCCCTGCATTTTGTAGACCATAAACAACCACATACATGCCTATCGAGAAAAATACAATACTCCAGGGTGCTCCTTTAACAATTTTTTTGGCGTTGACAGCTCTACTATTTCGAGCTAGTACTAGGAAAATAAAAGCAATGAGTAATGCAATGAAGGAAACTGGTATCTGTAAAAGGCTACTCAAAAAGTACCCAGTGACCAAAATAGCTAAAACAAACCAAGAGATATGAAACATTTTTAAGTCCTTAATCGCAGAAACGGGTGCTTTAAGATCTGTCGCATCGTATCTTTTTGGTAAGGCTTTTCTAAAGTAAACATATAATATCAAAATGCTAGCGATCAGGGAGAATAGTGTCGGTAACCACATAATGAGAGCATATTGCGAAAAAGTGATGCCAAAAAAGTCTGCCGAAACGATATTTACTAAATTACTTACTACTAGTGGTAAAGAAGTTGTATCTGCAATAAATCCGCTGGCAATAATGAAGGGAAATACTTTCTTCTCATCAAATTTTAGTGCCCGAACCATCGCTAAAACAATTGGCGTCAATATCAGCGCTGCCCCATCGTTCGCAAAGAAAGCCGCAACCAACGCTCCTAATATTGCAATCAGAACAAACATCAATATTCCATTTCCCTTGGCTAGCCTCGCCATATGTAGTGCCGCCCACTCAAAAAAACCGATTTCATCTAATATAAGCGAAATAATGATAATGGCGATAAAAGCTAATGTTGCATTCCAGACGATTCCTGTCACCGTAAATACATCTGTAAAACTTACAACACCTAGTAATAAGGCAATAATGGCGCCACCACAAGCAGACCAGCCTATAGATAAATTTCTAGGCTGCCAAATAACGAAAATAAGTGTGCATATAAACACCAAAATCGCTAATGTTACTTCCATTTCCCCAACCTCCCAAAAGCCGTGTGCTATGTATATTGATTGCCGGCCAATATATAAAGATAAATCTATGAATTAGATATACATTTTCTTGATGATAGTAAACCGATACATAGATATTTATCTATATACAATATAAACCCCAAAATAATGTACGTCAAGTATTTCACTGCAAATTAGAAATACTTTGGATGACCCTACGCTTTTACTTGTATGTTAGTGGATTTTTAGCTATGTATACCTTATACTATCTCTATCACCTAGCGTGGTAATTTATTCATTAGGAGGAAACACAATGGCAAATACAATACCTTACTTAGAGCTTAACGGAAATACGAAAGAGGCTTTGGAATTTTACGGGAATGCTTTCGGTGCAACACCAACTATGGTTCAGACTTATGCCGAGATGGGTGATTCACGTGGTGATGAGACTCTTGGAAATCGCATTGTCCATGCACGTCTTGAAAAAGATGGTGTAGAGCTGCTTTACTTCTCAGATTCTTATACTGATGACGAGTCCGTAGTTGCTGGTAACATGCTTTCCATCGCTTTTATGTTCGATGATGAAGCTTCACTAAAAGCAACTTACGAGATATTTAAAGATGGTGGGCATGTGTCTATCGAGTTGCAAGAAATGCCTTGGGGTGGTACTTATGCGAAATTAACAGATAAACTTGGTGTTGAATGGCAATTAAACTGGCAAAAAAGCTAAGTTTATTTAATGAAAGCGAGGCAAGGGTTCCAAATAACGGGACTTTTGTCTCGCTTTATTTTTTTGTTATGTCAATTTTTCGCGGTTTTCTGTATGGAAAGGGCATGTTATCACATGATCATCAATCATCCCGATTGCCTGCAAGTAAGAATAGATAATAACAGGACCTACAAAGGTAAATCCACGCTTCTTTAGGTCTTTACTAATTTGTTGCGATAACTCATTTTGAGCTGGCATTTGGGCCATATCTGTCCAATGATTGATTATCGGTTCACCGTTTGAGTATCCCCAAATATAGTTAGCAAATGAACCGAATTCCGCTTGAACTTTCAAAAAGGCAATCGCATTTTTGCGCACGCCACCTATTTTTAGTTTATTTTTCACGATTTCTGCGGTTTCACGAATATGTTCTAATTCTTCATCAGTCATCACTGCGCATTTATTTGGATCAAATTGATGAAAAGCATTTTTGTATGCTGCTCGTTTATTCAAAATCAGGCGCCAAGATAAGCCGGCTTGTGCACCTTCTAAATTGAGCATTTCAAATAAATAATACTCATCACGACTTGGGACACCCCATTCTTCATCGTGATAGCCTTGTTCTACTGTATCATTCATTGCCCAACCGCATCGTTCTTGTTGCATGATGTATCGCCCTTCTTTCTTTTATTATTTAAATAGAGCTCGAACTTGTGCTATTTCTTCTTTTGTTAGTTTCGCATCCAGTGTTTTCATATTCGCGCGAACTTGGTCAGGGCTTTTGGCGCCTGGAATCACAACATCGATTCCGTCGATACCAAGCGTTGTAGCAAGGATAATGTTTGCGATGGAAACTTGGTGTTGTTCTGTTAAAGCCTTGAGACTATCCACTTTTGTGATAATATCCAAGTATTTTTGGCCTTGGAAATGCGGGCGCTCTTTTCGGAAGTCTTGGGGCGGATTTTGTTCGGTAAACTTCCCTGTTAATAGGCCACTTGCAAGCGGTGTGTACGGTATAAATGAGATCTCGTTTTCGATACAATAGGGAATCATATCGGCCTCTAATTCAGGATAGATCAATGAATATTTGTCCTGTACGACATCTACGTAACCATCTTTATTCGCGGCAGCTAACGCCTCCATGTTAAAATTAGACACACCGATAGCGCGTATTTTCCCTGCTTCTTTTAGTCGTTGTAATGCTCCAACTGCTTCGTCCGGAGGGGTTCTTCCATCTGGGAAATGGATGTAGAATAGGTCGATATAGTCCGTTTGTAAGCGCTCCAATGCGATATCAACGGCTTCTGTCAAAAATGCTGGAGAATTATCAAGTTTGATTTGATCTCCATTTACGATATGCGCGGCTTTTGTCGCTAAAACAACATCCGAACGGCGTCCAGTCTCCGCTAAAATTTCACCAATTAATTCTTCGGAACGTCCTAAACCGTACATAAACGCGCTATCGAAAAAGTCTGCACCTTCTGTTAGAGCTACTCGGATCGTTTCACGACTAACTTCTTCATCGATATTTTGAAATAGATTATGCGCCCCAATAGTATTTGCCCCAAAGCCGATTGGCGTCACGCGAAGTCCTGTTTTCCCAATTTCCACTCTATTTTCCATCTCCAAAAACCTCCTCATTTATCATTATGCTTCATGATAACATAAAACGAGACCAAACGCACGTTCTTGTTTGGCCTTGTTTTTTTATTTTTTCAATTTTCCACGTAAAACCATTGGTAAAATACCACCGTGACGGTAATAATCAATTTCTACATCAGAATCAAAGCGAACTAAAGCTTCAAATATTTTCACAGAACCATCTTCGGCAACAGCTGTTACTTTCACAAAATCTTGTGGAGCCACTGTTTCATCAATCGCAACACTAATTGTTTCGCGACCTGTTAAGCCAAGTGTTTCTGCACTTTCACCGTCTTTAAATTGTAACGGCAATACGCCCATCATCGCAAGGTTTGAGCGGTGAATCCGTTCGTAACTTTTCGCAATAACGGTTTTAATTCCAAGTAGGTTCGTGCCCTTCGCTGCCCAGTCGCGTGAGGATCCCATCCCGTAATCATCGCCTGTCAAAATAACAAGTCCAGTTCCTGCTTCTTGGTATTTCATCGAAGCATCGTAAATTGCCATGACTTCTTCGGTAGGCCAATATGTTGTGTAACCGCCCTCTGTGCCTGGTGCGACTTGATTGCGAATCCGAATATTAGCGAATGTTCCACGCATCATTACTTCATGATGACCACGGCGCGAACCGTAGGAGTTGAAATCGCGAATCGCAACGCCATGTTCTTGCAAATACTTCCCTGCTGGCGTATCTTTTCCGATTGCTCCTGCTGGTGAAATATGATCAGTTGTAACAGAATCTCCGAATTTACCAATAACACGAAGGCCATTTAGCGGTTCAACGGTTCCTGCTTCTGGTGATAAATTCTCAAAAAATGGTGGATTTGCAATGTATGTCGATGCCCCATCCCAATCATAAAGCGCTTGTTCCGACGTTGCAATCGCATTCCATTCCTCATTTTGACTGAAAACATGCGCATATTGTTCGCGGAAAAGCTCAGGTGTCACCGTTGCTTCAACGAGCGCCTTCACTTCTTCTTGCGCTGGCCAAATATCGCTTAAGAAGACGTCCTGGCCATGTTTTCCTTTGCCAATCGGTTCATTTATCATATCAATATTTGTTGTTCCAGCAAGCGCGTATGCCACGACAAGCGGTGGTGAAGCTAGGAAGTTTGCTTTTACTAACGCATGAATCCGTCCTTCAAAATTACGGTTCCCACTTAATACCGCCGATACAAGCAAATCATTCTCGATGATAGTTTCTTCTATTTCATCTTTTAGCGGGCCAGAGTTACCGATACACGTTGTACAGCCGTAGCCAACGAGATCAAAGCCTAAATTTGCAAGGAATGGAAGTAAACCTGCATCTTCTAAATAACCTGTTACGACTTTAGAACCTGGCGCTAATGACGTTTTCACGTATTTCGGTACTTCTAAGCCTAATTCCACTGCTTTTTTAGCAACAAGTCCGGCGCTTAGCATCACATAAGGATTCGATGTGTTTGTACAACTTGTGATCGCAGCAATCGCGACAGAACCTGTTTTCATCGTTGATTGATCGCCATTTCCGAATGTTACTTTGGCTTCTTTGTTTAAGTCTTTCTTCGTTAATCCAAAGCCCTGATTACCATTTGGTGCAGTAATCGACGCTTGGAATGTTTCTTTCATTTTAGAAAGTGGAATCAAATCTTGCGGACGTTTCGGACCAGAGAGATTTGGCTCAACTTGGCTTAAATCTAATTCGACAACAGATGTGTAGTTTGGTTCTACATTTTCAGGCGTGAAAAATAAATCATTCTGTTGTAAATATTCTTTTACTAGCGCGATATGCTTTTCTTCACGTCCAGTCAGGCGTAAATACGTCAGTGATTCCTCGTCTACTGGGAAAAAGCCACACGTTGCGCCGTATTCTGGGGCCATATTCGCGATTGTTGCGCGGTCAGCAAGTGGTAATGTCGACACACCTTTTCCGAAAAACTCGACAAATTTGCCAACAACTTTCTTTTCACGCAATACTTGGGTTACTTTTAAAGCTAAATCCGTTGCTGTTGCGCCACTTGGCAATGCGTTAATCAGTTTGACACCGATAACTTCTGGGATTGGGAAATACGATGGTTGGCCAAGCATTCCTGCCTCCGCCTCAATACCACCAACACCCCAGCCAAGTACGCCGATACCGTTGATCATCGTTGTATGAGAATCTGTTCCGACAAGGCTATCTGGGAACGCGGTGTATTCGTTTTTAGCTACTTCATTTGCAATGACAACACTCGCTAGATACTCCAAGTTTACTTGATGGACGATCCCTGTTGCAGGTGGAACTGCGCGGTAATTATCGAATGATTTTTGCGCCCAATTTAAAAATTGATACCGCTCCATATTCCGTTCGAACTCGAGTTTCATGTTGATTTCTAGTGCTTCTGGATTGGCATAGCTATCCACTTGAACGGAGTGATCGACAACGAGGTCTACTGGAATTTCTGGATTGATATCTTCTGGATCGCCACCTAAATCAGCCATCGCTTTACGCAATGAAGCCAAGTCTACAACAGCTGGTACCCCAGTGAAATCTTGCAAAATGACGCGGGCAGGTTTAAAAGGTACTTCCCCATCATTTTTGCTGTTCGCATCCCAATGTGCTAAATTTTCAATATGTTTATCTGTGATGATTCGTCCGTCCGCTTGGCGTAATACAGATTCAAGTAATACGCGGATTGAGTAAGGCAGTTTTTTAATGGATGTTTTACCATCCGCCTCAAGTGATTTTAATTGATAATAATGATACGTGTCGTCGCCGATTTGAAACGTCTGCTTTGCTTTTTCATTCCATTTTGTCATCATTTTTTCCTCCCACTGTGTCATCCCTTTTTTGAATGACCATTCGCTCTCGTTGCGCTCTTCTACTACTCTATTGTACGAAAAAAAGCGTGATAAGTAAACTAAGATAAATCGATACATTTCAATAAGTAAAAATTATAGCAAAAAAACCAAACAAAATTGCTTGGCTTTCTTGTGAAATCTTATTTTGCTGCGATGTCCTTGTTCCATGCTTGCTTAAATTGATCGCGATAGAACAAGATGTCTTTCACATAAATATCGCTATGATTATACTTAAAAATCGCTTGTTTTTCGTTGCCATCTTTTGCACCGTTATCCGCTAAGAAATTGGCGGTCGAAAACACGGCATCTTCCAAGTTCCACGGATCGGCTTTGCCATCATGATTGGCATCGACGCCATAACCGCCATGTGCTTTAATCACGGCAGGATCGACTAAATCATCATCCGTGAAATCACCGACGCCACCTGTTGCTGGACACCCACCTGCGCTCCAGCCCACAAACGTACAAGGCATAAACTGCATCGGACCAATCGCACCAACACTTGAAATCATCGGTTCCACCGTCGAAAATTTCGTTTCTACACGGTGAACGGCGGCTAAAAGAAACCAGTCAATGTCATATTCCTTTGCAGCCGCCTGATAAATCGAGACAAATTGCTCTGGAATATCTTGCGTATAAGGTTTTGGTTTCTCATTCGCTCGAAATTGCATTAAAACAACCAAGGCTAAACCGAGCACGAACAAGGCTAAAATCGCCATAAACATGCTGCGTCTTTGTTTGTATTTACGTAGTTGCGCCTTTGTCGGCTTCTTTTTGGCCAATTATCTTGCCAAAATCAGAATTTGACCACTATGAAGTGCGCGAACAAACTCATCAATTTGAGCATCATCTAAGTCAAAATCAGCAAGCAAACGTTTCACCGATTTATCACTTGTATTCGAGAACCATTTTGCAAAAGGACCCGCCGCATAAAGAGCGCCATATTTAGGATTATATACTTGCGGAATTACAATAGCACCACTTAGTGATTGTAGAATTCCCGAAATAACGCCGAAAGCTTCTTCATTGACTGGGTGTTCTTCTTCCACATTCGTTGATTCGATGATTTCTTTTACTTCATCTTCTTGTTCTGATTTAGCTAGGATAGAAATATTCTCTTTTTTATAACCGCGAACCTCTAATTCTGTAATTTTATCTACGGCTTCTGTTTCATTTCCAACTACAAATACTTCCCAATTATCCATAAACACTCGCGTCCCTTCTATTAATTCAATGTCAAAATTTCTTTTATCTCATCTGTTGTTAAACGATGGAGCATTTGTTCGCCTGGCTGAATTAAAGCATCCATCAAGGCTTGTTTTTGTTTTTGTAAATTATAGATTTTCTCTTCGATCGTCCCTTTGGTAATCATCCGAATCACTTGTACGACATTTTTCTGTCCGATTCGATGTGCTCTGCTGGCAGCTTGTTCTTCTACGGCTGGATTCCACCACAAATCATACAATATTACGGTGTCGGCCCCTGTCAAGTTAAGGCCAGTTCCTCCGGCTTTGAGCGAAATAAAGAATAAGTCTGTATCGCCCGCATTAAAGGCATTTACGAGATCCATCCGCGATTTAGCAGGCGTGCTACCATCCATATAAAAATAGCTATGACCAGCTTTTTCAGCTTCTGCTTTCATGATCTGTAGCATTGAAGTAAATTGAGAGAAAATCAAAATACGTTTCCCGCTTTCACGTGCTGTCTGTATTGTATCAAACAATTGTACTAGTTTACCAGAACCACCTTCATAATTTTCAACAAAAAGAGCTGGATCACAACAAATTTGGCGTAACCTCGTTAAACCAGCTAACAATTTAATCCGATCTTCTTGTGGATTTCCATCATTAGTTGCCAATTCTTTCTGGATTTTTTCCAAATAGGCAAGATAAACGGCTTTTTGAGGTTCTGTTAGTTCGGAATACAAGTTTGTCTCAATTTTATCTGGTAATTCCTTCACGACATCGCGTTTTAAGCGACGCATCAAGAATGGTCGGATCATTTGTGCTACGCGTTCGTGTGGTAGTTCTTTGAATTTGCGTAGCGATGGGAAAAAGCCAGGCATGATCGTTTGGAACATCGTCCATAATTCATCAATGCTATTTTCAAGCGGCGTTCCACTTAGAGCAAATACGTTCGTTGTTTTTAAGGCGCGCACTGCTTGAGATGCTTTTGTATTGTAGTTTTTGATCGCCTGCGCTTCATCCAAAATAACAGTTTGAAAACGTGTCCCTAAAAATTCTTGTTCATCTTGACGCAAGGATGGGTAGGAAATGAGATACACATTATTCGGCGCGATGTTTTGAATAATTTCTAAGCGCATTTGTGACGTCCCGTGAATGACAGTAACTGGGATATTCGGCGCAAATTTTTCGAATTCGCTGGACCAATTGTATAAAAGCGAGGCTGGTGTCACGATCAAAACTGGTTTCATGTTGCTGTTTTCTTCCAAGCAAGACGTGATATAGGTGATCGCTTGAAGCGTCTTTCCAAGTCCCATATCATCTGCGAGCACGCCGCCTAAATGATATTTCCCAAGTGATTTCATCCATTCAAAACCAGTGACTTGATATTCGCGCAACTCGGCGTTTAAGCCTTCTGGTAAGGAATATGTCACATTTTCTTGATTCACAATTTCATGCAATAGATCGCGGAATGTGCGACTAAATTTATTATGCTCATTTTGCGCGCTACCCATAGCTTCATAAATCTGCATACCTCGATATAGCGGTACAGCCATTTGTGTCGAAACTTCTTTTTTGCGTACATCGAGAATGTCAAAAATCGCTTCCATTTGCTTATAACTCTCATCTTCTAGCGATAAGAAACGACCATTATTTAAACGATGGTATTTCCGTTTTTCGCGTAACGATTGCAAAACTTCTTGAATTTCGCTTTCATCAATACCTTGAAAATCAAAGGCGACGGATAAATAATCGTTATCATTAGATACATCAATCGTCGTCGTTGGCTTCACGTGCTCCTCCACCATTTCTTCTAAGCCTTCTTCCAAATATATCGCTACATCTGTTGCTAGGCTTGGCACGACGCGATAATAAAATTCATAGAGACTTGCCTCGTCCGAATTGACAACCATCTGTGTTTCTGAAAAATGAACCGGTGCTGCCTCGATTCGGTGCATAATTTTGGCTTCGGTTTCCATATCGCGAATCATAATACGACCATCAGGATCGACGCTATCCGTTAACGCAAAAGGATCAAAAACTTGTGAGCCGTAATGATGTTCCAATTTTAAAACATGCTCGCCATTTTTTTGCGAAATCCACATTTTAGAAAGGAGCGGTTGCTGAATAACCCGGTCCTCAATCGATGGATCAATCTGAACATGCCCGCTTTTTTGCAAGGATGGCAATACATAAGACATGACTTCACTCAGTTGCGATTCGGTAAATTGAACCACTTCATTCTCGGTCACATTATGAAAATGAATCAGTGGTCTTAATTGTTCCCAAACCGCGTCACTTGGCCGATAAAAAACACCATTCAAAAACAGTAACTGATAGCTCTCCAAATAACTCGCTTGTTGCAGTTCTTCCATTACAAGTTGGTACATGTCGCCATCTTCATTTTTACGGAAAACGAACGAGAATGGTAGTGCACCTTTTTTGAAGACTAAACCGCTATATTTGATATCTTCATGAATACAGACTGTATTTTGCGTCATTAAGTCCGCTAGAATCGTTTCCGCTAAGCTTGGAGGAATAATCAGAACTTTTTCCTCTGCATAGGACTTATTCCAGTAAAAACTATCAGTATCATACATTTTAGCAATTTCATTAATTTTTGTTAGCTCGTTAAAAATCGCTAAATCCTGTTCCCCAAAGTAATAGTCATTCGGATCATAACTGAAATTTTTCGTGAAAAAGTAACTTGTATTTTCTCTAATTGCCTGCAAAAAGTCGCCGATATTTTTAACAACGTACGTACGATCTTGTCCTACTTTTAAATCGAGCGTCAACATGTTTTTATCGCGATTGTCCTGCATACGCAAAATATATTCTACTTTTAATCGTGTTTTGGCCGCTGTATCAAACGTGTCGAACTGCCGATCCATATTTTCTTGGAACAAAGAAAGTAGTGTGTTCGCTTCTTGCGCCAGAATTCGCTCTTTGAAATTGGCTTTTTCGATTTTATTCTGACGTGCTTCGTGTTCCAGCTCTACAGCGTAAATATGCGCACAAATACTGTTTTCTTGAAAGTAAATACAATCACATTGATAGTTACCGCTTGCTACGTGTTTGACTTCATACGATACACGATCATCAACAACTACCGAGCGCGTCATCTGAGGATAGGGCGTTTCTTCTTCAAACACTGTAATCGCACCATCCTCCAATAACTCGCGCCCTTTTCGCTTAATGGAAACAGGAATCATCGTGTTTTTTGGATCTGTTAACAATAAACTCAACTCCTGACATTTTGGGTCATGTGGTAATAATCATGACCAGATAAAACGATATCATATTCCGATTCATAACCTAGTTTTTGGTATAAATTAAGCGCGCCTTCATTGGCTTTTTCCACATTAAGTGCAATTATTTCGCAATTTTTAGCGACAGCCAGTTCTTTAAAGGCGTGCAGCAATTCTTTGCCGATACCTTGGCCGCGATAATCTGAATGCACAACGAGCGAATCCAAGTAATACTCGCCCATCCATGTTTCTTGCTCCGTGAATAGCGGCATCTTGTTGACGATTCCGAACATATCTTGAATGCCTTCCCAATCGTCATCGAGGTTTTCTGCATGCTCACCGTGGTAACTCACGAGAATTCCCGCTACTTTGCCGTCGATCTCTTTTACGATCACGTTTTCTTTACTAAAACGATAATCTGGGCGCACAAAGCTAGCTGCGATCATCTCCAGCATCATCTCTTCGCTTACCCCTTTTAAAAATGGCAATTCCATATCTTCTAAAATTATATAAATAAGTGGCGCCACTTGCTCCGCATCTTCCGTTTTCGCTTGTCTTATCATCATATTTCCTCCATTCATATCATCAGGAAAAAATCGTTCCCTTTTTCTATCCAACAATCCATTATACCGAAAAAATCATGATCTATCAAACTCGGAAGTTATTTCGATGCAAGTAAGTACCTCCATTTCATTCAGAATTGCTCTTGCGTGAAGAATTTTGTCGTGCTGCCATGGTTGGTTGCCGTTACTTCCAGCCTCGTTGGAATGCGTTCCTTTAGTTCAGGTACATGTGAAATAATACCGACTAACCGTCCTGATTCTTGTGTTTCAAGCAAACATTCTACGGCCATTTCTAGCGACTCAGGATCGAGTGTTCCAAAGCCTTCATCGATAAACATCGTTTCTAGGGAAATACCGCCCGACATTTCTTGGACAACCTCGGCTAGCGCAAGTGCTAGTGCCAACGAAGTTTTGAAGCTCTCTCCGCCAGATAATGTTTTGACATGTCGCTCTAAGCCAGTATATTCATCGTAGACTTCCAATTCCAATCCACTTTGCACGTTTCCTTTAGACTTTTCCTTTTTGCGGATCAATTGAAACCTCCCGCTCGTCATTTTTTTCAAACGACCGTTCGCACGAAGTAAAATGGTATCTAAAAATGTAGCTAAAACAAAGCGTTCGAACGTTAAACGGCGATCATTTTTCCCGCGCGCCATGTCTGCCAAATAGCCAATATCCGCGTAATCTTTCTCTGCCTGACTTGTTTCTTCAAGGTATTTCAAGAATTGCTCCGATAAACGCGCCAGTTTTTGAATGGCCTCTTTTTGAGTTATCGACCGTTCTGCTTGTTCATGGTAGACGTTTTGTGCTTCCTTATTTTGCTGTGCTAATGATTCGATGTCTGGTCGTGTACTGCCCGAAAGTCGCCCCTCACTCTCTTTTAAACGCTCTGTAACAAAATGATAGCGCTGCTCATAATCCTTCACCAAGTTCTCTTTTTCCGCCAAAACTTCCGTGGCTAAAATCGCTTGCCGATAGGAAGGATAATCCGCAAAACCATTGGCCGCCATGATTTCTTTAAAAATAATTCGTTGTTCCCCCAGCGCCTGTTCTGCTTTTATCGCTGTTTTTTTCGTGGCATCAAGCGTGGAAACAGCCTTGTAATGTTGTTCTTTTGCTATATCTAACGCCTGATCCGCGTGTTTTTTCTTCTCCTCATACGCCGATATTTGCTTCGTTAAAAGTACTTGCTGTTCGTAAAAATGCGCGGTATCCTGAAATTCTGCTGGCACATCTTCCAAAAGTAATCGGTACGTCGTTTCAGCGATATCCACCTGTTTGCGAACCTCTTCAAAAGCTTCCTGACTAGTTGCCCGATTTTTCGTAACTTCTATTAATTCCAGCTTATTTTTCTGATTTTCTTCCTCCACGTTGCTCGTTTCTGCGAGAAATTTTTCAATCACAACTTGTTCTTGTTCGACTTCCAAAAGCTCGTTTGCATTTACCTCCAAAGTCTCTTTTAAAGCATCTAGAGATTGATCGGACGCAAATTCTATCTGCTCTATTTGCCAGCTTTTCTGTTTTCTTTTGGCTTCCAAATCTTTCATCGCTTCATTGGCAGCCACTTGCTTTTCTCGCGACTCCGTTACTTCCAATTTCGTAATCGTGGCCGAATGGATCGCTGGTTCTGGATGTTCTAATGAGCCACAGACCGGGCAGGAATCTCCATCCGCAAGCGTCAAAGCAAGGATTGCAGCTTGCTCATGTTGCCAGCTAGCTTCTGCCTGTTTATACGCTTCGTCCGCAAGTATAGCTACACTTTTCGCAACTTCAAAATCAGCATCTAATTTCCCCAAATCTTTTTGTAATGTTTGCTTTTGCTCCCATTTGTTCATTTCCGTCAGAAAAACGGCTTCTTTTTGCTTTAATTCCGCCAGTTGCTGCTTCACTTCGGCATATCGTATCTGCATTTTTTGCGCTTGTTGCCATTGTTCTGCCAATGCCTCAGATTTCGCTACTAATTTTTGTTCAAGCGACACCAAACCTTCAAGTTCGCCTTCTAAGCGTCTTTTCTTCTCTTGTGTTTGTGCTAAATCTTGTTGCAACGTCTGCGCTCTAGTCACTTTTGCTTCCATCGCTTGGAGTTGTTCTCGTTTCTTGCCCCACTCCAAAAACGTATTTTCGGCCGCCTTCAATTGGTCCACTTCAAAAACTGCTTTTTCTAAATTTGATTCCATATGAAGCAACGTTTTAGTAGCTGCCGCCTGCTCTATTTTCGCCTCGTCCAACTGTTCTTTAAGTCGAATACAGAGCGCGTCTTGATCAATTATCGCCCCTGCTTTCCGCGCCAAATCGATCGTTCTTCGTTCCAAATCAACTTGCTCTGATTGCTGCTCTAATTTCTCTTTTTCTGTCTGTAATTGAGCTAATTGATGCCACTCCGCTAATTTTTCTTCTGCCAGCGTCACATTTTTAGCCGTGATTTCCGCTTTTTCTTTCGCGACTGCCAATTGCTCCTGTATCTTATCACTTAGTTCTTTTTCTACGCTAATCCGCTCTGTAAACAGCAATTCGATATCTCGCGCCGTTTTTCCAGAAAGCTCTTCCTCCGAAAAAACTTCTTGCGTGATCCCAGATACCTTTTCTCGTAAAAGTCGGACTTTCTGTTCCTGCTCCTTTTGCTGATTCCAAAGTTGATTCTCGATTAACTGGTAAAAATGCGTATGCGCTAAGCGTTGTAATATTGCTTCCTTTTCCTTACTTTCTGCCACAAGTAGTTCGCGAAACTCGCCCTGCGGTATCATCAATATTTGTCGGAATTGATCCACCGTTAGTTGCATGATTTCTTCAATCTTCGCACTAACATCTCGTACGGAACTTGCCAATAACTGCTCTTCTTCGCCGTCCAACTGATAGAGTTCCGCTTTCGCATTCACTGTCGTCATACCCTCGCCGCGTTGTTTAGCCACCTCTTGTTGCGGCACACGACGAACCTGGTAACGCACACCACGAAGTAAAAATTCAAGCGTCACTTCTGTTAAGTCCGTCGGTAGCGCATAATGACTGCGCAAAGAAAAGCCTTCCCGATCATTCGTGTTCGCCCGGCCAAACAGCGCAAACGTCATCGCATCGAAAATAGTCGATTTCCCCGCCCCAGTTTTCCCAGAAATAACGAAAATCCGCTCCTGACCAAGCTCTGTGAAATCAATCGTCTCCGCTTTTGCATAGGCACCAAAAGCCTGTATTGTAAGTCGTAGCGGTCTCATAAATCAGCGCCTCCCTTTACTTCATTTAACGTCGCACGCATAATTTCCACTTGTCGATCCGTCATCTCTTTCCCGCTTACATGTTCAAAAAACTGCGCGAATAAATCCAAATCATCCTTTTTAATCACATCTTCAAAACGTTCCATATCGCTATCTATCAAGTTCTCCCGAACACGCTCTAGATGCAGCACATTCGGATAAAACGCTCGCAATTGTCCCATCGGATCGATAAGCGCTCCCTCATCCAGCAAATTAATCTGCAAAAAGTCTTCATTTCCTGGTTCAATCGTTGTCACCAAATCTGCCAAATACCCTTCGACAATTCGCACATCATGTAACGGCTTCAAAAAACGCTCGCGAACTTCCGTCAAGTCCTTCCCATCCATCGTCACAATCCGCACGCTCTTCTTGTCCTTGCTCTCCGAAAAAGAATATTTCAGTGGCGACCCCGCATAAAAAATACTCGGATGATGGATCGCGTGCGGGTGATGCAAATGCCCAAGCGCCACATAATCAAATCCATCAAAACAATTCGTCGAAACTCGATCCACATTTCCAATCGCTAATTGCCGTTCCGAATCACTCGGAATCCCACCAGCAACAAACGCGTGACCGACCAGAATTTGCGCTTTACTCACATCCCAAACCGTCCTAATTTTAGCCGTTATTGCCTGCATCGCATCCTCAAACGAATGTACCGACTTATCATCAAAACAGGCCCGCACAAGCGCTGGCTCATGATAAGGAACCAACCAAACCTGTGCACCGTCCCACTCAATCGACCTCATCTCGGCTTCAAGCTTCCCTTGAATATGTAAACCACTTTTCTCATACCAAGCCGATCCAAAATTCACACGTTCCGCGCTATCATGATTCCCGCTAATCGCAAAAACCGGTTTGCCAAGCGTCACATTCAGCTCCATCAACGCATCATTAAGCAGCGTTACCGCATCCGCAGGCGGTACCGAACGATCATATAAGTCCCCAGCTATCACAACACCGTCCACCTGTTCCTCCTCCGCAATCCGCGCAATCTGCTCTAAAATATACCGCTGTTCCGCAAGCATAGACACACCGTTCACGATTTTCCCCAAATGCCAATCCGCCGTATGTAAAAATTTCATCCCAACACCTCATTATCCTATTTTCATCATTACCTCCAGTATACTATATTTTCGAAAAAAACAAGAACAGCACGTAAGCACTAGACGTTTCCGGAACTTTTCAGTATACTAAAAACAAGACTAAAAAAAGAATTATAGGAGTGAACCAACTTGTTCTACACTTTTGCGAGAAATTTCGTCCAGGTGATTCTCACGATAATCGGTGGACGTTTCAAGGTACAAAATAAAGATAAGATTCCAGAAGCACCGTTCGTCGTCGTTTCGACACACACATCATGGATGGAAATTCTCTATCTCGGATTTGCCATTAAACCACTTCAAATTCACTATATGGCAAAACAAGAACTATTTAAAACCAAGCCACTAAACTGGTTGATGCGACACCTTAACGCCTTCCCAGTAAATCGTGAAAATCCAGGTCCAAGTGCAATTAAGCTGCCCATCCGCCTTTTAAAAGATGGCAAAGTAGTCGGTATTTTCCCAAGTGGTACAAGGAAATCAGCTGGTCTCCATCTAAAACGCGGTGCTGTAACCGTTGCACTAAAAGGAAAAGTTCCAATCTTGCCCGCTGTATATGATGGGCCAAAAACAGTCGGTGAACTTTTCAAACGAAAAAAAGTTATCATCCGATTCGGCGATCCAATTCCATTCAATGATATGGACATCGATCAAAAAGAATTGCTAGAAATTAAATCTGAAGAAGTTTTGAAGACATTTGAACGCTTGCAAGCGGAAATCGACGAAACAAAACGAAAATAAAAAAACTTGATTCCCCATCGTGAACATAAACGATGGAGGAATCAAGTTTTTTCATGCTCAGCTTGTAATATCGTTCATGATATTAGAACCCGCCAAGCCAATATTTTGTAATGCTGCAGAAAGTTTATCCGAAGCAGCCTGTAGTGAGGCATCTGCTTTTTCAGCTACTTTCGTGTCACCAGGATTCGCCTTAATAGCAGCCGCTTTTTCGGCAAATGCATCGCTTAGACTTTGAATAGACGACTTAAACGCATCTGTCCGTTCTCCTAAATCAGGAACTTTCACGCTCGCCAACGTTTCAGAAATATTTTCTGCTGATGCGCTAGCTTTCTCCGCCAATTCATCTAACTTCGCACCTTTTGATGGCGCATCACTTGTTATATCGGCTATATAAGCGTCATAATCCTGATCCTTTTCATTCACTTTAGCAACTAATCCGGTGTAAAAATCCATCGCCTTCATTTGTAATTTTTGTTTCGTCGTATCCAGTTTCGTATCCGCTTTTTTCTTTACTTCGTCCGTTTTTGATTTCGCTTTTTCTTTTACATCTTCCGCTTTAGACGATACCTTATCTTTAGCTTCGTTCTTCGTGTCATCGCTCACATTTCCGCAAGCTGTTAAACTAAATGCTGTGGCTACTGCTAACGCTCCTACTACCCATTTTTTCAAATGAACATCCTCCTTTGAAATGATGCTAATTATCACATATTTATGTAACGATCTACTATACCCACAATCACAAAGAATCACACATGTAAACAAAGAAGCGTTGCAACTGTTTATGCTGCAACGCTTTCTTGTTTCTATCCTTTATTAAGCTGCTGTATCGTTCATAATATTCGATGGTGCTAAACCGACATCTTTCAATGCTTTACCGAGTGCATCAGAAGCTTTTTGCATTGCTTCATCCGCTGATTTTGTATCGATTGGAGAAGCTTTTAATCCTGTCGCTTCGTCTGCATATGCTTTGCTCAGGTCTCCCACAGCTGTTTTAAATACATCTGTACTTGTGCCTAAATTGGGAACTTTAAAATCTTCCAATGCTTTTGAAACTTTATCCGCTGACGCACTAGCTGCATCTGCAAGTTTCGTTAATTCTGCACCAGTTGGCGGTGTATCGCTACCAATTGCTGCTT
The DNA here is from genome assembly GCF_003534205.1 of Listeria weihenstephanensis. Taxonomy (NCBI): domain Bacteria; kingdom Bacillati; phylum Bacillota; class Bacilli; order Caryophanales; family Listeriaceae; genus Paenilisteria; species Paenilisteria weihenstephanensis. The sequence goes on along the minus strand of NZ_CP011102.1, from coordinate 1,677,501 downwards.
GATACGCGTCATAGTCCGCATCATTGTCATTAATTTTTGCAACTAAATCCATATAGAAATTCATTGCATCCGCGCTAACATCTTTCTTCTCTGTCTCTTTTTCATCCTTCGCATCATTGCCGCAAGCCGCTAAACTAAAAATAAGCGCAAGTGAAAATAAAGCTACTAACCATTTTTTCAAATGAAAAACCTCCTCTTTTTATACATGTTACTTTTTTAACGTAACCCCTTATCATTATAGCGATGTTACCGTCATATTACAACCGTTTTCACACAATAATTCGCCCCAATTTTCAAGTTACACTTCTTCGGTCTGTTCCAATTTCTGCGCGACATTTTTATATTGGAAATACATCGCAATTCGCCAAGGAACAATCATTGCAAATGCCAAAATCCAGAACATTCCCGATAATTCGCCAACATCAACCGAACCGCTAATCCAGTATTTTATTCCAAGTCGAATCAATAATAAGCTTAGCAAAATAACTGGAAATGATTTCGTACGTTTAATGAAAACATATTTATGCTTGATTTCAAATCGGGTTGTCCAAATTAGAATTAATGAAAACACAAGCCCCATCAAAATCGCTTCTAAAATGCCACCTGGCGAAACTCGGAAATAAGGAATGACGAACATAAGTGCACCTGTACTCATCATAATTGGTGGAATAATGATTTTTTTCACGCTTGCTGGCTCTTTCGAAGCTTTCATTCGAATCAAAATAACCCCGACGCCAAACACAAGTGTGATAATAACTGATAAAATAAATGACACGATTTTTTCCTCCTACTCGGCACTATTTACTTGCCTCATTATAAACTTTTTTAGAAGAAAAACAACCTTTTTGACCAAGTTTAACCGATATCCTCCAAATCCATCCCACTGTTTTGCAGTTGATACATCGAATGGTAAACGCCACCTTGATCAAGTAGTGAATCATGTGTTCCCCGCTCAATAATGCGGCCTTTACTCAACACTAAAATCAAATCCGCATCCTTTATCGTAGAAAGTCGATGGGCAATCGCAATTGTCGTTCTACCTTGCCTCATATTTCGCAAACCCGTTTGAATTAAACTTTCCGTCTCCGTATCAATATTGGCTGTCGCTTCATCCAAAACAAGAATTTGCGGATTAGTCACAACCGTACGTGCAAACGAAATCAACTGCCGTTGCCCGCTAGAAAACGAAGCCCCACGCTCAATCACCTTATGATCATATTTATCAGCCAGTGTATTAATGAAACGATCTGCCTGCACAAATTGCGCTGCTTCCACAATTTCTCTGTCCGTAATCAGCTTGTTATAGAGACGAATATTATCCTTGATCGTCCCATAAAACATAAAGCTATCCTGCAAAACTAACCCGGTTTTCATACGCAATTCTTCCATTGGATACCGCTTAATCGACTTTCCATCAATCAAAATTTCGCCATGTTCAAACTCGTAAAAACGCATCATCAAGTTGATAATCGAACTTTTCCCACTTCCTGTATGACCAACGAGCGCAACGGTTTGACCCGATTCTGCTGTAAATGTAATATCTTTCAAAACATCCTTTTTCCCGTCATACGAGAACGTGACATTTTTGAATTCGATCTTGGCTTTTTCAATGACCAAATCTTCCTCACCTTCTTGAGCCGGCGCTAATTCCGTGCCATCCATAATCCGGAATACGCGTGAAGCCGCGGTAATCGCTTCTTGATACATCGCCAAACGCTCCATAATGTTGTAAATAGCCTCTAAAAACCGATCAAAATAGCTGACAAACGCATAAATCGTACCAATCGCGACAGGACCAGAAAAGGACTGGATTCCGAAGAAACTAAGAATTAAAATAACGGCTAAAGAATAGAGTAAGTCAATCGCAGGGCCGAGCAATAGCGCGTTAAATTTAATATTTTTCATCCCAACATCGTAGTAATCCTTGTTTATTTCTTCAAATTCACCAATCAGGCGCTTTTCTTGGTTAAACTGTTGAACAATCGACATGCCTGAAATCGACTCGGCAATTTTTGCATTAAGCTGACTTAATTTCTCACGACGAGCCCGATAAAATTGCGAACTGTACTTACGATACACAATAATAATCAACATGGTCAATGGGAAAATCAGCAGACTATATGCCGCCAATTTTGCATCTAGCACAAACATTGCCGCGTAGATCCCAATCAGCATAAATAAACTTTGAATTGCTGTTCCGAGTACATTAATAAACATATCTTTGATTGCCTCGGTATCATTGGTCACCCTGGAAACTAAGCTTCCCGCAGGTGTTTGGTCGAAATATCGCATCCCCATTTTGTGCAGCTTACTAAAAATATCAATCCGTATTTGCTGCACAATTCGTAGCGCAATTTTTTGAAATAACATCAGTTGAAAATACCATACGACCGATTTTCCTAAAATTAAACCAATATAACCCGATGCAAGCATTATAATCGGTCCTGCTACGAAATTCAGCGGTGTCAAATAATCATCTAAAAATATTTTAATCAAAATTGGTGAGAATACATCAGCCAGTGTGACGAGCAGTACGAGAAACCCCGTTAAAATAAGCGCAGGAACATGGTATTTCGTATAGCTAAACAATCTTTTTAGGACCGCACGATGTTCTTTCCCACTCATCGTTAACATTTCTTCATTATTCGGCTCCATTCGCATCACCCCCAGCCTCGATCAACTCTTCTAACTGCTGATTTCGGAACATTTCCGCGTACCAACCGTCAAGTGCAATAAGCTCCGTGTGTGTTCCCCGCTCGACGATCTGCCCTTTATCGATCACGATAATCAGATTAGCATGCTCGACAGAACTAAGCCGATGCGCACTAATAATCGTTGTTTTATCCGCTCGATTACGCTTCAAGTTTTGCAAGATTTGCTCTTCCGTTTTCGCATCCACCGCAGATAAAGCATCGTCTAAAATGAGCAACTCAGGATTCATAATGAGCGCCCGAGCAATCGCAAGCCGCTGCTTCTGGCCACCCGAAAGCGATACACCACGTTCCCCAACAACTGTATCATAGCCATCTGTAAACTCCGTAATATCTTGATGTACCGATACCATTTCTGCCGTGCGTTCTACATCTTCTTGCGACAACTCTGGATTTCCAAAACGAATATTTTCTCTAACCGTCGTTGAAAACAAGAACTGATCCTGAGGCACATAACCAATCGCATTCCGGAGACTTCTCACTGTATAACATTGAATTTTCTCCCCATCAAACACGATTTCGCCTTCATAATCATCGTATTCCCGCATCAGTAATTTCAGCAGCGTCGTTTTCCCTGAGCCTGTCCGCCCAACAATTCCGAGTGTCCCTCCTGCTTTTAACTGGAAATCAATATCCGCAAGTACAGGCTTCTCCTCATCAGGATACGTAAATGCCTTGAGTTGAAAATCGATATCTCCCGATGGAACTTTATCGATCGCGCCCGATTCATCTTTCACGTCTTCTGGTTCGTTCAATAACGTATTCAAGCGATCATACGAAGCATTTCCGCGCTGAATCACATTGAACAAGAATCCAAAAGCCAACATCGGCCAAATCAACAAAAATAGATAGTTCGTAAAAGCAATAACCTGACCAATGGATAGCGTCCCTTCCATCACGAACTTAGATCCAAAACCAAGCGACAAGACAAAAGAAATCCCCACAATAATCGAAATCATCGGATCAAACAATGCATCCACTTTCGCAACTTTAATATTCTGCTCCACCACTGCGTCCGTCTGCTTTGCAAAATCAGCAATATCCTCGGCTTCCTGCCCAAACGTTTTCGTCACCTTAATCCCCGATAAGCTCTCCTGCGTCTTATCATTTAATTTAGAAAACTCCGCCTGTGCACCATGAAAGCGATCGTGTAACTTGCGACCGAGCACTGAACTTCCCCAAACCATCAGCGGCATCGGCAAAAGTGCAATCAACGTTAATCTCCAATCAATCGTAATCGCCATCGTTGCAATAACTGTACTCCCTGTCAAAATCGAATCACAGAGCGTCAACACACCAAACCCAGCTACCTGCTGAACCGCCGCGATATCATTCGTGGCATGCGCCATCAAATCGCCCGTACGATACCGCTGAAAAAAGAATGGCGACATTTTCGATAAATGCTCAAATAATCGTAACCTTAGTTGACGTTGCAGCTTATTATCTGATCCAAAAATCATCATCCGCCAAAAATATCGGCCAATATAAGCCAGTATCGCGGCGCCGAGTAAAATTCCCATCCACAGCCATAAATTACTTTTCGTCAACGTATCTTTTGTAAGTGCATCCACTGACATTCCCAATATTTTCGGTGGAACTAATTGAAGTAATGTAATCATGAAAAGCAGTGAAACCCCGATAATGTATGACTTCTTCTGCTCTTTAAAAAACCATCCTAACTCCTTATAAATCTTCACGCATAAATCCCCTCTTTTCTAGATAAGCCATTTTTCTCCTGTTTTTGGACATAAAAAATAACGGACACTTCTTGCTTTGTCCATTACTGTTGGAAATATATATCGAATAAAGTCATATGGAATACATACGAGCCCTCAAATAAGCTTGTACCTCTTTTTCGATATAGCGGACTCTGAAAACAGATCCTTCCCTACAATAACGGTGTTTAATTCGCGTCTAATTATCTTTTTCATTGTCCTTACCTCCTTCATCGTATTTGTTTACAAAATCCAGTGTAACCGATTTCTTCATATTTTTCAAGTACAAATTGCTGATAAATTTATAATTTTTTCATTTTGCTGACAAAGAACCCTTATTCAGGATTCTCCGTCAAATACGTATAAGCATACTGCGCGTAAAGCTCTGCACCATAAACCAAAGCGTCCTCATCCACATTAAAATGACCATGATGATGTGCCCACTCTGTATCTTTATCCGGATTTCCAGATCCAACAAGCGCAAAACATCCTGGTGCCTCTTGCAAATAATAGCTAAAATCTTCTCCCGCCGTTGTTGGCCGATCTGAATAAAGCATACTCTCACCAAAACTATCCACGATGACACGTTGCGCAAATAAAGCACTATCTACCTCGTTGATAACCGCATGCGTACCGTAACGATAATGGACTTCAGCCGTCGCACCATAAGTCGCTGCAACCTGTTGTGCATAGCGTCTAATTGCCCGTTCCATTTTTTCACGAACCCGCGGATGAAACGAACGAACTGTCCCTTCCAAAATAGCATGTTCTGCAATCACATTATAGCGCGTCCCTGATTCCATTCGACCAATCGTGAAAACTGCTGGTTCTAAAGGATCTGTTTCCCGAGATACAATAGCTTGGGCGCCCATCACAAAAGCCGCCGCCACCACTGTCGCATCAATACAAGCATCTGGCATAGCGCCATGTCCACCTCGTCCAGTGAATTTGATCTCCACCACATCCGCCGAAGCAAAAACAGGTCCAGTATTACAAGAAATAGTATTCGTCACCATCTGAGACCAAATATGAATTCCAAAAACATTGTCCACGCCTTCCATTGCTCCTTGCTCAATCATTGCCTCGGCGCCTTCCGTGATCTCCTCCGCCGGCTGGAAAATAAAACGCACAGTTCCCGCAAAATCGTCGCGCACAGCAACAAGCGCTTCCGCCGCACAAAGCAGCATCGCCGTATGAGCATCATGACCACAGGCATGCATTTTTCCATCATTTTGTGATTTATAGTCTAATGTTTCATTCAACTCTTCCACAGGTAACGCGTCCATATCTGCACGCAAAGCAACGACTTTTCCAGGCTTATTCCCAACAAGCTCCGCCACGACACCTGTAGGTTCCATTCGACGATACGGTATCCCCATTCTTTCTAGCTCCGTTACAACATGATTCGTCGTCCTAATTTCCTGCCAAGACAATTCTGGATGTGTATGTAAATCCCTACGAAAAGCAATCATTTTTCCCTCATTACGCTTCACTTCAGCCTTTATTTTTTCATTCATTTCACATACCACCATTCTTTAATAATTGATCCAACTATATGCTAATCATTTTACCATTCCCCCCTTTTTTTAGCTCACCTAAAGATCCGAAAACCCGAAATATTCCGTCAAATATAACTTTTCCACGGCAAAAAATACGCTCTCAAATTACGTCGTATAAACGTAGCTTTGAGAGCGTACCTAAAGTTCAAAATAAAATGGTGTTAGCTAAAAAAATGATAAAACCACCAAGTAAATCTTAGCGCTCAAGAAGAGCAAGCTATTATTTTTTCTTCTTAGGTTTTACTTCTTTTTCTTGCTGTTTACCCATTGCATTCATCATTTGGTTAATTTTCTTTTGCGATGGTTTCATTCCCATTTGGGCCATCATCATTTGTAACATTTGCTCATTAATTGGTGGGTTTTTCTTCAGATACGTCATCATGTAACGTCTTGCAATGAAGAATCCTAAAGCTAAACCCGCAAGTAAGCATAGTATGCCGATAAGTATATACCACAACATATTCTCTTTCTCCTCCTCGAAACAATATATCCCTTTTATTGTACTTGATTTATCAGGTCAAAACAATAGTTTTTCGATATTCTATAGCAATAAAAGTTCGCTATCATTAAAAATTCACAACTGCCTCATTATACCATCAACACAACGTTTACACAATCCTATTATGATAAAAAAACGCATCAAATAGTTGGTATAATCCAGACTATTTGATGCGTTTTCCACAATTTTATAGAGATTTTACAGTTTTTACAACATTTTCAACTGTAAAGCCATAGTTTTCAATAATAGTATTACCTGGTGCTGAAGCTCCAAATTTATCAATACCGATTGTTTTGCCATCAAGACCTACATAACGACCCCAACCAAGCGTTGATCCCATTTCAATGGATACACGTTTGCGAACAGCATTTGGCAATACGCTTTCTTTATACGCCTCTGACTGTTGCTCGAAAAGATCAAATGCCGGCATGCTGACAACAGAAGCATCGATGCCATCTTTCGCAAGTGCTTCTTGTGCTTGCACTGCCAAATGAACTTCAGAACCTGTAGCTAAAAGAAGGACATCTGGAACATCTTTTTTAGCAGGCGATAATACGTACGCTCCTTTTGCAACGCCTTCTTCTGCTAATTTCACAGAATTAGGTAATGTTGGTAAGTTTTGTCTCGTTAATACAAGAGCTGTCGGACGATTTGTTGAGCGAATAGCAATTTTCCATGCAGCAACGACTTCGTTACCATCTGCTGGGCGAAGAACTGTCAAACCAGGCATAGCGCGAAGAGAAGCAACTTGCTCTACTGGCTCATGTGTTGGGCCATCTTCACCAACCGCAATACTATCATGTGTTAACACATAGTTTACAGGTAAATTTTGAATCGCTGACAAACGGATAGCTGCACGAAGGTAATCTGAGAATACGAAGAATGTTCCACCGTAAACTTTAAGACCAGCATGGAGCGCCATTCCGTTTAAAGCAGCACCCATCGCAAATTCACGAACTCCAAACCAGATATTACGTTCTGCAGGTGCTTCTTTTGTAAACTCACCGTCTGTTGCGATATTTGTGTTATTTGATCCGGCTAGATCTGCTGAACCACCAAATAGTTGCGGTAATGTAGCCGCTAACGCATTGATTACTTCACCACTTGAAGCCCGGCTAGCAAGGGATGAACCTTCTTCATATACAGGTAAATCTTTATCCCATCCTGCTGGAAGCTCTTCCTTCAAGGTAAGTTCTAATTGAGCTGCCAATTCTGGATATTTTTCTTTATATGTGGAGAACATATCGTTCCAAGCTTTTTCTTCTTTTGCGCCACGAGTTGCGATCGTCTCTTTGAAACGATCATAGACTTCGCTTGGCACGTGGAAATCTTCTTCATAATCCCAACCATATGCTGCTTTTGCTGCTTTTATACCATCCGCACCTAGTGGAGCACCATGTACTTTGCTTGTTCCAGCATTTGGAGCACCAAATCCAATGACAGTTTTTACTTCAATCATAGTTGGTTGCGATGTATTTTGTTTTGCTTTTTCAATAGCAGCTAAAATTTCAGCTGTATCATTGCCATCTTTTACAAGAAGATGTTCCCATCCATAAGACTCGAAGCGTTGTTTCACACTTTCAGAGAAAGACTTATCTAAATCACCATCAAGTGAAATATCATTTGAATCATACATTAAAACTAAGCGGCCTAATTGTTGATGTCCTGCAAGAGAAGCCGCTTCAGAAGCAACACCTTCCATCAAATCTCCATCACCACATAGCGCATATGTATAATGATCTACGACTGGGAATCCATCTTTGTTATACATTGCTTCTAAATGTCTTTCTGCCATCGCCATACCAACAGCCATTGCAATACCTTGTCCAAGTGGACCAGTTGTTGCATCAACACCGTCCGTATGATGTACTTCTGGATGCCCTGGTGTTTTGCTATCCCATTGACGGAACTGTTTCAAATCCTCTAATCCTAATTTATAGCCACTTAAGTGTAACAAGCTATAGAGTAACATAGAGCCATGGCCCGCAGAAAGTACAAAACGATCACGGTTAAACCAGTGTGAATTCGCTGGATTTGCCTTCAGTACTTTGGACCATAAGGCGTAGGCCATTGGAGCAGCCCCCATTGGTAATCCTGGGTGTCCAGAATTGGCTTTTTGAATTGCGTCGATCGATAATGTTCGAATAGTATTAATTGCTAATTGGTCTGTTTTATCAAACAAATGAAACATCCTCTCTTGTTTTAGTCACTACTATTTATAATAATCCTTTCTCGCATAATAAACAACTAAAAAATATCATTTTGTTCAAAAATGTGTAGATATGTTCAAAAATGTTCGTTTCATGTATAAGAATAGGTTAAGCAACATGCACCTAACCTAGACTATTATAATTTTTTTCGTTCTTCTCGCTTCCGTTTGATCTTATCTGGTGTCACATCGTCACCATTAGGATCAATAAATGTGGTGTGTTCAATTGTATCTCGCACTTGGTTTCGGAATGACTTGATGTATTCTTCACGCAGTGTATCTTGCTCGATTTTCTCATCCGCTGTCATCGTCCCAGCTTTCTTTTTGTGGGATAATTCATTGATACGATCTATCTTGGACTTTTCTAACATGTTCATCCTCCTAAATGTAGTGATATTATAATGATGAAGTTCTAGATTCTTGTTCGATCAACTCAGAAGTACAGTGCAGACATTTCGTCGCTTTTTCTGGTACAGCTGATAAACAATATGGACATTCTTTAGTCGCTGGTTGCTTCGGTTCTAGCGGCATATACTTAGATACCAATTTGATGATCAGAAAAACAGAGAAAGCAATAATCAAAAAACTGATAATGTTATTAATAAACATACCATAGTTAATTGTCGGCGCCCCTGCTGATTGCGCAGCTTTTAATGTATCATAATGCGTTCCATTTAGACTAATAAATAAATTTGTAAAATCGACATTTCCAATGAGTAATCCAAGTGGCGGCATAATAATATCATTCACAAGTGAATTAACAATACTTGTAAATGCAGCCCCAATTACAATACCTACGGCCATCCCTAATGCGTTCCCTTTCGAAATAAACGCTTTAAAATCCTTAAACATTCAAAAACCTCTTTTCATTCCTTGTTATCACATATTCTACATGAAACAAAAAGATTTTTAAAGCATTGTGCATATTATTCATCGGCTAACTGAATAGAACTGTCATCCCCAGTTACTTGCTTAACTGGTATAGTAATTGTGCTCCCAGCGGTAAGCTTTCCATCAATCAATTGGTTTTCCTTTTCCATCCAAGCTACAAATTCTTGTTTACTCATCTTATATTCTCCCGCATATTCATCTGCCAAAGCCCATATTGAATCCCCGCTAGCCACACTAACCTCATTATAATCTGATTCTGCTTGGTTAACTGTTACCATCAATAGTACAATTCCTAAAACAAAACATGTAACAAAGAAAATAATAGCAATATAATATCGATCCCAAATAGATTTTAAAGTCATCTTTATCCCTCCAAAAGAATATATGTTCGCCTTTTGTTATATTATAGAACACTCGTTCTACTATGTCAATTAAAAAAACGAACAATTGTTTGCATATCCTTTTTTTTTTTGATATACTGAGGTTAATAAAGAAGTAAAGAGTAAGCGGGGTGAAACAAATGAAACTATCAAAACGCCAGCAAGATATCTATGACTTTATTAAATCGGAAGTAAAGGATAAAGGCTATCCGCCTTCCGTAAGAGAAATCGGTGAAGCTGTGGGATTAGCATCTAGTTCAACCGTACATGGTCATTTGGCACGTTTAGAAGGAAAAGGTCTTATCCGAAGAGATCCAACAAAACCAAGAGCTATTGAAATTCTTTCATTAGAGGATGAAATACCTACTCCAAACGTTATTAATATCCCGATTATCGGTAAAGTAACGGCTGGGATGCCTATCACTGCGATTGAAAACATTGATGAATACTTCCCATTACCTGAACATATGGCAAATGGTGAAACAGAAATATTTATGCTTGAAATTGACGGTGAAAGTATGATTAATGCTGGTATTTTAAATGGAGATAAAGTAATTGTTAGACAACAAACTTCAGCCAATAACGGTGAAATTGTTGTTGCAATGACAGATGAAGATGAAGCTACGTGTAAGAGGTTTTATAAAGAAGCAAATCATTTCCGTCTACAACCGGAAAACGATGCTTTGGATCCAATTATATTGAATAACGTCTCGATCCTAGGGAAAGTTATTGGACTATATCGTGACATTCGATAAACAACAAAAAAGGTGGGCACCATTTTCGGTGCCCACCTTTTTTTGTTGTTTTTTTAGTAAATTTCCATGTATTGATCGCGTTCCCATTGATGAACCGCAGTTCTAAACATATCACACTCAATAACTTTTGCCTCTACAAAGTGTTCCATAATATGTTCTCCTAAGCCGTCTACGATAATATCATCATTCTCAAGCTCTTTTAAAGCCAAGGCTAAGCTTTCTGGAAGATCATAAATACCGTGTGCATGGCGCTCTTCCTCGTTCATCCCATAAATATTACGATCCACAGGTTTTGGAGGTGTTAATTCATTTTTGATACCGTCTAATCCTGCGCGGAGTAATACAGCCATCGCTAAGTATGGATTTGCTGCTGGGTCAACGCTACGAAGTTCTAGGCGAGTACTCAAACCACGAGAACTTGGAACACGAACAAGTGGGCTACGGTTTTTACCTGACCAAGCGATATAGCATGGTGCTTCATAACCTGGTACTAAACGTTTATACGAGTTTACTGTTGGATTCGTTACGGCTGTATAACCTTTCGCATGCTTCAACATACCAGCTAAGAAATGATACGCTGTTTGGCTAAGTTGTTCCTCGCCATCAGCATCAAAGAAGGCATTACCGTCTTTATTGAACAGTGACATATTGAAATGCATCCCGGATCCGTTCACGCCGAACAATGGTTTAGGCATGAATGTTGCGTGCAACCCGTGTTTACGAGCAATCGTTTTTACAACTAGTTTGAATGTTTGAATATTGTCACACGCAGTGACCGCATCTTCATATTTGAAATCGATCTCATGTTGTCCTGGCGCTACTTCATGATGACTTGCTTCAATTTCAAAGCCCATTTCTTCTAATTCGAGCACGATATCGCGGCGACAGTTTTCACCTAGATCGGTTGGCGCTAAATCGAAGTACCCAGCATTATCATTCAATTCTAGCGTTGGCTTACCTCGCTCATCTAATTTGAAAAGGAAAAATTCAGGTTCTGGTCCTAAGTTAAAATCTGTAAATCCTAAGTCATGCATTTCGGCTAATACACGTTTTAAGTTAGCACGAGGATCCCCCGCAAAAATTGTTCCATCTGGATTATAAATATCACAAATCAATCTAGCTACTTTTCCTTTTTCCGCTGTCCAAGGGAACACAACCCATGTGTCAAGATCCGGGAATAAGTACATGTCTGATTCTTCAATACGTACAAAACCTTCAATGGAGGAACCATCAAACATCATTTTATTATCCAATGCTTTACCCAACTGGCTAAGGGGAATTTCCACGTTCTTAATGATTCCCAGGATATCCGTGAATTGTAAGCGAATGAACTTTACATTTTGTTCGTCTGCGAAGCGAAAAATGTCTTCTTTAGTGTACGATGTCATAATTAAATCCTCCCAATAATTGATATTATATAAACTTTTTTAAAGTAAATACCTTTTGTCAAAATCTTGGCAATTGTTGCTTTCCAGAAGCGTCTTGTTTCACGAAACGTCCAGCTTGTTGCATTTCTTTTCGTAAAATTTTGCGTACATCTTCGTTGGTAAGCGGCGATTTTTCCTCGTCCTGCTGCATTTGGTACATTTTCTTAATTCCTGCAATATTCAGACCATCATTCAAATAATCTTTGATCTCAAGTAGTGTATCGATGTCTTGAAGTGAATATAAGCGGTGATTTCCTTGATTTCTTGCCGGGTTAATTAACCCCTGATCCTCGTAGTAACGTATTTGTCTTGCAGTAAGATCGGTTAGTTTCATGACTGGACCTATCGGGAAAAGAGGCATCGATCTTCTAATTTCTTTTTCACTCACGATTTTTTCCCCTTTCGCAAAACGACTTATTTTTCTTATGTTAGTTGCATTATAATGTATGTTATATCATTTGTCAAATTTATGTTAGATAATCTAACATCGCCAAAAACCTTATGTACCAATGCTTTTTAGAGCATATAAAAAAACAGCGAAAATAAATTCACTGCTTTTTTACATAGAAATGTCATTTTACTAATGTGGTAAGACAAGTAATTTTTGTGCTAATAATCTGGTTGTTGCTTCTAAAACCGCAATTTTCACATGTTCGTACGTTAAGCCACCTTGTACGTATAATTGATATGGTTCGCGAATGGGACCATCCGCTGTTAATTCCAAGCTAGCACCTTGAATAAATGTTCCCGCTGCCATAATAACGTCATCTTCATAACCAGGCATATACGCGCCTTCGGGAACAGCGTGGGCATTAATAGGAGATGCTGTTTGAATCGCTTGAGCAAAAGCTACCATTCTATCACGATCGTGAAATGAGACACTTTGGATCAAGTCTGTTCGTGGCGCATCCCAAGCTGGTTCTGTTTCGATTTGAAAAGCATCCAGGATTCCAGCTGTGAATCGAGCGCCTTTAACAGCCTGCGCTACAACATGTGGCGCTAGGAAAAAACCTTGATACATTTCCAATAGACTGTATAAAGATGCACCCGCTTCAGCGCCGATACCCGGAGTTGTTAGACGAAAAGCACACAGCTCCACCAGATCCGCTCGACCAGTAATATACCCACCAGTTTTAGCTAGACCACCACCTGGATTTTTGATTAAAGAACCTGCCATTAAATCAGCCCCGACTTCAATCGGTTCCATTAGTTCCACAAATTCTCCGTAACAGTTATCAACAAAAACAACAATACCCGGCTTGATTTCTCGAACAAATGCAATCATTTCTTGGATTTGCTGTACCGAGAATGACGGACGATCTGCGTAACCTTTGGAGCGCTGAATACCTATCATTTTTGTGGTAGGCTTTATCTTTTGACGAACTGCCTCCAAATTTACAGAACCATCTGCTTGAAGCGGCACCATGTCGTAGCCAATCTGAAACTCTTTTAAAGAACCCTTTCCTGTGCCGCGAATCCCGACAATTTCTTCTAGCGTGTCATAGGGCGCGCCTGTAATATAGAGCAAATCATCGCCTGGACGTAAAACGCCAAACAAAGCCGTAGAGATAGCATGTGTTCCTGAAATAATCTGTGGGCGTACAAGTGCCGCCTCCGCCTTGAAAACAGTCGCATACACGCGTTCTAACGTATCTCTGCCGTCATCGTCATACCCGTAACCAGTCGATGGCGTGAAATGGAAGTCACTTACCCGATTTTCTCGAAAAGCCTGCATCACTTTCCACTGGTTTTCTTCTGCAATTTTATCCGTTGCGCGCTGCAAAGAAAGTAACTTCTCTTCCATTTCATCTGCTAATTGTCGCAATTCATTTGGTATTTCATTAAAAAATGTCGTCATTTTAGTTTTCCTTTCGTGCCTTATAGCCTTTTAGTTGATAACTTTCCGTCGTTTCATCGAACGCTTCTTCAATGACGACCGTTTCCTGTTTATATTTATGTAACATTCTGCCGTCACTCGCTGGAATACTCACCACATACGGTTGCCAAATCTGCTTTATTTCCCAAAGCATTTTTTCCTTTAAAAAATACTGCGAGCTTTCTTCTAGCGCGCTAACTTCCACATAATTCGGTTGTGTTGGAATAAAATACGGCAATTGTTGATCTTTTTTATTGTAGACCGTTAAAACGGGAATGTGATGCATATCTAAATCCTCGAGCAACGATAATACGGTTTGTTCATGCTGCAGATAATCTGGATTTGAGCTGTCTACCACATGTAATAAAACATCAACATTTGCTGTCTCTTCTAACGTCGAACGAAAAGCCGCAACAACCGTCGTCGGCAAATCTTGAATAAAACCGACCGTATCTGTTAGTAGCGCTGTATACCCTTGCGAAAAAGAAAATTTCCTCGTCGTTGGATCAAGAGTCGCAAATAACTTGTTTTCCTCCAATGTTTTAGCATCGCTGAGTCGATTAAAAAGTGTCGATTTCCCTGCGTTTGTATAACCAATTAAGCCAAAACGAAAGATATCCTGATCATTCCGTCTTGCCGTCATTCGTTCCCGGTGCTGTACTACGACCTCTAACTGCTTCTTAATGTCCACCATCTTTTGTCTAATGTGACGACGATCCATTTCAAGTTTTGTCTCCCCAGGTCCACGAGTCCCAATGCCACCACCAAGACGTGACAAAGAAATTCCTTGCCCGCTAAGTCTCGGCAATAAATATTGATACTGCGCTAAGGCCACTTGTAACTTTCCTTCACGCGTCTTTGCGCGCATCGCGAAAATATCTAAAATAAGCTGGGTTCGATCTAAAATCCGCGCATCGACAACCTCCGAAATATTCCGAACCTGTGTCGCACTTAGCTCACTATTAAAAAGCACAACGTCCACATCCATTTCAGCAACAACTGCGGCAATTTCCGCAATTTTTCCCGTTCCTACAAATGTTTTTGGATGCACTTGCTCTCGTTTTTGCATGACCTCGCCAACGACTTCGGCTTGTGCTGTTTTTGCTAAATTTCCAAGCTCTAACATCGAATAATAAAAATGTTCTTCTGTGACTCCGGGTAATTCACAACCTACTAATATCGCTCTTTCCATCTGCTTTGCACTCCAATCACTTCATCTCCCTATCGTAGCATAAATAGGCACACAAAGAAAGATGAAAACCATTATAAAAAACCGAATGCGCGTACCCTGTAAAAGCAGTACACAACACCCGGCCTCGTTTCATTTTTAATCAACGACGTCTATTCGTCATCCGATTTCAAGACAACATTTTTTTGTGGAGAGAATGTCGAAATCGCATGTTTAAATACAAGTTGGTGCTTACCATCTACATCAAGCAACACCGTGAAATTATCAAAGCTGATAACTCTGCCGCGCAACTGGAATCCATTTGTTAAGAAGACCGTTGCTAAAATTTTCTCTTTCCTCAATTGATTTAAATAATGATCCTGTAACCCTTGCCCACCTTGTTTCATAGTAAATCGCTCCTATTCTCTATCTTACTTTAGCTATCTTCATTTTAAACGAAATGCACAAGAAGTACAAATGGCACCTCTAAAACAAAGATTCTTTTTCTCCGCTAGTTTCAAATACCCTGTTTCGCACCAATTAAAACAACTTATTATCTTCTAAAAATTGCTTTATTTCGCCTGCAACGACATCATTTATAGACGTTTCTTCCACATCAAACCATTCCACATCCATCCGATTTCGAAACCATGTCAATTGCCGCTTCGCAAAACGTCTAGAATTTCGCTTGAGCAGCTCAATCGCTTCATCTAACGGTATTCTCCCATCAAAATAAGCAAACAGTTCTTTATAACCAATACCTCGCGCCGCAGGAACATCACGCAAACCAGTATCATAGAAAAGGCGCGCTTCTTCAAGCAACCCTTGATCCAGCATCATTTCCACACGTAAATTGATCCGTTCGTAGAGTTGTTCACGTTCCCTTGTCAAACCAATAAGCAACGGCTGAAACTCACTCATCTGCTCCTTTTGGTTTTGCAAATCAGAAAATCTCTTCCCTGAAAAATGATACACTTCTAGCGCTCGTATTAAACGCCGTGGATTATTCTCATGCAACTTTATCGCGCTTTCTGGATCCACCTCGCGCAACATTTCAAGCAATGCTGCACTTGATTTCCCTGCTAATTCCTCGCGATAAGCCGTATCACCATCCACTTCTCCAAACGTATAATCAGAAAGTACCGATTGTACGTAGAGACCCGTCCCACCAACGAGGAAAGGAATTTTACCAGACTCCCAAATCTTTCGAATAAGGCGATGCGTTTCTTGCTTGAATTCAGATACATCATAAGGTTCACTCGGTTCTCTAATATCAATCAGGTAATGCGGCACACCAGCCATCTCTTCTTGCGTAACTTTAGCTGTCCCAATATCAAGCCCGCGATAGACTTGCATAGAATCACCGCTAATAATTTCACCACCGAATTTCTGCGCCATCTCAATGCTAAGCGCTGTCTTTCCAACCGCTGTCGGGCCAACGATCACAATAACGGGAATTTTGCTCAAAAAAACCTCCCCTTCCATATCTCCTAATGTATCACAAAATAGAGATTTGTAAAGAGAGGTTTTTTACCAGTTCAAACGTTTAATGCCAGTCAGCAGGTTCGCGTGCATCATCAATTTGTGTTTGCAATTCTGAAACTAATTGTTCTTTGGTCTGCGCATCCCATTGGAATAAATGATCCATATCCGCGATCACTTCGTCTTTCCACTCCAACAAGTAAGGCATATCGAATAACAGATAACCCGTGCGACGAAGCAAGAAATCCACTGGATGAATGACCGCTTCTTGATAAATGGCATAATGGAGTTGCGCGAATAAACTATTTGGTAGCGGTGATGTTCCATTTTCTTTATGCTCTTGTGCGTAAGTGAAAACATGATCGATATTTGAGCCATAACGTTTAGCTAATTCACGACCTTCTTCCAGTGACCAACCAAAACGATTATTTCCTTCTTTCGCTTTTTTCTCAATAAAGGCGTCAATATTATCCGAGCCACCGACGTCACCACCAGAAATCGCTAAATGATGCGTTTGTACTGGTTTGAATTTCTTTCCTGATTCTTTTGCTAAAGGTTTACTAACTTCATCTAACAGTTTTTCTGCCATTTTACGATATCCTGTTAATTTACCACCGGCCATCGTGATTAGGCCACTTTCAGAGAACCAAACCTCATCTTTACGCGAAATTTCAGAGGGATCTTTTCCTTCTTCATAAATCAACGGACGGACGCCAGCCCAGCTTGATTCAATGTCATTTTCACTAATGTTGACGTCTGGGAACATATAGTTAATCGCTTTAATTACGTATTTATGATCTTCTTCGTTCGCCTTAGGATTGATGACCATTTCATCGTACACGGTATCTGTTGTTCCCACGTAGACTTTCTTATCACGAGGAATAGCAAAAACCATGCGGCCATCAGGTGTATCAAAATAAACTGCCTGCTCCATCGGGAATTTCGTTTTATCAATAACTAAGTGAATACCTTTCGTTAAACGAAGATGCTTATTGTTTGTTGTGTAGTCCATTTTACGAACGCGATCCACCCAAGGTCCTGCGGCATTAATCACGCGACGTCCACTAATATCAAAAACTTTACCTGTAATTAGGTCGCGTGCTACCACACCAACGACATGTTTTTTATCGTCATACAAGAAGTTTTCCGCTTTCGTATAATTAATAACTTTTGCGCCTAACTCCACCGCTTTTTTCATAACTTCAATGGTTAAACGGGCGTCATCCGTACGGTATTCCACATAATATCCGGAACCTTTTAAACCTTCTTTTTTCACAAATGGGTTTTTAGCTAGCGTTTCTTTTGCAGATAAAATTTTACGGCGTTCCTCTTTTTTAACACCTGCTAAGTAGTCGTATAAACGAATACCGAAAGATGCGCTAAGTTTGCCCATATTTCCACCCTTATGAAACGGTAACATCATCCACTCTGGAGTTGTTACGTGCGGCCCATTTTCATACACAATCGCGCGTTCTTTTCCTAGCTCTGCGACTTCTTTCACTTGGAATTGTTGTAAATAGCGCAAACCACCGTGTACAAGTTTCGTAGAGCGACTTGATGTCCCTGCTGCGAAATCTTGCATTTCAATCAACGCGACACTCATGCCACGAGAGACAGCATCAAGTGCAATACCTGCACCTGTAATACCGCCACCTACAATAACTAGATCAAATGTTTCCTCCGTCATTTTTGTTTGAATCGTTTCTCTGTCGAATGCTGAAAATAATTGTACCATCTTGTTTTCCCCCTTCAGGACTCTAATACAGTTTATCTATTCACCATCTGTTTTCCACAATTTGCAGGTTTTGAAACCGTTACACAAAAAAAGAGAGACTACAAAACAAGCGATTGCGCTCGCCATTTGTAGTCTCTCCGTATCTCAGACAATAATAAATATTAACTTGTCACCAATTATAGTACATATTACCTTGAAAAGTAAAGCTATTTGTTCCGCTCATTTCGAGCTTTCACCGCTTTTTCTGGAAAATCAGTCATAAAGCCCAATACATCCTCATCAAATAGCGTATCCATCTGGCTAACCTGATTCGTGGTCCAACATCTCGTTGGAATATTCGCGAGCGATTCGTGGTTTCGCAGTTTGAACGGCGGATTAATGCTATCTAATTGAAGTTCATCCATCTTTTCTACCGCGGCCTTCACATCCAAGCCAGTGATTGCGGAAAGCACCAGCGTTTTATCAAGCGTCCTTAAACGTGTTAATGTATCTAGATTAAACGAACAAAATATAAATGTAAAATGATGCTGATGTTCTTTGCACAGCTCCAATACTTTCTCTTCTATTCCTGGATAATCATAGACATCTGTCTTTAATTCAATGTTCAAAATCAGCGGATCATGCTTCAAAGCAACGAGCACTTCTTTTAATGTTGGTATTTTCGTTTTCTTAAATAGAGCTCGCAAACGTTTTTTATGACCTTGATGCGCGTCTAATTTTTTGATTTCCCTTAAGGTAAGTTCCCGGACTACCCCAGATCCATTTGTCGTACGATTCACTTTATCATCATGAATTACGATCGGAATGCCGTCTTTGGTCAACTGAACATCAAGCTCTATGCCATCAGCGCCAGATTCTACCGCCGCCAAAAATGCTGGCAACGTATTTTCAGGATGTGCGCCTGAACTACCTCGATGCGCAAATATTTCTGTCAAAGCCCTCATCTCCCATTTTATTATTCTTCGGTATCTATTATACAAAACTAAGACAAATGTCTCAAATTTAATAAATTATCATGTTTTTGCTCCATATAGAATTACAGTATCGATGACATATGTTATGATAGAGAAGTAAGAAATACGCTGTAACAACATGTTTTATCTCCTACATAAAGTGAAATAAAACGGCTCACAAGATAGTGTTTCTACCACATTACATTAGCAATAAAATTAGGAAACATTCTTTCCATATGGATTTGCAGTTAGGAGAGATCAGATGGAGAGATCCACTCGCTATAAAAGAAAATATGTACCAAGCATTGATGGGCTCCGAGCGTTAGCAGTTATTGCTGTTATCGCCTATCACCTCAGCTTCGGCTGGGCTTCTGGTGGTTTCCTCGGGGTTGACGTCTTTTTTGTTTTATCTGGTTACTTAATCACGAATATCCTATTATCTGAATGGGAAAAAAATGAACGCATTGATTTAAAGAAGTTTTGGCTAGGACGCTTCAGACGTTTAATTCCAGCTGTCTACTTGATGATTGTCGTCGTTGTCGTTTTTGCCGTCATTTTTAATCGTCCACTTCTTGCTACACTTAGAGGTGATGCGACAGCCTCCTTCCTTTATCTAAGTAACTGGTGGTTCATTTTCCATAACGTCTCGTATTTTGACTCATTCGGAATGGCATCGCCTCTTAAAAATCTATGGTCTCTCGCTATCGAAGAGCAGTTTTATATTATCTGGCCACTCTTTATATTCGGTGCTTTAAAATTTATCAAAAAACCAAAGAATATTTTGCGAATCATTTTAATCGCAGCTCTGGCCTCCGCAGTTTTGATGGCGATCTTATACTCACCTGATGCGGATCCTAGTCGTGTTTACTATGGTACAGACACGCGTGCATTTGGCCTTCTTCTTGGCGGTGCTCTAGCTTTTGTTTGGCCATTTACAAGGCTTTCTCCCAATATTCCTAAGCAAGGAAAAATTGCAGTGAACGTTGCTGGAACGGCAAGTGTTTTAATCTTTATTATTTGTGTTGCAACCGTAAACGAATACGATTCCTTCTTGTATCGTGGCGGTATGTTCCTCATTGCAATCAATTCCATTGTCATGATTGCGACGATTGCTCATCCTGCGTCCTATTTAAGTAAAATATTCAGCTTCAAACCATTGCGCTGGATTGGCATGCGTTCGTACGGTATTTACTTGTGGCATTATCCTATCATCACGTTAACGACGCCTATTACTGATGTTGGCACTCCAAACTTGTTACGCGCAACACTGCAAGTCGCCGCGACGCTTCTTATCGCCGAAGTTTCTTATCGCTTCATTGAGACACCAATCAGAAAAAATGGTTTTATCGCTTATATCAAATCGTTCCGCCTAACAGAATTGCTACACTGGCGCGGTTATCCTATTGGAAAATGGGCTTTTATCGGCAGCCTCGTCCTTATTTTAGGATTTTTCACGTTAGGAATGAGCAACTTGATTTCAGTAAAAACGAACGCAGAAGGAACTCAAAAAACACATGTCAAAACAGTCGCTAAGCCTGTCACAACTACAAAAAAAGACCCACCACCAGCGGCAACCACCACCACACCTAAGAAAAATGCTGCGCAAATACCTATAGTTACACCAGATCAAATAAAATACACGCAAACCGTCGCAATTGGTGATTCGCTCATGATTGACATCCAACCAAAACTAGAAAATGCGGTCCCAAATATTGCAATCGACGGCTTAGTCGGTAGACAAATGGCGGATGCTTTAAACACAGCCACGCAGTATAAGAAATATAATTCAAAAGGCAGTGCGGTTATCCTAGAACTCGGAACAAATGGCCCCTTTTCTCTAAAGAAAATGGAATCCTTAGTCCAAATGTTCGATAAAGCCACCATCTATCTTGTGAATACACGCGTTCCGCGAGCCTGGGAATCTGAAGTAAACACAGCTATTGAAAAAATTGATGCGGAATACGACAATGTTATTCAGGTGGATTGGTACAGCCTGGCCATTGATCATCCCGAATACTTTGGTAATGACGGCGTCCACTTAACAAAAAAAGGTGTCACAGCTTATGTCCAACTACTAACATCCAAAATGGTACATTAAAATAAAGACCGCGACGCTCACTATTTTTTGTGACTGTCGCGGTTTTTTTGTATCTTATAAGAAAACGAGGCGTTCTTCTTCGTTAAATAATGTTTGAATTTCATTAGATTGGAATAAAGCATCTTGTTCTTGGTAAAATAAATAAAGCATTAACACCCGATCAAATGCAATCCTGACAGCAATACTTTTAGGGCGCACAAGTGTTTCACGATGTTGTTTTCCTTTTAAATCAATATAAAAACTGCGTCCAGAATCCCAATCTGTCTCTAAATTAATCGAGTCTGGCTTTTGTTCATTTTCAAAGCTGTATAAATGTCTTGGAATATGTAGTTTTAAGAATACCGCCAATGCACGTTCAACCGTTGCAACATCAGGGCTAAGATCGTAATCTGTATCTTGTAAGTATGCATGAATTTTGCGAACATATTTCTGCCGATAATGACTGCGCATCGTCCATAAATAGAAGCTTCTAGCGCCCTCTCGCTCATCAGTGTAGCTCGCCAAATGTTCTTTTTCAATAACCTGTTCTTGTTTATTTCGTATATAAAAATAATGCCACTGCTCGCTTTTATTTAACCGTTCGCGCTCCAGCCGATAATAATCTTCATCTGATTCATGGTACGTTTCCACACCATTCTTCTTCACAATAATGCGCTCTCCACGTTGTTTTAATAAACGACAAATACGTTCTAATTCCATATAAAACTAATCCTCTCTAAAACAACTATTCTTCTATTTTTAAATATCCATAATCAATTAGGTTCTTGATAGAAGCAATAATCCATAATTCTTTTTCCACATGCACACGTCCTTTTAAGTAATGACGCATACTATTATCGACCGCATCCATCTGATTTAAGACTTTTTCACAGGCTGTTTCAAATGGTTCTATCACAATATATTTAGCTGATTCCTTTTTTTGTTTAGGTTTCTTTTTTTTAGGTAATCCCTGCAGCTTGTTCACAGCGTCATTAAACCGGCATAATTTTATATCCATCTCACTTTGATGCATAATAGATATTCTGTTCATTATTATCCACCTTTCCAGAAAATGCTTGCTATAACCATATGTTCCCGCTTTCACGGAGCCAATAAAAGAAGACCACCCTAACAGTGATCTTCATCGTTGTGTATATATATACAATTTAGCATACTTCAGCTTGCCTGTAAATGCTTTTTCTAGCTATTCCCCAAATACTTGTGGCCATTCAGACTTTTTATCTAAAAATGCTTGCGCTAACTCTTTAGCACCTTCTAGACTATGACTTGCTGCCCAACCACATTGCATTTCATTACAAGCCGGAACTTCCGTAGCATTTAAAACATCTGTTAGCGTTTTTTCAAGAATAACTAGAACATCGTCGTAGTCTGTATGATTAATAAGTGACATGTAAAAACCCGTCTGACAACCCATTGGACTAATATCTACAATTTTATCAGAATGATTCCGAGATAATTCTGCCATCAAATGTTCAAGTGAATGAAGCGCAGGCATTTCCATATGCTCCTTATTTGGTTGCATGAAGCGAACATCATATTTATAAATTTCGTCTCCATGATCTCCAACTTTTTGTCCTGCTAAGCGAACATACGGTGCTTTTACTTTCGTATGATCCAGATTAAAACTCTCTACATTCATTTTTTCAGCCATCTTATTACATCCCTTCGCCATATATTAGAATATTCCTAGAGCAAAATTTGTACTCTAGGAATATTTCTTTATTCTACCGTATTTTCAGTTATTGTTGCTAGTGATAGCCATGTTTCAACTGGTACGCCTTCTAGTTGCTCGTCCATAATGAACGAACCATTTGAATAGCGATCAGTCACACGTAAGTTCGCAACTTCCATATTTACAATAACTTCTTTATTTGTCGCAATATGAATAACGTCTTTACTACTCGCTAAATCCAGGCTAATAAAGCGATGTGGGCTACTTTTCAGTTCGCGGAGCATTAATAGCCCGCGTTTTGCCCTTGTAGTTGGTTCGAACTCTGTTAATTTCATACGTTTAGCTGATCCGCGTTGTGTTAGCAAGACAAGATCTCGTTTTTCACTTGGGGTAATGGCTTTCGCACCAATAATGAAATCGCCATCTTTCAAGTTCATTGCCTTCACACCAGCAGTTCTAGCACCAGAAAGCGGTACTTCACTAATAGGGTAACGTAAACCGTATCCATTTCGGCTGGCAAGGAACACATCTTCATTTCCAATCACTTTTTCTACGGAAATCAAGCGATCATCGCCTTTTAAGTTGATACCCATTAATGTCTTAGAATAGCGCTGTGGTTTGTAATTTAATACAGCAGATGCTTTAATCATGCCATACTTCGTGACAAACAAGAAATAATCGGTTTCGCTAAATTCTTTCATTGGAATCGCTGCTACAACTTCTTCCTCAGCAGACGTATCGGACACGAGATGACTCACGTGATCGCCAAGGTTTTTCCATTTAATGTCTGGAAGCTCATGCACTGGGCGATAAATATAATTCCCTTTGCTTGTGAAAAGTAAGAGAGAATCCATCGTGTTCATCGTTTGAATAAAGATGGCATGATCCGTCTCCTTCATCGATAAATCTTCCCCATTTGACGCCGTATAAGAGCGCATACCTGTGCGTTTTACATAGCCTTCTTTGGTCACAGAAACAACAACCTCTTCACTAGCAACAAGAACTTCCGTATCAATTTTGATTTCAGAAATTTCGTTCTCAATCACCGTTAACCGAGGTGTTTTATATTTTTTCTTAATTTCGTTAAGCTCTTCTTTTAAACAAGCAATCAGATTATTTTCATCACCTAAAATTGCTTCCAGTTCCGAAATCTGTTTCGCAAGCTCGTCTGCTTCTTGTTGTAGCTGTGTGATATCCGTATTTGTTAAACGATATAGTTGCAAGGAAACAATTGCCTCTGCTTGCTTTTCGCTGAAATCATAGGTTGTTTGCAGATTTAATTTCGCATCACGTTTGTCTTTTGAACCACGGATGATCTGGATAACTTCATCTAAAATCGATAGAGCCTTCATAAGACCATCAATAATATGTTGGCGCGCTTTTGCACGTCGAATGTCATACTCAGAACGCTTCGTAATAATCTCTTTTTGGTGCGCAATGTAAGCATCAATCATTGAAATAATACCCATCAACTGTGGACGCTTATTAAAAATAGCTACCATATTGAAATTGTATGAAATTTGTAAATCTGTATTTTTGAAAAGATAGTTAAGTACGCCGTCTGCATTAGCATCTTTTTTCAACTCAATAACGATGCGGAGTCCCGTTCTATCGGTTTCATCACGAACCTCGGAAATACCCTCAATTTTCTTGTCGATTCGCAAATCATCCATCCGTTTTACAAGGGTTGCTTTGTTAATCTCATATGGAATTTCTGTGATAACAATCTGTTGACGACCACCGCGCATATCTTCAATCGCTGTTTTAGAGCGAACAACTACGCGTCCTTTTCCAGTCTCGTAGGCTTTACGAATCCCGTCGATACCTTGAATAATACCGCCAGTTGGGAAATCAGGGCCCTTGATAAGCTTCATAATATCCGACGTCGAGCAGTCAGGTCTATCGAGACGCTTAATAACACCCTCGATCACTTCCGTCAAATTATGCGGAGGAATATCCGTGGCGTAACCCGCTGAAATCCCTGTAGAACCATTGACAAGCAGATTCGGAAAACGACTCGGTAACACGGTTGGTTCACTTGTCGTATCATCAAAGTTAGATACAAAATCAACTGTTTCTTTATCTAAATCACGCAAAAGCTCCGATGAAATTTTTGACGTCCGTGCTTCTGTATAACGCATTGCAGCAGGCGGATCACCGTCCACACTACCATTATTTCCGTGCATTTCAATCAACGTATTACGAACTTTCCAATCCTGGCTCATCCGCACCATCGCTTCGTAAACGGATGAATCACCATGTGGATGATAGTTACCAATAACATTACCGACTGTTTTCGCCGACTTACGGAATCCTTTTTCAGCCGTATTACCTTCTACATGCATCGCAAACAAAATCCGGCGCTGTACAGGCTTCAAGCCGTCGCGAGCATCAGGTAACGCCCGTTCTTGAATAATATATTTACTATAACGACCAAATCGGTCTCCAATTACGTCTTCTAGCGGTAAATCTTGAACTTTTTCATCTGGAGTACTCATTCGCCCGCCTCCTCAATAATCATATTCTCATTTTCTAGAATGCTTTGATCCTCTTCTAACGAGAATTCCACATTTTTTTCAATCCAATCACGTCTAGGCTCTACCTTGTCACCCATCAGTGTCGCCACACGACGCTCAGCGCGAGCGATATCGTCAATACGTACACGGATCAGTGTTCGTGACTCTGGATTCATCGTCGTATCCCACAACTGGTCTGCGTTCATCTCACCAAGCCCTTTATAGCGCTGAATGATGTAGCCTTTACCGATTTTTTGAATTGCAGCATCAAGCTCTTCATCCGTCCAAGCGTAAGCCATCACTTCTTTTTTACCAACACCCTTACTTACTTTATAAAGTGGTGGTAGCGCGATGTAGATTTTTCCAGCTTCGAAAAGAGGCCTCATATAGCGATAAAAGAAGGTCAGGAGTAGCACTTGGATATGCGCGCCATCGGTATCCGCATCGGTCATGATAACAACTTTATCATAATTACAATCACCTACTTCAAACTCTGCGCCAACACCAGCGCCAACTGTATGGATAATCGTGCTAATTTCTTCGTTTTTCATAATATCTGCGAGCTTTGCTTTTTCCGTATTAATAACCTTACCACGAAGCGGCAAAATAGCTTGGAAACGGCGATCACGGCCTTGTTTCGCCGAACCACCAGCCGAGTCTCCTTCGACAAGATACAGTTCATTTCGTTCAGGATTACGCGATTGCGCTGGCGTTAACTTACCAGAAAGCGAGGTTTCCGAACGTTTACGTTTCTTTCCATTACGCGTTTCTTCACGCGCTTTTCGTGCTGCCTCACGCGCCTCACGCGCTTTAATTGCCTTTTTCACGAGTAGCGCACTAGTATCTGGATTCTCCGCGAGGAAATAACCAAGATGTTCTGCAACAACAGCATCCACTGCGGGTCTAGCCTCTTGCGTTCCCAATTTTTCTTTCGTTTGCCCTTCAAATTGGAGCAAGTTCTCCGGAATCCGAATCGAAAGCACAGCCGAAAGACCCTCACGAATATCGCTGCCCTCTAAATTCTTATCTTTCTCTTTTAGCATCGTCACACGGCGAGCATATTCATTGAAAACACGCGTCATCGCAGCCTTCATACCTGCTTCATGGGCACCAGCACCCTTCGTCCGAACATTATTAACAAAGCTCAAAATGTTCTCTGCGTAGCCATCATTAAATTGGAAAGCCATCTCGATCTCAATCGTATTGCTCTCTCCTTCAAACGCCACAACTGGATGAAGTACATCTTTGCCTTCGTTAATGTACTCTACAAAGTTCTTTACACCCTCTTCAAAATGAAACTTCTCTTCCATACCAACGCGTTCATCGATAAGTTCGATTTCCATTCCTTTTAGCAAGAAAGCGGATTCGCGAAGTCTTTCTGATAACGTTTCATAATTGTACGAAGTCATAGGAAAAATCGTTTTATCAGGTTTAAAACGAATCGTTGTGCCTCGTTTAGTTGTTTTTCCAAGCTTACGTAACGTGCCGACTGGTTTTCCGCCGTTCTCAAAATCCATCTCGTACGTAAAGCCATCGCGATAAATCGTTACTTTCAGCCATTCCGATAATGCGTTCACAACCGATGACCCTACACCATGTAGTCCACCACTTGTTTTATACCCACCTTGACCAAATTTACCGCCCGCGTGGAGCACTGTTAAAATAACTTCTACAGTTGGCTTCCCAGTTTTATGCATTCCAACAGGCATTCCACGTCCTTCATCAGAAACGCTGACACTATCATCCGCATGTAAAATCACTTTAATTTTATGACCATATCCAGCTAGCGCCTCATCCACTGAATTATCTACGACCTCATATACTAAATGATGCAATCCACGCGTATCCGTCGAACCGATATACATCGCTGGGCGTTTACGTACCGCCTCAAGCCCTTCTAGTACCTGAATCGAATCATCATTATACTCATTTTTTGAACGACTCATTTTATTTTCTCCTTCCGTTTCCTGTATATATCATGCTGTTTACCCATATCTACCTGCTATTCAAACACTTCCGTTCGAGTAGCAACTACTTTAACAGGATAGCACTATCATCTAAATTAATAAAGCCCTATTCGACTTCATTTTAAAATATATGTTTTTTTACAAGTCAAAAGCCCCTAAAAAAAGAGGCTTCCGTTGCAAACTATTTATCTAGTCTACCATTATCCCTTACCAGAAAGCAAATACTCCACCATAATACAGCGATCCATAATGACTGTATGGCCCTTTTCTTTTAAAAATTGATACGCTTCTTCGTTTGAAACGCCCGATTGTGCCCAAAAAACATCCGCATCGATAGCATCAAATTTAATTGCAATTTCCGGTAAGAATTCAGAGCGTCTGAAAACATCAACAATGTCTACATGCCCTTCAATATCGGCTAAACTTGCTACCGCTTTTTCACCAAGTACCTCGTCCACTAGCGGGTTCACAGGAATAATCGTATAGCCTTCTTGTTGCATACGTTCTGATATTTGATAGGATGTACGTTCTGGATTATCGCTGAGTCCAACAACTGCGATTCGCTTTGCTTTCTTCAAAATCTGATGAATTTCCGATCTTTCAGGATTCAAAATTGCCATCTAAAATCCCCTCCTATAGCACTATCATAGCGGATAAAGAGGGGAAATAGCAAATATTAAAAAGAATAAACGTTGTGAATCAGCGAACTTTTTTTGATTTCGCACCTTTTTCTCGAAACAAGAAAAACTGTTCTAAAATAATGGCAAAAACGCTTCCGATAATCAGACCGTTATTTAAAACAGCGATCACAGCGGCCGGTAATCCTTTTGTTGCAGCGGGTGATAAAAACATCACGCCTACACCTAACATAAGGGAAATACCAATCACAAGATACGCGTTATCTTCCCCAATCGTCACATTTTTAAGCGTCTTTAACGCCATCACCACCATATTCGAGAATAACACAAATGTCACCGCATAACCTACAGGCGCTGGCAATGCACTCATCACATTCATAATTGGTGGAAATAGCGTAATACCACTAACTAACAAACACCCAATCAAAAATGGTTTCAATGATTTTTGGCCAGTTTGCGCTACAAAGCCCGCCGCTCCAGAGATGGGAACCGAACCAATAGCTGAAAACCCGCCACCAAGAAGTTGATTTATACCAGAAATGAACCCGCCACGCTTGTATCTTTTTGGATCGCTCGTTTTATCTCCATCCACAATACCTTCCATCAAACGCACCGAAGCAACTAGATTCGTGATAAGTAATAGCGTGATAAAAATGGCAGTCGTAATGACACCTGAATCAAAAGTGGGTACACCAAAAGCAAACATTTTCGGCAAGTCAAACCAAGCGTGCGCCTCACTCACAGTTGGCGCTTTCCCTGCAATTAAAAATAATCCCCAACCAAGTAGTAAACTAAAAATAACCGAATATTGACGTAACCATAAAATTTTAGATCTTCCAAAAGCAAACGTTGCTGCAACAACAATGAAACTCAAGAGTGCCATCCAAGGATCCATCGTTGGACTATCAGCTGAAATACCGAACATCCCTTTTATAAAGGAGCCGCTTAACTGTAATACGAGTAGCATTAAGTAGACAAACGTAACGGTCGGCGTAAATAACTTGGCCAAAACACCGATAAATCCGCTTACAGCCAAGATAATAAAGAATACACCACTGACAAGTAAACCACCCGATAAAGCTTGTAAAGCCTCAATATTTGACGTATATAGTACTCCAATAAATCCTGCATAAATCGTGAATACGCTCCACCACAATCCCGCTGGACCCTCATGTATCGGCAAGCGATGTCCGAGTAGCCCTTGAAGCAACCCAGCAATTCCTAGTACAAAAATTGTTCGTTGCATAAAGCCCGCCGTATCCGCAGCACTTAATTGGTATAAGTCCGCAATGGCGATTGGCGCTACGATCGCAGCAGCAATCATGAAAATCATCCACTGCAAGGCAGCGATTCCCATTTTCATTTAAAAACCCTCTTTCTTTGTATTATTTTCTAATTATTCCGTCTATAAATAAACTCTTTCCATTTTCCTATTTTACGCGACTTCCCCTCAAAAGTCCATGAAATAATAGAAAGTTTACGGTATTCTATCCCATGTTTTTGTGCTATAATTGCGAGGATACATAGTTCGAATTAAAAGGAGTTTCTAAACAAATGGAAATGATAATTTTACTTTGCTTTATCGCATATATTCTTGGTTCCATCCCATCTGGTTTATGGATTGGCAAATTTTTTTATAAGAAAGATATTCGTGAATTTGGCAGTGGTAACTTAGGTGCTACGAATTCGTTCCGTGTTCTTGGAATCAAACCTGGTATCGTCGTTACGCTGATGGATATACTAAAAGGAACAGCAGCAACATTGTTACCTTTCTTCTTCCAGCTAGATGTTAACCACCATTTTTGGTTACTAACTGGCGTGTTTGCTATCATCGGTCATAGTTTCCCGATCTTCGCAAGATTCAAAGGTGGAAAAGCCGTCGCGACCTCTGCAGGCGTGATCTTAGCTTACGCACCTTGGCTATTTCTGGCGGCATTATTAATATTCGCACTATCTCTGAAAATCAGCAAATACGTGTCCCTTAGCTCCATGATCGCAGCAACAAGCGCTTTACTCATCTCGTTATTCTTCTCTGATTGGATTTTAGTCGGGATTATAGCAGCGATTGCGGCGTTCATCATCTATCGTCATATCCCAAATATTAAACGCATCAAAAAAGGCGAAGAACCAAAAATAACGTGGATGTAATAAAATAAAAATCTGGGCATGTATCGCGCCCAGATTTTTTATTATCCAATTGTAATCGTGTATTCACTTGAAAAATCAGCGCCAACCTCTAGTGTTTCCATCGCTAATTTATCCTTCAACTCAACTGAATTCCCTTTCGAATCTGCAATACCAAACCACGGTTCAATACACAAAAACGGCGCGCCTGGTTTTGGAGTCCAAAGCCCCACATATTTAAATTCTGGGAATCTCACCTTCACAAAATGGCGGTTTTTACGCGAACGAATTGCGATCTCATTTTTCTCTAAACCTTCAAAAATCAGCGCATCATTTGAAAATAAATCATAATTTAACGCTAACTTTCTAGCCATCGCGATTGGTTTCTTTTCACCAGATAAATAAGGCCCATCAAGCGCCAACGTTTCCAAGTTCTCCTCTACACCAAAATCGAGGTAATAGTCCTCAAATGACTCTCCTGCAACGAATGGAATGTTAAACGCAGGATGTGCACCAATTGAAAAATAGAGCGTTTTATCATCTAAATTAAGGACATGATAACCTACATGAATTGTTCCGCCTTCCAATAGATACGAAATCTCTAGAGCGAAACGGAATGGATAAATTGTGAGCGATTCCGCATCAAATTCCAAGCGCAATGTAATCGACGTTTCCGTTTGTTCCTTCACTTTAAATACGCGATCACGTGCAAAACCATGCTGTCCCAAATGAAAAGCCTCGCCCTCAACGAAATACGTGTCCTCGACCAAACGACCCACTGTTGGGAAAAGTACCGGAGAACGCCTTGACCAAAATTCTGCATCACCATGCCACAAAAATTCTTTTTCCGAATTCTTATCAAATATCCGTGTTAATTCGGCACCATCTTCTTTTAATTCTACTAATAAAGCATCATTTTCTAATTTTAACATTCTGCATCACCTTTCAGATGAAACCGCTCAATTTGGTCCCATATACCCTCTTTTTTTAGTACGTTCCATTGTATTTCTCCAAATAAATCATAGTGAGGATAGCCTTCATGGCGCTTATCAATCCATTCCGGTTTGAAGCCATAGGACGCGCCCCAAGCCTCGAGTTTCTCTAGATTTGCACAAGCAACCTTTGTCACCGTTTTTGAGTCAGGAAAGCGCTCATCAAGCCAGTAATGCGTTAAAAAAGCTATTTCACCACTATCTGCTCGCTTTTTCCACGCTTCGAGCTCTGCACGTTTCACGCCAAAAGCCATATCTCATCACCACCACTCTTATTTCATCGCCTCTAAATACGCCTCATGCCATGCAGGGAAAGTACGCCTTGTACTTACTGGCTTAAAATCTTCTTTTCGAACAGCGATATGCTCCGTCTCACCAGAAATATGTATACGCTCGCCGCCTTCTTCCCTAATTTCATAACCATAAATGATTCGAAAACCATCATACGACTTAATCCACGTCCTCACAACTGCTTTTTGACCATATTTCATCGCTTGTTTATACGAAATATGCACATCCAGCACCGGTGAAATATAACCCTCTTGCTCCATATCGAAATAGCGCAGTCCGATACTTTCCAGAAAATCAGTACGTCCAATCTCCATCCACACGAGGTAGTTCGCATGATACACAATCCCCATT
This sequence comes from Listeria weihenstephanensis, assembly GCF_003534205.1. Classification (NCBI taxonomy): domain Bacteria; kingdom Bacillati; phylum Bacillota; class Bacilli; order Caryophanales; family Listeriaceae; genus Paenilisteria; species Paenilisteria weihenstephanensis. The sequence goes on along the minus strand of NZ_CP011102.1, from coordinate 1,645,492 downwards.
TGATCTGTCTCGGCATAACGCACAACAATGGTTGACTCATGATACTTCATTTTACTTCCCCTCCTTATCACATTCCCATTCTACCACGCAAAAAAGACTTCCACAATTATAATAATCGCAGAAGTCTCTATATTTATTTTTTCAGATCAATGGTTTTTTAATTTTTCTAATTCTACTAAGAATTTATCATTTAGCACACGGATAAATGTACCTTTCATTCCTAGAGAACGAGAATCAATAACGCCAGCACTCTCTAATTTACGAAGTGCATTTACGATAACAGAACGGGTAATACCGACACGATCCGCAATTTTAGACGCTACAAGAAGTCCTTCTTTTCCGTTTAATTCATCAAAGATATGCTCAATCGCTTCCAGTTCACTATAGGATAACGAGCTGATCGCCATTTGAACAACCGCACGACTACGCGCTTCTTCTTCAATCTCTTCTGCTTTCTCATGTAAGATTTCCATTCCAACAACCGTTCCGCCATATTCAGCAAGTAACAAATCGTCATCTGTGAAATCATTTTCTAAACGAGAAAGAATCAATGTACCAAGACGTTCTCCGCCACCAACGATAGGAACGATTGTCGTTAAACCTTTGACAAAAAGATCACTATTTTCGATTGGGAAAGCGGTGTATTGGCTAGAAACCTCTAAGTTAGAAGACGTTTCATTTACATTGAAAAGACTGTTCGTATATTCTTCTGGGAATTGGCGCTCTACTAACATTTGTTTCATACGTGCGTTTTCAATTGGTAAAACTTCAGAATAACCTAAAAGTTTACCTTTACGGCTGACAACATATGTGTTTGCTTCGATAACGTCTGCTAACGTGTCCGCCATTTCTTTAAAGTTTACCGTTTTTCCTGCTGCATTTTGTAACATTGAGTTAATCTTTCTTGTTTTTGCTAATAAATTCATTATTAGTCCTCCTAAAAATTTTTATAAAATGAATTGCGTCAAATCTTTATCCATCATAATTGTAGCTAATTTATCATTCACATAACTTTCTGTTACAGTTATTGATTCGAGTGTAATCTCAGGCGCTTCAAAAAGCAAATCTTCTAGTAGTTTTTCTAGAATCGTATGCAACCTTCTGGCACCGATATTGTCCGTCTCTTGGTTGACGTGAAAAGCGATCTCAGCTAACCGCTCTACGGCTTCCTTCGTAAAAATAAGTTCAATATCCTCTGTCTTCAGCAATGCTTTATATTGTTTAATTAGCGCATTATCCGGCTCCGTTAAAATTTTAACGAAATCTTCTTGGGATAATTTATCTAACTCAATCCTAATTGGGAAACGCCCTTGTAGCTCTGGAATAAGATCCGATGGTTTAGACATATGAAACGCCCCAGCCGCTATGAAAAGAATATACTCCGTGTTCACCGTTCCGTATTTAGTCGTCACTTGCGACCCTTCTACGATCGGTAAAATATCACGCTGCACGCCTTCTCGAGAAACTTGCGCATTGCCCCCACCTTGACCACTTGCTATTTTATCCATCTCATCGATGAAAATAATACCCATTTGTTCTGCCCGTAAAATACCCTCCGAAGATACTTCGTCTTGATCGATCAGCTTCGAAGCCTCATCTTCAAACAAAATTTTGCGGGCTTCTTTCACCGTAACTTTACGCTTCTTCATTTTCGCAGGAAAAAGTCCCGAAAAAGCATCTTGCATTCCGCTCATTTGATCCATGCCACTGCCTTGGAACATACCTGCCATCGGACTTTGCTGTTCTTTGACTTCTACGGTCACGATATCATTGTCCAGATCACCATTCTTCAATTGCCATTCAATCTGACTTCTTTTAGAGCGTACTGTATCATCTTCTGGTTCCGTTTCTTCCTCTTGTTGCTGATTTCCACCACCAAAAAGCATCTCTAGCGGATTTTGCGTCGCTTGTTTTTCTTTTTTCTTGCTTGGAGCTAGCAACTTGACGAGACGTTTCTCTGCGTTTTGCTCAGCTTTCACTCGAACCAGTTGCATTTTCTCCTCTTTAACAAGGCGAACCGAAACCTCTACAAGATCGCGTACCATTGATTCAACATCACGGCCCACATAACCAACCTCTGTAAATTTAGTCGCCTCTACTTTTGAAAAAGGCGCGCGGACAATCTTCGCGATTCGGCGGGCAATCTCTGTTTTCCCGACACCAGTCGGCCCAATCATCAAAATATTCTTAGGAATAACTTCATCTCGTATATCATCAGCCATTAAAGAACGACGATAGCGGTTCCTTAAAGCAACAGCAACAGATTTCTTTGCACCAGTTTGTCCGATAATGTATTGATCTAGTTTCTCAACGATTTGGCGCGGTGTTAAATTAGTGTTTGACAAATTGAGTCCCTCCTCTACACTTCTTCTACAATAATGTTATCGTTCGTGAACACACAGATTTCCGATGCAATATCAAGTGCATTCCGAGCGATGTCTTTTGCCTCGAACTGATTGCCATTAAATCGCACCATCGCACGACCTGCTGCTAACGCATAATTCCCACCAGATCCTATTGCTAAAATACCATCATCTGGTTCGATCACTTCTCCTGTACCTGAAACCAAGAGTAATTTCTCGTCATTCATCACAATAAGCATGGCTTCTAATTTACGCAACACGTTGTCACTGCGCCATTGCTTAGCAAGCTCGACCGCCGCACGTTCTAAGTTCCCATTATATTCATTTAATTTACCCTCAAATTTCTCGAAAAGTGTAAATGCGTCGGCAACAGAACCCGCAAAGCCTGCCACGACTTTATCATGAAAAAGACGTCTTACTTTCTTGGCTGTATGTTTCATCACGACTGAATTTCCGAGAGTCACCTGACCGTCTCCTGCCATAGCAGAGTGGCCATTATGACGAATTGCAAATATAGTTGTCAAAGTCAATACGCCTCCGTTTCTAATATACTAAGCTCGGGGATGATGCTTCATGTAAGTTTCCTTCAAATGTTCTTTCGTAACATGTGTATAAATTTGCGTTGAAGAAAGGCTGGCATGTCCCAAAAGTTCTTGCACCGTTCGCATATCGGCACCATTATTAAGCAAGTCCGTCGCAAAAGTGTGACGCAACATGTGCGGGTGAATTTTTCTCGTTAATGCCGCTTTTTCAATCACTCTACTTAAACAATAACGAATTCCTCTCGCCGTCAATGGATCACCATAATGATTAATAAGTAGCGATTGATGATCCTTACCAAAATGAGACATCAGAATCTCTCTACTATCTTTTGTATAATCATTCACAGCGTCTAGCGCAAACGCACCGAACGGAACGTACCTCTCCTTGTTTCCTTTTCCCCTAATTAAAATGGCTTGATAGGTTTGATCAATGTCAGGCAATAGAATTCCAGCACATTCACTCACACGAATTCCAGTAGCGTATAATAACTCAAGCAAAGCTCGATCTCGCAATGTAAGCGGCTCATTATTCTGATAAACTACATCAAATAATGCTTCCATCTCTTGCGAATAAAAAAACTTTGGCAAGCGTAATTGCTTCTTCGCATGTGTTACCGATGCAAAGGGATTCTCATCTATAACTTTTTCTCGCAATAAAAAGGCATAGAAACTGCGCAAACTTGAAATTTTCCTAGCGACTGTTGTGCGAGCAAATTCCTGTTTGCGTAGGCGCGTGAGATAAAGCCTAACGTCCATATATTTCACATCTGTAAAGTTTTTAATAGCTTCTTCCACCATGAAAAGAGAAAATTCATGAATGTCATGAAGATAATTAATATTGGTATGTTCTGAATAATTGCGCTCAGTGCTTAAGTAATCGCTAAATTCCTGCTCCCAATTTCGCCCTGTCGTCACATTTATACACCTCTCAAACAAGTCCATCGTATCACACATGGTGTGATGTTGCAATAATTTTATACATTTTTCGCAACCTTTCGAATTGAACCTAGAAAGTGTAAATTAAAGGATAGAACCTATAGGTATGCGCTTCTGTAAAATATCCCATTATTTAGTTTGTTCATAATATATCAGTAATTATTTCCCTTAACTGCCAAAAACAAGACGATATGGCTTTATTATACCAGAAAGCCATATCATCTATTTTATTAAATATTGGGAATAACTTTCTTCACTGCCTCGATAGCGCGATTCGCATGTTGCTCATTTCTTTCTTGTTTAGCACGAATTTTCGTAGGCAAATCTGGAAACAGTCCAAAATTAACATTCATCGGTTGGAATGTTTTTGTATTCGTGTTCGTAATGTAATATGCCATGCTTCCAATCGCTGTTTCTGGAGGAAACACGACCAAATCTTGCTCAAGAACGAAACGTGCTGCATTTATCCCTGCAGTTAGACCACTTGCCGCTGACTCAACATAACCTTCTACCCCTGTCATTTGACCAGCGAAGAATAAATCAGGACGTGCTTTTAACTGATAGGTTGGCAGGAGCACTTTTGGCGAATTAATAAATGTATTACGATGCATCACGCCATAACGTACAATTTCAGCGTTTTCAAGACCTGGGATCATTTGGAACACACGCTTTTGATCGCCCCATTTTAAGTGTGTTTGAAACCCAACCATATTATAGAGCGTTCCAGCCGCATCATCTTGGCGTAATTGCAAGACAGCATACGGACGTTTACCAGTTTTAGGATCTTCTAAGCCTACTGGTTTCATAGGTCCGAATAGCATCGTTTTAAAACCGCGTTTCGCCATAACTTCAATCGGCATACATCCCTCAAAGAAAATTTCTTTTTCGAATTCTTTAAGCTCTGCCGTTTCAGCAGTCACAAGCGCCTCGTGAAAAGCATAAAATTCATCTTCCGTCATCGGGCAATTAAGATAGGCCGCTTCTCCTTTATCATAGCGAGATTTCAAATATACCTTGTCCATATCAATACTATCTTGCTCAATAATCGGTGCTGCAGCATCATAAAAATACAAGTATTCTTCACCAGTTAACTCTTTTATTTTATTAGCTAAAGCTTCACTAGTCAAGGGGCCCGTAGCAATAATTGTTGGCCCTTCAGGTATTTCCGTAATTTCTTCATGATGAACCGTTACATTTGGATGTTCCTTCACTTTTTCTGTCACATAGCTTGAAAACTCATGACGATCAACTGCTAATGCCCCACCCGCAGGAACCGAAGCTTGATCCGCCGCCTCGATAATAATGGAATCCAGTAAACGCATCTCTTCTTTAATAACCCCGACAGCATTTGTCATTGTATTGGCTCTTAGCGAATTACTACAAACCAATTCTGCAAATTTATCTGTATGATGTGCTGGCGTTTGCTTTACAGGACGCATTTCATATAAATCTACCTTAATTCCACGTTTTGCTAGTTGCCATGCCGCCTCACTACCTGCAAGTCCTGCTCCAATTACATTTACTTTTTTCTCCATATTATCCTCCCAGCAGAACAATAGAGTCTGGGACATACCCAACCAAATAGGCGAAAAATACGCACATTCGGAAAAAAAGTATAGCCCAGCCTCCATTGACTCTATCTATTTATAATTTTTTGTTTCTATTGTTGTGGCTGTTCCTTGTAATCACAGTTTGTACATTGAATCTGAACACCTTTTTTGAGTTTTTTCTCAACAAGGGCCTTCTCATTACATTTCGGACAAGGACGAGCAATTGGTTTATCCCATGACACATAATCACATGCAGGGTAACGATCACAACCGTAGAAAATACGTTTTTTCTTACTCTTACGTTCGATGACCTGCCCTTCATTACATTTCGGACAAGTAACCCCAATTTCTTTGACGATTGGTTTTGTATTACGACAATCTGGGAATCGACTACATGCTAAGAATTTACCGTATTTGCCCATTTTAAAGACCATTGGCGCACCACAAAGATCACAATCAATACCCGCAGGCTCATCTTTAATTTCAATTTTTTCCATTTCTTTGTCTGCGCGTTCTACATTCTTCTCAAAACCCTGATAGAATTGGTCAATAACCTGAACCCACTGCATATCACCATGTTCTACTTCATCCAATTCTGCTTCCATATTAGCTGTAAACTTCACATCTAATATTTCTGGGAAATAATCACGAATCAATTCATGGACAATTTCACCGAGCTCTGTTGGTATGAAACGCTTATTATCTAAAGAAACATAGTTACGACGCTGAATCGTATCCAAAGTAGGTGAATACGTAGAAGGTCTTCCGATGCCTACTTCTTCTAGCGTTTTAACTAAACGAGCCTCCGTGAAACGTGGTGGTGGCTGTGTGAAATGTTGGCGCTGTTCGAGTGATTGTGATTCCACTTTATCGCCTTTTTTCAAATCTGGTAAAATATTTTCTTTCTCTTCTTTATTATCATCATTACTTTCAACGTAAACTTTCATAAATCCGGCAAATTTAATCTTTGAACCATTTGCTCGGAACATCACGCCATTGTTATCTAGATCGACACGCATTGTATCTAAAACAGCTGGTGCCATTTGGCTCGCTATAAACCTTTCCCAGATCAAACGGTATAACCTTAGTTGATCACGTCCAAGGTATTCCTTCACTTCTTGAGGCGTTCTCATGGCACTTGTAGGACGTACAGCTTCATGGGCATCTTGAGAGCCTTTTGCTTTTTTATCATTTCGTTTTTGTGTTCTGCCAAACTCTTTACCATAAGTTTCGGTAATAAAATTAGAAGCTTCCTGTACTGCAGTATCAGAAATACGCGTGGAATCTGTACGCATATACGTTATTAAACCTACAGTTCCTTGTCGGCCTAAAGCAATACCTTCATACAATTGTTGCGCCAACATCATCGTTTTACGTGTACGGAAATTCAGTTTACGAGCAGCTTCTTGTTGTAAGGATGAAGTTGTAAAGGGAGCAGCTGGATTTCGTAGTCGTTCCTTTTTCACAACATCGATAACTTCGAATTCTTTGCCTTTAATGGTTGACATCACTTCTTTGACATCATCCACATTCGATAATTTTTTCTTCTTGCCATTCACACCATAAAAATTGGCTTGGAATTCTTTCTTGCCTTTTTTAAAATTGCCATCAATTGTCCAATATTCTTCTGGTATAAAGGCTTTAATTTCATTTTCACGATCAATGACTAGCTTTAAAGCAACGGATTGAACTCTGCCTGCGCTTAGTCCTTTTTTAACTTTCTTCCATAGAATAGGACTAATATTATACCCAACAAGACGATCTAATATACGACGGGCTTGTTGCGCATCTACTAAGTCCATATCAATTTTCCGCGGATGTTTGAAGGATTCTTTTACAGCATCCTTGGTGATTTCATTAAAGACAACACGTAGTTCTTCTGTTTGGTCGAGTCCAAGGCTATTCGCAAGGTGCCAAGCAATTGCTTCACCCTCGCGATCTGGATCGGCTGCGAGATAAACTTTTTTCGCTTTTTTTGCCGCTTGTTTAAGTTCCTTTAAGACAGGACCTTTACCACGAATCGTAATGTAGCGCGGTTCATAATTGTTTTCTGTATCGACACCCATTTGACTCTTCGGTAAATCACGAATATGTCCCATCGATGCTTTCACTTTGTATTTCTTACCTAGATATTTCTCGATTGTCTTTGCTTTTGCTGGTGACTCTACTATTACTAAATAATCAGCCATTGTTAATTCCTCCCTCATTTGGGATACGCATTTAAGACAGCGGAGCGCGTCAGAACATTTCTTTTCCGACATTCAGCTTCCGATTTTAAATAGTCTCCAACTCCAATTACAAAAATAGAACATGTAATCAGTAGTAAATGTTATCCTTAGTTGTGCTATTTGTCAATCCATTTTTATTCCAACTTGTTTTTTTATATCTTTGGAATAATGTTGATTCTTTAGCCAACTTATCTCAAATACGGGAGAAATGCAAGTCTAATCACTTAAAAAACAGAATTTTATCCATATTGACGCAGTTCTTCCATTATATCCGTTACTTCTGTTACCAATTTTGCTCCTTGTTGAATAAGATTATTTGTTCCCATAGACACAGGTTCAAAAATATTTCCTGGTACAGCAAAAACTTCACGATTTTGATTAAGTGCAGCATCTGCTGTAATCAGCGAGCCACTTCTTTTCTCCGCTTGAATAATTAATGTCCCAACAGAAAGTCCACTAATAATACGATTTCTCTCGGGAAAGTGCCATTTTCTTGCCGTTATATGTGGTGCATATTCACTAAGAATTAAGCCGTTTGCTGCAATATTTGCGAAAAGCGCTGTATTCTCGAGTGGGTAAAATTGAAGGAATCCACTCCCAATAACAGCTATTGTTCTACCACCAGTTCGAATTGCTTCCTTGTGAGCTTGTGCGTCAACGCCTAATGCTAAACCGCTCACGATGACAAAAGCGTTCTGACATAACGGACCAACTAATTTTGAAATTATTTCTTTTCCATGTTCATTCATTTTACGTGTTCCTACTACCGCAAGCATTTCATATGCTAATAAATCTAGATCTCCTTTCGTAAACAGCAGTAACGGCGGATCATATATCTCGCGTAATAACGAAGGATAGCAAGTATCTTCAATAGAAAGAAGTCCAATTTGATGTTGTTCTAGTTCTTTGATTACAGTGGCCAAATCAAAGAGCGCAAATTCTCTTTGAAAGCGTTCATGTTGATCCGTTTTCATTTCTAAAAAAGCCGCTATATCATGAGCAGATAATCGTTTCAACCTATCTTTTTCGATTTCACGCCACAGTTTTCCCAACTGTTTTACTGATAGGGAAGGGCAATATTTCATGTGCAATAACCAGTTTTTCATATGCTGTTATCTCCTTTATTTTTAACTTATCGTACCCCTCCATCTCCTTTTTGTAAATTGTATCAAAAAAACAAAAAAAGCCGTACTACATATGAAAATTGACTTTTCTTCTTGGGAAAAGGAAAATTCATAGGCTACTACTGCTTTTTCAACTACTATTTAGTTGCTAAAAAAATATTTTTAACTGGGGCAAAAGTGAGTCGGTGAATAGGACAAACGCCCTGTTTTTCTAAGCCTTCAAGATGAATTTTGGTGCCATAACCCATATTTTTAGCAAATCCATAACCTGGGAAAGCAGCATCAAAATCTACCATCATGCGATCACGTGTCACTTTTGCAATGATAGAGGCCGCCGCAATCGACACGCTCTTACTATCGCCTCTTATCAAGGAAAGTTCGTTTTCACAATGCTTTAAGGGCATGGCATCGATTAAACAAAAATCTGGTGTCACCGGAAGCGCATCGATAGCCTCTGCCATAGCCAATTTTGTCGCCTCATAAATGTTAACATCATCAATTACTTCATGCGATTTAATCCCGATTCCGACCGCAATCGCTTCCGCCATAATCGCATCAAATAACCGGTCCCGATTCGCCTCATTTAGCTGTTTCGAATCATTAACACCAATTATATTAAAATTCTCTGGCAACACCACGGCTGCAGCGACTACCGGCCCAGCAAGCGGCCCACGACCGACTTCATCAATACCGGCAATCACTTTAAAACCGTTTACTCTAGCTTCATTTTCGTACTGTTTCATTGTTTTTAATTGCTCATATAGCATCTCTTTTTTCGCCTGTTCTCTGCGAAAAGATGCAATTAATTTTGCAACACCTTTGCGTTCATCTAATAAACAAGCTTGGAAAAAAGGATCATTTTCAGACTCAATATGTTGCAACTTTTCTTTAATTATTGCTATCTTTTCCGTCATCTGCTTCATCCTCCACTAACAAATCACTTGGAAAATCAAACGAGACTCGCCCCATTTTTTCCTGCCGCATCTCCCTGACTAACAATTCTGCAGCTCTTGAATAATCTGGATCACGATAACGATCAAATATACCTCTGCGCTCGGCAATCATCGCTAAAACTTCTGTTGTTTCTTCAGGTAAAGCTTCAATTTGTAGCCAGTGATGTAATTTTTCGGGATAAAATTCTTCTAGAAAACGTAAACCGTATCCTGCAACATCCTCCATGTGTAGCAAATCATCTTTGATTGCTCCTGTAAGTGCTAATTTATATCCAACGCGCTGATCTTCAAACTTTGGCCATAAAATCCCAGGGGTGTCCAAAAGTTCTAATGTCTTACCAACTTTGATCCATTGTTGCGCTTTCGTTACGCCTGGCTTATTCCCAGTTTTAGCGATATTTTTCTTAACCAAACGATTAATTAATGTCGATTTTCCAACGTTTGGAATGCCTAAAATCATTGCTCGAATGGCTCTTGGTTTCATACCACGACTGCGTTGCCGTTCAAATTTCTCTGCCATTAGTGCCTCTGCGGCGCGTTCAATTTTGTGCATTCCTTTACCTTCTTGAGCATTAACCGCAACAGCAGGTAAACCACGCTCAGCAAAATGATCGATCCACTCCTGCGTTATTTTTTCATCTGCTGTATCTGCTTTATTTAAGATAATCACCCGTCTCTTTTGATGAATAATTTCTTCTAACATGGGATTAGATGAGGAATACGGAATACGCGCATCCACTAATTCAAATATCACATCTACCAATTTTAATTTCTCTGTTACCTCACGACGGGCCTTTGCCATGTGACCCGGAAACCATTGTATTGTCATAATTAACTCCTTCATTTAATAAACTTTGCATGTTCAAGTGGCCAATAACATATCGGGGTTGTTCCAAGTATTTTTGACTCTGGAATTGGCCCCATAATACGGCTATCCTTGCTAGCTCGACGATTATCTCCTAATACAAAAACAGTTCCTTTGGGTACAACACCACTTGGAATGAGATCTTTTGTACTAAAATCATCGGTTAGCAAACCATTCCCCAACTGCTTTTTATACGTATCTAAATATGATTCATTCTGCTTCTTCCCGTTAACGTATAGCTCATCATTTTTGTAGGTTATCTCATCACCAGGCAAACCAATAACGCGCTTCACGTATTCCCTGCCTTCATCTTTAAATATAACCACGTCAAAACGATCCACGTTGCCAAATCGATTTATAATGACGCGATCCCCGTCATGCAATGTGGGCATCATCGACGAACCATCCACCATGACTGGTACAAATAAGTAAAACCGGATAAGCAACGTAATAAATAGCCCTAGTACAATAGCCCAAGTCCAGCTCCATACTAATTTTAATTTTTTTTCATTCAATATACCATCTCCCTTAAGCCTCTTGTTGGTCTTATCACCCTCTGCTTTTCATTTTCGCTATTTTTAAGTATACACTACTCCAACGCAAAAAGCTTGCACATATTGTACAAGCTTCCTGATAAAATCACACTATTAAAGAAACAATTGCGTCCTTATTTTTGTAGCGATTTTCCGAACGAAATAACTTTTCCAAGTACCTTATCCTCGTCTATAAAGCCTATATAACGGCTATCTTTACTAATTGGACGATTATCACCTAAAACAAATAATTTGCCTTCAGGAACCTTTGTTGCCCCTCCGCACGCTGGAATCGTTGCTAAGGAGAAGTTAGGATTACCTTGTGCGCCATCATTTAGTGTCGTTAAGTATCCATTAGTTAAGTCTTTCTTTTCTTCATCCAAATACGGTTCATCATATTTTTTACCATTGATATACAGTTGATCTTGCTTATACTCTACTGTATCACCTGGCAAACCGATAACGCGTTTAATATATTCGGTATCTTTTTCATCTGGTGCAGGGAATACAATAATGTCAAATCGATTTGGACCTGTTACTTTATTAATAAATAAGTGCTCTCCATCACGGAGTGTTGGGTACATTGAATCTCCAAATACTGTAACCGGTGAAATCACAAAATAGCGAAGTCCCATAGAAAGAATAACAGCGACCAGGATTACTTGCACCCATCCCCATATCGCCTTACCCTTGCCACGACCAGTTTTTTTAGTCTCATTAGTCTCACTATCCATATCCTCTAGTTCCTCTCTACAATTACTACTAAATACTAATTGAGTATAGCACGAAAAGCTTTAGAAAAAACAGCAAAATATACTGATTAGTAGCAATTCTAATCTATTTCTAATAAATTTGGTTTAACTTACATACTATTTACCCCATTTACAAAAAGAAAAACGCTAAGATCCAAATTCTGGACTTAGCGTTTTTATGCATTCCATCATGCGGATGTTTTTATTGGTATAACGGATCCATCTTCTAGTTGTAATTGTGGCTCTGCCTCGCCCGTAACCGCTTCTTTTGTAATGATACATTTCTTGATATCATCGCGAGAAGGTATCTCAAACATCACTTCTAGCATAATATGTTCAATGATAGAACGAAGTCCACGTGCCCCTGTTTTACGAGCAATCGCTTCTTTCGCAATTTCAGATAACGCTTCAGCCTCAAATTCGAGCTCTACATCATCTAATTCTAGCATTTTCTGATATTGCTTCACAAGTGCATTTTTTGGCTCTGTTAAAATGGAAACTAATGTCTCTTCATCTAACTGCTCCAACGTTGCGATAACTGGTAAACGTCCTATGAATTCAGGAATTAGACCAAATTTCAACAAATCTTCTGGAACAACTTTAGAAAGATACGTTTCATCTTCTTTTAACTGTTCGTTTTCCGTACCAAAACCGATGACTTTTTCGCCTAGACGGTTTTTGACGATTTGCTCCACACCGTCAAATGCTCCACCAACGATAAACAGAATATTTCCTGTATCGATTTGGATGAATTCTTGATGAGGATGTTTACGCCCACCTTGTGGAGGAACGCTAGCAACAGTACCTTCTAAAATTTTGAGTAAGGCTTGTTGCACTCCTTCCCCAGAAACATCACGAGTGATAGAAGGATTCTCAGATTTACGCGCAACTTTATCAATTTCATCAATGTAGATAATACCTTTTTCAGCACGCTCTACATCAAAATCAGCCGCTTGAATGAGTTTCAAAAGAATATTCTCAACATCTTCCCCGACATAGCCCGCTTCTGTTAAACTTGTAGCGTCTGCAATAGCAAACGGAACATTTAAAAGTCGTGCCAATGTTTGAGCAAGCAATGTTTTACCACTACCTGTTGGTCCGATTAGACAGATATTACTTTTAGAAAGCTCTACCGCATCATCAGATTTTTCATTGGAATTGATACGCTTATAGTGATTATAAACCGCTACTGCTAAAGCTTTTTTAGCACGATCTTGCCCAATAACATAATCACTTAAAATACGACGAATCTCTTGAGGTTTTGGCACATCACCAAAGTCAACAAATTCAGACACATTTAATTCTTCTTCGATAATTTCGTTGCATAATTCGATACACTCGTCACAAATATATACGCCAGGTCCTGCAACTAATTTGCGAACTTGGTCTTGCGTTTTGCCACAAAAGGAACATTTCAAAGATCCCTTTTCTTCATTGAATTTGAACAAGGTTTTCACCCCTTCTAATTAAGTGTTTTCATAAGCGTTATGCCTTTAAAAGTCCAAGCTTATGTCTGTTTATCATATCACTAGTTTGTGAGAATTGCCAACAGAAAAGCTGAAACAGCCCGTTAGATCCGAAAAAATTTGTTAGAGGGCGCAGACAAATCCCTCTTTTGGATTTTTCGGAGGCCACGAAAATTTCGAGGGGCTGGCTGTTGAAGCTGGATCCGAAGGCAGTAAGCGCCAATAAACGCAAGAATTAGAGATCACATTATCTATATATTCCATACTTCACGAAGAAACAAAGCAATAATTCCAAAACCGGCAGATAAGCTCCATTGATGGGTTACATGATTACTTATCTCACATGATAATCCCAGCGAAAAGGAGCATAAGTTAAACTCATGCTCCTCCCAAACATACTAGTAAACTGTAAAACTGCTCTTATTACTCTGCTGCTTTGACTTCTTTAGCATTTTCTACTAAAAGATCAATGGCTTTACGGATTTTAAGATCAGATTTCAATTCGTTCATATCGCCTAATGCTGCACGAACTGCATCTACTTCCATGCTGTACTTGTCAGCAAGTGTTTTAACTTCTTCGTCAATGTCTGCTTCTGTTGGCGTAATGCCTTCAGCTTCAGCAACTGCTTCTAAAACTAAGTTTGTTTTAACGCGTTTTTCTGCGTCTTTTTCCATTTGCGAGTGCATCGCTTCTTCTGTTTGACCAGTGAATTGATAGTAAAGCTCAGGAGTTAATCCTTGTGCTTGTAGATCTTGCGCGAAATGTTCCATCATGTGGTCCGCTTCGTGATGTACCATTGAATGTGGAATGTCCACTTCTGCATTTTCTACAGCTTTTTCAATCGCTTCGTTTTGTTTTGCTTGCGCTACGCTATCTTCTTTTGCTTCTTGTAAACGTTTTGCAACTTTTTCTTTTAGTTCAGCAAGAGTTTCCACTTCTTCGTCGATGTCTTTTGCAAGCTCATCATCAAGTTCTGGAACTTCTTTTGTTTTAACTTCGTGTACTTTGATTTTGAATACTACCGCTTGACCAGCAAGATCTTCTGCGTGATATTCTTCTGGGAAAGTTAACTCGATGTCTTTTTCGTCGCCAGCTTTAAGACCAACAACTTGCTCTTCGAAACCTGGAATAAACGATCCAGATCCTAATTCAAGTGAGTGGTTATCTGCTTGGCCGCCTTCAAAAGCAACACCGTCTTTAAATCCTTCAAAATCAAGAACAACTGTATCGCCATCCTCAGCTGGAGCATCTTCGCGAACGACTAATTCAGCTTGACGTTCTTGCATGCTCTTAAGTTCAGCATCCACTTCTTCGTCTGTTAATTTAGAATCACGCGCTTCGATTTCAACGCCTTTATAGTCGCCTAATTTCACTTCAGGTTTCACAGTAACTTCTGCTGTTAATACCCAAGCAGCGTCTTTTTCCATTGATTCGACATTGATTTGTGGGTTATCCACTGGATCGATGCCAGATTCTTCAATCGCCGCAGCATAAACTTCTGGCAACATGATGTCCAAAGCATCTTGATAAAGCGCTTCTTCACCAAAACGTTGGTTGAAAATTTGACGAGGAACTTTCCCTTTACGGAAGCCCGGTACGTTTAGATTTTTGCGAACTTTTTGGAACGCTTTGTCCATTCCTACTTTAATTTGATCTTGATTGATTTCGAAAGTTAATGTACCAACATTACCTTCTTGTTTTTCCCATTTCACTGACATGGTATTCCCTCCATACATCTATTTACTGGTTAATAGTCTTGATTACTCAATACTTATTTCAGTCACACTCATACATAATAACATAAAACTTATCTACTTGAAAACAACAATCCTCTTCTTAAAGCAGATAATTTTGCTGCACCTTCTCCATTTTCTCGATAAAGCGCTTAGCTTCTAATAATTCATCTGGGTTTATCGCTACATTCTCACTGGGTTCTTCACCATACAATTGTGATAACCAACTGCTATACGCCTCACTCCAAAGTGCTACGTCTTTCGATGGCATCTGAAATGGATACATAATAAATAAATGCAATTGAACGATCACGAGTAACTGTTCTAAAAAGCTTGGGTTGTCATGTTCCCAACGCTTTGTTAGCGCCCCTGTTAGCTCCTTTGTGAATGGATCGTCAGTTAATACCGATACCTTACTCGGATTAAAATCCCCCTCTAATCCCAATTTTTTCACTCGAAATACAGTATCAACGTTCTTTTCTTGCAAAAGTTCAAAGACCATTGATTTCACGTAAGGTGATGTTTCTGCGTCTTTCAAGAATATCTGAAAAGCTTCCAAATACGAATCAATATCGTGGAATCTAGCCTGTTGCAAAAATTCCAATTGCTCCGCAGTTCCCCATTCTAAAAAATTCTGGATGTTGCGACGCGGTTTTATTTTTTTAGGGAAAGGGATAACATTGCTTTCCTCTGAAAAATCATCATTTGGAACATCCTCCAATTGAGCCTCTTTTTCTAAATGCTGCTTAACTAGGCTAAAATAAGTATCCATTTGGTTTAGCGAGAGAAACGTGATGGATAATTCGCCTAGAATATCTTTATTATAGCCATCCATCATGATAAAAGACTGCCCAATTTCTTTTGCCTGCTCAAATTCTTTTTTAGCATTATAAATTTTAATTAATCCATAGACAGCTTTTTCATTACATGGTTGCTCCGCATATACCATCTCTAAAAATTGATGAATATCTGCTGCTTCTTGCTCATCGATGCTGTTCATTCCCTGTTTTAAAAAGGTCTCAACTATAGAAGGGAAAATAATATCTGACTCTTTCATAACTAAAAACTCCTCACAATAGATCCATTTTGTAATACTAGCTACAGAAGTTAGTATTGTTATTTGTTTCTATTCTACACGATTTCACTCTCATATAGTATGCTTTTTTGAATTTAAGTATTATAATTTTTAGCGCACACAAAAAACGCGGCTACCCACCACGTTTTTTGTGTACTTTTTTGAAATAACCTTCGTAATGATAGCACCTACTTCTAATATTCCCAAGAGAAAACAACACAAATCGAGTTATTTATTTAAAGAAATCTTCTTGTTTACAGTGAAGAATATCAGCTAAAACGGCCGCTTTTTCAGCTGATAACCTTACCATACCTTTTTCCAAGTTGCTATAGCCCGAACTATACTTGTAACCCATTTTCCTTGAAATAAATGCTTGCGAAATACCTAGTGATTCTCTTCTGCTTCGAACTTTTGCCCAATTGATTTTCTTCTCTACAACCGCTGTCATAACCATCGCTCCATTCTACTCAATTTGTGTTTACTTGACAATAGTATCAACTCTTTAAGAGGCTGTCAAATCAATAAGAGTCGTTTTGTGTAAGAAAGTATCTGTTTTGTGTAAGTTATGGTATACTAACTTCTAAAAGGAGTGATATAATGCCGAAATTAAACAACCGACTAACTGTTTTAAGAGAAGAAAAAGGTTGGTCAAAAGCTGAAACTGCGAGACGACTCGGACTTAACGCAACATCAACCTATGGCAACTGGGAATATGGTATTCGGGAACCAGATATCGACATGCTACGACACATTTCTATCATTTTTGATGTTTCCGTAGATTATTTGATTGGTCAACGGAATGATTCTGATTACAAACCAAGTGAAATTGAAAAACGCCCAGACATTGCGAATAAATTAGAAGATATAAGAGAAAGTCTCCGTTTTGAAAATGATTTGCAATTAGATAAAAAAATGCTGCATTCAGAAGTTATCAAATATCTAGATGACTCCATCGTTTTCTTATTAAATCAAGCACGTAGTCTTAATAATAGTTTAAATAGAAATGACTAGAATTTATATAGTCTGTTTTTTTCTCTCTTTTTAAGTTTCAACTTGATCATTTAGTGGAATTAGGTAGAGACTATAAATATAAAATAAGGGAGGCGATCCTTTTGTCTCATTGGTTTTTCAAAAAAAATGACAAGACAATTGGTCCATTAACAGATTACGAAGTACGAACGCTTTACAAAAGAAAGGAACTAACTGCCGAAACGACGGTGAAGCACCTTGAGGACGGGGAATGGATGCTTTTAAAAGATAGCGAAATTTTTCTAAAGATTCACGATGCTCATGATCCTAAATCAAGTAGTACCAAAGCTCCGAATCATCATCCTCATGAAAAAAATGGGGCGCAACATTTAGGGCTGGGTGATGTTTTCGCCGATGTCTTCAAAAAACATTCAAAATCGGATAGTGAAAAAGTTTTTATTGCTGGAACGACTTTTACAACACCAAAGGAGGAAGATATTGCTTCTAGTTGGGCTAGGCCTTTTCTTTTCTCTAGAGTTTTCTTTGCCTTAACAATTACTTATTTTCTTTTATTCGCTTGTACTTACATTTTCGCCAATTCAAACACGATACCTGGTTTGATGGTTATCGGATCTTTCACGGTTCCTTTTTCGGTACTTGTTCTGTTTTTTGAAGTCAATGCCCCGCGGAACATCAGCTTTTTCGACGTGTTAAAAATGTTCTTTATCGGTGGTGTAGCAGCACTTGTCGCGACTTTAATTCTTTATGATGTTATTCCAGTTGGTAAATTGAACTATTTTAACGCTTTCTTAGTTGGTATCATTGAAGAAACTGGGAAAATGGTCATCGTTGCACTCTTCATTGTTGCTTTAAAACCGAAATACATTTTGAATGGATTATTAATTGGTGCCGCGGTTGGCGCTGGTTTCGCAGCATTCGAATCGCTTGGTTATGCGTTTAACTATAGCCTTGAAGCAGCCGCTGTATTTAAAAATATTCATTTCGCCGGAGATACGATGTTAAATATTATCTTCTCTCGTGGTTGGCAGTCGATTGGTGGTCACGTTGTTTGGGCCGCAATTTCTGGTGCTGCATTGATGATTGCAATGGGCTCTGATCCAAAACTGAGAATGCGTCATATTTTTAGTGGTAAATTCCTCAGCTTGTTCATCATTCCAATTGGACTTCATTTCCTTTGGGATTGCCCGTGGGATCCACTTCCACAATTCGCATTCAAACAAGTGTTACTTATCATTGTTGTTTGGATCGTTATCTTCTCTCTTATCAATAAAGGTTTACGCCAAATCTCGGCTAAAAAACCTGCCAAAGCATAAAGTTAGCGCCTATTCTATCTTTTTTGATAGAATGGGTTTTTTTGTCCTCGGAAATAGTGTACAATGAATGAAATATAATTTGAGCTAAAAGGAGAATCATCTTATGCGGGAATCTTTAAAAAATTGCAAGCGGATTGTCATCAAAGTTGGGACTAGTACGCTCATGTATCCGAATGGCAATATAAATTTACGCACTATTGAAAAATTAGCGATGGTTCTGAGTGACCTTTGTAATGAAGGCAAGGAAGTTGTGCTCGTATCTTCTGGCGCTATCGGTGTTGGCTGTCATAAATTACAACTTGATACCCGCCCCACTACGATTCCTGAACAACAGGCAATTGCTGCGGTCGGACAAAGTGAACTAATGCATATTTATAGTAAATTTTTCGGTGAATACGGGCATATCGTTGGACAAGTATTGCTTACGCGTGATGTGATCGATTATCCAGTAAGCCGTAAAAATGTCATAAATACGTTCAATAAATTACTTGAAAACGGCATTGTTCCTATCGTGAACGAGAATGACACGGTCGCTATTGAAGAAATTGAGCATTTGACTAAGTTTGGAGATAATGATCGATTATCTGCAATTGTGGCAGGGGTTATCCAGGCCGATCTATTGATTATGCTCTCTGATATTGACGGCTTTTATGACAGTGATCCAACGGAAAATCCTAATTCGACTATGTTTACTGAAATCGCTGAAATCACACCAGCTTTACAAGCACTCGCAGGTGGAAAAGGATCTGAATTTGGAACTGGTGGGATGCTCACTAAACTCACTGCTGCCCACCGAGTCCTGAAAAACGGAGGGAAAATGATTTTAACAAACGGAAATAATCCTAGCACTATTTTTGATATTATGAATGGGGATCCTATTGGTACTTTGTTTGCTGCTAGGAACATGGTAAAGGGGGAAAATAAACGATGAGCTCACTTATTCAAATGGGAAAACAAGCGAAGGCTGCCTCTTTTATCTTAGGGCAAGCAAAAACGAAGGCAAAAAACGAGGCCTTACAAGCGTTAGCTACTGCATTAATGGCGAACACGGACATAATTTTAGCTGCAAATGAGAAGGATCTAGCTACGGCTTCTGATAACGGTGTGCGAGACGCCATGCTTGACCGGTTACGACTAACGCCTGAACGAATCCAGGATATAGCGAAGGCAGTGAAGCAAGTAGCCGCTCTCGCTGACCCGATTGGCGAAGTTGTGCATATGTGGAAAAATGAAGCTGATCTAACCATCGGAAAACAGCGCGTCCCTCTTGGTGTCATCGGGATTATTTATGAATCGCGCCCCAATGTTACTGTTGATGCAGCTGTTCTTTGTTTCAAAACTGGAAATGCAACGATTCTTCGTGGTGGTAGTGAAGCATTTCATTCTAACCTCGCACTCGTGAAAGTCATTCGTGAGTCGCTGAGTGCTTCTGATTTCCCAGCTGATGCTGTCCAGATTCTAGAAGATACGTCACGAGAAACAGCACAGCAATTGATGAAATTGAACGCTTACCTTGATGTACTGATTCCGCGTGGCAGCGCGCGTTTGATACAGGCTGTTCTTGAAAATGCGACGGTGCCGGTTATTGAAACTGGAACTGGTAATTGCCATGTATATATTGATAAAGAAGCGCAACAAGAAATGGCGACAAAAATCATCGTCAATGCAAAAGCAAGTCGCCCATCGGTTTGTAATGCTGCGGAAACATTGCTCATTCATGAAGCTGTTGCCGGTGACTTTTTGCCTACAATTATTGCACGTCTTCGCGCAGAAAATGTCGAAGTTCGAGGTGATAAACACGTCGTAGCCATTTCGCCTGATGTGATTCTGGCAACAGAGCTCGATTGGGAGACGGAATATGCCGATTATATTTTAGCGATTAAGGTCGTATCTGACGTGGACGAAGCGATTCACCATATTAATACGTACGGAACAAAACATTCCGAAGCTATCGTGACGGATAATTATTTTACAAGTCAAAAATTCTTGCAACAAGTCGATGCGGCTGCTGTTTACGTGAACGCCTCCACTCGATTTACAGATGGTTTTGAGTTCGGTTTTGGCGCTGAAATTGGCATTAGCACTCAAAAACTGCATGCTCGCGGTCCAATGGGATTGAACGAGCTAACTTCTACAAAATATATTATTTATGGCGAAGGGCAGATTCGCGAATAAGTAGCAAAGAAGCGTGGACTATAGAAATCCACGCTTCTTTGCTATATTCGTCGTTGATACAGTCATTCGCCTAATTGTTTCTTATACCAAGATACAACGTCTTCAAAAACTTGTTCTTTGTTTATCTCATTTGTAAGTTCATGTCGCGCATCTTCGTAAATTTTTAATGTCACATCCCCAACGCCAGCTTTTTCGTATTTTACAGCTAGTTTGGGTACGTCTTTACCGAAATGCCCTACTGGATCTTTACTTCCAGAAATGAGTAATAGTGGTACGTCTTTTGGCGTTTTTTCTATCGTCTCGATATTTTGTGATTTTTCAATGCCGAATAATAAGCTATGATAAAATCCTAACGAACCAACCACTTGCCCGCAAAATGGATCTTCTGTATAGGTTTTGTGAACTGCTTTGTCTCTTGAAAGCCAGCTGAATGGGTGTTTCTCAGAGGCAAATTCGCGATTGAAACCGTAAAATGATGCTTTGTGTAAAATAGCACTACGTTTTGTCTCGTGGTTCTTCGCTCTTAGTTTTGCGTAGAAAAGACCGGCTTTTAAAATAGGATCTGGTTGCAGACCGCTTCCGGCTAATACTGCGGCGCCTACTTTATATCTCGTAATCAGTACACGCGTAATAAAACTACCCATACTGTGCCCGAAAATGAAGTGTGGTAAGTTAGGATGGCGCTCTTTAATAAAGGCAGCAACAACTTCTTCGTCTGCTACCATTGCTTCAAATCCATCTGGAAAAGCTAAATGACCTAACATCGAAGCGTCTTTCGCACTCTTACCAAAACCACGATGATCATCTGCTATCACGATAAAGCCTTGACCATTCAAATAATGAGCAAAATCTGCGTACCTCGCGCCATGTTCAGCCATTCCGTGCACAATTTGTACAATGCCAACTGGTTTTTGAACTTCTTCCCAAATATGAACGTGTAGCGGTGATTGATCATGTGTTTCTATTTTTAATTCTGTATGCACCCGTGATCCCTCCTCTTCCAATATACATTTATTATACCTTAACCATCATAGATTTCCCAAATGATGTCCTCTATTTTTTACTGGTATATAGCACTTTCTACACTTGTTCAACGACTCACAACATGTTAAAATAGAAACATGAAGGAGATGTTGACATGACAACGGATATCGCGCATTTACAAATGTTTGATTATGTTTTGAAGAAATACGGTAACAAAGAGCTCTTTGCTAAAACACGTATGGTCGTGGAGATCGATGGCAAACTTTGGACGGGTGATTTTTTAATTTTGGAGGATTGTCATATTATTGAAATCGATTGGGCAGACAATGGTTATACGCAAGTAGAGTTAACTCGTGAATCCATCAATGCTGATTTTGATGAAGCTATCCAGATTTCCAATGTGAACGTTAGCCAAAATCGAATTGATGCTAAAATTGCTTCTTTAAAGCATCCTGAAACTCTATATCAAGAAATTAAACGGTTTATTGGCACGATCGATAACACAAACACATCGTTGAAACCACTCTTATATAACGCATATTGCTTGGATACACGTGTGAAGTTACCTTTCTTGGATATTTCAAATAAAGATGTTCATTTAGCTTCATTAACGGTATAATAGTTAGGAACGGTAGTTTATTCTTGCTACCGTTCTTTTTTATGTACTACTTAGAGTTTTGTCATCTGGATCCATGTTTTCAAAACAACTCCGATTGATAAAATGACTTGCGAAGGAGTGATTCATGATGATGAAATGGTGCAGGATTTTCCTGGTTATGTACTTTATATATATTATTTTCGTATTGGACGGCTATTATTTTTTAATTTTAAATGTAACGCTCGCTTATATTCCACTCGAATTAGCCGCCTTACTTTACCAGAAGAAAAGAAAGGCTTATGTTTTTTGGCCAATCGCCTTTTTGTGGTTGTTATTTTTCCCCAATGCCCCTTATTTGCTAACGGACTTCTTTCATTTGGAAGGATTACGGATAAATGCAGCTCAAATTGGGATATTTTCTAATAATCCGCATATTTGGGAACGTTTTACAGTGCTTACGGTGGGCGTTATTTTTGGTTTATATACTGGCTTTGTTTCGCTGAAGTGGATGCTTGATGAGTGGATGCTACGATGCAAGACCTCACGCGCTCTTGTTTACTGGGCTTCCTTTAGTGGTATCGCGATTTTATCTAGCTACGCCATTTATTTAGGCCGATTCGCAAGACTTCATTCGGTGTATCTTTTTACGGATCCGATTTACTCTATCCAGCAAATGATGGCAGCCTTCTCGTATCGCATGGTTTATTTTATGATCTGTTTCGTGATAATTCAAGTAGTTGTATACCTCTCATTCGTAAAATTTCCAAATAAAAAAGGCTAGTGATTTGATTCACTAGCCTTTTTTATTTGATCATCGGGTGTGGATTTGCACCACACAAACTCATATTTAAATTGTAATTTGTTTAAATGTATTTTATATATTGTTGCTTTGCTTCGAAGTTCTTTGCAACTAAATGCGTCTACCTATTCCGCCACCGATAATGATAAATTACAACGTTATCTATCTTACCACGGAATCAGATGAAATGCAAGGAGTTTTTCATTTTTAATGAACTAGCTACAGAATTAATCGCAAAATTGCCATCATCGCAACTCCAAGAATAACAGTCCACAGCAGACTTCGAGTTAGTAGCGAGATCAACAGCGTCGCAATAACCGCAACGAGTTCCAGCCAATGAATTTGGAAACCGCCTGCCCCATTTGTCATGAAACTTTCAATAATCAGTGCACTAAAAATGCAGATCGGGATATAGCTTAACCATTTTAAAATTGGCTCCGATATGTTCATATTCCGCATAACGAGAAATGGTAGCATCCGTGGAATTGCAGTGACAAGAGAACAGCCTAGTAACATCAAAATAAACGCGTAGCTTACACTCATCGATCTGTCACCACCCCAATTGTTGCAACGATGAGTGTAGATAAAACCACCGCAACGTTCATTGATACGATAAATGAAAGGCCTATCATGAAAATTAGCATGTATAGGATCAAAAACATAATGTGGCGCAATTTTGATTTAGGGACGCTTTGTAACTGAAAAACAAACAAGGCAACAAACATCGCGGTGAGTGCGAAATCGAGTCCAAAGATAGCAGGATTAGGGATTAGTTTGCCAATTAAGCCCCCTACTGCGCACGAAATGATCCAAACAATGTAGGCAGTAATGTTAAGTCCGTTCATCCATGCGCTGTAAATCGGTTCTCTTTTTGCTAATTTCATCGATGCGACCCCAAACGATTCATCTGTAACGAGCAAGCTAATCCCAATATTTTTGAGCATCGAATCTTTTTGGAAAAGTGGCGCTAATGTGGCTCCTAGTAAGAAATGACGAAAATTAACAATGAATGTCGTCACGATAATGGCGAGCGTCGTGCTGTTTGTAAGTAACATGGCACAAATAATAAACTGCGCAGCGCCAGCATAGACGAAGATAGCCAGCAGCGTTACTTCCAAAACACTTAAATCAGCAGCAACCCCTGCGACTCCAGCGGCAATTCCTATACTTATGTATCCTAAAAGTGTCGGGATGCAATCTTTAACGCCCTGTTGAAACGTTATATTCCCAGCTTGATCTCCCATATTTCAAAATCCCCCTTTTATACTATCCTATCAAAATTCGTGTTTGGTGAACAGGGGTGTATTGACTTTTCATGCTTTTGACTTTATAATTACTAAAAATGACTCCGAAGTCAAAAAATGACCATGATTATAAAATGGTTTCTCGGAGCGTAAAAGGAGGCCTCTAAATGAATTGGAAGGAACAGCAAAAGTACGACCGAGAACAACTTATACTTGCGCAAGCAGAAAGCATGTTGTTTCAAACAAAAGAAGGTACTCTAAATATGGATGAATTAGCTGTTGCGGTCGGTATTTCCAAAGGGACCCTTTACAATCATTTTTCCAATAAAGAGGCAATTGTTACTCGAATTATGGAACGCAATGCGCACAACTTTTTGCAGATGATGCGCGAGACAATGATTAATGTAGATGACAGCTTGATGAAGCTTAAAACACTTATTCGTACCATTATTCGGAACCCCTATTTTATATTAGTTTTGCAAAATAAGCCGGATAGAAATACTGACTCGGAATTGAAGCAACTTTTTGAGCGGATATACGAGGAATTGGCTATTCTTTTTAAACATTTGCAGAAACAACGAATACTCGATCCCGTCTACCCCACTCCTTTTTTAGTATCTTATTTTATTCATTTGTTCGACCCTGATATTTTTGATTTTTTATTGAAAGAAGGCGTTCTGGAAGATCAGATCGTGGCACTTACGGAGCGGTTCTTTTTTCAAGGAACACAAAAGGAGATGTAAATAATGCAAGCTTTTATTACCAATGCTAATTATCACTTTATTCTTAAACAGGCGGCTAATGCTTTTTATGGCGCGCAAAATACCAATGACGAAGGTGTTAAGAACGCGCTTCGTTTCTCGTGTATAGACAAAGCTAATGGCGTTTTTGACATTCTAGATAGCGAACAGGAAAAACTTATTGCTGAGATATTTCACATTCATTCAGAGGAGGAGCTTGCAGAATTCGACCAGAAACTGCAACCCTATCTACTGCCCTTTCCACTCGTGGATGACGCCGTTGTGAAAAAATTATTTCCTAAAGTAAAAAAATTAAAGGCCCCTCACCTCGAAAAAGAGGACATGGAACGCTTGGTTTTTCTCGGTTGGAATGATACTGGCGCTCAGAAAAAATTCATCATCGCACCTCATAAAGGCCAGCTAACTGGTGTCCAAGGCAATTTTACGCCTTCCTCTAAAAAAGGAATTTGCGCTTTTTGCCATCAGGATGAGCGCGTTGGTTTGTTTAAAGCGGATATTAAAGCGCGAGGCAATACAGATAACTTCCGGGCGATTGGTCAATATGTATGTGCCGACAGCTTAACGTGTAGCGCCAATACGAAAAGCACCGCTCGTTTAGATGCTTTTATTGAAGAGTTAAAATCATAAAACTGGGTATACTAGAATGTAGGAAATAAGAGGAGGTTAAAGAAATGGCGACACAGCCAAAAATGCTTTTTGTCAATTTGCCAGTGGATGATCTTGATAAGTCGGTCACCTTTTTCACAGCCCTTGGTTTTGAATTTAACCCACAGTTTACGGATCAAAATGCGACATGTATGATATTGAATGAAAACACGTTCATTATGCTACTCGTCAATAGTTTTTTCCAAAATTTCACAAAAAAGAGTATTGCAGACGCAAAAACGATCACAGAAGCGATCATCACTATTTCGGCCGATAGTCGCGAGGAAGTGGATCAAATTGTAGAAAAAGCGCTCGCTGCTGGCGGAACAACGTCTAACCCGAAAATGGATGAAGGCTTTATGTATAGCTGGAGCTTCCAAGATATTAATGGGCATTTATGGGAAGTTGTGTACATGGACCAATAAATAACGTAAAAACGTCTGAATGCAAGAGCTTATTGGCTCCGTTTGCATTCAGACGTCTTTTTTATTATTGCTTTTCCCCGCATAATCAGTATAACCTTGGATAATAACTGGCATAATAACATCATGAAACTTGCTTAGTTCATCCAGATAAAAAACAACTTCCCTATCCGAAATAGCCATTTCCCCTTCTGATATCCGTTTCTTTAAAAATGCTTTTGTCGCCGCTTCAAAAGAATTGCGATTTCGATGTGCATCTGTAACCGTCAAACCATTTTGTGCTTCTGTCAAACCCAAACGATAGTATGCTGTCTGCGAGTATTCACCGCCGCTAACCGCTCTATGTCCATTCGCTACCGTCGTGACAATTTGAGGACGATAGATTCGAATAAAATCCGGATGATCTACCAGAATCTCACTATTCATATCTTGCTTATAATAGTTATCAAACCAAAACTCTGCAAAAACAAAAATTTCTTTGGCAAAAAGCTTCGTTATCTCATTCGATATCAGCTGGTTATGCATCGTTTTTCACCCTTTTATAATCAAAGTATGTTTTTATTGTACTGTGATTTAGATTAGGTTGCAATCGACCTTTTGTAATATATTTTGGTAATGTTTGACCGTTATCTGCTTACATGTTATGTTTAAGTAGTTATAATTTCCTGTTCAAATCAGGAATATTCGGTTCTTTTGCCATTGGAGCAACCTTGTAATTTACGATGAAATCACTTTTAACCTAAACATTTTTGATATCGAAAAAATAGAGGAGCTGATTTATCATGAAGAAATTTTGCCAGAGTTGTGGTATGCCATTAGTAATGAATGGATTGGACGTCCGTGGCACAGAGAAAGATACGAATAAATCCGATCTATACTGCCAATACTGCTATGAAAATGGTGCTTTTATAGATCCAAAAATTACGTTTGAGCAAATGAAGGAAAAAGGTATCGCTACAATTAATGAAGGCGACGGGAGCACTGCGTCAAAAGCAATTATGAAACTAAGCTATCCGATTCAATTAAAACAATTTGATCGTTGGAAAAATAAATAAAGCTATTTCTGTGATTTTTAAAAAAAATTTTTCATTTAGGTATTGGCAAATAAAAAAAATCATGATACAATAAGTCTTGTGCTTTTGGAGGAATACCCAAGTTTGGCTGAAGGGATCGGTCTTGAAAACCGACAGGCGGGTAAGACCGCGCGGGGGTTCGAATCCCTCTTCCTCCTTCAATAATATTTAAAAGATCCAAATCTGTTTTTAGGACAGATTTGGATCTTTTTTATGCTTATTTACTTATAATGGCGAACTGACCTCGCACGACTTGCGCTAATTCTACTGGGTCTATTCCAACTTGAAAGCCTCTTTTCCCAGCTGAGATTAAAATGCTTGTTTGCGACTTCGCTTCGTTCGCAATAAATGTTGGGAATTGTTTTTTCATGCCAATCGGCGAACAACCACCTCGTATGTAACCTGTCGTATTCTCCAATTCTTTCATTGGCAGCATTTCGATTTTCTTATTCCCACTCACTTTAGCAAGCAATTTTAGATCTAACTCTTGATTTCCTGGAATGCACGCGACGACAATACCGGTTTTGTCACCTTTTGTTACTAACGTTTTATAGATTTTGTCAGGTGGTAAATTTAAATCTTCTGCCACGGTGACAGCGTCCATATGCTTGTCTTGAAACGGAATTTGATAGAGTTCATAGGCTATTTTTTTCTGATCTAAAATCCTACCCACGTTTGTTTTCGTTATTTTCTTCATTTTTTACACCTCCAACTAAAACAGGTATCCTGAATAAATTTCCAGAATACCCATCCTAATTAAATTTAATGCACGATTTCGTCATCGGAGACAGTTTCTTTACGATCCCATTTTACGATGATTTTAACTACTTTTTTGCGTTTGTCTACTTCCTCGTAACTTTCTGTGTACAGTCTTTTTTGGTGTTGTATTTGTTCTGCGATAAAACCCGCTTCTAGCTTGAATGTCGCGTTCGCATCATTGTTTAAACGCAATGCCACGAGCTCACCGCTGAGCGAGATGATCATTTCATCTTTTTTCTCACTGCTTACTTCTAGATCACCGAACGATGCTTTTTCAAAAAAGTCCGCCAGTTCATCCATCGTTTCTAGTGGATATTTTCGCGCGAGTTCTTTGCCTGCCCAATATAAAATGTGTGGCGTCTCTTCACCTAGCACGTTTGGTATCAGCGTATCGCGAATTAACTCGTAACCAAAAATCGGTATCATCATAACTTCTTCATTTTCTGCCATTTACAGTACCCCGCTTTCTTCTCCATTTCATTATACCCAGAAAACCTCTAAAATTGAAACATGAACCTGTAAATTTTAAAAAAAAGGGTGAAAACCATCAAAAAACTTGCGAAAACCGATAAAAAATAAGAAAATGGGGAGTATAATGTAAAACTGTAGTATACTTATAGGAACATTAATATAAAGAAATCGAGGCGAAACGTGTGAAAAGAGCAATTGGTTTTATTGATTCGGGCGTTGGCGGCTTGACTGTTGTAAAAGAAGTTTTAAAGCAACTGCCCCATGAGCAAATATATTATCTTGGTGACACCGCACGTTGCCCGTATGGCCCACGTGATAGTAGTGAAGTGAATCAGTTTACTTGGGAGATGACAAATTTCCTCGTAGATCGCAATATAAAAATGCTAGTTATCGCTTGTAATACTGCAACCGCGGCGGCGTTAACCGACATTCGTGCTACATTAGATATTCCCGTTATCGGCGTTATTCAACCCGGTTCTAGAGCGGCATTAAAAGCAACTCAAAATAATCGTATTGGCGTTTTAGGTACGATTGGCACGGTCCAAAGCATGGCCTATCCTCGCGCTTTAAAAGGACTAAATCGACGCGTTGAAGTGGATTCCTTGGCATGTCCAAAGTTTGTGTCTGTTGTTGAAAGTGGTGAATATAAAAGCGCGATTGCTAAAAAGATCGTCGCTGAGTCCCTGCTTCCTTTAAAAAGTACCAAAATTGATACTATCATCCTTGGCTGCACGCATTATCCCCTACTGAAAACATTAATTGAGAATTTTATGGGCGAACATGTTGCCGTCATTAATTCTGGTGAAGAAACCGCCAGTGAAGTCAGCGCTTTGCTTGATTATCATGATCTTTTAGACAAAGATGACACCGATGTCGCGCACCGCTTTTTCACGACTGGTTCCGTATCCATTTTTCAAGATATCGCACAAGATTGGCTGAATATACCAGAAATGCTAGTAGAACATATAAAATTAGGAAATGAAAAGGGCGTGCATTAAATGAGATTTGATGAAAGAGAACGAGATGAACTGCGTCAAGTAGAAATGATTCCAGGATACATTAAACATCCGGAAGGCTCGATATTAATCACAGTTGGCGATACGAAAGTCATCTGTTCTGCATCTGTGGAAGACCGCGTACCGCCGTTTATGCGCGGAGAAGGACGTGGCTGGGTATCCGCTGAATATGCGATGTTACCACGAGCAACGGAGCGTCGCAATATTCGTGAATCTTCTAAAGGAAAAGTGACTGGCAGAACCATGGAGATCCAACGCCTTATCGGTCGTTCTTTGCGTGCCGTTGTCGATCTGGAATCGCTTGGTGAACGTACGATTTGGTTGGATTGCGATGTGATTCAAGCGGATGGCGGCACTAGAACCGCCTCCATTACCGGCGCATTCGTAGCCATGGTGATCGCGATTGCAAAACTACATGCCGTTACCCCTTTCGAAACATTCCCAGTCAAGGATTTTCTCGCTGCGACAAGCGTTGGTTTACTAGAAGATGGCGCGACCGTTCTTGATTTAAACTACGTGGAGGATAGTGCTGCTGCCGTGGATATGAACCTTGTCATGACAGGCGCTGGACGTTTTGTAGAACTACAAGGAACTGGCGAAGAAGCCACTTTCTCAGAAGAAGAACTGGCCGAACTTTTAACATTAGGTAAAAAAGGAATTCAAGAATTGATCGCATTACAAAAAGAGATACTCGGTATTGACGCCACACTGATTGAAGGTGCCGCTCAATGAAAAAATTAGTCATCGCAACAAATAATATTGGTAAAGCGAAAGAATTTGAAAAGCTATTCGGCGCACACGGCATTGAAATTTTGACGCTTGCTGATTTTCCTGAAATAGGTGAAATTGAAGAAACTGGTACCACATTTGCCGAGAATGCGGCGTTAAAAGCAGAGACTGTTTCAAAACAAATTGGTCAAGTCGTGATTGGTGATGACTCTGGCTTAATTGTCGATGCACTAGACGGCGCGCCTGGCGTCTATTCTGCCCGTTATGCAGGAAACCAGCATAATGATGCCGATAATAATAAAAAGCTGTTACAAGAGCTCTCTAGCGTTCCAAATGACGCCCGCCAAGCGAAGTTCCACTGCACGTTAGCCATCGCGATTCCTGGTCAAACAACACAATTTTTCACCGGTGAGTGTGAGGGTTCCATTTTGACAGCGCCACAAGGAGAAAATGGCTTCGGTTATGATCCTCTCTTCTACGTTGCGGAATTCGACAAATCGATGGCCGAAATAGCACCTGAGCAAAAAAATAAAATCAGTCATCGCGCAAAAGCTCTAGAAAAAGTTTCAAAAAATATAGACCAATTGCTTGAAAAGATTGTATAATAGAAAAGTAATAACAGATGGGGGAGAATAATTTGAAATTACTAGTAGTCAGTGACAGTCATCACGAACGCGACTGTCTCATCCATTTAAAAGAGAAATATGAAGGTCAAGTTGACGCTATGATTCACTGTGGGGATTCAGAACTTGAGAAAGACGATCCAGCCATTCAAGGTTTCCATACCGTTCGAGGGAATTGTGATTTTGGTTCCGATTATCCGAATGATTGGGTTGGCGAAGTAGATGGTTATCGTATTTTCACGACACACGGCCATTTATACAATATTAAGATGACACTTATGAACTTGCGTTATCGTGCTCGCGAGTTAAATGCTGATTTTGTTTTCTTTGGACATTCGCATGAGCTCGGCGTAGATATGCTTGATAACACGATTATTTTAAACCCAGGAAGCATTTCCCTTCCAAGAGGTCGCGTGCAAGATAAGACGTATGCACTTATTGAAGCCAATGATAACGGCGTAACAATTCGCTTTATGACGATTGATGATATCGAACTAACCGAGTTAACGCAAACATTCCCGCTTGTGAAGAACAATTAAGTTTTTCAAGCGGGTAAGATAATAATGGGTGCTAAAAATGGATAAACTTGCAGTAATATGAATATTTTTTAGAAATATTGCTAAAAACCATTGACAA
Source organism: Listeria weihenstephanensis (assembly GCF_003534205.1). NCBI lineage: Bacteria > Bacillati > Bacillota > Bacilli > Caryophanales > Listeriaceae > Paenilisteria > Paenilisteria weihenstephanensis. The sequence goes on along the minus strand of NZ_CP011102.1, from coordinate 1,614,133 downwards.
ATCGGCGAAAAAATCATAGAATGATACTTGGCTGTGAAAATTGTATAGCACGTCTTGATAGCTCAGCTGGATAGAGCAACGGCCTTCTAAGCCGTCGGTCGCAGGTTCGAATCCTGCTCAGGACATTTTGAAACAACTCGAACACATTGCGGTATAAGCATTTCATTTCTATAGATGAAAGAACGGTATTCGAACATAGACGTTTGCCTCACTTGGATACGAACGCAATGAATTAAAAAAATCCTCTTCCTGATTTTTGGAAAGAGGATTTTTTTGTCGCAAAATTATAGTATGAAATCATTTTTGTTACTATATTCTATAAAAAAACAGCCCTCACTTCCACAAAGGCTGTTCTCTCCTACTCATTTTCCTCGTCGATTCCCAATTACCCTCACAGCAATATATATCAAAACCGCCAAAGTAATCGTCAGTATCATCCCCATTTGCTGAGGTACAACTTCCAACACAAATATCACATATGACCACACGGACGCAATCACAAATATAATCAGAAATTCGACCACGCTAAACCAGTTTCTTCTACTCAATCTTCCAACTCAAACGTATCGTGTAACACTTGCGCAGCTTTGATCATCTTCTTCTCATCTACAACTGTCGATACTTTGATTTCGGACGTACTGATCATTTTAATCGCAATATCATTATCCGTCAGCGCTTCAAACATATGCGCCGCTACTCCTGGGTTCGAGACCATGCCTGAGCCGACGATTGATACTTTTGCCAAGTTCTGCTCGGATTCTAGTTTTGCGTATTGCACGGCATCTTTATACTCTTCTAGAACGGCCAACGTTTCGAGTAACGCTTTTGACTTGATTGTAAACGAAAGATTACCGTGGCCAAGTCCTGTAATACCCTGAATAATAATATCCACATCGATATTGTGATCGGCAAGCGTTGTAAAAACTTTCGATACGCGCATATTTTCTTTTTTATCCCAATGAATCGTGACACGGGTAATTTTATCTTCAAAAGCGATTCCTCGCACAACTTTCGTACTTTCCAAACTCATTTCCTCCTCAATCATCGTTCCGGTTTCGGTTTCATGACTCGCTCGAACTTCAAGTGGAATGCGGTAATTTTTAGCGTACTCCACAGCTCTCGGGTGCAAAACGCCTGCGCCTAAATTAGCGAGCTCCAACATTTCATCATACGTTACTTGCTCTAGTTTCCGCGCTTTTTTAATGTAACGTGGATCCGTGGTAAAAACGCCCACAACATCGGTGCAGATACTACATTTATCAGCTTCTAATGCGGCGGCAAGTGCTACGGCTGTTGTATCGGAGCCACCTCTTCCAAGTGTCGTGATTTCGCCGTCTGCGCTAACTCCTTGGAATCCAGCGACAATGACTATTTTACCTTTTACTAGTGCGTCTGAAATCGTTTCTGTATCGATATCTAAAATTCGGGCGTTGCTTGCAATCGGTTCCGTTGTGATGCCAGCTTGCCAACCAGTGAAAGATACTGCTTCATAATTCTGTTCATGAAGTGCCATCGATAACAAGGAAATCGTCACTTGTTCACCTGTCGACAGTAGCATATCCATTTCCCGTTTGCTCGGCTGTTCACTGATTTCTAACGCCATATCCACCAATCTATCGGTCGATTTCCCCATCGCTGAAACGACAACGATCACTTGATTTCCTTTTTTAGATTCGCGAATGGCTTGTTCTGCGGTTTTCTTGATTTTTTCGATTGTCCCAACGGATGTTCCGCCGAATTTTAAAACTACTCTTCCCAAAAATACCACTCCTATTTCGGTTTCTCTTCGTTCATTTTTGCAAATTTTTCATGTACAGCTTCAGCAACAGCGATTGGTACGCCAGCTTCTTGTATTTCTGCAACGGATGCTGCTTTTAATTTTTTCATCGAGCCGAAATGTTTCAAAATGGCTTTTTTGCGACCTGGGCCGACGCCTGGAATACCGTCGAGTAACGACTGGAATCCTGTTTTGCTTCGTAGTTGGCGATGAAATGTGATGGCGAAACGATGGACTTCATCTTGAATTCGCTGTAAAAGATAGAATTCTTGGCTGTTGCGGTGAAGTTGGACTACAGCCAGCGGATCGCCAAATAGAAGTTGACTCGTTTTATGTTTGCTATCTTTTGCGAGACCTGCAACGGGTATATCAAGTCCGAGCTCATTCACAAGGACGTCTTTTGCACTGTCGATCTGTCCTTTCCCACCATCGATCAAAATTAAATCTGGTAGTGGTAGCCCTTCTTTGAGAACGCGCCAGTAACGACGGCGAATAACTTCTCGCATCGTGGCGTAATCATCCGGCCCAACAACGGTTTTGACTTTATATTTTCGGTAATCATTTTTGCTTGGACGCCCATCAAGGAACGTAATCATCGCAGAAACTGGGTCCGTTCCAAACGTATTCGAGTTATCAAAAGCTTCGATGCGGTTCGGCGTTGGAATTCCCATCGCTTCGCCAAGTCGTTCGGTAGCGCCGACCGTTCGCTCTTCGTTTCGTTCTAGTAGCAAAAATTTTTCGTTCAGCGCAATTTTAGCGTTTTTATAAGCTAGTTTGACAAGATCTTTCTTGTTCCCACGCTTCGGTACGAGGATTTTCGTATCGGGCAATAACGCTTGAATCGCCTCTTCATCCACATCATCAGGCAGAAAAATTTCTTGAGGCGGAATATGATTGGCTTTTTGATAAAATTGACCGATAAATGTGAGGAAATCATCTTCTGCGTCGCTATAAAACGGAAATTGTGAAACATCGCGTTCAATCAATTTGCCTTGACGAATGAAGAAAACTTGCACGCACATCCAGCCTTTATCAATTGCATAACCAAACACATCGCGATCTACGAAATCATTCATTGTCATTTTCTGTTTTTCCATCGTTGTTTCAATCGCTGTGATTTGATCACGAAATTCTGCTGCTTTTTCGAATTCCATGGATTCTGCCGCAACTTCCATTTTCGCTTGCAAATCATTTTTAACATCCTTGTATCCACCATTTAAGAACTGAACAATTTCATCTGTCATCGTTTTATACGTTTCGGGCTCTACTTTGAGCACACACGGCGCAAGACATTGTCCCAAATGATAATATAGGCATACTTTGTTTGGCATTGTTGTACATTTACGAAGCGGATACAGCCGATCAAGAATTTTCTTCGTTTCATTGGCTGCATAGACATTCGGATAAGGACCAAAATACTTCCCTTTATCACGCTTTACTTTGCGCGTAATAATCAATCTCGGATAGCGCTCGTTTGTAATTTTGATAAATGGATAGGTTTTATCATCTTTTAGCATGATATTATAGCGCGGATCATGCTTTTTAATCAAGTTTATTTCGAGTAACAACGCCTCCACGTTCGAGGATGTCACGATATATTCAAAATCACGAATTTCTTGCACTAATCGCTGGGTTTTCCCATCATGCGAGCCCGTAAAATAAGAACGCACACGATTTTTCAAAATTTTCGCCTTACCGACATAAATAATCGTTCCCTGCTGATCTTTCATCAAGTAACAACCAGGCTGATCAGGCAAAAATGCGAGTTTATTACGGATATGTTCTGTCGTCATTTTCTATCACTCCAAATTGCGTGCTTTACTTCTTCTTAAGTTTAGCATAAATCGGCTTTGTTGCAACAAAAAAGCTGGGAAAATGGAGCAGAAACGTGTCATTGACAGCGCCTCGTTCCATTTTAAACCAGCTTCAAAGTTTTTTAAAGGTATTTTGCTAGAACTTCATCTAGTTCTTCTTTTGGACGGTAACCGATAATCGTATCTACTACTTCGCCATCTTTTTTGATTAGCAATGTAGGAATACTCATCACACCGAATTTACCTGGTGTTTCTTGGTTTTGATCGACGTCCATTTTTACGATTTTCAATTTATCGCCTTGTTCAGCGGCAATTTCTTCTAAAACCGGCGCAACCATGCGGCAAGGACCACACCATGTTGCCCAGAAATCTGTAAGCACAAGACCTTCGTTTGTCTCTTGTTCAAAGACTGCATCTGTAATTTCTTCAATAGCCATTTCTCTACCTCCTTACACATATTGTATCGTTAGTATAGCACTGTGCCTATGCGAGGAGCCAATTATCTGCTCAAAATGATGCTATTTTAGTTCGGCAATCGTGACGCCATTACCGCCTTCTGCTGCGGCTCCAAAGCGGATTTTTTTCACCATTCGATGATTTTTCAGAAATTCCGTCACACCTTGACGAAGCGCTCCGGTTCCTTTACCGTGAATGATGCTGACTTGGTGATAACCGGCAAGCAAAGCTTCATCAATATACTTATCGACTTGCTGCAACGCATCTTCATAACGAACACCACGCAAATCGAGCTCTGTTTTGACAATCGAATTATCACTTTTCACGGTAGTAACATGGCGCAGTTTCTTCTCTTGTTCGGGCTTCATGTATTCAAGATCGGTCTCTTTGACTTTGGTTTTAATAATCCCAATTTGCACGTTCCATTCTTTACTATTCACGCGATTTAAAAGAACACCTTTTTGTCCGAGGGATAGAATCCGAACTTGGTCCCCTTCAGCAAAAGTATGAACAACTTTAGGTACGTCATGGATTACTTTTTTCTGAATAGTCTTAGGTTTTACTTGATTTAGGCGGTGTTTCATGTCGATCAATTCATGTTCCTTTAGTCCAGCTGCACCTTGAAGTTGCATTTGACGCAACTCTTGAATGATCTCGTCTGCCTCGACTTCTGCCTTTTCGATGACACTTGCCGCTTTTTCATTTGCTTTTTCAAGCAGTTTATCTTTTTTATCATGATACGCGATAATTTCTTTTTGCAAGTCTTTTTGCAGTTTTTCAGCATCTTTACTCATTTGATACGCTTCTTCATATTCGAGTTCTGCTGCTTTTCGCTTCTCTTCCAAACTCGAAATCATGTCGTTTAAATCGGCGCTTTCTGTGTCGACAAGTCCGCGAGCCGCTTCGATCACGTCTTCATTTAGACCTAGACGACGCGAAATCGCAAAAGCGTTACTACGCCCTGGTACGCCGATCAATAAACGATACGTCGGGCTAAGCGTTTCAACGTCAAATTCAACCGATGCATTTGTCGCAAAATCGCGATTATACCCGTATGCCTTTAATTCAGGATAATGAGTCGTCGCAACAACACTCGCTTGTTTTTTGGCAACGGCATCTAGAATTGCGATCGCAAGCGCTGCACCTTCTTGTGGATCTGTTCCTGCTCCCAACTCGTCAAACAAAATGAGCGAATCGGCATCCATTTTATCTAGGATCGAAACGATATTTGTCATATGAGAGGAGAACGTACTCAGACTTTGCTCGATTGACTGTTCATCACCAATGTCAGCGAAAACTTGTGAGAAAACAGCAATTTCTGATTCTTCCTCAGCTGGAACTTGTAAACCGGCTTGTGCCATCAACGTAAGCAATCCCAATGTTTTTAGCGTAATCGTTTTACCACCTGTATTAGGCCCTGTAATTAGCATAGTTCGGTAAGCACCGCCGAGCAAGATATCATTGCTGACAACAACGTCTGGATCAATCAATGGATGGCGCGCACTTAGCAATTTGACCACACCATCTTGATTAATTCTCGGCGTAATTCCCTTCATAGACTTTCCAAATCTTGCTTTTGCAAAAATGAAGTCAAATCTGGCTAGTACATATGTGTTTTGTCTAATCTCATGGATAAATTCTGCTAAAACGGCTGATACTTCTGCTAAAATCCGCTCTATTTCTTGTTTTTCTTTGGCTTGTAACGTACGGCGTTCGTTATTCATATCCACGACACTTTGTGGTTCAATAAATAACGTTTGGCCTGACGCAGACTGATCGTGCACAATACCGCCATAATGATTTTTGTACTCTTGTTTAACTGGAATAACATAGCGATCATTGCGGATCGTGATAACCGAGTCGCTCAGCATTTTGGAAGCATTTTTATCGCGAAGATACTGTTCAAGACGTTCCCGAACACGGCCTTCTGTGCGACGCAATGTCTGGCGAATATTCCGAAGCGCCTCACTTGCAGTATCTAAAATTTCGCCAGCTTCGTCTACTGTAAGCGCAATCGTTTCTTCTTCATCGCGCATTGGAACTAGTTTTTGTGCTAGATCATCCAACAACTCGATTTCAACGCCTTGCTCCACTAGTCCGTCAATAAATTGCTTCATCACACGACTTACGCGCAAGTTGCTCCCCGTTTGATACAATTCCAAACCGCTTAAATCTCCGCCTATTTCGAGGCGTTTCATATGCCCTGACACATCATAGATACCAGAAATCGGTGCTGTGCCACGTAAACGGATAACTTTTGCCCCTTCTTCGGTTTCTTGTTGCGCAAGTTTGACCTTATCGATATCAGAAGTTGGTTGTAATGCTCGAACTGCCTCTTGTCCTAGTGTAGAAGAAGCAAATTCGAGTAGTTGCTGTTTTATTTTATCGAATTCTAAAATTGTTTCTACTTTTTTACTCATGCTCATAACTCCAAGTAACGCCCTATTTCTAGGAACGATTATTTTTTATAAATGCGAGAAAATCCTCTTTTTCCATCGTGTTTAGGATATTCTCTTTCGATAGCCAGCCTTTTGTAGCCGCCCGCACACCAATATCCATGAAATCTAAGTGTTTCGTATCATGTGCATCCGTGTTTATCGCGATTGGAACATTGTGCGCTGCCGCTATTTCTAAATATTTTGCTGATAAATCCAGTCGCTGCGGATTAGCATTCAATTCAAGCGCCGTCCCTGTTTTCGCCGCCATTTTGATAAGATCTTCCACATTCACATTGTACGGCTCACGTCGACCAATAACTCGGCCAGTTGGGTGCGCAATTAAATGTACATAAGGGTTCTCACAAGCCGTTTTAAGACGATTCATAATTTCTTCCTCTGATTGTGAAAAACTCGAATGAATCGATGCAATAACAAAATCTAAGTCTTTCAATAGATCATCCGAAAAATCAAGCGTTCCATCTGGTAAAATGTCCATTTCAATACCTGAAAACACTTCAATTTCCGAATATTGCTCATTATACGCTCTAATTTCGGCTTGCTGTTTTCTGATTCGCTCTTCTGTCAAACCATTCGCCACTTTCAAAAACTGCCCATGATCTGTAATTACCATGTACTCATATCCTTTGGCAATACAAGCTTCAATCATTTCTGGTAAAGAATAGGCACCATCCGACCACGTAGTATGCATATGCAAATCACCTTTTATGTCTGCACGCTGCACAAATGTTGTTTTCGCCGTAATTCGGTCAATCTCTGTGCCATCTCGCCGAACTTCTGGCGGCAAGAAAGGAATATTAAAATGTGCGAAAAAACGTTCTTCTGTATCGAATTGCTTCACATTTCCATCCGCATCTTCTACACCGTACTCATTAATTTTTTCTTCTTGTTGCTTAGCGATTTGGCGCATTTTAATATTATGATTTTTAGAACCTGTAAAATGATGTAGCGTACTAACAAATTCTTCTGGCGCCACCATTCGAAAATCTACGGAAATTTTGATTGTATCATCGAGTTCTACCGAGACTTTCGTATCTCCTGCCGCAATAACTTGATCAATCGTCTCAATCGCGAGTAATTGTTTTGCAACTGCCTGTGGATCCTTTGTAGCGATCACAAAATCTAAATCTTTCACGGTTTCGCGCAATCTTCTAAAACTACCAGCATGCGAAAATCGGTCAATTTCAGAAATTCCAGCCAAATACGCTTCTAAGCTTTGCGCAATCGGTAAAACATCATTTAATGGATAGCGATCTGGCCGGTCTCCCATTTCCCCAACAGCTTCCACCATCTTGTCTACAGATTTTTGTCCGAAACCTTTTAGCGCTGAAATACTGCCGTCTGCCGCTTTTTCAAGCAAGGTTTCGCGATCAATCACACCTAATTCTTGATACAGGCGTGATAATTTTTTCCCGCCAAGTCCTGGAACTTTTAAAAGTGGGATCAAACCTTCTGGTACTTCTTGCTTCAACGAGTCCAATTCTTCCGATTCACCCGTCTCGATATAGTTTTGGATAATAGCCGCAGTCGATTTACCGATGCCGCTAATTTTTGTGAAATCCTCAATCTCCGTTAGGCTTCGTTCATCCTGCTCCAACGCTAATGCAGCTTTGCGAAAAGCAGATATCTTAAAAGAATTTTCACCTTTCAACTCCATATATAACGCGATTGTCTCCAGTAAATTAATAATTTTCTTTTTATTCATCCTTCACACTCCCAACTTGAAACATACAGAAAAGAGGCAGGAAATAACCCTAATAAACCGGCGACAAGCGCTCGCATTCAAGGAGTTTTACCCAACCTCTTTTCGCTGCTATCAAAAATTACTACGGTAACATTCCTGTCATCCACTTATAAAATGACTCCGATAACAATGGCGTATTTTCTAATATCCATTCAGCAACCGATGAGCCAACAATCGCATTTTGTGCCCATTCTGCTGGGAAAATTGCACCGATATAAAGAATCAAGAAAATAACCAAGTACGTTTGTAATACGCCGAGAACAGCTCCAATTAAGCCATTCACTTGTCGTAAAACAGGTATTTTCGTCACACCTTTAAACAGAGTTGCAATCATGTGTACCACAATAATAGCCACGATGAAAATCATCAAAAATGCCAGACTATTATAGTAAGCATTCTCCGTATGAAGCGCATCTAGTAACGCATATAGATCATTCGACTTATCCAACTGCGGATATGGGATAAACGTAATATGTGGCGCTAAATCCTCATAATATTTGTAAGCGACAAAGAAAGCTAGTAAATAACCAAGCGTAATTATTAGTTGGCGTAAAAAACCATTTCGATAACCATTAGCAAATCCGCCGATTAATAAAATTAATATAATAATATTTAAAATCATCTATTCTCTTCCTTTAATTCGAGCCAGTTCATTCTCAAGCTCCTGGTATTTTTCCTCTAATTTTAGATAATCATGTGTGGCATTAACAGCAGTCAATACAGCCAGCCTACCACTATCAAGCGTCCTATTTTGCACACCGATCTCATGCATTTTCTCATCCACTAGGCGCGCAACATGACGAAGGTGATCGATAGGTTCTACGCCAACAATCGTATATTCTCTTCCATATATTGTTGTCGTCAGCTTATTTCTGGTATTATCCGCCATCTGCCTTCCTCCTCATTAATATCTCACACATATTCAGCCTACTTGTATCTCATCTTATCACGAAACGCAAACGAAGAAAAGCGCAAATGTTCTAATCCTTGACGATTTCAGCCTTAAGTATGAAATAATGCCACCAATTATGGTAAAATAAAAGGCAGTGAATCTTAAAGAAAGAAGTTGATCCCAATCGCAAACATTGTTATAAAAGCCACACCAAAACAAATAGAAGCAATGCAGACCGCGTATTTATCTCACATGTCCGCCAATATTCCAGCAGGCGCTATTTTTGCCGCTAAGAAACCAGGACTTTCCATCACCGCCTATAAATCTGGCAAAGTAATGTTCCAAGGTACTGCTGGCGAGCGTGAAGCCGCTAAATGGGGGACGGCGACAACACCAAAAGCAAAAACGGCAAAAGTAACAACCGCGAGCCTCCCTGTCGGTTTCTCATCCAAAAACGTCGCTGGTTCTGATGAAGTAGGAACAGGAGACTATTTTGGCCCAATGATTGTGAGCGCCTGTTATGTAGATCAAGCAATGATGCCACTTCTAAAACAGCTCGGTGTCAAGGATTCTAAAGCCATGACAGATCCCGAAATCTGCAGTATCGCCAAAAAAATCATTCCTGTCGTGCCACATAGTACGCTTGTTTTGCCAAATCCGAAATACAACGAACTTCAAGCAAACGGAATGAACCAAGGTCAGATGAAAGCCATCTTGCATAATCGCGCTTTGGAAAATGTACTTACTAAAATAGAGCCGATAAAACCTGATGCCATTCTGATTGACCAATTTGCTGAAAAAAATACGTATTATCGCTATCTTGCAAAAGAACCTACTGTTGTCCGTGAAAATGTGTTTTTTGCAACCAAAGCAGAAGGTCTCCACTTAGCGGTTGCAGCAGCCTCCATTATTGCCCGCTCAAGATTTGTAGAAGCATTCCGCGAAATGGAATTAGAACTAGGTCTTTCTATACCAAAAGGAGCTGGCGCGCGAGTTGATCAAGTAGCTGCTGATATTTTGGATAGTAAAGGCGAAGTTACCCTTCAAAAGTATACGAAATGGCATTTTGCGAATACGACGAAAGCGAAAAATTTATCACGAAGAAGCTGATGTATCTGTCAGCTTTTTAAATATCAGGGATTTGCCAATCTATCGCTTTTTCTCCGTTTGTTATCAAGTATTGGTTCGCTTTTGAAAAGTGTTGACATCCCATGAAACCTCGATTTGCCGATAATGGGCTAGGATGAACTGATGTTAACACAAGATGACTGGGATTACGCAATAGTGCTTGTTTTGATTTAGCATTGTTCCCCCATAACAAGAAGACAACTGGCTCACTTTTCTGGCCTAATAGCGAAATAACAGTATCTGTTAATTGTTCCCAACCTTTATTAGCATGTGAGTTCGGCTTCCCTTCTCGTACCGTCAGAACCGTATTTAAAAGTAAGACGCCTTGCCTGGCCCAAGAAAGTAAATAGCCATTATTCGGTATTTGCAATCCAAGATCATCCGCTAATTCTTTATATATGTTCTGAAGAGATGGTGGAGTCCTTACGCCCGGTTTCACAGAAAAAGACATGCCATGTGCTTGCCCAGCACCATGATAAGGATCCTGCCCTAAAATAACAACTTTCACATCTTGAAAAGCTGTTGATTTGAATGCATTAAAAATATCATACATATCTGGGTATACTGTTTGATTCCCATACTCTACCTTTAAGAATTCCCGTAACTTCGAATAATAATCCTTCATAAATTCATCTTCTAACAAGGCATCCCAATCATTTCCTAATTGAATCATGATGTTCCCTCCACTTATTCTTGATACCACAATTATACATGTATCAGCTGAATAAATGAACCGTTTTCATAGCGTTTTGTTAAAAATTGAATGATCGTACGCGCTTCTTCGTTTATTTTGGAGATAGGTAGTACACCCTCTCCGCTCGCTACTAAGGGATCTATAATTCTTGTCTTTCCAGTCATATGAAAATCATATTTCTGCTCATTTAAAGTTACACTCACCCATGGATGTAGTGTAGCCAAAGCATCCATTAATGACTCATCGCCCACCGATTTTAAATGTGCCATCATTTCTGAATCCGTACTTACCTGCAGCATATTTAATGTTATATAGTTATGATCAAGTGCATATCGCAAAATTCTCGTCATTCGCCAAGCACTGTAAATGTTTCGTGTATCTAAAAGAACATTTTCAACGTAAGCTTGATATTTTCTCATATACCAAATACCTGCTTCTTCTGTTTTTACAATAAATCGACCGTCCAACACAATAAGATTATCTAAAAAAGAGGCTACTTCTCCTGAACTTATATAGCCATACACTTGCATATCACGTAAGAAATAATCGATACGATCAGCGCATAAAAAAGGGCTCGGCTGTTCCAATAATGTGTATTTTTCTAAGTTGCTCCATTCCACCCTATATTTAGACGAGCTGATGACGTCCAAAATATCACTTTTTTGTATGGTATCCATAAAAATTTGATCATGATAACTCTCCTTCTTATCACCGACCAAGTAATCAACCACATGCGAAAAACTGGTATGGGAAACATCATGTAATAAACCTGCGATTTGTTCCTCTATAGTCCCTCCAAATCGGCGAATAAGAAGCATCACACCAATAGAATGTTCGAGACGATTTACCGTCCAATTTTCGTGAACTAAGTACGCAGCACCTGCTTGATGAACTCCTTGCAACCGTTGCATCGCTTTTGTTTGAATTAATTCTGCTAACATATCTTCTAACTCGAATTCCCCAAAAATAATGTCTTTATATATCATTTCCCAGCACACTCCCAAAACAAGAACTTATGTTCGTGTTTTATAATATATAAAAACATTTGTCAACTATTTTCCAAACCAAAAAGCTGAGCAGTTTTCACTACTCAGCTAATTTTGATGCTTATTTTAAATTATGGTCTTTTGGATCGATATTTTCTTGATGATCGTTTTTTCGTGTCACGAATGGCCACCAGTTTGCTTTACCAAATAGGCGAACCATCACTGGAACGAAGAGTGGTAACACGATAAAAGCATAAAGCAGTAAGCCAATCAAGACGACGGACGCGATTTCGAGGAGTGACAACACCCCGGCTGGCATCATCGCAGCGAAGGTTCCACCGAGAATTAGAACAGCGGAGAAGATAACGCCTCCCATATTTTTCATTGTTAATATCATTCGTTCTCGAATCGGCATGCCGTGATATTCATTGAATCGAGTCATTAGGAATATCGAGTAGTCGATTCCGAGCGCGACGAGTACAACAAAGCCGAAGAACGGTGTCGCCCATGTCAGGCCATCGTAACCGATAATTCGTGCGAAAATGATTTCTGCAATGCCGATCGATGCAAAATAGGTTAATACGAGCGATGCAATCAGGTACAGTGGCATTACGAGTGATCTTAGGACGATGACTAGGACGATGAAAACGCCTGTTAATACAAACATTAATACGAGTTGGTAATCTGCGCTTGACATGTCACGGGTATCATAGTTGATGCTTGTCATACCGCCAATTCCAATGTTTGCATTTTCTAGTTTCGTACCTTTGAGACTTGATTTTAGTTGTGCGTTAATACCGTCAATGACATCCATTGCTTCATCGGAATATGGATTTTTTGTTAGTACTAGGTTGAGTGAAGCGAGTTTGCCATCGGATGACATGTATTGGTCTAGTACTTTTTGATAGTCCGCGTTTGTAAGGAGTTGTTCTGGGATGTAGAGACCTGATTCAGAATATGGGACGTTGGACCAGTTTTTTACGAAATCATTGGCGCCTGTAAGTCCAGATTGAATTTGTCCTAAACCGTCAGAACTTTGTTTTAATCCTGTTGTTAGTTGTCCAATTTGACCTGTCATCGCTGTGAAACCACTTTGTAATTGGCCTTGACCTGCCGCTAATTGTGCTAGTGCGGATGTGATTTCAGGCATTTTAGCAACGACTTGATCTTGACCTGCTGATGCTTGATTTAAGCCTGTTTCGAGTTGCGTTAAGCCTGTTTCAATTTCTCCTAAACCATTATTAAATGCGCCTAATCCTTGTGTTATTTCTGCGTTTTTAGCATTTAATTGTGCCATATTGCTGGCTAGTGTTTGGATTCCTTGATTTAAGGCTGTCATTTGTTGTTTTGCTTTTGCCATTTCTTGATCGATGCTCGCTTGAATTTTTGGTCCGAGTGCTTTTGTTGCTTGGCCTAGTTTAGCAAAATCAGCCATAATCGCTTTGAAATCTGGATCGGCCGCTGCTGCTGGATGGTTTGCAATGTATGCTTTCAGTGAACCTTCCATATTGCTGAATAGCTGATTTAATGCCGTTGTGTCGATCGCAGGTTTCGCTGGATCTTGAAATTGTTTCGTTTGATCGGCTACTTTTTGCAAGGCTGTACCAATTTGACTGTAACCATCTTGAATTTGTTTTTGACCGTCTTGTAGGGTTGCGAGTTGTGTGCGTGCCTCGGCAATTCCTTTTTCTAAATCGCCTGCACCTGTTGCGCCTGCTTTTATACCAGTTGAAATTTGTTCCAGTGCTGCTTGTAATTGATCTACGCCTTGCTTGGTCGCTACGGTACCAGATTGAAGCTCGCCAACGCTTTTGACTGCTTCATTTAATTGCGGTTCTGATTTAGCCATTTGTGTGCTGGCATCGGAAAGGCCTTTTTGAATCGTGCCAATTCCTTGTCCTGCCGTGTCTAGACCATCGCCAACTTTTCCTGCTTGATCTTTGACATAAATATCATCCAAACGTTTACCAGTAGGTCGTGTGGCACTTAAAACTTTATCGACACCGTCTACATGTGATAAATCAGTTGAAATTTGTTCGAGTAAGGCTAAATATTCCGTTGTTTTCATGGAATCATCATTTTCTAGATAAACGGTAGTTGGCGCGACTTCCCCAGCCCCGAAACTATCTGAAACGACGTCGAAGCCTTTTTTGGAGGGATATTTGTCGCTGATTTCATCGAGTGAGTTGAACGACAAGTTGCCGGTATGCATAATGATTGGAGGGACAGTGACCGCAGCAACTACTAGGAGTGCTAGAAACGGTCGAGCGAAAGCGAATTTACCTGCTGCGCCCCATAGTTTATTTTCTTTATGACCCACATTTTTATTGAGCGGCCAAAAAAGTCTGGTTCCGAGTGTTGCCATGAAAAATGGAACAATAGTGAAGAGTGCGGCTAGCAGAACGACGATACCTACTGCCACAGCAACGGCGGAGCGATATAATTCGAACTGTACAAAACTTAGGGATGCAAAAGCTACAAGAACGGCGATTCCGCTGTAAATAACGGTTTTACCAGCTGTGCGGTACGTTGCAAATAAAGCTTCTTTGCCTGTGAGCCCATTTCCGATTTCCTCTTTAAATCGACTCATGAGTAATATACAGTAATCGGTTCCGATCCCGAACAAAATACAGACCATGAATATCTGGGTGTAGGTCGATACGGGGAAATTCATCTTATCAACGAGAAAAGCGACAACGGCTTGACTTGTTAGGTAACTGACACCAACCGTAAGTAGCGGAATGAACGGCGCAACAACAGAGCGGAATACGAGTACTAAAACAACTAAGATGAAGACGATTGTAATTCCTTCTGTTTTATGTAGACCATCCTCAGAGCTTTGAACAACATCTTCTTGGATTAATGCGTTTCCGGTTAAATAGGTATCGACACCTTTGACATCCATTTGTTTATCGATATCTGCGCGAATTTCTTTGACTGGTGTGTCCCCTGCATCTACGTTAAAAGTGGCGACCATTGTTTTGCCATCTTTCGACAAAAACTTATCTTTTAATTCTGGTTGATTGAAGCTATCGACAACACTTGTGATGTGCAGTGATTTCTTGTCTTTTTCGATGTTTGTAAGTGAGTCTTCGATGTCGCTTAATTCTTTTTTCGTTAACTTCTTGTCGGATGTATAAACGGCGATGTATGCTTGCCCTTGTTTATCAGGATTGTGCTTCTTTTCCATTTCGGTTGCAAGCGATGACGGATAACCGTCTGGAAGTTTAATTTCTCCCTTTTCGCGAACAAGATCGGCCATATTTGGTGCGGTGAAAATAAGTACCGCCATGATAACAATCCATGCTGCTACAATGGGCCACTTAAATTTTACGATCCATTTCATTATTTTTACTCCCCCTCTTATTTTCGGATGACAGATGCTGTAATTTTTTTATACAATGCTAAAAATTGTTCGCTATCTTCTTCTCCCAAAATTTCTACCCAGCTTGATACAAGTTCTTCTAATTTTTGTTCACACGCCTGATATACCTTTTCCCCATTTTCGGTGACATTTAACACAAAACTACGCTGATCTTGCTGATTTTTTTCTTTATGGATTAAATTCTTTTCAAGCAAGCGATTTATTTTCGTTGTGATCGCACTTTTGTGTACATGTAGAACTGTTGCGAGATGATTTGGACTGCTTTCTCCATTTTCTGCTAAATAACGTAAGACTAAAAATTGCTCGAATGATATGCCTTCTTTTCCGAGTATTTGTTCCGCGATGGCATCGTGAAGTTGACGTGTCGCAAATATGTATGTTTCCTCGTAGCTTTTAATTAGTTGTTTAATCTTTTCACTTTCCAAAACAAGTTCACCCCCTAAACTATTTGTTTATTGTACTCTAATTTCTCAAAGTACACAAAAAAACTGCTCTTTTCAGATTGGAAAAGAGCAGTTTTTATAAATTCGTATTATCTAACAGTCGCGTCGAATTTGGTTTCTAGTGCGCTCACGATGGCTTGATTTGCTTTTGCAACTTCTTCATCCGTAAGCGTGCGTTCTGGATCGAGGAATGTTAGTGTGTACGCCATTGATTTTTTGTCAGCACCAAGTTTTGCACCTTCGAAGATATCGAACAATTGGATATCCGTGAGTAGTTTGCCCGCTTGGGTTTTAATCTCGTTTTCAAGAGCGGCTTGGCTTACTTCTTTGTTCACGAGTAAAGCGATATCTCGAGTCATCGCTGGGAATCTCGGGATCGTGTGGTAAGCTACTTCTACTTTTGGCGCGGCTAAAAGTGCAGCTGCATCAAGTTCGAAAACGTAGGTTGCTTTTAAATCAAGTTTCGCCGCAAGTGTTGGATGGATTTCAGCTAAATAGCCAATTTCCGCGCCTGCGAGTGAAATCATAGCAGTTCTACCAGGATGCAAGTCTTTTTTCTCTGCTTGCTTCCATTCTAGCGACTCTTTCACGCCTAGTTTTGCGACTAAACCTTCCACGATTCCTTTTAGTAAGAAGAAGTCTACAGGTTTGGTTTGCTTTTGCCAATCTGTTTCGCGCCATTCCCCTGTGATTAACCCTGCTAAATGTTCGGTTTCAAGCGGTAAATTATCACCTTCTGTTGCGTAAAAAACGGTGCCCAATTCGTATAGCGCCACGTTTTTATTTTTGCGAGCCACGTTATAACTGGCCGCTTTTAGTAACTGAGGTACAATACTCGTGCGTAAGTGACTGTGTTCTTCACTCATCGGCATTGATAAGGCTACCGCTTTTTCCTTGGAAAGTGCCAGTTGTGTAGCCGCTTCTTCGGTTGTAAGCGAATAGGTCAGCGCTTGGTTGAGGCCAGCACCTTCAAGATATCGGCGAATCGTTCTTCTCGCTGTTTGCTCCGTTGTTAAGTGCCCCGCTGCAACGCTATCTGGCAAAGTCGATGGAATTTTGTCGTAGCCGTAAATGCGCGCAACTTCTTCTAAGATGTCGGCTTCAATTGTAATATCCCAACGGCGTGAAGGTACAATGATCATCAATTCATCACCGTTCACTTGCAGCTCAAACTGTAATTTTGCAAAAATAGTTTCGACTTCTGGTTGGGTAATTTCTGTCCCAAGAACGCGATTAATTCGTGTCAATGTCGTTGTGATACTGTTTATGTTTTTCACGCGGTGATCGACTTTTGCCATACCACCAACGATCGTACCACCTGCAAGTTCTGCGATCAGCGCAGCGCCTTCTTGTAGGGCTTGCTCCACTTTCCACGCGTCGCTACCTTTATCATAACGAATGCTTGCCTCGGTTCTAATACTCAGTTCACGTGATGCTTTTCCAATGTAACTACTGCTAAAAATAGCACCCTCTAAAGCAACGATAGATGTAGTTTCGATGACCTCGGATGTTTCACCGCCCATAACACCCGCAATCGCAATCGGATTAGTGCCATTTGTAATAACTGCGTGACCTTCATTTAGCGTACGTTTTTCACCATCAAGCGTCACAATTTCTTCTCCATTTTTAGCGAGACGAACAAGAATTTCTTTGCTACCAAGACGATCATAGTCAAACGCATGTAACGGTTGTCCATATTTCAAGCAAATATAGTTCGTAATATCGACCACATTATTATGCGGACGAATCCCTGCTTTCATCAATTTCGTTTGTAGCCAAAGCGGTGACTCTTTAATTGTCACATCTTTCATGACCTGCATACCATAAAATGGCGTCGCATCAACGGCTTGCACATCTACTTTGATATAATCAGCAATATCGCCCGCCGTTTCTGGTTGCGGAATCGTTTCGAATACTGGTTTTTCAGCTACGATTGCCCCAACTTCATAGGCAACTCCTGTCATGCTAAGCGCATCGGCACGGTTTGGTGTAATCGCCATATCTAAAATAACGTCATCCAAACCGAGTAAAACAGTCGCGTCTACTCCAACTTCAACTTCTCCTGGCAATACAAAAATACCATCGGCAACTGCTTTCGGGATTGTTTTCCCTTCAAAACCTAGTTCTTGTAGCGAGCAGATCATCCCTTCTGAAACTTCGCCACGTAATTTAGCGCGTTTAATTTTCATTCCGCCTGGCAACCTAGCACCAACACGTGCGACAACGACTTTTTGACCAGTGGCAACGTTTGGAGCACCACAAATAATTTGAATTGGCTCTTCTTCGCCGACATTCACCGTACATTTGTTTAATGTATCCGCGTTCGGATGTTTTTCACAGCTGATCACTTCTCCGACAACAACATTTTTAATATCCGCATTTAAGCGGTCTAAACCGTCTATTTCAATACCGCCACGCGTGATGCGCTCGCCAAGATCTTCAGCAGAAACAGTTAGATTTGGAAAATATTCTTTTACCCATTGATATGATACTAACATCTTTTTCTCGCCCCCTTATTCTTTCACCGAAAATTGATTTGTAAACCGCAAATCGTTCGTGTATAGGTGACGAATATCGTCGACCGCATATTTTAACATCGCGACACGCTCTGGACCCATTCCAAATGCAAAACCGCTATATTTTTTAGAATCAATGCCCGACATTTCAAGTACATTCGGATGTACCATGCCTGAACCGAGAATCTCGATCCAACCGGTGCCTTTACATACGCGACACCCTTCGCCGCCGCAGCTAAAACAAGAGATATCCATTTCAACGGATGGTTCTGTGAACGGGAAGAAACTTGGACGTAAACGAACATCGCGCTCTTCGCCGAACATTTTTTTAGCAAGTACGGTTAATGTTCCTTTTAAATCGGCCAATGTAATTTTTTCATCCACAACAAGTCCTTCGATTTGTGTGAATTGATGTGAATGTGTCGCGTCATCATTATCACGGCGGTACACTTTTCCTGGGCAAATAATTTTAATTGGACCATTTGCAAAATCGTGTTGCTCCATTACGCGAGCTTGAACTGGAGATGTTTGTGTACGTAATAACGTATTTTCTGTAATGTAGAAACTGTCTTGCATATCTCGTGCTGGGTGATCTTTTGGTAGGTTTAGGGCTTCGAAGTTATAGTAATCTTTCTCTACTTCTGGGCCTTCTGCGATCGTGTAACCCATGCCGATGAATAGGTCTTCAATTTCTTCGACGACTTGCGTTAATAGATGTGCTGTTCCTTCTTTGACAGGTGTTCCTGGTAATGTCACATCGATCGTCTCATTCGCAAGTTGTTTCTCGATTTCTGCCGCGCCCAGATTGTCTTGCTTTTCCTGGATGGCGTTCGTTAATTGTTCCCGAACCTGGTTTGCGATCACGCCTACTTTTGGACGTTCCTCCGCGGTTAGTTTACCCATCTGTTTCATGATTTCTGTCATTGGTCCCTTTTTACCTAAGTACTTCACACGTAGGTCGTTCAACGCTTCCAAATTTCCTACAGCCGCTATTTTCTTCACAGCTTCTTGTTTCAATTGCTCCAACTGATCTAACACGCTACTTCACTCCTTATTTTTAGCCAAAATAAAAAACCTTATCCACAAAGGGACGAGGTTATAATCACGCGGTACCACCCTAATAGACAGCAAAAAGCCATCCACTTCATTCCGATAACGGCTTCACACCGATCTGCCTTTCATTCAAAAAAATCCCGACAGCGACTCCAGAGCTGAACTTTTCGCAATTACGTATCATGTGAGGTTATTTGCAGTCTAAGATAACCTCTCCCTAAAAATGAATCCGTAAAGCTACTTGTCTCCTTCAACGTCTTTAAGCATATTTAGTTGATACGTTCCATTATAGTATGTTTGGCTAACTTTTTCAAGGTAAAACAGAAATGTGGCGCATAAACATTGTTATGCGCCTTCGGATCTAGCTTTGTTGTGGTTCTAAAAAGCGTAATGTGCTTTTTTAGAACCACAATATGCAGTTGAATGAAATGAAACTGCCTTCCTTCTCTGTGCCCCTCAAAATTTTCGTGGCCTCCATAACAATTAAAAGGTTGTCATTTTCACTTTGTGCATCAACATAACGGGCTTCCTCAGCTTTTCAGTTCTACCCAAACTTCGGCCCATTCCTGAACCTGAATCATGACTTTCTCCAAGCCTTTACCTTTTTCAGTTAGTACATATTCAATGCGAACAGGTGTCTCTGGGTACACATGGCGCACGACTATTCCGGATTCTTCTAACTCTTTTAAGCGCTCTGCAAGGACACGATCACTCATTTGCGTAATCTCGCCTGCAATTTCCTTAAAGCGTTTCGGTCCATCAAGCAAAACATTAATAATTAGACCAGTCCAACGCTTACCAAGTAGCGAAAAGGCATTCTCGAACTTCGGACACATTGTATGCGTTTCTTCTTTCATTGTTCTCACCTCTAAAAGTATTGTACCATATTCCTAGCTAGAAAGTAACTAATTTAACCTCTGATACTTACAATTAATAAGCGCATAGATACATTGAAAATTCACTCATTTAGGCGTAAAATGGAAGTATCAAATATGTCCGTACCTAAAAAATACTAGGAGGGATTGCGAATCATGACACAAAAAAGATATGTCGTAAAAGGCAGTGTCGCCGAAACAATGGATTTAATCAAATTCTCCCAACCTGCGAATGATCTCGTTTTTGAAGAGCTTCGGTCGTTTGGGGAATTTCAGCAAGGTATGTTAACCTATGAACAGTCCGCCTTACGTCCTGGAAGCCACACGTCTTTATTCATTGTGGTGCATGACTTTAATCATGTTACCGAGGTTACGATGATTACAACAGGAGGATCTGGCACGCTATTTAATATTGATTGGGGCGCTGCAAAAGGAATTGTTAGCAGTGTGAAATCTTCTTTAAAACCGGTGCTAATCAACGAAGTGAAAATGCCAGATTAAGAAAAAGCCGTGAGCGATTGCCTGCCAAACCTCAATATAGTACGTGTTTTTCGACAAACTAAAAACAAGCATCAACCTGGATTTCAGGCCGATGCTTGTTTTGTAATCGGAATATTTACTTTCTCAACCCATACATCAAAATTCCAGCGGCTACCGCAACATTCAACGACTCGCTAGCACCATATATCGGTATGTACACTTTATGCGTTAATCGTGTTTGCAGCTCTTCTTGGATACCGCTGCCTTCGTTACCAACCATTAAAGCCAATGTTTCGCGTGGCTCCACATCCTGTAATTTCGTCGCTGTATCATCTAAAACAGCTCCAAAAATCGGTACACCATCCTCTTCCAAACGCTCAATCCAGTTCAGCAAATTCCCTTGTAAAACAGGGATATGAAAATGACTTCCTTGCGTGGAACGAATCACTTTTGGATTGTATAAATCGGCGCTTCCTCGGCCAAGGATAACAGCGTCGTAACCTGCTGCATCGGCTGTACGAATCAGTGTTCCGACATTCCCTGGATCTTGCACGCCATCAAGCATTAAGAACTTCTTGCCAAACAGCATCATAATCTCAGGATCTTCCATTTTGACCACAGCAAAAATACCTTGATCTGTGATCGTTTCGCTGATGCTCGTCGCGACTTCTTTATTCACATAAAATACAGGGATGTTCGCGGTATTCCACTCTTCAGGTATTTTCACGTTCGGCGCTATAATTAGCTCTGTTACGAGTCCATCTTGACGCAACGCTTCTTCCACAAGATGAAAACCTTCTATTAGATAGGAGAACTCTTGCTGTCTCCCTTTTTTTGTTTGCAATTTACGCCAATTTTTGACGCGGTCGTTTTTCGTTGATTTGATCATTTCCACGATTATCACGCTCCCATTCTTGTCTATTATAGCATAATCAAGTTGTTTAAATACCCATTTTGCGAAAAGCTTCTTTTTCAGGTTGTTATGTTCTACGCAAAACTGTTATAATACGTTAAAGGTAAAACGTGTTAAAGGGGAGACAAAGATTATTATGCAGACAAATCGGGAACAATGGACTTCAAAATTAGGATTTATTTTATCGGCGGCGGGCTCGGCCATTGGGCTTGGCGCTTTGTGGAAAATGCCTTATGTGACGGCAAATGCTGGTGGTGGAGCATTCTTCCTCATCTTCGCGATTTTCACAATATTTATTGGACTGCCTGTATTGCTCGGCGAATTCGTTATCGGTCGGAAAACGCAGAGTGGAACTATTTCGGCGTATCAAAAATTAGCGCCGAATACAAAATGGGATTGGACGGGACGCATTGGTGTTATTACGTGTTTCTTGATTCTCGCTTTTTATTGTGTTGTTGGTGGTTGGGCTTTGCTTTACATATGGAAAGCAGTGACCGGAGCGCTTCAAGGCCTTTCGGTAGGCGCTTTGACGGATCTGTTTGTAACCACTTCGAATGATCCGTTACAGGTGATTTTAGCAACCGTAATCTTTATTGCGATTAATCTTTTCGTGCTATTAAACGGTATTACAGCTGGAATTGAACGCGCGAATCGTTGGATGATGCCTGCGCTCTTTATTTTCTTGCTGATCTTGATTGTCTATTCATTGACATTGCCGAATGCGATGGATGGCGTATCCTACTTTTTACAGCCGAAATTTGATGATTTAACCTCGGATGCTATTTTACAAGCGCTTGGCCAGAGTTTCTTTTCACTTGCAGTTGGCGTTGGTGGTATGATTACGTATGCTTCTTATTTAAAGCGCGATGTTTTCTTGCCAAGTAGCGCGCTAACGGTGGCTTTGATGAACTTGCTTATCTCATTGTTTGCAGGTCTTGCTATTTTCCCTGCTGCTTTTTCATTCGGGATTGAGCCGCAAGCTGGACCGGGTTTACTTTTCATCGTGTTACCAGCGATCTTTAACCAAGTACCGTTTGGCATTGTATTCTTACTGCTATTCCTCGTGTTATTTTTGTTCGCCGCATTGACATCTAGTTTCAACTTATTCGAAGTTCCTGTCACGGCATTCCTAGAAAAACGTCCAGCAGCTAGAAAACGTGTTTTGTTGATTGTTGTGGCGATTGTGACATTGCTCGCCGTCCCTACTTCGCTCAGTACTGGCGTTCTCTCAGATGTAACGATTTTCGGGAAAAATTTATTTGGCATCGCAGATTATCTTTCTTCGAATATCTTGCTTCCAATCGGCGCCTTTCTAATCGCGATTTTCGTTGGATTCAGGATGCCCCGACAGATGTTGCTGGATGAAATTACGTCGGATGGCGCTTTTCGCTTCAAACTTTTCGCGACGTGGTTATTACTTTTAAAATATATATGCCCAGTCGCGATTTTCCTAGTGTTTTTGCAACAGTTGGGTATTTTATAGAAAGAAAAACGATGATGCAAAAAATAGCATCATCGTTTTTTGTTGTCCAAACTTGCGAACACATTGTGAATTTCCTGTTCTACGTTATCTGCATGATAATCTAGGACATCGAGCGCTTCTATTGGATCAATGTAGAGTGCTCTCGTTAGCAACTCCGTATAAGCAACCGGCTCAAGTCCTGCCTCTTTACCCGCAAGTTCATTTTCGTGCGCTTCTTTTCTAGCCTTTGCTTGAAGTTCACGGAATGTCATCGGTTTTATTTGGATATCTGCTCCTAAAGCCTTGCTCGCATGCATAAGAAACGATTCATTGGATATGTTGCTCCATCCGAGTGTATAACTTTTGGATATCACCGCATCATCGGCAGCACCTACCAACGCTTGGCCAACCTGCTTCGCCGTCATATAACATGATCCGCCTGTCGCTTCGTTATGATGATTCACGTAAAGCGGAAACTCAGCCTTATGCAAACGCCTAGCATAGTTTACCCAAGCAGAAACCCGATTCGGAACAAGACCAACCACGTAGGGCAGTCGAAGCGCAATCGTTGTCAGCCCATTTCCGTTCTCATTCAACAACCGCATTTCCTGTTCCACGCTTGCATAAATATACGGATGAATCCCCGTCAATTGCAATTCTGGCCACAACGCATGAAAATAGTTATAGAATGAGGTACAGAGGATAAATTTCGAAACCCCAGCTTGTCTAGCCAATTGCGCTAAATGCACGACCGGTTCCACATTCACCTGAAAAAAGAATTCCTTCGCTGGTTTCTTAGGCATAAAGTGTGAATTAACCCCACCCGCAAAAATAAAAATATCCTGTCCTTTTAAAAGTTTCACAATTTCTGCATCAGACATCTCATTTATATTGCCAAAATGATGGCGAGCACGCAGATCAAGTACACCAACTTCTGGCACTGGTGGTAAAGAAAATGTCGTGACATGATAGTCCTCCGTGGCAAGAAAAGCGCTAGTTGCAGCATGACCTATCAGTCCTGTTCCACCGAGAATAAATACGGATTTCACTGCTGTAAACCTCCTCTAGGTTACCCTTGTTGTCTTAGCCTAAACGAATTTCACTTACTTTATCAGCATCCAAACGTTTTACAACTTCTGTAATAAGCTTCACGGCGTTGGTAAAATCGTCACGGTGAAGCATGGAAGTATGTGAATGAATGTAACGCGTCGCAATTGTGATGGACAGCGATGGGATACCGTTCCCAGTTAAGTGAATCGCACCCGAATCTGTTCCACCAGCTGCAATAGCTTCAAATTGATACGGGATTTCTAATTCATCCGCTACGTCCGTTACAAAATTGCGCAATGGTGCGTGACTGATCATCGAAGCATCGTATATAATAATTTGCGGACCTTCCCCCATTTTGCTGACTGCTTCTTTTGCTGTAACGCCTGGTGTATCGCCGGCAATTCCTACATCAACACCAAATGCGATATCTGGCATAACTTGATGCGCAGATGTTTTAGCGCCACGCAAGCCGACCTCTTCTTGGACTGTTCCAACGCCATAAACGATATTTGGATGTTTTTCTCCTTTTAAATTACGCAACACTTCGATCGCGATAGCAAGACCAATTCGGTTGTCCCACGCTTTAGCAAGAAGATATTTCTCATTTTTCATCACAGTGAATTCAAACGCAGGAACGATCATATCCCCCGGTTTAATTCCCCAACCTTCTACTTCTTCTTTATCCGCAGCACCTACATCGATAAACATGTCTTTAATGTCAAACGCCTTTTGACGCTCAGCGGCACTCATTAAGTGTGGTGGCTTAGAACCAATAACGCCTGTAATCTCTTCACCAGAACGCGTGACAATCGTTACACGTTGCGCTAGCATCACAGAACTAACCCAGCCACCGATTGTTTGGAATTTGATGAAGCCTTTATCGTCAATTCGTGTAACCATGAAGCCAACTTCGTCTAAATGGCCTGCGATCATGATTTTTGGTCCATTCGCGTCGCCAGTTTTTGTTGCAATCGCGCTACCAAGACCGTCCGTTTCAAATGTATCTGCTAGTGGCTCTATGTAATTCTTAAAAACTTCGCGTACGGCGCGCTCGTTTCCTGAAATTCCTTTTGCATCCGTTAGTTCTTTTAACATTTCTAATTGTTTATCCATGTTACGCTCCTCCTTGAATTGCATGTTTTTCCTTCTATAGTATACGTTATTTCCGTTAGCAAAACCACTTACAACGTTGCCACTACAAAAAAAGCATAGTAATCACCCGCGAAAATAGGCGATGAGACTATGCTTTTAAGCGATTTTATAGAGCAGCATACCATTCCTCTTCCACAGGCTCTAGCCACTCAGGCGTTCCCGTCGTAATAGCGATGTGCTCAAACCAACTGTCTTTCGTTGCGCCGTGCCAATGCTTTACGCCATCATGCGTCACAATCACATCTCCAGCTTTCAACATTTGTGCGTCCTTGCCTTCTTCTTGATACCATCCTTCACCACCAGTTACGAGTAACAACTGATAACCGTCACGATGAATATGCCAGTTATTACGACAGCCCGGCTCAAATGTCACATTACCCACACCAACGTTAACAGCAGGATCCGCGACGAGCGTTTTCAAATAACTTTGGCCGATAAAATACTGCGCAAAAGCATCGTTCTTTTCTCCAACTGGAAAAATAACACCATTCTTCACTTCTTCATTTTTCGCCATAACTTACTTCCTCCTAGTTTCAATTAGTACAGTTCTTTTGCAATGTTAAAAGCAGACGATGCTTTCGGCCAACCAACATAAAAAGCTACGTGCGTGATAATCTCCGTCATTTCTTCTTTTGTTACTCCGTTTTCTTTTGCTTTCTTCATATGAAACGGTAATTGTTCAAAATTCCCACCAGTGATAAGCGCTGTTATAGTCACGATGGAACGATCTCGAGCTGGTAACTCTGCTTCACGTGACCAGACCTCACCAAATAAAATATCATCATTTAGTTCCGCAAATTTAGGAGCGAATTCTCCTAGTGCATCTCTTCCTGCAGTTACTTTTGCCATGTTTCGTTACCTCCCTTCGTCTATGTCCAGTATAAAGCTTTGAGTACGCTTCAAGGCAAATGATATGCTTTTGCTTCCACAACAAAAATA
Source organism: Listeria weihenstephanensis (assembly GCF_003534205.1). Lineage (NCBI taxonomy): Bacteria > Bacillati > Bacillota > Bacilli > Caryophanales > Listeriaceae > Paenilisteria > Paenilisteria weihenstephanensis. Next base: position 1,587,918 of record NZ_CP011102.1, on the reverse strand, counting down.
AGCGGTAAACAAGAATTTAACTCCTTGTTTACCGCTTATGTAACGTTTTATTATTTAGCTAAAGCGTCTTTTGCTTGTGTCGCGATTTGCGTGAAAGCTGCTTCATCGTGAACGGCAAGGTCTGCTAGCATTTTACGGTTCATGTCAATACCGGCTAATTTCAAACCGTGCATGAATTTGCTGTAAGAAAGATCATTCAAACGAGCTGCCGCATTGATACGTGCGATCCATAATTTACGGAAATCACGTTTCTTTTGACGACGATCACGGTAAGCATATTGGTAAGATTTCATTACCGCTTGGTTTGCTACTTTATATAGTGTATGCTTCGAGCCATAATAGCCCTTCGCTAATTTAATTACTTTTCTCCGACGTTTGCGTGTTACTGTTCCGCCTTTTACGCGTGGCATATAAATTACCTCCTAATGGGTTTTCACAAAAATAGATTCTGTGTTTTTCCGAATTAAAACTTGCTTATTTCATTTTAGCGACCATTTGGCGAATACGCTTGAAGTCACCTTTTGAAACTAACGCACTCTTACGTAGTTTACGTTTTTGTTTTTGAGATTTGTTTGCGAACATATGACTTGTGTAACCGTGCGAACGTTTTAATTTACCAGAACCTGTTCTTTTGAAACGCTTAGCAGAGCCACGGTGAGTTTTCATTTTTGGCATGAATTTTTCCTCCTCAGAACTTTACTTCTCTTGAATTGGCGCTAGGACTAAGAACATTGAACGTCCGTCCATTTTTGGTCTTTGCTCAATTGTACAAAGGTCTTCGCACTCTTTCGCAAAACGGTCAAGCACCTTCTGACCGATTTCTTTATGGGTAATCGCACGCCCTTTAAAGCGGATAGAGCATTTTACTTTATCGCCTTTTTCAAGGAACTTGCGCGCGTTACGTAGTTTCGTATCGAAATCGTGTTCGTCAATCGTAGGACTTAAACGAACTTCCTTCATTACGATGATTTTTTGATTTTTGCGAGCTTCTTTTTCTTTCTTCTGTTGCTCGAAGCGGAATTTACCATAGTCCATAATACGGGCTACTGGCGGTTTCGCAGTCGCTGCAACTAGAACAACGTCCAAATTGGCTTTCTCCGCAATTTCAAGTGCTTCAGCTTTTGTTTTAACACCAAGCTGTTCGCCGTCTTGATCAATTAATCTTAATTCACGTGCACGAATCCCATCGTTTACCAACATGTCTTTGCTAATGGTGAGCCACCTCCAATAAATTATTACTCATAACAAGTGAAAGTACGCATAAAAAAAGCGCCGGTTTCATTACAAACCCGCACATCAGAAAATTCACATACTTCATACGTGAACCATAATTCCAATTCTTTGCCTGCAAAAATACATTTACGAGGCGAGAAGCGGGATGCTCCTTCTTTCTTGTCATTCATTAACCAGAAGTAATTGTACCATGGCTAGACTGCATATGTCAAATCACCTACTCATCTGACCACGAGATTTATCATACCAAAGTTTTGAACGCTTTTCAAGGCTTTTTATGAAAAACTTTCAAAACCTGGCTCTTCGAAAATAATTTTGAACGGACTTTGGATAGTTTGTTGCATGATTTGTGTCATGATTTCGTCCTTTTCGGATTGGGAAATGGGGATAGTTTCGTCGATGGTATGCCATGCCTGGATGGATGTTGCGTCAGCGATGAAGCCGCCTCGAATAAGAGTTCCATCTAGTTTGAAGTGTTGTCCTGATTGGTTTTCGACAATGATATAGTTATCATGACCTGTGAGCGTTAATTTTTTGCTCTTCGTCATTTCTCCCAATTCAACTCCCAGCTAAATCCAAATTTATCAACAACTTTGGCGTGAACTGCTCCCCAAAATGCTTCTTGCAACTCCATTTCGACGCTGCCTTCTTCTGCAAGTGCATTATAGATATTCGTGATCTCCTCTTCCGATTCGAATTCCAATCCTAAAATGACACTATTACCTTCTGTGACTGGTGTTTGGAAAATATCATTGAGATAGAGCGTCAAATTCGCGTTAATGACTAACTCTGCGTGAAGCACTTTATCAGGATATTGTTCAAAACCTGGAATCCCGTCTGACATTTGGAAGTTTTTGATTTCTCCTCCGAAAATAGCGTGATAATAGCTGACGGCTTCTTTACAATGATCGGTTGTTAAATATGGAATAAGTTGTTTCATTGTTTAACTTCCTTTCCATGATTTGATATCATCAGAATACGCGATACGCCATCTTTTTGCAAGCGATACATAAAAAGACGATCAGCGTAATGCCGACCGTCTTTTTATAATTAACGAATTTCTTTAATACGAGCTGCTTTACCACGCAAGTCACGTAGGTAATACAATTTCGCACGACGTACTTTACCACGACGTAACACTTCTAATTGTGCAATACGTGGAGTGTGTACAGGGAATGTACGCTCAACGCCAACACTATAAGAGATTTTACGAACTGTGAAAGTTTCGCTGATTCCTGCTCCACGGCGTTTGATTACAACACCTTCAAAAAGCTGAATACGTTCGCGAGTTCCCTCGACAACCTTCACGTGAAGGCGAACAGTATCACCAGGACGGAAGCTAGGTACGTCTGGATTTAATTGACTTTTAGTAATTTCATTGATTAACAAATTCATTACATTTCATCTCCTTCCAACAGACATTCTTTCATTCAACATATGTAATGAAGCGGAACGTCGTTATAAAACTGGATCTGTCCAGTTACTAATCTAATTTATCACATTTATCATAGCGTGTAAAGGGTTTTTTCTTGATGGCTAAAATATGGTATGATAAACCTCAGAAACGGGTATGTATTTCTATGAGGAAAGGAAGTATCAATGCCATGAGAAATGTATCGCAAAATTATATCACGCAAATCACCACATTACCATTTTTATTCCCTGTAAACTGCTATCTTATAACGGATGGAGATAGCCTGACGCTCATTGATGCTGGCCTGCCAATGAGCGCTAAAAAGATCTTGTGGAATATCGCAATGATTGGTTTACCGCTCCGCTATATCGTGTTGACCCATGCACATGGTGATCACATCGGAGCGCTACAAGCCATCACAAAAGCACATCCATATGCTCAAGTGATGCTTTCTGCGCGAGAACTACAACTATTAAAAAATCCCGAACCGTATGCTTTTGAAGCGCAAAAACCGACGAAAGGCTCCTACCCTAAAGTGTTTCCAGTCAAGGTTACGAAAACGATCGGCGAAGGTGACATGGTTGGTTCTCTGTCTGTTATAGAGACCCCAGGACACACGCCAGGAAGCATTTCTTTTTTCGATAATCGTACAAAAGCCATTATTGTCGGCGATTTGCTCCAAACCAAAGGCGGTCTCGCTATCGCTGGTGATACGCGCCCACTTTTCCCGTTTCCGACAATGGGCACTTGGGATTTAGAAACGGGGATTGCCTCCACTGAAAAAATCATGCTGCACAACCCAAGTATTCTGGCAGTTGGTCACGGACAAATGATTCCAGAACCAATGCCATTACTTGAAAAAGTAGTGACGCGCGCCAAAAATAAGCTAAACTAAAAACGAATGGAGATTCATCATTTCTGGTGCAGACTCCATTCGTTTTCTATTTTTAAAATCTAGTAATCTTTGTCATCACGACTGTACCATAACCAACTTGGCTCAGTAGTAGTTTGCCGTCTTCTTCGCGAATAAATTGTTCGTCGAAATGACAGTTAAGTACCGCATCTCCACCAAGTTCATGCGCTTGTTCTTGTAATCCCCGAACCAATCCCGCAAAATCAGATGTCGCAGTCCATCCCGCTTTTGCCTCGACTTGAATATAATTTCGAACAAAAATAACCTGTACTACATCATGATTGACTGCTGTCGGTCCAGTCGAGATAAGTATCGAATCCACATCACGATTCAGTACATCATCGCGATTTTCCTCTTCTTCATTTTTAAAAATTCCCATGCCTATTCCACTCCTCTTTGTATCTCCTCTAACCATTTTTGTTGCTGATCAGATAAAGTATAGTTCTTAAGTAAGTCTGGCCGGCGTTCCCATGTGCGGCGCAATGATTCACGTTCCCGCCATTCCTCGATCAACTTATGATTCCCATTTAAAAGTACTTCAGGAACCTCCATATCGCGAAATTGCGCAGGTCTCGTGTAATGCGGATGCTCGAGTAACCCTGTAGAAAAAGAATCCGTAACAGCTGAATCGGCATTTCCAAGCGCCCCTGGGAGCAATCTGATAACGCTATCCATCATCGCCATTGCCCCGATCTCACCACCAGTTAATATATAGTCGCCAATCGACACTTCATCCGTCACCAGAAATTCCCGAATCCGCTCATCGTATCCTTCATAATGGCCACAAATAAAAATAAGATGCTCTTCCTTGGAAAATTCCTCCGCCATTTTTTGGTCAAACCGTTTCCCAGCCGGATCCATTAAAATGATACGCGGCCTCGTGTCTGGCGTTCTTTCCCGTAGTGCCTCCACAGCCGAAAAAATCGGTTGCGCCTTCAAAAGCATCCCAGCGCCGCCACCATAAGGGTAATCGTCTACCGTTTGATGCTTTCCTTCTGCATATTCCCGAAAGTCGATAATAGAAACATCCACAAGGCCTTTTTCAATTGTTTTTTTGACAATCGAGTTTCCAGTCATGCCATCAAACATCGTCGGAAAAATCGATAAGACATCCATTTTCATTTAGTCAAACAATCCTTCCATGACAGAAATCGTGATTTTTTTATCCGAAACATTGACTGATTGCACAACATCCGCGATATAAGGCACAAGCTTGTCTTTTTGACCCTTCATTTGTACAACCCAAACATCATTCGCACCAGGCGTCAAAATATCACTGATGGTTCCCAAAAGTTCGCCCTCTTCTGTGTAAACTTCGCACCCGATAATTTCGTGAAAATAAAATTCATGCTCACCCAAGTCTCCTAATTGAGATTCTGGAACTTTAAGTAGACCATCACGCATTCTCTCTACGTTATTAATACCAATGATCCCCTCGAATGTTAACAAATCAAAGTTTTTATGTTTCCGGTGCGTTTTAATCACCAATTTTTCCGGTTTCTTACTATCTTTCGCAAATAAAAATAATTCATTTCCAGGCACAAACCGCTCATCCGCAAAATCAGTCAGCGAAATAACGCGTACTTCTCCCATTAAACCGTGTGTATTTACTATTTTTCCAACATTAAACATCTGTTCCAATGAATTCACCTCTAGCGTATTTCTACTATAATATCGTCTTTCACTACAATTGTCTTCGCAAAAATGTTCTCATTCCACGAATCCCCAACAGAAACATCAAGAATAGCTTCTAATTCTTGTTCTTTAATCTCACTTCCAAGTGGCAACATTTCGAGTTGTTCCGCTTGAAACTCAATCAACTTCACTTTTTCATGACGCATATCAATTTCTTTCGCAAAATAACTAGTCACGGATTCCTGATTAAATTTACTTTTACGTTCCATCTTTTTTTGTTCAAAATGGAGTTGATCACTTTCTTTTTGCAATTTTTGTCGCTGATCAATATAGAATTGCACCAATTTCAGCTTACTTTTTTCCGTTAACACTTGCATTACAGTCACTTTTTGGATAATTTTCATGAAAATCACTCCTTTATCCGTGTGGGGGGGTTATTTTATTGTAACACATGAAAAGCAGAGGACGCCCGTTAGACCCGAAAAAATTTGTTAGGAGGCGCAGATAAATCCCTCCCTTGGATTTTTCGGAGGCACCGAAAATTTCGAGGGGCTGGCTTCCGAAGCTAGATCTCATGAAAAGCAGAAACAGCCCGTTAGCCTCGACAGAATTTGTTAGAGGGCGCAGTGAAAGTCCTCTCTTGACTTTTGCGGAGGCCACGAAAATTCCGAGAGGCTGGCTGTTGGAGCTAGATCACATGAAAAGCGAAAACAGCCCGTTAGCCTCGACAGAATTTGTTAGGGGGCGCAGTGAAAGTCCTCTGTTGACTTTTACGGAGGCCACGAAAATTCCGAGAGGCTGGCTGTTGGAGCTAGATCCGAAGACACTAAACATAAACAAACACCTGAACTTGAGACAACGGCTTTACTGGACTCCGAAACTTCAAGAAAGAACATGACGCTAACTCAAAACCTGGCGTATAAGAGTCATCGATTACATGTTCACTCCACTCTCATGCATACTGGGGTTGTAATTTTGGCGGTTCCCACCTAGTCCGCACTCGTTCACGGCATAAAACCCACTGGTGGTTTACCTGCTCGCTTCGCTCTCATGCATATTGAGGCTCCCTTAGTCTGCTGGCTCCTTATTTGCCTACTAATTTTTCTGGAGCCAGCGTATAAGAGCACCAATGGATTACCTGCTCGCTCCGCTCTCATGCATACTGGGTTTGTAATTCACTTCGTTCAAACAATCCCAGCAACAAAAAAACCACCGCACATTCTAGATGTGGGTGGTCATTCAATGATTTCAAGACGTACTTTCTTCTCATTACGAGATCCAGTAGCATAGACAAGTGTACGAATCGATTTCGCGATTCGTCCTTGCTTGCCTATGACACGGCCCATATCATCTTTGTTTACTGATAACTTATAAAGAAGGCTTGTAGCACTCTCTTCTACCGAGATAACAACGTCATCTTGATGATCCACGAGTGGCTTTACGATGGTTAGAATTAAATCCTCCATAGCCATAACCTCTATTACTTACCTAGTTTTGAATTGTGGAATTTTTCCATAATGCCTTCTTTTGACAACAAGTTACGAACTGTGTCAGATGGTTTCGCACCGTTATGCAACCATTTCAAAACTGCTTCTTCGTCGATCTTCACTTCTGCCGGATTGAGTAGTGGATTGTATGTACCCACTGTTTCGATTGAACGGCCATCACGAGGAGAACGAGAATCTGCTACTTGAATACGGTAGAAAGGTTTCTTATTAGAACCCATACGTTTTAAACGAATTTTAACTGCCATTATTATATACACCTCCATAAAGTCTTACACAAGTATATATATTACCAGTAAAGGATTTGTTTGTAAAGTGTTTTTTCTTTACAGCTGCATTTTTTCTTTATTTTTTTCGAGAAAACCTGCTTTCATTCTGTTTAAATACCGACAATAACCTGATATATTGTGCTCCACATCATCAATTCGCACGCGGAAGGAGTGGTGGCGAATGAAGAAACTGTTCTCAATTCGGGCTGGATTTTTAAAGTACATTGCTAATTCGGGGTAGAAAAAACTATTTAACTGATGATCCGCTCGTTTATCAATTGTCCGTTCCAATTGTTCGCGATCATATCCTGCTAGTAATGCGGATTTTCCCAGCTCATCCATGCGGTTGCACATATCATGTGTCGCGACGGTCAACTCTAAAAAAGTAGGAAATGCGGTTTCTCGTTCATACATAAATTCTAAACGTCCAAACCCATTTTTGAGCCCAAATTTAAAATAGCGATCCTCTGGCAAATATTTCGTAATTTCATTCGTGCAATAGCTCAACCAATGATCGTGATTTTTCCAATATTTTTTTGCGATAAAATGGTCAAAAGCTTGTACCGCAGCATCTAGCCAATCTTGATTTGCATCGATTTCGTATAACCTCAAGAGTGCAAATACAGCCTCTCCGTCATAATAAATAATTCGAAACGGATCTTTTACTTCCAGAGAAGGATAGGATAAAACATGAACAAATTGCCCGTTCTCCTGCTGTAGATCGCAAATTGTGCGCGCCAGCTTTGTGCATAGCGCTGTATAATCGTTTGTTTCAGTCACTTTCATGTATTTTGTGAAAGCTAGAATAGCCGCCGCATTGGCACCAAGTTTGATTTCATTGGAATCACGCTCGACCACATAAGCTCGGTCTTCCGTTTCTCGAATTAGATCCACAGCTAGAAATTGCAACGCGCGTTTAGCAGCTGTAATGATTGTAGCATCTCGCGAAACCTCAAACGCCTCGACCATCGAATACGTTGAACTGGCGTGACGCAAGCTGTTATAGTGTTTAATTTTTTTATCAAAACAAGCAAAATAGCCATAGACAAATTCGCCGCTAGTAGCTACTTGATTTGCTAAATAACTACCCGATTGATGAATAACCCTCTCAACCTCAGGTGTATCCATCGAATCTAGTATCCGGCGCCCATTGTTTAATCCCTCACTATAAAGTTTGATAATCTTTTCTCCATCAAAATAAAAACCTAGCGTTTCAAATAAAATCAATTCTGAATCCACTTCTATTTCAAATTTTCTGCGGCACTTATCAGCTTGTAATAAGTACCTATTCAAATTCTCTAAATTTAACGCCAGACCTGATTCTCCTGGCTGAATCATCGCATTTCCATTGATTTCTTGTTCCATAAGCGCCGTTTGAAAACCCTTATCAAATGAAATCCCTGAGCGACAATAGTTCTTTCTTGTATGTAGCGCTTTTTTATTCCATTCCTCAAAAATAATCTTCCTGAAATCGTAAGCAATATCCACTTTAAACGTCTTCGTATTATTTTTTTCCAGCACTTTTTTTATTTGCGTAAAAATATAATCTAACGAAGCATTTGAATAATTAATAACAGTAGCGCGCTTTGTTTGATGATCTATAGATAAAAAGGCCTTCCATTCTCCATTTAAATTATAATTTGGTAAATCTCCAGTCATCCTTTTAACATTTCCTTTTATTTCTTCAAGTGCCGTGTTAAAAATCATTCTAATCATGCCCCTTTCTAATTTTAATCCTCTGCTCCAGCCTATGACTAGAGCAGAGGATCTAACTTTTTATTCCTGTGGTTTTCTTCTAAATAGATTCAATAAGAAGCCACCAGCCAAGAGTAACAATCCTCCACCAAACCATTGAGCGGCGGTCGAGTTTTCATCACCAGTGGACGGTAACATCGAATCTGAGGAGCCGCTAGTAGTAGGACTAGTACCAGTAGAAGTACTGATTGGCGTTATGGTTGGACTACCACCCGAGCCAGATGCAGTATTGATTGGCGTAACAGTTCCACCCGTTGTTCCAGTACCTGAGCCTGAGCCACCGCCAGCATTTCCCGTATTAATCGGTGTGCTTGGATCGTCGTCGGAGTCAGAGTCAGCATCGGCATCAGCATCCGTATCATCGATTGCTGGTAGTACTTGCGTTGAAGCAACTGCACTGGTTTTCGTTTGGTCTCCTCGTGTAGCAGTAAGGAATGCGGTAACGATATCGCCAGCTTTTAGTACATGACCATTAACATTAACAGAATAACTTCCATCTGGATTCAAGGTAATATTACCGATCACAGTGCCATCAGGGAGTTTTAACGTCAATTTAAAAGTTGTCCCAGCAGGAAGCGCAGCCGCATAAGCTTGGACTTCACGCAGTAAACTTACCATGCTACTGCTTCCATAATTAGTGCTACCTTTAATGATTTTATCCCCTGCATAGATAGGATTAATCATTGGACGATCCACATTAAAGCCTACCCAATCAATGTCTCCGTCTGAATCTGAGTCTGCATCGGCATCCGCGTCGGCGTCAGCATCGGCGTCGGCATCAGCATCCGCATCCGCATCGGCGTCAGCATCCGCATCCGCATCAGCGTCGGCATCGGCGTCGGCATCCGCATCGGCATCCGCGTCAGCATCCGCATCGGCATCAGCGTCAGCATCGGCGTCGGCATCCGCGTCGGCATCCGCGTCGGCATCCGCATCAGCGTCAGCGTCAGCATCGGCGTCAGCATCGGCGTCGGCATCCGCGTCGGCATCCGCGTCAGCGTCAGCATCAGCGTCGGCATCCGCATCAGCGTCTGCATCGGCGTCAGCGTCAGCGTCAGCATCCGCATCGGCATCAGCGTCAGCATCCGCATCAGCGTCGGCATCCGCATCAGCGTCAGCATCCGCATCGGCATCCGCATCGGCATCTGCGTCGGCATCCGCATCGGCGTCAGCATCCGCATCAGCATCCGCATCAGCGTCGGCATCGGCGTCGGCATCAGCGTCAGCATCCGCATCAGCATCAGCGTCGGCATCCGCATCAGCGTCGGCATCGGCGTCAGCGTCAGCATCCGCATCGGCATCCGCATCGGCATCAGCGTCAGCATCCGCATCGGCATCGGCGTCAGCATCTGCGTCCGCATCGGCATCGGCGTCAGCATCTGCGTCAGCGTCAGCGTCAGCGTCCGCGTCAGCGTCAGCGTCAGCGTCAGCGTCAGCGTCAGCATCCGCATCTGCGTCGGCATCCGCATCAGCATCCGCATCGGCGTCCGCATCGGCATCAGCATCCGCGTCGGCATCGGCGTCGGCATCCGCATCGGCATCAGCGTCAGCGTCGGCATCTGCATCGGCGTCAGCATCGGCGTCAGCGTCGGCGTCGGCATCGGCGTCGGCGTCGGCATCGGCATCGGCGTCAGCATCGGCATCCGCATCGGCATCAGCGTCGGCATCGGCATCGGCATCAGCGTCAGCATCGGCATCAGCGTCGGCGTCGGCATCCGCATCCGCATCCGCATCAGCGTCAGCATCGGCATCGGCGTCGGCATCAGCGTCGGCATCAGCGTCGGCATCCGCATCGGCATCCGCATCGGCGTCAGCATCGGCATCCGCATCGGCGTCGGCATCCGCATCGGCGTCAGCATCGGCATCCGCATCGGCATCAGCGTCAGCATCGGCATCCGCATCGGCATCGGCGTCGGCGTCGGCGTCAGCATCCGCATCGGCGTCGGCGTCAGCATCCGCGTCGGCGTCAGCATCCGCGTCGGCATCAGCATCCGCGTCGGCATCAGCGTCAGCGTCCGCATCGGCATCGGCATCCGCATCGGCATCAGCGTCAGCATCCGCGTCGGCATCGGCGTCAGCATCTGCATCAGCGTCAGCGTCGGCATCTGCATCTGCGTCTGCGTCGGCATCTGCGTCGGCATCCGCATCCGCATCAGCATCAGCATCGGCATCAGCGTCAGCATCCGCATCGGCATCAGCATCAGCATCCGCATCGGCATCCGCGTCCGCATCGGCGTCGGCATCTGCATCTGCGTCGGCATCCGCATCGGCATCCGCATCGGCATCCGCATCCGCGTCAGCATCAGCATCAGCATCAGCATCAGCGTCGGCATCGGCGTCAGCATCAGCATCAGCATCAGCGTCGGCATCCGCATCGGCATCCGCGTCCGCATCGGCGTCGGCATCGGCATCAGCGTCGGCATCCGCATCCGCATCCGCATCAGCATCCGCATCGGCATCAGCGTCAGCATCGGCATCGGCATCCGCATCGGCATCCGCGTCGGCATCCGCGTCAGCGTCAGCATCCGCGTCGGCATCAGCATCCGCATCGGCATCCGCATCGGCATCAGCGTCGGCATCGGCATCCGCATCGGCGTCAGCATCGGCGTCGGCGTCAGCGTCGGCATCGGCGTCAGCATCCGCATCGGCATCGGCGTCAGCGTCGGCATCGGCGTCAGCGTCGGCATCGGCATCGGCATCGGCGTCAGCATCAGCATCTGCATCGGCGTCAGCATCCGCGTCAGCATCGGCATCGGCATCGGCATCGGCATCGGCATCGGCGTCAGCCTCCGGCGCCTCAATAAACGCACGAGCCGCATCCGAATTCAACAAATCCACATCCAGCAATCCATCACTAACACGCCCAGCAAAGTCCAGTCTATCATCACCAATCCCCGCTGGTAATGCGGTCAATCCCAAAGCCATTAAATCGATGGTCAGCGTAAATGTCGTCGATCCAGCTAACGAGAGTCCTAAGCCATTCGCAACAGTCGCGCCTATCGTTCCTTTTGTGGCATCATATAATAAATCTTCCCCAGCTACCGTACCTTTATTTGATAATTGCGCCCCAAACAAACCCAAGTATGGTATATCATACGCAACACTTGAATTAGCCTTAATAGCTGGATTTGACAATAATGTCTTTAGTTCATCTGGAAGTTGAAAATAAGGATGATAATCTTGAAGTAAACCAATGTTAGCAATCTGCGTCCCCTTAATTTGAATAATCAGCTTGCCTCCAACATAGCTTGGCGTTAAAGTCGTATTACCAAGCAAACTAATCGTTGCAGCTTCCGCCTGCGTCCCGCTTAATGAAAAACTACGATCTAACCCGCTATAGTGAATAGTCACTGGTGAAGCCACAATAGTAGCAGCTGTAAACAGAGTCGCTAACATTTTTGCTTTTTGCTTATTTTTCGAATTCATTCTGCGCTTATAATCCACCTGTTGTTTTTTCATTTTTTTATCCCCCTCGAACCTTACCCTCATAAGGTTTAATAGAAATCAACAAGTATCTATCAACTGATAAACTAAAAAAATACACCTCCAACTATTTCCCACTGCGCATAACCCCCTTTTAATCACCCCCTAATGATTCATATGTAAGAAATTATTACTTAAAAATGAGTGACTCATCCCTGTATCCTTACAAATGCTTCTTTACCCCAATATGATAAATAATAGACAAAAAGACTAAAAGAAGTTTAATTTAAATAATAGACATAAAAAACTCCTGATAAATAGCTACTAATTACCTTAATTTCAAATTAACGAACTATTAAGAAAAAACAATCTCGTGTATAAAGACTGAATCAAAAGCTATAGCCCTATTAATGGTTACATTGTTAACAAAAATGCAATTAGACCTTTTGCACCTATATATACTACTAAAAAACTACCTCTCTTATATTTTTCTAACAAAACACAATCCAAATCTATACATTTGCTTCCAAATAAATAATTCTTAATGGATCGATTTCTCTTCCGTTCTATGTAACAATTATTCTTTATCTACACAAAAAAGCATAGCAATCACAAAAGTGACCACTACGCTTCTCCTATTTCATTATTTTAAAACGGTAATTTAAAGTTTCCCATACCGCCACCACGTTTCTTCTTGCCCTTACCACCTACACCAGACATTTGTTTCATCATTTTCTTCATCTCATTAAATTGCTTTAACAAACGATTGACTTCTTGAATTGGACGACCAGAACCTCGCGCAATTCGTTTCCGTCTATTCGCGTTAATAATATCTGGATGATCTTTCTCAGCCTTAGTCATCGATTTAATGATCGCCTCAATATGCGTCAATTGCTTTTCATCGACATTCATATTATCGAGACCTTTCATTTTATTAGCACCTGGCATCATTTTCAAAAGTTCATCAAGCGGCCCCATTTGGCGTACTTGTTGTAACTGCTCCAAAAAATCGTCCAGCGTCATGGACATATCTTTCACTTTTTGTTCCAATTCGCGCGCTTTATCCTCATCGACAGTAACCTGCGCCTTTTCAATGAGTGAAAGCACATCTCCCATACCAAGAATACGCGATGCCATGCGATCCGGATGGAAACTTTCAAGTGCCTCCATTTTTTCACCCATACCAACAAATTTGATCGGTTTTTGTGTCACAGAACGGATAGAAAGCGCCGCACCACCACGAGTATCACCATCTAATTTTGTCAGCACAACGCCCGTAATATCTAGTTGGGAATTGAAGCTCTCCGCTACATTCACAGCATCTTGCCCTGTCATCGAATCGACAACGAGTAAAATTTCAGACGGATTAGCTATTTCTTTCACAGCTACCAATTCATCCATTAATTCCGTATCAATATGCAGACGACCCGCCGTATCAATCAACACATAATCTAGATGATCCTCTTTCGCCTTCGCAATCGCCTGTTTCGCAATTTCGACAGGACTCACTTGATCGCCTAAAGAAAAGACTGGCATATCCAGCTGATTTCCCAACGTTTCCAATTGTTTAATCGCCGCTGGACGATAAATATCCGCCGCTACGAGAAGTGGTTTACGATTGTATTTTTTACGTAGTAAGTTTGCAAGTTTACCAGTCGTTGTTGTTTTACCAGCACCTTGCAGACCAACCATCATGACAACAGTTGGCGGTTTATCAGCGACAGCAATCTTACTTTCCTCGCCACCCATCAACGTTGTCAGCTCTTCTTGCACAATTTTAATGACCTGTTGACCTGGCGTTAAGCTCTTCATGACCTCACTACCAACCGCGCGCTCACTCACTGTTTTAATGAATTGCTTCACGACTTTAAAGTTAACATCCGCCTCTAGTAAAGCGAGTCGCACCTCACGCATCATTTCTTTTACATCCGCCTCATTCACTTTCCCTTTTCCGCGGATTTTGTTCATCGTTTCTTGTAAACGGCCAGCTAATCCTTCAAATGCCATATACGCCGCCTCCTAATCCATATTTTTAAGTTGTTGAAGTAGACCCGCCACTTCATTATCTACTACATTTTTTTCGATCAAGCGTTTCTCAAGCAATTCCACCAAATCTTCCCGCGCCTGATACTGCTTTAAAATACCTAACTTCTGTTCATAATTCTCAAGCACAGCTTCCGTACGCTTAATATTATCATATACCGCCTGCCGACTCACCTCATACTCCTCAGCAATTTCCCCAAGCGACAAATCCTCCAAATAATAAAGTGAAACATAGGACTTCTGCTTCTCCGTCAAGAGCGAATCATAGATGTCAATTAAAAAATTCATACGCGTCGTTTTCTCAAACATATCAAACATCGCCCCTCATTTTATCGTTCACTTATACTATACAAGAATACGTGTAAAAATGGGGAATGTCAAGCATCGAAAGGCTGAAACGGCCCGTTAGCCTCGACAGAATTTGTTAGAGGGCGCAGTGAAAACCCGCACTTGGTTTTTGCGGAGGCCACGAAAATTCCGAGAGGCTGGCCGTTGAAGCTAGATCCATCGAAAGGCTGAAGAAGCCCGTTATGTTGATGAGCTTTCAAACCGTCGTTTGGTTTGATTTAGTGAATCAATAGGCAGTGGAGCAAAGCGAGACTGACAACCTTTTTATTTTTAGGGGGCGTAGATAAATCCCGCACTTGGATTTTTCGGAGGCACCGAACCCACACACCCATCTTACACCTGTCTTCCACACCCAATCCCTGCTATAATAAAAACATCCCCAAACAAAAGGAGCGACTAAAACATGAGAAAAGTAGTTTTTTACGGTGCCATCACATTAGACGGTTACCTATCAGACGATACAAACAGCTTAACCTGGCTATTTGAAACAGATACAGGCGGAGAAACAACCTACGAAAAATTCATCCAAAACATCGATACCGTCATAATGGGAAGAGTAACCTACGAAGAAGTTCTAAAAATACAAGGCAACGAACCACTCTATGCAGATCAAGACGTCTTTGTTTTCAGTAGAGACACCTCTACGAACTTTCAAGATGTCCAAACAATACATCAAGATCCCGTTTCCTTCGTCAATCAATTAAAAGAAAAAGAAGGAAAAACAATCTGGATCGTCGGTGGCGGCAACTTATTAAAACCACTTTTAGAAGCAAATATGATCGACGAATGGTGGATTCAAATTACGCCAGTCATGCTCGGCAAAGGAAAACGCCTATTTGAAGAAGGCGACTATGCCGAACGCCTCGAATTGGTCGATACTACTACTTTTGGTCAATTTGTGGAACTACATTACAAGAAAATAAGTGACTGAAAGAACCTGTCCGCATGAAGACACACGCTCAATCGCGTAGAAGTTTTCATGCGGACAGGTTTCTTTATTGACAAAATAAAATTATTCCTTCGCGCTATCGATCACATCAGCGAATAAACCATATACATATTCGTTCGCATCAAAAGCTTGTAAATCGTCCATTTTCTCGCCTAGCCCAACAAATTTAACAGGAATATGCAACTCGTTACGAATCGCAATCACAATTCCACCTTTTGCTGTGCCATCTAGTTTAGTCAGTACAATTCCACTCACATCTGTTGCTTCCTTGAACTGTTTCGCTTGAATAAACGCATTTTGTCCAGTCGTAGCATCTAGAACGAGCAACACTTCATGCGGAGCATCTGGTACTTCACGCGTGATTACACGTTTCACCTTCTCTAGCTCGTTCATGAGATTGACTTTATTCTGTAAGCGTCCAGCCGTATCACAGAGTAGCACGTCCACACCGCGCGCTTTCGCAGCCTGAACCGCGTCATACATCACCGCCGCAGGATCGCTTCCCTCGGCTTGTTTAATAACGTCTACACCGACGCGCTCGCCCCAAACGTCTAGCTGATCAATCGCGCCAGCTCGGAACGTGTCGCCCGCCGCAAGCAATACTTTTTTGCCTTCTGATTTCAAATGATGCGCTAATTTCCCGATCGTCGTTGTTTTACCGACACCGTTCACGCCTACAAATAAGATCACCGTTAAACCTGTTGCTTGGATATTAAGCTCTGGTAATTCCTCGTCTTCCCCTTGATAAATCGCCACAAGTTTCTCAACGATGACCTCTTGTACCGCTTTTGGATCTTGAATGTTGCGCAATTTCACTTCTTCACGTAACTGATCCACAACTTCAAGCGCCGTATCAAAACCAACATCCGCTTGGATCAAAAGCTCTTCCAATTCTTCAAAAAATTCCTCATCTACTTTGCGATAACGAGCAACGAGTTCATTCATTTTACCCGAAAAATTGTCCCGTGTTTTAGATAAGCCATCTTTGAATTTCTCTGTTACCGAGTCCGTTTGCTGTGTTAATTTATCTTTCATTTTCTTAAAAAATGTCATCGGATTGCAACTCCTCTTATTTGATTAATTCGGCGGTCTCTTCCAAGCGTACCGAAACGAGCTTAGAGACACCGGATTCTTGCATCGTTACACCGTATAAAACATCAGCTTCTTCCATCGTGCCTTTGCGGTGCGTGATCACGATAAACTGAATATCGCGTTCAAATTTCTTCAAATAGCGGCTGAATCGCGTCACATTTGCTTCATCAAGCGCTGCCTCTACTTCATCTAAAATACAGAATGGCATCGGTCGCACGCGAATAATCGCAAATAATAAAGCGATCGCTGTTAACGCACGTTCCCCACCAGATAGCAAACTCAAATTTTGGAGCTTCTTGCCTGGTGGTTGGGCCTCAATATCAACGCCCGTTGTCAAAACTTCATCTGGATTTTGCAAGATCAATCGTGCTTGTCCACCGCCAAAAAGTTCAGGGAAGACAATCGCGAATTCCGTCTGAATCGCCGTGAAAGATGCGTCAAAGCGTTTTTTCATCTCTTCATCCATCTCATCCATGACTTGGAAAAGCGTCGTTTTCGCCTCCAATAAATCCGTTTGTTGCCCATTCAAGAATTCAAAACGTTCTTTAATTCGCTCAAATTCATCAATGGCGCCGATATTCACAACACCTAATTCATCGATCGAGCGTTTCAGCAAGCGAACCTTAGAACGCGCGTGGTCGATATCTAAATCAGCCATAGCGCGTGCTTTAGCAGCCTCAAAAGTGAGCACATATGTCTCAGATAAACGCTCTAAGCGATTGTCGATATCCGCATTGAGCCGACTCATGCCAACTTCTGCGGAGGTCTTTTGTTCCATATAAAAACTAGCTTGATTTTGTTTTTGTTGCAGTAATTCTTCCGATTCTGCTAAATCGTCCTGTATTTGAGCGCGATCTTCTCGTAATTTCTCACGTTTTATCGCTGTTTGATCTTTCGTTTCACGAGCCTGTTCAATTGCTTCTGCCAACGCTTCTGTACTCGTGTGAACAGTTTCTATGTTCGATTGTAACATCGCGAGTTTGGATGACAAGGCTTCTTTTTCTGCGTAATACTCACTGATATCCGTTTCCAGATTTCGGAGTGCTTGCTCCGCTGTTTGGAGCTGTTCTCGTCCCACTGCGGCTTGAGATTTGATCGTAGAATAGCTCTCTTGATCGCTGACACGGTTATTCTCTTGCTCTTTTCTTTTTTGCGTCATCTCCTGGATTTGCTGATCTAGTGCCTCAATGGTAACGAGTAACGCGGCTAGCTCTTGTTCTAGCGTAACTTTACGTTCAGATAGCTGGCCTAGCTCGGTCGTACCTTCTTCTTTTTCCATATCATAAATTTGAAGTTGTTTATTCGCAACAACGAGACGCTCTTGGGCACGTTCTTTTTTGCCAAGCAGTTCCGTTTCTTGTAAGCGGAGTGTTTCCCCGACAGAACGCGCTTCTTCCAGCTGTTCACGTGTTTCCTTCACTTCATTTTTGAGTGTTGCATATTGTTTTTCCGTTTTCTCGACGGATACGGCCATCTGCGCGATTGTTTTGCTCAGATTTTCTAATTCATGTTTTCGTGTCATAATAGACGATTTGCCTTGCGCTGTTGCCCCACCAGTCATAGAACCGCCCGCATTAACAACATCGCCTTCTAATGTCACCACGCGATATCGGAAATTCACCATTTTTGCGAGTAAATTCGCGCCCTTTAAATCCTTTGCCAAAATTGTCGTTCCAAGCGCATTCAAAATAACATTCTCGATCTGAGAATCATACGTCAAAACATCACTTGCCAAAGCAACAAAAGCTGGTTGCTGCTCGATGGCTTGTTTTGTGGCTGTAGGTATTTGGCGTGGTTGCATCGTTGTCAACGGTAAAAATGTCGCCCGCCCTGCCCGCGTATCTTTCAAATAACGGATGGCATCACGCGCCGCTTGATCATCTTTCACAATCACGTGCTGCGCATTCGCACCAAGCGCGATTTCCAATGCTTTTTGGTAATGTTCCGGAATTTCAACCAGTTCCACAAAAGCGCCTAAAATCCCGTTCAACTTCTTCTTGGCCTTCAAAACTTCACGAACACCTTGGAAAAATCCAGCGTAATCATCTGCAAGTTCCGCTAACGTATCCTGACGCGATTTCGCTTGTTGGATCAGTTCATATTGACGATACATTTCCTGTTCCTGCTTGGTAAAAACTGCTTCTTGCTTTGTCAATGCTGCTTGAATTGCTTGGTAATGCGCCATTTGTTCCGCGAGTTTCGCTTGTAGTTCGGCTAAATGCTTCTCCAGACTTGCTACGTGCGCATTAATTTCGTTACGCTCCGTGATATGTTGCTGATTCTCCTGGTCCAATTTCTCCGACCGGCCTTGCATTTGCGATAGCTGGCGTTCCAAATAACCGATATCATTTTTCATCGTTGTTTGTGTGTGGCGTAATTCGATATAATCACTTTTCATGTTCTCGATTTTTTCTTCAGACAGCGTGTTATATTCCGCTAACTTGGCTTCGAGCGCTTTCTTTTCCTTTATGAAAACCTCGAGGACAGCTGCTTTTTCTAACTTATCCTGCAATAAAACTTGTTTTTGCGTTTCCAGTGTTGCAATTTTCGCCTCGACTTGTTGCAAGTTTTCATTTAAGCCCTGTTCGTTCTCATTACTATGTTTTTTGCGCTCCAATGCGACATTGCGTTGTCCTTCTAGCTGCTCCAATCGCTCCGTTGCATCCAATAACTCGGCTTGCATCACCTCTATTTGTTGATCGAGTGCTGCAAGTTTTTGCTTTTGCGTATAAATCTGCGTTTCTTCTGCTTTAATTTCTGCCTGCATCTTCACTAAAATATCGCCAGTCTTTTCAAATTCTGCTTTTTGCCCCGCGATTTTTTCCGTGAAGGCCTCAATCTCCGCAACAAGAAGCGTGACTTCGAACTTCTCCAATTCCTCTTGCTGGAATAAGTAGTCCTTTGCTACGCTCGCCTGAATTTCAAGCGGCTCCATCTGATTTTCTAGCTCATACAGAATATCTTGTACCCGATTCAAATTCTCTTCGGTCTCGAAAAGTTTATTTTCAGCCTGTTTTTTGCGATGTTTATATTTAAGTACACCAGCAGCTTCTTCAAAAATCGAGCGCCGTTCTTCTGGTTTACTATTTAAGATCTCGTCAATTTTCCCCTGACTAATAATCGAAAACGACTCGCGCCCAAGACCTGAATCCATAAATAAATCCACAATATCCTTCAAGCGACACGATTGCTTATTAATCAAATAATCACTATCTCCATTTCGGAAAATACGTCTTGTCACCGACACTTCACTATAATCCAGCGGTAAAAAGCGATCCTCATTTTCAAAAACGAGTGAAACTTCCGCAAAATTGATCGGTTTTCTCGTATCACTCCCTGCAAAAATAACATCGCCCATGCGTCCACCGCGAAGGCTTTTGGCAGATTGCTCTCCAAGTACCCAGCGAATCGCTTCGGTAATATTGCTTTTTCCACTTCCATTTGGACCTACAATCGCCGTAGTGCCCGGCACAAAATCAATTACCATCTTGTCAGCAAATGATTTGAAACCATTCATTTCCAGTCGTTTTAATAACATGTCCGGACTCCTTTACCGCTTAGTTTTGGCGCAACGCTTCAATGGCACTTTTAGCAGCATGTTGCTCCGCTTGTTTCTTCGTTTTTCCAGTACCATCACCACGTTTTACTCCGTTAATAGCAACAACAGCCTCGAACGCCTTGCTATGCGCAGGTCCTTTTTCATCTAAAATCGTATAGGTGATCACAACATCGCGATCCTTCTGCACGATTTCTTGTAGCTGCGTTTTATAATCCACAGTTTGCTCATAATAGCCCGCATCGATCTTAGGAAAGACGACACGTTCCAAAAAGCGCACCACTTTATCCAGCCCCTGATCTAAAAAGAGCGCACCGATAAAGGATTCAAAAACATCAGCAAGCAGCGCAGGTCTCGTTCTACCGCCCGCACGCTCTTCCCCACGCCCAAGTCTAACGTAGCGCGAGAAGTTCACCATCTCCGCAAAATCAACGAGTGATGGCTCGCAGACGATGGACGCACGCATCTTTGTCATCTGACCTTCCGCCATATCTGGGAATTTCTCAAATAAATAACGCGATACGGTCACTTCAAGCACCGCGTCACCAAGAAACTCCAAACGTTCATTATCCTCAATCTTTTCCTTGCGATGTTCATTGACGTAGGATGAATGAGTAAAAGCCGTTTTCAAAAGATTAATATCCGTAAAAGTAAAGCCTACACTTTCTTGTAGTTCTTCCCAAAGATTCATCTGTAAAGCCCTCCGTTTCTATTGACACACCAGAGCTTTATTTTCTAAACAGCTGTAAATCAGACTCTGCTTAGAAAATAAACTTTAATGTGGAAAAAGAGGATGTCTAGACGTGCGACAGAATTTTTTAACCGGATTAACCGTCTAAAACAGTCTGTGCTACCTAGACACCCTCGTTCATTTGCTTAAAACAAGTCGGAATTATGCGTTCGCCTCTATGTACTTCACAGCGTCCCCAACTTTTTCAATATTTGCTGCATCATCATCAGAAATTTCTACACCAAATTCATCTTCAAGTTCCATAACCAATTCAACAACGTCTAGTGAATCTGCACCTAGATCGTCTTTGAAGGAAGCTTCTAAAGTCACCTTAGATTCTTCAACGCCTAAACGATCGACGATAATCTTAGTTACTTTCTCTAATACTTCTGCCATTGTTTACTTCACCTCCCTCCAAGTATTATATAGGATTTCTCCCATTTCGTAAACTATTAATTAAAAAAAGACACAAAAACGAGTGCTAGACTAGCATTCTAATGAGATCAGGATACACTTATTCGATGCGAAAAAGGGAATAATTAGCATTTTAAAACTAATCCTTAACGCAACTCACGACCTCAACCACAAAACCTCAGCGGGGCGAGAGCTGCTCATTTGTCAACTCAAATGATATTCTGTCCACTCCTAGCTAAGCCTTGACTAACTTCCAATCCAACTCCGTGCCTCCAAACTGCTGGGCGACGAGAAATGCCCAGATTCTAGGCAAAGTCGAGCACCGAAGCGGAGCGTACTGAGGTACGAGAGCATCGGAGCGCAGACTTTAACGACGAAGATGGGTATTTCTCGTCGCCCAGCAAGACTACATTGTCATGCCGCCGTCAACCGCGATTGTCTGCCCCGTCATATAACTTGATACATCACTCGCTAAGAACAACACTGCATTCGCAACATCTTCCACCGAACCATATTTACCAAGCGGAATTTGAGCTAACATCGCTGTTTTCGTCGCTTCGTCTAGTTCATCCGTCATTTCTGTTGCGATAAAACCAGGAGCTACCGCATTCACATTAATACCGCGCGCCGCTAGTTCACGCGCTGTCGTTTTTGTTAAGCCGATAACGCCCGCTTTACTCGCCACATAATTTGCTTGACCCGCGTTTCCAATCAAGCCAACAACAGATGTGATATTAATAATTTTGCCATAGCGCTGTTTCATCATCGTACGAGAAACGGCTTTTGTGCATAGGAATACGCCTTTTAAGTTTGTATCAATAACCGCGTCCCACTCATCCACTTTCATACGCATTAATAAGTTATCGCGCGTAATACCAGCATTATTCACTAAAATATCGATGCGACCATATTTATCAACAGCTTCTTTAAAAAGAGCTTGTACGTCCTCTTCAATCGCTACGTTTGCTTTCATTGCCGCCGCTTCTCCGCCTGCATCCGTAATTTCTTTTACAATCGCTTCCGCCGCTTCTTGGCTCCCATTATAATTAAAAAATACTGTCGCGCCTTCTTTTGCAAGTGTCATTACGATTTCGCGACCAATTCCGCGTGAGCCGCCTGTTACAAGCGCTACTTTACCTGTTAATGTCATTATTCTGCCTCCTTCAATTGTTCCGCAACTTCTTTCACAGAAGCAACGTCGCCTGCCGCTAAAATTGTTACATCGCGGTTTATTTTCTTGATTAGGCCTGAAAGTACTTTGCCTGAACCGATTTCAACAAAAGTATCCACACCTTGTTCGATAAGATTTGTCACAATATCTTCCCACAAAACAGGAGAATAGATTTGTTTAACTAGTTTTTCAGGAATGGCATTTTTGTCCGTTGTTGCTTCGGCATCCACGTTATTCACCACTGGGATTTTGCCGTCTTGGAACGCGATATTATCCAGTTCTGCTTGGAATTGTTCTGCTGCTGGGATCATTAATTTAGAATGGAATGGTCCACTTACCGCCAGTGGTAACACACGTTTCGCACCAGCTTCTTTTGCTTGTTCGCCTGCTTTTTCAACGCCCACGACAGTTCCTGAGATGACGATTTGGCCTGGGCAATTTAAATTTGCGAGTTGGACATCGTCGCCTTCTGATGTCACGGAGTCTGTGATCGCGCCCAACTTTTCACGGTCTAGACCGAGTACCGCTGCCATCGCGCCTTGTCCGTTCGGTACCGCTGCTTCCATTAATTTACCGCGACGATGCACTAAATAAATAGCGTCTTCTGCCGTTAGGAAACCACCTGCTACAAGCGCGCTATATTCGCCTAGGCTATGACCTGCCACGAAATCCGCTTTCACGCCGTACGTTTCAAGTGCTCTCAAAATGGCTACACTTGTCGAAACTAACGCTGGTTGTGCATTTTCCGATTTTGTTAAAAGTTCCATTGGACCGTCGTTAATTACATCGGTAATCGAATAGCCTAATTTGGCATCAGCGGCTGTGTAAACCGCCTGCGCTTCTTTATATTCGGCAGCAACATCTTGTCCCATACCTATTTTTTGTGACCCTTGACCAGGGAATACGAATGCTATTTTACTCACTCTTAGTTCCTCCTTCACGCTCTGCTTTCTCTTTTTCTGCTTGTAAATGACCGCTTGCAACTTCTGTTTTAATCGTTTCTACCACTTGTTTTTGAACCATTTCACGTGCTTGACGGACAGTTGAAAAAATGGCACTAGCGTTGGATGAGCCATGCGCTTTAATAACGGGCGCTTGAACACCGAAAAGACAGGCCCCGCCATATTCGCTATAGTCCATTTTTGCCTTCAATTCCATCAGATCTTTTTTCAAGAAAGACGCGGCGATCTTATTTTTAAAGCCATTTAGAAGGCTCATTTTCATTAGACTAAAGAACGCGCCTGCTGTTCCTTCGATAGATTTCAGTACCATATTACCTGTGAAACCGTCTGTTACGATAACATCTGCCACATCCATCATAATATCGCGCGCTTCTACATTACCAACAAAATTATATACATTTTGGTTCTTCATTAATTCAAAAGTACGCTTTGTTAGATCGTTTCCTTTGGTTTCTTCCGTTCCGATATTCAGTAATGCGACACGTGGGCGCTCAATTTTGCGTACTTTCTCCGCATAAACCGAACCCATTAAACCAAATTGTAATAAATGTTCAGGCTTCGCTTCGGAATTCGCACCTAAATCAAGCATGACAAAACCTTTGCCTGTAACTGTTGGAAGTGTTGGCGCCAAAGCTGGGCGATCAATACCTTTAATACGACCGATAACAAACAATCCCGTTGCCATTAACGCTCCCGTGTTCCCAGCTGAAATACAAGCGTCTGCTTCCCCATCTTTTACAGCTTGTGCGGCAAGAACCATTGATGCTTTCTTTTTGCGTTTTACAGCACGAACTGGCTCGTCATCGCTTTCGATCTTTTCATCCGTATGTACAACCCGAATGCGTGTTTTATCAGCTAAATATTCATTTATTTTAATTTCATCACCAAAAAGAATAAATTCTACATCTTTATATTGGGCTGCTGCTTTCATTACACCAAGTACAATTTCTTTTGGCGCATGATCGCCGCCCATTGCATCAATTGCAATTCTCATTATTTCTCAGTCCTTTTTACTTTTTTCCGTCGTATGGTACATCTCGAATTTGCCTTTTAATACCATTTCTTCGCCGACGTAGCTGTTTACATCCACAATCGTAATAGATCTGCTATTCCTTTGGTCACGAACTTTCGCTTTAGCAATTACACGTTCTCCTTCTTTTACAGAATGGATAAAGCGCACCGTTGCTTGAGTTGTTAAGGCTAGGTCATTCGGAATAATCGCTGTTGCCAGTGAGTTCGCTTGCGCAAATAAATGATGACCACGCGCGATTTTATTCCGCTTAAAAACATGTTCTGGCCCAACTTCAAAAATCGAAATCGCGCCTTTATTTAATTCAATATCAATGATTTCTCCAATAACTTCTTCAATCGGAAGGGAGCGAACCGCATCAGCATAGTTTTCAGAAGCTACATGTTTAATACGTTCGCGCAGTTCTGGAATGGCGAGTGCAACCCTGTCTAATCGAATGGTCTGCACACTTACGTGAAACTTTTCAGCCAATTGTTCATCCGTAATAAATGGATTTTCTTCAATCGCATCGACCAATCGTGCTTGCCTTTCTTTTTTAGGATATTTCTTCATGCAAATTCCTCTCTCTTCCCCTGTCATTTTTGAAATTTAATACCAGATACTAAGAGTAATATATAAAAAATGCTTCGAACATGCAAGTTATAAGGTTAGAATTTTTATTGTATTAGTCTAATTTCTGTTCACTAAATACGCCGCTAGCCTCAAAAAAGCTTCGTAATGGCGCGTATTCTTCGGCTTCTAAAAAATGATCTTGGTAAATGATTTCAACGGCATCTTGGCGAGCAATTTCTAACACTCGGTAGTCATGCACCATATCTGCCACTTTGAATTCCGGGATACCGCTCTGCTTTTTCCCGAAGAAATCGCCTGGACCTCGGAGTTCTAAATCGCGCTCACTCACAACGAAACCGTCGTTTGTTTCCGTCATAATCGTCATGCGCTCTTTCCCAACTTCTGTTTTCGGATCCGCGATGAGCACGCAAAAAGATTGCTCTGCGCCACGACCGACACGACCACGAAGCTGATGAAGTTGCGCAAGACCAAACCGATCCGCATCATAGATCACCATCATGGTAGCATTTGGAACGTTGACACCGACTTCAACCACCGTTGTAGAAACAAGACAGTCAATTTTGTGATCATTAAAATCACGCATGATTTGATCTTTGTCAGCGGATAGAAGTTTCCCATGCATGAGTCCTGCTGTGTGCTTGCCCTGCCATTTACCGTTTAAAATATTATACATGTCAATCGCATTTTGGACATCGAGTTTCTCCGATTCTTCAATGAGTGGGCAAATAACATACGCTTGCCGACCTTTCGCAATTTCCTGTTCGATAAAACCGATGACGCGATCAAGCATTTGATGTTTCACCCAATATGTTTCGATTTGTTTTCGTCCCGCCGGCAGCTCATCGATGACCGAAACATCCATTTCACCAAAAGCCGTGATTGCAAGCGTCCTAGGAATTGGTGTCGCTGTCATAAATAACACATCAGGGAAAGCACCTTTTTCGCGTAATACCCGTCGTTGCTCTACACCAAATCGATGCTGCTCATCCGTTATCACGAGGCCTAATGTCTTGAAAATCACCTCATCTTGAATCAGTGCGTGCGTCCCAACGAGTACATCAATCTCGCCTGCTTCCAGTAATGCCAGCATCTCACGGCGTCGCTTACCTTTCACACTACTCGTCAGAAGTCCCACTGTGACATCAAAGGGTTGTAACAAATCTACCAATGAATTCGCGTGCTGCTCCGCTAAAATTTCTGTCGGTACCATCAGCGCACCTTGAAAACCACTTTTTGCTGCGGCATATAAGGCGATAGAAGCTACGACCGTTTTTCCTGATCCGACGTCTCCTTGTAGCAAGCGATTCATATGATAATGCGATTTCATATCACCACATATTTCGTTGACCACACGCTTTTGCGCGCCAGTTAACGGAAACGGCAGGCTATCGATATAGTGGCGTAACTCATTGACATCGTAATCAATCGAAACACCGCCCGATCGCTCTCGTTCTATTTTTCGGAACAACTGCATTTTCAATTGAAATAGTAGGAATTCTTCATAAACCATTCGGCGTCGCGCTTGCTTCAAATCTTCTGGACTTTTTGGGAAATGCAAAAACTGAACCGCTTCTTTTCGCGAAATCAGTTGATATTTCTGCAGCCATTTTTCAGGTAAAATCTCAACAATTTGATCTCCATATGCATCGAAGGCAGCCGTCATGAATTTCAAAATCGTCTTATTACGAATGGTTCCTTTTAGTCGGTAAACGCCTTCTAGCGCTTCTTCTGAGGTTTGGTGACCTAATTTATACTTACTCGCTGTGATTTGCGCGCGGCCTTTATCCCATTTCCCAGAAACTGTTACTTCATCTCCAACAGCCAACTTTCCTTTTATGTACGGCTGATTGAAGAAATCGACTTTAACCACTTGATTTCCTGAGGCAACGCGAAAAGACAGCTTCGATTTTTTTCTTCCGTAGTAGGCGAGTGTGGGCTCCGTTAGGACTTCTCCTTGTACCGTCACCCGTTCCTCATGCGCTACTTCGGATAAATCCCGCAATCGATAATCTTCATACCGATACGGGAAATTAAAAAGTAAATCTGCTACTGTCTCTATATCTAATTCTTTTAATGTTTTTGCCGTTTCAGCACCGACGCCCTTGACATCAGTTACTGGAATATCATTCAGATTCTTCACGTTCCTCTTGCGGCGACAAGCCAAAGATCTTTCTTTGTACTGCCCTTCCAGTAGGCGTGGCCGCTAGACCTCCTTCACCCGTTTCACGTAACGAACTCGGCATTTGTAAACCAACGCGGTACATTGCCTCAATAACTTCGTCACACGGAATTCTACTTTTAATACCTGCCAGTGCCATATCTGCTGAGATCATCGCTTGTGAGGCTCCAAGGGCATTACGCTTCACGCACGGTACCTCGACAAGCCCTGCAACTGGATCACACACAAGTCCAAGCATATTTTTCATCGTCATCGCCATTGCTTCGGCTGATTGTTCCGGCGTTCCACCTGCAGCTTCAACAATCGCTGCTGAGGCCATTGCGCTTGCTGAACCAATTTCCGCTTGGCAACCACCTGCAGCACCTGAGATGAAGGCTTTATTCGCAACAACGAACCCAAAGGCGCCCGCTGTGAATAAAAAGTTCAACATAGCTTCGCGGTCCATGTTCAAGCGATCCTTCACTGCGTACAAGACACCAGGTACAACACCTGCACTACCAGCAGTTGGTGTGGCACAAATAACGCCCATTGCAGCATTCACTTCATTTGTTGCGATAGCTTTTGCGACCGCGTCAAGAATCGTTTCACCTGACAGAAGATTGCCTTTTGCGATATATTCTCGCATTAAAACAGCATCGCCGCCAGTTAGACCAGTCGTTGATTCAACGCCTTCTTCACCTCTTGCAATAGCTTCTTCCATGACGGTTAAATTGCGATCCATTACTTCTAGAATGGTTTCGCGTGTATTATTGGTAACGCTCATTTCGCGCTCAATCATGATTTCGGATATTTTTTTATTGTCGCGCTTAGCGATATCTATTAGTTCTGCTACTGAGTGGAACATTTTGTAACCTCCTTGTTTCTTACTGGTGGTGCAATTTTTGTGAGTGTAGCTTGGTGGTTTATCGTTTTAAGGTGTGATCCATATGTTGAATCTTGAACGGCTTGTACGAATAATATGAAGCTAAAAATTTAGTGGGCAATAACCTATTAGGCGCTCTTACATTCAACGTTTGGAAATGCTGTCTTGTTTTTGTTGAAGTTTTGAGTTTAGAGACGGTGAGATCCCAAATTTATGCGTTTGTTGCTGTTTGGCGCCTTCGGATCTAGCTTCAACGGCCAACTCCTCGAAAACTTCACGCCCTCCATAAAAAGCAAGAGCGACTTTTTACTGCGGCCGCTCCAGTTTTTTTCGGAGCTGAACGGGCCGTTTCAGCTTTTCATTCGATCTAGCTCCAGAAGCCAGTCCCTCGAAATTTTCGGTGCCTCCGAAAAATCCAAGAGAGGGATTTATCTGCGCCCCCTAACAAATAAAAAGGTTGTCAGTCTCGCTTTGCTCCACTGCCTATTGATTCACTAAATCAAACCAAACGACGGTTTGAAAGCTCATCAACATAACGGGCTTCTTCCGCTTTTCAGAGTACAAAACTCGCTACCTGGTACACATCTGGTAATTTCTTTATCTCATCCAAAATTGTTTGTTCCGCGAGTTGATCTACTTCGATTACCATCAGGGCTTCGTCGCCTTTGATTTTGCGGGATACTTTCATTTGACCAATGTTTATCTTGTTTTTCGCAAAAATGCTTGAAACGGCTGCAATTGCTCCAAATTGGTCTTTATGTAGTACTAATACCGCTGGTGACATGCCTGTGAACTCTAATTCGAATTCGTTGAGGCGTACTATTTCCACTTTACCGCCACCGATAGAAGCTCCAACCAGTGTTGTTTGTTGCATACCGTTTTTCAGTACTAATTTTACCGTATTGGGGTGAGCTGCTTCTTCTACTTCCTCGATGAAATTAATATGCATGCCCCATTCTTCCGCCAAATTAATCGCTTCTGGCATCCGCTCGTCGTCTGTTTCAAAACCGAGCAATCCACCGATCAGCGCAACATCCGTCCCATGACCCTTATACGTCTTCGCAAAAGAGCCATACAAATGAATATCCACCTGCATCGGCATCTCATTAAACACACTCCGAGCAACCGAACCAATCCGACAAGCCCCCGCCGTATGTGAACTCGAAGGCCCAATCATCACCGGTCCAATAATATCAAACACACTATTAAATTTCATCTCACTTCACCCCTCATGTTTTTTATAACAAAGCCGTAGAGCACCAAACCGATAGAGGCACGGCAAATGCTTAGTTTCTAGGCAAAGCCGAGCAACGGAGCGGAATGTACGATTTGTACATGAGCACCGTAGCACAGGCTTTAACGACGAAAATGAGCGTTTGCCGCGCCTCTATCGCCTCACTCGACGGAGAAAATGTACGGATAAACTGGCTGTCCACCCGAATGAATCTCAAATTCAATATCTGGGAATTGATTAGAAACCTGTTCTGCGATGTGTTCAGCATCTTCTTCTGTAACGCCCTCTCCATATAACAATGTCACGATTTCACTGTATTCATCCGTCATTTCAAGCAATGTCGCAATCGTCGTTTTCTCTAAGCTTGGATTGCTGACTTTGATATTATTTTCTATGATCCCAATGTAATCATCTTTTTTAATCACAAGACCCTCGACCGTTGTATCGCGTACAGCAGTTGTTACTTGCCCGCTTGAAATATCTTGAATTGCCGCGATCATTTCGTTCGCATTGTCTTCAAACGTAAAGTCAGCTCGGAAAACAAGCAATGCCGCTAGACCTTGTGGAATCGTTTTTGTCGGGATAATTTTGACCTTATCTTCGCCTAAAATAAGTGCAGCTTGATCTGCAGCCATTTGGATATTTTTATTATTCGGCAAAACAAACACATGCTCTGCATTCGCTGATTCAATCGCTTTTATAATATCTTCTGTGCTCGGATTCATCGTTTGTCCTCCAGAAAGAACAACGGTTGCGCCGACACTTTCAAATAACGTTTTGATACCTTCACCAGCAGACACTGTTACGATGCCATATGGGGTTTTTTCGGAAACGGCAGGCTCTTTATCACGCATAACTTCACGATGTTGTTCCCGCATATTTTCAACCTTCATCTTGATGAGGCTACCATATTGTTGACCATAATTGAAAACTTGGCCTGGATATTCGGTATGCACGTGGACTTTAGCTACTTCATCATCTGCTACTACTAGCAGTGAATCGCCCATTTCAGCAAGATCATCGCGGAACTTCTCTTCGTTAAATTTCTTTTGCCCTGGTTTATTTTCGTTGATTTGAACCATGATCTCCGTACAATAGCCAAACTCGATATCCTCTGTTGACATCACATCTTGAACGTGACGATGGTGCTCGGCATTAATAAGCTCACCCATAGAAGCTGAATAGTTCGTCAGCCCTTCGTGTTCGCCTGTTAGTGCAGCATAAAACCCTTCATAGATAATAATGAGGCCTTGACCGCCACTATCTACTACGCCAACTTCTTTTAAAACTGGTAGCATTTCTTGCGTTTTGGCAAGGACGATTTTTCCTTTTTCAAGGATTTGTTGCATTACGAATTCAATATCATCGGACTCATTTGCAGCAAGTACGCCAGCTTTTGCAGCTTCACGCGCCACAGTCAAAATTGTTCCTTCGACGGGCTTCATGACTGCTTTATAAGCTGTTTCAACGCCTGCAGTAAAGGCCGCTGCTAGTTCTTTTGTATTTAACTCGGTTTTTCCTTCAATTGATTTCGAGAAGCCTCGGAAAAGTTGCGATAAAATAACGCCTGAATTTCCACGAGCTCCCATCAGTAGTCCTTTGGCAAGGCTTGTACCGACTGCTCCCACCGTAGACAGGCTGTTTCTATTTACTTCTTCGGCACCACTCGTCATAGACAAGTTCATATTTGTTCCAGTATCACCATCTGGCACTGGGAAGACATTTAATGAATCGACATAATCTGCATTTTTTGCTAAATTTTCTGCTCCTGCTATGATCATTGCTGCTAATTTTTCTCCATTTAATTGATACATACTCACGATTACGTATCCTCCCTTATGCTTCGTTAGTAACACGAACACCTTGGACATAGATATTCACAGAATCAACTGTGATGCCCAACGTTTTTTCTAATGTATATTTGACACGCTCCTGCACATTATGCGCAACCTCAGAGATTTTCGTCCCAAAACTAACAATGATGTACATATCAATATTTAAACCGTCATCTTCCTGACGAACAATAACACCCTTCGTATAGTTCTCACGGCGCAAAATATCCGCCAAACCATCGCGTATTTGATGCTGGCTAGTCATTCCTACAATACCGAAATTTTCTTCAGCTGCACCACCCGCAAGTGTAGCAATAACTTCCGTTGTGATATCAATTTTGCCGAGTTTTGTTTCCATTTCAATTGTCATCTTTTAAGTTCCTCCTTAGTTTAAGTAAGGTTTTCTAAGAGAAGCTACTAAATTCGCATTAGCCGACTTCCGCTCTAATTTTATTGAAAAACATTCTAACATTTCTGTTCTCCTCTATTCTACTATATTAAGCAGGGGTTGGGAAGGGGTTTGATGTTGTTGAGGAGTCTTATGAAGCATCTTCTGCTGAATTAGTGCCTCCATATGATAGTGAATGTGACGGGACTGCCTTTTGTTTAGGAAATTCCTCGGAGATTTCTTGCCCTCCGCAAAAATGAAGGTTTACTCCTAACTCAGCGTATGTCATGTTCTGCGTTCGTTTGGAGGCGTATTCACGTTTTGTCTAGCTTCAACAGCCAGTTCCTCGAAATTTTCGTGGCCTCCATAAAAACCAAGAGCGGGTTTTCACTGCACCCCCTAACAAATTTTGTCGGATCTAACGGGCTGTTTACGCTTTTCGGGGTTGTCTAGCTTCAACAGCCAGTCCCTCGAAATTTTCGTGGCCTCCGAAAAATCCAAGGGAGGGATTTATCTGCGCCTCCTAACAAATTTTGTCGGATCTAACGGGCCGTTTACGCTTTTCGGGGTGTCAAGTAAAAATTCTTTGCAGGTTTTTCGCTTAAGAGGTTGCAATTGGAAGCAGTTTATGATAAATTGTTGTAGTGTATGAAAAACAAAAAGCTATTTTTATGCGATATATTAGTAATTAACAGCTTTTTTGAAGTAGCTCTTGTAAGGAGGGAAATAACGATGGCAAAAGTATGTGTAATCACTGGTCGTAAAACTCGTTCTGGTAACAAACGTTCCCACGCGATGAACGCAAGCAAACGTACGTGGAAAGCAAACTTGCAAAAGGTTCGTATTTTAGTAAACGGCAAACCTAAAAAAGTTTGGGTTTCTGCTCGTGCTCTTAAATCAGGCAAAGTAGAACGTGTTTAATAAGAAAATGGATGCAGGGTCTCCGGATCGCTGCATTTTTTTCTTGTTAGAGAATACATAATAGTGAAAAAAGATGAGCTTGAGACAAAACTCAAGATAAAGCAAAAGCGCCCTCCCATTTCTTCGGGTAGGGCGAAAAATTCTGCTTTATACAAATCGAGCGAAAGCGTTTGTATTCAGGGGATTTGGTGGAAGCCGGAGAGCTGCGTGTACGACTGTACATGATGACTGAAAACAGGGAGGGAGTAGCTTCCCCGACCATGTAAGAAGTTAAGCGAAACTGCTCTTGTGTAGCAGAACCGGAAGTCCGCCACCCCCCCTGAATGCGAGCGCTTTTCGCCGATTTATCGGGGGCATGTCCCAGACCCATCTTTTTTCATATGCGCATAAATGTGGCGCCTCGTTCAAAAATACGAATATCATCACCCGTACCTTTGCCGATTTTATTGTATATTTCTTTTTCAGTTAAGTCGGTACCTTTTGTGTCCCAAGGCGTTAAGGCGATTAATTGCCAGCTACCGTCTTTTTTCTGTAATGTTAATTCAAGCTTTTCTGGTTTTTCGTTATCAATGAATGTGAATAGATAGCAGATTTTATTTTTTTGGTAGTACGCGCCATACAAATAATCTTTGCTGTCTAGCACCTCTTTATAACTGCTTTTGTAAGTTGGTATCTCTGTTTTCGCATCTAACTTGATATATTCGCTTAAATTCCCATTAAAAACATCCTCGATCGCCTGTGTCGCTACCTTGTCTGCGTTTTTATCTGGGCTCGCGCTTTTATTATCGTTCAACCCATTTGGCGCTGTGGAGCAAGAAGTCATAAGGAAAAGCAAGCCTACGATCAGAAATAGAGAAAATCTTCTCATCATTAGCGTTCGCCTTTTTCTAATTTATCGACGTTGGAAGTAATCACGCCACCAACTAAGATTGCAATTCCTGGAAACGGGTTCACGAAAATAGCGCAGGCAATTCCTGTAATCGTCAACGTCAAGCCAGCTTTATAGTAGCTTTTTTTAATTAGGAAAATAAGGCCAATAATCGCAATAACCATGAAGAAAATACCGATATATGTCATGCTAAGCATTGCTTCACGCAGCGGATTAGCTCCGTCTTTATTTAAATTAATGAAGGTTTGAATTTGTACTAGTACACCTAAAACTAGACCGATGATGATGACAATTAAGGCGATTTTTGATCTTTTGGCAATTAGAGCTGTATTATCTTTCATTTTTGAAACTCCTTTTTAATCATTACTTTGTATAAATAAAATTAAACCTATATTGAATGAAAATGTACCTTGATCTGCTAAAAATTCATTGCTTGAAAGTGCAGCTCCGAACGGATAGGTCGCATTGCTTAGCGGATATTTGAATCCTTTTAGCGTGAGACCGGTCACGTCTGCCATCGTTGTAAACGCGACATATTTTTTGTCTGGTATGCGTGATACTGTATATTTTCCGGGAGCATACATTTTGACGTAATTGTAGCGATCAATCAGTTCGATTTTGGATATAGCGTCTTTAAATTTCGGCTGCATTAGCATCATGATATTGGCAAACAAATGGTCTAAACGGCCACCTGTTGCGCCAAAAATACGAATTAAGTCTGGTTCTTGATCTAGCGCCCATTTCAGACCGATTTCTGTGTC
The DNA here is from genome assembly GCF_003534205.1 of Listeria weihenstephanensis. Lineage (NCBI taxonomy): Bacteria > Bacillati > Bacillota > Bacilli > Caryophanales > Listeriaceae > Paenilisteria > Paenilisteria weihenstephanensis. Next base: position 1,553,837 of record NZ_CP011102.1, on the reverse strand, counting down.
TGTTTCGTCTTTTTCAGCAGGGAATTGGATGACTTCTGTGATGGTTTTTAGATGCTCAAGCTCAGAACTGGAAAGGGAGTCGAAATCGCCCATTGCAATTGTCGGTGTTATGCCACGGTCTGTGAGTCGGACTGCGCCACGGTCGACGCCGACCCATGTTTTTGATTCGTGATTTGAAATATCAGGTAGCTCCGATTCTGGGCCACCTACCATGATATGTATAATTTTCATTGGATTTATCTCCTTTGTTGAGGGTGTTATGAGGCATCCCTTACCGATTTAGAGCCTCATATGCATGAGAGCCTAGTGATCATGTAATCCCCGTGGAGCTTATACACCAAATTTAAACTACTGCGGAAGCCATAAGAAGCAGATAGCTCAACAAGCCTCTATATGCACGAGCACCAACTCCACCTGTGTGATTTAGACGGCACTTTTGGCAGTAGCACTTGGCTTTTTAATGAAGTTTTGGAATCTAGAGTTGTTTCGGTCTCGGGTTCATGCGTTTTTTTATGCTCTGCGCCTTTGGATCTAGCTTCAACAGCCAGCCTCTCGGAATTTTCGGTGCCTCCGAAAAAACCAAAAAAGGGTTTTCACTGCGTCCCCTAACAATTTCTGTCGAGGCTAACGGGCTGTTTACGCTTTTCAGGTGATCCAGCTTCAGAAGCCAGACCCTCGAAATTTTCGTGGCCTCCATAAAAGTCGAAAGAGGACTTTTACTGCGCCCCCTAACAAATTCTTTCGGGTCTAACGGGCTTCTTCAGCTTTTCTTTATTCCCCCACAATCTCCCTCAACTTGTCCATCGCTTTTTCTCGATTCTTGTTTCCATAAATATAAGATCCAGCAACGAAAACATCGGCTCCTGCTGCGACGCATAGTGGGGCTGTTTTATCATCCACGCCGCCATCTACTTCGATCTCAATTTTCAAGCCTTTTTCATCGATTAATTTTTTCGCTGCAGTGATTTTCGGCAATACTTCTTTAATAAAATTTTGTCCGCCAAATCCTGGGTTCACTGTCATAAACAAAATTAAGTCTACTTCTTCTAACACATGCTGAATCATCTCAATCGGTGTTGCTGGATTTAAAACAACGCCTGCTTTCACGTCAAAAGAGCGAATTAACTGCAATGTGCGGTGTAAATGTGGGCACGCTTCAACATGCACTGAAATGTAGTCCGCGCCTGCTCTAGCGAATTCTGGAATGTATTGGTCTGGATTCTCAATCATCAAATGAACGTCTAGTGGCAATTTTGTAACGGGGCGTATTGCTTTGACAACGCTCGGTCCAAATGTAATGTTAGGTACGAAATGACCGTCCATCACGTCTACATGGATATAGTCCGCGCCGTATCCTTCTACCTCTTTAATGTCGGCCGCTAAGTTTGCAAAATCTGCGCTAAGTATTGATGGAGCTATTTTTCCCATATTAATACCTCTCTTTTTTGTTTTTGACTTCGTTTAAAATTTGAATGTAATGTTTATATCGGAATGCGGCGATTTCTCCGTTTTCTACGGCTACTTTAACGGCGCATTTCGGCTCGTTTTCATGAACGCAACCGCGGAACTTGCAGTCTCCGCGACGGCGATCTATTTCTGGAAAACAAAACTGGAGATTTTCGGTTGTTAATTCGTCCATTTCGATAGAACTAAAACCTGGTGTATCCGCGATGAAACCTTGGCCGATCGTCATTAATTCTACATGACGGGTCGTATGTTTTCCGCGCCCAAGTACGAAAGATATCACGCCTGTTTCAATGTCTAAGTTCGGATTCAGTGCATTGAGTAGTGTCGATTTCCCAACGCCAGACTGGCCTGCTATCACTGCAATTTTTCCAGCGATAACATCGAAAATCGCGCTTTTATCGATATCAGTATTGGTTAATAAAACTTGATAACCCGCTTCTTCATAAATCGCTTTATACTCAGCAATTTCGGCTTTACGCGTGTCATCTGCCAAGTCCATTTTGCTAATGCAAATCACAGGTTCGACATCTTCAAGCTCTATTGCAACGAGAAAGCGATCGGCTAAGTTGGCAGAGAAATCTGGTTCTACGGCTGAAAATACGAGCAGTGCCAAATCTACATTTGCGATTGGCGGACGTACTAAGGCGTTTTTCCGTGGAAGTAGCTCCATAATGTAGCCTTCTTTTAGATTATCTGCCTGAAACACGACATGATCGCCAACTAGTGGTGTGAGTCCTCGATTTCGAAAATTACCTCGCGCGCGACACTGATAGGTTTTGCCATCGCTATAAACGTAATAAAAACCGCTTAGAGCCTTCATAATTTGTCCTTCCAGAAAAGTCACCTTCATTTCTTTTATCAATTTGGGTATTCAATGGTTTCTTCTAATATGACGGTATTGTCGCGAACGACTTTGTAACCGCCTTGCGTGCCTTCTTCAATTTCAAACGAGAGATTTTCGGTCGTATTTTTTGTGATATCCATTTCTTTAAAAGCACTCGTCATACTGTGTGTCTTGTCTTGAATGTAAATTTGGATGTGTTGCGCGACTGGTGGTGTTGCGTCTGGATCTTCTGGTTCATAAGGGATACTGATTGTCCGTTTGACCGTCTTCACTTCTTTTTCTTTCGGGCCTTTACTCATAACAACGGTAACCTTATCGCCTTTATTAATCGTCGCACCAGCTTCTGGTTTTTGAGAGATAACTTGTCCAGCGCCTACTGTGTCGGAATAGTCTTCGCTGCTCGTGGTAATGGTGATATCATTGGAACTTGCGTAATCATCTAGCCCAACTTGATTGAATCCAGATAGATCCTTCAATGTAAGCGGTCGCTCGCCTTTACTGACGACGAATGATATTTCTGTATCTTCTACAACGACTTCGCTTCCTGCTGTTGGGTCTTGCGAAATAATGACGCCTGAATCAACAGAATCACTGTACTCTTCGGTGTAGCTCACTTTTTTGTAGCCTTGCTGGTCGAGTACTTGTTTGACTGTGTCATAGCTCTTGCCTGTATAATCGGTGACGGTAATTTTCTTCGCGCCAATGCTGACGTACAGATTTACCGTGGAGCCTTTTTCTTCTGCTGCGCCAATTTCTGGATCGGTCTCAATGACTTTACCTTCCTCGATTTTATCGCTATTCTTCTCGAAGGATTCGCCAACATTAAAGCCCGCGCTTTGCAATTTCTGAACAGCAGTTTCTTTTGTATCATTGGCGACATTCGGTATTTTCACGGTCGCTGGAGGCCTTCCAAAATACCAGAGCAACGCAATAATGATCACGAATAAAATGGTAATCCCCGATATAATCCAAATTTTCTTCTTGTTACTCTTTTTCTTTTTCGGTTTTTCTGCGGGCGCTTCTGGCTTTTCTTCCGTTGCTACGACAGTATTATCCAAGTTTTGCATCATATTTTTAGCCGCGATAATCGGAATTGTTTTTGTCTCCCCATCGTCCATCGGAAAAACATATTTTTCTTCATTTCGACGCTCTGGATCAAGCGCAGTTTTTAGGTCGCTCTCCATCTCTTCTGCCGTTTGGTATCGCAAAAATGGATCTTTCGCCGTCGCGCGGATGACGATATTTTCTAGACTTTGTGGAACCTCTGGATTTTGTTCACGAATCGACGGGATGCTAGCTTGCAGATGTTTGATTGCAATAGAAACTGCCGATTCGCCGTCGTAAGGTACTTTACCAATCAGCAGTTCGTAGAGAACAATGCCGAGTGAGTAGATATCAGATTTCTGTGTAGCCATGCCGCCGCGTGCTTGTTCTGGTGATAAATAATGCACCGATCCTAGCAAGGAGTTGGTTTGTGTAATTGATGTTTCAGATAGTGCCATCGCGATACCAAAATCGGTTATTTTAACAACGCCGTCATGGTCGATTAAAATATTTTGTGGCTTTAAATCACGATGAACAATATGTGCACTGTGGGCTACCGCAACTGCTGAAACAATTTGGAGCATGATATCCACAGTTTTTTCGAACGGAATTGGGTGATTCTCATGGATGTATTGTTTCAAATCCATTCCTTCTACGTATTCCATCACAATATAGTGAAGATCATTTTCCTCGCCTACATCGTAAATGCTAACTATATTGGGATGCACCAGGCTTGTCGCGGATTGGGCTTCGCGCTGAAAACGACGAATCAGGTTGCTCTCGTCTGCTAGATCAATACGCAAAACTTTCACGGCAACGTTGCGATCAAGAATCATGTCATGTGCAAGAAATACATTGGCCATTCCGCCGCCGCCAATTGCGCTGACGACTTTGTAACGGTCATTAATACGCTTGCCGATCATCATGATGCATCCCTACCTTTCTCTACCAAATTCCGCTCTAAAAGCAATACTGTGATATTATCTTCGCCACCGTTTGCATTCGCTTTTGTGATAAAAATGTCTGCTTTTTCGGCGAGCGTTCGTTTACTTGTAAGTATTGCTTCGATTTCTTGCTCGGTTAGCATGTTGGATAAGCCATCGGAGCAAAGTAGCAGCTGGTCTTGTGATTGAAATGGCAAAATAAAGACATCTGTTTCCACATTCCCTTCGATACCAAGCGCGCGCAGTAAAATATTTTTGCGGGGATGGTTTTCGGCATCTTCTTTTGAAATTTCCCCTTTTCGAAGGAGTTCATTGACAAGCGAATGATCTTCTGTGAGCTGCTCAAGCACACCATTTTTCAGGATGTAACCGCGACTATCGCCTACGTTTGCCACGATAATTTGGCTATTCGAAAAAACGGCTGCAACGAGCGTCGTGCCCATACCTTGGAGGCTAGGATCTTGCTTGGAATGCGCGACAATCTCTTCGTTAACTGCTTGAATAGCCTCGCGGAACCAAGCATCGATTTGAGCAGCGCTTTTCATGTCGGAAACGCCTTGCCACATATCACTAAGCAAACGCACCGCCATTTCACTCGCGACATCGCCCGCTCTGTGTCCACCCATGCCATCTGCGACAATAACTAAAGGGTTACCCAGTTTATTTTCAAAAATACCGCCATTGTCTTCATTATGATTTCTAATTTTTCCTCGATCTGTTCTAAATTCTGCATGCATCTTGCGCTACACCTCACTAAAAGTTGGAACGGCGGGATAATTGAACCGTCTCTTTACTTATTTATTGGTTACTTTTTTCGGAATGATGCGATGAAAAAGCCATCACTTCCAATATCGGTTGGAACTAACTCTAAATACTTGTTTTTCACGTAAGGCGTTATTTTTTCAGGAACGTGAACCGTTTCTAATTGGAATTCTGGATGATTTTCAAGGAAGTTTTCCACGACGCCACGATTTTCTGTTTGATCAATGGTACAAGTACTGTATATTAATATACCATTTTCTTTGAGCAACGCGCCAACTTCAGCCAAAATTGCTTGTTGGATTCGTGCCAAATTGTCGATATCAGATTCTGTTTTGCTGTATTTAATGTCTGGTTTACGGCGCAGTACACCGAAACCTGAGCACGGCGCATCGACTAAAATACGATCAAAACTTTCATCAGCAAATAGTTCACTCGCTTTTCTAGCATCGAGTACTTCTGTTGTAATATTTGTTAAATCAAGACGTTTTGCTGCTTTATTTACTAATTTTGTTTTGTGTGGGTGGATATCTAGCGCAACGATTTCACCGGTATTATGCATTTTTTCAGCGATATGTGTTGTTTTTCCGCCTGGTGCCGAACATGCATCGAGCACTCGCAAGCCATCTTCTAACTGTAACGCATGGGCAACGAGCATTGAGCTTTCATCTTGAATCGTGCAACGGCCATTGTGATACGCTTGTGTTTCGGCGATCGAGCCGCGTTCCATCATCAGCGCTTCTGGAATATATTCGTTTTGTTCCGTTTCGATGCCTTGCGCGGAAAGTTCTTCTTGCAACTCGGCAACGGTCACTTTATTTTCATTGACACGAATACTTTGTGACGGTACTTCCAGGAAAGAAAGGCCGATTTCAAGTGTTTTTTCAGCGCCGAATTGGGCGATCCAACGTTTGACAAGCCAAGTCGGTAAGCTCGTCTCTACAGCAATTCGTGTCGTTTCGTCTGCGATGCTCACGATTTCTGGAACTCCTTTACGGATCACATTTCGTAAAACACCATTTACAAATTTCGTCACGCCGTCATGTCCGCGTTCTCTCGCAATCTCGCCCGCTTCATGCAAAATCGCATGTTCTGGTACTTTATCTAGAAATTCTAACTGATAAACAGAAAGACGTAACAAATTTAATACCCAATTTTCCGGTGTTTGGCGCAAAAACGGCTCTAAATAAAAGTCGAGTGTGATGCGTCGCTGTGTCGTTCCGTAGACAAGTTCTGTCAGAAGCGCACGGTCTTTTTGATTTAGATCGCTATTTTTGAGGGCGTCATTGATAAGTAAATGACTAAAGGATTGATTGTTTTCTATTTTCTCGATTAAGTCCAGCGCAATTTCGCGGACTGTTTCTGGTTTTTTCATATTTCACCGAACCTTGTTTCTAGATTTAGATGTTGCCCAGCTCCCGCCATATAGTCAGCAACAGCCATTTTTTGTTTCCCTGCTGGTTGCACGATTTCCGGAATAATCACCGTTTTATCGCCAGTTGCGATGGCAAAATCGTGTTTTGTCGTACGAGCAACTTGCCCTGCTGGTAAAATTTGATCTGACTCCTCGATCCGTGCTTTCCAGATTTTAAAAGGATTTCCTGCAAGCGTTGTATAAGCGACTGGCCATGGGGAAAGTCCGCGGATTTGGTTGAAAATAGCGCGTCCTTCTTTGGTCCAATCGATTTTTTCTTGTTCCCGTTTAATGTTTGGCGCAAATGTCACTTTTGAAGCATCTTGTGGTTCTGGCGTAATTTTCCCTGCTAGTAAATCGGGCAACGTATCCATTAATAAAGACGCGCCGACTTCGCTTAGTTTTTCAAACATCGTCCCAACGTTATCTTCGTCAGTAATTGGAATACTGCGGCGCGACAACATATCACCAGCGTCCAATTTCTCGACCATATACATAATCGTCACGCCAGTTTCTTTTTTACCATCCAAAATCGCATAATGCACAGGTGCCCCGCCACGATATTCTGGCAAAAGAGACGCATGAACGTTGATACATCCGTGTTTTGGCGCTTCGAGTAACGAGTTCGGCAAAATTTGGCCGTACGCTGCTGTCACGATTAAATCTGCGCCAAGTCCGATTAATTCTTCTAATTCCGTGGAAGTTCGTAATTTTTCTGGTTGGTACACCGGAATTCCACGCGCAACTGCTGCTTCTTTTACAGGTGGTGGTGTCAGTACGCGCTTGCGTCCAACCGCTCGATCTGGCTGCGTCACAACAGCGATGACCTCATATTTATCTGCTACTTGATTTAAAACGGATACGGAAAATGCTGGTGTACCCATGAAAATTATCTTTGTCATCCTTTTTCTCCTTTACATCATCACAAACGGCTGTACGTCCATCGTGATCGTTAATCCTTTGACTTGTTCTTTTTGATAGTGTAGTAAAATATTTTTCAGTTCAGCCTTCAAATTCGGCTCCACTTTATATTTAATGATGCATTGGTAGCGATATTTATTTTTGATTCGTGCAATCGAGCTTGGAACTGGACCCAGAATAATCGCGTCCTGCCCTAGTTTCCCGTGCAAAAATTGCGATATTTCCTGAATCGTTCGTACCGCCTTCATCTCATCCTCATCGCTCACATTGATCAGTGTTAAATAATAGAACGGCGGGTATGAACCCATTTTTCGAACACGCATTTCGTGATTATAAAAACCGATATAATCATGCATTTTCGCATATTGGATGCTGTAATGTTCAGGATTGTAACTCTGCACAATCACTTCCCCCGTCAACTCATGTCTTCCCGCACGGCCACTTACTTGCGTTAACAATTGAAATGTTTTTTCAGACGCTCGGAAATCCGGTAAATGCAGCATCGTGTCAGCATTCAGCACGCCAACGAGTGTTATATCTGGGAAATCGAGCCCTTTTGCGATCATCTGCGTCCCTAACAGTACATCTGCCTCTTTATCGCGAAATTGATTTAGCAGTTTTTCATGGGAACCCTTTTTTGTCGTTGTGTCCACGTCCATCCGAATAACCCGCGCCTCTGGAATGAGTTTTGCCAAACTTTCTTGGACCTTTTGCGTCCCTGTTCCAAAATAGCGAATCTGCTCGCTTTCACAGCTCGGACACTTGTTTGGCACGCGTTCTTGATGCCCACAATAATGGCATTTCATCTGATTATGCGCCTGATGATACGTGAGCGAAATACTACAATTCGGGCATTCCACCACATATCCGCAATCACGACACATCACAAACGAGGAATAACCACGCCGATTTAATAGCAAAACAACCTGCTCTTTTTTCGCAATCCGATCCTTAATCTTCTCCAACAATTCCATCGAAAATTCCGTCCGGTTCTCATTGCGCAATTCCTCACTCATATCGACAACTTTTACTTCGGGGAGCGCTGAATCATTCACACGCGTTGGCAATTCCAGCAACGTATAGCGATTCTTCCCTGCCCTAGCAAAAGATTCCAGTGATGGCGTTGCACTTCCAAGAACAACAGGGCAACCATAACGCTTCGCCCGCTCAATCGCGACATCCCGCGCATGGTACCGCGGATTATCTTCTTGTTTATAGCTCGTTTCATGCTCTTCATCAATAATAATAATGCCTAAATTCAAAAATGGAGCGAATACCGCAGAACGCGCACCAACCACGACTTTGGCTTTGCCTTGCTCGATTTTGCGCCACTCATCGTATTTTTCGCCTGCCGATAACGCACTGTGAAGTACCGCGACCTGTTTGCCGAAGCGACTTTTAAACCGCTCGACCATTTGTGGCGTCAATGCAATTTCAGGAACGAGTACAATGGCTTCTTTCCCATCTGCAAGTACCGCCTCAATCGACTGTAAATAAATCTCGGTTTTCCCGCTTCCAGTCACACCGTGCAGCAAAAACGTTTCCTGCTGCCCAGTTCTTGCCGAAGTCACAATCGCATCGCACGCCGCCTGTTGATCTGGCAATAAAGGTAACGGAATGCTTGGTTTGAAATCATGGTTTTCATACGGATCGCGTCCCACATGTTGATCTTCTATTTTAATCAAGCCTAGTGCCGCCACTTTTTGAATCGATGCATCTGTCGTCCCAAGCGTCGTCCGCAACTCTTTCACCGCAATATATTCCCCATCAAACACCTGGAAAAACTGCAAAATTTTGATCTGCGCTTTCGCTGATTTCGGTAAACTTTCGATCGCATCTTCCAACTGTTGCACGGAGCAAAGCGGTTTTGCCACGCGTATCGTTTTTTTCGTAATCTTCGTTTTCACTTGATAGATCAGCTCGACAATGCCCTCTTTCATCCATTTTTGGAGTGTTGGTAAGGCTCCGAGTTGTTCTGCTTTTTCCCAATCCATCGTTTCATGACCTTCAAAAAGTTGATCCGCCTCGTCATTCGCTGTATCAAGCAAGCTAAAATATTTCTCATATTTCGCCCGAAGCGCCGCGGGGAGCATCGCTTGGTACGCTGTGATCCGATAAGCAAGTGTTTCCTCGGCTATCCAATCACCCAGTTCAAGCAATTCCTCATTTAGAACTGGCGCCAAATCCATCATTTCTCTGATCTCTTTTAACTTTGCAAATTCACTCACGTCTGATATCCCAACGACGAATCCTTGCAACGCTCGATTACCAAAAGGTACCGAAACCCGCATTCCAGGACGAACAATGTCGCGCCACGCTTCTGGAATGAGGTAATCAAAAGCGCGGTCGACTTGCATCGCTGGTACATCGACAATGACTTGGGCTACTCTTGCCATCTTATTTTTCCTCCAACAAACGCGCCGCTTGTTCGATAATTTCGCGCGCTACCTCTTGTTTAGATAACAACGGGAAAACCCGCTCTTCATCTTCGTGACCGTAAAAAGTAACTTGATTTGTATCGACACCAAAACCAGCACCAATTTGTGCTACGTTATTCGCCACGATCATATCCGCATTTTTAGCATGCAGTTTTTTCAGTGCATTTTCTTTGACGTTCTCTGTCTCAGCCGCAAAACCAATCACGACTTGCTCGGCTTTTTTCAGTTGACCGATTTCGGCCAAAATATCTTTCGTACGCACCATTTCGATCGTATAATCGCCGGGTTGTTTTTTAATTTTATGTTCATGAATGACTTTTGGCGTATAATCCGCAACCGCTGCACTCATCACGAAAATATCCGCGGAATCTTGATGCTTCATGACTTCTTCGTACATTTCCTGCGCGGTTTCGATATACACAGCTTCGACACCATGTGGCACAGGTAATTTTGTGGAAGACGTGATCAACGTCACATTAGCGCCATATCGCGCCGCTGTTTCCGCAATCGCAAAACCCATTTTTCCAGTCGAGTGATTCGTAAAGTAGCGAACGGGGTCCAGTTTCTCCATCGTCGCACCAGCCGTCACAACAACTTTCCGTCCAGCAAGCGTCGTGTTCTTCTCCGCAAAAAAGTTCGTCAAATGTCCAACAATCCGTTCAGGCTCCTCTAAACGCCCCCGACCAACGTAACCACACGCGAGATATCCCTCACTCGGCTCAATAAAACGAACACCGTCCGCGTAAAGCTGATTAATATTTCGCACCACAGCTGGATGCGCAATCATGTGCACATTCATCGCTGGCGCTACCCAAACCGGCGCTTCCGTCGCAAGCAGCGTCGTCGTCACCATATCATCCGCAATCCCGTTCGCCATCTTCCCAATCACATTCGCCGTCGCCGGCGCCACAATCACAAGATCCGCCCAGTCCGCGAGATTTATATGCGCCACCACGCCCGAATCTTTCTCATCAAACGTATCCGTATACACATCATTCCGCGACAACACCTGAAACGAAAGCGTTGGTACAAATTCCTGCGCACTTTTCGTCATCATCACCTTCACGTTCGCGCCCGCCTGCGTCAATTTACTCGTAAGCGCTACAGCTTTATAAACAGCGATTCCACCAGAAACCGCGAGTAAGATATTTTTTCCATCCAACATCTAGGTCACCTCTTTCACCTTCCTATCAATTATACCGTTTTAACGCGGGAAAAAACAGTGTTGAAGGTTATAAAGGTAAAGAAAAAGCTAGGAATCAGATTTTCACATCTAATTCCCAGCTTGAGCTAAAGGTACTATGAATATTTCAGTCATCAGTATACTATAATAAATCGTTTCTCAAACAATAATCCATTAATTGTATTAATAAAATCTCCTGTACACACAATAGTTTCTCAATTCCGTAGGTTTAAGTACTCCAAAAACATTTTCGGACTATGCACCATTGGTTCAATACCAGTGTACTCATGGATAAATTTTAACCATTTGGGGATTCTTACGGATAAATCTGCTCGTGATACACCTCTGTGTGTAGGAATTTCTTCATTTAAACAAACTAGTATAAATTTAATATTATTCATATCATTTGTAGTCAAAGAAAATTCCTTAACAAAGAACAAAATAGTTTCATAGATTTTTAATTTAATATCTCGTTTCTTAGATCTCCCACTAACAATAGTATTTTTAAATTCGATTATATGTAGAATACCATCTTTATATAACAAGCTATCCACAGAACAAGGAACATCGCAGCCACAGCTTATCTCCTTTTCAATTATATCATCAAAATTAAAAACATCTAAACTTTCATCCTCTACTAAAAAGAAATCTTTCTCACCACTTGTATCCTTTGAACACTCTTTAAGAGTACTATAACCGTGTCCCTTAAGCAAACTCTCGATTATAGAATTAATCATCACCATTGACATCATCCCTCAACTCTTCCAAAGTTATATACGGCTTAGCCAAACTATTATAAATAAGAACGAGTTGTTCAGTAACATCCAATATTTTAGCACTCCTTTTTTCCACAGCAGTTTGGTAAAACCTAACTGATTTAGATATATTATGTTTCTTTGAAAATAATTCAATTGCTTCAACAAAATATGGACTATGCGAAGTTATCAATACTTTCAACCCATAATTCACCTGTAAAAGAACTATTAATTCTGCGTATCTCAATTGCCACTCTGGATGTAGATGAATCTCGGGTTCATCTAGGATTAACATCTCTGTGTCAGCCAGCTCACCCGATGCAAGTAGCATTTTTATTATTGCAAAAGACTTTAAACCTGTCGCTAGATTTTCAGCATCGAAAGCATAATTTTTAGATGAGTCACCGTAGACGAGATTTCCTTCTGAAAATACCAAGTCTTCATCAAGAATTCCATCGAATAGTTCTTGAAATTTAACTCTGTTATATGTTTCTTCAAATAGATTGATTTGTTCTTCATTCACATTTAATCGAGACAACAAAACATCTTTATGGCTATATCTTTCTGATTTTCTTCTAAAACGGTCAAAATTAATATCATCTAATATGAATGGATTATCGATATATATAACACCTGATTCATTTTTATGTTCAATTTTCAGTCCTTTCTCGGAGACCTTGTTCTCAACAAAAGATATTTCACTGCTAATACCATCTGAAAAAATTTTCACAAAGGAGTCCTCAGAACCTGCAAAAATTGAGGATATTTTCCTACCAAATTCGCTATCAAAAATTCTTTGTAACGATCTCTGTTTGATAGATATATGCTTAGCATCTATTTGTAACATTTCTAACAAATTCTCTACTAATTGAATTGCTCTGCTATATAGATCATCACCTAAAACACCTTTTTTATCATTCAAAATCCGTTCTATTTCTTGAGCCTCACTAATCATTTTTTTTATGTTTTTCCCGGAAACTGAATCTATCAAATCGCCAGTGTATTCTAGCTCCCTGTATATACTCATCTCTAACTTATCAATATGTTCTGCAACCTCTAATAATGCTGATTGCTTCTTATTATCATTATTTTTATTTCGACCAAATCTAGCATGTACAACCAGACTATCAAGAGGAGCTAACTGTCTGCGTATTGATATTATCTTGTTAGTCTCCGCATTTTGTTCCACTAATCTGAGTCCTTCTAAAAAAGCATATATGGATTTACCAATGGTACTTTTTCCAGTATTATTTTCTCCAGCAATGACAGTAATTGTATCTACGACAACATCTGCTTCCGAGACCATGCCAATATTTTTCATTAATATTCTCATTTAATATCCTCCTCCCAAAAAAATGAATTACTTTTTTATCATTATACACTATAAGACGAGTTATTAATAGGATTACAAGTGTCCTATACTCTTATTTCAAAATATACATTTACTTACTACTTAATCATACACAGAGCTATTATATTACCAGGCAAAAGCTGACTTCTACTCTCTCACCTCAAAATGCTATGTTTAGACAATTAAAAAATGCTCCATATAAATATTAAAGCAGATTATTCTCCACCAAAATATTTATATAGAGCATTATTTGCACCTCTTTTACTTCCAAAAAACAGTATCGTCCGTACTCAATCGATACGAGCCATAACCCGCGTCCGTTGCTTTCCCAATCGAGACAATCATCACCGGCACAAAACGCTCCGTGTCCATGCCGAACGTCTCAGCAACTTTCTGTCTCTCAAATCCACCGATCGGATTCGTATCATAGCCGTAAGCCCGCGCCACAAGCATCAATTGCATCGCGACCAAGCTACCATCAATCAACGCCACCCGTTCCAATTCCTCGCGTGGTGAATTCGCATAATACGGTGTCAACGCTGACATTTGCTTCTCTTTCACATCAGCCGGCATCATTCCTTGCTCCACTGCGCTACCGAAAATTTTCTCCGCATTATCAAACGCGTCCACATCGCCAAAAATCACAATCATCGCAGCGGACGTATCATTTTGCAACGTATTAAAGCGCACAAGCGGGCGCAATGTTTCTTTTCCTTCTGTGCTCGCTACCACCACAAAACGCCACGGTTGCATGTTTACCGATGAAGGTGCACGCATCGCATCTGTCAAAATCTGCTCCATCTCTTCTTGACTAATTTTCACCGTATCGTCGTACCCACGAATCGAACGGCGGTTTTTGATTATATCTTCAAAATCATTATTTTTATACATAGTATTACTTCCCTTCTACTTTACTAAGTACTTGTATCGCTGGCGGTGCGCTCAATAAACTGCCAACGCCTGCCTGAAACGCTTGAAAATGTTCGCTTTTATTATGTGCTTCAATGGCAGCCACATCTTCCCACTGCTCTATCATGTAAAACTCGGTTGACTTCTCAACAGAACGCGTCAATGTGTAACCAGCATTCCCTGACTCGGCTTTTGATGCTTCAATCAACGGCTCTACTTCTTTTAGAAATGCCGCAATCTTATCTTCTTGGACTTCTAACTTCGCTTGAATAACTAGCATTTATTTGCCCTTCTTTCTGTGGTCGTATCGTTCGATTTTTTTCGAACAAACACACTATACCATATCAAATTTTACTAGGCAACTAATATGTAATGTGCTATGATATTTTTATGAAAAACAATAATCAAGATTCAGAACAGTTGCTACTTTTATTCCAAGCCTTGAGTGATCCAATTCGCCTCGACGTCTTTCGTTGCTTACTGCAAAAAGGAGAACAGCGCGTCACAAACGGCACCTACGATATTTCCAAATCAACCATGTCCCACCATATTAAGTTGTTAAAGGAGGCCGGTTTAGTCGATGTTCGCAAAGAAGGCACCGCGCATATTTATTCACCAAACAAAGAAGTGATCGCTAAATATCCCGGGTTCTTCGACATCTTCCAAAATAAATAAGCGATATAACTCCGAATCCCGGAATTGTATCGCTTATTTATTTGGAACCGCCAAACCTCAGCGGGACGACAAATGCTTAGTTCCTAGGCAAAAGCGAGTACCAGCGCGGAGTGTACTAGGGTACACGAGCACTGGAACGGAGCTTTTAACGACGGAAATGAGCGTTTGTCGTCCCGCTGAATGATAAATTAGTCAGGCGTATCTGTAAGCGTCCAAGTCAATGTCGCCACATATTTCGCATCTTTATCTTTCTTCGTTTCACCAGGAACTTTCAGTGTTACGCTCGCATTTTCAGCATTAGCATCCGCACCAACTGTGTTACCAAACGCGTTCGTCCAAACACCCATCCCAGAATCAACCGGTGCGTTGACGACATCTTGCATCGCGCTGTCACCGTTCAACACAACGTTCTGATTATTCATCGGTTTCGCCGCATTCGCTGAGTTCAACTCCGCATCTTTCAACGTCAATACCGCACCCGTAAGCTCGCTTGATCCAGCTTTAAATTGATCATTGCTCACTTGCAATTTCCAACCAGCGTTCGTCCCACGATTATCCGTCACCTGCGCAAAAGTCGGTACATATTTCGTGCTGCCGTCACTTTTTAGCACAACTTCATCATACTTCGCTTTGTATGTTGTATCGCTACCAGAAATCGTTTGTTCACCGAAATGAATATTCGAAACGTAATCCAAACGTAGCGCACCTGTTGTTGGCGTTGGCGCATCTGGATCTGTTGGCGTTACATCATCGCCAGGATTCGTCGGATCAATCGGATTTGTCGGCGTCGTGCCATCATCCTCTTTAAAAATAATATCCGCTTTCGAAGTCGTCGAACCAACTACCGCTGCTTGTGACGGTGCTGCATAAATCGCTAAACTACTCGCTGCCAAAATACCTACTAGTGCTACTTTACTTAATTTCATCATATATTTTTTCTCCTTCATATTTCGAATTTTTTTGTTATCACTTTATTAAAACGTTATTACAATCAGTCAGGTGTGTCAGTTAATGTCCAAGTCAATGTTGCTACATATTTCGCGTCTTTATCTTTCTTCGTTTCACCAGGAACTTTCAATGTTACGCTCGCATTTTCAGCATTAGCATCGGCACCGACTGTGTTACCAAAAGCGTTCGTCCAAACACCCATCCCAGAATCAACCGGTGCGTTGACAACGTCTTGCATGGTACTATTTCCACTCAATACAACGTTTTGATTATTCATCGGTTTCGCCGCATTTGCCGAGTTCAATTCCGCATCTTTAAGCGTCAATACCGCACCCGTAAGCTCGCTTGATCCAGCTTTAAATTGATCATTGCTCACCTGTAATTTCCAACCAGCGTTCGTTCCACGGTTATCTGTCACCTGCGCAAAAGTTGGTACATATTTCGTACTGCCATCACTTTTTAGCACCACTTCATCGTATTTCGCTTTGTATGTTGTGTCGCTACCAGAAATCGTTTGTTCACCGAAATGAATGTTCGAAACGTAATCCAAACGTAGCGCACCTGTTGTTGGCGTTGGCGCATCTGGATCTGTTGGCGTTACATCATCGCCAGGATTCGTCGGATCAATCGGATTTGTCGGCGTCGTGCCATCATCCTCTTTAAAAATAATATCCGCTTTCGAAGTCGTTGTGCCAACTACCGCTGCTTGTGACGGCGCTGCATAAATCGCTAAACTACTCGCTGCCAAAATACCTACTAGTGCTACTTTACTTAATTTCATCATTATATATTTCTCCTTCTTGTTCTGAATTTTTTATAATAAAAGAGTCAAGTCTTACTAAAAACTGAACTCGAGTATCAAGGGGCATCTTCTAAGGTCCATCTAACATTCGTACGGTATTCTTTATTTGCCATAGCAGTTCCTGGTTTCACGTTCATCACTAAAGATGCTTCGTTCGAATTTAAGTTGATTTCCGTTAAACCGCGTTGTAATGCATCATTGGAGTAAACTGGAATGGCGTTTTCCGTGCTAAGTGATGTTTCACCTTCTGTTGTCTGAATTGCTAATACATCTTCTAAAACTTTGCCATCTGCTGTTTGTAATGGGCTTTCTAACTGAGCATTCACTCGCCAATTAGAAGGCTCGCCTCTTGTGTCACTCACAAAGAGTTGAACGTCATCAATAGGCTTCACTGTTTTTGCTTTTGACGTAATCATTTGTTCACCAAACGAGATGTTTTCTGTCGCGGTTCCAAGTGATAAAGAGCCATCTTGCACCGTTACTTCGATTCGTTTTTCGAGACCGTTAACGGAAAAACTTACGTTATATTTCCCAGGTGTATTCGGCAAGCCCATTTTATCAAGGGTAACTTGGCTCGTAATATCTGCGCCACTTGGGATCGCCCAAGCTTTGACACCAGAACGAGTTTTGATAAGTGTGTTTAATTCGGCTTCATTGTCTGGATACTCGGCTACTTGTATCGTGATGTCGGTTGCCTGTAACATCGTTTGCTCGTCGCTTACGGTCCCAGCGTCTTTCACAAAAATCGGAACAATAACCGTCATCGTGTTTCCTGCTCGGTCACAGATAGTCGTTTGAGCCGTCGTATAACCAACTTTACTCAAATCTGGTTGCGTGTCGATTGTATATGTGAGGTTGTCGTCACTAGTTCCAGCGTTATCATAAACATCTGTAACTAAGCTCTTTGCATTTGTTGTAAAAGTATCACCAACTGTTGCATATTGCGTCACTGCCGTCGCTGTTGGTTTCGTTGTATCGGTTACGATCACGTCCGCCGAATGTTCACTCGTGTTGGAAGCAGCGTCTGTTGCTACCGCGTAACATGCAATGTAAGGTGTAATTGGACGTTCGGACACTGGTATTGTGATGCTATAATGACCACTGCCATCTGCTTTTCCAGTCGCTAAAATTGTGTTGTCTGCTTTTTTGTAAACCGTCACTGTGGCATTCGCTTCGGCGTCACCCGTCACAGTAGTTGCCTTATCACTAATCGCATTTAGCGTCGGTGCATCAGGTGCTACTACATCTTTTACAATCGTGCTGGCCGTCGCTGATTTACCATTCAAATAGGAATAAGCGGTCACTTGATTTCCTGCTGAAACATAACTTCCTGCTGGTAAAATGAAGCTGTACTTACCTGTTGCGTCCGCAATCGCGTGATACATATTCGCGTCGTTGAAATCTTGAGAAGCAATCGTTCCCACTGGAATCGCTGGGTCACCAGTCAGTTTGACATAAGCGCCCGGATTCGTCACACCCGTAATAACATGGCTATTTTCAGCCGTCTTGTCATCCGTTAAAGTATTGATAGAAACCGACACATCCGGAATCCCTTCAAATAACACACGTCGGAAATTCTGCGTCCGGAAATTTTGAATGAAACTTGATTGCGTTGCCTCATTTACCGAATTCGCCGTCACCGAACTTACATTTGAACTGCTGAATTTAATATTCATGCCATACATCGGATTCCAAAGGTATGTTTCGTTCCCGTCATCTCTCCAATCCGTTCCAGTCCAAGCCTTCACCGACTGAACGTCGACATTAAGTTTCCCAGACGTACCATACATATAAATCAGTCGGCTACCCGTATTCGTATTATTCAGCTGCAAATTCACCCGTTTAGCATCGGCAAATTGGAAAGTTGACGCGTTACCGATCCGAATCAAGTATTTAGAACCAGTTCCGTCTGTTTGAACATCGAATGTACCGTCCTTAGCGACGATAAAGCTACTATTATCACCCGTATAAATCGCAGCACCCGTCGATGTTCCAGTACTTTCAGCGCGTATATTCAATTTAGCGCCAGAATCAACTTTTAAAGAAGCTCCAGAAGCAATATAAATCGGGTTTCGTGTATCAGATGTAGCGCCTAATGTATTTACCATTAATTCTGCATTTTCGCTAATATGCAACGAACTTCCACTACTATTCAGCTTAATACCACCAGCTGTACTTCCTGGCTCCGTACGAATCTGCACAAATGCGCCATCATTAATATTCAAATTCCCATCAATTTTAAAAGTACACGTTCCTTCTTCACCAGCACTACCACCACGTAGCAAGTACACTTCAGCATTCTTGCCAACCGTCGCTGTTCCACCATTACCGAGATTAATCACCGTCGCATTCGTCGTGGAACCTGTATAAATCGAGTTCTCATAGAAATTAATATTCGTGATTTCAAGGTTTACTTGGTTTGTCAAAGCCGCGTAGGTAACCCCATCAAATGGTGAGACATACGAATTCACCGAACTATTCGTGACATGTCCAATAATATTTACATCAGCCTCATATGAACATGTCAACTGAGCACCCGTGTATTCAATATTTTGATAGGTGAGCTGCGTACCTTTACCAGCCGTTCCCGATAAGCGTAATGGACCCCAGTAATTTCTACCGAACATCTTGATGTCCTTTATCACAATATCGACCTTATTCGATCCGAATGACATTAAATAACCACGACTTCTAAAATCGACCGTATTGCCATTCCCGTTGATAGTTATGCTTCTTGTCGGAATGCTAAGATTCGATTCCGCCGCACTTCCTGTTGTATAGTTCGAAAAGTTAATATCATTCATAATGTTAATCTCTGTTATCGTAACATCTTTCATCGCTGCTTCTAGTTGTAGATAATCTGTCACGTTGGCTACATTCGCTGTTGCTTGTAATCGCGAACCTTTGACCACTTTCTTTTCAGGCGTTTCAGGTGTTGTTTCATCTGCTTTACTCTCCGTCTTTATTTCCGAAGTTGTTTCTACCGAAGTTTCTGCGCTACTCATTACTGGCGCCACACTCGCTACTACAAAGCTACAAACAAGTGTTACTGCCATTGTACGTCTAAGAAGTTTCATCATTGCCACCTCCTATGTGGTAAACTTTCATCTAAACTTGTTTACCTCTTTTCCATGGACTAATCATACCACGCACTCTAATTTCAAGTTTTTTGTGCTTACAGGTATATATGTAGACAAATGAGGGTAAAATAGATATATAGATGCTCATTTTACGTAAAAATGTTCATGAAAATGCGTATAATAGCGTTTTTTGACATCTTTATGAACATTTTAAAAAAGCCAATTTCTAATGTTTCCGTCTTAAATGTACCGAAAACCCATCATTATAGGTACATTTATACCTACATAAAGGAGTGAAAATCAATGTATCATGAATCAGAACTACACGCCTTTTTTTCTGTAGAGCAAGTTTTAAAGCTATTACGAAAAAATCCTGCCTTCAGTAAGTACTGCTACCAACGCACACTAAAAAAAGGCGAAAGCATACAGCTAACACCCTTAACTCGCGGTTCGTTTTATATGGTGGAGAAAGGAGATTTCTCTGGTTACTACGAATCTAGGCTCACAGGAAGAATGCTCATTTCCTTTTTCCAGCACGATGATATTTTCAATTTCCCTCTATTAAAAGAGAGAATGCATCCTGTTCTTGATTTTATCGCACTAACAGATGCTCAAGTATGGGTAGTCGACTTTAACTTTATGCTATCGACCGTTAAATTAGAAGACCCTAGAAACTATTTACAGCTCAATTTCCTTTCCACTGTCCAAATACACCTCGGCAATGCGCTCATACGAAAATCACTCGACTCGAAAAAAAGGATTTTACATGCTCTAGTCGAGTTGACGGAAAAAATGTCGTTGCTAAGTTCGAACCAAGCGTATGAGTTACCAAATTTCATGACGTATGAATTGCTAGCTGAAATTGCGGGGACTTCACGGGGGTACACGTCTCGGATTTTAAAAGAGTTACGTGATATGAACGTCATTGATTCTTCCAAACGTCCATGGGTTGTGAAGGATTTGAATCTTTTAAATGATTTATTATATGAAGGAACATAAAAATAGAGGAGTAAGAATCCAAATTGCGATTCTTACTCCTCTATTTTTAGCAGTACTTATTTAGCGTCTTTCCCCATAACTAAGTTCCCTGCATAAATTTCTTCTAACGCTTTCCCTACCGCTTTATGCGATTTGAAATCATCCATTGTACCTGGGTCGTGGTCTTTTTGCATTTGACGGGCACGACGCGCAGCTACGGTTACTAGCGAGTATTTTGAGTCAATAACTAACAACAAATTATCAATTGATGGATATAACATCTATTCCAACTCCTCTAACATTTTTTCATACTTATGAATGACGCGCTCTGTTTTTAAGTGCTCGGTCTGAACGATTCCCTTAATTTTTTGAACGGCATTATCTACTATATCATTAACGACGGCATAATCATAGGCGTTCATCATCTCAATTTCATGGCGAGCCTCACGCATCCGCTCTTCGACAACGTCCATAGACTCTGTACCCCGCCCTATAATGCGGTTTTTCAGCTCACTCAAGTCTGGCGGCGTTAGAAAAATAAATATTCCTTCTGGCATCGCCTTGCGTACTTGTAACGCTCCTTGAACCTCGATTTCCAGAAAAACATCTTTTCCCGCTACCAAAATTTCTTCTACATATTCAAGCGGCGTTCCGTAATAATTACCGACATATTGCGCGTATTCTAGCATTTTGCCATCCGCAATCGCCTGCTCAAATTGTTCCTTCGTGCGGAAATAATAATCCACGCCATCCACTTCGCCTTCCCGCGCCTTACGGGTTGTCATCGAAATAGAATATTCAAATGAAGTTGTCGGGTCGTCAAAAACTGCTTTTCTAACCGTCCCTTTCCCAACTCCAGAAGGACCAGATAAAACGATGAGAAGTCCTCGATCTGTCATGTTTGCGTTCCTCTTTTCTAAAATATCATACTGCTTGAAAAATTATTCCACGTTCTGGATTTGCTCGCGCATTTTTTCAAGTGTCGTCTTTAATTCTACCACACGATTCGTAATTTCTAAATGGCTAGCCTTCGATCCAATCGTATTTATTTCACGATTCATCTCTTGAATGAGAAAATCGAGCTTTCGGCCAATCGGTTCTTCGAGTAAAAGTATATGCGAAAACTGCTTCACGTGGCTGCCCATTCGTTCGAGTTCTTCATTGATGTCTGATTTCTCAAGTAAAATCGCAATTTCTGATAAGACAAGTGCCTTATCGAAATCTTCGCCAACATAGCCAAGTAACCTACTTTCTAGGCGTTCGCGGTAAGTCGTTTCCATTTCTGGAACAAAGGCTTGTATTTCTTGTAAGTATTTGGAGATCATATCAAGGTGGTGTTTTAGATGAAGCGCAAGTTCATTGCCTTCTACTGCGCGCATCTCATCTAAACGTTTGGAAGCAGCTGTTGTAGCACCAAGAAGTAGGTTTTCCAGCTCCGAATCGGGTTCGTTCCCTTCGACAATCTCAAGGAACCGCGGATCAAGTAGAAGTTCCTGAATATTTAACGGTTCGGTCATTTGATAGCGCTCCGTTGCTTGACGCATAAAACGGATATATTCGTCCGCTAAATCCCAGTTCACCACTAGTTTTTCTTTTGTCGCTTTGTTGCCTTCAATCGTGATGGCGCACTCAATTCGGCCACGTTTTATCTGCTCGGCAACACTTTTTTTCAGTTTACTTTCCAAATAGGCAAATACCCGCGGCATCCGGAATAAAACTTCCAAATAGCGGTGATTTACTGCTTTTAACTCAACGGTTACTTTGAAATTCTCTGATTGCTTTCCCGCTCGCCCGAATCCAGTCATACTTTTTACCATCTCGATCAGCCTCTCGCATTCTAATTTCACCTCTTCATTATAACAAAAAACGGGAGATAATACATCTAAAAGCGTGATTTAGACACAAGTTTTGTCATTCTTATGGTACAATAAAAGAAAAAAGGAGACTTCGACTGCATGAAGAAAAATTTATTGATATTTAGTTTGGTTTTAGTTCTGATTTTAGTGCTTAGTTTGCTATTCCGCTTTATCATTTCACCGCCAAGTAACGACTTTGCTGTTACTGCTGATAATTATAGTGGGGATGCGTCATCAGAAATAACAATAACTAATGGAGGAAACACGATTGCGACGATTCCGGCGCTCAAAAATGAGGAAACAAAAGAGATTAAAAAATCGCCTGTTGACTTGACGTCTGGCGGTTTAACTTTTAGTTACACAGATATGCTGGGTAAGAAACACGAAGAGAATTTACAAATTGATGGTGAGAGTTCAACAATGAATAGTACAGTTTACATCAGCATTCTAAAAGTGAAGAAAGATGGCATACTAGAGCTAGATATTTCCTATACATCTGGAACTATGGAAAGCTCGCTAAATACGCAAGAATAATTTTTTTGAGGGAATGATTTAAAAATGGCATTTGATACAATGTTCTTAAGAGCAATGACCGAAGAACTGACCGAACAGTGCGAAACTGGGCGGATAATGAAGATACACCAGCCGTTTGCGCATGAACTCGTGTTACATGTTCGCAAAAACCGGGAAAACCAGCGCATCTTAATCTCAGCGCACCCAAGCTATGCACGTATTCAACTGACGAAAGAAACGATGGAAAACCCTGCACAACCGCCGATGTTTTGTATGTTATTGCGGAAATATATGGAGGGCGCGATCATTGAATCGATTCGCCAAGTGGACAATGATCGGATTTTGATTTTTGGGATTCGTGGGAAAGATGAGATTGGCGAAACGCGTTTTTGCGATTTATATGTCGAAATCATGGGACGCCATAGTAATATTGTGTTGGTTGATCGTGAGAAAGAAACGATTGTGGACTGCATTAAGCATGTTTCCCCAGCTTTTAATAGCTATCGAACACTTTTACCTGGGGCTGCTTATATTTTACCGCCATCTTCTGATAAGCTCGATCCGTGGAACGTGACGGAAGAGGAATTATTGGCGAAACTTGATTTTAACGCTGGCAAAATGGCAAAGCAAATTGTAAGCGCAGTTGCTGGATTTAGTCCGTTGCTTGCGAATGAGGTGTTAGCGCGCGCGGAATTAGTGAATCGTGAAACACTGCCAAAAGCTTTTTTCAGTGTGATCGAGGATTGTGCGAAACCGGCAGAACCTAACCTTTTTAACAAAAATGACAAAGAGGATTACTATTTTATGCGTCTTTCTGACACGGAGATCACTGCGGAGTCGGATTCTTTAGGCGCTTTATTAGATCGTTTTTACGGTGGAAAAGCGACGCGTGATCGGGTGCATCAAGTGGCGCATGATTTGGAACGATTGCTTGCGAATGAGTTGGATCGCGATCGTTTGAAGATTGAGAAATTAAAGCAAACGCTTGTGGATACGGAGCGTGCTGATGAATTCCGCGTTTTTGGTGAGTTATTGACGGCAAACTTGCATTTGGTTTCTCGTGGTATGACGGAGATCGAGGTTGCGAACTTCTACGATGAAAATATGGGAACGGTAACGATCCCACTCGATATTCGGAAATCGCCACCACAAAATGCCCAATTTTTATTTAATAAATATCAAAAGTTGAAGAAAGCGGTTCGGTTCGTGGAAGAGCAAATGCGTCTGACCACGCAGGAAATTGCTTATTTGGAGACGGTCCAACAACAATTGGAAGATGCCTCGCCAGAAGACGTGCAGGAAATTCGGATGGAGTTGGCTGAGCAAGGCTACATCAAGTATAAACAGAAAAAAGGAAGTCGTAAGCCGAATAAAAACCCTACGCTAGAGCAATATACATCCAGTGCTGGTTTGCCGATTTTAGTTGGGAAAAATAATAAACAAAATGATTATTTAACGAATAAACTCGCGCGAAATTCGGATTTATGGTTCCATGTGAAAGATTTGCCTGGTTCTCATGTCGTGATTCAAGATCCTGATCCTGACGAAACATCGATCATGGAAGCCGCGATGATTGCTGCTTTTTATTCGAAAGCCAGGTTATCTGGATCTGTACCAGTGGATGCCACTCTGATTAAACATGTGAAAAAGCCAAGTGGTGCAAAACCCGGATATGTGACATACGATAATCAAACGACTTATTTCGTAACGCCTGATGAGGAAACGGTTAAAGGTTTGCGAAATTAAAAAATGGTTGGCACGCACCCGGTTTCTACCGAAAATGCGATGCCAACCATTTTTTTGTATTACCTCATTTTATGATCTTCATAAAGTTGTCGAAGTTCTTTTCTTCTTTGCTCCGAGATTTCTTTTTTGGGGATATCTTGAATGGCTCCTTCTAAGGCGTATAAAAAATGCATACATGCGCCGTCATCAACTAGCTCTTTCACACGCAAATACGCTTTTTCTGTTCCCATTTCTCTAAGTTCTTCTGCCGATTCAATACCCACTATATTCAGGTTCTTCTCGTTGACCTTGCCAAGATTTTTCATATCAGATATTTGCATGGGGTCGCCCTCCTAGTTAGGATTCTCGTTTCACTGAATATGATACCACTTTTGTGAATAAAAGAACAAGAGGTGAGAAATCTAATGACGATTCCCCACCCCTTATCACTATATTTGCTGTATTTTATCCAAGATCAGTTGTTCGAGCTGATTTAAACGTTGCTTAGCTTCATTTGATGTCTCTCCGGCGCAACTAAAATAAATTTTGCATTTTGGCTCCGTGCCTGATGGTCTGATGCAAAACCAAGAGCCATTTGTCATATGGAATTTTAGAACATCTGATTTTGGCAAGGTTATTTCTCGTTCCACCTTTGTTGGGTAGGTTGTCGTTACACTTGTCTGGTAGTCTTCTTTGCGCTCGATCATATCGTTCATCGTTGTATCTGCTCGCATCGTTTGCATGATTTTCTGAATATGCGCGACACCTTCTTCTCCTTTTGCCGTGATCGTGTGTAGCGATTCTTCGTAGTAGCCGAATTGTTCATAGATTTCTTGTAAGCCTTCGAATAGTGTTTGATCTTTTAATCGGTATTCTAGGGCTACTTCTGCTGTTAAAAGTGCTGCTTGTATCGCGTCTTTATCACGTACGAACGGCGCGATTAAATAGCCATAACTTTCCTCATATCCGAAAAGAAATTGTGCTTCTTTTGTCGCTTCCCATTCCGCTATTTTTTCACCGATAAATTTGAATCCTGTCAATGTATTGTATGTTTTAACACCATATCTACTGGCTATTTTTTCGCCAAGATCGCTCGTGACAATCGTTTTTATGAGCGCACTATTGGTTGGGATGGTTGGCTGTGTTACTAAATAATGTAGCAATATGGCGCCTAGTTGATTCCCCGTTAAAATTTGATATTCACCCTGCTCATTTTTCACCGCAACACCAATTCTGTCGGCATCGGGATCTGTCGCCATCAGAATATCGGCATCATCACTTACTTCTATTGCCATCGTGAATGCCGCATGATCCTCAGGATTTGGAGAAGTCACCGTCGGAAAAGCACCGTCTGGAATGGCTTGTTCTTGAACAACGCTAACGTTAGAAAATCCGGCCTGCGCCAAACTTTTGGTTACGAGTTTTTCACCAGTTCCATGTAGTGGCGTGTAAACTATTTTCAACTTCGCGCCATGTTTTTGCGTCATTTCCGGATTTTGAGTCACAACGCGTACGTTATTTAAATATGCCTCGTCTGCTTCTACGCCAATTTTAGTGAGCAAACCAGCCTGTGAAAGCTTATCCTCGTCTGCAATTGGAATCGCAAATAGGTCTGAAACATCTGCCAAATATGCCGTTATTTTCGCAGCGACATCGAGCGTGATCTGGCAACCGTCTGCCCCGTAAACCTTGAAACCATTATATTCTGCTGGATTATGACTCGCGGTGATGACAATTCCTGCAGCCGCCCCCAACTCGCGAACCATGAAAGATAATTCTGGCGTTGGGCGTAGCGTGTCGGACAAATAAACCTTGATTCCTGCTGCGCCAAGTACTCGCGCGGATTCTAACGCAAACTCTGCGGAAAAATGCCGGGAATCATAAGCAATCGCCACACCATCCGCCTGCCGTCCTTGCTCCGAAATGTACGCTGCGACACCACTCGTCACCCAGCGAATCATATATCGATTGATCCGATTCGTACCACAACCAAGCTCCCCGCGCATTCCGCCAGTTCCAAATTCCAAATACCGATAAAAATGTTCGCGCTTCAATTCGTCGTTTGATAATTCAGTCATTTGTTGTTGGAGCGCCGCATCGTCCTCCGACGCCGCGCTCCATTTCAGCCAATTTTCCTGCCAAGTCATCGGCTCTCATCCTCCAACTGCTGCAAAATCTCCGCCAAACTCATCTCGCAACAAGCCATCGACGTATCCGCAACACCGTAGTACATTTTAACAATATCGCCTTCCACAATCGTTCCGCAACCAAAAACAACATCGCCAAAAAAGCCGTTTTTTTCATAGCCTGCTTCTGGTTCTAAAATTGGTGTTTCGGTCCGCGCTAGAACTTTCATCGGATCATCCAAATCAAGCAAAATCGCGCCCATGCAATAACGATGGTCTACTGTAGCGCCATGATACAGCTCCAACCAACCTTTTTCCGTCTTAATTGGTACTGCACCGCCGCCAATACGACCGCTATCCCAATAACCATCACGGATTCCGAGTAAATGCCTGTGATCCCCCCAGCTATGTAGGTCAGGTGAAGATGCAATCCAAATATCCAAATTCCCAATACTCTTCAAACTTGGACGATGTAACGCGTAATATTTCCCGTTTATTTTTTCAGGGAAAATGAGAACATCCTTGTTTTCTGGTGCAAAAATATTACCTTCATATTCATAACTCACAAAGTCCTTCGTTGAAACCATTGCGTCTGCTACACCCATCTCCGAAACCGCGCTGAAATTCACATAATAAACGTCGCCGATTTGCGTCACACGCGCATCTTCAATACCAAACGTTTGATATTCATTAAACGGATACAAAAACGGTTTTTCATCGACCGTGAAATTATGGCCATCGGTGCTCCGCGCAATTCGAATATAAGATAGCGACGTCAAATACGAAAAGCCTTCCATCTTATCTTTCGTACGAATCATGCGCGGATCTTCAAAATCATACGCAGGATCATCTAAACGGAACTCTAAAATATCTAATTTTTGCGTTTCCACATTGAAAACTGGTGCTTTCACAATATTTGGATCCTCACTGATTGGTTTTTCAGCCACACGTAAAAGCAATAATGTCTCCTCTTTATACTTCGCAACACCTGCATTAAACGCCCCTAGAACCTCAAAATCTGGACGATGTGGCGCCACATCAGCCGGTGTAATTAATGGATTTTCCTCATAACGATAAACATTCATATTCCCTAGTCTCCCTATCCTTCAAATTTCATAAACGGATCGCGAATTGTGCGTTTCTGCGCATCCGCATCACTTATTCCTACATATAAATCAGCAGTTCCATCGACTTTTCGAATCAATCCACCACTGAAAACAACATCTTCCAAATCAGGTCGCTTGCTCGGTCCAGGCAGAAAATCCGCGCGTTCCGAAATAATCTCCATTGGCGTCATCATCGCCATGGTCACTGGATCTATCACACAAGCTGCCGCATAATAATGTCGATCACCAGCCCCATCAAAATTAGCAATATGACAAAGTACGCCTAATTTACCGTTTTTCAAAATGTGAGCCTCGTTCGCGCCACCCCATTCATCCTCGGCGAAATGCGGTGCTAAAAGTGGTGCATCTTCTACCAATTTCACCGTTAGATCAGTTAACTTTTCTATCATGCAAAAGCCGATTTTACCCCGACCTCCCTTTTCACCTTGAGGCCTTGTTAACACGGCGATTTCACCACTCGGCAGCTGTTTCAAACGCAAATCCTTCATCCCGACCGGCCCTTCAAAAAACAGCGTCAAGTCCGTCAGATCCTTGCCACGATACAAACTAGTCCGCCATGCCAATTTTTCTGGATCCGCTTCACTTGGGAACACTTCCACACCGCCGATCACTAAATCACCATCGATCCGCGTCATAAATGGATCTTGTAACGCAAGTTTTGCCGTATTAGCAAGTAAAACCCACACCAAATCCTGTTTTTCAAAAAAGCCGATTTCCGCCATTTCACTATCCCGTGATTCGATTCGTCCCGCGATCACTTCCGCTCCGTTCACAATAAACGGCGCCGTGATATTATACACGTCCTTATCCCCCGCGCCAACAAACGCCAAACGCTCCACTCGCGACAACGTATTCTCCGCACGATAAGCTTCCAATAAAACTGTAATATCGTTCATAATAAACTCCTTTATATCTTAAAAATTACCGCCGCAAACGCTGGTACCGCTATTATTTCTTCGCTTACAGCCACTTCCATAT